>NZ_JBHXHV010000001.1:0-102779 GCF_042726155.1 Leucobacter sp. NPDC058333
TGTCGGGGATTATAAATTAAATTGGCATAAGACAATTTAAGTGCACACTATTGAGTTCTCAAAGACCAGACACCACCCGTCACCCCCAACCAAGGAGGTTCCGAACAGTAACTGTCATCTACCGCTGGGAGTGTTGAACACTCCAGCTGGACCACCCTGCGGGTGTCCACCTTGCGGTGAGATCGAGTCTCTTACTTTACACGCTCCTGCAAGACTTTTGCAAGTCTTGCTCTCGGTGATCGTAAGAGAGCCGAAGTCTGAGCCGGACTCGGCCGCTTTCGCGCCGTTTTCCGTCTTGCTGACAAGGGAATACATTACGGACTTTCTGCACCTCCAGCAACTGCAGCCCCCATCCCGGGCGTGTCTCGCGACGTTCCCGCTCCGTCCCCGTTCCACTCCCGCGCGAACGCGGGAAACCACGCCCCGCAGTTCACGGACGCCTGCCGTCAGACGGTCAATGCAAGCGCCCGAAACACCCAGGGGACACGAGAGCACAAAAAAGACCCCGACTCCGCTGATCTCTCAACAGTGTCGGGGTCTTGCTTGTGGCGGGTGAGGGATTCGAACCCCCGTAGGCGTTGCCAGCTGATTTACAGTCAGCCCCCTTTGGCCGCTCGGGTAACCCGCCATTGGCCACGCGAACGCGACCAGGAACCAACCCTAGCGGCTCGGTTGCTCGAACGGAAATCGAATCTCACACCGCTGCGACAGACCAAGACTGACCGTGGCAGTATCAGTGCATGACTGAACTTCACCCTGGACTCGCGTTGCGTTCGGCCCACGTCGCCGACATCTCGACCCCGACGTTCTATCGCATCGCCGCCCTTCGCCAGCTCGTCTTCGTCGTTGAGCAAGACTGCGTCTACCTCGACCTCGATGGCCGCGACCTTGAGCCCGGCACAGTGCAGGTGTGGGCTGAGGATTCCAACGGCGACATCGCAGCAACCGTGCGCATACTCGCGGAAGACAGCGCCGAGCCCGGCCTGCGCAGCATCGGTCGGGTCGTCACCGATCCCGAGTGGCGCGGCCGCGGTGTTGCGGCAGCGCTGCTTGAGGAGGCCATTGCCCAGTGCGCCGGCCACCCGATCTCGCTTCACGCGCAGTCTCACCTCGTCGCGTGGTACTCCCGGTTCGGGTTCGAAACGAACGGGCCTGAGTACCTAGAAGACGGGATACCCCACACGCCCATGCGCCTGGGCTAGCACGTGGGCAAGACGCAACCCGAGTAATGAGGGCTCCGCTCCCCTGACTACGGGTCGATCAAACCGTCAAGGCCGGGCACTGTCACCGCGAGACCGTGCCGATGCGCCCGCGCCGAGATCGCCTGCTCGCGCACAAGTGCGAGCAGCTCCACCGGACCAGCCATAGTCACGGGCTCGGCCCAGATGGCAACGCGATCCTGCCCGCCGAGCCATTCCGCAGCGCGCACGCGATCACCGTCGATGAGCCGCACACGCAGCGCGCGCGAGCCGTCGGCGGCCGTGGGCCCTGACACCGCGAGGCGTTCAAGCCAGTCGTCGTCGCGCTCAAGCGATACCTCGATCTCGCGCCGCTCGCAGTATTCGGCGAGCTCGGCTGGCAGCACCTCACCCGTCGAGATCGTAATGGGTGCACGTACCAGCAGCGCCGCCGCGACTACCCGCGCGAGCGAGACGACGGCACCGCCCTCGGCGAGCCTGATGTGCGTCGCTACGGGACGGTGGCGCACGAGATTTCGCTCGATGCCGAGCCCCACCGTATCGCGGTCGATGCCGAACGACGTGCGCCAGGTGAGCGCGTCGGCGAGCGCTGCGCGACGGAGCGCGTCGAAGGCCTCGTATTGCAACAGCGGTTGCAGCGTCTCGATCAACTGCTGCACCTCTGGCTCGAGCCCGCGCAGGTGGAGGGTGTCACTGCGACTGCCCTCGCGCGCACGCCAAGCGCCGAGCGCGAGCAATCGGTTGGGGCCTCCGGCGAGTCCCGAGAGACCCATGCCAGCGTCGTTCCAACCGCCGCCGGGTTGACGCTCGACGCGTGCGTGGGCAGTCGATAGGTTGACGGCCAGCGCGGCCGCGTCGATGCCGTCGAGCCAGACAGCGATCTCGTCGCCATCGTTCGAGTGGATCGCGGCGACGCCGCCGGATCCACCGCTGTTTTGCAACGCAATGGCTTCCGTGAGGGAGTGTGCCGTCGCGATGCCAATCACCGGCACTTCCCGGACGTCATCCCAGAATGACGCGTGTGCCGAGACCCCGAGGCGTATGCCGGGGCTCCAGACGCGCCCCTCTTCATCGAGTTGCACGGGTTGCACGAGCCACTCTTCACCTCGAGCGAGCTCGGTGAGCGCACGCCTCCCGGCAGCAGTCGGCACTGTGGCCAACGGGCCAAGCTGCACATCGAGCCCGTCGAACGCATCGCCGCCAGTAGTGGCGGCACGTTCAGGGTCAACGCGCGCCGTATCCCCCACGTGCAGCGCGCGTACGGCGTCGGCGAGACCGTCGCGGAAACGCTTCGATCGTGCCACACTTCCCAGCAGGATCACGCCGCGCGCGGCGCGTAATCCGCCGTGCGCCCGGCCGAAGGCGGAGTCGATCACGTCGGCCACCGCGCGGTCGAGATCCGCTGACGGGGTCACGAGCACAAATCCGCGAGCACGAAACCAGCCTTCGACCCGCAGATCGGGGCGGCGGTGCGCGAGCTCGAGTGCGTCGGCACGCGATCCCAGCACGACCGCGCGGTCGATGCCGGGGTGGGCCGCGAGTTCGGCGACGGTTCGGCCAACGACGGTGGGCTCAAGCCGCACAACTCCCGGGGTCAGGCCGCCGACCTCGCACTCCTCGATGAGCGCCGCCGCGGAAGCGTAGAGCCGCTGCGGCACTGCCCAGAGCACTCCGCTTCCCGCTCCCAGTGCGGCGAACACGGCCTCCGCCTGGGCGGCAAGCGGAGTAGGAGCGTCGGCCACAACGAGCACCAGCCGCTCCGGCACAAAGGTGGCGCCGCGCACAGCGCCAAGCCCCTCCGCCAACTGCCCGCTGTAGCGGGCTGCGTCGACGAGATCGTCAACCTCTGCGTCGAGTTCTGTAATGGGAGCGCCCGTATCAGCGGCGAGCAGCTGAATCAGTCGGTCACGCGCTGCGACAATCGCGAGGGCTGAGCGGCGCAGCCGCGAGGCCCGGGTGCGATGCGGCTGCGCCGACCAGGCCTCGGCGCGCGACCGCGCCTCGTCGGCGACGTGTTGGGGGTCGAGATCTGCAGGCGACAGGGCGATGGTCTCGTTCGCCTCGTCAAGCTCGCGCGCCTGCTCGCCCGCGTGGGTGAGCAGCTCTCTGGCCCACTCGCGGTTGGCGGCAACCGTCGCATCGGTGCCCGGCTCGTTGGCGAATCCGGACTCGGAGACGGCCGGGATCGCGCGCGGCGGCGCGATCGCCTCGAGGGTGAATTCGCCGGTCGAGCCCCGGGTCAGCCCGAGCACCGCGGCCGTGAGCCCGCCGGTCTCGAACCGGGCCGGTTCGTCGGGGGCTCGATAGAACAGCGCACTGTCGCGCTCCGACGGATCCCACTCGCGCGCACGATTCTGCGTGCGGTGCGAACTCGGCGCCGGCTCGAACGCGCGCGCCGCCGCCGTCGCGAATTCGGCCCACGCCTCCGCCAGCGACCCGGTGCCGCTGTCGGGCTGCTCGGGGCTGCGGGCGACGAGTGCCTCGAGTCGGGAGATGCCCGATTCGGGGTCGGCCGCCTCGGCAGCGACACCCACGAGCAGATCAACAGCGCCGCCAAACTCCTTCGGAGGGACGACGGGAATCGCGACGCGCACGTCCGGCAGCGACTCTCGCAGCACCGCAGCGAGGCCGGGCGCGGTGCCACTGCGCAGCTGCACCGCGCTGAGTTCGAGCGAGCCGAGCTGCTCGGCCAGCGCGACAGCGGCGGCCAGTACGCACACCTCTTCGGTCGCGAGCACGGGGCGCAGCACGGCCGCCCGACCCGGGTGCAGCGCCAGTTCCAGCAGCCGCAGCAACTGCGCGAGCACGTCGGCTCGTTCCTCGATCACGGGCACCGGCAGGCCTGAGTTAATCGAGGCGATGCGTTCGGCACCCGCGACACCGCCGATCCCGATCACCACCTCGGCTGGCGCTCCGCCGTCAGCGACGCGGCGCTGCGCCCACCGGCTCAACCGGCCGTAGTGCTCCCGCGACTCGGGCAGCTCGGCGAGCAAGCGAACGCCAATGCGCGCGCGGTCGAGTGCCGGGTCAACGAGCGCTCGCACGGCGATCTCCGGGAGCATGCGCGCCCAACGCACGTCGCGCGCCTCGAGATGAATAGTGGTGCCGTGCTCCGCCGAAGCCCGCAGTATCGGCTCGAGCGCGGCAGCGGCTCGCGCGACGTCATCGTCAAACGACCACTCGGTGCCGCCCGGTGCAATCCGCTGCGGGTCGACCACCAGGTGACCAATGGTCGAGTGGGCTGCGAGCGTCACGAGGCGCTCGATTTCTCGCGCCGCGCCCACTCGGCCGTGCACGCCGTCCCCGAGCGGCCGCGTGACGGGCTTGAGCCCCGCATCGACGTAGCTGCGATGTGCGTCACCCAGGGCGGTGCTGCCGGCGCCACCCGGCAGTTTGGCGGCGAGCACGAGACCGGAGACGCGATCCCGAAGCCACCGGCGAGCGACCGGCATCACGGCCCACGGCAGCCCGAGCGACGTCGCGCCGCCCGCCCGCACCGCGAAGCGATCGCGCGCCGGCATTGAATCGGGCACCTCCTGCGACATCGCGTGCAGGCCGAGCGCTGAGGCGAACGCGTCTTCCGTTCCCGCGACGAGCTCGAGGAGCCGCCGCGTGAACTCGAAGCTGTCTGGATCACGACGCAGGCCCTCAAGGAGGGCTGAGCTGCGCGGTTCGAGCGTTGCACCGGGAGCGCGGTTGCGCAGCGCCGTGATCCACTCGCTCGCGAGCAACTCGGAACGATCGGACACGCCGTCCCACACCGACGTCGGGGCGATGGGTTCAGCTGCCATGACCCCACTGTATGAGGGTCACCGCGGATTCGCGGGAGCGCGCGCCGAGGCGCTGACCTCCCGCCAGCGGATCAAGCCAAAAGCGCGCGATCGTCGAGCTGAGCGCCCTTGATCTTCGCGAACTCCGCGAGCAGACCCGGCACGGTGAGGTGCTGCTTTTGCTCGGCCGAAGCCTCGAAGACGATGTTGCCCTCGTGCATCATGATCAAGCGGTTGCCCAGGCGCAGCGCCTGTTCCATGTTGTGCGTGACCATCAGCGTCGTGAGCTTGCCCTGCGACACGATGCGGTCGGTGAGTTCCGTGACGAGTGCTGCGCGCTGCGGATCGAGCGCTGCGGTGTGCTCGTCGAGCAGCAGAATGCTCGGGTGCGTAAACCCCGCCATGAGCAGCGATAGCGCCTGCCGCTGCCCGCCCGACAGCAGACCGACCTTGGCCGTGAGGCGGTTTTCGAGGCCGAGTTCGAGCGAGGTCAGCTCTTGCCGAAAACGATCGCGCAGCGTGCGGCTGAGCGCGATCCCGAGCCCGCGGCTCTGACCCCGACGCTCAGCGAGAGCAAGATTCTGCTCGATCGTGAGGTCGGGCGCGGTGCCCGCCATTGGATCCTGAAATACGCGACCAATGAACTTGGCGCGCTGGAATTCCTTGAGCTTGTTGACGCGCTGACCGTCGATTTCGATGCTGCCGGAATCGACGCTGTAGCGACCCGAGATGGCGTTGAGCAGCGTGGATTTACCAGCACCGTTCGAGCCGATGACGGTGACGAAGTCGCCCTCTTCGAGCTTCAGACTGAGACCACCGAGGGCACGGCGCTCATTGACTGTGCCGGGGAAGAAGGTCTTTTCGATGCGGTCGATGGTGAGCATGCGGCTACCTTCCGGCGGTGGTGTCGGGGCCCGAGGGCGCGTCGGCTGGCTGCGTTACGGACGCCGCGGGAGCGGGATCAGCCGCTTCCGCGGCAGGCGCTCCAGTCGTCGCCGGTGCGATCACGACGTGACCACCCGAACGACGCAGCGACGGGAATTTGCGGAGGAAGCCCCAGCGCGGCAGCAACAGCGCGAGAATCACAAGCAGCGCCGTGATCAGCTTCATGTCGTTCGGGTCGAGCCCGGCGCGCAGGGCAAAGAAGATGATGAGGCGGTAGATGACCGCGCCGAGCACAACGGCGAGGCTCGCAAGCCAAATAAAACGCTGACCGAAGATGGCCTGGCCGAGAATCACCGAGGCCAGGCCGACGAGGATCAGGCCAACGCCCATGCTGATGTCAGCAAAGCCCTGATACTGCGCAACGAGCGCCCCGCACAGCCCGACGAAACCGTTCGAGATTGCGAGCGTCAAGATGGTGGTGCGATCGGTGCTGACACCGAAGCTGCGGATCATCGGGCCGTTGTCACCGGTGGCCTGGATCGCGAGGCCGAGGTTCGTCGAGAGGAACCAGTCGACGATCACTTTGAGCACGAGCACGGCGAGCAAGATGATGGCGACGCCGCCCCAGGTGCCGAGCAGATCACCCTCGCGCAGCGGAGTGAAGACTGTCTCTGCGCGCAGCAGCGGCAGGTTCGCGGCGACCGCCGTGCCCTCTTTCGCCGTGCCCATGATGCGCAGGTTGATTGACCAGAGCGCGATCATCGTCAGGATGCCCGAAAGCAGCCCGTCGATGCGGCCCTTCGTGTGGAGCAGGCCGGTGATAATGCCGGCGATGACCCCCGCCCCGCCACCCGCGAGGGTGGCGAGGACGGGGTTCTGACCGTTCGTGATCAGCGCGGCCGCAACGGCGGCGCCGGTGGTGAAGCTGCCGTCAACCGTGAGGTCTGGGAAATTGAGCACTCGGAACGTCAGGTAGACGCCGAGAGCCATCACCCCGTAAATGAGGCCGAGTTCGAGCGCGCCGATCATGCGATGGTCTTTCTGTTCGTGTCGTGGATTCGGGTAAGACCCGAATTACTCGACGGTCTCCGCCTGATCGAGAATGTCCTTCGGGATCTCGACGCCCATGCGCTTCGCGGCGCCCGGGTTCACCACGTAGGTGAAGCTCTTCGAGACCTCGACTGGCATTTCAGCGGGGTCAGCGCCGTCCTTCAGAATCTTGATGGCCATCTCACCGGTCTGGTGACCCAGGTCGGTGTAGTCGATGCCGAGCGTCGCGACGGCGCCGCCCTCGACGGTGCCAGCCTCTGCGCCGATCACGGGGATCTTCTTCTCCTCGGCGACCTGCACGAGCGACGAGATGCCCGAGACAACGAGGTTGTCGGTCGGCACGTAGATCGCGTCGACATCACCGAGGGCCTCGGTCGCCTGCGCGATGTCGTTGGCGGTGGTCACGGTCTTCGTGACGATCTCGATGTCGAGATCCTTCGCAGCGGCCTCTGCGGCCTTGACCTGCACCTCAGAGTTCACCTCGCCTGAGGCGTAGACAATGCCGACCTTTTTTGCATCGGGCACGATCTCCTGCAGCATCTTGAGCTGCTCATCGAGCGGCGCGAGGTCGCTCGTGCCGGTGACGTTGCCGCCGGGGGCATCGTTCGAGTCGACGAGCTCAGCCGAAACAGCGTCGGTCACCGCGGTGAAGACGATCGGCTTGTCGGTGATTGCCTGGGCGGCTGCCTGCGCGGCGGGAGTGGCAACGGCGAGAATCAGGTCGTTGTCGGAGGTGGCGAAGCCCTGCGCGATGGTCACGGCGGTGGCCTGCTCGGCGTTGGCGTTCTGCTCGTCGAAGGTGACCGTTTCACCCTCGACGTAGCCCGCATCGATGAAGGCCTGCTTGAAGCCCTCGGTTGCCGAATCGAGTGCGGGGTGCTGCACGAACTGGCTGATGCCGATCTTTACGGACTTCGCTGCGGCATCGTCGCCGCCCGCTGAATCGGATGATGATGAGCAGCCACTGAGGGTGAGCGCGGCTGCTGCGGTGAGACCGGCGATCGCGAGTGCGCGGCGTCGGAACGAGGTGTGTCGCATGGGTATCGAATCCTTCGTAAGGGGCGTCGCCGGGTCAGTGCTTCGGCGAACTGAGCGAGTCGGCGAGAACAACTGCCGATCCAAGCATCGTAGACCGCGGGGCACCCAGGAGCGCAAACCCTGGCCGCTTCGTGACCGAGCCGTTGTGTTGCGTGCTCGAAATGCGGGGCAAACTGCGAGGTCGAGTTGTAGGTCTCGTCACAGCGGTCAAGTACCCGCGGCCGCACGGCGGCAACGCTCGGGCGGCCAACCCACGCGCTCGATATACTGAGTTTTCGGCATCGGCGCACCCCGCGCCCCACGAAATCGGAGCGACCATGGCAGTGACCACTGGGTCAGATCGAGCACGCGCGACGCTCGCCTACCTGCGTCGCAAGATCACGACCGGCGAGTGGCCTGTCGGCGGTCGGATTCCCATTGAGCCAGAGCTCGCTGAGCAGACCGGTGTCGGTCGCTCGACGGTGCGCGAAGCGGTGCGGTCGCTCGCCAGCATCGGCATGCTCGAGACGCTTCCCGGGCGTGGCACGTTCGTGCGCTCTGCCGCTCCGACCAGCTCACTGCTGAATGAATTTCTCACCGACTTCACACTCGAAGAGATCTTGAGTTACCGACGGGCACTCGAAATCGAGGCTGCCCAGCAGGCCGCCCTGCACCGCACCGACGAAGACATCGCTGCGCTCGAACGCGCAGCCGTCGAAGAGGTCGGCTGCACCCGCTGCCCCGTGCTCGGCTTCGCCGGAGACGTCGACACGGCCTTCGACAGCCGCTTTCACCGCCTCGTCTTCGACGCGGCCAAGAATCGGCTGCTCGCCGCGCTCTACGCGGGCATCAACGATCGCCTCCGCACCCCCGAGCACCGCGGCCGGCTCGCGAACGTCGCGACCGGCGCCGAGATGGAACGCGATCACGCCCGCGTACTCGACGCGATTCGTCGCCAAGACTTCATCGACGCCGTGCACGCGATGGTCAACCACGTCGATCACGACGTGGTGATTGTGAACGACCAGCACGAGGTCGTTCCCCCGCTCGTGCGCTCGCCCGAACAGCAGCAGCGCATTGACGACGCGCAGCTCGCCCAAGATCTGACGCAGGCGCAGGCCCAGGAACTCGCCCAGCAGCAGTCACGCGCGTAGCTCGCACCATGGCCACGAGCGACCTCGGCAGCCGGCCCGCGCCCATCGTGCGCACCGTGGCCGGAGCCGTGCGCGGCACGTGGGAATCGGTTGATCCGTGGCAGTCCGGCGGCGAACCAGTTGCGGTTTTTCGAGGCATTCCCTACGCCGAGGCCCCGGTCGGTGAGCTGCGATTCGCCGCGCCGGTGCACCGCGCGGTCTGGAGTGGCGTGCGAGACGCCACTCAGTTTGGGCCGACGCCGCAGCGGGGCGAGACCGGCATCACGCTGATTCCTGAGCACTCGATCGCCGGCGACGACACGCTCAGCGTCAACGTCTGGACACCGGCGCCTTCAGTGGCGGCGACTGCGACAGCAGCGGCCGCGGCGGCTGGGGTGCGCGAAGACGCCGGCGCAGGGTTGCCCGTGATCGTCTGGATTCACGGTGGCGGCTTTGTGTCGGGTTCACCCGCGAGCCCGTGGTACGACGGACGCGCGTTCGCGGTGCACGGTGCGGTGTGCGTCACCATCTCATACCGGCTGGGCTTCACGGGCTTCGGCTGGATCGAGGGCGCGCCCCCGAACCGCGGCGTACTCGATTGGGTGTGCGCACTCGAGTGGGTGCAGCAGAACATCGCGGCATTCGGTGGCGATCCGGATCGCGTCACCATCGCCGGGCAGTCGGCAGGCGGCGGGGCGGTGCTCACCCTGCTCGGCGTTCCCTCGGCGCGCGGACTGTTCTGCGCGGGCTACGCAATGTCGGCGGCGGTCGCGGCACCGTCGGTGAGCGCTGCGGCCGAACGCACCGACCATCTTGCCCGCCTCGCGGGCGTCAGCGCAGATCTCGCCGGCATTTCGGCACTGAGTGAGGAGCGCCTCCTTGAGCTGCAGCGCAAGATCACCGTGCCCGCTGCACCGCGCATTATTCGGGACCTGCACGGCTTGCTGCGTGATGGGCTGATGATCGGGCCGCTCGCTGACGGCGAGATCGTTCCGCACGACACCGTTACCGGCGTGACCGCCGGTGCGAACGCCCACGTGCCCCTCGTGCTGGGCACCGCCGACGACGAACTGGTCGGCCTGTTCACCCCGCGCCCCATCCTCGACCACGCGCCGAGGCGGGCCCTGTTGCGCGCGCTCGGGGCGACACCAGCGGTGGCGGATCGGTGGCTCGCTGATCCCGAATCGCTTTCGACCGCCAGCAGCGTTGTGCTCGTCGGCCGCTATGCCACGGACGCCGTATTTCGGGCGTGGGTGCCGCGCATCGCAGCGGCCCGGAGCGCAGCGCCGGGCGCGGGTGACACCTGGAGCTACCGCTTTGCCTGGCACGCCGACGCCGGTGAGATGACGTCGACCGGCGCGCCAGCCCCGGTGTTCGCCGGTCACTGCATTGACGTGCCCTTCGTGTTCGACCGGCTCGCCGAGCCCGGGGTCGAACGAGTAGCGGGGCCGCATCCGCCGCAGGCCATCGCCGATTCTGCGCACGGCGCGCTGCTCGCGCTCGCGCGCGACGGTGCTCCCGGGTGGCGCGCCGACAACGCCGGCCGCGGACCCAGTCGCATTTTTGACGTGCCCGAGCGCGAAGAAGAGGACGCGTACGCTTCGGCACGCACCCTCCTCGATACGGCTAGCTGAGCTCGCGCTCGGCGTAGGTAGTGAGCGCGTCGCGTACGAAAGTTGCGCCCGCGATTCCGCCATAGTTTGCCGCAAAGCGCTCGTCGGCGACGTACATCTCGCCGAGTCCGCGCACGTAGCCCGCGATGTCACCGTTCGGGTCCGTGGCCGGGGTGCCCGGGATGCCGCGCAGCCAGGCGACGTGCCTCGCGGCGAGATCTTGCGCCTCGGCTGAGGTCGGATCGGTACCGCGTTCCGCAGCTACCGTCCACGCGGCCGAGAGTTGCGCCGTGCGCTCCTGCCAGGTCGCTCGCTCGTCTCCGCCGAGACCGCGCCACCACTGGTCGCTGTCGGCGTAGGCGCGAGTTCCCCAGCGTCGCTCGACCTCTTCGCGGTGCTGCGTGTGATCGAATCCGTCAAACATGTTCTCGGACATGAGATCTCCTGTCGTGTGAGCAGCGCTCTGCAGCGCTGCGATGGTGCGTTCCACCGCGCCGATCTGGGCGGTGAGGCGGTGCTGCTCCTGGTGCAGCAGGGCGAGGTGTGCTCGCAATATGTCGGCCTCGGCGGATGCGGCCCCGCGATCCGGCGCCGCTTGTGTGTCTTGCTCAGCGAGCACCCTGCCGATCGCATCGAGGCCGAGACCCAGTTCGCGCAGCAGCAGCACGCGCTGCAGGCGCACGAGCGCGCGGTCGTCGTAGTAGCGGTAGCCGTTGCTGCCGATCTCTGTGGGCGGCACGAGCCCGATGCTGTCGTAGTGGCGCAGCGTTCGCGACGTCGTGCCTGAGGCTTGTGCGACCTCTTGCACGCTGCGTAAGCGCGGCGAGGGTGTCGCGAGGTGTGCGGGCCGTGCGGCGTGAGCTGAGCGCATGGGGCTCCTTTCGGGTCGATGGTCGCGTTGGGTTTTGGGTCTGCGGTTGGGTGTGCGTCTGCGTTCGGCTCCACGATAGAACTTGACGTAACGTCAATGTCAAGGCGACGGGCTCAGCGAGTTGCTCGTACGATTGACGAGTGAGTGAACCCAAGATTCTGCTGTACTACGTGTTCGCCCCGATCGCAGACCCCGAGGCCGTGCGGCTGTGGCAGCGTGAACTGTGCGAATCGCTCGGGCTGCGCGGGCGCATCATCATCTCCCCGCACGGCATTAACGGCACTGTCGGCGGCGAGCTCGACGCCTGCAAGCTGTATTTGCGGCGCACGCGTGAATTCGGACCGTTCGCTGGCCTCGAAGTGAAGTGGAGTTCGGGAACGGCGTTTGACGGCACCCCCGAGGAGCGATTGCACGGCGTCGACCGTGGGCCCCGCTGGAAGCGCATCGCAGATTTTCCGAAGCTCAGCGTCAGAGTGCGCGACGAGCTCGTCGCGTTCGGCATTCCCGCCGAGACCCGCGTGGACGCCGACGGTGTCGTCGGTGGCGGCACTCACCTGTCACCCCAGGAGGTCAACGATCTGGTCGCTGAGCGCGGCGACGACGTCGTCTTCTTCGACGGTCGCAACGCGTGGGAGGCAGAAATCGGGCGCTTTCGCGGAGCCGTGGTGCCCGACACCCGCACCACTCACGACTTCATCAAGCAGATCGATGCCGGCGATTACGACGAGCTCAAAGGGCGGCCCGTCGTCACCTATTGCACGGGCGGCATTCGCTGCGAGATTCTGTCGGCGGCGATGCTCGAGCGCGGCTTCGGCGAGGTCTACCAGGTCGACGGCGGCATCGTGAAGTACGGCGAGGCGTTCGGCAATGACGGGCTCTGGGAGGGGTCGCTCGCCGTGTTCGACGGCCGCGAGTCGATCGACTTCGCGCCGGGCGCCGCGGTGATCGGCGAGTGTCGCGTGTGCGGCGCGCAGTCGAGCACGGTGTCGGACTGCGCCGACGCGTCCTGCCGCAACCGCTTCGTCGTGTGCGCGGCGCACGAGGGCGCACCCTGCGCGGAGCACGCCTAACGCGTCACCCGCCTGCTCTCGCCACCCACCCACCCAGCCACCCACCCCACCCAAACCGGAGCGGGGTAACTCTTCGGGGGTGTTGGTCGTGCGACACCCGTCACAAGTTACCCCGCTCCGGTTTGGGTGGGGAGGGTGGGGTGGGGGTGAGTGGGTGGGTGAGGATGGGTGAGGGTTAGTGGGCGGCGACCCAGGCGATCCAGTTTTCGGCGGAGAACGCCGGATCCAACTTTGCTCCGACCATCGGGAGCGATCCCAGCACGGCCAACCCGGCATCTTCTCGCTTCGCTGCGACCGCCAGCGCCCAGGGGTCACCGCCACTCTCAGCGACGAACTCGTAATACGAGCCAGCCGCGTCGTAGGCGGCGGCCGCATCCGCAGAGTCGAACCGCGCATCCGCCAACGCATCTTCCCCCGCTTCACCGACGAGCTGTTTCACGGCGGGCGTGACGAGATCGCGGCGTTCTGATCCCGATCTGGTTTCCATAAACCGCGCAAAGCCCTCGAGTACCGCCGGCGATCGGAACGTTCCGGAGTCGGGAACGGCCGCGAAGTGCAGCACGTGCGCGAACTCATGAACGAAGGTCGGGATCAACTGGTCAGCGGAGCCCGGCCCAGCGACCACGTAACTCCCCGAGTTCTCACGACCCGTCGCGACCCCGGGCTCGATGAGATCGGTGGGACGACTCGGGCGCACCGTCGGGCGCGCGACCGCTGCGGCCTTGATCACCGATGGCTCTGTGGGACCAAATGCCCACTCCGAGAAGCGATCAGGATCATCGGTAATCGCTGACAGGAATCCGTCTTGCGGGATCTCTGCACCGAGCTGCTCGGCCGTATCGAGCGCGAGCACGGCTGCATCCTCCGCGTTATCGATGTTGGCGTCGACGAGCGCCCGCTCGGATTCCAATCCGAACAGCACGACGTGGGCCCGCTTCTGGACATACAACGGGCCGTCGTCCCAAGGGTTGGGCGCGCCCTTCGGTGAGAACGATGTGATCTTGAGATCCGCCCCCTCACCACTCGTCTTGATCGTGTAGTAACTGCCGTGCAGCAACTTTTGTCCCGCGTCGGACCGGCCACTGCTGCGCACAGGCGCCGCGGTGAACGGGAGTTCGAGGCCGACGAGCGCCTCCTGGGTCCCGTCGTCGTTCGTGAACGGCTGGATGTACCCGTCTTCCCAGCCGAGATCCTTCGATTGATCCCACCACTGCGCGAGCTGCGTGGCGGCATCACCCTCCGCGAATGCGAGGAATGCCTCTCGGTCGCCCGCCCGCATCGCGTCGTTCATGTCGGCCCAGGCCGCCTCGAAGAGTGTGAACTCGTCGTAACCGGCGTCTGTGCCCCACGGTTCGGAGTCGACCGCGGTCGCGAAATCAGCCGCGGCTCCCGCTTCGGGTCGCTGCGGGAAGGCAATCAGGATAGCCACGCTCACGAGGACCGCAGCGATGACAAAACTGACCGCGGCGATCGTGAGTCTCAGTGCTTTCGTACTCATCGCGCGACCTCTTTCTGAATGCCCAGGATCCGCAGGTGGTAATCATCGAACGTGATCATCGCGCCTCCGACACTCGCCGCTCCGAGTGTGACGATGTAATCGCCGTCCGATGTACTGATCGGGTACTGCGCGAGAAGCGGATTTCCCTCGAGCGGGGTGCGGAGCTTGAAGGACGATTCGGGGACGTGCGACGCGTCGAACAGGGGGAACTCTTTCGCCAGCAGCTCGAGATTCACGTCATCTCCAATCACTGACGAACCATCCTCCCTGAGCCAGCAATCGGACTTCAATTCTCCGTTGGTTCGTGCTGCGTTCGAGAGCTGCGCGAAGACGCCGCCGACGCTCGAGCACGTTGTGCCGCCACCGCGCTCAGTGGTTTTCAGGGTGGTTTTCGCGGGCGTCTGGCCCATTCCGGGATTCGCGCCGGAGGCCTGCGGCGACGAAAGGGCCGTCGCTCGCCACGGTCCGATTGCGGTCGGAGTGCGATCGGCGTCCGCCCGATCCGGGGTGTCGTTGCCATAGTAGAACGGGCGGGTGAGCCAAAGCTGCTGCGGGATCGCGAAGGTAAAGTCGCTGCCGAACGTGGTGTACGAGTACTTCAGGTCGATCATCACGAAAGCCGTGTCCGCCTGCTGTTCATCGACGGTCTCGTCGACCTGCGCGCTGCGCACGAATCGCGGTTCACCAGCCCTGGCAGACATGGTGACGTCGAGCGCCTGCATGGTGGCCTCGTCAAGTCGAAGCGGGGAGCGGTCGAGGGTGGAATTTCGCATCCGGTTGCTCGACAGGTCACGCCACGCGTCGTCTTCCGCGGTGGTCGCAGATGCGACGAACTTCTCCGCGACCTTCGCCGCGTCACCGGTCCCGTGGGCGCGCGCCTCTGCGCCCGCGACAACGATGCCCGCCCCGGCGAGAAGCACGAGCACGACGCCGGCCGCGAGCACGGCCCAGGTTCCGGCGTTCCATTTGCGAGACGTCGTTTGAGGGCGGCGTCCGCGGGCCTGGGTGCGGGCAGGTTCGCGGGCAGGCGCCGATCCGGGTGCCGCTTCTGGCTCCGCTCCGGGATCCGCTCCAGGATCCGCTCCGGGCTCCGGGTGAATTGGCGGCGTGGCCATCAGATGCTCCTCCTCATGAATCGCGCACCGCGTACCGGCAATCCGCGCATCGAGCATACTTCACGCGCGGTCGCTGTGCCGCGTTGCGTTACGCCCGCGCTGAGCCGCCGCCTCGCCTTGCCCCTCCCCTCCCCGCCGCCTCTCCGGAGCGGGGTAACTATTAGGGGGTGTTGGCCGTGCGACACCCCTCACAAGTTACCCCGCTCGGGTTTGGGTGGGAGGGGTGGGGAGGGAGGTGTGGGGTGGGGTGGGAGGTGTTTGGTGATGAGGTGGAGGAGGGGGTGGGCGGGGGCGGCAGCGACAGAGGCGTCGGCAGATTGCGCCGACGCCTCTGCTGCGAGTCGGGGGCGGTCGATGTAGGGGGCCGACGCTTCGACGAGATCCTCGAATGATGTCACCGAGCGCAGCCCGCCCGTGGGCAGTGCTACCGTCCAACCGTCGCCGAACACCGCGATCCTTAGCCGGCCGCCACTGAGGCGCTCCAGCTCGCGCGCGGCGCGCGCCGCGCCGCCCCGCCCACCCCACAACTCATTTAATTGCAGGGTTGCGGCGCTCAAGCGCGCGCCTCCCGGGCAAGCTCCACACACGATCCGCCCCCTCCTCTCTGCCGGGACTCCGCTCGAATCCCTACGGCATCACATCGCCGCTGTTGGGGCCGAGCGTTTGCCCCGTGTACAGGTCGCCGCTCGGGGACGCCGCGAGCAGCAGCGCGGTCGGCGCCACCTCCTCGGGCCGCCCAAAACGACCGATCGGCAACTCGGCACGCTTCGCCGCCCTCCAATCATCGGAGAGCCCGGAGATCAGCGGCGTCTCGATCGGGCCGGGCGCGATCGTGTTGACGAGAATCCCGTGCGGAGCCAGTTCAAGCGCGAGCGCCTTGCCGAGACCAATCACACCGGCCTTCGCCGCCACGTAGTGCGCGAGCCCCGTACCGCCCTTAATACCGAGCTGCGACGCGACGTTAATAATGCGCCCGCCGCCCCGCTTGATCAGGTGCGGCGCCGCGTACCGCGACGTGTAGAACGCGCCGGAGAGATCGACCGCGATCGTGCGCTCCCACGCGGCCGGGGTCATCTCGAGCACGGACGTCTCGTCGAGAATCCCGGCGCTGTTCACCACGATGTCAATACCGCCGTGGCGGGCCGCGATCTCGTTTGTCACGGCCTCCACCGATGCGGCGTCTGAAATGTCTGCGATGTGCCCGCTTACTGGAGTCCCACCGACGAGCTCGGCGAGGGTGCGTTCGAGTGCCTCCTCGCGCAGCTCGACGATCGCGACCGTCGCTCCTTCAGCGTGGAACAGTCGCGCGATCGCGGCACCTATGCCGCCACCGGCGCCGTAGACAACCGCCACCCGATCACTGAGTTGTGCCATTATTTCGGTCCTTTTGCTTGTCGGTTCGGAAATACATCAGCGAGGAATCAGCGCACGGCGGCCGGGTCAACTCGGCCAGCGCACAGTGAGCCCACCGTCGACGATCAGCTGCTGCCCGGTCACGTAAGCCGAGTCGTCGGAGGTCAAGAACCGGATGACGCGCGCGGCCTCGTCAACGTTGCCGACGCGACCCCAGGGAATGATGCGTCCAGCTGCCTCTAGCCCGTCTTTGCCGAGCGAATTTTTGCCGTCGAGCGACTGGGGGCTCTCGATCAGGCCGGGAATCACGGCGTTCACGCGAATCTTTCTCGGTGCGAGTTCGACCGCGAGCGAGCGGCAAATGCCGAGCACGCCCGCCTTCGACGCGGCGTAGTGGCTGTGATTCTCCCAGCCGTAGACGCCGCCGGCGATCGACGAGGTCGCAACCATCGCGCCCGCCCCGGCCATCACAGCGGCGCACGACCGGAACGTGCGCAGCACACCCGCGAGGTCGACCTGCAGCATGTCGTCCCAGGCATCGTCGGTCATTTCTTCGAGCGACTGACGACGCAGAATCCCCGCCGCAGCGATTGCGATGTCGAGCCGACCGAACGAATCGATCGCTGCTGAAGCGAGGGCGTCGGTGCCCGACGTGTGACGCACGTCCATCTCGACAGCGACGCAGCGGCCACCGGCCGCCTCGACGAGCTGGATCGTATCTGCCGCACCGTACGGGTCTCCCGGGTACACCCCGATGACCGAGTGCGCGCCGGCGCGGGCGTAGGCGACGGCGAGCGCCTGCCCGATCCCGCTCGCGCCGCCGGTGATGACCGCGACCTTGCCTTCCAAACCATCATCACGTGCGGTCATCGTGCGACCTCCGAAACCTCGCTGGCGCCCGCATTCGCGCCCTCGTCATTCGACCCAACCCTGCGCGTGAACATCATCGCCACGCCAGAGAGCAGCATGAATAGTGAGCCGGTGAGCACGGCCGCGACGCCGACCGAGATTCCGGCGGAGAGCATGATCGCGAGCAGTGCCGAACCGGTGATGCCACCCACCGGCGCCATCACGTGGGCAACGTTGGTGCCCATTCCGCGGACGTGCGCCGGGAACGATTCGCCCATGTAGTACAGCAGCGCCGCGTACGGGCCGGTCAAGAAGAACAGTGTGAGCGCGTACATCACGTAGATGAATCCGGTCTGGCTCGGCCCCATGAGCATGATCAGGCTCATGATGCTGCCCAGCGTCCACCCCAGGATCACGGTCAGGCGGCGGCCGATCTTGTCGCCGATCCAGCCGTGGAAGACGTAGCCGACGAAACCGACACCGTTCGCGAGCACGAGCACGAGCAGTGCGTTGTCGAACGAGATGCCCTTCGCCTCGACGAGCACCGTGGTGCCCAGCACCGAGAAGATCTGAATGCCGACCCAGTTGGCGAACCATGCGAGCGCGAGGGCGATCGTGTGCTTACGCAGGCCCGGCCCGAACACCTCGCGCAGGCCGCCGGAGCTCCCGACGTTCTCATCGAGCTCGTGTTCTGCTGCGAGTGTCGCGGCACCGGCAGTATCGCCGGATTCGCGGCGGCGCTTGACCTCGCGCATGGCAGCGAACGTCGGCGATTCTGGCAACCGCGAGGCGAGCAGCACCACGACGATCGACAGCACGCCGGCGACGACGAAGCTCCATCGCCAGCCGATGATCGGGAGCAGCAGCGCCGACAGCCCAGCCGAGACGAGCGCGCCGATGGGCCACCCGCCCTGCACGAGCGCGTACATCAGCCCGCGGTTCTTGACCTTGCGGTAGATCTCGTTCAGGTAGACCGCGTTCACGACCTCCTCAGACATCGAGAAGCCAGAGAACGCCCGAATGATGATGAGGCTCGCCGCGCCGGCAGCGAGCCCGGTGAAGCCGGAGGCGACCGCGCCGCCAATCATCAGCAGAATGAGGGCGCGCTTGCGGCCGAGTCGGTCGAGGATCGTGCCGATCGACAGTGACACGACAAACACGCCAATGGTCGCGTAGGTGTTCACGGCGGCCATCTCGGCCGTCGTCCAGCCGAAGTCTTCAGCGATGACGGGAAGCAGGGTGCCGAACAGCGTGTAGTCGTAGACGGACGCGACCCAAGCGATGAAGCAGACGATCGACACCTGGGTGATGGTTGACTTGGTGATGACGACGTTCCACGGCTCGACGGAGTGCGTCGAGCCCGGTTTTGTCGTGGTGTTCTGAGACATGGGTTCCTCTTCGAACAATCAGATCTGAGTAAACGGGCGAGCGCTAGGCGCGGGGAAAGCGGTGAGCAAAGTCGCGGGCGACGTCTTCCATGAACATGAATTCCACGCCGTCATGCTGGCCGATGTGGTCGAGCAGCCGCTCGAGCATGAGCAGGTTCTGCGGGCGTCCGCTGACGTCGGGGTGAATGGTGATCGGGAACACTGCGTAGTCGAGCTCGCGGTACACCCAGTCGAACTGATCGCGCCACAGCGTCTCGACGTCGCGCGGGCTCACGAACCCGTGGCTGTTCGCGCTCCCCTTGATGAACATCATGGGCGGCAGGTCATCGAGGTACCAGCTCGCCGGAATCTCGATCAGGTCGGTCTCAACCCCGCGTTCGAGCGGCTTCATCCACTCCTTCGCGGAGGCGGCGTCGTAGTTGATCTTCGTCCACGTGTCGCCGACGCGTACGTAGTACGGAGTGTGATCGTTGTGCATGAGCGAGTGGTCGTACAGGAATCCGCGTTCGAGCAAGATCTCGTTCGTGACCTTCGAGAACTCCCACCACGGTGCAACGTAGCCGACCGGGCGCTTTCCGGTGCGCGATTCGAACAGCTCGATGCAGTGATCGAGCACCTCGGTCTCTTGCTCGCGCGTCATCGCGATCGGATTCTCGTGGCTGTAGCCGTGCACGCCGACCTCGTGCCCCGCGGCGACGGTCGCCTCGAACTGCTCGGGGAAGGTCTCAATCGAGTGCCCCGGCCAGAACCAGGTCACCGGGATCTCGCGGTCTTGCGCGAGCTTCAGCAGCCGGGGCACGCCGACCTCGCCCGCGAACAGGCCGCGCGAGATATCTCCCGGCGAATCCTGGCCGCCGTAAGATCCGAGCCAGCCGCCGACTGCATCGACGTCGATGCCGATGGACACCATGATCTTCTTTGACATTGTGGTTCTCCTTGTGCGATTTCAGGTGAAAGGGATGGGGGTCTGGATCGGTCCCCGCGCCGCTACGAGGCGTGGCGACCGAATCGGGTGCGAAGGTCGTGAACAGTGGTGAAGTCTGGCTGCGCGAGCAGGGTTGCGGCGAGCATGCGCGCCTGCGGAGCACTCAGCTCGCCCGCAGAGATCGCTCCGGCCCGCAAGAGATCGGCGCCACCGCCGTTGCCGTAGATCGGTGAGATCGGGCCGGCGGCGACCCGGCTGGCGAGCACCACTGGCGTGCCCCGATCGGTCGCACGCGCGACCGCCTCGGCGAACCCGGGCGCGGCATTGCCGACGCCGGTGCCGACGAGCACGACGGCATCAGCGTGCGCCGCCGCGTGCTCGAACAGCGCGGGATCGGCGCCCGGGTAGCTCATCACCATCTCCACGCGCAGTCGATCGAATGCCGGATCAGCGGCGAGCGGAGCAGGTTCGCTGCGGGCCGTCGCGTGCACCGCGATGCCGCCCGCACTGCGACGAGCGAGGAGCACCCCGCCCGCGAACGGGTTCGGGTCGATGCTGTGCATTTTGCGCGTGCCACGCGCAGCGAGCAGATCACCGCCGAACGCGATGCCGACACCGGCGCCCCGCCCCGGCGACCCGGCCACGCCGGTTCCCCGAAGCTCGACCGCCGCCGCGAACTCGATCGCGTCGCGCAGGTTCCGCGGGCCGTCGGGGGCAATGTTGTCGGCGGCGAACTGCGCTCCCGTGAACACGATCGGCGATCGCCCCGCGTAGTAGAGGGACGTGAGATACGCCGTTTCTTCCATCGTGTCGGTGCCGTGCGTCACAACGACGCCCGCGACGCCCGGCTCCGCGGCCGCGGCGGACGCCGCCTCGGCAATGTGGCGCATCTGCGCAAGGGACAGCTGGTAGCTGCCGACCGTCATGAGGTCGCGAATCTCGATGTCGTGAGGACCGGCGAGCCCGGCGACCAGGTCGCTGCCGGAGTGTGTCGCGACCGCGCCGCGACGAGGATCGCCGGTCGACGCGATGGTGCCGCCAGTACCGATAATAATGACCTTCGCCACGAATGACACTCCTTTGGGTGATTCGGATTCGAACCTTAGACGCTATTCTGCACGACACAATCGATTGCCGCAAACGTGTGTCGCAAACGATTGTGTTACGGATAGGTAAAGATCTCTCTGCGATCCTCATCTGATTCACTCGGCCGGGGATCGGTACTATTCAGACACGGATCCAGTTCGGTCTCCGCCCGCAATGCAGAATGAGGCTCCCCCGATGCAATCGCCCCGACCTGTCACGCTGAAGGCGCTCGCCCAAGAGCTCGGCCTGAACGCGTCGACGGTGTCGCGAGTACTCAAGGATCCGACCGACGAAAGCGGGCGCTGGGCCTCCCCGGGCACGGCCGCGAGGATCCTCGAACTGGCTGATCAGCGCGGCTATCGTCGCAACCCTCACGCAGCGTCTCTCCGCACAGCGCGCTCGAACATGATCGGCGTGATCGTGCCGCGGCTGCAGGACTACGTGCTCGCGACTATCTACGAGGGAATCGACCAGGCGGCGAGCGCCCGCGGCTACTTCACGATGGTGTCGAACTCGCTCGACGACGAGGACGCGCGGCGCGTGAAGGTTGAGCGACTGCTTGAGCAGCGCGTCGACGGGCTCATTTTCGGAGACGCGCGATTCGATCAGATGTCGGTGTTCGAGGAGCTTGATCGCCGCGATTTTCCACACGTGCTCGTGAGTCGTCGCGTACCGAATCAGGTCTCGGTCACCTGCGACGACGTGCGGGGCGGGCAGCTGATGGCCGATCACCTCTGGGATCAGGGCCGCCGCACGTTCGGCGTCATCGCCGGGCGCGCAGGTACCTCGACCTCGCACGACCGCACCGGCGGATTCGTCGACCGGCTGCGCGAGCGTGGCGTACCCGAGACAGACATTCGCGTCGTGCACGGCGGGTTTGACACGGCCGCGGGCCGCATCGCCGCCGACGAGTTGCTCTCTCGCGGTGACGCACCCGAGGCGATATTTGCGACCAACGACTTCGCCGCGATCGGCGCACTGGGTGCGCTGCAGGCGCGCGGCATGCGGATCCCCGATGACGTCGCGCTCTGCGGCTACAACGACACCCCGCTTGCCGCGGGCGTGAATCTCACGAGCGTGGGGTCCCCGATGCACGAGATGGGAGTGCGCGGGCTGGAACTGCTGTGCGAGATGCTTGGCGGTGCGCGCCCCGAGAGCGAACTGTTGACCCCAACCTTGGTGATCCGAGCGAGCACGGCGTAGGGCGCTCGCCTTCTACGCCTACCTCCCCCGACCCCCCAAACTCCCCTACCCCCTACCTCCCCACCCCCTACCCCGCGCTTCTCGCGAGCGGGGTAACTTTTGAGGGGTGTTGGTGGTGCGACACGCGCCACAAGTTACCCCGTTCGCCCGGGGGGGGCGTGAGGGGGAGGGTGGAGTGGGCGGGGGCTACGGGGTCGGGAGGCGCGGGATCGCCGCGATCAGGCGCTGCGTGTAGGTTTCGCGCGGGGCTGCAAGCACGGACGCGGTGTCGCCCGCTTCAACCACGCGCCCGGCTTCAAGCACGACGGTGCGCTCGCACGTTGCCGCAACCGCGCCCAAGTCGTGCGACACCATCACCAGCGCGAGCCCGTGCTCGGCGCGCAACTCGTTCACGAGCTCAATCACCTGCGTACGCGTACTGACGTCGAGCGCGCTCACCGGTTCGTCGGCGATCAGCACGCGCGGCTGCACCACCGTCGCGCGCGCAATCGCGATGCGCTGCCGCTGCCCGCCAGAAAACTCGTGCGGATACCGCTCAGCCGCGTCCTCGGGGAGCCCCACCGACTCCAGTGCCTCGCGCACGCGCTGCCGCGCCTCTTCGCCGCGGGCGAGGCCGAGGGATTCGAGCGGTTCCGCGACGATGCGGTCCACGCGCTGCCGGGGGTCGAGCGACGAATACGGGTCCTGAAACACCGCCTGCACGCCAGCCCGAAACCGACGCATCAGCGCGCGATCGCGTAGCCGCAGCGGTTCGCCGTCGAAGCGCACCTCGCCGCGCTGCGGGGATGCGAGCCCGAGCAGCAGCGCGAGCAGCGTCGACTTACCGGCACCTGATTCGCCGACGATACCGACCGACTCCCCGGCGCTCACCGCAATATCGACGCCGCTGAGCGTGAGTCGTTTGCCGTACGAAAAGTCCACCCCGCGGGCCTCAAGCAGCGTCATGGTCTCGGCTCCGTTTCGGGCGCTGAGCCGTCAAGCGCGCTGTCGAGCACGCGCGCGTGCGCGACCAGCTGCTCCGTATAGGGGTGGTGCGGCGAGCGCAGCAGCTCAAGCACGCTGCCCGATTCGACGACGCGGCCGTGCTGCAGCACCAGCACTCGGTCGGTCATCTGCGAGACGACGGCGAGGTCGTGGCTCACGAAGAGCAGCCCCATGTTGCGCTCGGCGACGAGCCGATCGAGTAGCCCGAGCACCTCGGCCTGCACCGTGACATCGAGCGCGGTCGTGGGCTCGTCGGCGATGAGCAGTTTCGGCTGCGCCGCCAGGGCGATCGCAATTGCGACGCGCTGCCGCTGCCCACCCGATAGCTCGTGCGGAAACGAGCGCGCGAGCCGCGGTTCGTCGAGCCGCACCTCCGCGAGCGCCGCGCCCACGGCGGTCTCAAGAGCCGCGCCCGAGAGCCCGCGGTGGCGGCGGATCGGCTCGGCGATCTGCCGCCCGACGCGCATCAGCGGATCGAGCGCGGTCAGCGGTTCCTGGAACACGATGCCCGCGACGGGACCCCGCAGCGGACGCAGCGCATCCTCGCTCGCGCCGATCGTTTCCACTCCGCCGAGCTGCACCGACCCTGCGGCGCGGAGGCCAACGGGAAGCAGGCCGGTTACGGCGAGGGAGGTCAACGATTTGCCGGATCCGGACTCGCCAATCAACCCCACACGCTGCCCAGCAGACACCTCAAGATCGACCCCGTCAACGAGGGTTGCGTCGGCCGATTGCACCGTTAGGCCGCTGATGCGGAGCAGTGGCTCGCTCCTGTGCGGCAGCCGGTCACTCATGCGGACCTCCCCCGCCTGGTCGGATCGGTTGCGTCGCGCAGCCCGTCAGCGACGAAGTTCACGCCGAGCACCAGCACCACGAGGGCAATGCCGGGTGCGATCGCGCCGGCGGGTGCGGTGAGCACCGTGCCCTGCGCCTCCTGCAGCAGTCGCCCCCACGAAGCGTTGGGCGGGGGTGCGCCCAGGCCCAGGTACGAGAGGCTCGCCTCGGCGAGCACCGCCGCGCCGAACTGCAGTGCGAGTGTCACGGCGAGCGTCGGCGCCATGTTCGGAAGCAGGTGCCGCCGCACGATACCGAGCGTGCGCGTGCCGCTCGTGCGGGCAGCGATGACGTACTGCGATCCGACCGCGCGCTTCGCGAGGATGCGAGCCACGCGAGCGACGATCGCCGACATCGCGAGGCCAATCGCGAGAATGGCCGAGCCGAGCGATGGCGGTTGCAGGGCGACGATCAGCATCGCGGTGAGCAGCACTGGGAACGCAATTGCGACGTCAATAAACGCCGAAATCGCGTCGTCGAGCCACGGTGCGGCGAGCGCGGCGATGAGGCCGATCGTGACGCCGAGCACGGCGGCAATAATGACCGACCCGGCCCCGACCATGAGCGCGATCCGCGCGCCGACCATGAGCTGACTGAGCAGGTCGCGGCCGAGCTTGTCGGTGCCGAGCAGGTGCTCGGCGCTCGGGGGCGCGAGTCGCCCGCCCGTCGTGTCGTCGAGCGGAAACGGCAGCCAGACGAGCGAGACGAGCGCAGCGAGTACGACCAAACCGACGAGCACGATGCCAACGATCAGCGTGACGCTGCGGCGGGAACGCCGCGAGCCACGCCGCGAACTGCGCCGCGAGCTACTCTCCGAACCGCGCCGTGAGCCGCGATCGCGCGGTGCTCGCTCGCGAATACCCGGTGTCGCGCTCATGCACCCACCCCCACTGACCGACGCAGCCGCGGGTCGACGACGCGCTGCACCACGTCTGCGGCAAAGCCGACGATCAGCACGGCGAGCGTCGTGACCACGAGCACGCCCTGAATGGCGGCGAAATCGTGCCGGGAGATACCGTCGACGAGGTAACTGCCGAGACCCGGCAGCGCGAAGACGCTCTCGACGACCACGGCGCCGAGCAGTGTCGACGCGAGTTCGATCCCGAGCACCGAAATCACCGGCACGGCGCCGTTGCGTAGGCCGTGTCGCCACAGCGCCTCACCGAAGCCGGAACCGTGCGCGCGAGCGGTGCGCAGGTAGTCGCTCCCCAGCACGTCGAGCGTCGCCGAACGCACGTAGCGGGTGAGCGACGCTCCCATCACGCACGCGATGGCGAGCGCTGGCAAGACGAGCGAGGAGATTGCCCCCGCCGGATCAGCCCAATCGTCGATCGGGAATCCGCCCGTGGGGAACCATCCGAGTACCAACCCGAAGATCCAGACGAGAATGATGCCGACCCAAAACACGGGCACCGCGATCCCGAGCTGCGCGACCCCGGAAAGCAGCACGCCGTACCAACGATCCGCCCGGACAGCCGCGGTGACGCCCGCTAGCAATGCTCCGACCACCGCGATGACGAACGCGAAGAGTGTGAGCGGGATGGTCACGACGAGGCGCGCCGCGACTTCGTCGCCGACCGCCACGCCCGTGATCAGCGAGTCGCCGAGGTCGAATCGCAGCATCTGCGCGACCCAGCTGCCGAACTGCGCGAGCAGCGGCTGATCGGATCCGACCTGGGCGCGCGCAGCCTCGACCTGCTCGGGCGTCGCGTTCACAGACAGCAGCGCGTTCGCGGGATCTCCGGGCAGCAGTCGCAGCAGGATGAAAATCAGCACCATCGCTATGGCGAACGAGCCCAGCAAGAGGAGGCCGCGCCGGATCACGTATCCGAGCATCGGCCCTCCCCTCCTGCGACTGCGCTGATCACGCGTTGTGCGTCGTTTACGCGTGGTGCGCGCGGTTCACGCGCCGTGACTACTCCTTGACGATGTTATAGGCGAAGAACTGCGAGTTGAGCCCGTTGACCGGGTATCCCTTCACATCGTTCGATGCCACGACGATCTGCGGGTACAGGTACAACCACGCGCTCGCGGCGTCGCCGGCGATCTGGCGGTTCGCCTGCTTCAACAGATCGGTCTGCTCGTCTTCAGTGCTGGCCTGCTCGGCGTCGCTGATGAGCTTCGTCACCTTCGCATTGTCGTAGCCCCAGTAAAAGTCTGGGTTGCCGTACCAAACGACGTCGCGATCGTTCACGTGTTCCTGCAGCGTCGCCTCGAAATCGTGATCCTTGAACACCTTGGTGTACCACTCGTCAGCGCTGATTGTGTTGATCTTGACGGTGACGCCGACCTTTTTCAGCTCCGACTGTAGAAACTCAGCCACCGCGGGGTGCGGGTCATAGCTCGGGGTGTCGAGCGTGAATTCGAAGCCGTCGCCGAGGCCCGCCTCATCGAGCAGCGTCTGGGTGCGCTCGGGGTCATACGGATTCAGGTCTGTGAGATCTTCGTACCAGGGGTCGGTCGGAGGCACCATCGATCCGGTGACGGTTCCGTAGTCACCCCAGATCGCGTTCAGCAGCTTTTCGCGATCAATTGCCGAGTAGATGGCCTGGCGCACCTTCACATCGTCGAACGGCGCAACCTTGTCGTTAAACGCGAGCAGTTCCTTGGTGGTCGACTGGCCGTCGTTGACGGTGAACTTGCCGCCGTCTTCGAACTGCGACAGCGAATCAGGATTCTGCACGCTCGTGATGAGGTCGATGCGGCCGCTCTGCAAGGCCGTATCTTCAGCCGTCGCGTCGGTGAAGTAGTTGTAGACAACCTCGGCGTTCTTCGCGGCGTCGCCCCAGTAGTCGTCCCAGCGGTTCAGCGACAGGCTGCTGCCGCGCTTCCATTCGCCCACGGTGTAGGGGCCGGTGCCGTCCTCGGACTTCTCGAGGTCGGTCGCGTCGGAGTTCACGATCCAGATGTAAGAGAGCAAGTACGGGAACGAGATCGAGCGTTCCTTGAGCGTGAACACCACGGTCTGGTCGTCGGGCGTCGCGATGTCAGAGACGACCTCGACGCTCGACTTGCGGGCCGACTGCGAGTCGGGGGCCACAACGGCCTCGACGCTCGACTTCACGTCGGCGGACGTCATCGCCTTGCCCGAGTGGAACTTCACGTCGTCGCGCAGCGTGAACGTGTAGGTCAGGCCATCGTCGCTCATCTCGTAGCCCGTCGCGAGCAGCGGTTCCGTCGTGCCGTCGTCGTTCAGACGGTAGAGCGCCTCGTACACGTTGCCCGTGAGCGCCTCGGTCACGCCCTGACCACCGCCCGCGGTGTTGCTCAGGTTGATGGGTTCGTAAAGCGAGCCGATGCGGATCGTGGCGTCGGCGCCACCCGCCGACGCGCCGCCATTCGACGCGCAAGCGGTGAGCGCGATCGCGGCGACCGCGATGGCACCGACCGCTGCAAGCGCAGATTTCTTGAAGGAGGGCATGGTGTTCCTTTGGGTGAGGAGGCCCGGGCGGGCCTAGAAAAAAGGGGGGGGGACGCCGGCGAAGGCGGAATTACACCGTGTAGATGTCGAAACCGTCAGCGAAGCGCGGCAGGCGCTCCCCCGCGTGCACCGGCCACGGGAGTCGGTTTTGCGCGGGCGGCATCGGGCAGTTGTACTGCGCCGAGAAGCCGCACGGCGGCACAAACGCGCGGTTGAAGTCGAGGCGCACGTGGCCCGTTTCGCCGTACTGGTCTGCCTCGCGCTCAACGAACAGGAAGCGCCCGGCGCCATACGTGCCGGTCTCGTCATCGCGCCCGTTCGTCGGATCGCCGAACACAAGCAGCAACTGCCCTGCGTCGTCAAACGCCGCGAGCGTGAACGTCTGCCCGTCGCGCTCGAACGTGATGTCGCCAGGCACCACGAGATCGCGGCTGCCGCCGGCATCGCGAATGTGTTCGAACGGCACGGTACGATCCGCCGATACCGGGGTAAATTCTGCGTCGATGATCCAGCTCGGGTCGAACGGGAAGGTCTCGATGCGCTCGAAGGCGCGGATCGCGGGAGCGTTTGCATCCCACACTCGCAGGCCGAATTCCGCGTGTCCGGTCGAAATGTTCTTCCGTTCGAGCGGGGTCACGGTGATGCCCGGCTTCGCCGCAGCACGCTCCGACTCGACGAGGCGCTCGGCCTCTGCGGCGTCGATGTCGGCGTGGGCGTTGGCGGCGCCCGCGGCGTTGGCTGCGTTGGCGGCGCCGCCCGCAACGCCGCCCGCGAACCAGCGGGTCTCGATGAGGCTCAGGTTGCCCGTCGCCGAGGTGACCGCTGCGTGGCGCGCTGCGCGCCACGCGTCGTGCTGCGCCTCGGGCGAGTGCGGCTGCGCGTTATCGGCTGGTGCGGCTGGTGCGTCGGCTGCGTTCATTGTGTGTTTTCCTCCTGAGCCCGTGGCCGCGCCCCGGGATGAAGCCCCGCGAATGCCACGCATTCACAATCTGCAAGTATCGCGCATCCCGGCTAGACACGCGAACGCGCAAGGAATGAAACGACATCCGCCGCTCCCCTATTCCGCTGCGCGCGTACGCCCCTCCCCACCTCGCCCCACCCCTCCCACCTCCCCACCCCTCCCCGGCCCCATACCGGAGCGGGGCAACTTGTAGGGGGTGTCGCGCCACCGACACGCGTCGTAAGTTACCCCGCTCCGGTTTGGGGTGGGGTGGGGTGGGGTGGATGGTGCATGCCACGTTTGCGCAGGGGCATGATCTACCATTCCGGCATGGCTACACCTTCGCGCACACAGCGCATCATCGCGCGCGTCACGTCGCCGCGCCCCACCACCGGCGATGCCGCACCTCGCCCAGTCACGGAACGATCGCTCGACCGGCTCCTCGCCGTACAGCGCCCACCCGTGCTCGCGCACCTGCGCCGTATCCGCAAGAAGTATCCGCACGCGACCCCCGACCAGATCGTTCGGGTGCTCGAAACGCGCTACCTCGCCACCGTCACGGCGGGCGGCGCTGGCGTCGGCGCGGCCGCGGTGATTCCGGCGGTGGGCACCGGGATCGCGCTGGGTCTCGCCGGGGCAGAAACACTCGGTTTCGTCGAGGCGACGGCGCTCTTCGCGCACTCCATCGCGGAGGTACACGGCATTGCGGTCACCGACCGCGAGCGCACTCGCGCGCTCGTACTCGCACTCATGCTCGGCCAGGAGGGCGCAGATCTTGTGCGCCAGGTCACCGCGCAGGCGGTCGGCGGGGGTGGATCCCGACGTGATTACTGGGGGAAGATGCTCACCTCGGCTGTTCCTCGGTACGCCATGGGCCCGCTGCTTGACCGACTGAAGACGTCCTTCATGCACCGTCTCGCGGGTATTGGCGGTGCATCGGTGATCGGCAAGGTGCTGCCGTTCGGCATCGGAGCAGTGGTCGGCGGCACCGGCAATCACCTGCTGGCGCGACGCGTCATCAAGGCCTCGCGGGAAGCGTTCGGCCCCGCCCCGTACGTGCTGCCGACCGAGCTCGAGCCCGTGCGCGGCCAGCTCGCGCAGCCCGTGGAGCACGTGCAGCAAGCGCAGTACGCACAGCCGACGCAGTACGCCCAGCCGACGCAGTACGCGCAGCCCGCGCAGTACGCACCGCCCACGCCTCCCGCGCAGTAGATCCCCCGGCTGCTGGCCCCGGATCGAAAGGCGCTCGCCGCGCCCGCCAACTACCAGATCGTGACGCGCTCCGCGGGGTCCAGCCACAGGCCGTCACCCTCGCTCGTCTCGAACGCCGCGTGGAACGACGCGAGGTTGCGCACGATCTGGTTGCAACGGAATTCGTTCGGCGAGTGCGGATCGATCGTCAGCAGCCGCACCGTCTCTTCAGGGCGCGACTTCTGCTGCCAGGCCTGCGCCCACGCGAGGTAGAAGCGCTGCGCGCCGGTGAGCCCGTCGATCACCGGCGACTCGGCGCCGCCGAGCGACCGGAGGTACGCCTTCCAGGCGATTTCGAGGCCCGAGAGGTCGCCGATGTTCTCGCCGATGGTGAGTTCGCCGTTGACCGTCTGCCCGTCGGCGCCCTCGGGCGACAACGCGTTGTACTGTCCGATCAGCGCGCTCGTCAGCTTCTCGAACGCCGCGCGATCGTCTTCGGTCCACCAGTCAGTGAGCTTGCCGTCGCCGTCGTAGCGCGAGCCCTGATCGTCGAAGCCGTGGCCGATCTCGTGCCCGATGACCGCGCCGATTGCGCCGAAGTTCGCCGCATCGTCCCAGCTCACGTCGAAGAACGGCGGCTGCAGGATCGCCGCGGGGAAGACGATCTCGTTGAAGCCCGGGTTGTAGTACGCATTGACGGTCTGCGGAGTCATGAACCACTCGTCGCGGTCGATGGGCTTGCCCACTTTGCCGATCTCGCGCGCAAACTCGAGCTCGGCGACACGGCGAGAGTTGCCGGTGAGATCGCCGGCGTCTGCGGCGAGCGCCGAGTAGTCGCGCCACTTCACCGGGTAACCGATCTTCGGGGTGAACCGGTCGAGCTTCTCGAGAGCACGGGTGCGCGTCTCGGGGCTCATCCATTCGAGGCGCTCGATTGAGTCACGGTACGCCTCGATGAGGTGCTCGACCAAAATGTCCATGGCTGCCTTGGCGCGCTCGTCAAAGTGGCGCTCGACGTAGAGGCGGCCGACCGCCTCGCCCATCGCGCCCTCGACGAATGAGACGCCGCGGCGCCACCGCTCGCGCTGCTCTGGAGCGCCCGTGAGCGCCGTGCCGTAGAAGTCGAAGTTCGCGCGCGAAATCTCTTGCGACAGCAGCGCGGCAGACGACCGCACGAGGCTCCATGCGAGCCACGCACGCCACGCATCGAGTTCGTCGGCGACGAGCAGCTCGGCCAGGCCGGTGATTGCCTCGGGCTGGGCTGCGACGACCTCGGCGAACGCCGATTGCGGTGCCCCCATAGCGTCGAGGTAGGCGGTCCAGTCGAGCTGCGGAGTCAGTTCTTGCAGCTCGGCGAAGGTGCGCAGGTTGTACATTTTCTGGATGTCGCGGCTCGCGACCTTGTCCCAGTGTGTCGCTGCGATGCGCCGTTCGAGCTCGTAGGCGAGACCGGCCAGGCGCTCGGCATCTGCGACCCCCGCGAGGCCCAGCATGCGCGCGATGTGCGCCTGGTACTGCTCTCGGATCTGTGCAAACTGCTCTTCGCGGTAGTACGACTCGTCGGGCAGGCCGAGGCCACCCTGCATCACGAACACGATGTAGCGGGCTGGATCGCCCGGATCATTGTCGATGTACATGCCGTAGAAGCCGCCCAGGCCCTGCCGCTCGAACTCGGCGACCACGGTGAGCAGCTCGTCGATCGAGCCGACCGCCTGCGCGCGTGCGATGTCGGCGGTGATCGGCTCGGCGCCCAGGGCGTCTGCCCGCTCAACGTCCATGAAGCTCGCGTACAGCGCCGCGACCTTGTCTGCCTCGGTCGCAGCTCCGTCACCGGCGGCTGGCGCTTCGGTACCGGTGATGATGTCGCGTACGGCCTCTTCGGCGTTCTCGGCGAGCACAGCAAACGAGCCATAGCGAGCCTTGTCTGCTGGGATCTCCGTGCGGTCGATCCAGCGACCGTTCACGTGGCGGTAGAGGTCGTCTTGCGGCCGCACCGCAGGATCGAGTTCGGTCAGGTCGATTCCGGAGGTGGACGCTGCGTTGCTCATGCGACCACCCTACTGGTGGCGTCAGGCATTCCTATGAGCGTTTCGCCGCCAACCGCTACCGTTGATCCATGACCTCAGCCGCCCCGCGGGCCGAACGCCGCGGCATCGACCGAAGCATCGCGCATCTCGCGATCCCGGCGCTGGGCGCGCTCATCGCGGAGCCACTGTTTCTGATTGTCGACTCCGCGCTGATTGGCCACCTCGGCGCCGTGCCGCTCGCGGGTCTCGCCGTTGCCAGTGCAATTCTGCAGACCGCAGTGGGGCTGATGGTGTTTCTCGCGTACGCGACGACGCCGCTCGTCGCACGGCGGCGCGGCGCGGGGGATCTGCCGGGTGCCGTGCAGGCGGGTGTCGATGGCCTGTGGCTCGCCCTCGGCGTCGGAGTCGTGGTCGGTGGCGCGCTCTGGTTCGCGAGCGGCCCCCTCGTGGCGGCCTTCAACACGGCCGAAGACACTGCGCGGCAGGCACTCGCGTACCTCTCGGTCTCGTGCCTCGGCATTCCGGCGATGCTCATCGTGTTCGCCGCGAGCGGCCTGCTGCGCGGCCTCCAAGACACGCGCACACCGCTCGCGGTAGCGACGATCGGCTTCGCGCTCAATGCGCTGCTGAACTGGTGGTTCATCTACGGGTTGGGGTTCGGCATCGCGGGCAGCGCATGGGGCACCGTGCTGGCGCAGTGGGCGATGGTCGCCGTCTATCTCATCGTCGTCGTGCGCCACGTGCGCCGCACTGGCGCGAGCCTGTTGCCACGGCGTGATGGCGTCGGCCACGCGGGTCGCAGTGGCGGCTGGTTGTTTATTCGCACGGTCGGGTTGCGCGCCGCGCTGCTCGTGACGGTGTTCGCGGCGACGAGCCACGGCACCGCGGCGACCGCCGGATATCAGGTGGTATTCACCATATTTACGACCGCGGCGTTCGCGCTCGACGCCCTCGCGATCGCGGCGCAGGCGCTGATCGGCGACGCTCTCGGTTCCAGCAACCGGGATCGCGCGCGAGCGGTGATGCGTCGCACCGTGTTCTGGGGCATCGGGTGCGGCGTGGTGTTCGGCGGCGCTCTCGCGCTGGCGAGCCCCGTGATCGGCCGCGTGTTCACGAGCGACGCAGAGGTGCTCACGATGTTGCCAGGCGCGATTCTGGTGCTCGGCGTTTCCCTGCCACTCGCTGGGCTCGTGTTCGTGCTCGACGGCGTCTTGATGGGCGCGGGCGACGCGCGCTACCTCGCCTGGACGAGTCTCGTGAATCTCGCGGCGTATCTGCCGCTGCTCTGGGCGCTCACGGTGCTGGTGCCCACGGGCACCGGTGCGCTCATTGCGCTGACCGCGGGCTTCACCGTCGTGTTCATGGCTGCGCGCGCGGTCACCCTCGGCATCCGGGCACGCGGAGAGCGCTGGATCACCCTGGGCGTCTGAGCCTCACCGCGATCTGCGCACGCTCGCGCGTGGCGACGGCGCGCGTTGATACGCTGAACTCCTTCGGTCCGTCGAACTGCACAGGAGCCTCGTGACCCGCTCGCCCGACCCCCGCTTCGCCGTGCGCTGGACATACGGGGTACTCGTTATTTTCGCCCTACTGGGCTTTGGCTTCGGCAGCTGGCTGGGGCGCCTCCCGTCACTGCGCGACCACCTGGGCGCCAGCACGCTCGAGATGAGCTGGTTCGGTCTCTCCCTCGCGCTCGGATCACTCACCGGACTCGTGTTCTCGGGCCGCACGGTGTCGTGGCTCGGCCCTCGGCGCACGCTCGCCGTCGGCATCACCGGCCAGGCATTCGCGCTGCCCGTTGCTGCGACGCTGTTCTGGGTGGGCGCCCCCGCGCCCGCGGTCGTGTTCCTGGTGATCTACGGGCTCACATTCGGCACCTCGGACGTGGCGATGAACGTCAGTGGCGCGGGCGCGGAGCGCGCACTCGGTAAACCGCGCATGCCGCTGCTGCACGCCGCCTACAGCCTCGGCAGCGTGAGTGCGATGGGCGTCGCAGCGCTCGCAGAATCGACGGGCATCATCGTGCCGGTGCACCTCGGAGGCGTGTACGCCCTGATCCTGATCCTCGCGATCTTCGCGCTGCCGAATCTGCCGCCGGGCAACCGCGACGAACCACTCCCGGAGGGGATCCCGAACGTGCACACGGGCCCCATTCCAGTGCCCACGACGACCGGCGGTGTACCGATCGGGGCCCGCCCGTATTCGCCGTGGCGCGAACCGCGCATCATCGTGATCGGGCTGATCGCGATGTCAATGGCGCTGGCCGAGGGCACCGCGAGCGACTGGTTGCCGCTCGCCCTCGCCGACGGCCGCGGTTTCGCGAACGAATCTGCGGCACTCACGCTCGGTGTGTTTTTCGTGTCGATGACGCTCGTGCGCATCGCCGGGTCTTGGCTGCTCACTCGCTTTGGGCGTGTGCGGGTGCTCCGCGGGGGCGCGATCCTGGTGATCACCGGTCTCGCGTGCGTGATCCTCGTCCCGTTCTCGTGGGCCGCGATTGTGGGGGCCGTGCTGTGGGGCGTCGGATGCGCGTTTGGGTTCCCGATCGGCATCTCTGCCGCGGCCGACAACCCCGCGACAGCGACGCGTGACGTGGCCGCCGTTTCGGCCATCGCTTACACCGCATTTTTGCTCGGCCCGATGAGCATCGGATTCCTCGGCGAGCACGTCGGCCTGCTGCAGGCATTCTGGCCGCTCGCTGCGTTTGCCGCGTTCGTGTGCCTCGCCGCGCGCGCCGCCCGCGAGCCTCAGCTGGGCTTCGGATCATCACGCTAAGCCGGACCCGGTAAACTCTCGCGGGTGCGAATCGTTGTTGCAGACTGCTCAGTCGACTATGCAGGCCGCCTCTCGGCGCACCTGCCGCGTGCGAAGCGCGTGCTCATGCTCAAAAACGACGGCAGCATCCTCGTGCACTCGGACGGCGGCTCTTACAAACCGCTGAACTGGATGAGCCCGCCGTGCTCACTCTCCGCCGTCGAACTCGATGAAGATCAGACCAGCGCCGGCATCGTCGAAGCGTGGCAGGTCACGCACAAGAAGACCGCTGACAAGCTCATCGTGTCGCTCTTTGAGGTGTTTCACGATAGCTCCCACGATCTCGGCGTCGACCCCGGGCTCATTAAGGACGGCGTCGAGGCGCACCTGCAAGAGCTGCTGGCCGAACAGATCGAGCTCGCGGGCGAGGGACACACACTCGTGCGCCGCGAATACATGACCCCGATTGGCCCGGTCGACATCCTGGCGAAAGACGAGAACGGCGGATCGGTAGCGATCGAGATCAAACGCCGCGGCGGCATTGACGGCGTCGAGCAGCTCACCCGCTACCTCGAACTAATGAACCGCGACCCAAAGCTCGCGCCCGTCGTCGGCGTCTTCGCCGCGCAAGAGATCAAGCCGCAGGCGCGCACGCTGGCAGAGGACCGCGGCATCCGCTGCCTGTTGCTCGACTACGACGCGATGCGCGGCATGGAAGACAAGAACACGCTGTTCTGAGCCTTTTGAGCTTCTGAGCATCTGAGATGAAGCCAACATGGAGCTTCCGGCCGAGCGACAGCTCTGACGCGAAGTGGATGGCCGAGGTGCGGGCCGAAGTGATGCGCCCCGACCTCGAACGCCTCGGTCGCTTCGATGCGACGCGGGTGCGGCAGCGCTTTCTCGACGCCTTCGCACCGGAATACACGCGTGTGATCGAGGTGGACGGTCACGATGCAGGGCTCGTCGCGATTCGACCCGATGCCGAGAGCTACTGGATCGAGCACTTCTACTTGGCGCCGCACCACCAGGGTGCGGGTATCGGCGGCGAAGTGCTCACCTATCTACTCTCTGACCCTGGGTACGCAGGGCGAGTCTTCCGGCTAAACGTGTTGCAGGGAAGCTCGGCGCGCCACCTGTACGAACGACACGGCTTCGAGCTCGACCACGAAACCCCCATGGACATCTACATGCACCGCACCCCACCCTCGCACACCCCCACCCCGGTCGAGAGCACTGAAATGGACCGTAAGTCACGGCAATAACGGCCATTTGCGTGCGTTGGATGAATTGCACAGGCGATGCATGTTTCAGCATGAAGATGACTAGCCCAGCGTCGAATTTACGGCGTGGAATTTCTTTGGTCCCCCACCTGTGGAATGCTGTCGATCATGGGGTATTTGATTCATGGGGGCCATGAGTACGAGTTCGAAGACCGACTTCTGCTGCACTTGAAGTTCGTGATCGGACAAAAACTACGTAAGCAGGAATGTTTCTTCCTGAGCTGGCACAGGGGAACGGGTGAGGGCAGCGGGCGGGTTTCCGTCTGGTTGTCGCCCTACGTAACGGTGGCGTTCCGGTTCTCGGGCAGCCGCGAGCCGGAATACAACCAGATCTGGTTGAAAGCTCTCACCGCGCTTGCGCACACGCCGCGCGGCCTCGTCGTCATCTCAGAGGACGACGCCGAACGCTATGCGAAGAAGAATCCAGATCTCGTCTGAGCTCATCTCGTCTGAGCTCATCACGTCTGAGCTCGTCACGGTGACGTCGAGCGGCCACCTCAGGGCGCGAGGCGCTCAGCTACCCAGCTGACGCCCTCGCGCCGCACCGCGAGTTCGAGCTGTTCGGCGCCACCGTCGCGCTTCACCGTGCACCGCCAGCCGGTGTGACGCTCATCCGAATGCGTAATGAGCGGGTGCATGTGCCCATCGGGCACCTCGATAATGGGAAGCGGGTCGCCCTCGACCCGCCACCTGGAACGCTCAAATACGAGCCGCGCTGGCCGACCCTCGACCAACCAGACGACGACGGTGTCGTCGCTCATCGACATCTGTGGACCGATCACTGTTTCGAACATACGTTCGAGTGTAGACGCATCGATCCCACGACATGCCGACTACAGTGACGCAAGCAATTCGGCATTCCGCCACGCAATCAGACCGCGCAGATACGGCACCAGCACGACGTCCTCGACCAACCCACCAAAGACTGGCGACGCGAGCGTAATCGTGTCGCTCATGCGGGTGCCCATGCGCGCGCCCACAGCCGCATCAGCACCAATCGCTTCAAAAACGTGCTCGTGCCGGAAACGCCGAAATGGCCCGGCAATCTGCTCATCAACAAACCTGAGCGGTGCCTCGAGCTCGGTAATGCGCGAGGTCATCGTGAACCAGACGCCGAAGTGCCGCGCCCGCCACGTCACGTGCTCGCCCAGCCCGATCGATCCCGACGTCACCCCACCGATCGCCCGCTCGCGCGACCGTGCCATCGAGGCGACGTGCCGATCAATATCGAGCGAGGCCGCGAAGAGCACCTCCGGCGGCACGTCGGCCACGGTCACCAGGGTGAAGGATCGGGTCACCCGTGTTCACTCCCCCGCTGCGCCCGGCTCAGGGTCAGCGCCAGTGAGCTCGCGGCGATCCAAGCCGAAGTGAATGAGCAGCGCGCCCGCGAGAAACACCGAACCCGTCGTCGTGCCGACCGTCCCGATGAAGCTCACGAGCCCCATGAACACCCAGTAAAAATCATTTGCGCCCACGAACGCCGGAGTCAGGAAGTTGAGGGCGTAGCTACACAGGAACGACAGCACCATGATGCCGACGCCTACCCAGGCGAGTACTTTCAGGTTCTTCCGCACGCGACCACCCCTCAGCTGCGGCGCTCGTCGAAACGCACAGCGCCTGAGCCCTACGCTAACGAACTCGTCGCGTTTCCCATACCCGCTGATCGAGTCCCCAAGAAGTCCAGGATCATCGACGCCACCGGCTCTGGGCTACGAATCATTGCCTCGTGACCCCGATCCGGGATCTTCTCCATCGTGCCGTCTGGCAGAGCCGCTGCAACCTCGGCCACCCAGTCGAGCGGGCAGACGCGGTCGACCTCGCCGCTCAGCACGAGCGTGGGCACCTCGATGTGCGGGCAGATCGCCTCGATGCGGTGCGCCAGCATGAACCGCAGCTTGTTCAAGAACCACTTCGGGCTCGTCTTCGCGTACTCCCACATGCCGAGCAGCAGCACCCGGGGCGTCTCTCCCGCAAGGTCTTGAACCATGCGCAGCCCCTGGCGGATCGCCGTGCGCTCGTGCCGATTCACGGTCGGGGCAATGAGTACGAGTGCCTCGACGAGCTCGGGGTGCCGGTACGCGACCTCGGCAACAATCTGCGTGCCCATAGAGTGCCCGACGAGTACCGCCCGCCCCGGCACCCGGTCGCGCACGAACTGCGCGATGACCTCGGCCGTCTCTTCGAGCGTCGCGACCGTGCCCGGCTCGGGCGAGTCGCCGAACCCCGGCAGATCGACTGCGAGCACTCGCGCGTTCGCCGAGAGCTCTTCTCCGACTCCCGCGTACACAACGCGTCCCATGCCGATGCCGTGTATCAGCACAAACACGCGATCGCCGCCGTCGACTGGGCCACTCGTCTCCGTGTAGGCCATCGTCACCGGGCCGTGTTCGTAGGTCAGATCACGCGAAGCCATGAGAGCAGGGTACCGTGAGCCCGGCAACGACAATGTCGAGCCCCCGCTCGAAGGAAGCGTCGAGATCGGCTGCGGGATCCGCGTCTGGTCGTGTGGTCTGGACCCCATCCGCGGCACCACTGTCGCCGTCGCCGCCCCCCACGAGGCCGCCGAGCGCACCGAGCGCCGCCGCCTGGCGATGCGTCTGCGTCGCCTGCGCGTGGCCGAATGTGTAGAGCAGCAGCGTGCGCGCGCCGTCGGCCCCGACGAGTGCTGCGAGCCGTCGCTCGACGGCCGACGATCCGAGTCGAAACGCGGCCGCGGTCGCCACGACATCCGCCCCGTCACGCACCTGAAGCATCGCACCCCGCAGCGCGAGACAGATGAAGCGCGCGCGGTCGGTGTCGTCGGACGCGGCAGCATCACTCACAGAGAGCAGCTCAGGATCGGGCACCGCGGCGACAATCTCGTCGGCCATGAGCGCGAGCAGGCTCTGCTTGTTGGGAACGTGATGGTACAGCGCGCTCGGCTGCACATCGAGCTCGGCGGCGACACGACGCATTGAGCATCCTTCGAGACCCTGAGCGTCGAGCACGCGCAGCGCTGCGGCGACGACATCGGAGAGCGTGTTGCGCATTTCCCCAGCCTAGCGCTAACCTGAACACTGTTCACCAGAACACTGTTCAGGTTGGTGTCATCACCGGCCGCCGAAGCGCATCGAACACCACGCGCGCACTACGCTGCGCACGACACACTCCGGAGGCATCGTGACCGCTACTAACCCAGCCGCCCCGCCGCACGAGGCGCCGAACGAGACGCCGCACGACACTGCAACGCATGCCGCGCCCCGCCGCCGCAGCGTCGCGACCGACCTCGCTCTCATCGCCACATTCGCGGCGCTCATCGCCGTCTGCGCCATCATTCCCGGCATCAGCCTCGGCCCCGCCTCGATCACGCTGCAGACACTCGCGGTGTTGCTCTCGGGCGCGGTGCTCGGTGCCAATAGAGGGTTGCTCGCGGTGCTGCTCTACATGGCGGTCGGCGCAGCCGGTCTTCCTATTTTCAGCGGCGGCTCGGCCGGGCTCGCGCCGTTCGCCGGGCCGACCATTGGCTACCTCGTGAGCTTTCCGCTCGCCGCGTGGCTCACCGGCTTTATCGTTGAGCGTCTGCCGCGGCGCAAGATCGCCACGAGTGTGCCGCTGATCTTTCTTGCCGGTCTGATCGCAAACCTCGTCTTCGTGCACCTCCTCGGGCCGCTCGGCCTCGCGTGGCGTGCTGACATGACCATTGGCGCGGCTTTCCTGTTCGACCTCTCCTTCTGGCCCGGCGACCTCATCAAGACGCTACTCGTCGCCATCATCGCGACCGCGGTGCATCGCGCCTTCCCCGCCCTGCTACCCTCTCGTCGATGACCACTGACGCGCACGCAGCACCCGCGGCACCCGGCTCGAATGAGTCGGGTGCCGCGGGTGCTGTCGCGGGTCGCGCTGCGGCGCAGAGCGCGGTGCACCTGCGCGACGTCATCGTGACAGCGCCAACCGCGACGGAAGACCTCACGATCTTGCGGTTGACCACGCTCTCGCTCACCGAACGCCGTGTCTCGATCATTGGCGGTAACGGGTCGGGCAAGTCGACGCTCGCGCGACTTGTCAACGGGCTCGTCGAGCCCGCAGCGGGTTCCGTCGGGATCGAACTGGGCGAAGAAGATGCGTCGGCTCGAATGCTCGACACCCGACACGACGGGGCAGCCGTGCGCCGCCGCGTCGGCTTCGTCTTCACCGATCCCGCCGCGCAACTCATCATGCCGACGGTGATCGAAGACGTCTCGCTCTCGTTTCGCCGCAGCCACCCCGACAAGGCTGAGCGCCGTGCCGCGGCCCTCGCAGCACTCGAACGCTTTGGGTTGCAGCACCTCGCCGACCACAGCGTGCACACGCTCTCAGGCGGGCAGAGACAGTTGCTCGCCATTACGTCGGTGCTCGCCACTGACCCCGCGATCCTCGTCGCAGACGAACCCACGACCCTGCTCGACCTGCGCAACGCCAGCATGATTGGCGACCTGCTGATGTCGCTGCCGCAGCAGGTCATCGTCGTGACCCACGATCTCGACCTTGCCGCCCGCGCCGACCGCACGCTCGTGGTCGAAGACGGCCGCGTGGTGTTCGATGGAGCGCCCGCCGCCGCGATCGCGCACTATCGACGCGCGGCGACCCAGCCACCCGATCACCTCAGCACCCCGATCAGCCGGTGACGCGATGATCTCCGCCTCACCGCTCGGCGAATACATCGCCCGCCAGAGCCCGCTGCATCGACTCAGGCCTGGCGCGAAACTGCTCGGCCTCTTCGCGTTCGCGATCGCGATCATGGCGACTGGCGGCCCACTGTTCACCACTGGGGGATTGGTCATCGGCGTGGTGCTAGCGGCACTCGCCGGTCTGCGCGGTCGCGAGTTCTGGCGGGTGTCGCGTCGCTTCGCCCTGATCGCCGTGCCGCTCCTCCTGTTTACCTCGACGAGCGCGGCATTCGCAAGAGACGGCGGCTGGGGGGCGAGCGGTCTCATAGTGCCGAGCGCCGACGCCTGGGCCGCCGGTTTCGCTCGCGGCTACTCCGTGATCGGCGACCTGTTTGCGTTGATCCTCGCCGCGAGCACCGTCACCGCGAGCACCGCCGTCGACGACATGCTCGACACCATCACCTGGCTGATCGGGCCGCTCAGGCGCTTCGGCGCGAAGCCGGAGCGGGTTGCCCTCGCATTCTCGCTCGTGATCAGAGCGATCCCGAGCATCCTCGGCATCGCCCACGAGACTGCCGCGGCCGCCCGCGCGCGCGGGCTCGAACGCGACCCGCGAGCGCGCGTCGTACCGCTCGTGTTGCGCACGGTCGCGCATGCGCAGCTCACCGGCGAGGCACTCGCAGCGCGCGGCATCGGCGAGGAGTGAACGCGTAGGCTGGTGCCCATGACCGAGCAGCCGCCGATCCCAGATGACGTGCACGCCGACTACGCGAACGAGGCGGTGCGTGAAGCCCTCAACGCACTGCAGGCCACCCCCGATTACGAGCATCTCGCAGCCTTTCTGAATGCGCTACGCGACGGCTACCTCGTCGTCGATGTGACCGGCACACCGTCGAAGAAGCGCGGGCACCGTGCGCGCACCATCCGTTCGACGACGGGCAAGCCCGTGCTGCCCATCTTCACGTCGATGGCCGAATTGCGCGCGCTCGCGCCCGCTCGCCGCGGTGAGCAAATCAAGGGCGCCGTAATGCCCGCCCGCGACGCGCTCGCGCTGATCGGCAGCGACCAATTCGTCGCCGCCGAGTTCGACAAGGCCTCCGCCGCACTCGTCATGCTACGCAAATACGTCATGCTCGCCTCAGGCGAGGGCGAAATCACGGCCGAGCTGCTCGAGGGCATGCGCTAGCCAGATCGAGCGTGGGCGGGCCAGGTGGGTCCGTCGCCTAAAAGTGCATCTGGCGGAGCGTGCCGTACTTGATGAGGATCGCCTCGAGCTCTGGCAAATCCTTGTACTCGAATTGCACGCGCTTGTTGGCGCCGTCGGCGATGATGATGTCGGGGCCGTTCGAGAACGTGAGCGTTGCCCACGGCGAGCCCCACACGACGGCGCCGGCGGCGTCACGGGCAGCGACGCCCTCCGCATCGAAGTCAACGATGACGGCTTTGTTCGTGCCCTTCACCGGGAACGAGACAGGAAACTCGGCGCGCTCCCACGGCTCGAAGTAGACCGACAGACCGAGTTTCGCCTTCGGCCATCCGGCTCGCAGGCTGCGTCCGACGCGCGACACTCGCAGGTCGGTCGGCACACCCTCGCCATTCGGCCCGGGCACCGGCACAGCCTCAACAATGCTGCCAGCGGGATGCGCCTGCCGAAACAGTTCTTCTTGGCGCTTGTCGTGCAGTTCCAGGTCAGTACTCTCAAGCACTGGCTGTCCCCCGGTCCAGCTCACGCGAGTCTGCCAGGTCGGCGCCTCGGCCACACGCTTCTTGCGCGAGCTGCGAATCCCGAAGAAGACGATTGCGACGAGCACCAGCACGCCGATGCCAAGAAAGATCAGAATGCCGGTGTCATCGCTCACGAAAGTAGCTCCTCAGTCGCGTTTGAGCGGGGCGCATCCCCGCCAGTCGAGTTAGACGGTCTTCATGCCGAACGCACGCACGGCCTGCACGATGCCGAGTACGAGCATCGAGATGCCGAGCAGCAGCCACAGCGTGACCGCGCCGAGCAGCGGCGAGAGAATCAGGGTGAGACCGGCGAGCACGCTGATCACGCCGTGAATGATGCCCCAGACCCGGTTCGGCGCCTGCTTCAGCGTGGTGAACGCGAGCACACCCTCGAACAGCCACAGCACGCCGACGGTCACCGACAGGAAGATGGTGAGCAGCGCAGCGGTCGCACCGAGGTTGACGAGCATCACGACGCCGCCGATCACGTACAGCAGCCCGAGCACGATGTGCCCGGTGCGCGCCCAGCCACCGATACCGCGGCCGAACAGCGCGGTGCCGAGGTAGACAACGCCGACGACGAGCGCGTAGGCCGCGGTCACCGCAGCCACGATCTGCATCGTTACCGCACCCGACTTCGCGGGGAAGAAGATAATCAAGAGGCCCAGCACGACGGCGATGAGGCCACCAATGCCGAGTGCGGTGCGAAACCCATCGCCCAGTGAAGACTTCTGAGCGGCTCCGGTTGCTTGTGTAGACATGTGTGCTCCTCGATCGTGTCCCTATGGCACGCCTTCACGTACCCCCACCCCTCATCATGGCGGAAGCTGAGCGAAAGCACGAGAGGCGTGCACGGGAGATGTGAGAGCTAGCGAATCTCCCCGTTAAAGGTCCACTGTTCGCGGGGTACCCCTTCGACCGTTACCCAGGTGTCTGGGCGCGCGCCGTCGGGCCCCGTGCAGTACTCAGCGACGAGTGCGTCGACCGCGACCGCGAGCCGTTTCGCGAGCTCGGGGTCGTTTTGCAGCCGGTGTTCGAACATCTTGATCGTGACGAGCGGCATGGCGTTCCCTCCCTCTTCCTATGACCAGACCCGCGTGAAGCGGGCTGTGCGCTCAGCGCGTGCTGCGAGCGCCTCGTCCATCGTGACGGCCTGGAACCGCACCTTCGTGCCGGGGGCCATGCGCGCGAAGAGATCCATGTCGGCACTGATGACCGTGCCGGCCTGGGCGTAGCCGCCGCCAGACACCGCATCGCAGTGCAGCACGATCGGCTGAGTGCCACCGGGGATCTGGATCGAGCCGACCGCATAGCCAGCGTCCGTGATGTTCGACGGATCCTGACCGGCGCCAAACGGCTGCTCTTCGTGCTTCCACTCCGCACCGGGGCCGTCAAAGCGCAGCCCCATGCGGTCGGCGACGGGCGTCAGCGTCCACTCTGCCTCGGTCAGATTCGCGAGTCCGCCCTCGGTGAGTTTGTGGTCGTATAGGCCGAGCATGATGCGCACGGTGACCTCGCGACCAAAGTCGGGGCGCCACTCCTCAGGCACCTCGTCGAGGCGCGGCAGGCTCTCGGGGAGCGGCTCGCCGACGGGCACGACGTCGCCCGCCTGCAGCGCCCGACCCTCGAAGCCGCCCATCTTGCCGATGGGGTAGGTCGAGCGCGAACCCAGCACCTCCGCCACATCGATGCCGCCGGCCGCCGCGATGAAGAACTTCGCGCCGCCCTTAATTACACCGAACGACAGCTCGTCGCCAGGAGCGAGCTCGACGCGCGAATACTCCGCGACGGGAGCACCGTTGACGAGCACGTCGACGGGGGCGCCAGTGACGGCAACCACCGTCTCGGCGTCGACGCGAATCTTCGGGCCAAGGTAGGTGCACTCAAGCACCGCCTCGTCGCGGGTGTTACCGACGAGCCGGTTCGCGAGCGCGGCGGAGTACTGGTCCATCGCACCGCCCTGCGGAATACCGAAGCGGTAGTACCCGAAGCGGCCACGGTCTTGCACCGTGGTCGCTAATCCCGGTGTGAGAATCTCAAGCGACATCGAGGGCCTCCAGCAACGTGCGGTTGTAAGCGTCGGGGTCAGCGAGGGCGTCGGCCAGCGTAAACGTGACCTTGGCCTGCTTGTAGCGGTAGGTGCCAGCGGCGACCTGCGCCTCGATTTCGCGGTACTCGGCCTCGTCGACCGGGCGGTACTTCACGATGTCTCCGGTGCGGAAAAGCACCATGAAGTCGGCAAAATCAGCGAGCCGCTGTTCGGGATCGAAAATCGGCGTCGGCGTGATCCCGAGCATTTGATAGCCGCCCGCGCCCCGCACCGAGTAGTGCGCGGTGAAGCAGCCACCGTAGCCGATGGTGAGCGCGGGGGTGTCGGTGCGTGGGCTCAGGTACTTCGGCACTTCGAGCTGCCGCTCGCGCGGTGTGAGCTGGAAGAGGAAGGGAAGCCCCGCGACGAAGCCCACCATCGAGACGATCCAGGGGGTTTCGTGGTGCCGACGAATGAACTCTTCGGCCGACGCGAGCCCGTTCACCTCCGCGCTGTAGTCGAGGTCCGTGCCCTCGGGGCGCTGGTGGAAGCCCTCGCGAAAGCGCTCCTCGACCTCTCGCGTGTAGGGATCTGCGTACCAGACGGGCATCTCGACGATGCGGGTGTCGAGCTGCTGCACCGTGGCCTTGCGCACCTCGGACTCGATCTCGCGCAGGCGCGCCTCGAGCACACCGTGGTCGAGCGCGTCAGGGTCGAATCGCACGAGGAGCGAGGCATTGGCGGGGCAGATGTCGACGATGCCGTCGAGTGCGGCCGTCTCGAGCCCGAGCGCCATCGCGTTCGCGATGAAGTTCGATTCGAGCGACATATCCGGGGTGATCTCGACGAGCAAGAACTCGTCGCCTCCCCAGGTGTAGCGGGCGTGCTCTGGCAGGGTCATGCTGGCTCTCCCAACAGTCCGGGTACCGATTCGATGTAGGTGGTGTAGTGCTGCGCTGTGCCGAAGTCGTCAAGCTCCACGAGCCGCCGCATCAGCGGCACCGTCGTCTTGATGCCCGAGATTTTCGTCTCTTCGAGCACGCGCACCGCGCGGGCGAGCGCCTGGTCGCGGTCGGCGGCCCAGACGACGACCTTGCCGAGCAGTGAGTCATAGAAGGGCATCACGGTCTGACCGGCTGAGAAACCGAAGTCGGCGCGCACGCCCGGCCCGCCCGAAAGCTCGAGCGTCTCAATTACGCCGGGGCTCGGCATGAAGTTGTTCTCGGGATCTTCGGCGTTGATGCGGAATTCGAACGCGTGCCCCTCGAACGTGATGTCGGCCTGCGTGTAACCGAGCTTTTCGCCCGCGGCGACGCGCAGCTGCTCGCGCACGAGGTCGATCCCGGTGATGGCCTCACTGATCGGGTGCTCGACCTGTAGTCGGGTATTCATCTCGATGAACGCGACCTCGTGACGCACCGGATCGTACAGAAATTCGACCGTGCCCGCGCCCGTGTACTTGGACTGGCGCGCGAGCTCGACCGACGTCCCGCGCATTTGCGCGCGAATGTCGTCGGGCAGATCGGGGGCCGGGGCCTCCTCGATGACCTTCTGCTGACGACGCTGCATCGAGCAGTCGCGGTCGCCGAGGTGCACCCACGATTCGCCGTCACCGAAGACCTGCACCTCGACATGGCGGGCGCGGGTCACAAAGCGCTCGAAGTAGACGTCGCTCGAGCCGAACGCCGCGAGTGCCTCGGCCTGAGCGATGTCGACTGTGCCGCGCACGTCGGCGCGGGAGTTGATGCGGCGAATGCCGCGCCCGCCGCCGCCCGCCGAGGCCTTCACGACGAGCGGGTAGCCGATGTCGTCGGCGATCGCTTCGATGTCAGATTCGATGTCGAGCGTGCCCTCGGTGCCCTTCAGCACCGGCACGCCCGCGGCGATTGCCGCCTCGCGGGCACGGGCCTTGTTGCCCATGAGTTCAATCGATTCGGGATCGGGCCCGACCCAGACCAGCCCGGCCGCTTGCACGCGGCGAGCAAAGTCGGCGTTCTCAGAGAGGAAGCCGTATCCGGGGTGCACGGCGTCAGCGCCGCTCGCCTCGGCCGCCGCGAGAATCGCGTCGTGGTTGAGGTAGCTCAGCCCGGCAGGTGCCGGCCCGATGACGTGTGTTTCGTCGGCGTAGCGCTCAACGTTGGAGCCGCGATCGGCCTCGCTGACCACGGCGACCGTGGCAATGCCCATTTCTTTCGCGGTGCGAATCACGCGGATCGCGATTTCGCCGCGGTTGGCGATGAGAAGTTTCTTCACTGCAGGTGCTCCTTTGCTCCCGTCGCTGTTCATCAGTCGATCGTCGCGATGACGTCGCCGGGGCCAACCGTGCCGTTGTCTTCGACCGCGAACGAGGCCACCGTGCCGGCGGCGTCGGAGCGAACCTCGGTGAACTGCTTCATGATCTCGATGACGCCGATAGTCTGGCCGGCCTCGACGGTGTCACCCACCTCGACGAACGGTGCCTTCCCTGGGGCGGGGCTGCGGTAGAAAATGCCGGGGAGCGGTGCGATGACCTGTGAACTCATGTGTGTGATCTCCAGTGATGCGGTGTTGGGTAGAAGTGAGGAAGGGGTTCGTTACGCTGCGAGCGCGTCGCGCACGGCGTGCGCGACCTCGACGGCGTTCGGGGTGTCCGAGTGCACACAGACGCTGCCGAAGCTCATCGGCAATTCGGTGCCGTCGTTCGCGAGAATCGTGCCGGTCTCGACCGCGCGGCGCGTGCGCTCGGCCGCGGCTGCCGGATCGGTGGCGTGCGGCTGACGCAGGATGATGAGCCCGCCGTCAGAGTTGTAGTCGAGGTCGACGTAGAGTTCGCCGACGAACGGCACGCCCTCGCGCTCTGCGACTCGCTGGTGCGCGGAGCCCGCGATGCCGAAGATCGAGACGCCGAAGTCAGCTGCGACGCGCACGGCCCCGAGCATCAGCTCTTCGTCGCGGGCGAGCATGCCGTAGAGCGAGCCGTGCGGCTTGATGTGGTTTAGCTCGACGCCGGTCTTCCGCAGAAATCCGCTCAGGGCGCCGACTTGGTAACGAATGAGATTCTCGACCTCCTCCGGGGTGAGCTTCATCTCGCGGCGGCCGAAACCGACGAGGTCGGGCAATCCGGGGTGCGCGCCGACGCGAACGCCGTGCTCGCCCGCGAGCGCAACGGTGGCCGCCATGGCTTGCGGATCGCCCGCGTGAAAGCCGCAGGCGACGTTCGCGACATCGATGATCGGCATCAGTGCCGGATCGTTGCCGAACGTGTGGAGGCCAAAGGCCTCGCCCATATCTGAGTTGACAGTGATTTCTTCACGACGGTGTGCAGTCATGACGTTAAAGCTACGCCGTGGCCTCGCGCGGCGTTATTATGCAATCGCAAGAATGTTGAAGACTGATTTGTGCAACTGCAATGGAGGAGTCGAATGCGCATCGTCGACCTGCTCGCCGACCCGTCGCTCGATCTACGGCTCGAAACCCCATCTACTGCGAAGCGACTCGACCGCGAGATCGTGCGCTGCGCGCCGATGGAGCACCTCGATCCCACCCCGTATCTCGATGAAAACGTGCTGCTGCTGACATCGGGCATCGGCATGAACTTCATGGAGCCCAGCATCTGGGACGGCTACGTTGAGCGCCTCGCCCGCGTGCCCGTCTCGGCGGTCGCGTTCGCCGTGGGGCCGGCACACCGTCACCTGCCGCCCGGGCTCGTCACGGCCTGCGCCGCCTACGATGTGCCGCTGCTTGAGGTGCCGACCACGGTGCCGCTGCACAAGATCGACCAGTTCGTCGAGGAGTGGCTGCAGGCTGAGCGCCTGAAACGGTTCGACCGCGGCTGGCTGCTCGCCGACGAGTGCGCCCGACTCGCGAGCCAGGGCGCCGAGATCACCACGCTGCTCGCGGCGATCCACGCGGTCATCGAGGGGCCGCTCGCGGTCTACGACGCGTTCGACTCACTCATCGCGCAGTACCCAGAGACGGCGACGTGGCGCACGGGAGCGGGCCGCGCCGAGGGCCCCGATGTGCTCAGCATTCCGCTGCCGATGGGCCTGAGCAATCCCTGCCAACTCGCGGTCAAGCTGCACCGCTCTGCGATCGAGGTGGAGACGCTGCTCGCGCCGGTGACCGCGATCCTCGCGCTGCAATTGAATCGCGCCGTCGCAGTCGATGCGAGCAGCCACCAAGACATGCTGCGGTTCGTGAACCGCTGCGTCGGCTGGTCGGAATCGACGCGCAGCGATGTCGCGAACGCGTTTCACGAGCTCGGACTGAGCCGCCGGGCCGAGTCGGCGTTGGCCGTCGCCGACCTGAGCGGCGACCACGCCGCGGCCGCGTGGAAATTGCGCGTCGCGCTGCACGACGTCTTCCACGACGTGCGCGTCGCCGAAATCGACGACCGCCTGATCGCGCTCGCGCAGTTTCCCCGCGAGAGCTTCGCCGAGGCCTCTGAGCAGCTCCTCCTGATCAAGCCGGCCCTGCCGCTCGTGTACCGCGGCCCGATCCGCACCATCGATGAGCTGCGTATCTCGCTCGTGCACGCCCTCGATCTCGTGCACCACACGTCGAAGCCGGTCGTCGCACCGGCGCTCGGTCTGAGCGCCGTGGTTGCTGCGGCCGCGGGGCGCGGGGCGCGCGAATCGGCGGAGCGCTTTCTAGCACCGCTACTCGAGCACGACGAGCAGCGCAGCACGGAGCTGCTGCCTACGCTGCGCACCTGGATCCGCAACGACGCCCAGCCGTCGCGCACCTGCGAGGAGTTGTTCATTCACCGCAATTCGCTTGGCTACCGCATTCACCGCATCGAAGAGATTCTGGGGCTCTCCCTCGACACCCTGGAGGGCAAGGCGACGTGCCTCATGGCGCTGCGCCTCGTCGACATCGAGCCGTACTAGCGGCGGGGCGGGCCGCGCATGCAAGCGTCGCGCACATGCGAACCGCGCATGAAAACGGGCCGCCTCCGGGGTGTCCCGGAAGCGGCCCGCCAGTGTGGCGCGCGAGTGCTGCGCGCCGTGGAGTGCGACTAGGCGTGCACGACCTTGATCAAGCCGGTGCGGCTCGTCGGGTGCACCTTCCACAGGATCGCGTAGACGATGGCCGCCGAGACGGCCGTGAGGATCGGGCCCCACGTCGAACCGACGCCCGCGAGGTCGGGGTTGATCGTGCCGAGCTGCAGCATGACGAAACCGATCACGGTGCCGACGATCCACGAGATGAGACCGTTGCTATTGAATGCTCGGTAGTGCTGATCGCCGATCGCCGAGTGCTCCTGGTTCTCGCCGCGGTTCAACAGCACGTGCGTCAGCGCGATCGCGACCCACGCCGTAACGAGCACGCCCTGCCAGGCGAGCGCCAGCAGCAGGTACTGCACGATGGGCAGCAGCATCAGCAGGAAGATGATCAGCGACGAGATCAGCACCCACACGATGTTCGGCATATTCAAGCGAAGCACGCGCTCGCCGAACGCCTTCAGGTTGGCCGCGCCGAGGTAGTAGTTCGCCGTGTTGATGCGCGTCTGCGATGCGATGATCACGATCAGGCCGAGAATGCCCATGAGCGAGACCATGCCGCCGGCGACGCCGCTCTCGGAGACCTCCATGCCGGGAATCGTGAACGTCAGGAAGATACCGACGAATGCCGAGAAGCCGTAAGCGAGCACGTAGAACACCGGGCCGAAGGTGAAGACCTGGTGGAACTTGACGTCCTTCCGCTTGCCGAGCGCCGCGTAGTCCATCGTGAACATCATCATGATCCAGATGCCCATGTACCCGGCGAACGTCGCGAGCCAGCCCGGGCCGCCGAGCGAGAACGGCAGCGGTACCTCGGGCGCGTGGGTGAGCCACGCGTCGCTAAAGCCGTACTGCACGCCTGCCCAGATCACCGCGGCGATCAACCCGAAGAAGTAGAGCGGCATCAGCCAGCCGTTGAGCTTGTCGAGGAACCGCCGCACGCCGCCGATGATCAGCGGCGTCGAGTAGATCACGACGACCAGGCTCCACACCCACATCTCGCCGCCGAACGCAGCCATGAAGGCGTACGCGACAATCGAGCCCTCGAACACGGCGTAGTAGATCGCGACGAGCGCGAAGATGATCGTTGCGATCGACGATCCTGCGGTGCCCAAAATGGTGCGCGAAAACTGGGCCACTGTGGTGCGGTTGTTGAGCGCGTACTTCGAGAGCACTGCGTTGATGGCGCCGTACGCGATGATGGTCAGAATGATGCCGATGATCGCGTTGACCGTGCCATACGCAGCGGCCATTGCGGCACCGATGTAGACGAAGAAGAACGCGCTCGCAACTCCGTACCAGGCGAGAGCGAGCGATCCGCGCTTCATCTGGTCTTCATCGCTGCCCTGACGAGCGAGTGCGTCTGTGGCCTCGACGTCGTCGTTGGTCCCGGTGAGATTGAAACTCACGATGTGTACCTCCATTGGTATCCGGGTGTTGCCGCTCGACGATCTGCTCGTACTGCAGTGCACGAGATCGGAAGCGGCGGCGGGGTTCTGATGCCGCGTCGGCGGGTGCCGTTGCGGTGGGTGGGTCGGGTGCGCCTGGCGGCCCCACCGCTTGGCATCGGAACTTATTGTTATGGAAGGTGTGACGAACAAGTATTGTGCATCGGCGGGAACATTCCCGGTGCTTCTCGGTCATCTGCACAATGCGACTCAAAAATCGGTGGAGCATCATTGCTGCCAAGTCACGTCGCAGGGTGCACTGAGCGGGGGCTCCCCGGGCTGGTGTTCCCGGGGAGCCATCGCTCGGCGCGTGGCACCTCGCCGTTTATTCGCGACCGCTAGCGCTCCCAGTGCGCTGCCGAGCGCCGGGTCATTTGCTCGCGGTGCTGCCGGGTCGTTTCCTCGAAGAGCTCGCCAGTGCCCCAGTCGAGGATCACGCCGTGCCGGCGAATCACATCGAGTAGATCGATTTCGCCAGCGCGGTACTGCTCCGCCACGGTCGCGGGGTCGGTCTCGAGCCAGCCCCTGCGGTGCTGACGAATGTACGTCCGCTGCTCGGCCGTGCGCTCGCGATCCAGCTCGTAGAGATCGAGATCGGGATCGATGGGGGTGATGACGACACCGTAGTCAGCGGCGGCGCGCTCGATCGAGACGTAATCGTCGATCACGTCCTCGAGCACCTCCTCTGGGGTGCGGTCGAGCGGATCGCCGAAGCCACCGCCGCCCGCGGAGGGGCGATAGAACGTGTCGCCGGGTTGCACCGGAACCGACGAGAAGATGGAGCCCAGGAAGCGCTCGTTCTCGGTGTCGCGGTTGAGCCATACGCCGTGGGGAATGGAGGGCAGCCCGCCCTCGATGCCCCAGGTGATCGAGCGCGCTCGGTCGCAGCAGTAGCTCATGACCGAGGCGTCGGCGTCGGTCAGCGTGCCGCCCTTTTCGACGCCGCAGCCACCGCGGAACCGGCCGGGCCCGCCCGAGTCGGTGCCAATGCGGTGCATCGTGGTGAGCACGGGGGTCAATCGCTCTTGCCCTTCGCACGCCTGCACGGCAAGACCCACGCCGAACACCGGCGCCGTAGCCGTCGAGCCGTCCTTCGAGGAGCGGCCGCCCCAGCCGCCGGCCATCCAGTCGTACCACATGAAATACGGGTTCTCTTCGCGGCGCGAGTCGCGGCCGCCGACGAGCAGATACTCGAGATTGAATGCGCACGCCATCGCTCGCTCAGGCATGATCTGCGACCAGATCTCGAAAATGCCGTTCATGAGTTTCTCGTACGGGCCTGAGCAGAACCCGGTGACCGCGTGCGGCCAGCCGGCATTGACAACCGTGCCCTCTGGCCCGATCTCGGCGGTCACCGCCGCGTAAAAGCCCGAGTTCAGCGGCACGTCAGGGAAGAACGTCTTTGTGCCAGCGTAGATCGCCGAGAACGTGGTGCCGTAGCCCGAGTTGAGAAAGGTGTCGACGACACCCGCGCTGCCCTCGAGGTCGTAGTGAATGCCCTCGCCGTCGAGCGTCATCACGATCTTGACGGGCACAAGGCCCTCTGGTTTGCCCGGGTCAAGGTCGAGGTAGTCGACCGTTTCCCAGCGGCCCTGCGGCAGATCAGCCAGGCGGCGGCGCACGGTGCGCTCGACGTAATCCTGGGTCTCTTGCATCGCGAGCTCAACGGTCTCGGTGCCGTAGCGCTCGACGAGCCGCAGCACCTCGCGCTCGCACACCGCGGTGGCCTCGGACTGCGCGTGAAGGTCGCCGAGCGCCTGCTCGGGTGCGCGCGTGTTCGCGACGAGCAGCTGCGCAACATCGTGCAAGAAGACGCCCTTCGACCAGACGCGGATCGGCGGAATGCGGAGCCCCTCACCGAAGTGCTCGGACGCCGACACGTCGAACGACCCCGGCACCTTGCCGCCGATGTCGGCCCAGTGACCCTTGTTCTGCGCGAACGCGATGATGCGCCCCTCAGAAAACACCGGCCGCACGAACGAGACGTCATTGAAGTGGGTGCCGCCGCGATAGGGATCGTTGATCGCGAACACGTCACCGGGGTGAATGTCGCCGTCGAACTCCTCAATGACCGCCTTGGCCTGGAAGTGCAGGGTGCCGACGTGCACCGCGATGTCGCCGGAGCCCTGCATCACCGTGTTGCCGCGCGCATCGCAGAGCGCCGACGAGAAGTCGCGCGAATAGATAACGAACGAGTAGCAGGTGCGCAGAATCTGCTCACTCATGAGGTCGACGCTCGTGGCGAAGGCGTTCTTCAGCACCTCGAACGTGACCGGGTCGAGCGTCGTCTGGCGGGCGGGAGCCGCGCCGGTCGCGGCGACGGGGGCAATGGTGTCGCTCATCAGTTGATCTCCTCAAGGTGAATACGAATGTTGAGCCACTCGTCGATCTCGGCGTTCGTGTGCGGGGGCACGACCGTGGTCGAGTCGAGCTGATTGACGATTGCGGGGCCGCTGAACGCCGTGCCAGCGGCGAGCGCGTCGCGATCGTAGACGGGCGTATCGAGCCAGCCGTCTGCGCCGAAGTAGACCGGGCGGCGGCTTGCGGGTTCGCCCGGCGCTTGCTCAACGACCTCGGCCGGGCGGAACGACGGCTTCGGGATCTTACCGACGGCGGCGAGGTGCAGCTGGTACACCTCGACGGGAGCACCGTCTTGGCGGAAGGCGAACTCGCGCTCGTACTGCTCGTGGAATGTGCGCACCGCCTGCGGCAGCGCCCCCGGGCCGGTGCCCATCGGCACCTGCAGCGAGCGCCACTGCCCCTGGTACCGCATCGAGATCTTGCGCTGCAGCATGCCGTCTTCATCGGCCACGCCCTCGTGGCGCAGCCGGGCCGATGCCTCGTTTTCGAGTGCGACGAAGGCCTGCTCGATGCCCTCCTCGTCGGCTGCCGACGCGAGACCCGTGTACATGTGGGCGAAGTCGTGCTGAATATCGACGAGCAGGCACCCCATCGCCGAGGTCACGCCCGGGCTCGGCGGCACGACCACGGTGGGGATCCCGAGCTCGCGTGCGACGTCGGCACCGTGCAGTGCACCCGCGCCACCGAAGGCCAGCAGGGCAAAATCGCGCGGGTCGTAACCGCGGCGTATGGAGACGAGGCGCACGGCGTCGGCCATATTGGCGTTCGCCACCGCAACTACCGCGTGCGCGGCCTCTTCGAGCCCCATCCCCAGCGGTTCAGCGATCACGCTGCGAATCGCGGCTTCAGACAGCGACTTGTCGAGCTGCTTGACGCCACCCGCGAGCGAGGTGCCGAGGCGGCCGAGTACGACGTTCGCGTCGGTGTTCGTCGGCTGATCGCCGCCGGTGCCGTAACACGCGGGCCCCGGGTCTGCGCCTGCCGATTGGGGGCCGTTACGCAACGATCCGGCGATGTCGATGTGGGCGAGCGAGCCGCCACCCGCGCCGATGGTCAACACCTCGATCGACGGGAAGATGATCGGGTGACCGTACTCGACCTGCCACTCCTGGGAGACGCGCAGTTCGCCGTCGGCGACGAGCGCGATGTCGGTCGATGTGCCGCCCATGTCGAGGCTGACCGCGTTGTCGTAGCCGCACTGCTGGGCGATGTGCTTCGCCGAGATCGCTCCCGCCGCAATGCCAGAGGCGGCGAGCCGCACCGGGAACTTCTCGACGAGGCGCGGGGTCATCGAACCGCCGCCAGAGTGCAGCAGCAGGAGGTCGCCGCGGTAGCCACCGTCCTTGAGGCGGCCGGCGAGGCGGTTGACGTAGCCGGAGACGAGCGGTGCGAGCACCGCGTTGGCGACGGCCGTGTTGAAGCGGGGGTATTCGAAGATCTCGGGGAGCACCTCGGCCGAGGTCGAGACCGTCGCGTCGGGGATCGTCTCTTCGATGATCTCGCGCATGCGCGTCTCGTGGGCGGCGTTCGCGTACGAGTTCATGAAGCACACCGCGATCGTCTTCACACCGCGGCGGTGCAGCAGATCGGCGAGCTTGCGGGCCTCGGCCTCGTCGAGCGGGGTGATCGTGTTGCCGTTGAAGTCGATGCGCTCGGTGACCTCGAAGCGATCGCGGCGGCGAATGTACGGTTCGGAGACGTCGTTGTACGCGTCCCAGAGGTCGTCTTTGGTGCCGTCGCGAATCTCGAGCACGTCGCGGAAGCCGCGGGTCGTGACCATCGCGGCGGCCGGAAAGTTGCGGGTGATGAGCGCGTTCGTCGCGACGGTCGTACCGTGCGAGAACTGCGCCACCTGCGAGAGGTCGATCTCCCCGCGCTCGACGCCGTGCATCACGGCCTCCATCGGGTCGCTCGGGGTCGATGGCACCTTGGTGACGCGCATCTGCTGCGTATCGTCGTCGAAGATGCACACGTCGGTGAACGTGCCTCCGACGTCGACCGCGACACGGACGTTGTTCATGGGCTCCTCCTGGAGATCGTCATTGAGTTCCGGCTGCCTCAACCTTCGTGCGCCGCGGGGCCGCGGTCACTAGAGAAAACGAAGCTTTCAACGGACTGCATTGTAGAATTTCCAAAAATCACGCCGCTGGGCGATCTGAAACCTCCCGTTCACACAATGCTCGGAGCATTCCATGGCGATGACGCCCGAACCACTGCCCGAACTCGATCGACTGCGCACCACGCTCGACATCACGAACGCGCTGCTCTCGGCGGTCGCATCTACCGATCCCGTGCACGCGCTCACCGCACGCATCAGCACGATCTGCCGGGGCACGGCCGTCATTTACGACTTCGAGGGTTCGATCGTCGCGAGCACCGGCGAGGCACCGACCCAGCTGATCTGGAATGAGGTCGCGGCCACGCACCGCCGCGAACTGCACCTCGAGATCGGCCGGTGGGCGGTGCGCACGCGTCGCGTCGCCCTGCGCGACGGCGTGCATGTCATCGCGATCGCGAGCCGCAGCGCCGACACGCTGGATCAGCTCGGCGTGCTGCTGCTCGACACCTCCGAGCGCCTTCTCGGCGCCGTGCACGGCATCCAATACGGCGCAACCCAGCGCGATCGGCGCGACAACGAACAGCTCATTTCGTCGCTCTATGACGGCGTGCTGCCCGCCCGCGAACACCGCTTCTGGAGCCGGCTCTCGCAGTTCCGATTTCCGGCCTACGCCGCTATTCGCACGATCGAGGCAGCGCCGCTCGACGGGGCGACCGCGACAGAGGCCGACATCACCCACCTGCTTGCCCGCGCCCGTTCGGCCGATCTCCCGCTGCTCGTGATGCTGCGCCGAGTCGACATGGATTCCCCCGCCACGATCTCGGCGATCGTGACCGATTCACCGGCGAGCGAGCGCTGGATCGCGGAGATCTCGCACCAGTTTCTCGTCGGCGCTTCGGCACCGTTTTCTGCGCTTTCGCGCATCTCCGACTGTGTGCGCGAGGCTGAGACGGGTCTCGGCATCGCGCGTCAGTGGGCGGCAGCAGCGGCCGCGCCGGAGGATCTCGGCCCGGTGCTCATCGACCGCATCGACCTCGCCACCTGGCTGCTCTCGCACGTCGACGCGCGACAGCTCGAAGAGCGCATCAGGCACACGCTCGCCCCCATCGCGTCGCCGCAACTGCGCGAGACGCTGACGACGTACCTCGCGGCCGAGCAGAACATTGCGCGCACGGCCGAGGCGCTGTTCGTGCACCCGAACACCGTGCGGTACCGAATCTCGCGCGTCGAGGAGGCGCTCGGCCAGCCGATCACATCAGCGTTTGCGCTCGCGAACGTGATTCTCGCGCTGTACCCCGAGCTCATCGGCCTGCGATCCGAGCTCGGAGGAGCTGGGCGGGCGTAGGCTGAGGATCGGGATCTGCGGCGCCCGCGCTCTCGCATCGGCCGCACCACGATCACAGGAGAACGATGAGCAACGACGCACACGGCGCAGGATCACAGGGCGAGGTTCAGCTTGAGAACGAGTTCTTTCGCGTCACCCGCTGGACGATCGAGGCTGGCGGGGCGATCCCGATGCACCGCCACGACTACGAGTACGTGGTCGTGCCGCTCGTCACCGACACGATGCACGTCGTGATGGCCGACGGCAGCGAGATCGTGGCCGACCTGACCTTCGGGCAGAGCTACACCCGCCCCGCGGGCTCCGAGCACCGGGTCGAGAATCGCGGCGACGGCGCTCCGATCGTGTTCGTCGAGACCGAGCGCCTCGCATGAGCGCCGCAGTGGTGCGCGACATCGCCCCGGGCGATCGCGAAGCGTGGGCGACGCTCTATCGCGGCTACCGCGACTTCTACGGAAAGCCGCACGACGAGGCCGTCTACGAGACCGTCTGGGGTTGGCTGCACGACCCGTCGCACCAGACCCGCGGCCTCATCGCCGAGGTTGACGGCACGCCCGTCGGCATTGGCCACTACCGCACCTTCGCTCGCCCCATCGACGGAGGCAAGGGACTCTACCTCGACGATCTCTTCACCGCGGCAGAAGCGCGCGGCACGGGCGCGGGCAGCGCGATCCTGCGCCGCCTCGCAGACATCGCCCGCGACGAGGGCGCCTCGCTCGTCCGCTGGATCACGGCCGACAGCAACGCCACCGCCCGCAGCCTCTACGACCGCGTCGCGACGCACACCCCGTGGGTGACCTACGATCTGAAGCCTTCGGAGTAGGGGGCGGGCGCAAGAAGCAACCCTGGCCTGGTAGTTCAGCGTGCTGACCGACGCCTCCATCGGTCCACGAGGGACTTTGCGCATGAAACCAGCACGCCCCCCGCGATCCCACCCATCACGCAGCCGACCAGAGTCCAGCCGAGAAGGTCATCGGAGAGTGCCGGCCCAGACGCAAGGACGTAGGCACCCCAACCCACCAGTGGAAGCAGTGCGACGATTGTTCCGGTGATTCGAGGCATCAACTGCGAAAGTGCGCCGCAGACAAGCCCTATCACGTAACTGAGCAAGATCATGAGAAATGCCCCTTTCTCAGATCAGAACTACTTGCACTTTGGATAGGTGGGCCACCATGTGCCGATCGTCGGGGGCACTCCCGCAATATGCACAGTCAAGCACTTCCCCCCGGCCAAATTCGCTCCATTGATCGCAGCAAGTGCAGTACATGCAATCGAAAAAGCTTTGCCTGCAGGGTGGGGCGACTTGCCCAGTGCAGCCGCGCACGTAGCGACCGTGCCAGTGACCGCAATTGACTCTGACTTGTTGAAGCCGATCTGGTAATACCCCGGATAAATCCTTACTGTCGGGTCCGCAACGACAGGAAAGGCGATGTCGGCGCTGGTATCTACATCTTGAATGAGCCGATCGCCGTCAACACGAAAAGTAGTCGGGATTGACTTGCCATTTGCGTCGACGGCCCAGGGCGCCTCGACTCCTGCAAGGAAACTTCCGTCCTCATTTACAACTGTCACCCTGCCGTCATCAAGGACGTTTAGCTCCGCATTAGCGAATGTCCACGACGGAGTGCTCTGATCGTCCAACAGGATGGCTGTGAAACGTGTACCTGACTCATCGAGCCGTTGAGCCGTAAAAACGGTACCTTTGCTCACTTGATCGTTGTTAATCGATACCGAGACAGACGCCAAGTCACGCGTTTCGCCCGAACCGAGAAGCTCGAGTGATCCGCTCTCATCGGACGCGTTATCACCCAGCGCGACCTCTTCAGCGAAATGAACCACTGCTTCAACAGCCGGTCGCGATTCCGGATCAAACCGCGAGTCGTCCGCGTTTGCATGAGCAGAAGTGGCACCCCCAAACAGCATGGCGGCTATGACAAACGATCCAAATGTTAAATAAACAGCTTTCTCTTTGTACATCTAATTAATGTACCCGAGTCATCAAATACCTTCAAGAAGAATGCCCTATCTTCTGCGCTATCGCGTTTCCCCCGTTCTCGCAGGAGCGCGTCTAACCGCGCAGCCGCTCGGTTCCCGGTGTTGCCTCCGTGCGGCCGTGCACGACGGGGGCTCCCTGCGCGTCGACCGCGACGAATACGATGCGCTCGAGCGTCAGAATCTCGGCGCCCGTGACCGCGTTTTCGACGCGACAGCTGAGCGTGATCGAGGTGCGCCCGAACCCCACGATGCGGTACTCAAGTTCGAGCAAATCGCCCCGGTCGGCGCGCGCCGAAAAGTCGATCGCCGACATGTGACGCGTGACGACGTCGATGGTGCCGAGCTGAGCCACGGCCACGATCGCGGCCTCCTCGTCGACCCACTGCAGCAGCCGGCCGCCGAACAGCGCGCCGTGCTGATTGAGGTCTTCTGGCTTAACCCACTTACGTACGATGTGCCGATAGTCACTCATGCCGTCAGCCTACTGGCGGGCGCGAACTATTCGGCACTCGGGAAGACCGGCGGGAAGAGCTCCCCCGCGCCCGCGAGCGCATCCCGCTCGCCGTACCCCGCGCGCAGCTGCTCGAACACCCGCTGACCCTCCCGACGCAGTTCGGCCAGGTCGATGCCCGGCAGTTCACCGTCGCGCATCACCAGACGTCCGGCCACCATACTGAAGTGCGCGTCGCGGCCAGTGCCGGCGAGCACGAGCGTGCGGATCGGGTCGTCGATTGCGCCCATCCGCGGGTCGTCGAGCCTGAAGGCGACGAGGTCGGCCGCGGCACCCGGCTCGATGCGGCCGAGATCGGGGCGGTGAAGCGCGCGGGCACCGCCCAGTGTCGCCGCCTCGACGTACTCGGCGAGCATGCCTCGGCCGAGATCACCGTGCTGCGCTTTCGCGAGCTGCACACCGGTGTCGATGGCACGCACGAGGTCGGGTGGAAACGAGTCACTACCCAACCCGATGTTCACGCCAGCGTCGAGGTACTGTGACAGCCGCTCCAACCAGAACGCGTATCTCGCGTTGGTGAGCGGGCAGTGCGCGATCGACACCCCGGCGGCCGCGAGCCGCGCCAAATCGCCACTGTCGCCGTGCTTGTCGCGTAAGTCGCCATCGACATCGGGGTGCACGTCGAGGTACACACCGTGCGCGAGAATGAGCCGCTCGGTGAGCAGTCCGCAACGCTCGAGCACGTCGAGCGGCGCTCCCCGCCCGTCGCGCGCGAGCACGCCGATCTCGGAGTCGAGCCCCTGCGTCGCGTGGGCACGCACGAGCACGTCACGCACGGCCGCGATCCGCCCCGTCTCCGTCAGGATCGCGTCGCTCACCGTCTCAATGCGGCAGGGCACCAGCGCACCGGTCACCAGCGGATCGCCGAGCGCCTCGACGGTGTCGAGAAACCGCACCGCCTCCGCAAACGAAGCTTCGCCGCGCGCCTCATCCCAGTGCATGCCGGGTGATCCGTCGGTGTGGGTGACGTGCACGCCCGAGCGGTACGACGGGCCGAGAAACGTGCGGATACCGAGCGCGCTCGCGGTCTGCGCGGTGTCGAGCAGGTCATCGTGGGTCTCGGCCCAGGCAACGTGCACCTCAGACGCAATCGGCATCGCACTCGTGACGCCGTGCAAGATGAGCTGCACGAGCCCGTACTTCCGCAGCACGCTGCGATCTGCTGCCGACAGCACCTCGCGCGGCGCGCGGGCGTAGTCAGCGGACCATTCGAGGCGCGCCTCGTGCTCGGGCCCCCACCACGAGTCGAGCAGCAGGTGATCAATGTCGACGAGCCCCTCAAGGTCAATGAGGCCGGGCATCAGCAGGCTCTCGCCGAGTTCGATCACCTCGTCCGCGTCGGCCGCGAGCGCGGCCCCGGCCACCCCGCTCGCCACGGCCACGATGCGGTCCCCGCTGACGAGGACGGTCGCATCACGCACCTCCACGAACCCGCCCCCGCCGATCCGCCCCGAATCGAACACGACCGCGTAGTCCGCCCGAACCGCGACCGCTCGCGAGCCCGCTCCGACCCCAGCTCCGACCCCAGCTCCGACCGCGGGGCCCGCCCCCGCTCCCGAGCGCCCATCGACCGGACCCACTTGGGTGCTCTGGCTCACGATGCCAGCCGTTCGCGTCTCTTCGGCTTCCATCCCGGGCCGGGCACCGCCGCACGCAGCGAGCGCGTGTATGGGTGGGTGGGGTTCGCGAGGAGATCCGCGGTGATGCCCTGGTCGACAATGACCCCGTTCTCCATCACCACCATGCGGTCTGAAATCTGATGCACGACGGCGAGGTCGTGCGAGATGAACAGGTAGCTGACCTGCCGCTCGGCCTTGATGTCGGCGAGCAGATTCAGAATCTGCGCCTGAATCGAGACGTCGAGCGCCGCGACCGCCTCGTCGAGCACGATCACTTTCGGGTCTGCGGCGAGCGCCCGCGCGATCGCGACGCGCTGCCGTTGGCCACCCGAGAGTTCCCGGGGGTACCGGTCGAAGAATCGCTGCGGCAACCCGACCGCGTCGAGAATCCCCTGTGCCTGCTGCTTGATCGTGCCCTCGGCCGGCCGCGCCCCGGCGGCCTTCGCGTGCAGGCGCAGGTTCGACATGATCACCTCACCGATGCGCTGGCGCCCGTTCAACGAGGAGTACGGGTCTTGAAACACGTACTGCACCTCACGCGCGCGCTCGCGGCGGGCGGCGAGGCTGCGGGGAGCAGCCGAGCGGTCCTGACCCAGCACCGTGACCGTGCCGGACGTGATGGTTTCGAGGCCCACGATCATACGCGCAACCGTAGTCTTGCCCGAGCCCGACTCCCCCACGATGGCGAGGCACTCGTCCGCGTACAGATCGAACGAGACGCCGTCGACGGCGACGACTTCTTCGCCCTTCGATCCGCGCGGTGCCGGGAACACCTTGCGCAGCTCACTCACGGTGATGATGGGTGCGCTCATGCGGTGGCCCTCGCCTTCAGTGCTTCGTGGATTTCGAGGTTGTATTCGAGCACCGGCAGCCGGTCGAGACGCTCCTCGATACTCGGCCGAGCACCCAGCAGCTCCACCGTGTACGGGTGCTGCGGGGAGTCGTAGACGTGCGTGCCCTGCTCGACGATCTCGCCCGCGTACATCACCGCGAGCCGGTCGCAGCACGCGTTCGCGAGCTCGAGATCGTGGGTAATGAACAGCAGCGAGAGCCCGCGGGCCTTGCGCTGTTCGTCGAGGATCGCCATGACGTCTGACTGGGCGGTCACGTCGAGCGCGGTGGTCGGCTCATCGGCGAGGATCAACTGCGGTTCTGCGAGCAGCACGCTCGCGATCATGACGCGCTGCAGCAGCCCACCCGAGAGCTCATGTGGGTACTGCGAGAGCCGCCGCTCCGCGTGCCGCACCCCGACCTCGTCGAGCAGCTGCACAGCGCGGCGCTTCGCCTCGTCGAGCTTCACACCGCGGTCGCGCACGAGCGCCTCCGTCAGAAAGTCGCCCACGGTGTGCACGGGATTCACGTGCGCGCGAGGATCCTGAAAGATCATCCCCACGTCACGCGCCCGATACCGCCGCAACCGCTCCCGCTTCATGTCGAGCACCGATTCACCGTCGAAGCGCACGGCACCCTCGGTGCGAAACCCAGCCGCGAGCATTCGCGTGACGGCTCGCGTGGTGAGCGACTTGCCCGATCCCGACTCCCCGACCAGCCCGAGTGCTTCGCCCCGATCGAGGGTGAAGCTCACCCCGTTCAACAGGTCGAGCCGGCGGTACTTCGTGATGAGGCTGGCGTGCAAATTTTCCACCTCGAGCAGCGGTGTGCTCATCGGATGCTCCTTGCGTTCGAGGCGAGCCGGTCGCCAATGACGGTGATGCTCCACACGATCAGCACGATCGCGAGTCCCGCTGCGATCGCTTCGAGGGCCTGGCCACGCAGCAGCGAGTCGAAGCCGCTCTTGACCATGAGGCCGAGATCGGCGGTCGGCGGCTGCACGCCAAGCCCCAGAAATGAGACCGCGGCGAGGTCGATCACCGCGAAGCCGAGCGATGACACGGCCTGGGCGACGACGATCGGCTGCACGTTCGGAAAAATCTGCCGCAGGCTGATGCCCACGCCCGACTGACCCTGCAACCACGCCGCCTGCACATACGGCATGCCGCGCTCGCGAAGCGCCGCACCGCGCACCACGCGCGCGACGTAGGGGATGTACCCGATTGAGAGTCCGACCACGACGGTCGGCAGATTCGGCCCGAAGATCGCAACGGCGATGAGCGCAAATACGATGCCGGGCACCGCGAACAGCACGTCGAGCACCCACGAGATCACGGTGTCGACGCGGCCTCGATTCCAGGCTGCAATGAGGGCGAGCGCGCTCCCGACAACTGTGGCAATGAGGATCACGAGCGTCGGGCCGAGCAGCGTAATGCGCGCGCCGTACATCAACCGCGACAGCAGGTCTCGGCCGAGTGCGTCGGCGCCGAGCAGGTGCTCGGGGGTGGGGCCAGAGAGCGCCGCGAAAAGATCCGGAAAGTCGGGATCGTAGGGCGCAAGCCACGGCGCGAACAGCGCCGCAACCACGAACACGGCGAGCACGACGACGGCGATGATGCCCGTCGGCCCGAGCTTGCGACCGGCGAGTACGAAGCGGCCGGGGTCGGTCGCCCGCGACCGGCGCAGGGCGATCTGAGTGGTGCTCGGCGCGGTCATTGCTTGCTCCCCAGTTGGATGCGCGGATCGATGATCGTGTACAAAAAGTCGACGACCGCGTTGATCACGACGAACGCGACGACGAGCACGAGAATGACAGCCTGCACCACGGCGAAGTCACGCTGCAGAATCGCGCGGACGAGCAGTGATCCGAGGCCGTCGAGCGCGAACACGTTTTCAATGACCACGGCACCCGCGATGAGCGTCGCGACCGTCAGCCCGAGCACCGTCGTGATCGGAATCAGGGCGTTCCGCAGAATGTGCCTGCGCACGATGATGCCGGAACGCAGGCCCCGCGCGACGGCCGTCTGCACGTGCTCGCGCCCCTCTTCTTCGAGCACCGAGGCGCGCGTGATGCGGGCCTGATACGCGGCGCTCGCGACGGCGAGGGCAATCGCTGGCAACACGAGGTGGGTGAGCGTGTCGAGGCCACCACTGCCGCTACCGTTTGTCGGAAACCAACCGAGCCCGACGGCGAAGACGCTGATCAGCGCGACACCGATAACGAAGGCCGGGGTCGCAAGGCCGAGCGTTGCGAGCGTCGTCACGACCTGATCGACCCACCCGCCCTTGAGCGAGGCGACGAGTCCGAGACCAACGCCCACGACCGCGATGATGAGCGTCGCCAGCGCGATCAGCGCGACCGTCGTGCCAATGCGACCACCGATGAGATCGGAGACCGGCTGCCGATACACGACCGAGTCGCCGAGGTTGCCGGTCAGAATGTCGCCGACCCACGAGAAGTACCGCACGAAAAACGGGTCGTCGAGGTGGTACTGCGCGGTGACCCGCGCGATCTGCTCGGCCGTGCCGCCCCGGGGCCCGAGCACGAAGCTGAGCGGGCTCCCGGGAGCGAGATACAGCATGCCGAAGACCACGAAGGAGGTCACGAACAGCACGAGCACGAGGCCGCCCGTTCGCTTCAGCAGAAATGCGGGAATCGACACGAGCTACTCCACGCCCCCGATGGTTGCCGCCCACGGGTACCCGAGGTACGCCGACGAGGCGGTGGCTCCCGAGATCGCCTTGTTCTGCACGAGGATCACCGGCAGGTCACCCATCGGCAGCCACGGCAGGTCGCGCGTGATCTTCTCTTGCGCGGCGATCGTGTACTTCGCGCGCTCGACCGGATCGAGCGTGCCGCGGGCCTCGGCGAGTTCTTTCGCAGCGCCGTCGTACTTGATGAAGTTATTCGTGCTCTCGGGCGTGAAGGTCGTGTACACGTCGAGCGGATCTGTCACGTTGCCGTAGTAGGTCGTGAAGAACCCGTCGAGCCCCTCCCGCGCCTTCGGATCGAAGTAGAGGTTGCCGAACTGCTCGACCGGAATCACCTTCGTCTCGATCTTGAGCCCGATTGCCTCGCCGGCCGCCTGGATCAGGTTGGCCGTTTGCTCGTGCACGGCAGACGAACCCTGCACCCCGAGCACGATCGGCTCGGAAACGTCTCCGGCCTCCGCGAGCAGCGACTTGGCCTTCGCGATATCGGGCTTGATCGAATAGCTGTCAAACGCCTTCTGGAAGAGGTCGCCAGCCTCACCGGTGCCGTAGTAAGCGGGCCCCGCCAGCACGGGCGACGGGATCGCCGCACCCTGGAACACCACGTCAGCGATGGCTTCGGTGTCGATCGCCGCGAGCAACGCCTCACGCACCTTCGGATTCGAGAACGTGCCGGTGTCTTGAATCGCCCGCAATGACCAGAAAATGTACGACTTTCCGAAGGTGATCTTCGCGTCGCTGTCTTCAAGCTGTGTGAGTCCCGCCGGCGGAAGATAGAAGAACTGGCCATCCACATCACCCGTGCGCAGCGCGTTCACCGCCGTCGACTCGTCGGCGATGAAGCTGAAGGAGAGCTGCTCGACCTTCGGCACGAGGTTCGCATCCCAGTAGTCGGCGTTCTTCGTGAGCGTGATCGCCTTGCCCGGCTCCCAGCTTTCGAGCGCGAACGGGCCCGTGCACATCAGCCCGCCCTTGGGAGTACCGAACTGCTCACCCGCGGCCTCGGCAGCCGCCTTCGAGACGATTGCGCCCGCGGCGCTCGACATGCCCTGCGCGAAGAGCGCATCGGGCTGGCTCAGCGTGACGGTGACCTCTGCGTCGCCGGTCTTCTCGACAGACTTGACGTTGGTGAAGTAGTCAGACCAGTAGGTCGCCGAATCGGGTCCGACCTGGCGGCTCAGCGAGTAGACCACGTCGTCAGCGGTGAGCGGGGTGCCGTCCCAGAACGTGACGCCGCTGCGAAGCGTGTAGACGTACGTCGTGTCATTGGGTGAATCGACCGATTCGGCGAGAGCGTTCTCGATTTCGAGGTCGGGGGTGATGCGCGTCAGGCCCTCGCAGAGATTCGAGTCGACCGTGTTCTCGGCGTAGTTGAATGAGAGCATGGGGTCGAGCGAGAGCGGCTCGTACGGCAGATTCCAGGTCACCCGGTCGACGGGGGCGGTGCCCGGGTCGGTGGTGGTAGCGAGGTCAGCGGCGTCGATGTTGAACGCGGCGCTCTTCGAGCCGCCTGCGGCGTTGCCGCCGCCCGCACCACCGCCCGAGCAGGCGGTGAGGGTCAGCGCAGCGACGGCGAACGCGCCGATCAGCGTGAGTGGTCGGATAGACACGGGGACTCCTTTGTTCCAGCGAATGGTGTGACGAGAGGTGAGTGTGAAGTGAAGCGTTCAGGCCACTGCGACGCCGCCGCGCACCACGCGGCTCGGCGCCGGGCGATCCGTGACGAGCTGCGCGATACTGCCGGCCGCGAATTCGAGATACGTGTCGCTCTCGGGGGTCCAGCCGGCGATCTCGGGTAGGCCGAGCATCTCGCCGCCCGCGACCGACGCGATGGCGAAGGCCCGCTCGAGGTCGGCGTCGGTGAGCGCACCGGTGCGATAGGCCAGCAGGTGCGCTCGGTCGACCATGCTGCCGGTGCCGAACGGGCTCCACGAATCGCGCACGCCGTCAGACCCGGCGACGAGACGCACGCCGTGTCGTTCGAAGCGGTCGATGTCGGGCACGGGGTCGGGGCCGAGCGCGCACGTGGTGATCCAGATCCGCGCTTCGGCGACGAGATCGAGCGTCTCCCCGAGGCTCACGAGCGCCGTGTCGCAGAGCGCGAACGCGTGCCCGATCGTGACGCGACCCTGACGGCCGCCCGCGATCGTGCGACGCGCGATCTCGCGAATCTGCTCGAGTCCGTGCTCGCCACCGTCGTGCAGGTGGATGTCGATGTCACGGCCGGCGCGGTCGGCCAGGCCGAATACCGCGTCGAGGTGCCCGTGCAGATCGCCCTCGATGCCGCCTGGATCAATGCCGCCCACGAGATCGGCTCCCGCGTCGAGCGATGCGGCCATCACCTCGAGCGTTCCCGGATTCGTCAGCAGCCCGAATTGCGGAAACGCGACGATCTTCACCGTCAGACCCGGCAGCCGCTCAGCAGCGGCCCGCACCCCCTCGACATTCGCGATGCCAATCTCTGAGGAGACGTCAACGTGGGCTCGCATGCCGAGGGTGCCATTCGCGAGCGCGTGCGACAGCAGCGCGAACGAGCGCTCCTCGACGGTGTTCGGAAAGTCGAACTGCGTCGCGCGATCGTTTTCGATGAGCTCGGCAAGGGTGGCCGCTGGCCGACGCGACATCCACGGGCCGCCCCACGACGTCTTGTCGGGATGGATGTGCCCGTCGACCAGGCCGGGGGTGCGCAGCCGGGGCTGAGTGGGGGTCGCCGTCATTGGTGAGCCTTTCGCGTGAGAGAGACCGTTTGCGCGACTCCGAGATGGCGCCGGTTAAACGTAAGACATATGATAACCATACAAGTACCCCGATCTGCAAGGATGGTGACGTGCAACACATTCAACGACGCTCTCTCGTCGACACGGTGGTCGATGAGCTGAAGCGCGAAATCTATGAGGAGCATTGGGTGCTCGGCACCCGGATCCCCTCAGAAGCTGAGCTCACCGTCGCGCTCGGCGTCAGCCGCCCCTCAATTCGCGAGGGGGTCAGAGCACTCGTACAGCTCGGCCTGCTCGAAACCAGGCAGGGCGATGGCACGTACGTCATCGCCACCGACCCGACGCAGGTCGCGCTGCGCCGCGCGCTGCACTCCGCCGACAGCCGCGAGGTCATTCGCGTGCGCCGCGCGCTCGACGCGCTCGCCGCGTCAGAGGCCGCGACAGCGCGCAGCGAGGCAGACCTCGCCGCGTTGACGGCGCTGCTCGACCAGCGCCGCGCGGCGATCGACGCCCGCGACTCCGAGGCCTTCACCGAAGCAGACGTCGCGTACCACCTCGGCATCGCGAAAGCCTCTGGCAACCGCCTGCTCTCGGATATCTACGCGAGCTTTGACACCTCACTGCGCGAGTCAATTTCAGACGCATCGTGCCTCGCCGTCGGTGGCGACCCGGATCGCGCGGACCAGCACGAATCACTGCTTCGGGCGATTGCCGCCGGCGATGCAGACCGCGCGCGCGATGCCGCACTCGGCGTCCTTGCCCAGCAGGAACGCCTGCTCGATGAGCAGCCCTAGCCGCCGACAGGGGGTCGCAGCAGGAATACTCACCGTCGCCGTCGGGCTGAGCGTACGCTACCCGATCACGAGCGTGTCGCCGTTGCTCGGCGAGATCAGGGACGCGTACGGACTCTCGCACACCGCGATTGCCGTGCTCACCTCCATTCCCGTGCTGCTCTTCGGTCTCGCGTCGCCACTCGCACCGGCGCTCGTGGCGCGGCTCGGCCTATCGCGATCCATTTCGATCCTGCTCGCCGCCCTCGCGGTCGCGACGCTCGTGCGCCCCCTCGCCCCCGTTCCACTGTTCGCCGGCACCGTCATCGTCGGCGCGACGATTGCGCTGCTCGGCATTCTCGCCCCGCAGATCATTCGCCACTCGCTCGCAGCGAAGGGCGGATTCTGGACAGGGGTGTACACGACCTCGTTCGGCGTCAGCGCCGCGACCGGCGCTGCCCTGTCGATCCCGCTCTTCCACGCGTTCGGCGACCGCGCGGGCGCCGCGCTCGCCGCGTGGTCCGTGCCGCTGCTGATCGCGACCGCACTCGCGCTGGTCTTCAGTCGCCGGGTCGACGGCGGTGTGGCCGGCGGTGCGAGCCCGGGCGACCAGCCGCGCACGTCGGTGTTCAGGGCGCGCGGCCTCTGGCCAGTGACCGGATTCTTCGGCTGCCAGGCGCTGATCTACTTCTCGCTGACCGCGTGGCTCCCGACGATCGCGATCTCGCGCGGCGCAGACCCCGCACAGGCGGGACTGCTGCTCGCCTGGATGAGCATCGCCGGCCTGCCCGCCTCGCTCATCGCGCCGAGCCTCGCCTCGCGCGCCCGGTGGCGAATCGGCCTCCTCGTCGGCACGGCAACGCTCGCGATCGCCGGTTTGCTCAGCCTCGCGTTCGCGCCGACGACACTGATGCCCGTTGCCATAGCGGTGCTCGGCATAGCGTTGAGTTCGGCGTTCGGCCTCTCGATCGCGCTGATCGTCTTCACCGCCCCGAGCATCGCGCAGACCGCGTCGTTCTCCGCGGTCAGCCAGGGCATCGGATACGGGGCAGCCGCCGCAGGGCCCCTCGTACCCGGCCTGCTCGTCGAGTCGGGTGTCGGGTGGTCTGCGGTGCTCGTGATGCTCGCCATCGTGGCGCTCGGCGAGCTCGCGTTCGGCGTCGCCGGGGCCCGGGCGTCGCGCACCCCGCGCGCCTAGACTGAACGGATGGTCGCTTTCGCCGGAATCTTGCTGCTCATCAACGCCGTCTACAACGTGGTGGTGTGGCCGCGCTTCTGGACCCGCGTCGCGAAGGACCCCCGGGCGCGCGACGATCAGGGCCGCGCAACCAAGTTCTTGCGGGTGCACGCCATCCTGATCGGCGTCGCGCTGCTCATCGCGCTCGTCTCCGCGATAGCGGGCATCTGGCTGCTGGTCGCTTAGGGCCGCGCGGGCGGGGCCCGGGGTCGGTACTCGCCGAGCCCCGCTGTGCCTGCCGAACCCCGCTGTGCCTGCCGAACCCCGCTGTGCCTGCCGAACCCCGCTGTGCCTGCCGAACCCCGCTGTGCCTGCCGAGCCCCGCTGTGCCTGCCGAACCCCTACTTACTCGCCGAATCCCTCCCCAACATGCGTGATCGCGGGAGGGGCTCGGCGAGTAAGTAGGGGTTCGGCGCATTAGCTGGCACGTGGCGGGCGGCGACGGGCCACACGGGCGGGCGGGCAGCGATGAGAGACGGGCGGGCGGGCGGCGGGCCACGCGGGCGGCGGGCGGGCAGGCGCGTCGCAGTAGCAGGGCCGTGAACCGTACACTGGGGGCATGAAGCGGATCCTCACCTACGGTACGTTCGATCTCCTGCACTGGGGACACATCCGTCTACTGCGCCGTGCAAGGGCGCTCGGCGATTACCTGGTCGTCGCAGCGTCGTCCGAGGCGTTCAACGCTGGCAAGGGTAAGCAGACGTATCACGACTTCGAAACGCGCAAGAACATGCTCGAGGCCGTGCGCTACGTCGACCTCGTGATTCCCGAGGAAGACTGGGATCAGAAGATCCGCGACGTGCAGAAGTACGAGATCGACACCGTCGTGATGGGCGGCGATTGGGAGGGCGACCCCCGCTTCGAGGTTCTGCGCGATTACTGCGAGGTCGTCTATCTCGATCGCACCGAGGGAGTCTCGACCACCAAGATCAAGAACGAGCTCGGCACGAGCGCGTAACGCATCGGCGGGAGCCGGGCACCCGATGTGGGGCCCGGCTCCCGCCTGTGTGTGGCGGCTGACCGCTACTCGGCGACCACCCCCGCACCGGCGCGCTTGCGTCGAATCACGAGCGCCGCGCCTCCGGTCAGCGCGAGGAGCAGCGCGAGCGCGATGCCACCGGTCAGCTCCATGCCACCGGTGTTGCTGAGCGCACCCTCGGACCCGTCGGCAGCGCCACCGGCACCACTGGCGGATCCGGCTGAGCTAACCGAGGCCGAAGCCGATCCGGCATCGGCTGAACCGGAAGCGGCGGCGCCGCTATCCGAGCTGCCGACGGCACCTGCATCGGCACCCGCACCGGTGCCACCGTCTGCCGCGCCGTCTGCCTCGGCATCGGGGTCACCGCCCGGCACCTCGGCCGCAACGGCCACCGTGTCATCCCAGCCGATGAGCGAGGTGCCCGCCGCCTGAGTTGCCGCGATGCGCAGCTCACCCGCTTCGATGCCCTCGGGCAGCGCCGCGACGGTAAGCGACCCACCGTTGACGACACCAGCGGCCGCGGGAGCAGCTGCGGGAGCGTCAACTGGCTCGGCAGCAGGCTGCGCCGGATCCGCTGCGGGCACGCCCGCACCGAAGTAGCTCAGCTCGACCTCGGTACCATCGGCGACATCGGTGAACGTCACGTCGAACGGCTTGCCGATCTCGATCTCGTCGGGCACCTGCACTCCGCCGCGAGTGTCGTCGGTGAGGTGCTCTTCGCCGAGGGTCACCGGCACCGGCGTGCCCGCGTTCGCGTTCACGTCAAAGAGCGCCCGCGCGATCCACGAGTAGCTCCCCACCGGGTGCGTGCGGAAGTTCACCGATGTGCCCAGCATCACGAGTTCGCTACCCGATTCTGCCTCGGCCGAGACGACCGACGCCTGACCCGCCGCATCTGCCCGGCTCGCCCCCGCCGAATCGGCCCAGTGGCCCGAGACGAACAGGTTCTCTGCTGCGTAGCGCTGCTCCACAGCCGCGTTCTCACCGAGGCCTGAGTACCAGACCGCTGGCGTGACGAACGCCGTGTCTTGCGGGTAGGTCGAGAGCAACCCGCCCTCGGTGTTCTCAACGCGCACGATGCCGTTCGAGCTGCGCGTGCCGCTGGTCGCGGTCACCTGGGTGAGACCGAAGGTGTTCGCGACGCTTGCAACCGCCGCCCCCTTCCCCGCGACGCCGTTGCCGGCGGCGATGAACCGCGTCACCGCGTCAGCACCGGCGGCCTGCGCGCCATTGAACGCGAGGTTGCCGCCGACCCAGAGCACATCGACGTCGTCGAGCAGCGCGGGGTTCGCGGTGAGCGACGCAGCGCTGACCTGCACCTGGTCGGTAAAGCCGAGGCGGTTCAGGGTGACCCGGTCGTCCTGATTGCCCGAGTAGGCGACCCGCAGCGCTTTGAGCGCCGTGCTCGGCTCGGTGAGTAGGCGCGCGCCCGTCGAGGCCGTGAACTGCACCCCGTAGGCGTCGGCTACGGCTTGGGCGGCAGCCCGCGTGACCTCGTCATTGCCGAGAATCACAGAGCCATCGGCGAACTCAGAGATCGCCACGCCCTGCTCGAGCAGCACGTTGATCGCCTGGTACTCGGCGGCGCCGGGCGTTGCGAGTTCGAGATACCCCGCGCCCTCGGGCAGCACGCCAGTAGGCGCAGCGGCCGAGACGGCCTCGAGCCCCACCCCGTCGAGCGATGCGTCTTGCGTTGCACCGACGGGGAAGACGTCTGCGCCCCACAGCAGCGCGAGACTCCATGCCGACATGTCGTACATGTCGGGGACGCGCGTCGAAATGTCTGAGCCATCGGCGAGCAGCACATTGGCCATGCCGCGGAGCGGCTGATGCATGTCGACCACGTAGCTGCCGGCGGGGTACGTCGTCTCCCCCACCGTCACCGGGGTCGTCGCGCGCGACACCTCGACGCCATTGGCGATGAGCTGGTCAACGAGACGCGCAGCGTCGGTCACCGAGCGCTGCTGCTCAACGTTCTCGGGAATCACGTATGCACGGGGAAACTGCGCGCCGTAGACGTCGGTCTCGTCCCAGATCTCGATCCACTCCTGCGGAATGCCGGGGTAGTCTGCGGGGTTCGGATCAGCCGGGATCGACTTCAGCGGTTCGCCCGCGTCACCGCGACGGAAGATCTCCATCTGGTTCTGCAGCAGCGCGCCCGAGTTGTCTGCGAAGTACTCCGTTGCGGTCTCGACGGTGACCATGCCCACCTCGACATTGACGTCGGTGCGGCGCTGGCTCTCGACGGGATCAGCAGTGCGGCCGAGCGGCAGCTCGACGGTGTTCGTCACCGCGCCCTGGTAGGCGAGAAACTGCGGCGTGAACAGCGGCGGCCAGTCATCCCAGCCCGAGCGCACGTCGCGGTAGGGAATCTTGATCTTGCCGGTGTTTTCGGTGGTCACTCCGCCGTCGGCGGCGAGGTAGGTGTTGCCCTCGATGTTCGCGCCGGTCACGGCCTCTTCGATCGCGAGAGCGGCCGAGTAGGCGTGCGGCAGGAAGAGGTCGTATTCGTAGTTCTCACCGTGCGGCGGGCCGCAGGGTTCGATCTGCAGCACATCGGTGTAACCGTGCAGATCGACATAGAACGTGGGCTGGATCACGCCAGCGAGATCGCGGATCACGCGGGACTCGGGCGTGACGCCCGTGATCATGTCGCGGTTCGCGTCGAAGCCCTCAGCGTTTGCGCGCGTGCCGTTGACGCGGCCGTCGGGGTTGTTGGTCACGGTGAAGTAGAAGCGATACTTCTGCAACATCTCGACTATTGCTGGATCATCTGACATCGCGAGTTTCTCGATGTAGTCGAGCACGATGTCGGCGCCCTCCCACTCGTTGCCGTGGATGTTGCCGTTGAACCAGATCGGCACCTTGTAGCCCGCGTTGAGCGCCGCGTCGGCGGCGGCACCGGCCGGGTCGTGCTTGATCTTGTCTTTCCAGGCCCGCTGCTGCGCGGTCTGCTCTGGCGTCTCTGGTGCGGTCAGCGTGACGAGCTGAATGTCGCGCCCCTGGGTCGAGTTGCCCACGACCTGCGCCGACACCCGGTCGCTCGTCGCCATCAGACCGTTAACCGTGCGCGCCACCTCGGCGTAGGGCACGGCGCCGCGCACGAGCGACTGGTCAGCCGCATCGTCTGCCACCTCTGGCAGCGGCGTCTGAGCCGGATAACTACCCGGCCCCTGCACTCGATCGGAGATTTCGTAGGTGATTGGAGTGGGCAAATCGCCCGGTGCCGCGGTGGCCGCAGAGGAGACTCCCCCCACGAACAACGCCGCGATCAGTGCCCCCGCACCGATCATGGCCAGTGATGACCGTTTGGTAACCATTGTTGCCTTTCTGATTGTCGTCATTGACGCCAGCTGCGGCAGAGAACCCCCACCATCACAGCCGGGTATTACACAAATGGCGGGGGCCCAAATGGGTCCCCGCCACGATCCTGCGTCGGTACTTCGGCGCGCGTGCGCCTACAGCACCTTCGACAGGAACGCCTTGGTGCGCTCACGCTGCGGATTGGTGAGCACGTCGGTCGGATCGCCCGATTCGACGACCACGCCGCCGTCCATGAACACGAGCTTGTCTGCGACCTCGCGCGCGAACCCCATCTCGTGCGTCACGACGATCATCGTCATGCCGCTCTCGGCGAGGCCCTTCATCACATCGAGCACCTCGCCAACGAGCTCGGGGTCAAGTGCCGAAGTCGGCTCATCGAAGAGCATCAGTTTCGGCTCCATCGCGAGCGCTCGGGCGATTGCGACGCGCTGCTGCTGCCCGCCCGACAGGTGCGCCGGGTAGTAATCGTGCCGCTCTGCTAGCCCGACTCGCGCCAGCAGCTCCATCGCGTGCGCCTTCAATTTCGCGCGATTGTTTTTCTTGAGCAGCGTCGGCGCGATCATCACGTTCTCGAGCGCGGTCAAGTGCGGGAAGAGGTTGAATCGCTGAAACACCATGCCGATGTCTCGGCGCTGCTCCGATGCTTCGCGCGGGTGCATCTCGTAAAGCTTGTCGCCTTTCTGGCGGTAGCCGACCAGCTCGCCGTCGACCGACAGCCGGCCAGCATTGACCGTTTCGAGGTGGTTGATGCACCTGAGGAAGGTGGACTTGCCCGACCCCGAGGGGCCGACGAGGCAGAGCACTTCGCCGCGCTGTACCTCGAGCGAGATGGACTTCAGTACGAGATTTGAGCCGTAGGCCTTTGACACACCCTCGGCCTTGACCATCGGCGTATCGGTCGCGTGAACGCTCATGCGCCACCCCCTCCGGGTCGGTTGTGCGGGGGCACGATCGTCTCTCCGCCGCCAGCACTCGGGTAGGTCGGGTGACTCTCGTCAGAGAGGCCGACGACGCCGATCGACTGCGTTTCAACCGTCGGCTTCATGACGTCGGGTCGCTGCGCCACGCCCTTCGCGAAGTGCTTCTCCAGGAAGTACTGGCCCACCATCAGAATCGAGGTGACCGCCAGGTACCAGATCGATGCAACGATCAGCATCGGCACCGGCTGGTAGGTGACCGCCGAAATGTCACGGGCACGACCGTAGAGGTCGAGCGTGAACGGCACCGCGGTCACGAGCGAAGTGGTCTTCAGCATCGAGATGACCTCGTTGCCGGTCGGGGGAATGATGACGCGCATCGCCTGCGGCAAAATGACGCGGCTCATCGTGTGCCACCATCCCAGGCCGAGAGCCGTCGCAGCCTCTTCTTGACCCTTGTCGACCGACAGCAGACCGGCGCGCACGATCTCGGCCATGTAGGCGGCCTCGTTCAGTGCAAGGCCGATCACGGCGAGGGTGAAGTAGCTCAGCAGGTCTTTCGTGTTCAACGAGAACGCGGCGTCGGTAAAGGGAATACCGAGCGTGACCGTCTTGTAGATCGTGGGAACGAGGCCCCAGAACACGAGCTGCACATACACGGGCGTACCGCGGAAGAGCCAGAGGAACACCCACGCGATCGACTTCACCACGGGGTTCGGCGATTGCCGCATCACGGCGATGGCGACACCGAGCACCACGGCGATGATCATTGAGTAGACCGTCAGCTGCAGTGCGTAGCCCGCGCCCGAAACAATGCGCACATCGAACAGGTACTTGCCGACCTCGCCCCAGTTGAACACGGGCCGATTGAACGCCGTGTCGTAGAGGAACAACGCCACGATAATGACGAGCACAACCGCGAAGACCGTGCGCCAGGGGTGTCTGAGTCGGATCGCCTCGATCGGCACCGACTCCTGGTGCGGGGCCTCGGGCCCCGCACCAGTTGAGTGGGATTCAGACATAGTTACGCAATCACTCCGTGCCAGCGTTGATGTCGGCCTGCTCCACGGCGCCGGCCTCAATGCCAGCGTCGGTGAGGATCTCGAGGTAGGTACCGTCGTCAATCAGCGACTGCAGCGCCGCTTGCACTGCCTTGGTGGTGTCGCTGCCCTTCTGAGTTGCGAAGCCATACGGCGCCGCATCGAAGACGTCGCCGACGGTTTCGAGCTTGTCACCAAGCTTGGCGACTGCGTCGCCGGTGACCGGCAGGTCGGCCGAGAACGCATCTGCACGGCCGTCGACGACGGCCTGGGTCACCTCGGGCTGGCCATCGAAGCGCAGCACCTCGATCGGCTCCTTGCCGGCGTCGGTGCACTCCTTCGACTTCGCGGGCAGCTCGTCGGTGTCTTGCACCGTGGTCGCCTGCACAGCGATGGTCAACCCGCACGCATTTGCGGGGTCGACGTCGGCACCGGTTGCGGCAGCCCACTGGGTGCCGGCGTTCAAGAAATCGACGAAGTCGACCGACTTCTGACGCTCAACGTTGTCGGTGAATGACGACGAACCCATGTCGAGCGCGCCCTCCTGAATACGGGGGATGATGCTGTCGAAGCCAAGGATCTCCCACTTCGGCTCAAGGCCGAGCTTCGCGGAGACCGCCTCGGCGAGCGTGACACCCCAGCCAACGGGGTTGCCGTCGGCGTCCTTGTACTCGTTCGGCGGGTACTCGGCATCGGTGCCGATGCGCAACTCGCCCGAATCCTTGAGTTCCTTCGGCAGCAGCGCAACCGCCGCGTCGTCCGCCTTGATCTCGGCTGACGGCTTGGAGTCGGTTGAACCCGAGCCGCTTTCGGAGTCTGCGTTGTTGACGCAGCCGGTCAGTGTCAGCACGGCCGCCGCGGCCAGTGCGGGAATTACATAACGAATCTTCATTGATTCCTCCAGGGATCGGAAGGGGCCGGGCGGTCCGGTCTGAATCTCGACCCCGAGCCTACTGTGCTCCTGTAACGGATCTGTGACAGAGTCTCTCCCCGGGTCCATACAGGGACTGCCGCGGAGGTCTCACTGCCGCGAGATTCCGCCCCGCGTACGAGTGCCGCGCCAGAGGTAACATTCCGGTTAAGCTGGGAACGGCTCCAGAACGAGCCGCCTGGCACGCGAAACCCCTCGGCCAGGTATTGCTGGTTCGGGTCGAACCGAACAGGTTTGGGGGCAGAGTGCCGGCGAACGTTGAGCTCATTGCGGGCCCCGCGGTCGAATCGCAGGGCAGGCTCCGCCGTGATGAACTCTTGCAGCGACTCAGTCGCGCGGCGCGCATCGTCGTCGTTAACGCCGAGCAGGGATCCGGCAAAACCGAGCTGATGTCACAGTGGCTGTCCCAGCAACCGTCTGCCGCGTGCGCGTGGGTGGCACTTGATGCCCACGCCAGCGACCCTCACGTGTTCTGGCTGCGCATTCTGCAAGCGATGAATTCGGCGCGACCCGAGACCTTCGGCGCGCTTGTGAACGATTTCGCGAGCGGGCGCATCCCGCCGCACGAGGCTCTCGCGCTCATCACCTCGGCCGCGATGCGCGACCCGCATCCGGTAACGCTCGCCATCGACGACCTTCACTACGCCGACGCGGAGCTACAAGAGCAGCTCGTGTCACTGCTGCGGCGCGCGCCGCACATGCGACTGTTCGCGACCTCGCGAACGAACTCCCGGTTCGAGATTCCACTGACCGCGGCCGGCCTCGACGTGACGCTCATCACCGCCACGGAGCTTGCATTCACGTCGGCCGAGCTCGCAGCAGTCGCATCGACGCTCCCGTATCAACTGTCGCACGCTGAACTCGCGGCTCTGCGGCGCTCGACGCACGGGCATCCGCTCGCCGTGCGCCTTGCGCTTTCCGTGATGACCAGCCTCTCGCGGGACGGCGCGCACCGCCCGACGACGCACGAGGTCACACGGGGCGTGGAGTCACTGCTCGCCGATTTCGCGCCCGCGTTCGAATCCGTCGCAGATCGCGAACTCGCCCTCGTCACCTCGCTCGTTCCGGAGGTCGACGAAGCACTTGCTGAGCGACTGGGCGGCATCTCGTCGTGGGCCGCCTTCGAACGTTTCACCCGGCTCGGGTACGGCCGACTGGCACGACAGCGGGGCCGCCCGGTGTTTCGCATGCACACGCTGACCACGACCGCGTTGCGTCCGCGAGCCATTGCAGAACTGCCCCCCGAGCGCGTCGCCGAAGTGCGACAGCTTGCCTTTGAGCAGCTGTACGACAAGGCCGACCCGATCGACACTCTCGAAATGCTCGTTGACGGCGGCATGGACCGCGCGATTTTCCCCCACTTCGTACGCAATTACTCGGAGATCAGCCCGAAGCGGGCCGACGAACTCGTCGCGATCACCGACGGCATTTCGCCAGAGCGGCTGGCCCGCGAGGGCACGATCCCGATCATGATTGCGGTGGCTCTGAGCGACTCATCGGTCGTACCCACGCCCCGGATGCGCGAACTGCTGCAGATCGGCATGCCGACGCTCGAGAATCGCGCCTCTGAGGCGCGCGGCGCGGCGGGGCGATTGCTGCTGCTCGCCAGATTCGCCGGGCTCCGCGCGAGCCGCGAATATGAGGCCGCGGTCGACGCCGGTGAAGAGTTCTTTCGGCAGAGCCCCATCGGCACACCGAGTTGGCGCTCGGGCATGCACGCCGCTCGCCTCGAGGTCATCGTCACCGAGGTGCTCGCTGCGCGCATCGCACACGTCTTCCCGCTCGCCGAAAAGCTCGTCAGCGACCCGCACCTCGGCCGTCAGGCGTACCTGCACTCGATTCTCGCGTTCGCCTACGCCCGCATGGGCGACATGCGCGCCACGAAGCGAGAACTGAGCGCGGTTGATGCAACGCGGCTCGGGTGGCAAGGATCGATGCCGAGCGTTGCGTGGCACCTCGCGAGCGCACTGCGTGCCGCGAGTCTCGGCCGGCACGACGCCGCGATCGAGATACTGCAGCCGGTGATCGAGCGGCTCGATGCGTACGAGCTGTGGCCCGGGATCGTGTGGACGCGCGGAATGGTGCGTCTCATGTCGGGTCAGGCAGCACACGGATTTCAAGAGCTCGACGCCGCCCTCTCCGAACGACAAGACATGCCGATCAGCGAGGGGTGGGCCGAGCAACTCCAAACGCTGCGCGGTGAGCTGCTACTGGCGACCGGCGACCTCGTTCGCGCGCGGGCGTCGCTCACGCACGACGGCACCGATCCCGCATCGCAACTCGCGCGCGCCCGGCTCGCGCTCCTTGCCTCCCAACCCTCAGAGGCGCTCGCGCGACTCGACGCGATCGACGCAGTGGAGTTCGGTTCGGTCGACGATATAGGCAGCGCAGCGCTCGGCAGCGCCGACGTGCTCTACCCAGCCCAGGTGGTGCAGCAGCAGTTCTTACGCGCCGCGGTGCACGCCAGGCAAGGCGACCCCGAAAGCGCGTCCACGCTCGCAACACAGGCGTTTCTTGCGCTCGACCGCCTCGACAATCGGCTGCCTCTGTCGTGGGTTCCGGCCGGCGATGTCGCCGTTATTCGCACGCTCGTGCCCGCCGATATCTGGCGCGCGCCGTCTGGCAGCCCGTTCGCGAGTGACGAGGTGATGCTCGAAGAGCTCTCCAAGCGCGAAGCGCTCGTGCTGCTCGAACTCGCGCGGGGCGGATCGATCGACGATATTGCTGGCGAGCTGCATGTGTCGTCAAACACGATCAAGACGCAAACCCGCAGCATCTACAAGAAGCTCAAGGTGTCGAGCCGGGCCGAGGCCCTGATCCGGGCGCGTCAGATGGGTCTCGTGTAGACGCGTGTTCACGCGCGCAACCGGCCGCTGGTACTTCGCGGCGCAGACCCTCGCCGGGGTCGCGTGGTGGGTGTCGGTCTTCACCGTGCCGTGGGTGCGCGAAGCGACGCTCGGCGATCTCAACCCCGCACTGGTCGCTGCGTTCGATCTGCCGCTGTTCGTCGGCGCGTCGGCGCTCGCGGCCTTCGGTGCGAGATGGGCCATCTGGATCGTCACCCCGTGGACCGCGCTCGTGACCGCCGGTATGGCGCTCTACGCCACGATCACCGGGCTAGCCGGGTGGGGCGCAGCCGCGATGATTGCCGCGACGGTGGGCAGCGTCGGGGCGGCATTTCTCGTGTGGTGCAAGCGAATGCCCACCGAGCGCCTGCTCGTCGGCCCGTTCGCGTTCCGCGAGGCCTCGGCCGCGGAGCCCCGCGGACACGTGGCACGCACGGCGCGTCAGATCGTGGTCTTCTGGGGGCTATTCCTTGTTGTGATCCCGACCTGCATTGCTCTTCTCGAAGCACGCTGGGGGCTGCGTCTCGACTGGACCGCTGGCGCGCTCGTTGGCATTCGCGTGATCGGCGCGGTGCTACTCACGGCAGCCAGCGCGCTCGGCATCTGGTCGGCGCTCGCCATGTCTACGCGCGGCGATGGCACGCCGCTCCCGTCGGCCACCGCACGCCGCCTGGTTATCGCGGGGCCCTACCGCTGGGTGCGCAACCCGATGGCACTCGCTGGTATTGCGCAGGGCGTGGCGGTCGGGCTGATGCTCGGTTCGTGGTGTGTGGTGATCTACGCAATCGCGGGGTCGTTCTTCTGGAACTGGGTCATTCGGCCGCACGAGGAGGCGGACCTGCAGTCTCGGTTCGGCGAGCAATTCGAGCACTACGCGGATCGCGTCGCCTGCTGGGTGCCTCACCGCCCGACGGTGGATGCGAGTCGCGCGCTGTAGCAACGAGAGTGTCGTAACCGGGTCAGTCGCGTCTGCCGAACGTGGCCGGGTCGACTGGCCTGGCGTGCTTCGGAAGCGTCTCGATCACCTGCAGATACGACTCGGTCACGAGGTCGTCGAGCAGTTCGGCGTCGAGCACACCGCCCGCAGACACCGTAATCCAGTGCTTCTTGTTCATGTGGTAACCGGGCACGATCTCGGGATAGGCCTCACGCAGCGCGTTTGCGTCGGCCGGCGCCGCCTTGAGCGTGACGATCTCTGACCCCTGCAGTGTGGAGCACAGCATGAACACCTTGCCGCGCACCTTGTACACGTCGATCTCTGGCGCGAACGGGTGCTCAAGCACTGCGCCAGGCAGTTCTTCAGCTCGCGCTGCGGCGCGCTCGTGCAACTGGGTTCCGTCCATGGATTGATTCTCCACCATGCCACCGACATCGCCCACGTACGTTGCTCACGAACTCGGCCCATACTCGTCGTCTGAATCACCATCAGAGAGCACATCGCAATTGCAGAGAAACCCGGCCGCGGTCTAGTCTGATGTAAGCAAGGCTGTCCTAAGTTGCGACGCGCAACCGACTCGGAGGCGCCTCGCATTCACCCGCTATCAGAATTCTTCGCATGCCCTCAGCAGCCTCCAGTCGCACGTCACGCGTGCCCGTCGCCTTGCACGGCGAGCACCTCGATCTGCACTACGGCAAGCACCAGGTCGTTCACGAAGTCTCTATTTCCCTCGAACCCGGCCGCGCGACCGCACTCATCGGGCCCAATGGCAGCGGCAAATCGACCCTGTTGCGTGCGCTCGCACGGTTGCACCCCGCGCCGAACGGCGCAGTGTCGATCAGCGGGGGCACGCACGATACATCGGCGCCCGCCCGCCCTATGTCCATGCTCACTGCCCGACAGTTCGCGCACGAGGTAACACTCTTCTCCCAGTCTCGGCCCGCACCGCAGGGACTGACAGTCGGCGAAGTCGTCGCGTTCGGCCGCCACCCGCACCGCCGCCGCTTCGCGGGTCTCAACGACGCGGATCGGCGCGCGATCGACCATGCGCTCGGCGCCACGGGGGTACGCGACATGGCGGAGCGCCCCGTCGGCGAACTATCGGGGGGCGAGATGCAGCGCGTCTGGCTCGCGGCGTGTGTCGCACAAGAAACGGGTGCTGTACTGCTCGATGAGCCGACCAACCACCTTGACCTGCGCTTCCAGATCGAGACACTCGATCTGGTTCGTGACCTCGTTGAAGAGACGGGCGTCGCTGTCGGCATCGTGCTGCACGACCTCGACCACGCAGCGCGCGTCGCCGACCACGTGATCCTGATGGACCGGGGCCGCATTCGAGCCTCGGGCCTCCCCGCCGAGGTACTCACGCCCGAGCACCTCACGGAGGTGTACGGCATTCCCGTCGACGTCGAGATCGATGGCAGCACGGGGCGCATCCGCATCGACCCCGTCGGCCGCCACGAGGCTCGCACCGCCCCCATTGCCACGACCGCCCGGTCGCTCTGACCACCCCTCCGAAAGGACACCCATGATTCGTCCCCTGCGCACTGCAGTTGCCGGTGCCGCCATCACGCTCATTGCCCTGACCGCCGCGGGCTGCGGCACCACCGCGGTCGAGTCGAGTGCCGGTGATGGCCCGCAAGCAACGTCTGAGGCCTGCCAGAACGACACCTCCGCGACCGCGACCGGACCCGTCGAGATCACCGACGGGGTGGGGCGCACCGTGAAGCTCGACGCTCCGGCTCAGCGCGTCGCGGTGCTCGAGTGGCAGCAGGTCGAAGACGCGCTGACGCTGTGCGTCGCACCGGTCGCCGTCTCTGACCCCGAGGGCTACAGCACGTGGGTGAGCGCCGAGAAGCTCCCGGAAAACGTGGTCGACCTTGGCACCCGCGGCGAGCCCGACCTCGACGCGCTGTACGGGGCGGATCCGGATCTCATCATTGTCGAGGCATTCGACGCCGACGCCGACATCGTGCGCACCCTCGAGAAAGAGAGCGACGTGCCCGTGCTCGTGACGGTCGGCGCAGACACCAAGGATCCGATCGGCAACATGAAGCAGGTGTTCACGCTCATCGCCGAGGCCACGGGCCGCACCGATCGCGCCGATGAGGTGCTCGCTGACTTCGACCAGCACCTCGCTGATGCGAAGCAGAAGGTCTCGAAGGCCGACCTGCCAACGACCGACTTCGTGTTCTTCGACGGCTGGGTCGAGGGCAGCAATCTGATCGTGCGCCCGTACGGCGAGGGTGCGCTGTTCACCGCCTTTGGCGAGGAACTCGGCCTCACTCCCGCGTGGACGAGCGACATCGACAAGGCCTACGGCAGCGGCGGCGTCGACCCCGCCTATGGGCTCGCGCAGACCGATCTCGAGGGACTGACCGCTGTGGGTAACGCCAACCTGTTCTACTCGAAGGACGAGGAGGGCGGGTACACCGACGAACTCGAAAAGAGCTCGATTTGGACGTCGCTGCCGGCGGTTACCGAGGGTCGCGCCCACGCGTTCCCGGCCGGTGTCTGGGGCGCTGGCGGTCCGCTCTCGGGTGAGCAGGCTGTCGACGCCTTCGTCGACGTGATTCTGCAGAAGTAACCCGACGACGATGACGATGACGATGACGATGAACAGGAGCAGGAGCTCGCGCGGTGTCGGCGTGCTCCTTGCCCTGCTTATCGCCGTCGTGACCGTCGGCGCATGGCACGTCACGCAGGGCACCTCTGGCGTCGGGGTATGGGACCTGATTCGCTACGCGGGCGGTGCCCGCGAGACAGTCGGCGGCGTTCCCGTCGGCGACGTCCTCACCGGGTCGCGCCTACCGCGGCTAGCCGCCGGGGTCGCCGTCGGCTTCGCACTGGGCGCAGCCGGCGCGCTGCTGCAGTCGATCACCCGCAACCAGCTCGCCTCCCCCGATACGCTCGCCGTCACCGCGGGCTCCTACTTCGCGCTCTCGGCAGTCGCGGCCTTCGGCCTGACGCTCCCGCTCTGGGCATCGGGCGGCGTCGCGTTCGTCGGCGGGCTGCTGGCTGCCGCGCTGGTGCTCGCGCTCTCGGGCGCCAGCACGAGTACGACGCGCCTGATCCTCGCCGGATCCGCGCTCGCAATGGCACTGGACGCCGGTACCGCGATGCTGCTGATCCTGTTCTCGGAGAACACGACGGGTCTCTTTGCGTGGGGCAGCGGCTCGCTCGCGCAGCTGAACATCGACGCGTCGCTGCGGGCGCTTCCGCTGATTGCCGTGGTGATAGCCGCTGCGTTGCTGCTCGCCCGCCGCCTCGATGTGCTCGGCCTCGGCGACGACACCGCGTCGGCGCTCGGCGTGCCGATCCGTTCGACCCGCCTCGTCGCTGTGCTCTGCGCGGTGCTGCTCACGAGCACCGCCGTAATGCTCGCCGGACCCATTGCCTTCGTCGGCCTCGGCGCTCCCGTGCTCGCGCGGTTGATCGCGGCACAGGTGCCGGCGCTCACCCGGCACATCCTGCTGATTCCGACCTCTGGCCTGATCGGTGCGCTGCTCGTGCTGCTCGCCGACACCGGCCTGCGCGCGCTGCTCGGCGCGGAGGGCGCCACGTCGGTGCCCACCGGCATCCCGACCGCGCTGCTCGGCGCGGCGGTCATCGTCGTCCTCGCACTGCGGATGCGCGATGCGGGCGGCGTGCGCACTCCGCCCCAGGCGCGGGCCCCCGGTCGATCCCGAAAGCGCCTCGTCACCGTCGTCGGCGTCTGCGCGATACTCCTCGTCGTCGCGGCCCTCGTCGGCCTGCTCGCGGGGAGCCTCTGGCTGCGCACCGGCGACCTCGTACTCTGGGCCCAGGGCCTCGCCCCCGACCTGATTACGCGCGCGGTCGACGAGCGGGTACCGCGGGTCGCCGCCGCACTCCTCGCCGGGGCAGCCCTCGCACTCTCCGGCACCATCGTGCAATCGACCGTGCGCAATCCGCTGGCAGAGCCGGGCCTGCTGGGGATCACGGCGGGCGCCGGGCTCGGAGCAGTCGTCGCGGTGACCTCAGGCGGCGGCAGGCCGCTACTCATCACGCTGGCACTGGTCTTCGGGCTCGCCACGTTCGGCCTGATCGCGCTGCTGTCGTGGCGCGGCGGCATGCTGCCGGATCGCTTCGTGCTCATCGGCATCGGGTGCGGGTACGGGCTGAGCGCGCTCAGCACGTTCCTGCTGCTGCGCGCTGACCCCTGGAATGCGCCGCGCATTCTCACGTGGCTGTCGGGTACCACCTACGGTCGCACGCTCCCCGATGTGCTGCCGGTGGCGTGTGCCCTGGTGATCGCCCTGCCGATCCTCATCGGACTGCGCCGTCACCTCGATCTCCTCATGATCGACGACGACACCCCGCGGATGCTCGGCATCAGACTCGAAAAGACCCGGTTCCTGCTGCTCGCGATCGCGGCTGCCCTCGCGGCCGTCAGCGTCGTGGCGGTCGGCGTCATCGGCTTCGTCGGGCTGGTGGCCCCGCACCTTGCTCGCGCCATCGTGGGGGCGAGGCACACCCGCGTCATTCCCGTGGCGATGCTGCTCGGCGGGCTGCTGGTGTGCGTCGCGGACACCCTCGGACGCACGCTCATTTCCCCCGCACAGCTGCCGGCCGGGCTCATGCTCGCGCTGATCGGGGCGCCCTACTTCGTGTGGCTGCTGCGCCGCTCAGCGTCGTAAAACGCCAGAATCATGTCGGCGATCAGCATCGCTTGCTGGTTCACCAGGCCGTGATCAGTGCCGGGCACGATGCCGAGCCGGGCGTTCGGGAGCGCCGCAGCGATCCGCAGGCTGTGCAGCGGGCGCACGGTATCGCGGTCACCCGAAATGATGAGGGTCGGCGAGGTCGCGCTCGCGAGCTCGGCCGGATCAATGTGCGGTTCGGTCGTCCACAGGCGAACGCACTTGTCCCAGACGACATCGATGTGGGCCGGGCCATCGGGTGACAGGCGCGCATAGGCGCTGCGCTCCGCGCTGACGGCTTGTGGCGCTGCGTCGTGGCTCGACGCGACCGGCAAATCGGGCAGGATCGGCCCATTGACTGCGGGATCGCGGTCATACGCGGACGGGTCCAGATTCGCGCTGATCGCCGCGAGCGAGCGCACGCGCGCCGGGTGCTGCATTGCGAGCATGAGCCCGATGATGGCGCCGTCGCTATAGCCGACGACGTGGGCATCGGAGAGCTCGTGCGCGTCAAGAAATGCCAGCGCGTCGGTCACACCGCGCTCGTAGGAGTAGTCCCCTGCGATGTCCGCGGATCGGCCGTGGCCAGGGCGCTCGTAGGCGTACACACGGTGCTCGGCGGCGAGCGCTTCAGCGATGGGCGCGAGCGATTCGAGCGAACAGAATCCCCCGTGGAGCACGAGCACGGGCTCGCCCTCGCCCGCGCCCTCACCCTCGCCCGAGATTTCCGTGTACAGGTCTCTACCGTTGACGTGCACGTACCCCATCCGTTTTCCCTCCGCCCGATCACCGTGTCTACCCGCGGCCTACAGCGTAGTCCGCTGCGCGGCGCTGGCTCGGGCGAGCCAGCCCGCCGAACCCCTAGCCGCTCGCCGAACCCCTCCCACAATTGCGTGTTTTCGCTAGGGACTCGGCACGCTGCAAGGGGCTCAGCGAACACGGACGGGCTCAGCGAACACAGAGGGGCCCAGCGAGCACAGAGGGCGAGCCAGCCCGCCGAACCCCTAGCGCCAGCCCGCGGCCAGCGCTCGGAGCTTGCGGCCGCGGGCGCGCCACATGAGTGCGAACACCGGGCGCATCAGCGGGGCGACGGCGCCGCCAATGTGCAGTTCGTCCGTCCAGACGGCTCGCTGCTCGGAGGCGCGCGATCGCGAGATCGTGATCTCGTGCCGCCAGCTCGTGAGCAGGGCGAGCGGTCCGGCAAGGGGCTGACCGTGATCCCGCATTGTTTTGGGCCAGTCAGCACCCGAGGCCGCCGCGAGATCGGTGATGCGGATCAGCTGCGCCCCCACCGGCACCAGGCCGAGCACCGTGAGTCGCACGCGCATTTCGACGCCCGTTGCGAGCGCCTCTGGCACGTCGCCCCGCGGCTGCAGGGTGAGCAGCGGCGCATACAGCTCCGCCATCACGGCCGGGTCGTGCAGGGCACGCCAGGCGGCGTCGGGCGGGCAGGCGGCCTCGAACTCTGTACGAATGCGCATGGGTCAAGTCTGCCCGGTTCGGTCGCAAAACCGCCCAAATATTGCCCAACGCCAAGAGCTTGCCCAGGGGCGCATAAGTACCGTGCAAAATCGGTGAAAAACAAAGCGAGTTACCGTGCGCATGGGACAAACTGGTCGCATGAGCACCCCCGCGCCCCCGCAGCGATTCACCCGCATCGATGGTTCCCCGGTTCGCGCCGTCGTCGTAGATGACGAACGCAATCTCACCGAGCTGCTCACGATGGCGCTGACCGCCGAGGGGTGGCTCGTCGAGAGCGCCGCGAACGGCCAGGAGGCGCTGAACGTCATTCGCGAGCACGCCCCAGACGTCGTTGTACTCGACGTCATGATGCCGGGAATCGACGGGCTCGATGTGCTGCGGCGGCTGCGGGCCGCTGGCAACGACGTCCCCGTGCTGTTCCTCACGGCGAAAGACGCCGTCGACGATCGCATCGAGGCGATCACGGCGGGTGGCGACGACTACGTGACGAAGCCGTTCAATCTGCAGGAGGTCATCGCGCGCTTGCGCGGCATGGCTCGCCGCTACGTCGGGGTGACCGGCGACGACGGCCCTCTCGTCGTCGGAGACCTCACGCTCGACGATCGCAGCTACGAGGTGCAGCGCGGGGGCGTGCCCGTGAAATTGACCGCCAAGGAGTTCGATCTGCTGCGCTACCTGATGCAAAACCAGCGCCAGGTGCTCACCCGCGCGCAGATTCTCGAGAACGTGTGGAGCTACGACTTCGGCGGAAAATCGGGTGTCGTTGAGATCTACATTTCGTATCTCCGCAAGAAGCTCGACGCGCTCGGGCCGGCACTCATCCATACCGTGCGGAGCGTGGGCTACACCATTAAACCGGCCGACGCATGAGCGCACTCGCCTCTCCCCGTCAATGGTCGCTGCGTCGCCGCCTCTTCGCGGGCACCACACTGCTCGTACTCGTGACGCTGCTGTTTTCGGGCGTCGCGACGGTGCTGACGCTGCGCGCATCGCTCTACGATCGCCTCGACACCGATGTGCGTATGGGGCTGAAGTTCGCGACATCACCCGATCAGTTCAACCCCGACGCGGGCTCCAACGCCGCGGGCTCCAACGCCGCGGGCTCCAATGACACAGGATCCAACGCCGCCAGCCCCGGATCGGGCGATGCGGCGTCGTCCGGCACCAACGGCCCGCAAGACGCAGGCCGCGGGCAACGACTCGACACACTCGAAATCGTGATCGCCGCTGATGGCTCCGTCTCGAGTTCTTCATACGTGTCGCGCGACGGCACGACGACCTCGCTCACGGCGACACAGGTCGAAGCCGTCACGGACGCGATCACCGGGAGTGCGGCTCCGACCACGGTGGATCTCGGCGGCACGCTGGGCGACTTCCGCGTCGTCTCAGAGTCGGCACACGGCTCGACGGTCGTGTCTGGCATGTCGACGAGCGGGGTGACGGCGACGCTGGCATCGCTCATCGCGATCCTGGTCGTGGTGACCATTGCGGCGCTCGCCATAGCGGGCGCCGGCATCGCGTGGCTCGTAACCGTGTCGCTGAGGCCGCTGCGCCGCGTCGCGGACACCGCCGAGCGCGTCGCCCAGCGACCGCTCGCGGTCGGTGCGGTGACGCTGCCGGAGCGCGCCGAACTCACGGAGGACCCGCGCACCGAGGTGGGCCGAGTTGGCGCAGCGCTCGATACGCTGCTCAATCACGTCGAGGCGGCGCTCGGCGCTCGGCAAGAGAGTGAGGATCGGCTGCGCACGTTCATCGCCGATGCCAGCCACGAGCTGCGCACCCCGCTCGCGTCGATTCGCGGCTACGCGCAACTCGCCCACTCCGAGGCGGCCGAGATGACACAGACGCAGGAGCGATCGTTCGACCGTATCGAGTCTGAGGCCGAGCGCATGGGGGTATTGGTTGAAGACCTGCTGCTGCTCGCCCGGCTCGACTCCGGCCAGAAGTTGCGCCGCGAGCCCGTCGACGTGACGATGCTCGCGATCGAAACCGTCAGCGACGCCCACGCTGCGATGCCCGATCACGAGTGGATCGTCGATGTCGATGAGCCCGTCGAGGTCGACGGCGACGACCAGCGCATTCGCCAGGTACTCATCAATCTGCTCGGCAATGCGGGCAAGTACACCCCGGCGGGCACCCGGGTGACGGTGTCGGTGACGGCGGCGGTGACAGGCGCTGCGGGATCAGCAACCATCACAGTTGCCGACGATGGTCCCGGGATCGACCCGGCGCTCGTGCCCCGCCTCTTCGACCGCTTTTCGCGCGGCGATACAGCGCGAAACCGCGATGCTGGCAGCACGGGTTTGGGGCTCTCGATCGCGGCGGCGATCGTGCAGGAGCACGGCGGCACGATCGACGTGGCGAGCGACGCCTCTGGCACGAAGTTCACGATCGTGCTGCCACGGAGCGGCGCTGCGCCGGCCGTCCTGGTCGGGTAGCGGCGGCGAACGTTACGGGGGGACGCCGCGTAGGCGTTCCCCCGTAACGCGCTACGCCGACACGAAGAAGAGTCGCTTGTTCGCGAACTCGCCGATGCCGATCGGGCCCATCTCGCGCCCGAACCCTGAGTGCTTCACGCCGCCGAACGGCAATTCTGCGGCCTCGGCCGCAATCGTGTTCACGTGGCTCATGCCGACTTCGAGTTGCGACGCGACGCGCACGGCGCGCGCCTCGTCCGCCGAGAACACCGAACCACCGAGCCCCAGCGCGCAGTCATTCGCGAGCTCGAGGGCTTCCGCGTCGCTCGACACCCGGTACACGGTCGCAACCGGCCCGAAGATCTCTTCGCCGTACGACTCTGAATCGCGTGGCACATCGGTGAGCACGGCGGGCGAGTAGTACGCGCCGGGCCCCTCCGAAAGCACACCGCCGGCCACGAGCTTCGCGCCCTCGGCCACGGCCTTCTGCACCTGCGCGTGCACGGTCTCTGCCGCGGTACGCGTCGACAGCGGCACGAACTCGCCGTCTGCGAGGTTCAGCTGATCGCCGGGCACGAGGCCTTCGGCGAGCTTCGTCAGCTCGCCGACGAACTCGTCGTAGATGTCGTCCATCACGATGAGTCGCTTGTTCGAGTTGCAGACCTGACCGGCGTTGTAGACGCGGAAGTCCCACGCCTGCTTCGCAACCTCGGCCACGTTGTCGGAATCGAGCACGACCATCGGGTCGATGCCGCCGAGTTCGAGCACGCACTTCTTCAGGTTGGATCCCGCCTGCGCACCGATGATCGCACCGGCCCGCTCCGAGCCCGTCAGCGAAACGCCCTGCACGCGCGGGTCAGCGATAATCGTCGCGATCTGATCGTGCGACGCAAACAGGTTTTGGTAGCCACCGACGGGTACGCCGGCCTGCTCCATAATCTCCTGAATCGTGAGCGCCGAACGCGCGCAGACATCGGCGTGCTTGAGCATGATCGTGTTGCCGAGCACCAGGTTGGGAGCTGCAAAGCGCGCCACTTGGTAGTACGGGAAGTTCCACGGCATCACGCCGAGCAGCGTGCCCACCGGGCGGTGCTCGATGTAGGCCTTCCCGGGAATCGTGCTCGGGATCTCGTAGTCGGTGATCAGGCTCGGGCCGTGCACCGCGTAGTAGTCGATGATCGACGCCGCGAATTCGACCTCGTCGATCGACTCGGCGATCGACTTTCCCATCTCCAGCGCGATCAGGCGAGCAAGCTCGTCTTTGCGCTCAATGAAGATCTCGGCGACCCGTTTGACGACGGCGGCGCGCTCTTGCACGCTCCGCTCTCGCCATTCCCGGTATACGGCGTCGGCGCTCGCAAGCGCCTCCTCGATCTGCGCATCGGTCGCGGCCTCGAATGTTTCGAGAACCTCACCCGTGGCAGGATTCTGCACCCGGTACTTGGACATTGTTATCGTTCCTCCAGTTAGGGCGGCGCGTCAGCGCGCCAGGACCAGCATGCACTCATGCAGCTCCGAACTCCACTGTAACGAGGCTGTCCTCGCCGGATGAGAAGTTGCACCCACCCCGCACGCGTGGCGCGACCCCCGCGCCACCCCCTGCTCCTGCTCCTGCTCCTGCCTACCCCCCTCGGGTGAGCAATTTTTGTCACCAGAAGAGTCAAAAGTGACAAAAATTGCTCACCCGAGGGGGGTTAGGAGGGGGAGAGGGAGAGAGGGGAAGGGAGGGGGAAGGGCGTGCACGCTCAGGTTCGGGCGTGACATGCGACTCTCGCTACGTTGCGCGCCGCACGCGCGACCGTGACCACCAGAGCGCTGTAGCGGCAATCACGAGTACGATCGCGACCACGAGCAGGTCGGGCACGGCGTGCGAGCGCTCGAGCACCCAGCCCTCGATCCTCGCCTGATCTGACGCCCCCAGCACCCCGCTCAGGCTCGTCGTGCCGCGCGTCGCCAGCATGAACGCGCCGATTGCGATCGTCAGCGCGCCCCCGATTACCCCGGTCCAGGTGTTGCGCCACCGCCCCAGCTGCACCTCCCGCGGCCGCACGATACGGCGCACAAAGGGCAGTCGTGTCCAGAGCAGGCTGAGCAGCAACAGGGGCAACGCCATGCCAGCGGCGAAGGCGAGCAGCGTGACGCCTCCGAGCAGTGCGTTACCCGAGACCGCAGCGACAGTCAGCACCGCTCCGAGCAGCGGTCCGGCGCACACGCCGGCGAGGCCGTAGATCGTGCCGAGGGCGTAGACCGACAGCGATGTCGTGCCGCCACCGTCACCCGCTCGGCCGCGCACGAACGGCAGCGGCACGTTCAGCAGCATCATCGCACCGAGCGCGATCACCACGATTGATGCCACCAGCACGAAGCCGTCGCGATGCGTGTTCACGAATGCGCCGAGCGTGCCGGCCAGCACACCGAGCGGCACCAGCGTCGTGATGAGGCCGAGGTAGAACACCCCGGTGCGCGCGAGCATGGCGCCCGGTGAGGTGAATGCGTAGGAGAAGAATGCGGGCAGCAGCATGACCGAGCACGGGCTCAGCAGCGTGAGCACGCCGCCGAGAAACGCGCCGACGAGACCGAGTTCCACGCGTCAGGCTGTCGGGTCGGCGCTGGCGTAGGCCGCAGCCACGGCGTCGTCGAGGAAGGTGCGGAAGGTCTCGACCGGCTGCGCCCCAGACATTGCGCTCGTGCCAACCGCGAAGAACGGCACGCCCGTGACGCCGATCTGCTGCGCCGTCGAGGTGCTCGCCTGCACGGCGGCGCGCAGCTTTGGGTCGTCAAGATCGGCGGTGAATCGCGCCATGTCGGGCACGCCGATCTGCTCGGCGAATCCGATCAGTTGCTTCCGCGGCAGGTCGGGGTGGCCCTCGGCGGGAGCGGCGGCGTATACCGCGTCGAGATACTCGACGAACTTGCCCTGCTTGCCCGCGGCGCGCGCGGCAACCGACGCCGTCTCGGAGGCGTCGCCAAAGAACGCCACATCGCGCACCTCTATGCGCACCTTGCCACTCTCGACGTACTCAGACACGAGCTTCGGCAGCGTCTCCTGGTTGAACACGGCGCAGTACGGGCAGCGCATGTCGGTCCATTCCACCAGCACGACCGGCGCGTCGACATCGCCGATCGCCATAGGATCATTGGGATCTCGCGTCTCGAAGCCGGGCGCGGCAGTAGCCTCGGCGTCGGCCTCAGCGTCGGCACTCGCACCGGCCCCGGGTTTCGCTTTCGCGGCATCCTCGGCCGACTGATTCTCCGCCGCCTTGCCAAATGCGCCATCGCCCGCGTTCATCGACGCCTGCGCGAAAATCACCACGCCGAGAAACACGAGCGCCGCTGCTGCGAGCAGCAACCACGACTTCCGCCTGCGGGCGCGGGTGGGGTCGGGCTGGGTCGTCGATCCTGATTGTTGAGCCACCAAACTAGGATACGAGATGTATCCGAGTGGACCCTCGGAGCCACTGCCGCAGAATAGGGACTATGAATGACGCGACGGATCGATCCGGCTCGGCTCCCTCGACGCCCGCGGTACCTGGGACCGGGACCGGGACCGGGAACTCCGATTCTGCGGCCCTCCGCGCCTACGCCGCCGTGCTGCGCGGCATTCTGACGGGCAAGCACGCGGGCGGCGACATGCTCAGCGAGTCGACCATCGCAGGCGCCGTCGGCGTGAGCCGCACGCCGGTGCGCGCGGCTCTCATTCGGCTGCAAGACGAGGGTTGGATCACGATCTACCCGAAGCGCGGCGCCCTCGTGCGGGAGTTCAGCGCGCAGGCGGTCGCCGACCTCGCGCAAACCAAGGTCTTGCTGGAGTGTGGAGCGGTGCGCGCGACGTGCCCCGCGCTGCGTCGGCGTACGGCGGCAGAGCTGCGCGGGCAGCTCACGGCGCAGGCTGAATCCCTCGAAAGCCGCGACCTCCCCGAGTTCGTCGAGCTCAGCATCGCGTTCCACCGAGGCTTCGTCGCGGCATCGCGCAACGCCGTGCTCACCGAGCTCTACGATCGACTCGCAGACCGGCAGCGGTTTCTGCTGTTCAGCTACGGGCAGCGCCTGTTCGACCGCAGCGACGAGATCTTGGTCGAACACGCCGCAATGCTCGACGCGCTCGAGGCGAGCGGCGTCGCCGCCGATGCCCCACCCGGAGCCCCCGAAAACACCGCAGCGCTCGAGGCACTCAATCGCTTCGATGCCCTGCTGCGACACCACCTGAGCGAGACGTACCGGCTCGATCCGTAGGCACGAGTCTCGGCTGTTTCACGGCAAGCGCCAGTAGCGTTTTGAGGCATGGACGACAGACCCGGTCATAGTACGAAGCTCACCTCCTCAACGATCTTTGGGGGTGAGCGATGACAGGGGAAATCTGGGGCCTCCTCGCGGGAGTGCTCCTCACGCTCGGAACGGGCGTCTTTGTTGCGTCCGAATTCGCGCTCGTGAATTTGGATCGCCCGGAGCTTGAGCAGCGTCGCGCGCGCGGCGAACGACGCCTCGGCCCGACCATTTCGGCACTGAAGATCACGTCGACGCATCTCTCTGCCGCGCAGCTCGGCATCACGCTGACGACCCTGCTCGCGGGCTACACCTTCGAACCGGCCATCAGCTCGCTGCTGCGCGCACCGCTCGAGGGCCTCGGCCTACCGTCGTCCGTCGTGCCCGGTGTCGGCGCCGTCGTCGCGATCGTGCTGGCGACGCTGTTTTCGATGATTCTCGGCGAACTCATCCCGAAGAACTTCGCGCTTGCGGTGCCGCTCGCCACCTCCAAGGCGATCATCCCGCTGCAGATCGCGTTCACCTTCGTCTTCCGCCCGATCGTCGCACTGCTGAACGGCACCGCGAACCGTCTCATCCGGTCAATGGGCATCGAGCCGAAGGAGGAGCTGTCGGGCGCGCGCACCGCCGAGGAGCTCAGCTTCTTGGTGCGCCGGTCGGCACTTGAGGGGTCGCTCGATCACGACGACGCGACAATGCTGCACCGCACGCTCTCGTTCTCCTCGCGCACCGCGCAAGACGTGATGACCCCCCGCGTGATGGCCGAGATGCTCCCCCGCACCGCGACAGCCGCCGAGGCCATTACGAGGAGCATCGAGACCGGGCTGTCCCGCTACCCCGTCTACGACGACAGCGTTGACAACGTCATTGGCATTGTGCACGTGAAGTCGGCGTACGCAATCGACTTTGAGCGTCGCGACTTCACGTCGGTGACGGAGTTTATGACCGAACCGCTGCGCGTGCCAGAGGCCGCCGGCGTTGAATCGCTGCTCGAAGAGTTGCGCCAGCGCGCCTTCCAGTTCGCCGTCGTCGTTGACGAGCACGGCGGCACGGCCGGTGTCGTCACGCTCGAAGACCTGGTCGAGGAGCTGCTCGGCGACGTGCGCGACGAGCACGATGCGTTGCTCGAAGACGTCACCTTCGAGCACGACACGATCCTGTTCCCAGCCGCTCTGCGTCCCGATGAGCTCTGGGATCGGCTCGCGATCCGGGTTCCCGCGAGTGAGGAATACGAGACCATCGCGGGTTACGTGCTCGAAACGCTCGAGCGCATTCCCGACCTCGGCGAAGAAATCGAGCTACCCCAGGGCACGCTACGCGTCGAAGCATTCGAGGGCGCGCGCATCACTCGCCTCAGCTATCGCACGAGCGACCGCGAGTCAGACCCGGCATTTAGCACTCGCGACCGCGTGATGAATGACTTTGAGCGGGGTCTTGAGCAGGGACACGAGCGGGGTCTTGAGCAGGGATTCACTCCGCGATTCAACCGGGGAGCAGAACGATGAATGAGTATCTGCCCGGCCTGATCTGGCTCGTCGTCTTGCTCGTGGTGAACGCGTTCTTCGTGGGCGCCGAGTTCGCCGTCATCTCTGCCCGCCGCTCGCAGATTGAACCGCGCGCTGCCGCGGGCAGCAAGGCGGCGAAGACCACGCTGTGGGCGATGGAACACGCGACCCTCATGCTCGCGACGAGCCAGCTGGGCATCACCGTGTGCTCGCTCGTCATTTTGAATGTGTCGGAGCCCGCGATCCACCATCTGCTTGAGATCCCCTTGCTCGCCTGGACCGGATTAACGGCCGAGGCCGTTTCGATCACCGCGTTCATCGTCGCGCTCGTGCTTGTCACCTTCTTGCACGTCGTGTTCGGTGAGATGGTGCCCAAGAATCTTGCGTTTTCGGTGCCGGATCGTGCCGCCCTGCTCCTCGCCCCTCCGCTGGTGTTCGTGTCGCGGGTCGTCGGTCCGCTCATCAAATCGCTGAACTGGGTGGCGAATGGCGCGCTGCGGCTGTGCGGAGTGCAGCCGCGAAACGAGGCGAACACGGCGTTCACCATCGATCAGGTCGCGAGCATCGTCGAGCAATCGAAGCGCGAGGGCACGCTCGAAGACACGAGCGGCACGATTGGGGCGGCGTTCGAGTTCACCGAGAAGCGCGTTGCAGATGTTGAGGTGCCGCTCGAATCGCTCGTGCGTCTGCCGCTCGACGCCACCCCGCGTCAGGTGCAGCGCGCGGTCTCCGAGCACGGATATTCACGGTACGTGTTGCACTCGGCAGACGGAACACCCGAGAAGTACCTGCACCTGAAGGACATTCTTGACCTGGTGTCTCCCACCGAGATCGACGCGCCGATTCCGGCCGACCGGGCGCGCGAGCTGCCGACTGTTGCGGGTGAGGCTGAGGTGGAGCAGGCGCTCGACCTGCTGCGCGAGCGCGGCGCACACATCGCCCGCGTCGTCTCGGCTCAGGGCGGATTCAGCGGCGTGCTCTTCTTGGAAGACATAGTCGAAGAACTCGTCGGCGAGGTAGAAGACACGTCCCACGCCCTTTAACCCAGCCCGCCCTCTCGCGGGTGAGCGATTTCTGACACAAGCGGCACGCTATGTGTCAGAAATCGCTCACCCGCGCGGGGTTAGGCCGAAGTGACTACCACCACTGGGTCGGAGGTTGGGGCGCCCGTGGGCGAGCCACCACGATCCTCGACCGTGACCGCCAGCGCGTCGCCGGGCTCGAAGCCGTCCGCGAGTACCGCCGCGCTGCCCTTCGCGTCCGCGTGCATTACCCCGAGCGAGATGGGGGTGTCGCCGCGCACGATCCACAGCTCATAGTCGTGGTTCTCGGGCGCGGCCGCCATGCCGTCGGCCACGAACACGGCCTGCTGTGTCGAGTCCGACCAGTGCAGCGTCGCCTTGCCGTTGCCGTCGAGATCGACGGTCGTCGTGCGCGCATCAGACGCTGACTCGACCTGCTGCAGCGCGACCGACACCGGATCTTGCGGCGTCATCATGCCGCGCACGGGCAGCGCCAGCGCGATCGCGAGCAGCACCGCGATCGACGCCGCCAACCCAAACCACGCCGCTTTCCGACGCGAACGCGTGAACGCCTGCTCGGGGTCCTCGGGCTCCTCGACCAGCTCAGGAATGTGATCGGCGCGAGGTTCGACGGGAGGCGCGGGAGTTGCGGGTGCCGCGGGCGCAGCAGACGCAGACGCGGGGGCCGCAGGCGCTGCTGCAGCCACCGAACCGGGCGCACCGGCCTCGAACTGCGGGGTGCGGGCGATCATGTCGAGGATCGCGCCGCGCGCCGCGCTGGGAGGCGCGACCTCTGGCGTTGCTGCGCCGAGCTCTGCAACGGTATCGCGATCCTCATCGACGATCATCAGCCATTCGGGATGCGCCGCAAGCGCCTCCGAAAACGACTGCTCCTCGTCCGGGGAGAGCGCGTGCAGTGCGCGTGCTGCGGAGAGTTCGCGGAATTGTTGCTCGTTCATCGCGTCGCCTCCAACTCTTTCCTGAGGCGGGAGAGCCCGTCTCGAATTCGTGTTTTGATGGTGCCGAGCGGTGTTCCGAGGAGCACCGAGATTTCGCGCTGACTGTAACCGCCGAAGTAGGCGAGCACGATTGCGCGGCGTTGAGGTTCTGGCAGTTCGCTGAGCCCCTGGACGGCGCGGGTGCCGTCGATCATGAGCTCCACCTCATCGTCGACTCCCGGGTGCGGTGCGGCCAGATCGCGCGCACCGACGACGAGATCGCGGCGGCGCGAGGCCTGCGATGCCCGCACTCGGTCGACCGCACGGCGGTGCGCGATCGTGAGCAGCCAGGTGCGCGCACGGCCACGATCCGGATCGAACGAATCCGCCGACTGCCACGCCTCGAGGAACACCTCCTGGAGCACCTCTTCGCTCTGCGACCGGTCGACCAGCACCCGCAGGATCAGGCCGAACACACGAGCCGAGAGCAGATCGTACAACTCTGCAAAGGCACGCTGGTCTCCCACTGCGGCGCGTGCAAGCGCCCTGTCCGCCGGATCAGCGCTCGCGCCGTCCTCCGGTATCTCCACCCCGTCAATGACCATCTCGTCCAGCATGCCCCATTCACCTCCGCTCTGTCTTCGCCTGATGTCTGCGAGTCTCAATCGTTCTGCTCCCGTGATACCGAGTTACCGTGATACCGAGTTACCCGAACGTGAACGAGTACACCTGTACGCCCTGGGGAACCTGCACATCGAGCGTTCCCTTGTCGGGGTCGTCAGCCTCGACGAGGCGATACGACTTCGGCGTCCCATCGATCTTGACCGAGCGCGTGCCACCGCCCTCGACCGCGACCTCGATGGTGCCGCTGCCGGCGACCACCGCACGAACCTCCTGCCCGCGGTAAGCCAGGCGGATCTTGCTCTCACCGGCCTTGCCAGCCTCGCCTGCCCCGCCGGCCCCGTCGGCCGGAGTCGCGTACTGCGTCTCGATGTTCCAGTCACCCTCGAGAGCGAAGGTGTCTTTCGCCTGGGCCTTCGGCAGCTCGTACGTGTTCTCGCCAGCGCTGTACTTGCCGGGACCGGCGAAGTTACGATCCTTCGATGATCCGAGGAAGGTCTCAGGCGTCGTGCTGCCCTGCTCCGGCGTCACATCCGTGACATCGGTCGCGCCTGGCAGCTGCTCGTCGGGATTCGCGTCGGCAAGGAGCTCGCGCATGAGCTTCTCGGTGGTCTCGTAGTTGCCCTCGCCGAAGGAGATGTGACGCACCGTGCCCTCGGCGTCGATCAAATAGTGCGCGGGCCAGTAGCGGTTGCGGTAGTTCGTCCAAGTCGACAGGTTGTTGTCCATTGCGACCGGGTACTCGATACCGAAGTCTTTAATGCCGGCTTCGACGTTCGACTGTTCCTTCTCGAACGCGTACTCGGGCGAGTGCACGCCGATCACGGTCAGCCCCTTGTCGCCGTAGGCCTTATCCCACGCGACCACGTGCGGAATTGAGCGCTGGCAGTTGATGCACGAGTACGCCCAGAAGTCGATGAGCACGACCTGACCCTTGAGTTCGTCGAGGTTTAGCGCCTGACCGTCGGGCGTGTTCAGCCAGGTTTCGATGCCCTTGATCGCGGGCGCTTTGCCGCACTCGGCAAGTTCCTTGGCATCGTTCGCGCACTTATCGAGATCGCGATTCTCGTCGGTGACGAGGCCGCCGAGATTCAGCGCGCTCTTGCCGGCGTCGCTCTCTGCGAGATCCCGCTGGATCCCCGACGTGTAATCGGGGAGCAGTCGCTGCAGTGCCTGGGGCACATTGAAGGCGAGGGCGACGGCGAGCGCGATGAGCGCGACCCCGCCGACGATGCGGATCGTGCGCTCCCGCTTGCGGAACCCGCGGATACGCTGTGCCACGCTGCGACCCGCGAGCGCGAACGCCAGCAGCGGGATCGCGACGCCGAGTGCGAACGACACCGTCAGCAATACCGTCTCGGGGCCGATCTGGCCGGTCGCTCCGGCGACGATGATCGCCGCGAGCACCGGACCGGCGCACGGCACGAACACCGTTCCAAGGGCGAGGCCCATGCCGAAACCGTTGCCACCCTCGCCGACCTTGCGGCGCGGCAGGCGCTGGAACGGCTTCTCGAGCAACTGCTCGAAGCCCGGGAAGAGCATGCCGACGCCGATGATCAGTAGTACGGCGACGCCCGCCCAGCGGATACCGCTCTGCGGAATGTTGAGCAGGCCGAGCAGCAGCGATCCGAGCAGTGTCACCACTGAGAAGCTGAGCACGAGGCCCGCGATGATCCAGAAGGGACGGCTGCGCTTTGCCGGGATCACCTCCGGTGTCTTCCCTGGAGCGGCCGGTTGTGCGCCCGCCGTGAGGAAAATAACCGGCAGCACCGGCAGTATGCACGGCGAGATGCCGGTGATGAGTCCGCCGAGCAGACCGATGAGCACGATATCCATGAGTAGCCCTCCTGTTGGGGAGTCTTCGGAACGAACCCCGTTTCGGATGGGTGGGCCTCGCGACCCGGGATACGTTCTCCCCTTCCTGGAGGCGTCCTGGAGGCAACCTGGAGTCGTCCTGGAGGCGACAAAAACTCCGCCTAAAACGGCCATATGAGCGGACTTTCTGTCGCCACCCCTCCCCCGGGCCTGGGCGCGCCACCCTGGGGGCGACAGAAAGTCCGCTTAAAACGCCTCTATCCGCGGAGTTTTTGTCGCCACCAGCCGCCCCCACCATCCAGCAACCAAAAAAACTTTTCCCGATTTCCCATCCGGTGCGGGGAGGGCTCCGAAGACGTTCACAAGCCGCGGAAATCTGCGGATCTCATCTCGAGGAGGAACCATGTTCACCAAGAAGAAGACCCTCGGCGCCGCGTTCGCACTGACGCTGGTCGGCGCCGCGATGCTCACCGGCTGCTCAATGGGGGCGTCGTCGGACGACACCGCCAAGAAGGATCAGACCGCCGAGCAGTCGCAAGAGAGCACACCGACCGAAGAGTCGACGGAGTCGTCGACCGCCATGGATCCGGCAGCGAATCTCGTCGGACCGGGTTGCGCAGCGTACGCCGAGGCCGTTCCGGACGGTGCGGGCTCAGTCATGGGCATGTCGCAGGATCCGGTCGCTGTTGCAGCCTCGAACAACCCGCTGCTCAAGACCCTCGTCTCCGCGGTCAGCGGCCAGCTGAACCCCGATGTCAACCTCGTCGACACGCTGAACGGTGACGAGTTCACCGTCTTCGCACCGGTGGATGACGCCTTCGCGAAGATCGACGCCGGCACCATTGACACGCTGAAGACCGACAGTGACCTGCTCACCAAGATCCTCACCTACCACGTGGTCCCCGGCCAGATTGAGCCCGCCGACATCGCCGGTACGCACACCACCGTTGAGGGCCAGGACGTCAAGGTAACGGGATCCGGCGACAAGCTGATGGTCAATGACGCCAATGTCATCTGCGGCGGCGTACAGACCGCGAACGCGACTGTCTACCTGGTAGACAGCGTGCTGATGCCCCCGGCCGAGTAATCACGCCGGTCCGATAGACCCGGCCTCGAGTTCCGGGCGAGACGCCAAGAAGCGCAGATACGCAGACGAACTCGACGCCACAAGGTCAATGTGCCCGTCGCTCGCACAGGAGCGACGGGCACATTGTTGTGTGCGGGCCGGCAGCGCGAACGAAACAACCGGCGCCGGATCGGCGTTCGTTACACGCGCACCAGCATCTTGCCGGTGTTCGCGCCGCGCATCATGTCGAGGAACGCGTCAACCGTGTGGTCGATCCCATCGACGATGGTCTCGTCGTACGCGATCTTGCCCGCGGCGAACCACTCACCCATGCGCTGCTGGAACTCGGGCGCGAGCTGCAGGTGCTGCCCGACAGTGAACCCCTCGAGCCGTAGCGCGCGGGTGATGAGATTCGACATGTTGTCGGGGCCCGGTACGCGCTCGGTTGAGTTGTATCCGGCAATTGCGCCACAGAGCGCCGCGCGGCCGCCGTCGTTGAATGCGTCGAGCGCGGCTTCGAGGTGGTCGCCGCCGACGTTGTCGAAGAAGACATCGATGCCGCCCGGCGCGGCCGCCGCGAGCTGGCCGCGCACGTCACCGTCCTTGTAGTTGAAGGCCGCGTCGTAGCCGTACTTTTCGGTGAGCAGCGCGACCTTCTCGGCGGATCCCGCGGAGCCGACCACCCGGCCCGCTCCGAGGAGCTTCGCGATCTGCCCCGCAGCGGTGCCGACGGCTCCGGCCGCGCCCGAGATGAAAACGGTTTCGCCCTCCTTCAGCTGCGCGATCGAGGTCAGGCCCGCGAACGCGGTGAGCCCGGTCATGCCCATGATGTGGAGACGCAGCGAGAGGGGAACACCCTCGATCTCGGGAACGACGCGGAACGTTGCCGCGTCGCCCTGCACCAGATCTGACCAGCCGTGCTGGTGCAGCACGACCGCGCCCTCGGGGACGTCGTCGGACGCAGACTCGACCACGCGACCGATCGCGCCGCCCTGAATCTGCTCGCCCAGCTCGTAGGGGGCGACGTAGCTGCGAGCATCGCTCATGCGGCCGCGCATGTAGGGATCAACCGACACGAACTCGTTGCGCACGCGCACTTCGCCGGGCTGCAGCTCCCCCAGTTCGACCTTCACGGTGCGGAAGTCGTCGTGCGTGGGCCAGCCCTTGGGCCGGGAAACGAGCTGAATCTGCGTGCTGATGGGTGCGGTCACGTGGAGCCTCCTGAGTGTGCGGGTGATTCGGCGTTCCGAGTTGCGGTTCGGGGCGGACGCCTCGGGTCGAAACCCGGGGGCGGAAGCCCCCGATCCCGCGCTATTCGGAACGATCATTCCAATATATACTGGAACGACCATTCCCGAAAGGCGCACCCATGCCACGCTCAGCTTCATTCGATCGCGACGCCGTCGTGAGCGACGCCATGGCGGTGTTTTGGAGCGTCGGCTACGAGGGCGCTGCGATTCCCGAACTTGAGCGTGCCACCGGCCTGAGTCGGTCGAGCATCTACAACAGCTTCGGATCGAAGCGCGGCCTGTTCGACGCCGCCGTCGAGCAGTACCTCGACACGGTGATCCGCCCGCGCCTGCGCCCGCTCCTCTACGGACCGGGCGACGGGCCGGGCGATGGATCGGGTGACGGCCCGGGCGACGGGCCGGCCAACGCCGTCGCCCCAGACGCGGTCATCGCGTATCTCGTCGGGCTGCGCGCGGCGCTCGCTGATCCCGCGTCGCTCCCGGCGCAGAGTGGCTGCCTGCTCATCAACACCGCCGGTTCCCCGATCGGCGAGGACACGGCGATCGCCGCCACCATCGCGGCGTATCGCGGCGAGTTGCGGGCCGCACTGGGGCGCGGGATCGCCGCCCACTTGCCGCGGCTCGACCAGTCCGCGGCGGATCGCCTCGCCGACGCCTGCACCGGGCAGGTCGTGGCTGCCCTCGCACTCGCCCGTATCGACGCGGGCAGCGCGGGCGCCGCGGTCGATACCGCGCTCGCGCTCATCGCCGCGGCGTAGGCGAAGCGCGGGGGGCCTGGCGCCGAGGAGCTGAGGGGCTCAGCCCGCTGAAACCGCACCACTCCGCCCTACCTTCGACGCGACGGCGGGATTCGAACCCGCTGCTCATCGGTATGACCCGTTCACCGGAACCATCCGGATCGCCGCGATGTACCGATGGTACGCAGCTCGTCGGCCGCGGCGCCGGGACATGACGCTCCGTGTCGCGCGATGTCGCCTCGTGTCGTCTCATGTCGCGCGACGTCATGCAGGATCTCGCACTCAGCGACTCAGCACCTCCCTCGTTACGCTCGAGAGCAGACGCGATCGCAGATGCGCCCGCGCGTATGACCCGAACGGAGCACACGGCATGGCGACGATCCCGCAGCTCGACGAGCTCTACGCACAGGCCCCCGACACGACGCTTGCCGAGTTGCGCGCGCACCGCGCACCGCTGGTTTTCGGGCCGACGCCCCTGCACCCCCTCGATCGATTGCGCGCGGTACTCGGCGGCGACGGCCCGCGCCTCTGGATCAAACGCGATGACCAAACGGGGCTCGCACTCGGCGGTAACAAGGCGCGCAAGCTGGAGTTTCTCGTCGCGGAAGCGATAGCGGCGGGTGCCGACACGCTCGTCACCGTTGGCGCGGTGCAGTCGAATCACGCTCGGCAAACCGCGGCGGCGGCCGCCCGCGCCGGGCTCGACGCGGTGCTCGTGCTGCGGGTGCCGCGGGGCATTTCGGCGGAGCGCCGGAACTCGGGCAACGTGCTGCTCGACGACCTGCTCGGCGCGACGGTCGAGTTCGTCGACGAGACCGCGGATGACCCGCACCCCGAGCGCGCCGCCGCAGAGCAAACGCTCGACCGCCTGCGGAGCGCGGGGCGCACCCCCTTCTTCATTCCAAGCGGCGGCTCGACCAGTACTGGCTCGCTCGGCTACCTTGAGGCGTACGCCGAGATCGCGGCAGTGGCGCAGCACGTCCGCTTCGATGAAATCGTGGTCGCCTCGGGCAGCGGCGGCACGCAGGCCGGGCTGTTGGTCGGGCGCGAGCTGCTGCCACAGGCCGGACGACCGCGCATTCGCGGCGTCGCGGTCGCTCCCGACTCAGAGACGCTCGCGGGCGAGGTCACCTCACTGTGCTCAGAAACGCTCGCGCGGTTCGGGATCGCGGCGCGCGGAGTGGCGCTTGAGGGGGCGCTCAGCGATGCGCTCGAACCGGTCGCGCTCGATCCAGACTTCGTCGGCCCGGGATACGGCGCCTTGACCGCGCCCGCCCGCGAGGCGATCGAACTCTTCGCCCGCACCGAGGGCATCTTTCTCGATCCGGTATACACCGCCAAGGCTGCAGCGGCACTCATCGCCGACGTGCGCGCTGGCGCGCACCCCGCAGACGCGAACCTGCTCTTTCTTCACACGGGCGGATCCCCCGCCCTCTTCGCCTACACCCAAGAACTCACCCCCTAGCCCCCTTCCCCTCTCTCCCTAGACCCCTAAATCCCTACCCCCCCCCCGGGGGGGGGGGGGGGGGGGGGGGTGTGGAGTTTTAGGCTGGGACGGGCGGAGAAAGAGCATGACCAGGAAGGGGATAGTGAGTGGGGGTGGGTGTGG
>NZ_JBHXHV010000001.1:102789-314451 GCF_042726155.1 Leucobacter sp. NPDC058333
ACCCACCGCCACCCCGCCCCACACCCCCTCCCCCCCCCCACACCCCCCCCCCCCCCGGGGGCGCTTTTATGTTGAAACGACCTACTTGCGACCCACCCCCCCCCCCCCCCCCCCCGGGGGGGTGGAGGGGGAGAGACAGAGGCTAGGGGGTTCTTGGGGTCCAGCCCAGGGCGGGGCCTATACGGGTCGCGAGTTGGTGGAGGATCTGCTTCCAGTCAGCGAGCTCGAACTCGAACGGCAACTCAAACAGGTAGTCGTCGGCCGCCTGGAACGCTGCGTCGCCCTCGATGAAGGCGACGATCTCGTCGAGCGATCCGAGCACGTCGCGCGCGATGATCGTGTTCTTGCCGTGCACCTGCGTGGTGCGCGGGGTGCGCGCCTCGGCGTAGGCCCGGTACTTCGCGGCCTGCTCGTCGCTCGCGCCATCGGTCGGCACGATGACCCTGGCGACCGAAACCCGCGCCGCGTCGCCGCGTGGACTCGCGGCCCGAAACGTGTCGATCTGCGCGCGCTGCGCCGTCGAGAAGTCGGTGATGCCGTTCTCGGACGAGCTGATATTGCTCACCAGCCAGTTCAGGTCGGCCTCGCCCGCCCAGGCCGCTGAGCGAAGCGATCCCCCGCCGTACCAGAGGCGATCCGCCAGCCCCGCGCTGAACGGTTCGACCCGCGACGAGTCGATGTCGCCTCCGATGCCGGCGTATTCGCCGACCTCGCGCACCCGGTCTCCCGCCAGGAACGACCGCAGGCGCTCGATGCGACCGTATCCGTAGTCTTCCTCACGCCAACCCACGTCGTGCACGAGGTCATTTACGGCGTCGTCGCCGTATCCGGGCGGATGCACGCTCAGCCCCGCGTGCACACGACCGCCCGACAATACATCGGCGGTCGCAAGGTCTTCCGCGAGGCGGAACGGGTTCTCATGCCCGACCGGAATCACGGCCGTCCCCAGCGCGATCCGCTCGGTCGCCTGCGCGAGCGCCCCGAAGAGCACGGCGGGCGACGGCAAGCCGCGCTGCAGGTGACGGGTGCGCACCCAGCCGCCGTCGAGCCCCAGCTCCTCTGCGTAGCGAAACAGCTCGATCGCGTCACGAAAGCCCGCGGCTGGCGCATCCGCATCGAAGGGTACGAGGTGAATAAACCCCAGGTGGCGGATCGGGCGGCTGGCGACTGTCATGTGTGGCTCCTTCGGGGCGGCGCGACGTACGCGCCCACTTCACGCTCAGCCTAGGAACCCTCGCCCGCGCGAGCAACGACTCCCGCCGAGAGTGTCAGAGTGTGTCGGGCGGCCCGCCCGCAACCTCGCAGCGGGCGGCGCGGCAGCACCACCCGCACCAGCACCACCCGCTCCCGCAGCGCACCGCCAGGCCGCACTGCGAGAATGCCGACATGCTTTCGCCGACAACTATCGCTTGGACACGCATCGTCGTCGCCACCGCGGTATTGCTCACCCTTGCCAACAATTACCTGCTGGGCACCGCGGGCTTCAACCCGTTCGACTTCTTCGGGTACTTCACGAATCTCACCAGCCTGCTATCGAGCGCACTCCTCGTCACGATCGGGTTGGCGACGCTGCGGCGCGGCGGCGCCGACCTGGGCTCGAGAGTGCCGCTGGCCTACGTGCGCGCGGTCGCGGTCAGCTGCATGCTGATCGTCGGGGTGATTTACACCGTGCTCGTGCCCGGTACCGGTGCAGCGCCCCCCTGGGCGAGCGCGATCTTGCACGTCGTGTTTCCGGCGTACATGCTGCTCGACTGGATCTGCGTCGGCGATCGCCCGCCACTCGCGTGGCGGCGCGTCTGGCTCGTGCTGCCGTACCCGATCGTGTGGCTCGTCGTGGTGCTCGCACGCGGCGCGACAGATGGCTGGGTGCCCTACGGATTCTTGTTGCCGGAGCGCGGGGCCGCCGCCCTCCTCGCGACCGTCGCTGGGTTGCTCGGCGCGCTGGCAGTGAGCGGCGCGATCGTGTGGGGGCTCAGCAGGCGGCCGGTGAGACACACCTGAAAGTACTCGAGCGTCCAAAAGCCCCCAAAAGCCCCCAAAAGCCCCCAAAAATCACCCCTTGCGATATACCCCCCCTGGGTATATATTTGCCGTAGCGGCAACCGCCGTTGACCCACCGCACAAGGAGCATGTTCATGACCACCACTGAGTTCACCGTCACCGGAATGACCTGCGAGCACTGCGAGCGCGCGGTGAAGTCCGAGGTCGGCGAGATCGACGGGGTCACCGCCGTTTCGGTGAGCGCCGCAACCGGCCATCTCGCCGTCACCACCAACGCCGGCCCGGTTGACACTGACGAGGTACTCGCCGCCGTCGACGAGGCCGGCTATAGCGCAGAGGCGGTGTAGTCATGGCGATACCGAGCAGTACCGACGCGAGTTCGTATGAGCTTCAGATCGGCGGCATGACGTGCGCCTCGTGCGCCATGCGCATCGAGAAGAAGCTGAACAAGCTCGAAGGCGTCGAGGCGAGCGTCAACTACGCAACCGAAAAGGCGCGGGTGTCGGCACCGGCCGGGTTTGATCCAGCGCTGTTGATTGCCGAGGTCGAAAAGACCGGGTATTCCGCCGCCCTGCCGCAGCCACCCGCCCCCGCGCGCGGCGCTGCAGCTGGCGAAGCTGGCCGCACTCGAGGCAGCGACGACGGCGAAAGCGGTGACGACCGCGAGCTCACCTCGCTGCGTCAGCGACTCATCGGCTCGATCGTGCTGTCGGTGCCCGTGATTTTGCTCGCCATGATCCCGGCGCTGCAGTTCACATACTGGCAGTGGGCGTCGCTCGCCCTCGCTTCGCCAGTGATCGTGTGGGCGGCATGGCCGTTCCACCGCGCGGCGTGGAAAAATCTGCGCCACGGCGCCGCCACCATGGACACCCTGGTCTCCGTCGGCACCTCGGCGGCGTATCTGTGGTCGCTCTACGCGCTGTTCTTCGGCATGGCCGGCACTCCAGGCATGACGCACCCGTTCGAACTCACCATCACCCCGAGCGACGGCGCTGGCAACATCTACCTCGAGGTCGCCGCCGGCGTCACGATGTTCCTGCTCGCGGGCCGATACTTCGAGAAGCGCTCGAAGCGGCAAGCGGGCGCGGCACTGCGCGCGCTGCTTGAGCTGGGCGCGAAAGAGGTCGCGGTGCTCAGAGGCGGCGAAGAGGTCAGGATCGGGATCGACGAACTCAGCGTCGGCGACGAGTTCATCGTTCGCCCCGGTGAGAAGATCGCGGCCGACGGCGTCATCGTCTCGGGCCACTCGGCCATTGACGCGTCCATGCTCACGGGTGAGTCGGTGCCGGTTGAGGCCGGCCCCGGTGATGCCGTGACCGGGGCAACCGTGAACGCGAGCGGACGACTCGTCGTGCGCGCAACGCGCGTCGGGTCTGACACGCAACTCGCGCAGATGGCACGGCTCGTTGAAGACGCACAGTCGGGCAAGGCCGACGTGCAACGCCTCGCCGACAAGGTTTCGGGCATCTTCGTGCCGATCGTGATCGTGATTGCGCTGGCGACCCTCGCCGCGTGGCTCATCGCGGGTTTCCCCGCGGCGAGCGCGTTTACCGCAGCGGTCGCCGTGCTGATCATCGCGTGCCCGTGTGCACTGGGACTCGCTACGCCCACGGCACTGCTCGTCGGCACGGGCCGCGGGGCTCAGCTCGGAATCCTGATCAAGGGGCCAGAGGTACTCGAATCGACGAAGCGCGTTGACACGGTGGTGCTCGACAAGACGGGCACCGTCACGACGGGGCGCATGACGCTCGTCGACGCGATCGTCGCTGACGGCACCGATCGCGAGACGCTGCTGCGCCTCGCCGGAGCACTCGAAGACGCCTCTGAGCACCCGATCGCGCAGGCGATTGCGGCGGGTGCGACCGCGCAGTTGCAGGCGCGATTGCCCGAGATCGAGAGCTTCGCGAACACCGAGGGACTCGGGGTGTCCGGTGTCGTCGAGGGGCACGCCGTGCTCGTCGGTCGACAGGCGCTCATGGATGACTGGTCGATTCCGGCGGTGCCCGCTCTGCTCGACGCGAAGTCCGCTGCGGAGTCCACTGGCAAGACCGCCGTGCTCGTCGCGTGGGACGGCGAGCTGCGGGGCGTACTCGTCGTCGCCGATACGGTGAAGCCGACGAGCGCCGAGGCGATCCGCCAACTGCGCGATCTCGGTCTCAAGCCCGTGCTGCTGACCGGCGACCATCGCACGGTCGCCGAGCGCATCGCGGCAGAGGTTGGCATCGACGAGGTGATCGCAGAGGTGCTGCCACGCGACAAGGCCGACGTGATCGCGCGCCTGCAGCGCGAGGGCCGCGTCGTCGCGATGGTCGGGGACGGCGTGAACGACGCCGCGGCGCTGGCACAGGCCGATCTCGGCCTCGCAATGGGCACGGGCACAGACGCGGCGATCGAGGCCTCCGACATCACGCTAGTGCGCGGCGACCTCCGCAGCGTAGGAGACGCGATCCGGCTGTCGCGGCGTACGCTCGGCACGATCAAGGGCAACCTGTTCTGGGCGTTTGCGTACAACGTCGCGGCGATTCCGCTTGCCGCGCTTGGCCTGCTGAACCCGATGCTCGCCGGGGCCGCGATGGCGTTCTCAAGCGTATTCGTGGTCGGCAACAGCCTGCGGCTGCGCTCGTTTGCGAGCCGCGCGATGTAAGAAGTGCTTGCACGCCGTTCTCCCCCGACGTATAGTGATCTAGTCTTCTAGAAGACAGCCGCACGATACGCCAGTTCAAGGGAGAACACGCAATGACGACGCGACTGAAGCGCAGGCTCGAGCAACTCGCCGCCGAGCGGCGGGGCATGCTCATGGGGTTTCTCCCGGCCGGCTTCCCAGAACCCCAGGCGTTCACCGCTGCGGCTCGCGCCGCCTTTAACGCGGGGCTCGACGCGCTCGAAGTGAGCATGCCGGGCCCCGCTCCCGCGCTCGATGGCCCACTGATTCAGGCCGCTGCCGACCGGGCCTCCCAGCATCTCGCAGGCATCCCCGACGCCCTGCGGCTGGCCGCCGCGAGCCGCGCCAATGCTGACGACACCATCGTCGCCCTCGCCTACGCCTCGACGTTTGACGGCATCACGCCCGACGCATTCTTCGATGAGCTCGTGGCCGCCGACATCGACGCCTACCTGCTGCCGCAGCACTCGATGGCCGAACAGCTCGAACTCGCCGAGCGCGCAGCACAGCGTGGGCTTGAGGCGGTCATCTTTCTCTACCTGCAAGAGGACCTCGCGCAACTGGCAGCGAGCCCGATCGAGTGCCCCGTCATCTACCTGCAGTCGGCAGCGCTACGCACCGGTGGCACCTTTAACCCTGAGAAGGCCTCCGAGCGGCTCGGTGAACTCGCCGAGGCATTCGGCGATCGGCCCTACTTCGTCTGCGTGGGCTTCGGGGTGCGCGGCCCCGATGAGGTCGAGCTCCTGATGGAGGTCGGCGCGAACGGTGCGATCATCGGCACGCGCCTCGTCACCGCGGCCGAGGAGGGCCCCGACTCCGTCACGGCGCTGGTCGACGCGGTCGCACCGGCGCTCGTTGGGCGCAGCCGCGGGCTCGCGGGAGCCGGTCAACGCGAGGCACCGGTCGCATGACCGCCGCCGCCAGCTGGAGCCCCCAGCGCATCTCGTTCAGCCGCAACGACGGCCTGCCGAAGTACGTCGCCATCGCGCGCGCCATCGCGTCGGCGATCACCGAGGAGCAACTCGGCGCCGGCGACACCCTCCCCGCACAGAAGGAACTCGCCGAGAGCTTCGGTGTCACCCTAATGACCGTGCGGCAGGCCATTCAATCGCTGACTGAGCAGGGCCTGCTGAGTTCGGAGCAGGGCAAGGGCACCTACGTGAACAGCCGCCCGTTCCGCTTGCCGCTCGGCAGACTCGCGAGCCTGGCATCGCAGGTCGAGGCGACCGGGCGCACGCTGCGCACGGAAGTGCTCGGGTTTGCGCCGATCCTCGTCTCCCCCATTGAACAGCAGCGGATGTCGCTCGACACCCTCGAAGCTTACGAACTCGTGCGTCTGCGCTTCGTCGACGGTGACCCGTTCATTCTGCAGACCTCCGTGATCCCGGTCGATCTGGCCGCCGCAATCGACCCAGCCGCGCTCGCCACGGAGTCGCTCTACGACCTGCTGCACGCGACCTCTGGCGTCGTTGTCGAACGCGCGAGTGAGACCGTGCAGGCCACGAGCCTCGACGAAGAATCGGCTCAGTTGCTCGGTCGCCGAGTGGCCGAACCTGCGCTGCTGTCATCGCGCCTCACGTTCAGCGGCAGCGGCCGAGCCGTCGTCGACGATCGCGCCCTCACGGCAGGCGATAGCGTTGTGGTGTCTGCCGATCGCGAAGCCGGAGAAACCGGGCTGTCCCTGCTGCTCTCGAGCGATGCGCCGTCGTTGACAGACAGTTCGCAGCCGTTCATGCGCGGCGGCCGCTGAGAAACGGGATAAGGAGACGACAGTGACGTTCAATCCTTCGGGCCCCGCCCTCGCGACCGACGCCGTCAGCAAGGACTACGGCCCAGTGCGCGTGGTGTCTGACATCACGCTCGAGTTTCACGCCGGGAGCATCCACGCGCTGCTCGGCGAGAACGGCGCGGGCAAGTCCACGCTCATCAATGTGCTCTCTGGCGCCATCACGCCGAGTGCTGGCCGGGTGCTCGTCGCGGGCGAACCGCAGCAGCTGCGCTCGGTGCGCGATGGCCAGGCGCTCGGCATCGTCGCGCTCCCCCAGGAGCTCACGCTGGTGCCGTCGCTGGCCGCGGCCGAAAACATCTTCCTGGGCATGCGTCGCGCGGGATCGCGTGCCCTCGTGCACCGTCGCACGCTCGACCGCGATGCCGCGTTCCAGCTGGAACGGCTGGGCCAGCGCATTCCGCTCGACACCCCGGTCGGCGAGCTCTCGGCCGTGCAGCAGACGATGATCGCCCTGGCACGCGCCCTCGCCCGTGACGCTCGCGTGCTCATACTCGACGAGCCAACGGCCGCCCTCACCGACACGGAGACGGAACAGCTGTTCACCGTGCTGCGCGCGCTGCGCGACGAGGGCACGGCGATTGTGTACGTCTCCCACCGCCTCGAAGAGGTGTTCGCTCTGGCCGACACGGCCACCGTGATGCGCAACGGCCAGCACGTCTGGACGAAACCCATCATCGACACCGATACGGGTGACGTCGTCTCCGCGATGATCGGCCGCGACCACGGCCAGGTGTACCCGCAGCGCGCGGCCGACGCGGGCGAGCCCGTGCTCGAGGTCGAGGCACTCAGTGGCTACACGCTGACCGATGTGAGCCTGACGGCACGCAGCGGGCGCGTGCTCGGTATCGCGGGTCTCGCGGGATCCGGCCGCAGCGAACTGCTCAAACTCGTGGCCGGTGCTCAGCGGGTGCGATCCGGCAGCGTGCGCATCTCCGGGCAAGACGTGACCCGCTCGGGTGTCGGGCGCAGTATGCAGGCCGGCATCGCGCTCGTGCCGGAGGAGCGACGCGGGCAGGGCCTCGTGATGTCCGACACGATCCAGTCGAACATCGCGCTCGCGAACCTCCGGGCGCTCAGCAGCCTGGGCGTGATGAGCGCCGCGCGTGAGCGCGCGACCGCCGAACGATGGGCGGGCGAACTCCAACTGAAAGCGACTTCGGTGCGGCAACCCGTCGCAGAACTCTCCGGCGGCAATCAACAGAAGGTCGTGCTGGCGAAGACGCTTGAGCGCGGCCCGCGCGTGCTGCTGCTTGATGAACCAACGCGCGGCATCGACATCGGCACGAAGGCCGAGATTTACCAGCTGATTCGGCGCCTGGCCGAATCAGGTGTCGCCGTCGTGGTCGTCTCGAGCGAGATCCCCGAGCTGCTCGGCATCGCCGACGAAATCGCCGTGCTGCACGAGGGCCACCTCACCGGCGTTGTGTCGGCGGCCGACTCCACCGAAGAATCCATTCTCCATCTCTGCTACAGGAAGCCCGAATGATGTCAACGACTCCGCAGGCCGTAGTGACCAGCGCCAAGCGACGGGCAGCGTTGCCCGCACGCCTCGCCTCCTTCGGCACCCTCATCGGCCTCATCGGCCTCATCGTGCTCTTCGCCGTGCTCAAGCCGCAGGCGTTTCTCACGCCCGTGAACTTCGTCAACATTCTCGAGCAGCTCGCCGTACTCGCGATGATCGCTTCGGTGCAGACCGTGGTGATGGTGGTCGGCGATTTTGACCTGTCGGTGGGATCGCTCGCGAGCCTCACCGGTGTGATCACCGCGCAGCTGCTCATCAGCGGCATGCACCCGGCGCTCGCGATCTTGCTCGGCCTGCTCGTCGGCATCGCGGCCGGCGCGGTCAACGGCCTGCTCGTGGCGTACCTGGGCTTGTCGGCGTTCATTGCCACGCTCGCCACCATGACCGGGTTCGCGGGCCTCGCACTGCTGCTCGCAAACGGCACCACCGTGTTCGGCCTGCCTGACGCGTTCGTGTGGCTCGGCCAGGGCCGCCTCGGCCCGATCCCGATCCCCGTCATCTTCGCCGTCGTGCTCGCGCTCGTCGTGTGGTTCGTGCTGTCGAAGACGGTCATCGGCCGAAACTGGTACGCGGTGGGTGGCAACGCCGAAGCGGCCCGACTGTCGGGTGTGAAGACGCGATTCGTGCGGTTCTCGGCCTTCCTCGTCTCGGGATTCGGCTCCGCGCTCGCCGGCATCGTACTGATCGCCCGCCTCGCATCGGCCCACCCATCTGCCGCCGACCCGTTCATGCTGTCGTCGATCGCCGCGGTGTTTCTCGGCATCACGCTCTCGCGGGCGGGCCAGCCGACCATCGGCGGCACCGCGGTCGGTCTCGGCATTGTCGGTGTGCTGAGCAACGGGCTCAATCTATTGCAGGTCAACAGCTACGTGCAGCAGATTCTGACCGGCGCGATCATCGTGCTCGCCGTGAGCCTGAGTCGCCTGAGCAAGAAGCGGCGCTGACATGACCGTGATCGCCGCCTTCGATTTCGGCACGTCGAGCGTCAAGCTCGCCGTGGCAACCGCCGACGGCGGTGTGCTCGCTCGGGCGCAGGCCGAATATGCCACGGTGACGGGCCCAGCGGGCGAGGCCGAACAGCGGGCAGATGACTGGTGGGACGCCGCCGCGGCAGCGCTCGCCGAGACCGGGCTCGCCGGGAGCGTTACGGCGATCGGTCTCACGGGACAAATGCAAGATCTCGTCGCCGTCGCAGGCGACCACGCCCTGCGACCGGTGCTGCTCTACTCCGACACGCGCGCGGCGGCGCAGCACGAGCGGCTCGTCGCCGATCTCCCCGATTGGGAGCGACGGACCGGCAACCAGCAGGACGTCACCAACGTCGCCGCGAAGATCGCCTGGCTGCGCGACCGCGAACCCGCCATTCTTGAGCAAGCAGAGCAGCTACTCTTCGGCGCGCCCGGCTACGTTGCCTGGCGGGCGACCGGCGCGGCCGCCTGCGACGTGCTCACGGCGTCGACCACCGGGTTGCTGGGCGTCGCCGAGCGCGCCTGGCTGAACGATGTCGCGAACGCCGCGGGCGCGCGGATCGCGCAGCTGCCGCGCCTGGTCGGCGTCACGCCAGGCGACACCGTTATCGGCCTCGTGACCGCGGCCACCGCGGCCGTGCTCGGCGTGCCCGCCGGAATCCCCGTCGTGCACGCGATGGGCGACGCGGGATCGACGACCGACGGTCTCGTCGGGTCGGCGCCGGGCGACGCGTACCTGTACCTCGGAACGACCGGGTGGCTCGCGGCGGTGACGCCTGCCGGTGCCGATTCACTGGCAGCGGCCGCGGTCTCTCCCATCCACTCTCTCGTTTTGCCCGGCTGGGACGCGCGGCTGCGCATCGGCGCCGTGCAATCGGCGGGGGCGGCCGCTGACTGGTCGCGGCGCACGTTCTTCCCGGGTCACGATTTCGCGGCCATCGAGACGAGGATCGCGGAGCGGCTGGCCGATCCGGCATCGTTTGCCGCTCGTCCACTCTGCCTGCCCGGCATCTCGGGGGAACGCACGCCGGTGCGCGACGCCGACTTCAGAGGCGCATTCGTCGGCGTCACCGAGGCGACCCGCCCCGAAGACCTGCACCTCGCGGTGCTCACGGGAGTGGCCCTGGCGCTGCGGCACGCGGCGGACGAGCTCGGCATTCGACAGCCCCGCATCCCGCTCGTGGGCGGCGCCGCGACGAGTTCGGCGTGGCGGCAGATTCTCGCCGACGTGTTCGACGCAACAATTGTGACGAGGACGACCCACGATCCGGGAACGCACTCGGCCGTGCGCGCCGTGACAGCCGCCCTCGGATTACCCACCCCCGAGCCGCAGTTCGCGCCGAGCGACGCCGATGTATTGTCACGGCCCGCACCCGACCGCGAGCGATTCGAGCCGCTCATTGCCACGCATCGTCGCCTGTACGACGCGCTCACGCCCACGTTTCACGGGCTCGCCCGGGCGCGTTGATCCGGTTTCGGTTTCGATTTCGCGTTATTCCCCGCTTTTCCGATCGCTTCAACTCGCACTCACACCCCCACTCATTCACCCGCACGAAAGGCAACACCATGAAGTTGACCAGGACTATCGCGGCACTCGGCCTCGCCGCCGCCGCGACCCTCGCCCTGAGCTCCTGCTCCGCCTCCGGATCCGGCGACGCTGCCGACAGCTCCGGTTCGGGCGACGGGCTCACCATCGCAGTCGTCACCCCGTACCTCGGTAACGCGACCACCAAAGAGGTGATCGACCTCTTCCAGAAGGAGGGCAAGGACCGCGGCTGGAACGTCAGCGTCGAAGACACCGCTGGTGACATGAACAAGCTCAACAGCGCGTTCCAGAACGCGGCAGCCCAGCAGCCCGACGCCATCGTGCTCGGCATGGGCGACCCGACGCAGATCTCGCTCGGCCTGAAGGCCGCCGCTGACGCCGACATTCCGGTCTTCGCGATCGACGCAGCGACCGATGACGCAATCGCGGCGAACGTGACGAGCGACAACGCCGACCTCGGCGAACAGAGCGCGAACGCGCTCATCGACGCGATCGGCGGATCAGGATCCATCGTCATGCTCACCCACGATCCGCACCCGGGCGTGCGCGCCCGCGCTGAGGGGGCGCGCACGACCTTCGAGAAGGCCGGCATCAAGATTCTCGAGGAGAAGCACGTCAACGTTCCCGGCCCCGTTGACGATGCGCGCAAGTCAGTGCAGGATCTGATCTCGGCCGAGGGCGACAAAATCGACGGCATCTGGGGCGGCTGGGACGAGCCAGCGCTCGGCGCGACGCAAGCGCTCGACGCGGCCAAGGTCACCGACATTCCGGTCGTCGGCGTCGACGGCCAGGACTTCGCGATCGCCGAGATCGACAAGGGCGGTCCGTTCGTCGCCACGATCAAGCAGGACTGGCCCGCGATCGCGACCAAGGTCGCCGATCTCATTCAAGACAACGCCGACGGCACCGCGCCCGATCAGAATCAGTACGAGCTACCGGGCACGCTGTACACAAAGAAGTAACGACCCGCCGGGTGCGCGGTGCGGGACGGGCGGACGGCCCGCTCCTGCGCTGCGCTCCCGGCGCCGTGTGTGATCGGGCCGATTTCTGCGCTGCGCTCCCAGGCCGATTCAGTACAGTTCCCAAAACGCGGCGGGCACCCGGCCCGCGCGCATTCGGGAATTGAGGCCGGGTCTTGCAGATCGCCGACATCATCATTGTGGTCGTGCTCGCCGTGGCCACCATCCTCGGCATTCGAGCCGGACTCTTCTCGTCGCTCGGCACTCTCGCGGGGCTCGTGGTCGGCGCGGCCGTCGCGCCGTGGCTGCTGCCGATCATCGCACGCCAAATCCCGGAGAACGGCTGGCGCAGCGCGGCGGTAATCGCCTCAGCTGTCGTGCTGCTCGCGCTCGGCGCGTGGCTCGGGTCGCTCGTCGGATCCCTGTTTCGGCGCGGCGCAGACCGCCTCAAGCTGCGCGTGTTCGAGCGACTGCTCGGCGGCGTACTCGGACTCGTCGCCTCGGCGACCGCGGTCGCCCTGATCGGTGCTGCAGTCGCGTCATCGGGCGTACCCGCCGTGTCGTCGGCCGCCGCATCGTCGTCGGTGCTGCGCACGCTGCAGCAGTGGACCCCGAAGCCGCTCACCGAGGCGGCTGCGCGGCTGCACGCTGCGGTGCTCGGCGACACCGTGATCCCGACGGTTGATGCACTGCTCGACTCCGATCTGAGCACCGAAACGTCGCCAACGGCCATCGACACCGATGACCCCGCGCTTGCGGCGGCCGCGGGTTCCGTCGCGCGGGTGTCTGGCGTCGCGTACGGCTGCGGAACCATGCCGACCGGCACCGGGTTCGTTGTCGCCGAGGATCGCGTCGTGACGAACGCCCACGTCGTTGCCGGCATCGAATCGCCGCTCGTGGAGCTGCCAGGCGAGCCCGCGCGCGACGGCACGGTTGTGTACTTTGACCCGGTCGATGACCTCGCGGTGATCGCGGTCGACGTCGACGCGGCGCCGCTGCCCATCGACGACTCACTCGTGCCGGGCAGCAGCGGCGCGGTGCAGGGCTTCCCGTACGGCGGGCCGTTCACAACCGTCTCCGCCGGCGTGCTCGCAACCCGCGACGCCCCGATCTCAGACATTTACGGCACCGCAACGTCGCCGCGCTCCATTCACGTGCTGTCCGCCAACGTGCGCCCGGGCAACTCGGGCGGACCACTGCTGACGCCCGCGGGCGGTGTGGCCGGCGTCGTGTTCGCGCGAGACACCGAGCACGCGAACGTCGGCTACGCGATGACGGTCGCTGAGCTGCTGCCGGTGCTCGCCACGCTCGACACGGCAACGTCGCCCGTAGCAACGGGCGACTGCCTCCCGGGCTAGCGCGGCGCCCACGTTTTCCGCTGAGCACGAGGGTTGCCGCCGACCACGAGGGTTTATTACGCGAAAATGCGCTCGATCTCGGCGGCAACCCTCGTGTTCGGCGAAGATTGGAGGCGGCGCGCGCTGCCGCCAACGCCGCACCGCAATCACAGGGGGACCACTTGACCGGAGCTCGGCTCGGACTCTTCACCCGTCTGCTCGAACCCGTCTCGGCGGCGGAGCGGTATCGGTTCGCGCTTGAGCAAATAAGCGCGGCAGAGACGCACGGCTTCGCGTCAGCGTGGGTCGCGCAGCACCACTTCGGTGAGCACGAGGGCGGCCTCCCCTCCCCTTTCGTGCTGCTCGCTGCGGCCGCCCGCGACACGAGCCGAATTGCGCTCGGCACAGCCGTGGTCACGCTCCCAATCGATGATCCCGTGCGGGTCGCCGAAGACGCAGCGGTCCTCGACGCGATCAGCGACGGGCGCGTGCAGCTCGGCATCGCCTCGGGAGGCACCCCATCGTCGTTTGCGCCGTTCGGCCACGATTTCGAGCAGCGCCGCGCAATCTTCGAGGAGCACTTCACAGTGTTGCTCGAGGCCCTTGGCGGCGCGGGCATCCGCGGTACGAGCGCGCGCATGTATCCCACGGGCGGCGACCTCGGGCAACGCATCTGGCAGGGCACCTTCTCGGCCGAGGGCGCGGCGCGGGCCGGGGCTCGCGGTGATGGTCTGATGCTCTCGCGCACGCAGCCGCGCCCTGAGGCACAGCGCGATGCTCCGCTGCACGCTCTCCAATTGCCGATCGTCGAGGCGCATCGCGCCGCGCTACCCGAGGGTAGACCCGAGCGCGTACTCGCTTCGCGCACGATCCTCGTCGTCGATGCTGACCAGCGTGACCACGCGCTGCAGCTCGCCGATGCCGGGCTCCGTCGGCTCGCAGCTCAAATGCACGGTGCCGACGCAGATTCGCTGTCCATTGAGGATCTCGTGCGCATTACAGATACGCACGTCGGCACCCCCGACGAGGTGGTCGCGTCGCTGCGCGCAGACGAAACACTCGCCCACGCGACCGATATCACCGCCCAGGTGCACTCGATTGCCGCAACGCACGAGTTGACGCTGCGCTCAATCGAACTGCTCGCCACCGAGGTGGCCCCGCGACTCGGGTGGCAGGTCGAAACGCACGAGGAATAGTAGCGACCGAGCGCCGCAGCGGCTCAGCTACTCAGCGGCTCAGCTACTTAGCTACTTAGCGGCTCAGCTCTCCGGGCGCAGCAGCATCCGAACGAAGGGCAACGAGCGCTCCATGCGGGCGGGCAACGACGTCCAGCGATCCGCCATTCCCGACATCATCTGCCCGCCGACGTACAGCGCGGTAATGATCTCCGCAAGCAACTCGGGTGTTTCGGTCGAAGTAATGGAACCGTCGCGAACGCCCTGTTCAACGAGCATCTGCGTGCGTTCTTGCCATCGCACGTATGAGTCGTGGCCCCGATCCCGAAGTTCCTCGGGAAGCGAATCCACCAGCTGCAGCCCGGCCTGCACCAGCGGGTCAGTCGCCATGAGGGTCGCGAGCTTCACGAGCATGTGCAGGATCGTGTCGTAGCCCGTACGGCCAAGCGATAGCTCCGCCTCGAGGGTCGTGGCCATGCGCTCCTGCTGAACGTTAAGCACGGCCTCGGCGATGTCGTACTTGTTGCCGAAGTGGAAGTAAATCGATCCCTGGCTGGCATTCGCCTCGTCCGAGATGTCTTTCAGCTTCGCCTGGTCGTAAGTGAGCCTCGAGAAGACTCGGCCCGACGCCTCGAGCAACGCCATGCGTGTCTCGATGCCGCGCTGCTGCTTCGTGCCAGCGCCGTCGACGTGTGGTGCCATGGGTATCTCCTTGAAACGTATTGCCCCGACACTGCGCTGTCGGTCAATCCAACGATATCCCGCCCCCCTCGAGAATAGGCGGTATCGGCCCTGAGCGTCGAAAAACTGTTCAAAACAGGCAGAATTTAGGCGTAAATTGGACACAAATGAGCCAAACCGGACCCATTTAGGCCATTATTAGGCCGGTTCTCCAAACAATTTCACAATCGATTGCGTAACCCAGCTTCACACACCGCCCGGGCTGAGCGCACCCTGCGACTGCAATGCGTGCACCACCGGCGCGAGCTCGGGCTGTTCGGCGGCACCTGCCAACGCTCGCTCAAGTGTTTCGTCGTGCAATGGATGCGCTCGCTCATATAACTCGCGACCAGCAGCGGTGAGCTCCGTGTAGATGCCGCGCCGATCGTCGGCACAGAGTACACGAGTGAGCAGGCCGCGATCTTCGAGCCGCGTCACCAGCCGCGTGGTCGCGCTGGGGCTGAGGGCGGTGGCCCGCGCGAGTTGCTGCATGCGCATATGCCAGCCGTCTTGCCGACTCAGTGCATCAAGCACGGTGTACTCAACGACCGAGAGCTGCACCGATGCGGCGAGCGCGCGCTCGAGCTCCGCCTCGATGAGGGTATGCAAGGCCGCGAGGGTGCGCCATCCGCGAGCACGAATCTCAACGGCGTCGTCTGCAATGCCCATGGCCACTCCCGAAACTAGTTGCTTGCGCTGGTTACTTGCGTGTGCAATTATTATCTGCATCGACGCAATAACCCGCGTCTGCAATTACTTTACCAGGAAATCAGGATCACCTCATGCCTTTGGGACTCATCGCACTCGCCCTCGGAGCATTCGGCATCGGCCTCACCGAATTCGTCATCATGGGCCTGCTCCCCGAGGTCGCCACAGACCTCGGGGTCACCGAGGCCGCCGCTGGCTGGCTCATCTCGGGTTACGCACTCGCCGTGGTCGTCGGCGCACTCGGGTTGACCGCGGCCACCACCCGACTGCCGCGCAAACCCGTGTTGCTCGGCCTCATCGTGCTGTTCATCATCGGCAATGTCGTCACCGCCCTCGCGACCGGGTACGAACTCGCCATGCTCGGCCGCGTGATTGCGGCCCTCAGCCACGGCGCATTCTTCGGTATCGGCGCGGTCGTCGCGGCCAGCCTCGTCGCCCCGGGCAAGCAGGGCAGCGCGATCGCGATTATGTTTACTGGGCTGACCGCCGCGAACGTGTTCGGGGTGCCATTCGGCACGTTCTTGGGCCAGCAGTTCGGTTGGCGGGCAACATTCTGGGTCATCTCGGTCATCGGCGTCGTTGCCTTCGCCGGCATTGCCACGCTTGTCCGCGCACCGCGCGCAACCGGTCCGGTCGTGAGCCTGCGCAGCGAGATGGGCGCTTTCCGCTCAGGTCAAGTGTGGCTGTCGCTCGCGGTCACCGCGCTCGGCTACGGAGGGCTGTTCGGCGCCTTCACGTACATCGCCTACGCACTCACCGACGTCACTGGATTTGCCAGCACCTCGGTGCCGTGGCTGCTCGTGCTCTTCGGCATCGGGCTGGTCATCGGCAACTGGGCGGGCGGCCGCCTCGCCGACCGCTCGATCGACGGCACGCTCATCGGCTTCATCGCGGCGCTCACGATCGTGCTCGCCCTCTTCGGCATCTTCGCCTCGTCTCAGCCCGTCACCATTGTGATTCTCATCGCTATGGGCGGCTTCGGGTTCGGCACCGTGCCGGGCCTCCAGAGCCGCATCATGCGGTACGCGGGCGGCGCCCCGACGCTCGCCTCAGGCGCCAACATCGGCGCGTTCAACGTCGGCAACGCGCTCGGCGCGTGGGCCGGCGGGGTGGGCATCACCATGGGTCTCGGCTACACCTCCCCGATTTGGATCGGCGCGTCACTCACCGCTGTCGCTCTCGTCGTGATGGTATTCGCAGCGGGGGCGGCGCGGGCGAACCGATCCGCGACTCCCTCGAGGCCCACCTGCGCCGTTGATGCAACTGCAGCCGCACCCCATAATCTCGCGGTCTGACCGCGCAACCGACCACCAAGCCCCCGACCAGAGGAGTCTCACATGACCACCAACCCCCAGATCACACTGAATAGCGGCGTCACTATGCCGCAGCTCGGCTTCGGCGTCTTCCAGGTGCCAGACGACGAGACGACGGCCGCGGTTACCGCCGCGCTCGAGACCGGGTATCGCAGCATCGACACCGCAGCCATCTACGGCAACGAGGTCGGTGTCGGCCGCGCTCTCGCCGAGTCGGGCATCGCGCGCGATGAGCTCTTCATCACGTCGAAGGTCTGGATCGCCGACCACGGCTACGACCAGGCCCTCGCCGCCTACGACGCCACGCTTGAGCGACTCGGACTCGAGTACCTCGACCTCTACCTCATTCACTGGCCCGCCCCCGAGCTCGGCACGTTCCCCGACACCTGGCGCGCGCTCGAGCGCCTCGCCGCCGACGGTCGCGTGCGGGCTATCGGCGTCTCGAACTTCGAGCCAGAACACCTCGATCGCATCATTAGCGAGCACGGCATCGTGCCCGCGGTAAACCAGGTCGAACTGCATCCGGCCATGCAAAACCGTGCCGTCGTGGCAGCAAACACAGCGCGCGGGATCGCGACAGAGGCCTGGAGCCCGCTCGCTCAGGGCGCCGTACTCAGCGAGCAGGCGATCGTCGACATCGCTGCCCGCCACGGAAAGACTCCCGCACAGGTCGTGCTCCGCTGGCATCTCCAGCAGGATCGCATCGTCATTCCCAAGTCGACGACGCCCGCGCGCATCGCCGAGAACTTCGACATCTTCGGCTTCACGCTCGACGCCGCGGAGCTCGCGGCAATCGACGGCCTTGAGCGCGACGGCCGCACGGGCCCGCACCCGGCCCAGTTCAACGGGTAGTTCGACGGGTAGTTCGACACGCACCCGTCTCACAGCGCCGAGCCCCTCTGTGGTCGCCGAGCCCCTCTGTGCTCACCGAGCCCCTCTGTGCTCACCGAGCCCCTCTGTGGTTGCCCAACCCCTCCGCGTTCGCCCAACCCCTCCGCGGCAAGCGCCATCGAGCGAGGGGTTCGGCAACTACGGAGGGGTTCGGGAGTGCGAGGGGGGCGGCGTGCAGTTGCACTCGCGCTAGAGGGCGGCCACCCAAGCGCGGATCACTTGCGCCAGCGCTTCTTGCTGCTGAGCAATCGCGTCGCGTGACGTCCAGGTGATTACCGCGCGGTTGTGCCCCGCCCAACGAAACACATCGCCGACGGGTGCAATCTCAGTCTGGGGCAGCTCAGGGCGCAGCGCAGCGCCCGTGTGCAGAATCAGTTGCAGTTGTGCCGGCCGACGCATATTAAACGTTGCAAAGTCACAGCCCTGCCACGTGAAATTGGGCGCCTTCCACTTGATTGATTGCTCGGCCGCGGGCGCTGCACGCAGAATAGTTTCGCGAACAGCCTGAGCGCCAGACACGAACGCGTGATCCTGCGCTGCGAGCCAGACGTCGACTTCTTCAGCTGCGGTCATAACCACAATGATGCACGACAATGCGTTCACGTTGACAGTTCGAGATCTAACAGTTAGAGTTCTGACAATGAACGATCGACCGAACTTTGATACGCCGCTGCAACTCATGCGGTGGATCGGCTGGGCGCAACGCAAAGGCGCCGAAGAGTGGGTTCGCGAGCGCGATTTGTCGCAGGAGCAGAGCTTCGTGCTCGGCTACCTGCTCCGTCAACCGGGTGCAATTCAACGCGATATCGCCGAGGTCACCCGCACCAGCGCCGCGAGCGTGTCGAGCCTGTTGCAGGGGCTCGAACGGCGTGGCCTCGTTGAGCGGCGGGCCGACGCCGGCAACGCCCGAACCAAACGTGTCTACGCGACCCCAGAGGGTATCGCCCTCATTTCCGGATTCGAGGAAGCGATGTACGCCCTCGACGACTCCCTACTCGCATCACTTTCTGACGACGAGCGCGCAACCCTGCACGCGCTTCTGAGAAAAATCACGGCGGACCTCCCCGAACCGATCAGGTAGCCTCGGCCGCCTCCGCAGCTCGGCTCCTGAGTAGCTCCCCGCGTTGCCGCTTGACGCGGCGCCGCTGATCGAACGACCCATTTTCGCGAACCCCTTTTCCGCGTCTCTTCGGCGACCCCGCCGACCGGACTTTTTGTCGCGCCCAAAATTGGGCCGCGGCCCGCCAGAACGGAGCACTCATGCGCACCAAAGCATCCACGAACGTCGCGGACTCGCCCGCAGCCGACTCACCAACCGCCGACTCCACCACCACCGCCAAAACAACCGCGACCATCACGGCAAACACCACCACCGACACCAACACCAACACGGCCGACACCAACACCGACACCGCCGCGGCAAAAAACCGCTGGTTCCTCTCTTCCGCCCCGATCTTCAGCGCGCTCGTGCACCTGTGCGTGCCGATGGCTGCCGCGATGGTGGTGAGCGCCGTCTACAACGTCATCAACTCGGCGTTCATCGGGTCACAGCACGACACGTCGCTCCTCGCAGCGATCACTTTCGGCACACCGCTACTCGGTCTGATCATGGCCGTCGGCGGCGTATTCGGGGTCGGCGGCAGTTCGCTGATCTCACGCACGCTCGGCGCCGCCGAACACGATCCAGCGCGTGCAGCTGACATCAAACGCATCGCCTCGTTCGCCCTCTGGGGCGCGATCGCGGTCGGCGCGGTGCTTGCAGTGCTCGGGCTGATCCTGCTCGATCCCCTGGTCGCGTTGCTCGGCGCCGACGCCGCGGCCGTTTCGGCGACGAGCGCGTATGTCGGGGTGATGCTCGCGTTCGTGCCGGTGCTCGCTGCCGCATTCACGCTCGAACAGATCGTGCGATCCGAGGGCGCCGCGCGCCAGGCGATGATCGGCCTGATGCTCTCCGTCGCCGGAAACCTCGTGTTCGACGTACTGTTCATCCTCGTGCTGCACTGGGGAGTTGCCGGCGCAGCCCTCGCCATCGGTCTCGGAAACGCAATCAGCATCGCATACTGGCTCGTGTGGCTGCAGCGCAACAGCGAACACGTCAGCTTCGCGCCGCGCTGGTTCACGCTGCGCCCCGAGATTATGAAGCAGGTGTTCGGTATTGGCGCGGGCGAGCTGTTGCAGGCCGGCTTCATCATCGTCACGACGCTCGTGCTCAACAACCTCGCGAGCGCTTACGGCGACAACGCTCTGGCAGCCATGGGTGTCGCGGTGCGCATCGCTCAGGTCCCGGAATTCCTCGTCATGGGCGTGACCATCGGCGTGCTGCCGCTGCTCGCCTACGCTTTCGGAAAGGGGGACGCCGCACGCCTCAACGCGGCGCTTCGCGGTGCGGCAATCGCCGTCGGCGCGATCGTACTGGTCTTCTCGGGAACTGTGTTTATCTTCCGCGAGCAGGTGTTCGGGGTGTTCTCCGCCGATCACTCGGTGCTCGCCATTGGCGTGGTGATCCTGACGGCACAGCTTGTCGCGACGATTGTGAACGGGTTCACCGGCCTCATCGTCTCGCTCTTCCAGGCGACCGGCCTCGTCGCCCCCGCGATGGGCATGTCACTCGCGCAGGGTGTGCTGTTCATCCCGATTGTGATCCTCGGAAACCTGTGGTTCGGCCTCGCCGGCATCGTCTGGGCGCTCACCGGCACCGAGGTGCTCGTGTTCCTCGCTGGGATCACGCTGTGGCTCGCGAGCAGGCGCCGGATCGCGCGCGGCCTGGGTGCAGCCACCTCTCAACAGGCGCTCGAACCCCTCGCTTCCTAGCGTCGCGGGATCCCGCGCTGCCCCGCGCGCATCGCCGAGCCCCGCGCGCATCGCCAAGCCCCTCGCACATCGCCGAGCCCCTTGCGCGTCGCCGAACCCCTCCCAGAAATGCGCCGTCTCGGGAGGGGCTCGGCGTTTTGGGAGGGGCTCGGCCGGGCCAGCGGGCGCTCACCGCGGCAGCGCCGGCAGGGGGCGCCGAGCCGGGCGGGCGGTTAGGCGCCCGGCGCGGTGAACGCCTGGCGCACCTCGGCGTGCGGGAGCGCGTAGCTGGCGTGGCCGTCACGGCCGACCATGTCCTCTGCAGCTACGAGGGCGTTGATCACCGCCTCTTCTGTCGCCTCTACGACGGCGGCGTACAGGGCGTCGATCGCTCCCCAGCTGACGTGCTCGAGCGATTCAACGGTGCCCGCTGGTACGCCCATCCGCGAGGCGAGGCCGCCCGCGTTAGCCGTCGAGAATGCCAGAAAGATGTCGCCGGAGAAGTGGCTGCCCGTCGTTCCTGTCCGCGCAAGACCGAGCGGGACGCGGCGGGCGAGGGCGCGGCACTGGTCCGGGAGCAACGGCGCATCTGTCGCCACCACAACGATCACGCTGCCGGCCCCCGGCACGGCGGGGCCCCCGGCACCACCGGCACCACCGGCACCACCGGCACCACCGGCACGACCGGCACCACCGGCAGCCGCACTGCCGCCACCGGCAGCCGCACCGCCACCAGCACCAGCACCAGCACGCCCAGCCTCCGCGACCTCACGCTCGAACCAATCGCTCGTCTCCATGGGGCGGGGAGCCGCCGAATCGCGGCCCAGCGGGCGGCCGAACACGCGCAGTTCGCTGCGCGATCCGAAATTCGCTTGCAGCAGCACCCCTACCGTCCAAAATTGCTCACCCGCGCGCACCCGCCGCGAGGCAGTGCCGGTGCCGCCCTTGAACCCGTAGCAATTCATGCCGGTGCCGCCACCGACGTTGCCCTCGGCAATGGGACCGGGGGCTGCGGCGTCGAGCGCGGCGCGCGCGTGCTCAGGCAGCACCGAGTCGGCATTGATTGAGTTGAGATATCCGTCCCAGGTTTCGCCGACGACGGGCAGCATCCACTGGGCGGCGGTCGCTGGGCTGCGGTCGGCGAGCCACTGGTCGACGCCCCGGTGCACCGCCCCGACGGCGTGTGAATTCGTGATCGTGATCGGGGTCTGCAGCTGGCCCGACTCCTCGATCCAGCTGCGACCGGTCAGTTCACCATTGCCGTTCAGCACGGCAATGCCGGCGGCGCACGGCGATCCAGCGCGATCTGCCCCGCGAGGCAGAATCGCCGTCACCCCGGTGCGCACCGTCTCCGGCGCATCAGCGATCAGGGTCGTATAGCCGACTTCGAGGCCGGGCACGTCCGTGATGGCGTTCCACGGCCCGGGTTCGCCATCGAACGGCACTCCCAGATCACGGGCGCGCGGGCGCTGGGCGGCGGCGGCGGCGGCAGCGGCGCCGCTCACACCCTCACCAGCAGCACCCTCTCGGAATTCAGATTCAGCAGCGTTCACGTGAGTTCCTCGATCGTCGGTTCCGTTGGGGCTTCGATCAACCGGCACCCGAGCGCGATCTCGGCGAACTGCAGCGTATTGCGCAGGTAGCGGTCGCGCTGCCAGTTGTCGGGGTCGAGCAGGTACAGGTCGTACGCATCCTCAAGCGCGACGAGATTCGCGGCGATCGCGCTCACCTCCATGCGCGGCGTGAACGCACCGAGGGCAGACCCCACCTCGATCACGGTGGTGTACAGCGCGACCTGACGTTCGAGCAGCACCGTCATGTCGCGGCGAAAGCGCGCCTGATCTCGCACGACCGCGGATGCCTCGTAGACGACGCGCAGGTCATCGCTGATGTGCTCGGGAATGCCCGCCTCGATGGTCGCCCTGAGGCGTGACACCGGATCAGTGTGCGCCTCGGCGAGCGAGCGCCGGTTGTCAATGAACTCCTCGATCGCGCCGCGCACGGCTGCCTCGACGAGCTGATCGAAGCTCTCGAAGTGGTAGAGCACGCTGCCCGCGCTCACCTCGGCCCGTTCGGCGACAGCGCGCACGCTGACCCCCGAGAGGCCGCGCTCGCTGATGACACTGGCCGTTGCCTCGAGCAAATCGCGTCGGCGCTGTGCGCTCTTCGCTGCGGCCATCAGTCGGTCTCCGTTTCTTCAGCGGGAATCACGCGCACCGACTGCGTCAGCGCCGCGTACTTCTCCGGCGAACGCCGTTTCATCACCATAGCGACAACCACTCCGGCGAGAAACACGATCGGCACGCAGGCGAGCATGATCCCGTTCGCCGGCCCCGTGACGCCCGACACCAGATCGAAGTGGGTCGCGATGACGATAAAAGCGGTGAGCAAACCAATGGCGCCCAGGATCGGCGCGACGACGACCTGCCAGACGCCGTGCCCCCGGCGATCCTTCCAGAAGAACCCGACGACCGAGATCGCCGCGACGCCCTGCGAGAAGACCAGCCCGGCGACGCCGATCGCGTAGCTCCAGAGCCCAATTCCGAGGAACGGGTCAGCGCCCGAGACAATCGCCACCAGCATCGCCACGACGCTGATGGCGGTCAAGGTGAGGCTTGCGATGTACGGCGAGCGCATGCGCGGGTGCGTGCGTGCGAGCGGCGCAGGCAGCAGGCGCTCGCGGCCGAGCGAGAACAGGTAGCGCGAGCACGCGTTGTGAAACGCCAGCGTGCACGCGAAGAAGCTCGTCACAATGAGCACCTCCATCACCACACCGGCCCACGCGCCGAGAGCGTTCTGGCCCGCGATGAACGTCATCTCCTCAAAGTTCTCCGCCTGCGCGAGCTCGATGATCCCGTCGACGCCGAACGCCACCGTCAGCGACCAGAACGTGAACGCGTAGAACACCGCGAGAAAGGCGATCGCGACGTACGTCGCCCGCGGCACGGTGCGCTGCGGGCGCTTGGCCTCCTCGGCATAGATGACGGTGCCCTCGAAGCCGAGAAAGGCGCCGAATCCGAACACGAACAGCGCGCTTGCACCGGACGCGAAGAAGACGTTGCGCGGATCGAACGAGGCAGCCGTCGCCTCGCCGATGGTTGCGCCGTTCTGCACGATCACCGCGATCGCGATCACCAGCAGAATGGCGATCTCGGCAGTGAGCAGTACGGCGAGTACCTTCGCGCCGACGTCGATGCGGCGATACCCGAGAAACCCGATGACGAGGGCCGAGAGGACCGACCACACGCCCCAGTGCACATCGACCCCGAACAGGTGCGAGACGGTGATGTTCGCGAAGAAGCCGAGCAGCGCGTAGAAGCAGATGCACAGAAAGGCGTACGAGACGATCGTGATGAAGGCCACGCCGACTCCCGCGGGCTTGCCGAGGCCGGCTGCAGCGTAGGCGTAGAACGCACCCGTGTTGCGCACAAACCGAGACATCGCAGTGAATCCGATCGCGAACAGGATCAGCACGACGCCGCTCGCCAGCATCGCTCCCGGCGCGCCAATGCCGCCCACGAGAAACGCCAGCGGCGCTGAGCTCACCGCGACGGTCAGCGGTGCGGCTGCCGAGACCACGAAGAAGACGATGTCGAACGTGCCGAGTTTGCCTTTGGCGAGCGTGCCCGGTTCAGCCTGGTGTACGTCTGTTGCCACGAGAAACTCCCTTGTTTCGGTGCAGTGGACGACCGCGCAGTACGGCCTCTTATTTCTGAACGACTGTATCACTTTCTTGATAGAGATCAATAAACACTTAGAATTTATCGCGTTTCTTCACTCTGAGATGTTCAACTTTCAGGGATTGCGCGTTGCAGGGCGACGCGGTCACGTAACATCGACCGAGTGAACGACCCAGCCGACCGTATCGACCCCGCCGAACTCGAGGTCGCGCTGCGCGTCATCGGTCGCGTGCACGAGCTGCCCGCTGATCACCCCGACTTTCTCTCCGTGCGGCGGGCCACGTCCACGATGTACAAAGCGGTGAAAGATCAGCGTCGCCGCCAGAACCGCGAGGTCATTGCGTCGGCAGACCGCGCCGTCATCGCCGCGACAGCGACCGGCGCCCCCGACCGCATTGACGATGAGACCCGGGGAATCCCCCTCTCGACCAGCACCGAGGCACCCATCGCTGGCGAACTCATCAAGCCCCGCAACTGCTACATCTGCAAACAGCCGTACACGCGGGTCGATGCGTTCTATCATCAGCTCTGCCCGAGCTGCGCTCAGTTCAGCCACGCGAAGCGCAGCGCCAGCACTGACCTCACCGGCAAGCGCGCGCTGCTCACGGGCGGGCGGGCAAAGATCGGCATGCACATCGCGCTGCGTCTGCTGCGCGATGGGGCGCACACCACCATCACCACTCGCTTTCCGCGGGATGCGGCCCGCCGCTTCGCGTCACTCCCCGATTCCGGAGACTGGCTGCACCGGCTCAAGATCGTCGGCATCGATCTGCGTGATCCGGCGCAGGTGATCGCGCTTGCCGACTCTGTGGCGGCGAGCGGATCGCTCGACATCCTTATCAACAACGCCGCTCAGACGGTGCGGCGCTCGCCCGGCTCGTACTCGCTGCTCGCCGACGCAGAGGCTGAGCCCCTGCCCGAAATCGCCCTGCCAGAGGTTGAGATCTTCGGCCAGTCAGCGCAGCTGCACCCCCGCGCGCTCGCGGCGTCGGTGGGCCCCAACAGTGAGGTGACCGCACCCGGCAGCGGAGACCAGCCCCGCCTCGACCTCGTCGGAACCGTCGCCGAGGGTCTCGCGCAGCATCTCACGGGTGACGATCTCAGCGCGCTGGCCATGACCGCGGGAGCGTCGTCGCTGACCAAGCACGCCGACGGCTCGGCGATCGACGCCGGCGGGCTCGTGCCCGACGTGAGCCACGTCAACAGCTGGGTGCAGCACGTGCAGCAGGTTGATCCGCTCGAAATGCTTGAGGTTCAGCTCTGCAACACAACCGCGCCGTTCCTGCTCATCAGCAGGTTGCGCGCAGCGATGGTCGCCGCGCCCGCGCGCCGCACCTACGTGGTGAACGTGTCGGCGATGGAGGGCCAGTTCTCGCGGCGCTACAAGGGCCCGGGCCACCCGCACACGAACATGGCGAAGGCCGCGCTCAACATGCTGACGCGCACGAGCTCCGAGGAGATGTTCGAGACCGACGGCATCCTCATGACCGCGGTCGATACCGGCTGGATCACCGACGAGCGCCCCCACTTCACGAAGGTTCGGCTCGCCGAGGAGGGCTTCCACGCCCCGCTCGACCTCGTCGACGGCGCGGCGCGCGTCTACGACCCGATCGTGCGCGGCGAGGCCGGCGAAGACCTCTACGGCTGCTTCCTCAAGGACTACGAACCGAGCCCCTGGTAGCGCTCATGTTCAGCGGCCGAGCCCGAGCCGCCCGGCCGCCCGCTACGCCGCCGCTTCCGGGTCCGGGATTTCCTCTCGGGAGTAGCGCGGCAGCCGCGACGCTGGGAGCGCAGCGACGGCGCTGATGCCGGCGAGGATCAGCAGGCCGAGCTTGAGCGTGCGCAACCGCTGTTCCTCATTGAGCTCGACTGCCGTATCGATCTGTTCGGGCGTCGCCGTCGTCTCTTCGAGTACCCCGCGCAGCTCATCGTTACCGATGAAGTTGACCGTGTCGAGATCTACCTGGGCGACGAGCTCTGGCGGCAACTCGGGGTGATCCTCGGCTGCTGAGGTGACGCCGACCGACAGGAGCGTCACGAGCACCGCCCCCATGACCGCCGTGCCCACTGCGGACGCGAGATTCTGCGTCGTACCGCGAATCGATCCGACATCACCCGCGAGCTCCTTCGGCGCCGCGGTGACGAGCACGTTGAACACGAGCGTGACGAGCGCACCCTGCCCGACACCGAACACGATGAGTCCGAGAATCGTCGGCAGGGTCTCCCAGTTGTTCGTCACGACGAACGCGAGCCAGAGCAGCGCGACGGTCGTCAGGCCGAACGAGAACAGCGCGATTGTGCGGGGCGCAAAGCGCGTGTAAAAGCGCACGATGAGCGTCGCAGTGATGAACACCGTCAGGTTGAACGGCATCATCGCGAGCGAGGTATCGAACGGCGTGCGCCCCTGCACCACCTGAATGTACGTCGGCAGGGTGAAGTTCACCGCAGCCTCCATCAGCACGATGATGAACATCGCGTAGATCGCGGCGCGCTCCTCTGGGCGCTCCAGCACGCTGAGGTTCACGAGCGGCGTCTTGCCGATGCGCGTGCGCCGCTTCGTCCACAGGAAGAACAGCTGGCCGAATACAACTCCGAGCACCACGAGCACCGGCGCGGGCGACAGCCCCAAGATCGAGAACGGCGCGGAGTCGCGGGCGACGACTATCCCCCATCCGTTCAGGTTGTTGAAACCGAGCGTGAGCATGACGATTGCCGCGCCAATGAGCACGGAAGCAACGAGGTCGATGCGCACGCTGCGATTTCCGCGGTCGGATCGCAGCCCGAAGCTCAGCGCGAACACGGCGACCGCGAGGCCGAGCGTGATCATGAACACCGGTCGCCAACCGACCAGCGTGCCGAGCGTGCCGCCGATCAGGAAGGCGCTCATCCCCGAGAACGCGCGCGCTGAGCCAAGCGATCCGACCGCCGTCGCCTGCTGGTCGCCGCGGTAGTTTTCCGCGATGAGGGCAACGAGCGCTGGCACAATGATCGCGGCGGAGGCGCCCGCGAGCACCTGACCGGCGATGGCCCACTCAATGCTCTGCGAGAAGATCATGAGCAGTGAGGATCCGGCGAACAGCACGACCACGACTCGGAAGATCAGCACCCACCCGATCCGTTGGCCGAGCTTCGCGCCGGTCATCACGAGCGCCGCCACGGCGAGGCCGTAGACCACGATTGTCGTGCTCGCGGTCGTGGGCGGCACTCCGAAGTCTTCGACCATGCCCCCAAGCGAGATAGGGAGCGCTGCGACGTTGAAAGACATCAACACCTGAGCGAGGAATAGGCCCACCATCGGGGCCCACGAACGACGCTCCTCGGCAGCTTGCCCGCGCGCCGCGGTCTGCGATGTACTCATGGGGTTCTCTTTTCAGGGTGCGGTGCTTGAGGCGAACAGGTTGAGCCCGAGTGAGCGGGAGAGATACGCGCAGGCGCGCTGACCACGCACGCTGTTGCCGGCAGGGTCGAGGGGCGGCGCGAACGAGCCGAGGGCGCCCTTGCCGGGAGATATGGCGACGATGCCGCCAGCGACCCCAGACTTCGCTGGCAGTCCAATCTCGTAGAGCCACTCGCCCGATCGCTCGTACATGCCGCACGACGCGAGCACGGCGAGGGTGTCGCGCGCGACCTCGGCGGAGACGACACGCTCCCCCGTGACGGGGTTCACGCCGCCGTCGGCGAGTGTCGCTCCCATCACCGCGAGGTCGTGTGCGGTCACGAGCAGCGCGCACTGCCGGGTGTAGATATCGACCACTGCCTCTGGGTCTTCGTCGAGGCGACCATACCCCTCGAGCAGACGCCCAATAGCGCGATTGCGAGTGTTCGTGAGCATCTCGGATTCGTACACCACGTCGTCGACCACGAGCTCGCGACCGGCAAACCGTGACAGGCCGCTCCGGATCCGCTCCCACCGGTGCTCAACGGAATCGGCCGGCATCATTGCCGTCGTCGCAATGGCGCCCGCGTTCACCATCGGGTTCATCGGGCTGCCGAGGTTGAGTTCGAGCGCCATCACCGAGTTGAACGGTAGGCCGGTGTTGTTTACACCGACGCGCGCGTGCACCGCCTCGTGCCCGATCTCTTCGCAGACGAGCGCGAACACAAACGCCTTCGATATCGACTGAATCGAGAACTCGATCGCGGCGTCACCCGCCTCGTGCGCCACCCCCGTGACGTCGACCAGCGACAGGCCAAACCAGGCGGCGTCAGCGACAGCGAGCTCGGGAATGTAGTCGGCGACCTCACCGTCTGGCGTATCAACGTAGCGAGCGTGAGCCTCGCGCACGAGATCATCGATGTGCCCGGCCGACGGCAGCGCGCCCGTGAACGCGCGCTGCGGCACGCCCTCCAAATCAACTTCGAACATCGAGGCCTCCCCCGGTCTGGCGCGACACTTCGCGTTGGGTCAAGTAAACCGCTCCCGGTGCCGCCAGCACAATGCAATGACGCGGTGCGACAGCCGCGCTCCTACGCATTGCAGCCGCGCGCGTCGATCGGCCAGAAGGCCACGTCGCCGTCGCGAGTGGTCACAGCGTAGGCGTCACTCAGATTGACGGCGACGCAGGCGTGGTTCGGCACGATGCGCACGCGCGTGCCAACCGGCAGATCGAGGTGCGTGATCGTCGCATGATGCTCGGAGAGGGCCTCGATGCGCGCGTCGGGGTGGTCGAGCAGCCGCCCGAAGCCCGTCGAGAATGCGCCGCGATCCGAAGACAGCAGCTTGCTGCCCGCGTCGACGATCAGGTGATTTGCTCCGCGCGACACGACCGTCGCGAGCACCTGCAGAGCGAGCTGCTCGGATGTCGCAGAGCCGAGCTCCCACTGCTGTGCGTCGCCGAGGGCGTAGACCCCGGGCCGCAACTCGGTCAGCACGTCGGCATCGGCGAACTCGGCCGAGGGTGAGGATCCGCCGCTCACCACCGACACCGCGACGCCCCGCGCGGTCAGCGCTTCGGCGGCGGTGTGCAGCGCGGCTGCCTCGTCACGCGCGGCCTCAGCCCGGCCGTCGGGCCGATAGCTGTGCCCCGGAAACGTGAATACCCCGACAACCCGCAGCCCCAGCGCCTGCGCCTCAGCCGCGAGTTCGCCAGCCCGCTCGGGCTGCACGCCGCTGCGATGATGGCCGGAATCGATCTCGATGAGCACACTGAGCCGGTCCCGCTCCGGCGGCGGGATCGCGCCTGCGAGCTGTCGCGCTGCGGCCACCGAGTCGACGCCAATGCGTACCCGGGCAAGCTGCAATAGCTCACGGAGCCGGATCGCCTTCTCGTCATCGACCCAGACGGTGTAGGCAATGAAGAGATCGTCGATCCCGGCCCTCGCGAACACGAGCGCCTCGGAAATCGTGGCGACAGTCAGCCCAGTGGCGCCAGCCGCGATTTGGCGGCGACCGATCTCGACGGACTTGTGCGTCTTCGCGTGCGGACGCAGCGCAATGCCCCGGCGCGCGGCCCACTCGGCCATGCGCGCGATATTGCGGTCGACGACCGCTTCGTCGATTGTGAGTGCCGGGGTGGGGATCGGGGTCGGGGTCACGCTGCCAGCCGCTCAACAATCGTGTTCACGAGCGGCACGAGAACCTTTTCACGCGCCATCGGGATGAAGTCATCATTCTTACTCGAATACACGATCTCTTCGCCGTCTACGATCACGGGGCTTTCACCTTCGCCGAAGTATTGACCGTGCGGGCGGGCGTCAAGAACTACGGCGAAGGCGATGTTCTGCAGCTCGCAGTCGAACCGCAGACTGTCGTCGTCCGAGGTACAAGCGGCGTCACCAACCTGCACTGGGGCCGCACCCTTCGGCGTGGTGTTCTGGGACACGAACCCTTCGCCGCCGGCCGCTTCAATGCTCGTCGTGATGTTTACGACGACACTCGGATCAGCGACCGCGAGCCCCTCGAACGGAAACCCGACGGCCGTTGTGCAGTCGGCGTCGACAACGGTGACGCGCCGAGGTCCATCGGCACCGAGACTCAGCACGCTCACTTGGCGGTCGCTCCCCTCGTGCACCACCTCGTCAGCCTGAGGGAACATGGCCGTAAGAGTTTTTTCATCGGCGAGATCACAGGCCGACGGCCATTGATCGTAGGCGAACGCTCCTGAGTCGTCGAGTGGCAGATCAAGACTTATCGGATCGCCCACCGCCTCGGGCTGAGACACGATCTCGAGGGAGGGAACCCCCTCGACCGAAGACTCGGCGCCTGCGTCGGGGGCAGAGCCGCCACCCGTTGAGCACGCGGTTACTCCAACAACACACAGCACGGCACCAATTGACCAGATCCGAGATCGCGAAGAAGTCATAGGTAAAGCCTAGCAACCGACGGCCCCCGCGCTCGGCGGCCTCGCGCGGCGCCCGCGCCCGCGACCGCGCCGCCCCGCTGACCATGAGGGTTCGCGCCGAGAACGAGCGGTTTTTGGCCGAGAAAACCCTCGCGGTCAGCGCAAACCCTCGCGGTCAGCGGCGCTCCAGCGGACCGGCGCCCGGCGCGCTAGCCCGCGCCGTCCGGCCACTGGAACGGGACCGACGCCGACGTCGTGATCGCGCCCGACGGCGTTTGTCTCGTGCTCGTGACCGCGCACGGGCCGGCGAACTGCGCCGTGCGGGCCGGATCGGTGAGCAGCAGCGCATCCCCCGATTGTGCCACCGCGGGCTGCGGCACAAGCGACAGCGAAAAGCCGCGGTTCGCTTCGACGGGGGTATACGCGAGTGTGACGACCGAGTCAGAGCACGACTCGACCCGCATGCCGAGCGGGTCACCCGATCCGGCGACGTATTCCGAGGCTGATGCGGTATTCGCGCCGTACTGGTACCTCGGCCCATTGGCCCTGATCGCACCGCAGTTGAACGTCATGTTCGGCTGCGAAACCGCGTCAACGGTAAAGCTGAGCGTCTGCGGCACGCCCACTTCGAGCGCCGTCAACAGGCCGCTCGAGTAGCGGTACGCGAGGTCGTTTTGCCCGCTGCTACGCTGCTGAATGAGCGATGTGCCCTCGGTAAAGAGGAGCTCTGGCGCATAGTCGAGGGTCAGGGCGCCGGCCGTAGCCGAGGCCCCCGCCCCTGCCCCCGCCACGGTGATGGTCTGCGCGCTGCCGTTTGGCCACATTTCCACCACGGGCGCGAGCTGCATCTCGACGGCGCCCTCCAGCTCCCGGCTCGACGTGACCCCACCGGGCAGCGTCAGCGTGAATTCGCTGCCCGAGCCGTTGAGCGTACCGAGCACGGTGCCATCGGCGGAGGTCGCCGGGAGATTCGTGACTCGTGCGGCGAGAAATCCGGGAACGGCCACGGGCACACTGCCACCTTCGCGCAGCAGTGCGGACGAAGCGCGAAAAGTCCAGCGGACACCGACCGCGTCGGTCGGGCTGATGTGTGCGCCGCTTGCCGGCGCCGTCAGCGCGGCCGACGTGAGCACGAAGCCGCCGGGCGCCGATTCAGCCGATTGCTCAGCTCGCTTCGACTTCTTCGACGTCGGGGCGCCCGGCTCGAGCACCTCAAAGCTCAGCTTCCGCCGCGACACGTCGCGCTTGAATGCCTGCTTCACGGTGAGCTCGTGGACTCCGACACCGGTGGTCGTCTCGACCGCCCACCCGCCATCGGCGCCGACCATTGCACGCACGATCGATGCCTCATCGATGCGAACACTCACCTGCGCGCGTGGCTGGCCCGTCCCCGAGATGACGGTCAGGGGTTCTGCCAACTGCTCGCCGTCGCTGAGCGAGGTGATCACCACGTCAGCCACCTCCGCAGGATGAGTGGATGCGGCGACCGCCTCAACTCGGGAATCGACGCGAGCACTCGCGCCGGGGCCGGTCGGTGAACCCGGCACCAGCGTGCTGGCGACGAGCGCTCCCACGGCCAGCGCACTCACTCCGGCCACCGTCGTCAGCGTCGGATGGGTCATGAACCAGCGACGTACACCGTGACCGATGAGAGAGCTCGCCGCCGCGGCGCTCGCCGAGGCATCGGGCTGCATCAACCAGACTCCGCCCGAGGCGCCCGTTGCGACCAGCGGCACGAGCACTGCGCGCAGTCGCGAGAACACCTGGCCGACCTCGCGGCTCCGCTGCCCGCAATCACTGCACCGTTCCAGGTGCGCGGTCGCACGCGCGGCGTGCGCGTCACTGAGCTTGCCCTTTGAGAGCGGCACAAGCCGCCCGAGCACCCACTCACACTCTGCCTCGGGGAATGTACCGCCGAGGTGCGCCCGTACCCAAGCCTCGCGCAACCCCTCCCGCGCACGCAGGGTGAGCTGCGCGACGGCGTTGGCCTTCATCTTGAGGGTTCCCGATATCTCGGAGGTCGATAGGCCCTCGACATCTTTCAGCCACAGCACCTCCTGCCACCGCAGCGGGAGCGATTTGAACGCCGTCGCTACGGCGTGGTCGTCGAACGCTTGCACCACCGGGTCGACGAGGGTGCGCGGATCCTCCACGAGGTCGAAATCGTCGACGTCGATGTCGCGGGTCTTCGTGGTGCGGATGCCGAGGTTGCGCACCGTCGAGGTGAGATACGGCCGGAAGGCGAAGGTCGGCCCCTTCCCGTCTTGCACGGCCTTCAGTACCCGCAGGAACGCCTCGGAGACGAGCTCCTCGGCATCGCGGCCCGTCCGCTCAAGACCGAACTGATGAGCAACCTTGTACGCGGCCCCGAGATGGCGTTGCCAGAGCACGCCATAGGCAGCGCGAACGCCCGCTCGCGTGAGATCGATCAGCTCGCGATCGGTCAGCTCACCGAGTTTGGCGCGCTCCCTGTTTCTGACACCCGTTATCGACACCGACGATCTCCAAGTTGTAGGGCAGTGACGGGTATGGGATTCCGATCGACCGCAACTCGATCTCGACTATCTCGGCAGTGCATAGACACCGAACCGATCCCGAACTTCGGCCAGTGAGAGCAACTCCTGAGTGCCATCGATGATCGGTAGCCCGAAGATGTGCGCGTCACCGTCATAGAAGTCATCGTCGAACAGATCAACGCCGAGCCGCCGCCCGTACGCCTCGATAGTGTTCGGGGTAAGCCGGTCGGCAACCCGCTTTGCCCGGTACAGCTGCTCGTCTTCGAACGGGAGCGCAGTGCCGCGCTGGTCAAACAGCCACCGCCGCCCAGAGTGCCGCGCGAGGTACAGCGAGCGCGTGTGCTCGACGGCCAGCCCGCCCGGGCCCCTGCCGGGGTAGCGCAGCGTAAACATCCGCGCCCCAAATCGCTCCGGGGCGTACGGCCACGAGGTGGGCACCCCACGCGGCAAGTAGGCGTTCAGGCGGCACACGACCGAGAGACCGACGGTGGCGAGCCGCGAACTCACATCGAGCGTTGGGTGCAGATGCCCGTTCCCGACCGCGCGATTCGCGAAGATCGCTGTCCACCCACGGCTGCGAGTGGACAGGAGCGCGATTTTGGTCGCGCGGTAAAGCGGGTAGGGCGCCAGCGAATCGAGGATCTCGTCAAGCGTCCCATGAGTCTGCGTCACACTGGCGACCGGGACCACCGCGCGAAGCGCCTCCGACACCCGCTCGAGCGGCGCCTTCACCAGTTGCAGGGTCTCCGTCAACGGCGCATAGCGGCTGCGCAGCAGGGCTGGCCCCTGCTCGGCAATCACGGCGTAGTCGCTGCGCAGCGCCTCGTCTGACGCGGCGGTCGACGGATACGGCCGCGCCTTCGTGAATCCCTCGACCAACACCCTGTCTCCTTTGAATATTCATACTGCACGCGCTGAGTACGCGCGCTGCCTCACGCGCGCGTCTCCCCTTCAGCCGCCGTGCTTGGCAGACCGAAGGGGAGACGTAAGAACGCGTGCGCCTTACCTACTCACGCGTACCGCCCGACGACGCAGCACGAGCAAGCCCGCGCCGGTCAGCACCGCGCCCAGTGCGGCCCAGACGCCGAACCCGACGGCCGCACCGGTCAACGACAACATCGCGGGAGGTACCGCCCCGACGATCGGCAAGACTGGCTGAGCCGCGTCAGTGATCGTGGGCTCGGTCGGCGTGGTCGGCGGGACGGGCACCTCACCGCACCCGGTATCGACCACGGTGGTCACCCCGTCCACGGTGAGCGACGCCTGGTTGAGGAACCCGCCGCCCTGCTCGTTCGTCGTAACCACGCACTCGGTCTCGGCGATGTCGATCGTCGTCGCCACGGTGGTGTCGACAGTCACGAGGTAGGTGTGCGTCGCTCCGGCGGGCAGCGCGACCTGCTGGGCAATCGTGGTGTGATCGGCTCCGTCGTAGTTGGGATCCGTGGCCACGTCACCGGCCGTGTTTTCGACGCGCACGTCGTCGACGTGAATGCTTCCGCCGTACATCAGCGTGTCATTCAGTTCGTAGGTGCCCTCGGCCGTGCCGTTGTTCGTCACGTTGAGCTCGTACGTCACGGTCGACCCGTTCTTTTCGTCGAGCTCGGTCGCAGCCAAGAACTTCTTATCGAGCACGATCGCCACGTTCCGATCGATCACGAGTCCCGCGTCGAGCGTGAGGTCGTCACTGTCAACGCCCAGGGTGAACTCCTGCGTTTGACCCGTTGCCGCGTCAGCATCAGAATCAAGCGCGGGATCGCCCCCGGTGTGATCCGTGGTGAACGTGGTGTTCGAGTTCAAGCCGTTCGGGTCGAAGGTCACGCGATAGGTACCAGACACGACCTCGTCGAACCGGTAATTGCCGTCGGCGTCGGTGACGGTCGTGCGATCCACCGCGTTGCCGTCGACGTCGGTGCCGGTGAGGCGAACGGAGAATCCGGCAATGCCGGGCTCGCCGTCGTCTTGGAGACCGTTCTTGTTCGTGTCTTCCCAGACGCGGTCGCCGACCGAAGACGCGACAACCGTCACGGTGCGGGCCGCGGGGCCAACGCCCTGCGAGACACCGTCGACCCGGCCGGAGGTGATATTCCGGTAGACGTCGCCCGAAACGTTGCCGACCGGGGTCATCGCGATATCGATCTGGAATTCGTCGTCGGGTGTAAAGGCGTCGGGGCGCTGGAATCGGAGACCCGTCACCTCCGCCGCTGTCTGCGGACAGTCAGCGGCGGTACCCGAGCCCGAGACCACTGCTCCCGAGACCGCGTCACACCACACCGTCGCACCGGCGGCGGCATTGGAGGCGTCTTCAGGGTCAGAGCTGAGAGCGGTCGAGGCCGACTTCGTGTACAGGATAGTGATGTTGGTCCCCGCTGCGACCGAGGCAGTATCAAAGCTCAGTTCACCAGAGAAGGCGCTACCGTGCTGACCCGTCGCCGGGAGCGCGTCGATCACGTCGACGTTGGCGACGTTCGCTGGCGCGTCGATGTTCGCGAAGTAGACGCTCCACAGCATGGTGCGCGGCTTCGTCACGCCCTCGGGATTGACCTCGATTTCCGGCTTGTTCACCGTCTTCGAGATCTTGATCCCGGTCGGCACCACGAGCTGCATCTGCACGTCATCCGTACGCAGTGCGGCAGCACTGTCGTCGGCCGGAGACGACACGAGCACCTCGTTGGTGTAGACGCCGTTACGGGCCACATCCAGAATCTCGGCGGTGACCACGATCGGTTCGATCGGCTCGCCAATCGCTACCGACCCGAGGCCCCACCGCACGTACTGTCGGTCCGCAGCACAGCTCAATTCGGAGCCAGCAGGGGCACCCATCTGGACAAGTTCCGGAGTGATGGCCGTGCCGCCCTGCTCGGACGCCTGGAATACCTGGAATTTCGGCAGGCAATCCTCAATAATGAACTCCGCATTGCTGCCCGCTACTGGGACGGACGTGGACAGTGAGGGGTTCAGACGGTAACGCACGGTTGCACCCGAGGTGTACTGAGGCACAGCTGAGTCTTCAAATTCGCCCGTCGTCGGGTTCTCGACATACTTCTTAACCCGAGCAGTTGCCTCGCCCTGAATCAGCCGGTCGCCGAGCGTGCCCTTGTGGGTCTCGGGATCGTAGGTCGGAACGCGATCGGTCCGATCGGCGTCCGCAATGACCTCTGCCGCCGCGTGGACGCCATCGGAGAGCATCTGCGAGCCCCAGTTGCCAATGGGCGAGGTGTCAGCCGAGTCGAGGACGACCTGACCGATCGCCATCGACAAGGACACCCCGTCGAAGGTCGCGCCAGCCGGCCACTGCGTGTTGAAAGACACGCGGACTCGATTGACACCGTTCCAAATGGTCCGCCCTTCGTTATCGGTACTGACACTCGCACCGGCTACGTCTGCGGGATCGGTGGACCAGGTTCCGCTTGAGCAGTCCGAATCGGCGCCGGGGCCTGCCGGACCAGAGCTATATTCAATTACCAGATTTTGCACTGCTGCGGATGCGGTACCGATCTTGCTGCTCGGAGTATTGGTTGTGCCCTCGCGGTACTCGACGGCGTACACCGGCTCTCCATTGCTCGGGTACATGCCAGCGTCGTAACCGTGCCAATTGGGATGAGCGGCGAGCGCGAGGCGCGATGAATCCCAGACGTCACAGGTCACGAAGCTCTGCGAAGCAGCGTTACCGCTGCCTGCCGGCCCGTTCGCATTCACCCGCAGATTGCTCTGCACAGCCTGACCCGGCATCACAACTGTGTTGCCGTCTTTCGCGACACCGGAACCGGGTGACCCCTGGAAAATGTATCCGCCACCAGTGAAGTCACTCGTCGACGTATTGCCGTGCTGGCCGTAGATGCCACTGAACATCTTGTCGAAACCGCTGCCGGTCTGCAGCCGAATCGACGCATCGCGCGAGTTGTTATCCGGATTCTCACCCGTGTTCTCGCTCCCGTCAATACCGGTCATCTTGATGTCGGTGAACTCATTGTGCGTATCGAGCGTGTAGGTGCCATCCCCGTTGTCACCGAACTCAAGCACCGCATCCATCGGCACCTCAACGGTGAACTCGATCGACACAACGAAGCCAGAGTCGGCAGGGAGCGCTGCTCCGGTTCCGGTCGTCGTCGGCACGGTAGCAGCACTCGTGTCCGCGTCTGTCAGCGTCATCTGCCCGTTGTCACCGGGCGCCTGGGGAGGGCAAGTCAATGTGCCCGAATCCCTCACAGCGTTTGTCGTGTTGGCATACGACCCCACTTCGGTGCCACCGTAGGGCAGGCTCCCGCGAAAACCGCTTCCGTTTACGACCGGGTTACATCGCGCGAACGTCGGCGCATACGCAGCGCGTGCTGCCGCGTCTGATCCAGCTTCAGCAACCATTTGTGCCCAGACTGCCGCCCCATAGAAGGAGGCCGGGTCGAGGTTGTCTGTGAACTCTATTGGCGACGACAGCGGCATACTGCCTTTTCCGCCGGATGGCACAGAGACGATCGCTGAGTACCACATGTACCGGCAGGTCTTTGAGGGATCGGTCGCCAAACACGGGCCCGTGCCCTGGGAGTGCGGACCCTGATTAGCCTGCGTCGCGAACCCGCGCTTGGACAAGTCATACCGTGCCGCCGACGAAACGGTCTGGGTGAGCGGGTCGGATACCACCGGTTCCGTCACCTGGTCGCTCGTGACATCGAACACCACAGGGTCCATAACGGTGCCGTTCGGCACCTCGGAGCGCACCTTCGTGAGGAAGGGGTAGTCGAGCGAGGTGCCGGCGGACTCATCTTTGAGCACGCATGTCACCTCCTGCTGCGGCAGTGACTCCCACGACGTCGCCGTCAGCGGCACCTCGGGATCAGGCAGTGCGGCGGGGGTCACGGAAGACGCGTCGGCGAGACAAAATGGCGGCAGGCTGACGAGTTCCTGGCCACGCGGAAGTGTGAAGCGCACGGTGGGCGCGGTCTGATCTTCGCCCTCGTAGCGAATGCCGAGGTTGTAGGTCACCGTGTCATTCGTGCGCACGATGTCGTTATCGGCGCCCGAATCGTTACCCGCGCTGTCATCCGCTTGGAAGGGTTCGGTGCCGGTCTGCTGGGACACGGTGAGTGACACGCTCGCTTCGCCCGCGGCGCGAACCACGGTGGGTGCGGTGGCGGTCTTCGCCGGCTCCGGTGTGCTCGTGACCTCGGAGTCGCTCGTCGTCGGCGCCGCAGGGGTTTCTTCGGCCTGGGCCGGTGAGACCGTCAGAAGACCGGCGAGCAGCGCGGTCACCCCCAACGACGCGCCTGCGGCAAGCAGCGCGCTATTCCTCTTGCGCACGCTGTGCTTCACTCTTCTCACGGTGTTCCTCCCTGATATCCGTTACCTCTGCACCTCCCCAAATAGCCGCACGGGCTAGATCGCAGAACTGCTACACAATAAAGACACCCTTTGGGGCATTCCATTACGCGCGTTTTCAGAAACTTCGCGAACTTTATTGGGGAGTGCGCGCGGCGGTGATGAGCGGGATCGTCAAAGGATCGGTGAGAAAGCGGTTGGAGCCGGCCCGAGGGGGTGGGGGGAACAGGCGCGGCTCCAACCGCTAGCGGATCGTTACAGAACAGACAGATGCTGGAAGTACACACTGTCGCTGTTGACGTTCCGCACCTAAAGGAGCGCCTCACCGCGAACCCATTACGCGAACGCGGCACTTTTCTTTACGGGCGCGCGGGCGCGGGCGCGGCGCGGGCGCCGCCGCGCTACTCGGCCAGGGCGCCGTAGGGCCAGTAGGCGTTGCCCGGCGATCCGCGCTCGGCGGTGTCGTTGTCGACGACGTCCTGGATGCCATCGCGATCGATGTCTGCGCCGGGCACGATAAAGCCGTAACCGAAGAGGTCGAGGCTGTCGTTGCCGGCAAGGTAGAGGTCGAAGTCGACGCCATTGCTGTTGAGGTCGTAGAAATCCATCTTGTCGTCGCCGTCGGCGTTGCGAACGTTGGCGAGCTCAGGCAACAGCACTCCCGAGTCGGGCGACGTCTCAAGCGCGTCGAGCAGTCCGTTCGTTCCGAATGACAGCCCGCTGTCGAAGATGCCGTTGTGGTCGGCATCGAACGCGTTGACCTGGGCCTGCGTGAACGGACGGCCCTCGACGAGATCGAACACGCTGTCGTTGTCGGAATCGAGGTCGAGGTAGGTCGGAACACCGTCGCCCAGTGTGGCCACTGCGCCAAATACGCCCTCGGTGTCATCATTTTCAAACAGCAGGTTGAGGTCCGTGTCCTCCTCGAGATCAACGATCCCGTCATTGTCGGAGTCGAGGTCACACGCGTCAACCACGCCGTCGCCGTCCGTGTCGACCGTGGTCGACTTGTCGGTGATGCCCTCACACAGCGGCTGGGGTTCGGCCGCGGCAGCGCGCAGCGGCGCCGTCGCCGTGTTGTTGGTCGTGGGCGTTTCGCCGCCGCCGGTGCCACCGATGATCTGCAGCGTCGCTGAACTCTCAGCGGCCGTCTCGGCGCTGGGTGCGGTCACCGTGAAGGTCACCGAGAGCGATTCGCCGGGAGCCAGCACCACGTCGCTACTGAGGAGGAACGGATCTGCTGCGGTGCCCGAGCCGGTCACCGTCACTGCCGCATCCGAGACCGCCGACAGCGAGAAGGTCGAATCTGCCGCGAGTGCGACCGACGCAGCGATCGGCGCGGTCGTCGCGCCCTCGCCAACGTTGCGAATCGTGAACACGATCGTCGACTCGCTGCCCGCGGCGAGCTCGTCGCCCGACGCGGTGGTCGATGCTTCGAGGTCGGGCGTCTTCACCTCAGGAGGTGTCGTGGGAGGCGTGACGGGAGGCGTCACCGGCGGCGTGACGGGCGGGCTCACTGGCGGCGTAGCCGGCTCGGTCGGAGCGCTCTGCTGAGGGCACGCCCCGTCCCCGGTTGCTGCGAGCGCGGGAGCCGTCGGAAGGCTGAGGGTCGCAACGAACAGCATGCCAATCGCGGCGGCAGCGAGCGCGGCGCGACGGCGACGCGACATCACGAGCAGCACGACAACACCGGCGACGAGCAACGCTCCGCCGATCATGAGCAGCGGTGCCGCCGTAGTGACCGCTCCGGTCACCGCGAGCACGCAATCTTGCGGGTTCATTCAGACTCCCTCGTCAACACCGCTCACCAGAGTGCGGCTTGAGTAGCATAAGCCATTCGAACGCTCGCTCAACCCCAATCCACTTATGTCACGTTATTCCCCGCGCGCTGGTGCGGCGAGTACCCGCCGCAGAGCGGGTGCCGTCGCCGCAACTCCGGCGCGAATGAGCGACAGTCCGAGCGCCAACACCACGCAGATTGCGACGGTGAATAGCGGCGCCACGACGGCCGCGGCCACGACAACGAAGAATGCGAGGCCGATCGCAGCGGCCGCCGCACCGATCACGGCGATGTTCGCCGAAGTCGTCACGCGCAGCCGACGCGCCCGATTCATGGTGGCGAGGGGCATCCCGACTCTGTCGAGGGCAATGTACAGCTCGCGGTTCTCGACGATTGCGGCCGTCTGCGTGATCGCGACCTGACAGGCGACAACGAAAAATGAGATGGCTACGAGCGCGAGCAGCATCGTGCGGGCGTCTGCGAACATCAGCAGTTGGTCCGTCGTCATGACTTGCCTGCTCGCGCTGCGGCTGATCGTATCGAGGTAGCCGAGCAGCGACCCCGCCGGAATGAGAATGAAACTCGCGAGCGCCAACGCCGAAACGCTGCGCCACGCAGCGCGCGGGTCCTCTTGTATGCCGCGCGCCGCAACGAGTCTGGCCGGGTCGGCGGTGCGCACCGCGATCCGCCGCGAGGCCACCGCGATTGCGAACGGACCGACGATCCCGAGTACGGCCATCACCGCGAGCACGACCGCGGCGAGCGCGCCCACGATCACCACGACTCCCCATCCGGGCGACACCATCTGCACGACCAACACTGCGACCATCACCACGGCCACGCCGATGACGACGCGCAGCCAGCTCAGCCGTGGCGCGTCCTGCCGCATCCGCACGCCGAGCGGCGAAAGCACCACCCGCCGCAGTCCGAGCAGCGCGCTCACCGCCGCAATTGCCACGAGGCACGGCGGAATCGTCGCGGCTAGCCACCACGGCAGCCAGAGCTCGGTCGCACTGAGTCGCTCACCGTGCACCGTCAGTGCGCTGAGCGAGAACGGCAGGAACGCAGCGACCGCGGCACCGATGATCACGCCGCCCGCAGCGACCAGGGTGACCTCCGCAACAGCGATGAGGCGCACACGAGCGGCGGCAACTCCGAGCAGGCGGAGCGTCGCTAAGCGATCGTCGCGACTGCGTGCGGCAAGTCGCGCGGCAGCCGTGCCGAGGGTAATGAGCGGCACCAGCAGCAGCGCAACGAGTCCGGTCGCGAGTACGGGGTAGCCGACCTCCGCGGAGTCGACACTCCATAGCGCCCTCGCCAGCATTGTGACCGCGAACGCCAACAGCGTCGTCACGGCAGAGGCCGCGAGCTGCAGCGAGGTGATGGCCGCCGACTGAGCTCGGGGCCTGATCAATAACAGCGCCGCAGTCGGATTCATGCGCGCGACTCGATCCTGCCGTCGCGCAACCGCACCGTGCGATCGCAGCGGGAAGCAACGTGCTCGTCGTGGGTGACCACCACCAGCGCCCGCTGCCCGTCGCGCCCCGCCGCGAGCAGCGCGTCGAGCACGCCGTCGGCCGCGCGTGAGTCGAGAGCGCCGGTGGGTTCATCGGCAAAAATCAGACTGGGATCGGGAGCCAGCGCCCGTGCAATTGCGACGCGCTGGGCCTGCCCACCCGAGAGCTGGCCAATGCGGCGCACACCGAGGCCCGCGAGCCCGAGCCGCGAAAGCTCCGCCTCCGCCCGCGCCGCCGCCTCGCCTCGTCCGTAGCCGGCGAGGAGCAGTGGCAGTGAGATATTCTCTGCGGCGGTCAGCTCGGGCAGCAGCAGGCCCTGCTGAAACACGAACCCGAAGCGACGCAGCCGAAAGGCCGACCGATCGTCGTCACCCAGCTCGGTCAAGTCGTCAACGCCGGCGTCGTCAACTCCGCCGACGCCGCCGCCGGGGCGACGCAGCAACACCTCGCCGGCGTCCGGCCGCAGAATTCCGGCGAGCACGTGCAGCAGCGTGGACTTGCCCGAGCCGCTCGGCCCCATGATTGCGACCGCTTCACCCGGGGCGATTGTGAGACTCGCGTCGATCAACGCGGGCGTCTCGCCGAAAGTCTTGCTGATTCGCTCTGCGCGCATGAGCCAGCGCATGGGCGAGCGATCGGTTGTGTGCCCGTCTGCGCGCACATCTGCGCGCGCGTCTGTGTGAGCGTCGACCCGCGGTGCAGGCGTCTCGGGGGCAGGGAACATAGCGTCTCCTTATTGGTCTGGGCTCGGCGCTCACCACGCTACGAACTCGCGCCCGGTCAGCAATACCCACTACGGGTCGAACGTGCGCACCCCCGATCCGGCGCTGTTCCACCCGTGGTGGGTGGTCGAAGCGGCCGCGACTCCGTATCGTCGACACCACACGCGGGGTAACTGCGGCGCGAGGCGCGAGCGCGCGAAAACCATCACGAGAGGGGCGCTATGGCGAGTGCCAGCGGCAGGCTCGACGAGCCGGTGCTGCAGCGACCCCGGATCGTGCGCTGGTTCGCCGACCGGCCCCGGGTCGCCGATGTGCTCGTGATATTGGCCTGCACGGCCCCGACCGTCGCGGCGCTACTGCTCGCGCCGCCCGCTCACGCCTGGCTCGGCTACGTCTGCACCATCGGTATCGTGGCGTCGCTGTGGTGGCGTCGCGCCCACCCACTCTCCGTGCTGTTGGTGGTGGTTTCACTCGCGACGCTGACCCCCGTGGCGTGGCACAGCCCGTCGCCGGCGTTCTTCGAGGGCGCGTTCGCGCTGTTCGCACTTGCGGCACACGCGCGCCTGCGCACTGCGGTACTCGGCTACGTGCTGAGCGAGGCGGTGATTCTCGCGGTGGCCGGCGTCACCATCCTCCTCGGGGTGCGTGAGGATTGGCCCGCCGTGCTCTTGCAGCCCGCGTCGCTCATCGCATTCGCGCTCGGCGTCGCGGTGCGAGCAAGCCGCTCCCGCCGTGCCGCTACTGAGCAGCTCGTCGTGCTGCGGGAAGACCGGGCCGCCGCCGCCGAACGCGCGCGCATCACCGCCGAGATGCACGACGTCGTCGCGCACTCGGTGACCGTCATGGTCGCCCTCGCCGGGGGCGCGGCGGCTGGCTGGGAGAAGCACCCCGAGCGCGCGCGGCTCGCGCTCGATCAACTGGGAACCGTCGGCGCGCAGGCACTCGACGAGATGCAGCGGATACTGCGGGTGCTGCGCGTCAACGACGGCGAACTTGACCAGAATCTCGAGGCGTCTGGCCACAATCTGCCGTCGCTCGACGAGCTCGTAGGCGTGTTTCGCAGCGCCGGATTGCCCGTCACGCTCACCGTCAGCGCACCGCCGCTCACCGACGCGGCGCTGCAGACAACGGTCTACCGCATCGTGCAAGAATCGCTCACCAATGCGCTCCGGCACGCGGCGACCGCGACCCGGGTCGAGGTGGCGGTGACCTCGCACGACGGCCGGCTCACGGTCTGCGTGACGGACGATGGGCGGGGTGAGCGAGGTGGGCGCGGTGCCGGGGTTGGTGCCGGGGTTGGTGCCGGAGTCGGGCTGCGCGCCATGCGGGAGCGCGCTGCCGCGTTCGGCGGCGAATTCACCGCGGGCCCAGACACCGCGGGTGACAACGGTGACGCCGGTGGCGCCGAACCCCGCCCCGGTTGGCGCACGCGCGTATCAATTCCACTGACGGAGACCCCCCATGCCTGAGCCGACGCCCGAAGCCATCTATCCCGCCCGTACCCCCGTCCGCGTGCTCGTGGTCGACGACCAACCTCTCGAGCGCACTGGAATCGCCCTTATTCTCGACTCAGACGACCACATCAGTGTTGTCGGCGAGGCAGGCAATGGTCTCGAGGCGCTCGCCGCGGTGAGCGCGCAGCATCCCGACGTCGTGCTCATGGATATGCGCATGCCGATCATGGATGGGATCGAGGCCACCAGGATCATCGCGGAGCGCTATCCAGATACACGCGTTATCGCGCTCACCACGTTCGATCTCGACGAGTACGCGTTCGGCAGCCTGCAGGCGGGCGCCAGCGCGTTCCTCCTCAAGAGCACCAAACCGGCCGCGCTCGTCGACGCGGTGCAAACGGTCGCTTCAGGATCGGCGGTCGCCGCTCCGCGACTCACCGCCCGGCTTATCGAGCACTACCTCGCACCGACGCGTGCGCCAGCTACAGCAAGCACCGACCCCTCGCTGCTCGAACTGCTCAGCCCGCGGGAGCGCGACGTATTTATCGGGATTGTTCGGGGCCTGAGCAACGCTGAGCTCAGTGCCGAACTCGTGCTCGCCCAGTCGACGATCAAGTCGCACGTGAATGCAATCTTCACGAAGCTCGGGGTGCGCGACCGCGTGCACGCGGTCATTCTCGGCTATGAGCTGGGTCTCGTCCCCGGTCGGTAGACGGGCGACCGCCTGATCCGCAATCGCGATCCGGCCATAAATTCGCCACACACTGTTACTTCCCTGGCTAAACCAAACTATGTATATTTATGGTGGGTGTTTCAATATTTTCACAGGAGATAATATGAAGCTCAATAAATTTCTCTCTGGGAGCCTCTTCGTCATCGCACTGAGCGCCGGCGCAGCGCTGCTTCCGACCGCGGCGTCAGCCGACGCGTTCGGCACGTGCCCCGAGAATTCCGGGGGCAATACTGGCTGTCGCGCCGATGACGCCAAGATGGACTACTGCACCGCCTACCCGTGGCCGTCTGCGTGGGGCAACCAGTTCGGGCCCGCGATGATCAACCTCAGCACCCAGACCGACATGTACGAGGAGTACGCCGCGAACTGTCAGGTGCACACGGATATCGGTGGTTACCTGTCGTCGTCGCCGGAGTTTCCGAGTGGGCTCGCGTCGGACGTTCGCGGCGTTTCCATCTGCACCAAGAAGGTTAGCGCTTCCGTCTGCGACCAGGGTTCACTCGTGCTCAACACGAATCTGCTGCAAGACACTGCCCAGCGCCGCAAGACGCTCTGCCACGAGATCGGCCACTTTGCCGGCCTGACGCACGGGTCGACTTACGGCGGCTGCATGGTGTCGGGCACGTCGACAAACAACACCTACGCGAGCCACCACGTGGCCCACATCAACGCCGCGTACTAGCGACTTCGGAGGAGCCAGCACATGTTGAAATCACCCACCGCCGCCGCACTTCTCTGCGTCGCTGCGTTCGCGCTCGCGGCCTGCGCCACGCCATCCACATCGGGCGCCGCTCCCGTGTACGCGGACGCCGATACCATCTCGGCGGCCGGAGATTCGGTGTCATTCGACTACGAGCCGGTGACGTCGACCAAGGAACTCGCCGCCATGGCCGACGTGGTGACCACGGGAACGGTCGTCGGCGTGCAAGACGGCCCGAAGTACGGCCGCTTCGACGACGAAATGAACGATATCTCTTCGGTCGTCATCGAGGTGCGCGTCGACAAGACCGTGCAGGGAGAGGTCGCCGGCTCGTCCGTGTACCTGTCGATGCTCTCACCAGACGCCACCACCCTCGACGACTGGAACCGCGCGTACCCCACTGGCGTCGGGGTCGTCGCCTACGCGACCCGCTCACCCGAGGGCGCGCAGGGCGCAACCGGGGAAATCGACACCGAGAAGTGGCAGGCCGGTCGCCCCGAGGGTGCCGCGCTCCATGTTCCACTCGTGCAGGGCTTCGCCGTGCAGGTCGACGAGAAGCACCTGCTCTGGCCGCTCACAGGCGTGACTCGTGAGGCAACGCTCCGGGACGCCCTCCCCGACGGCCCCGCAGTCGGCACCCAGCTCCCCGGCGAAGAGCCGACCAACCCCGCCGAACGCGAGGGTTCTCGCTGAACACGAGGCCCAATCAGGCGTAAAACCCCTCGCGCTCAGCGGGAACCCTCGTCTTCGGGGGGGGGTGGCCGGGCGCGGCGCGGCGCGGCCGGCCGGCCGGGGCGCCGCCGCCCCTACTCCCGCCGCACCACGACCTTCCCCGCCCGCCCGCCCGCGGCGAGCGCCGCCACGGCAGCGGGCGTGTTGTCGAACGAGAACACCTCGCCAACGAGTGGGCGGATCACGCCGCGGTCGACCAGCGTGGCGATCTGCTCGAGCTGCTGCCCACTGGCGCGCATCCAGAGGAAGTCGTAATTGACGTCCAGCTTTCTGGCCTGCCTGCGGACCTTCGCGCTGAGCGCCGCGATCGCGGTCTTCACGATCACGTTCGCACCGATACTCCGCGCGAACTCTGGCGTCGGCGGTCCCGCGATGCCCACCGCTCGCCCGCCGGGGCGCAATACGCGCAGTGACTTCTGCAGGCTTTCGCCGCCAACGCCGTCGAGCACGAAGTCGTAGTCGCTCAGTTCGGACTCGAAGTCTTGGCTGCGATAGTCGATCACGATATCCGCTCCCAGACTGCGTACGAGTTCTTCGTTGCGCGCGCTCGCGGTGGTCGCGACCGTCGCACCGAGATGCTTGGCGATTTGGATCGCGATCGAACCCACTCCACCCGCTCCCGCGTGGATGAGCACACGCTGCCCGGGCTGCACCTTGCCGACGTCGACGAGCGCCTGCCACGCGGTCAGCGCGACGAGCGGAAGTGACGCCGCGTCTTCCCACGTGCTCGCTGTCGGGACGAGCGCGAGGTCGTTTTCGTGGACCGCAATGCGCTCCGCAAAAGTGCCGATGCGACCGTCACGGGGTCGCCCAAAGACGCGGTCGCCGGCGGCGAATCGCGTAACCTTCGATCCGGCACCGATGACCGTTCCAGCCGTGTCGTGCCCGAGTGTGAGCGGGAAGTCGAACGACATCAGGCTCTTGAACTCACCCTCAGCGATCTTGATGTCGAGCTGGTTCACGCTCGCGGCGCGCACATCGATGAGCACATCGTGGTCACCAACGGTGGGCTCACTGGTCTCGGTGAGCTGAAGCGCTTGCCCGTAGCCACCAATGCTGAATGCCTGCATCTCGTCTTCTCTCTGCGCCTGAACGCACCTGGTAATGCCGGTTGGAAGTATCGTGGTGATCCGAGTGCGGAGTCACGCACCTGTCAATCACTACCGACTAAACTCATAACTGAGTGTAGTCATGTTTTATTCCGAGGGAAGCGATGTCCGGTTTCAGCGAAGCGCCGCAGGGGCGTCGCGAGCGCAACAAGCAGCAGAAGCTCGCGCGCATCACCGCAGCCGCCATCGCACTCTTCGCGGCGCGCGGCATCGACGAGGTCACGACGCAGGAGATCGCGGATGCCGCCGATATCGGCACGGGTACGCTCTTTCTCTATGCCAAGAACAAGGGCGAGTTGCTGCTGCTCGTGCAGAATGCGCTGTATATAGAAGCGCTGGATCGCGGCGAAGCCGCCGCATCGGAGGCGCGCTCTCCGCTGGATTCAGTGATGGCGTACGTTCGGCCGATCGTCGAGTGCAATCGGAAGCACATCGCCAACGGTCGCACCTATCTGCGGGAGATGGTGTTCGGCGATCCCACCGAGCCACACCACGCGGCGGCCCGAGAAATCGCGGCCGAAACCGAGTCACGCATCGCTGCGGCGCTGCGGTCGCACGACGGTTTCGACGCGCACCGCGCGGCGGCCGTCGCGCAGATCACGTCGGCGGTCATGCTGCTCGCGCTGGGCGCGGGCGCTGCGGCAGCGAGCGCTACGGCGAGCGCGGCGAGCGTGAGCGGTACGGTGAGCGCCCCGAGCGACGCAGAAGTCACCGCGCACATTGAGCACCAACTCGCGGTGGTTCTCGGCGACGCCGCCTCGGCTGGCCCGCACTAGCCCACCCGATGGCCCTGCGGGCCCCGCTGACCCAGCTGACCCCGCTGACCCCGCTGACCCCGCTGACCACGAGGGTTTCCGCCGAACGCGAGGGTTAATCGTGCGAAAAAGCCCTCCGTTTCACGGGAAACCCTCGTGCTCGGCGGGGTTTGCGGGCGGGCGGCGGGGCGGGTGGGCCGCGGGCGGGCACCGCCCGGCGGCCCGCCGCTACGCCGCGATCGAGCCGAGCGGGGCGTTGGCTGCGAGCGGTTCGCCGGGTTGGGCCAGGTGGGTGAGGGTTCCTGCGCGCGGAGCCTTGATGGGGACCTCCATTTTCATGGCTTCGAGCACCGCTACGGTCTCGCCTTCAGAGACAGCAGCCCCGTTCTCCACCTTCCAGGCGCTCAGTGTGCCAGCGAACGGGGCGACGAGCTGGCCAGCGTCGGCACCAGCACCAGCGCCAACCCCGACCCCAACACCCAGATCGGCAAACTCACCCCCACCATCGACGCCCCCACCACCGCCGCCGACGCCACCACCCCCACCCAACAACCCCAGCAACTCCTCGGGCAACCCGAGCTGCACCATCCGCCCGTCGAGTTCGATGCGGGCGCGCTTGAGTCGCGGCTCGGCCGGGGCCGACACTGCCGGAGCGGGGTCGAAGGTCGCGGTGCACTCCTCCTCGATCCAGCGGGTGTGCACCTGAAAATCCCCGGTCGGGGCCGTGAACGCCGGGTCCGTGACGATGTATCGCGCAAACGGCAGCACCGTCGCCACGCCCTCGACCTCGAACTCGCCGAGCGCGCGTCGGGCGCGGGCGAGCGCCTGCTCGCGGTCACTGCCCCACACGATGAGTTTCGCGAGCATGGAGTCGAAGCTGCCGGGCACGGCGTACCCGGCATCCACGCCGGAATCGAGTCGCACCCCCTGGCCGCTGGGCACGTCAAAGCGCTCGATCATGCCGGGGGTCGGCAGGAAGCCGAGCCCCGGATCCTCCGCGTTGATGCGAAACTCAATCGCGTGACCGAACGTCGGCAGCGTCTCGGGAACCGACATCGGCTCCCCCGCCGCGATGCGAAACTGTTCTTGGACGAGGTCGACACCCGTGACCTGCTCGGTGACCGGGTGCTCCACCTGCAGCCGCGTATTCACTTCAAGGAACGAGAGCGTGCCGTCGTCGCCGAGCAGAAATTCGACCGTGCCCGCGCTGACGTAGCCGGCTGCGCCGCAGACATCGGCCGCGGCCCGGTGGATGCGCTCGCGCAGCGCATCGCTGAGAAACGGCGCGGGCGCCTCCTCCACAAGCTTCTGATTGCGCCGCTGCAGCGAGCAGTCGCGCGTTCCGATGACGGCGATGCGTCCGTGGCGATCGCCGAGCACCTGGGCCTCAATGTGCCGCGGCCTGTCGAGAAACCGCTCGACCAGGCACTCACCCTGCCCGAACGCGGCGACCGCCTCGCGCACGGCGGCGTCGTAGGCCTCCCGGATCTCCGCGCGGTCGCGGACCACGCGCATGCCGCGCCCGCCGCCGCCGAACACGGCCTTGATCACGATCGGCATTCCGTGCTGATCGGCGAAGGCGAGCACGTCGTCGACGTCGCGCACGGCCCCCTGCGTGCCGGGCACGAGCGGCGCACCCACCTCCGCCGCGAGCGTGCGCGCCCGCGCCTTGTTGCCGAGCAGCTCAATGGTGCCGGGGTCGGGTCCGATCCACGCGAGACCGGCGTCAATCACCGCCTGCGCAAAGTCGGCTCGCTCAGAAAGAAAGCCATAGCCGGGATGGATCGCGTCGACCCCGGCGCGCTCCGCCACCGCGAGCAGCTTCGCGATGTTCAGGTAGCTGTCGGCTGGCAACCGCCCGTCGAGTGAGTACGCCTCGTCAGCGAGTCGCACGTGCAGCGCGTCGGCGTCTTCGTCGGCGTAGACCGCGACGCTCGCGATCCCGGCCTCCTTCGCCGCGCGGATCACCCGCACCGCAATCTCGCCCCGGTTGGCAATGAGAATCTTTGTCAGCGTCATGAGTCTGCGTCCTGCACGTTGTCGTGGGCCTGAGCCCGGTGAATCGAAGTTGCGTCGATGCTCGGCACGGCCAGCACTGGCGTCACAGCCGGAACTGCCCGCACGAACCGCACGAAACTGCCCGGCGGAAGTTGCGCGGCAAGTTCGAGGTCGTCGTCGTGCACAACGGCGATCACGGGATACCCGCCGGTCAGCGGCCGATCCGCAAGGAACAGCACTGGCTGACCGTCGGGCGGCACCTGAATCGCGCCGAGCACCATCCCCTCACTCGGCAGCTCGCGCCCCTGATACTCCGAGGCGCGCGCCACCGCCCGCCCAGCGAGGCGAACACCGACGCGGTCGCTGCGGGGCGTGACCTCCCAGCGCTCGTCGGTGAAGGCGGCGAGCGCCTGCGGGTCAAACCAGTCATCACGGGGGCCGAAGACGACGCGCAGCTCGGTGGTTTCGCCGGAGACGGGAAGCGGTGCCGGATCGCCGAGGCCGGATGCAGCGCCGGGCTCCTCGACCGGCGAGCGCGTGCCAACCACCGCGAGCTCGTTGCCGACTTCGAGGGGCTCGGGCCCCAGCCCCGCGAGCGTGTCGCGGGATCTACTGCCGAGCACGGGTGGCGCGTCAATGCCGCCGCGAACACCGACAATCGTGCGGAGTCCCCGAGCCGGAGCCTGCAGCGTCACAAGCTCCCCCGCGCTCAGCCGGAACGGCACCGCGTGGGGCGCCCGTCGCGATCCGAACGGGCCCGTGATCTGATTCGCTCGCTCAGCACCCGTGATCGCGAGCACAGTCGCCGCGATGGCCTCAAGCGCGAAGCCGCCGTGGCTCAATTCAATGGCTGCCGCGCCCGGTTCATTGCCGACGAGGCGGTTGGCCTCGCGATACGCACCGCGGATGGCCGTGCCAGACTCGCCGACGCCCATCCCCGAGGCGCCGTGGCGGCCACCGTCTTCAATCAGCGACTGCAGCCCGGCGTCGAGCACGCGCAGAACGGAAACCGATTGATCCGGCATCTCCGCTGGAGCTAGCTCCGCGGTCGGCGCTTCCGGGGGCGCGCTTCTCCCGGACCCCACCACGGATTCCCGCGCGACCTCGAAACGCACGGTGCCACCAGCGACCAGGGCCGCGGGGTGCTCGCGGGTGAGGTCCCACATCTTGTGTTCGGTGAGGCCGATGATCTGCCATCCGCCGGGGCTTTCGCGCGGGTAGACGCCCGAGAACGGCCCGGCCAGGCCGACCGAGCCGGGCTGGATGCGAGGTCGCGGTGTCGCGCGGCGCGGTACCTCGAGCAGCGGATCGCCGCCAGAGAGATAGGCGAAGCCGGGCGCGAAACCGGTGAAGGCGACCGTGTACTCGGCCGCGACGTGCCGGTCGATCACCGCCTGCTGACTCATACCGGTGAGCGCGGCGACCTCTGCGAGATCTTCGCCCGTGTAGTGCACGGGGATCACGGTCGCGGGCGATGCGTCGGCGACGGTCCCGGCGCTGCTGGGGTCGCCGACACCGGAGTCCGCACCGGCACCATCACCGGCCAAGAGCCGCCGCAGCTTTGCGGCGAGCGCTCGCGCGTCGCGCGCCTCACCGCCGGCGACGAGCACGGTCGCGGCAGCGGGCACGAGGTCGTCGACGACGAGCTCGCCGCGATCCCGCGCCTGGACGAGCAGCGCGAACGCGCGCAGCGCGGCGTCGAGGTTGCCGAGGTCCAGCAGCACCGCCGCCGATCCAGCCGCACGGATCGTGGGCTCCAGAGTTTCTCGGCCCGTCATGCTGCCCCGATCGCGGCGAAGCCTGCGAGGGTGACCCCGGCGGACACGAGGCGATCCCGCACCGCCCGCGCCATTTCGACCGCCGCCGGGCTGTCACCGTGCACGCAGATGGATTCGGCCGCGACCGCGACGCTGCTGCCGTCGCGCGCGACGACCGTGCCCGTCTGCACGAGGCGCAGCATGCGCTCGGCGACCTCGTTCGGGTCACTCAGCACCGCCCCGGCTTCGCCGCGTGACACGAGTGCGCCGGTCGGCTCGTAGGCGCGATCCGCGAATGCTTCTGGCACCGCCCGGAGGCCCGCGGCCTCAGCCTGCTGCACGAGTGGCGATGACGCGAGGCAGACGAGGGCGAGCGCGGGGTCAACGGCCCGGATCGCGGCAATCACCGCTTCGGCCTCGGCCTCGTTGAAGGCGATGCTGTTGTAGAGCGCACCGTGGGGTTTGACGTACGTGACGGTGGTTCCGGCGACCTCCGCGAGGCCCCGCAGTGCGCCGATCTGATAGGCGACATCGGCGAAGAGCTCGTCCCGCGACAGTTTCATTGGGCGGCGTCCGAACCCGACGAGATCGGGGTACGCGACGTGCGCCCCCACGGCCACGCCGCGCTCGGCAGCGAGCCGCAGCGTGCCAAGGATCGACTTGGGATCGCCCGCGTGAAATCCGCACGCCACGTTCGCGCTCGTGACGACCTCGAGCATCGCGGCGTCGTCGCCCATGTGCCACGAGCCGAAGTGCTCGCCCAGGTCGCTGTTGAGATCTACGTGCATCGTCACAGTGTGCTCCTTGTATGCGTGTGAAACTCGCGCCGCCGGGGCTACGCCGAGAGAAACTCGAAGATCTGGGCGAACGACATGACGCCCATGTACCAGGTGAGCGCCGTCACGATCACGCCGAGCGCCACCAGCCAGAGCCTGATGCGGTGGCCTCCCAGCAGGTCCCGTCGGAACAGCGCGATGTACATAAAGACGGTGAGCCCGATGGGCAGGATCAAACCGTTGAAGCCGCCCGCAAAGACCAGCAGCGCGACCGGCGTCGTGCCCATGATCAAGTATGCCGCGAGGCCCACAGCGATAAACGCGACCGTCACGAGGTTGCGTCGCCGCTGGTTGAGCTTCGCGCTGAACACCGTCATGAACGAAACCGACGTGAACGCCGCGCCGATCACGCTCGAGATGCCGGCGGCCCAAAGCACGAGACCGAAGGCGCGCATGCCCCACTCGCCCGCGGCCGATTCGAACGCCTGTGCGGCGGGGTTCGCCGAGAGGTCGAGCACGACGCCGCTCGCCGTGACGCCGAGGAACGCCAAGAAGAGTACGTAGCGCATCACACCAGTGATTGCGATGCCGGTGAACGCCGATCGCGTGACCTCTCTGATGTTCTCGGGGCCCGCGGTGCCGGAATCCAGCAGCTTGTGCGCGCCTGCGTAGGTGATGTAGCCACCGACGGTGCCGCCGACGATCGTCGTGATCGCGGCGAAGTCGATGTTGTCGGGCAGTACCGTCTGGCGCAGCGCCTCGCCCACGGGCGGGTTCGCGATGATCGCGACAATGACAACGAGCAGGATCATCAGCACGCCGAACGCGATCATCGCCCGATCGAGCAGGAATCCCGCCCGCCGCGAGAGGAAGATGCCGACCGCGAGCAGCGCGCTGATGGCGCCGCCAATCTTCGGATCGAGTCCGAGCATGGCGTTGAGTCCGAGCCCGGCGCCCGCGATATTGCCGATGTTGAAGACCAGGCCGCCAATGATGACGAGCACCGAGAGCAGGAATCCGCTGTAGGGAATCGCGGCGTTGGCGAGCTCCGCGGCCCGCTTGCCCGAGAGCGTGATGACCTGCCAGATGTTCGCCTGCACCACGAAGTCGATCAAGATCGAGGCGAGGATGCCGAACGCGAAGGCGGCTCCGAGGGTCGCCGTGAACGTGGCGGTCTGGGTGATGAATCCGGGGCCGATAGCCGATGTCGCCATCATGAAGATGGCCCCGATCAGCGATGCTCGGCGCGACTTCGCGAAACCGCCGACCGTGCCGCTGACGACCGTCGCCGGCCCGGGAACCGAGACTTGGTCGTCCGTCCCATTCTGAGATGAGGTGTGATCGTTCATGCCTGGTACTTCCCCTTCGCATCTTTGCGGATCGAGCACGTGGCCCTCACACTACGTCGTATTGTTGAACAATGCAATTATTCTAGTTGAACATTTAGCCGCGGTTGGATGGGAACTCGTGGGCGATTGTTGACTGTCGGGTACGCTCGCACCATGGCAACCGACTCCGACGCCTCCGCGTCTTCGAGCAGCGAGAGCACGTCCCGCTCGGTCGAGGCAGCGAATGAGATCCGCGCCCGCATTGCGAACGGTGACCTGAAACCGGGTGAGCGCGCGCCGGAGGCAAAGCTTGCCGAGTCCCTGCGCATCTCGCGCAATACGCTGCGGGAGGCCTTCAAGTCGCTCAGCCAGGAAGGCCTGCTCACGCAGATCCCGAATAAGGGAACCTATGTCGCGGTGCCCAGCATCAGCACGATCATCGACGTCTACCGGGTGCGGCGGCTCGTCGAGGTGCAGGCCGTCGCGCAGGCGATCCCGAGGCACCCCGCCATCGCGCGCATGCGCGCGGCGTTCGAGTCGGCCATCGATGCGCGCGATCGTGATGAGTGGCCCGACGTCGCCACCGCCAACATCGCGTTTCACCGCGCGATCTTTGAGCTCACCGACAGCCCGCGGCTCAGCCAGCTGCACGAGCGGCTCGCCACCGAGTTGCGGCTCGCCTTCGGATTGATCGCCGACCCTGAGTACCTGCACGCCCCGTTTGTGGAGCGCAACCGCGAGATCCTCGAACTGCTCGAGGCCGGCCAGGCGGACGAAGCTGCTGCCCGCCTCGAGGAGTACCTGTTGCTCGCCGAACGCATCTTGCTCGCCGGGTACGAGCGCATTCGATAAGTGGTGGTGGTAGAGGCGGCGGCGTCGCTGCGTCGCCCTCTCCGAGCCCTCGGTTCTCGCCGAACCCCTTTGTGCTTGCCGAGCCCCTCTCTAGTCGCCGATTCCCTACCCAATAACGCGATGACCCGGAGGGGCTCGGTAACTAGAGAGGGGCTCGGCAGCACGAGAGGGGCTCGGCAGCACGAGAGGGGCACGACGGTCGGTGACGCGGGAGGGGCTCGGCGACTAAAGAGGGGCACGGCGACTCAAGAGGGGCACGGCGACTCAAGAGGGGCTCGGCAGCCGGCGAGGGGCTCAGCACACGCCTACAACGCCCACCCCACGCCTCCCGCCTACCCCGCAGCCCTGCGGGCCGCGATGTCGCGCACCGCGGCGTACGCGAACACGAGGCCGGGGCCGATCGTGATTCCAGGCGCGGGGTAGGTACCGCCCATCACCGACTGCATGTCGTTGCCGACCGCGTAGATGCCCCCGATGGGTCCGCCATCGGCGCCCAGCACGGCGGCGGTCTCATCGGTGACATATCCGGTCGCCGCCCCGATGTCGCCTGGGAAGATCTGCACCGCGTAGTAGGGCGCGCCGTCGACCGGGGCCACGTTCGGGTGCCCGGTTTCCGAGGCGGGGTCGCCGTTGAAACGTTCGTATGCGTTGCTGCCCCGGTGAAAGTCGGGGTCCTCGCCGCGCGCGGCCGCCGAGTTTGTGCGCGCGATCGTGGTTTCGAGCGTCTCGCCCGGCACGTTGAGCTGTTCCGCGAGCGCTGCAACTGACTCGGCCCGGAAGAGATAGCCCTCCGCGATGTACTGTGCCAGCACGCGCTCGCGCTGGAACGGGCGCACTACGCCGAGGCCGTAGCGCCGCATTCCCTCGGCGTCAGTAATGAGGAACGACGGCGTACTCGCGCCCGGATTCTCGTGATTCTGCTGCACCATACGGGCCCCGAACAGGTGGTAGCTCGTCGCCTCGTTGAGGTAGCGCCGCCCCGCCTGGTCGACGACGATCATGTGCGGTTTGGCCCGATCCATCACGAAGTGCGGGAACACGGCCCAGCTCCCGTCGTCCCGTTGCCTGCGCGAGACGGGCGCGTAGTAGGTGTGCGCAAACGCAGCTCGACCGTACCTGCCCCCGAGGGCGTCAACGATCGCGTGCGCCTGCCCGGTGTGCCCGGGGGCTCCGGGGCACCAGTCGACGGGGTGCCCCGGGAGCAGCTCCGCTCGGCGCAGCGGGTCGCGATTGAACCCGCCCGTCGCGAACACGATATTGCGCGCCAGCACCTCGATCTCGCCGTCGGCGGTGCGAATCGACACCCAGTACCCGCCCACTGCCGGGTCAGCCGAGCTTGCTTCGCTCACCGACGCGACTTCGCTTTGCGTCAGCACCGGCACCCCGCGCTCATCGAGCGTGTGCAGCAGGCCGGCGATCAACGCGTTGCCCATCGTTCGGCGCGCATCCCGGCCGTGATCCCGAACCGAGTCGCGGTACGTGCGCCGCAGCGCGAGGAGGTGACTGCGCGACTCGTCTTCGGGGTGCGCGCCGAGCAGGTGCGCGATGTCGTCGCGCTCGAGCGACATCCCACCGAACGCGGTGAACTCGGGCAGCGGTGGCCGCACGAGCGCGAGTCGTTCACCCAACTGCGCGCCGTCGAATGCGTAGGGCTCAAGCGCGCGACCGGAGAGACGGGCGCCCGGCAGCTGAGTCAAGTAGTCCGGGTGCACGCTGCGCGCGCGGTAGCTCACGTGCGAGCCCTGCTCCATGGCGGCGACCGCCTCGGGCCCGAGCGCCAAGAACGCGTCGCGCAGTGACTTCGGGGAGTGCGGCCCCACGGCGGCGTCGAGAAACTCCCCCGCCTCGGCGATACTGTCGGCCGGTTCAGCCTCGGCCGCGACCTCCGCGGCGTGGGTTGTGCCGGGCACCCACGTGGTGCCCGCGGTATAAGCCGTTGTGCCACCCACGTACTCGGTGCGTTCGACGACGGCGGTCGCGAGGCCCGCGAGCGCCCCGTACACGGCCGCCGACAGACCCGCGCCGCCGGCACCGACGACGAGCAGATCGATTTCATCGCCGTGCACGAGCGTGGCTGGCGCAGCGCCGGTGCTGAGCGGGATGCTCGTGGCTGGGGAGACAGTCATGCCGTTTCTCTCAATTCTGGCCGGGCTGGCTGACGCCCTGGCCGGTCGGGTTCACAGGGTCGCAGGGTTCACAGTGCTCGCAGGTTTCACAGTGCTCGCAGGTTTCACGGGGCTGGCGGGTGTCGCATCAGAGCCCGCCGCCACTCGCGAGTGATCGTTCGCCAGCTGTTCGCCGACGCAGAATGCCCGCACGACCGCTGAGCCGAGGGTCGCTCCGCCACCCGGGTACGCCCCGCGGAACACCGAAGCCGAGGCGTTTCCCGCGGCAAACAGGCCCGGGATCGCGCGGCCGTCGTGCCCCAGCACGCGCCCCGCAGTGTCGGTTGCAATCCCGCCACTCGTGCCGAGCGTGCCGCAGTGCACGCGCACCGCATAGAAGGGCGCGGTGTCGAGTGGGCGCAGGCACGGGTTCGGCGTGACGCGCCCGTCGCCGAGGAATCGATCCTGCGGGGTGTCGCCGCGGCCGAACGCCGTGTCGACGCCGAGAGCAGCGTCCGTATTGAACTCAGCGATCTGCTCGGCGAGCCCCTGCGGGTCAACGCCGATGAGCTCGGCGAGCTGCTCCGGCGTGGGGGCGCTCACGATCCAGTCAACACCCGTGTCACTCGCGATGCCCGCCACCGGATAGTTGTCGCGGTAGCGCTGATCGAAGACCAGCCACGCTGGCTCCCCCACAGCGCTGAGTCGCCGCGGGTCAATGCCGCCGAACACGCGGCTGACGTCGTGATAGTTGAGCGCCTCGTTCACGAAGCGTCGCCCGCTCGCCGACACAGTGATGGACCCGGGGAGCGTCATCTCGACGTTTCCCATGCGGCCCGACTGCTTGCCCTCGAGCGTTTGCGACGGCGGCGTGATGACCGGCACACCCCAGAACGTGGTCATCTCGGCGACCGCGGCGCCGACCGCGAGCCCGAGCCGCAGCCCGTCGCCCTCGTTTGACGGAGCCGAGATCGGCACGATGGGGTGGGGCAAGAAGGCGGCCTGCAACTCGGGGCTCCACTCGAAACCGCCGGACGCGATCACCACCGAGCGTGCCCGCAGCTCACGGCCGTCGACCGTGAGCAGCCAGCCGTCGTCGGCCTCGCGCTCGAGCCCGGTCACCCGGGCTCCCGCTGTGACGGTGACGCCACGATCCAGCGCTGAGACCAGCAGGCTGGCGACGAGCGCACCGCCCATGGTGCGCACGCCGTCGGCGGCACGCCGCTGCAGCAGGGCCGCGTCGGGCGCCTGCCCGTTCAGCTCATCGCGCTCCGCCATCGTGAGCAGCGGGAAATACGAGGACGGGCGGATCGCCTCACGCAGACCGGGCACCGCACCGACGTCGAACGCGGCGTTGTCGAGGCTGCGTCCGCCCTCGGTCGCACCCTCCCACTCGAGCCGGTAGTCGGGGCGCGCGAGCGGCACGAGCGAGACGCGGGTGCTGCTCTGCAAATACTCGACGGCGCGCGGCGCGCTCGCTACGAACCAAGCGACCTCCTCTGGCGTGAGCCGATCGGCAGCCGCTGCCAGGTAGCTGCTCGCCTGTGCGGGCGAATCGTCATACCCGGCGGCCGCGCTCAGCGGATTCGCGGGCGCCCAGATGACGCCGCCGCCGACAGCGGTGGTGCCGCCGAACAGGGCGGCCTTTTCGAGCACCGTGACGGTCGCCCCCGAATCGGCCGCCCGCACGGCTGCGGTGAGCCCCGCGGCCCCCGAGCCGATCACGATGACGTCGGAGCGATCCGGCAATTCTGCGACCGGCGTGGCGATCATGCTGCCGCTCCCGCCGGCATATCGATCAGGATCTTACCGACGCGCTGGCTGCGGTCGCGCATGGTGTGGAATGCGCGATCGAGCTGCTCGGCCGGGAATCGATGCGTGATCAGATTGCGTACGCGATCGGGGTGGCGGCCGATCAGCTGCAGGGCATCGGGGATCAGCCCGGTGCTGTTGCGGCTGCCCAGCAGGTCGACCTCTTTGAACGCGAGGAGATTCAGGGGGAATCCGGTCGGCCGGGTCGAGATGCCGACCTGCACGACGCGGCCGCCAGCGGCGACCACGCGCAGCCCGTTTTCCAGCGACGCCGGCACGCCGGTCGCCTCGATGACCAGGCTCGGCCCGTCGTCGCCGCTGAGGCGGTGGAGCGCGGCGGCGCCTGCGGCGCCCGGGAAAACCTCATCGGCGGTGACGAGGATCGTGTCGTCGGCGCCGAACTCGCGGGCGAGCTCGAGACGGTCGGCGTCGGTGTCGGCCGCCACCACGCGCGCGCCGAGGTCGTGCAGCGCGAGCGTCGCGAGCAGCCCGATGGGACCAACGCCGAGCACCACGGCAGTGTCTTCGGCCGTCGCGCGGCCTCGGGCCACGGCCTGCAGCGCAATCGCCGTCGGTTCGGCAATCGCGCCCAGGTCGGTCGGCACCCCGGTGGGGATGCGGTGCAGTTTTGGCGCCTTGACGCGCAGCACCTCAACGAGACCACCGTCCGAGTAGCAGCCGAACACCGTGAGCTGCGGGCAGACATTGCCGCGCCCGGCCCGGCAGGCACGGCACTCCCCACAACTGATGAGCGGATCGATGGCCACGCGGTCGCCGATCGCTACGCGATCCACATCGGGGGCAACGTCGATGACCGTGCCGGCGAGCTCGTGCCCCTGAATCAGCGGGAGCTCTGAGGTGTAGTCGTCCTCCCAAATGTGCAGATCCGTGCCGCACAGCGTGACGTGCTCGATGCGCACGAGCGCCGAACCCGGCACGAGCTCGGGCTGCGGTACATCGGCGTATTCGAGGGTCTCGGCGGCAATGGTGCGAACGGCGAGCACGGGGCTACTCCGCTTCTACGGGCGCGGAGCTCGCGGGGGCGGCGCTCGCGGGTTCGAGGCGCGCTGCCCCGAACTTGACCGCCCACTCGCGCACCACGCGCTCGACGTAGCCGCGCTCCGCGAACGGATCCTGAGCCATGAGCTGGTCGACCTGATCCGCCGAGTCGCCCCGAATGATCAGCATGGCTCCCGGCTCAGCGCCCGTCGGGTCCGTCGGGCCGCTGACGACGAGCTGGCCGCTGTCGAAGAGTCCCTGCAAGAACTCGAGGTGCAGGGGGCGGTGCTCGTCGCGGCCCGCTTCTGATCCGGCGGCGTAACGGTAGCTGACTGCGAATAGTGACACGGGGTGCTCCTTGGTACGGGTGGGTTGAGGATGAAAAGTGAGGTGCGCGATTTGCTGTGCGGAGTTGCTACGCGAGTGCCGGTGACGACGCCGCGAGCTCATTGCCCGCGATGTACCCGAAGGTCATGGCGGGGCCGATGTTGATGCCACCGGCCGGGTAGTGACCGCCGAACACGTTCTTCTGATCGGCTCCGACGACGTACGCGCCAGGGATCGCCTCGCCGGTTTCCGACAGCAGTCGTGCGCGCTCGTCTGCGCGCAGCCCGGCGAACGTGCCGAACGAGCCCTGCACGACGCGAACCGCGTAAAACGGCCCCCGCTCGATGGGCGCGAGCGTCGGGTTCGGGCGAACATCGGGGTCGCCGCCGTACCGGTTGAACGGCGTCGTGCCGCGGCCGAACTCGGGGTCGACGCCTCGCTTCGCGTTGCGGTTGAACTCTGCAACGGTCTCCGCGAGCTGGCGGCCGTCGATGCCGCAGAGCGCGGCGAGCCCCGCGAGCGTGTCTGATTTCAGCAGGTAACCAGATCGCAGGTGCGGCAGCTTGGGCACCGGGCGCGGCATGGCGAACCCCAGGGGGTAGTGCCGGGCGAAGCGAGCGTCGCCGATCTGCCACGCGGCCGCGACCTCACCAGTTGGGGTGGCCTCGTTCAGTCCGGTGACGTAATCCCAGTAGCCGTTCGCCTCGTTCACGAACCGCTTGCCGTCACTGCGCACGCCGATCGAGCCGGGCTTCGCGCGATCCATGATGTGCGGAAAGACCCCGGTGCGGCCGTTGACATACGGCACGAGCGACACCGGGCACCACGCGGCGGCGGTCTTGCCGCCCGTGTCGAAGGTGCCACCCACCGATTGCCCGAGTTCAATGCCAGAACCGTCAGCGGTCGCGGGGGCGAGAGTCCAGTGGTCGTCCGCCGAGCGATTGTGAGGGAAGTACTCCCGTCGCATGGTGGCGTTGGCCGAGAATCCACCGCTCGCGATGACGACACCGCGTGCAGCGTGGAACGTGCGGATGCCCCGGGGCGTCTCGGCACGCACGCCGACCACGCGGCCGTTGTCGTCGCGGGTGAGTTCGACGACGTTGTGATGCACGCGAATGTCGACGCCGCGGTCGACGGCCGACTGCATCAGCCTCGCGGTGAGCGCGATGCCGTTCACGAAGTGCATGCCCTGGCCGGTCGTCACCACGTCGAACAGATACCGCACGACGCGCTTCGCCGAGTGCCACCAGCCACTGAGCTTGAATTTTGACGCCGCGAGAAACCCGGCGAGGTCGGGGCCAGCCATGATGCCCATGCCCAGGAACGAGGTCTCCCAGTACTGCGGCGCCATCTGCTTACGCAGCTGCTTCGAGAACGCACGGCCATTCACGGGTTTTGGCCCGACCGAGCGGTGCCCGGTGCCCGCGTGGGGTAGATCGCCGTACACATCGCAAATGCGCGTGCCAGGCACGAACTGCAGCGCGGTCTGATGCTCGAAGAACGACACCATCTCGGGTGCACTCGCGAGAAACGCGTCGACCCGGGTCTCGTCGAAGTCGTCGCCGGTCACGGCCCGCAGATACGCCTTGATGTCGTCGGTGGATTCGTCGACGCCGTCGGCGAGCGCAAACTCGTTCCGGGGGGCCCAGAGCCAGCCGCCGGAGCGTGAGGTGGCGCCGCCGCAGACACGGTCACGTTCGAGCACGAGCACGCGCAGGCCGCGGTGCGCCGCCGTGACGGCGGTTGAGAGCCCGCCTGCCCCCGACCCGATGACGACGACATCGAACTCTTCGCTCTGCGGTTGCTCGCGATGCACCATGCTGTGATCCTCCACACCGGGCCGTCGAAATTGACGCCCTGCATGCATGGTGCTGTTGGCGGCGGCGGGGGCGCAAGGTTTGAGCGCCAATAATTGAATATCCATCCAGCACTATGCTGATCCCATACTTAATGGTCGCGCCTCGCGACCGTGTTGCGGAGGGTGGGTTCGGTCATGGAGATTCGCTGGCTCGAGGGATTCGTCGCGGTGGCCGAAGAGATGCACTTCGGCCGTGCCGCGGCTCGGCTCCACATGGCGCAATCGCCTTTGAGTCAGCTGATTCGTCGGCTGGAGCAGGAGCTGGGCACGCCGCTGTTCACCCGCAGCACTCGCTCCGTGGCGCTGACCGCGTCTGGTCAGGTGCTGCTGCCGTATGCGTATCGGGTCCTGAAAGATTTGCGGATCGCGGCTGACGCCGCGCTGAGCGCCGAGGGCGTGCTCACTGGCCGGCTCGACGTCGGTTTCTCTGGCGTGCACAATCACCAGACGCTCCCGCTACTCGCCCGCGCGCTGCGTCGCGAGTGCCCCGGCATCGAGCTCAACCTGGTCGGCGGCGTGCGCACGTTCGACGGCGTGAAGAGGGTGCGCAACGGCGAACTGGATCTCGCATTCATCGGGCTCATCGGCGAACTCGACGCGCCACTTGAGTACCGTGCCGTCTCACGCCAGCGTCTCGGCGTCGTGCTGCCGTCAGACCACCGCCTCGCCCTGCGCTCCGCGATCCCAATGGCAGAACTGCGCTCTGAACCGTTCGTCATGGGACCGGTCGACGGCAATTCCTCGCTCACCGTCGTCGCGCTGCGCACCTGCCAGAACGCGGGTTTCATGCCGCAGGTGGCCCAAGTGGTGAGCGACCCGTACCTCATTCTGAGCCTCGTGGCGGCCGGCGTCGGCGCCGCGCTGATGACCTCCGAGGTGCTCCCGGTGCTGCCGTCGTCTGCCGTCTGGGTCGAGATCGAGGGTGCGCCGATCGAGTTCTTGCACGCGCTCGTGTGGTCCACAGAGAACGACTCACCCGGCCTGCGGGCGACGCTCGAGGTCGTCGACGCCGTGTTCCCCAGACTCGAATGAGCGCACGCCGATCCCGGCATGGGGGTTCACACACGAACTATGTAGCGTTGCCACATAATTCCAGATAATTTACATCTTGGACTTTCCGAACGGGGCGCGCGACACTCAGTGAACGGCGCGAATGGATTATCCGCCGCAGAACTGTCAATCTCCGGCGGAGCACGAACCGTGCGCCGATCCGGCCCAAGTACAAGGAAGTACATGTCTGTTCTCGATACCCCTCTCTCCGCAGAGGAACTTGCGGTGCAGGAGAAGCGACGCAAGAATGCTCGCAACGCGGCGATCTCCGGCTTCGCCGGCAGCGCGCTCGAATACTACGATTTCTTCATATTCGCGACCGCCGCGGCGCTGTACCTGCAGCAGCTCTACTTCCCGGAGGCGGGAAGCGCTGGCCAGCTGTTCTCACTCGCGACCATTGGCGTCGCCTACGTCACCCGGCCCCTGGGCGCACTGCTGTGGGGCCACCTAGGCGACGTGATCGGCCGCAAGAAAGTGCTGATCACCACTCTGCTTCTGATGGGCGTCTCGACGTTCATCGTCGGACTCGTGCCAACCTACGACCAGATCGGCATCTGGGCGCCCATCATCATTATCGTGCTGCGTCTCGCACAGGGGCTCTCGGCCGGCGGAGAATCGCCCGGATCGGCCTCGCTCTCAGCAGAGCACGCCCCCGACAACCGTCGCGGCTTCTTCGCGAGCTGGACGCTCTCGGGCGTCACCTTCGGCATCGTGCTCTCGTCCGCCGTGTTCATCCCGCTGCAGCTGCTGCCCGAAGAGGCACTGCTGAGCTGGGGCTGGCGCATCCCGTTCCTGCTCAGCGCGCTCGTCACGATGATCGCCCTGATCTTGCGTCGCACGCTCGACGAGCCCGAGGTGTTCACCGAGACCAAGCAGCTGAACCTCGTGGTGAAGGTGCCGCTCCTCGAGCTGCTGCGCCGTCACCCGAAGACGATGCTGCTCGTCACCGGAATGAGCCTGTTCACGATGGTGAACACCATGATCAACGTGTTCACCCTCGCCTACGGCGTCGACATCTCGGGCATCGATCGTGGCGAGATGCTGCTGCTGATCAGCGTCGCCAACCTCATCGCGGTCGGCACCCTGCCGCTCTGGGGGCATCTCTCCGACCGCATCGGCCGCAAGCCGGTGTTCATCACCGGAGCGATTCTGCAGATCGTGCTGATCTTCGCCTTCCTGTGGGCGCTGAACTCGGGCGGCCCCGGCCACACCGGGCTGATCTGGGTGCTCGGGATCCTGCTCGTCGCCGGTGCGTACTCGATGACCAACAGTGTCTACCCGGCATTCTTCCCCGAGCAGTTCCCGGCCCAGGTGCGCTACAGCGGCATGGCGGTCTGCCTCATGCTCGGACTGCTGCTCGCGGGCTTTACCCCCGCCATCGCGCAGTCGATCTCGGGCGAAGAGGGCAACTGGTTCGGAGTCGCTCTGCTCTCGGCGGTCGCCGTCGGTATCGCGTGCGTCTGCGCCGCGCTCAGCCCGGAAACCAGCAAGATCCCCACGGCCGAACTCGGTCGTCACGAGAACAAGCGGGCCTGACCGCATCGCGCCGGTGGGTGGCCGCGGGTCGCCCACCGACGCGATTTCTCACGCAGTACCGAACACACGAAGGACGGATTGATGCGCAAGATCGGGATCGCCCACCTCAGCCTGTTGCAGCTTGAACCCGATGAACTGGTGCGCGTCGCCGCGACCGCCGGTTTCGATTTCGTGGGCGTGCGGGTGCGGGGCGCGACCCCGGCCGAGACGATCACGGCGCAGACCCCTGGATCGCGAGCGTCGCGGGCGACACTCGCCGCGCTGCGCGATACCGGAGTGACCGTCACCGACATCGAATTTCTGTCGCTTGACGGCGCAACCGGTCGCGAGGCCTGGCTGCCGATGCTCGAGGCGGGGGCGGAGCTCGGGGCGAGCATTGTGAATCTCACCGGGCAGGACCCCGAACCACAGCGCCTGCAGCAGTCGCTCGGCGAGTTGGTTGTCGACGCGCAGGGGTTCGGCATCACACCGGCGCTTGAACCCATCAGCTACAACGCGATCAGCACGGCGTCGCAGGCGGCCACGATTGCGAGTGCCGCCGGTGCATACGTCATGCTTGATCCCCTCCACTTGCAGCGAGGTGGCACGAGCATTGCCGATGTCGCGGCCCTTGATGCCTCACTCGTACCTGCCCTGCAACTGTGTGACGGGCCGCTCGGCACCCCCGAAACGCTGCAGATCTCGGCGCCCCTGCCGCGCGGCATGACGGCCGACGGTGAACCGCGCAAGCTCGAATCGCGGGCGCTGCGGCTCGCGCCGGGCGACGGCGAGTTTCCGCTCGCGGAGCTGCTGCGAGCGGTGCCAGCTGGCGTGCCCGTCAGCGTCGAGGTGCCGAATGCGGCGCTCGTCGAGCAGCTTGGCGTGACGGGGTACGCGCGGTATTTGTATGCGGCGGCGACACGGGTGTTGGCAGAGGCGGGGGCCGAGTGATGAGTGACATGGCGAGCGAAGCCGCGGTCGGCCAGCGGAGTTGGCTGCTGGGGCTGCTCGGCGAGCACATTGGTGGCTCGTTGACCCCGATGATGCACGAGGCCGAGGCCGAACGGCAGGGGTTGCGCCTGCTCTACCGCACCATTGACACCGTTGGAATGCGCGGCAAGGTGCCGAGCTGGCCCGCGCTCGTCGAGGTGGCCGCGCAGCTCAGCTTCGACGGGCTGAATGTCACCCACCCGGCGAAACAAGCCGTCACTGCGGCGCTCGATGAGCTCTCGGAGGAGGCCGAGCTGATCGGAGCGGTGAACACCATCGCCTTCCGCGACGGTCGCGCAATCGGCATGAACACGGATCACATCGGCTTCTCGCAGGCACTGGCGAGCCTGGGATCGGGATCGGGCGCTGGTTCGGCCGCGGGATCGAATGCGGGATCGGGATCGCCGTCGGCACCGAGCGCCCGACTCGACATCGGACTCGACCGCGTAGTGCAGCTCGGCGCAGGTGGAGCCGGCGCTGCAACGGCGTACGCGCTGCTGCGGGAGGGCGTCGGTGAACTGGTGATCGCCGACGTGGATCTCGGTCGCGCCGAGGCCCTTATTCAGCGGCTCGCCGGAGCGTTCGCGGGCCCCCGCATACGCGCTGTGCCGACCTCCGAAGTTGGCGACATCGTGCGGACCGCCGACGGACTGTTGAACTGCACGCCGATTGGCATGACTGGCGTCTCAGAGACGAGTCCCATCGATGTGACCGCGCTGCACCCGGGGCTGTGGGTGGGCGACGCGGTCTATCGTCCCCTCAAGACAGTGCTGGTGCGCGCCGCGGAAGCGATCGGCTGCAGGGCGTTCGGCGGCGCGCAGATGGTGGTCGGCCAGGCCGCCGCCGCGTTCGAGGTGTTCACGGGCCGCCCAGCAGACCGCGCGGCCATGCTCACCGACTTCACGGCGACGGGCCCTCGCTGACCGCTGCTCGCTCGGCGTTACGCCGCGGCGAGTTCGGCAGCGCGCGGACCGCGCGCTGCCCGCAGCTGCGGGTCCGCGTAGCCGCGACGGGTCACGTAGGTGCCGACGAGCAGCAGTCCGCCACCGCCGAGCACGGCCCACCACGGAAAGCCTGGCACCGCGGGTGCCTTGCCGATGTCATCGCGTGCGCCTGCGGGGGTCGGGGTAATGCGTTCACCGGTGACCACGATGCGGTGTGAGTTGATCCCGAGCGGCGTGCAGGTGATGAGGGTCGCGAGATCCTCCCCCGCGACGGCCCGAAGTGAGCTGGTGTCGTTCGGGTCGATGACCTTGATGTCGAACACGCGGTAGACGAAAACGTCGCCGAGCACCTCGATGCTAAATGTGTCACCCTTTTTCACGCGGTCGAGGTTCGTGAACATGGTGGAGTTTGCGAGCCCACGGTGCGCCGTGATCACCGAGCGCGTGCCGTCGCCGCCCACTGGCAAGTGAGAGCCCTCGAGATGTCCGGCTCCGCGCAGTAGCGTCGCCTCGGACGTACCGTGATAGATCGGGAGATCAACGTCGATGCTCGGCACCTTGATGCGCCCCATCAGGCCGTTCTTGTCGGCCTTGAGCATGTCGCGATACGCCAGCTCGGTATTGGCGAGATTTCCAGCCCCGACGGGCACATTGCCTCCTGCTTCGAGTTCGACGCCGGCGGTGAGCGCGTCGTTATAGGTGTGGGCGTCGTGAAACTGCTCGGCCGGGCGCGGTGTGAGGTTCTTCAGCTGCGCGTGCGCGTCTTCGGTCACCTGCGACTGGTTGTGCGAGGTGAGCCACGCCGCGGTCATGGGGTACAGCCCGGCGCCGAGCCCTCCGAGTGCGAGTACCGCGATTGCCCAGGTGAGCAGTCCTGGCCGCCAACTGCGGCGAGCGCTGCCACGGTCGCTTCCGCGCGGGCGCACACGCGGGCGCGCGTCGGCTTCAGTTGTGGTGACCGGCAAATCGGGCATGGGTTCCAGCTTCAAATGGAGTCAGAGTAATGAGGGGAGAGTACAAGACCGAACGCGAGCGGGCGGAGGATGCAGTGTTGCCACTGCGCCCTCCGCCCGCTCGGTGCGGTGTTACGCGTTCAGCTGAGCCTGACGACGACGCATCAGCACGAGACCCACTGCGACGGCGAGGGCGGCTGCGCCCCCGGCGATCAGCAGGATCTGGCCTGCGGCACCCGTCAGGGGCAGCTCGGGCACGTCCTGCTGAGTGTTCTCGATCTCAACGTTGTCCGTGGTGGTGTTGCCGATGAGCACAGACACCGGAGTGAAGGCATTGCTCGGCAGCACGTAACCAGCGGGGGCCGCGGTCTCCTTCAGCACGTAGCAGCGCTGCGGGTTGTCGATCACGGGGTTCACGCTGTCGCTGACGTACAGGCCAGCGAGCGAGATGACGCCCGACGCGTCAGAGGTGAAGCTCGTCGCGCCACCCACCGACAGGGGGCTGCCGGTTGCCACGGCGGTCGAGCAGTCAGCGGCGTAGGGATCCTCCGCGGCGTAGACCTCGAAGGTTGCTCCGGCGAGCGTGCCTTCGGCACCGGAGGTGCCGGCTGCGCGCTTCACGATCTCGAGATCGCCCCAGTTGGTGTGCACCTCGTTGGAGGGCAGCGGCGGCTGCGTGTTCGGGTCGAAGCCCGGGTTGTTCGGCCAGAACTGCGCCGTGTTCGGGATCGCGCCGTCACCAACCGCAACAACGGTGCCCGCGAAAACGACCTTGATCTCGGCGCCAACGTGAGCGTTCGGGCCCTCGTTGAGCCACGCAATACCAGCGGCGGTGAAGTTCATCGTGATCTGCTGGCCGTCGACCTCGAGCGTGTAGAACGAGGGGTCGAGTGCGGCGCCGTCAGCCGTGACCGCCATATCGGCGGCATCAACGGGTGCGAGGCGATCGTCGAGCGTGTCGCGAATCGCGAAGCCGGTCCACTCCTGCGCCATGCGCGAGACGGGAACGGTCACGGGGAACTTCACGACCGAGCCGAGACCGAAGTCCTGCTGCGGATCAATGGTCTTCTCAATCGAGCCCGCGCCGTTCTTCGGGTAGGCGTGCACGTCGTACACCCAACCGTTTTCGTGCGGCATCGGCACGGTCAAGATGAAGGGCAACGCCTTCTCGATGATGTTCGCCGGGGCCGCGGTCTCGCAGACCTGGTACAGGCCAACGGGCAACGTTGCCGTTGCCGAGCCGTCTGCAGCAGTGAGCGGCATCACGGTCGGTGCGCCGAGCGTGTAGCCAGCGGGGGCGGTGCACGCCGCGCCGGGTGCCAGGTCGGCGAGACCGTCCCAGTTGCCGGGAACGGTGAGGTCAACCGGCGTGCCCGACTTCAGCAGCGGGTAGACCGTGAACTCGACGCCGGAGACCGGGTCGGTGAAGTCACCGGCTGCGGGCGCCTCGCTGATGTCACCCTCGGTCGAACCCTCCTGGTTCAGGAACTTATGCACCGTCAAAGAACCATCGCGGTCCCCATCGATGTTTCCAAACGTGGCGGGGGCGGCGAATGCGGCCGAGGTGGATCCGAGGATCGCGGTGATTCCGATGGCTGCGGCGCTCACCAGGGTGGTGACGCGGCGCCTCGTAGTACTTGCCTGCATGAGGTCAAGTCCCTTTCTGTAGGTGTGGTGCGGTTAGTTGGATAAAACGGTGGGTAGGTGAAGTGAGGGTCGGTGCGACCTGCGTCGCAGCAGCACGAGCAGCACCGCGATGCCGCCGGCGATGCCGGCGCCGAGGAAGATCAGGAAGGTTCCGGTGCCGCCAGAGAGCGGCATCACCGGCCCCTCCTGCTGGGTGTTCTCGATCGGCACATCGATTGCGGTGATGCCCTGCACAGTGATGTAGTGCGGTTCGTCATCGAGCACGTACCCGGCGGGGGCGCGAGTCTCGGTGAGCCGGTAGTCTCCGTCGGGAAGCTCGGCGATCAAGAACTCGCCTGCCGCCGGATTAACGTCTCGTCCCGTGCAGTCCGAGGCGTCTGCCGCCACGCAGTCGATTACCGCAATTGGCGTACCGGTGGGGTTCTGATTGTCGTCAACCAACACCAGCTCCCACTCGGAACCGCTCAGATGCTCTTTCGTGTCACCGGAATTGACCTTTTCCCACGCGAGCGACGACGGCAAGATGATGAGTCCAGCCGGGTCACACGAGGGCTCGATCGCATCGTCTTCGGGGGTCGCGCAGGCGTTGTTGATCAGGTTGGTACCCGCCGCGTTGCCGCTCAGCGGCACCTCATACTCGATCGTCACCGCGTTGTCGTCACCGGGCAGCAGCTCGGCGATCACTGCGCCGGCGCCAAGGCCTGCGGGCAACGGGTCGAGCCCGGCCAGGTCGACGCGGTCGTCATCGAGCTGCACGTTCGCGATCGGCTGGTCACCCGTGTTGGTAACGACCAGGCGGTACTTTGCCGTGTCGCCGTTGTGGAACGACGGGTAATCGTCCACGTTCTGTGCATCGTGCCAGTTGCCATCGGCGTCTTGCACATACTTCTTGATGACCAGTGAATCCACGGCAGCAATCTGGAACCAGCTCGAAGTGCGCATGACCAGCTCCGTGCGCGAGGCGCGAGCCTCGGCGCGGTTCACGTACATGTCATCGAACGTGGCGCCCGCGGTCTTGATGTCGATCTTGAACGTCTGCGACGCGGCCGCGGGCAGCGACGGCCCGACCACACGCACTGCGGTTGCATCTGCGTTGAAGGTCGTCGACCAGCCGACGGTGTTGCCCGCTGGGTTGCCCGCTGCGCCGTTCGACGCATCGGCGGGGTCGTCGACAAGCGTCGCGGGATCAGCCGTCGTGTAATATACGGTCGCGCCCGCAACGGCCGTCACGGGTGACGCGAGTTGATACGTACCCGTGAAGCTCGTGCCGCGCCCGTCACCGTTGTACGGCAAGATGTCGATCGCGTCAGTGAAGGTCTGCGCCACGGAGTCGGCCGAGGTCAGCCGCACGGTCCAGCCATCCTGCGCCGTGCCGTTGTCGTGCGGCACTCGCTGGTTGTCTGCCGTCTTCGTGAGGAACGTGTAGCCGCCGTCACGCACACGCGTCGCCGCGCTGTCGCTGTCAGTGAGACCTGCAAGTGCCACGTCCGCGTTGTTCGTGTACACGTCACCCGGGTCAGCACCGGCGTCAACCGTCGCGCTCACCAAGATGGTGTAGTCCGTGTTCGTCGACACGTTGTCGATGTTCCACTTCACGGTCTGACCGCTCACCGAGGTCGGTGCGACACTCGCACTGCCGGGTACGTATGTGAGACCGGCCGGCATCACATCGGTGAGGTCGACGTCACTCACTACCGTGTTGACGGGCGCATCTACGCGGTACTTCAGCGTGAAGTTCACGGTCGCGCCCGGCATCGTGGTCTTCTGGTCGACGGTCTTCGTCAGGCTCGGGCGCCCCGCGACGATGCGCAGCACGTCACGTCCGCCACTCGTATACGGGTACCGAGACTTAGGAGTCACCGTTCCCTGTAACGGAACATCTGCGGCAGTCATAGAGCGATGCGGGTCCGCCCATGCGTTCGAGCCAAACTTGTAGCTCGTCCACACCCAAATGTCTTGCCCCACCGCGACATTCGGCTTGATGGTCGTGTATGTATACATGCGGGCGATTGCGTCAGGCACGTTCGCGGAGGCGGGTACGGTGGCCCGAATCGCCTTCACGGTGGAGAGGTCCGCCGGGAGCGTCGTGGACCAGGTCGACCCCGTCGTGCCGTCGCACTTGAAGTTATTGGGATTGTACGTTGTGCTAGTTGGGTCGACGATGCCACCGCCCGTACCCGTGTAGTACTCGTACTTGATACCGGGGTACGGTGTCACCACACCGTCGGCAATCGTTCCCATTTGAGCACTGTTGAAGCTCACGTACTTCGTATCGAGTATCGTGCAGATCAAATTCTGACCTTCAGCTGTGGTCGGTGGGCGTATGCCTGACATTGCTAGCGCTGGCTGCCCCGCCATACTGCGATACGTATCTGCCCACAGCGTGCCTTCGACAGGCGGCTTCTGCGTGTTCAGGCTCCACCCACCCGTCCACGTGCCCCTCACGCTGGCACGCGCATTGCCATTGTTTGCTGCGTCATCCTTGCTCGTCTCACCGGTCACGGCTGTGTATGTCGGTGATGTCGAGGTAAAAGTTATGGTGGTGCCCGCAACATACGTGAACCGCACGGAAATGAGGCCCGCCGCCACAACATCCCAGTCAGAAGGAAGTGCGATTCCGGAAGAATCGAGCGTGGGGTTGAGCGTCTTTGAATAGTCGATGCCCGTGAGGGTGAGACGCATCTTGTTCGTCGTCGTCTGAACGAGCGTGCAGGTCACGGGGAAGGGAGCGGTTTCGTTTGCGGAGAACCCCGCGCCTGAGTATGGATGACCCGCATTCTTCGAATCCTGGGTCGTGCACCCCGCCACGGACGGAGTTATTGTCTCACCGCCAGTGCCCGAAAAAGTGAGGTCGTAACTCACCGAGTTCGGGCCCGCAGACGAGCCCGGCGCATGACGTAGGGACCAGGGGAAGGTCACAACGTTTCGTACCCCATCCTGAGCCGAGCCAGGCGACCCACCGTCAAACTTCATGTCCATGCGGAACGGGTTGGCGATCGGCAATTCCGGCAGCGACGCCGAGACCTGGTTGGTGCCGGGCTCGCCGATGCTGGCCGTCAGTCCGACCTTGTCGCCGGTGGCACCGTTCGCTTCAACGCCCGCGAGCAGTAATTCAGCGGTGCCCAGATCGCGCGTGCCGAGATTGCAGACGAGCGTCGCACCGTTGTTCTGAATTTCAGACGCTGGAGTCACACCGCTCGTGAGGCACTCTGATGGGATCTCCGTGAACACGGCGTGCTGCGCGGTGAAGGTGATCGTCACGTTGTCCTGCGGCGGGTTCTCGGGAGCCGGGTCAGCGTCGTTGATGTTGTACCGCCACACGGTGGTGAGACCGGTGCCCGATTGCACGGGGTTCGGCGTGCCCGCTGCCCAGTTACCCTCGATCTCGTAGACCGTGGTCACTGCCTGCGCGGCCGCAGGCAGTGCGACCGCGCCCGCCACGAGGCCGGCGGTCACCACGGTGACCGCGGCGATCCTGCCGCTGCGACGCAGCCGTGCGTTCGAGCGCGTTCCCGAGCGGGAACCCCACGCGCGAACAGTGTGTAACCAGTGATTCATTCCGCTCCCCCTGTGTCGCGCGGAGCAAGACCAGCCTCAGCACTGACGGCGCAGCCGAGCGCCCCCACCGCCGTCGAGTGTGATGTCTTGATCATGTAGTTTCCGCGCCTCAGCCTTGGTACAACCGTTGTCGTTCTCTGAAAATGTGCGCTCGCCGCTCTCCGGGCGAGGGCTGTTTAGGCCCCCACGGATCGGACGAGTCACGCGAGCGTGCAGTTACTGAGACATCGGCCAAGGTTCGAATCTGACGCGAAAATAAAAAAACTTGCACGGAGATTTGCGACGGCCGAAATGTGACCGGAAGGCCCGCCCGGCCAGTGGTGCTCTGGGAAGAAAGAGACACCAACTGACATCCGGGCGGGCGCGGAGTTGCAGGAGATATAAGGGGGTGGGGGATCCTGCAACCCTTCCTCGTCAGGCGTCGACGCCAGTTGTTCACGTGGTACCCACATTCAGAGACATCGCTACGCGAGCGAATCTGACGCGGGCTTGACGAATTTCACCGAGGCACGCGAAGGGCCCCTCCGGCTTCCGACCGTGCAACTCAGCGCTGCAAGCGTCGGATGGTCAGACGCCGTGTGCAGGAGAGATGTTTGGTGCGGGAACTGAGGGGCCCTCACGGTAGCGGCGCCGAGGCAGCGGCGCCCGTTGCACTTACGGATTCACGAGCAGATACCCGAGTGTGGCCTCGACTTTGACACCTTCGCAGTTCGCTTGGCGAGATACGAAGTGGTCTTGTCCCGTGTAACAGCGATAGATGGGGGCTGTTGCCAGCCCCGTGGGCGCGGAGGGATAGATGTAGCCATTAATTCCGAGGGGCGAGCTGCCTTCGCAATTCGCATTCAGCGACAGAAAGAAGTCTCCGCCGGAGAACACGCAGCCGTAGAGCGGCACTGCCGCCCCGGTTGGCGCCTGCGGCAGATAGCCGAGGGTCTGTTCGTAGACCCCTCCACCGGTCGCCGGCCCCGTCGTGACCTGATGGCGCACCTGCGGTTTGTTGTAATAGCGCTTCAGTGCGGCCGTTCCAGGCGTCGCCGTCCACCGAGCGGTACGTAGGTCCCAGCTACTCGGGTTGTTATCGCCACTGGAGAACAGCGTCGTGAGACCTGTCGAAGCCGTGCTCACCTGGCCCAGACCGGTTCGAGCAATTCCCGGGCTGTGATTGAGATAGGCCCCCGTGGCATTGCTGTCGATGTAACCCAACTTTTGCCATGTCCCCGATGGAAACGATGCGGCGGGCATGCGTGCGATGACCATCCGGTACGTTTCGCGATCCGGATCGCGGCGGGGCAATGGGAAGACGCCGTACCACATGCTCTCACTGGGTTGGTATGCCACGTCGAAATTCGAACCGTACGTGAGTTGGCCGGATGGGGCGAGTCCTGACAGGGACAGCAGGGATTCAGAGCTGAAGGTGCGGCCGTTTGTACTCGTTCGCTTCCACAGGCTCGTTCCGGCTGTCGAGTTGTCGTGGTACACGACTTGAACGGAGCTCCCGCCGGCATTGTACGTCGCTGCCTGACCCGCTCCATATGCGTCCGTAGGACTGACGCGAGGGTAGATCACGGGGTTCTGCGAATACTTGGTCCAGGTGACACCGTCGTTGGACCAGGCCACCCCAATGCGATTGTTCGTACCGTCAAGGTGTGTGCCGAGGTACGAGCTTCCTGGCCCCCGATCGGTCGCCGTGTAGTAGAGCGCGTAGGTGTATGTCTGCCCATTGTCCGGATTCTGGAACGATCCCTTCACCACAGAGGGATCGCAGATGTACGACTTATCCCAGGTGGGGGTGTTTGGGCGCGGCGTGAGCACCTGCTTGATCTCTGACAGGCTCCCGGTGGCGATGTTTTGTTCACGATAGAAAATAGCGTCGGACATGTAACCATCGGTGGCTGCTTCGCCGCACCACCAGATCTTGCGCACGCCGTTCTCCTCAATGACAGAGGGTGCGTAGTCGTAGCCACCGTGGGTAAAGAGCGCACCGGGTGTGGGCGTCACCGCTGCCGATGCGGCCGTCGCTGGCACGAGGATCCCGACACCAATTGCGAGTGCGGCGAGGAATCCAGCTATTTGTTTTCTGCGTCTCGAACGTGTCATGATGCTCCTTTGCATTACGAAATGAAACGTTTAATTGATGCAACTGCTTCTTATCACGCGTTGTTGCCTGAGGTCAACGAGAAATCTCATCGCCGTCTCGCCGCACTGTGCATCTAAGGTGAAAGCTTTCATCAAGACGGAGGCCGCCACAACGTATCGGCAAGTTGGCTTATTCGCCCTCACCCGGCGAAACGGCTCGTGTGCTCTCCCGCACCACGAGCTCAGGCGAAAACAGGTGCCGCGCATGAACGTGACCCGATGCCGGATCGGCCTCTTCTTCGAGCAGACGCAGTGCCTCCCGCGCGATCAACTCACGCGGCTGACGAATCGTCGACAGCGGCACCATCGTTGACGCGGCGAAATCAATATCGTCGTAGCCAATGAGTGCGATGTCATCGGGCACGGTCACGTCTGCGGCGAGAATCAATGACTGCAAGATGCCGACCGCGAGCAAGTCGTTGGCGGCGAATACCGCGTCAGGTCGATCCTCCCTCGCCTGTCGCAGAATGTGGTCGCCGACGATTCTCCCCTCGGCCACCGTAAGGTCGCTCGTCTCCATCAACGACAGTGTCACCCCATCGCTTTCACGCGCGGCCTGGCTTGCGCCCGCAAGGCGCTCGGCCACCTGTGGCAGCGGACCGCCAGCGAACAGAATCCGCCGACGTCCCGTGTCGATGAGGTGGCGCGTTGCCATGTAGCCACCCGCGGTTCCGTCGAGGGTAACTGAGCAGAACTGCTCGGGATCGGCGGTGGTATCAAAGAGCACCACGGGCGCCCCGCGCGACCGCAGTCTCCTGAGCCGGGGCGTTATTCCATTCAATGGCGCGATGAGCATGCCACGAACGCGTTGTTCTTCGAACAGATCGATGTAGCGATCTTCTCGCTCTGGGTCTTGGTCACTCGAGCCGAGAATCACCGAGTGACCATTCATCTCGGCTTCCGCCTCGAGCGCATGCGTGAGGTCGGCAAAGAATGGGTTGGCGACATTCAGCACAACGAGACCAATGGTTGTGCCAGCACCCATGCGCAACTGCCGAGCCAGGTCATTGCGCACGAACCCCAGTTCAGCCATCGACGCGTGCACCTTCTCGAGGTTCGCCTGCGTGACGGTGGGCAGATGGTTGAGCACGTTCGAAACCGTCCCCACTGAGACCCCCGCGTGCGCGGCCACGTCACGAATGCCGACCGGCTTATTCATGCGCACCCCCTCTCCTGGACGATGACCCGATTCTACGACGAACCGTTCATTGCGTTCATTGCTTGCCGCAGATTTCCCCGCTGATTAGACTGCCAATGGCTGAAAGGTTTCATCATGACCGCTCCGGTGCGTCTCACGGTCGACGACCACCTGCTGGAAGAAGTGCCCGTGGGCGTAGCCCTGCCCGTCGCGACGACTGCCACACCCAGGCTCGGCTGGGTGGTGCCGCTGCATCGCGCGGGGCAGCGGCAAACGGCATGGCACGTGCGGGCATCAGTGTCCGGGGATCCTCGCACAGCCGGAGATCTCTGGGATTCAGGCACTGTCGAAACGAGCCAAAATGTCGGCGTCGTGTGGGCCGGCCCGCCCCTTCGGCCACACACGCATGCACTGTGGACGGTGCGTACTACGGATGAGCGCGGAGTAGTTTCCGATTGGGCAACCCCGGTGCCCCTCGTGACCGGGCCACTCTCGACGACCGATTGGATGGGTGAGTGGATTGCGTTTCCGGTCACGAGGGCGGCGACGACCACCTTTCACACGACGACGACTATTCGCCGAGCCACACTGCACTTCGCAGGCCAGGGCGTACTGCGAGTCTGTATTGATGGCGTCCCCGTCAATCCGCATGCGCTCGATCCCACCGACTCGTCCCTGCGGCGTGCGGTGTCGCGCAGCTACGACGCGACATCATTCATTGATTCGGCGGCGACCACACACTCCATCGCAATCGTTGCCACACTGGGGCACTACTGCCAGGTACTCGACGAGCCCCGCGTACTGGCCGAGCTGCATCTCGAGCTGAGCGACGACACTTCCCGCGTCATCGCTACGTCGGCAGAGTGGAGACATCTCCCGAGCCAAATCGTCTCCGATGAGCCCTTCTACATCGAGGAGCACGACGCCCGGCTCGGTCTCGACTGTCCCATTTCGCAGGCGTCCGGAGTACCCGTAACGCTGCTCGCGCCAGACGCGATTCCAGCCCCGGTGGCGGAAGTGGTGCCCGACGCGGGTGCCGCTGTGCGCGTCGTACGGGAAGTTGAAGCCGCCCTTATCGGCGCGCCGCTTCGACCAGTCGTGCCCGGTGTACGGGGTGGGCCCGATCGCGCTGATGCACGCGTGCGAGTCTTTGACCTGGGAGAAAACCTGTCGGGACGCGTGCGCGTGACACTCCGCGGCGGCGCCGCAGGGCGTCGGATCGTGGTCGCGCACGGCGAAAAACTCGACGCCCACGGTCGCGTGAGCACCATGAATATCCGCCTTCCGTCTGACCGCGAACGCGAGCGCCAGATTCTCGTGTGGACGACCGCGGGCTCGACCACCGCACCCGAGGTCATCTCGCCCTGGTTCGCAGTGCACGGATTCCGATATGTGGAGGTCCGCGGCATCACGCATGAACACGTCACTGTTTCAGCGGGCGCCCTGCATTCGGCTGTGGAGCAGACGGGCAGATTCAGTTCGAGCGAACCGCTGCTCGATCGCCTTGTCGACATGGCTGTGCGCACGCAACTGAATAACACGCTCGGCCTGCCGGTCGATTGCCCCACCCGCGAGCAAGCCGGTTGGACCGGCGACGCGGCAGCGTCCGCCGAAGCGGCTTTCGCTCACCTTGACCTCTCATCCGTGTACAACAACTGGCTCATCGACGTCGCGCTCGACGCTCGAAACGGTGCAGTTCTCGGTATCTCGCCCCACGTACAAGACGATCACCACATGCAGCCGGCCGATCCGGTGTGGGGAGCCGCTCTCACTGAGATTCCGTGGCAGCAGTGGTGGGCGACCGGCGATGCCGAGCCCGTTCGAAAGCTGCTCCCAGCACTGCGAGCCTGGGCGCGTTGGCAGCTCCACACGCTTGAAGACGGTGTGGTGCGAAACGCCGAGATCAGCTTCGGAGCGGACTGGCTTGCCCTGGAGCAGACCCCGCCGGTCATGCTGCAGACCACAGCTACAATTCGGTCACTGCGGATGCTCGCGGACCTCGAGGAGGCGACGGGGCACGTGAGTGCCGCCAATAACTGGCGGTCTCGGGCAACCGAGATCGTAGACGCCGCGCGGCGACTCCTCCACGACAAAAACGAAGCAGTGTGGGCCAACGATTCGCAGGCATCCATCGCTCTGGCGCTCGTGACCGACCTCGCTACCGACGGCGAGCGCAAGCGGCTGGGGGCACGCCTGTCACGGCGGGTTGCCGAGCGCGGCAACAGACTCGCCAGCGGCTTCGCGGGAACTCCAGCAATCGTGCGCGCCCTCGCCGAATACAATGGCGGCCGAGATCTGCTCGCTGCAGTGCGTCAGTCTGAGCAGCCCGGCATTGGCGCGATGCTTGTGGACGGGCCGGGCACCTTTTGGGAGACGTGGTGGATTGATGATGACAATATTGGAGTCGCTTCCCTCGACCACATCGGCCTTGGCGCCCCCTTTGCTGCGTGGGCATGGCAGTTCGTCGCGGGGCTGCGAGCAATCGAACCAGGCTTCCGACGATTCGCGGTTGATCCGCGGCTGACCGATGTGGTGTCGGCCGTCTCCGTACAGCGCATGACGCGCCACGGTCTCATCCAAATTGCCTGGACGGCGAGCGCGGGGAGGTTCACCTGCGATGTCACTGTGCCGGTCGACACAACGGCTGAAATTCATCCGCCGGGCGGAGGCGTCATCGCTCTCGACGCCGGCCACCACAGTGTGCATCGTGTTATTCCGGCTCACCCACCATCCTCATCGCGAGACTCATCTCCCTCTGGCCAAACCGGCGAGCACCGTGTCGCCCTCGCCGGTGCAATCTTGGCAACCGACGACGACCTTCGGCCATGGCGCGCGGTCGGGGCTGGCATCACAGCGCTCCTTGAAAGGCAGGTCGTCGTCTGTGCGCCCGTATTCCACGAACCGCTTCCGGCACCGACGCTTGCTGTCACGATCGACGACTTCCTGCCAGAAATCGGGCGCTGGGTGGCGCAGCGCCAGGACCCACCACTCGATCTCACGGCCGCGTCGTTCGCGTTCGCCCACGTCGATGTCGACGGCCCAGACCTGCCCGGCCGCGCCGTGCGGGCCCTCCTGCGACTCACCTCATCGGACGGCACGAGTGTTGTCGGAGAGATGCGGCCCCTACCCATCGCCTGGAATCGCGTGAGTATCGACCTCGCCGACTGGGCCGGCCGGTCGAGCATTGTGAGCGTCGAGGTCGGTGTTCTCTGGCGCGATGAAACTGATCCCGCGCGCGGCCCGTTCGTGCCCCTGCCGAGTGGGCCTCAGCGACTTGCACTGCGCATCGGGAAAATCGGCTGGACGAGCGCCCCGCGCACCTGGTGAGTCAGCCGTGCGTTAGTCGCCTGCTTCCGCCGGAAGCTCCACCTCGAACCGATGCTTGCCGTGGCCGAGACCGAACAGTTCAACACCGCCGGGCAGCACGACCTTCGCCGTGACGCCGACCGGGATCACGGTCGAAAGTGTGAATCGAGGGCCCTCGATGGCCCACTCCACTGCGACCTCGCCGTACGGCGACAAATGGCGAGCGCTCGCCGAAGTCAATCCGCCCCCGATCGTCGGCGCAATGCGCACGCGGCGATATCCGGCGTCGATCGGTTGCAGGCCAGCCACCTCGCGGTGCATCCAATCCGCTATCGCCCCAAAGGCGTAGTGATTGAAGGAGGTCATTTCGCCCGGGTTCACACTGCCGTCGGGGAGCATGCTGTCCCAGCGCTCCCACACAGTTGTTGCGCCCATGTCGACGGCGTAGAGCCACGACGGGCGCTCGTGCGAAAGCAGCATGCGATACGCCGCATCGTGAAATCCCGTCCCCGATAGCGCATCGAGAATGACCGGTGTCCCGAGAAAGCCGGTCGCTACCGTGTAGTTCTGGCGCGCGACAAGTGTGGCGAGTCGAGCGCCCGCGGACGCGCGGGTGGGCGCGTCATCGATGATACGCCAGTGCAAGGCAAGGGCGTACACGGTTTGGCAGTCGCTACGGACCACCCCCTCCGAAGATACATATTCGGCGCAAAACGCGCGACGCACATTTTCTGCGAGCACTCGATACTTGTGTGCATCGTCGCGCTCGCCGAGTACCGTAGCCGCTCTCGCCAAAAGGTGTGCCGATCTTGCGAAATAGGCCGTCGCCACCACCGCGGGATCCGCGAGAGCTTCTGCCGGCGAGTCTGGCGGCGCGAGCGGATCAAGCCAGTCCCCCAGCTGTTCGCCCTGAGACCACAGGTGGGTCGGCCCCGCGAGGTCCGCGACTCTATCGACCCAGCGGCGCATGCTGTCGTACTGGCGTCGCAGGATTCCGGCGTCGCCGTAGCGCTCAAAGATCACCCACGGCACGATCACCGCGGCATCTCCCCAACCCGCGAAGGGCGTTTCTTCCGAAAAGACCCTCGGCACAACGGCTGGAACTGTGCCGTCAGGCAGTTGATCGGCGGCGAGGTCGCCGAGCCAGGATGAAAAGAAGCCAGCGACGTCAAACAGGGTGGCGGCCGCGGGCGCGAACACTTGAGCATCACCTGTCCAACCAAGGCGTTCATCTCGCTGGGGGCAATCCGTTGGCAGATCGAGAAAGTTGCCGCGCATGCCCCACACAATGTTTTCGTGCAGCTGGCTCAACGCGGCATCAGACGTCGCGAACCAGCCAGTACGCTCAAGCCGACTGCCAACGACGATGGCCTCGACATCCCCGGGTGTCAGTTCGTCAAGCCCGGTCACATCGGCGTATCGAAACCCGTGAAACACGAGTTCCGGCTCCAGAGTCTCGAAGCCCTTACGAGGCTGAACGCCAGCGAGCACGTACCTGTCGGTCGCTTGCGCTGACCGAAGCGGGCGCATTGACAACTCGCCGCCCTCGAGCACTTCAGCGTGCCGCACAACGACCTCCTGGCCACGCCGGCCACGGGCACGGATTCGCACCCAGCCAACGACGTTCTGCCCAAAATCGACGACGTGCCTGCCGTGTGACACGCTGCGCACCGAGACCGCGGGCAGGGTGTCAACTGCGCGCACCGGTGGGGCCTCCGGCGTCACGAGCCGCGCCGTAGGTGTGGGCAAAATGGTTACTGTGCCGTCGAGCGCTGGGTGAGGGTCGCGGCGAAGGTCGATGTGTTGTCCATCGTAGAAGTCGTTGAGCAGCACGCGCGAAGTGCCGGTCGACCACGCGTCATCCGTGACGACGCGATCAATGCTGCCATCGTCGTAGTGCAATTCGAGCTGCGCCAAAAATGCGAGCCGCTCGCCGTATGCGCGGCCGCGATGCAGCGCGAATGAAGCGATCCTGCCCCGAAACCATCCGTTCCCGAGCAAGGCTCGCAGCGTGTTCGGCCCCTCCGAGATAAGAGCGGTGACGTCGTAGGATTGGTACCTGATCCGATGTTCATACGACGTCCAACCGGGCGCGAAGTGATCTTCGCTCACAAGGGTCCCATTGATGCGGGCCACCGCGATTCCCAGAACCGAGAAGTACAGTCGGGCGGAGCGGACGCCGCGGCGCACGGCAAAATCGATGCCGACGATGGGTGCCGGATCCGCCACGGTGAAGGTCTCGGCCGGTGTCACCCAGCGAGCGCTCCAGTCGTCCGCTTCGAACAGCCCCGCTTCAATCTCTGCGGGTTCGCTCCACGGCGTCCACGAAACGTCGTCCCCGCCACGCACCCGCAGGGTGACCCGTTCGCGCGATCGGAGTGGTTTGAACGGCCACTCCACGAGTACCTGTTCGGAGTCTGAGGTGGTGTGCGTCTCAGTCGCGCCGTCGCGCGTCAGCTGTAGCTCCCGCCGCTGCTGACGCCACGCGGGGTCATTCGATTCGTACCGCCAAGACAGCCGCGGCCGCGTGACGCCGACGAGCGTCGCCTCGCTGGCGGACCCCGGCAAATTGGGTGCCAATTGCTCAGCGCGGACGGGACCGCGCACCGTGGTCGAGGGCGTGGTCACGATTTACTCGAGCCCGGATCCGGCGACGCCCTTGGTGAACCACTTTTGGAACACGACGAAGACGACGAGCACCGGAAGCATGCCGATCACCGCGGCGGCAAATGTGACCGATGGCGGGATGAACGTGAATTGGCCGCCCGCGAGCGGTGCCAGCGCGATCGTCAGAACCTTCGTGTCTTCGCCTGGCGCTGCCAGCAGTGGCCAGATGTACATGTTCCACGCCGTGAGAAACGTGACCACGGAGTATGACGCGATGATGGGTTTCGCGAGCGGCAGCGAAATGCGCGTAAAAATTTGTAGCCAGTTCGCACCATCGAGCCTTCCAGCGTCGATCAACCCCGGTGGAAGCGTCGCAAAGAACTGACGGAAGAGCAGCACACCGAGGGACGCTTGACCGGCGACTGGAAGAATAAGACCCCAGAATGTCCCGACGAGACCCAGCTTAAAAGTGACCACGTAGGTGGGGATCAGCAACAGGTTCGTCGGCATGAACATGGGCACGACGAATATTGCCAGTACGACCGCCGCTCCGCGAAACGGGATCTTTGCGAGCGCGAAGCCCGCTGGCAGGCAGATTGCGAGCTGCAACACCAGCACGCCGCACACGAAAATGAACGTATTGAGGATGGTTCGCGGCTTGAGATATTGGATCGCTTGCACGAAGTTGTCCCAGACCGGCTCGCTGGGCATGAGCCGAGGTGGGTACTGCACAATCTCTTGTGCCGACATCAGTGATCCCGACAGCAGATACAGCAGTGGAATCGCGATGATGACACCGAAGACAATGACCGTGGTGAACCGACCGAGGCGAAATCGCTGAGGTTTCATGGCCATCTCCTACTTACTCACCCGTGTGGCAACAAGTCGGCCGATGAGCACAATTCCGACAATTACGAGCAACTGCACCACCGAGAGCACGCTGGCGTAGCCCACGTCCTGGTGCATAAATGCTTGCTGATAGGCATAGAGGCTCAGCGGTCGAGTCGCGTTGATCGGGCCGCCGTTTGTCATAATCAGCGTGACGTCGAGAGACACCGCGATGAAGTTGATGATCTGCAGCACTCCCACCACCAGCGTTGTCGACATTACGTTTGGCCACGTCATTGACCAGAGTCGTCGCCACGGCCCCGCGCCGTCGAGTGCCGCTGCAGCGTATATGTCGTCTGGCACGCGCTGCAGGCCTGCCATGTACAGAATGATCACGATCGGCAATGCGAGCCAGATCATCATCACGACAAGCGCCGGGAGCGCAAACACGGGATCCTGCAAAAAGTTGGGCGCTTGGATACCGAATACTCGGAGTAGAGCGGCGATCGGCCCCTGCCTCGGGTCATACAGAAAAACCCACAGCACAGCAGACACGGCGACTGACAGAACGACAGGAACAAAGTAGAGCACCCGGGCGACACCCATGCCGGGTACGTTGACGTTCACGAGCACCGCAAGCATGAAACCAATCAAGATGGTCGGAATAACCCCGAGCAGTACGAAGGTCAGGGTGACGCCGAGCGCCTGCCAGGCTTCCTCATCAGCGAAGAAGCGCGCGAAGTTGTCAAGGCCAACGAACGTCGGAGAGCTGAAGAAGTTCCAGGAGAAAAAACTGAGAGCGATGCCAGCGAGGGTGGGAATCAAGATGAAGATCGTGAACAGCGTCAGGGACGGGGTCAGAAACGACCAGGCCGTGATCGCGTCCAATCGGGAGTGTCGGCGGTGAGTATGCATGGCGGGTGAGGTGGGGCGGACGGCAACGTCGCGGTCAGCCCCACCATCCTTTCGTTACTTGAGTAGCGCGTTCAACTCGTCTTCGGCCGCCGTGTAGGCGTCCTCTATGGACTTGCCTCCGACAAGCACTTCTTGCGCTGCCTTCTCGAGCACGGGAACCAGTTGCGTCTGCGCCTCGTTCGGCACGGCGTTTGGCAGTTGCGCGTTTTCGACCGCGTACTGGGTCGCCGGAATCAGATTCGCCGGTACGGGATTGGAATCCTCCAGCCACGAACCATTCTTGAGTCCTTCTGTGCTCGCGGGGATGACACCGTTGGGCTCCGCCTCTTTCATGCCGCCATCTTGTGAATAGAACCACGCCATGAACGCCCACGCGCCCTCTTTGTTGTCAGATTTTTCCGAGATCGACAGGCCGTACGATCCACCGCCAACCGTCGGGTTCCCGTTAATAGTCGGCAGGTTGACGACATCCCAGTCATCGGTGAGGTCGGTGCGATAGCGGGCCACGGCTGGGCGGGTATCAAGGGACATCGCCACCTGTCCCGACGCGAAATAGTTGGTGTCCTGATTGCTGGTCGGGTAGGGCGAGCCCCAGCCCTCGGTGTACGGCGCGAGGATGGTTTCCCATGCCTGCAGACCCTTGTCATTCGCGAACACGAACTTCTTTGCCTCTGGGTCGTAGATTGTCGATCCATACGCCTTCAGGATCGGGTAGTCGACGAACAGCAATCCGCCGGCTGCGGCGGGTGACCTCAGACCCCAATAGGCGCCCTTACCCGCGTCAGTGATTTGCGCCGCCACGCGGTAAAGATCGTCATAGGTCCATTCCTCTGTCGGCAGTTCGGTCACGCCTGCCTTCTCAAACAGCGTCTTGTTGTAAAAGAGCATTGTCGAGTCGGCGCTGACCGGGATGCCAGTCGTCGCACCTGCGGGCCCATCAGCTCTGTACTGGTCGAGGAAGGCGGGAACGAAGGCGTCACCTTCCAGGCCATCCTTGCCTTCATCAAGCCACGGGCCGAGGTCGAAGAGGAGATCATTTGAGACGAGGGTCTGGTTCAGGCTGTCGTAGTTGAACACGATGTCGGGGAGCGTCGAAGACAACCCCTGGGTGACCAGCTGCTGAATGTAGTCATCCTGCCCATCGGGGATGGCCTCGATGGTGACTGGCGAGTCCGGATTCGTTGCGTTGTACACCTTTGCGTATTCTTCAAACTGCGACACCAGGCCCGAGTTCATGCCAATTACGACCTCCGAACCGGTGTCTCCGCCGGTATCTGAACCGCATGCCGTCAGTGTTGCGGCAAGGCCGACAATCGCGCCGATTGCCGTTAGTCTCGCCACGCGAGTTTTCATTGTGACCACGTCGTCACGTCCTTCTCTGTTGGGTAAGTGGTTCAGCGGAGCCGGAGAAGACAAGCATCTGCACCCGGAACCTGAACTGAATGATACGTTTCATTCACCGTGAAAGTAAAGCCGTTCTCGAGAATTTGTGAACCCCTCTTGAATGTCGGAGGGGGAGCGTACCCTCGTACTCACAGCCGGATGGTCCCGTTCGGCCGCCTATTTCAGGGGGAACATCATGCCCGAGCAGCCGTCCCTGTTCGAGGTCGACGACGTCTCACGGCCACTCGCCGACCGACTTCGGCCGCGCACTCTGCACGACGTGGTCGGGCAAGAGCATTTGCTCGCAGCCGAGTCGCCGATCGGTCGGATGGTCGATGCGCAGCGGCTCGTCTCGATGGTGCTGTGGGGCCCACCCGGGTGCGGCAAGACGACGATCGCGCGGCTGCTCGCCGAGCAAACGAACCTCGCCTTCGAACCGCTGTCGGCAACCTTCTCTGGCGTCGCCGACCTGCGCAAGGTCTTCAAGGCTGCGCAACACCGGCGCGAGCTTGGCCAGGGCACACTGCTCTTTGTCGATGAGATTCACCGATTCAACCGCGCACAGCAAGACTCCTTCCTGCCCTACGTCGAAGACGGCACCATCGTGCTCGTCGGCGCGACGACCGAGAATCCCAGCTTCGAACTCAACGGCGCGCTGCTCTCGCGCTGCCAGGTGTTCGTACTGAAGCGGCTTGATGACGCCGCGCTCGGCACCCTCATCACTCGCGCCGAGGCGCTGCTCGATCGCCCGCTCCCGCTGACCGATGACGCCCGGCAGGCGCTCATCGCGATGGCCGACGGTGACGGCCGGTACCTACTGAACATGATCGAGCAGGTGCAGGCCTTGCCCGCGCCCGTCGACCCGGCAACTCTTGCCGCGGCAGTGCAGAAGCGAGCACCGCTGTACGACAAGTCGCAGGAGGGCCATTACAACCTCATCTCTGCACTGCACAAATCAATGCGCGGCTCAGACCCCGACGCCGCCCTGTACTGGTTGGCACGCATGCTGGGTGGAGGCGAAGATCCGCTGTTCATTGCGCGCCGGATCACGCGCTTCGCGACCGAAGATATCGGTATGGCCGACCCGCACGCCGTGCAGCAGGCACTGGCCGCTTGGGACGTCTACGAACGCCTCGGCTCCCCCGAGGGAGAACTCGCAATCGCCCAGGCGGTCGTCTATCTCGCGACAGCACCGAAATCGATCGGTGTCTATCGCGGCTTCAACCGAGCGCGCGCCGCGGCGAAGCGAACCGGATCGTTGATGCCCCCGGCCCACATTTTGAATGCGCCCACTCGCCTGATGAAAGACCTCGGCTACGGCGACGGCTACCAGTACGACCCCGACACAGAAACAGGTTTCTCGGGCGCGAACTACTTCCCGGATGGCCTCCCCCGCGAGACCTACTATGAGCCCACGACCGGCGGCTACGAACGGTCCATCACCGAGCGCTTGCGCCACTGGGCGCAACTGCGAGACGACGGAACCGAAGGTCGCGCAGAGGGCGCGGCACGCGGTTAACCCGCTCCGTGCGAGCGAAATTCAGGAGTTCGAGGCGATCCACGCCTTCCGAAACCCGGCGCGAGCACGTTTAAGAAGTGCCGAGGTCGCGTTCTCACTGATTCCCAGCCGGGCGCTGAGTTCATGAACGGGCCGATCTTCGACTTCGCAGTACCACAGCACTTCCTGCCATCGCGCGGGGAGAGACGAAAACACCGAGAGCGCAGCCGTGTTGAAGAGAATCTCACCAGCGATGTCTTGCTGCGTATATCCGAGAGCTTCAAACACGTGATCCTCGGCGACATCCACCTCGTCGGTACTTCGTTTTCTCCACATGTTGATCGCGACGTTGCGCGCCGTCATGATCACGTAGGCGCGAAATGCAGTTTGTGGGCCCTGGCCGCCCTTGATTTTGCTCAAGACTCGCAGAAAGGCCTCCTGCGCCACGTCGTCAGGGTCGAGACCGGTAAACGACTGGGTCGCCGCGAGGACAGCTTGTGAGTGACGCCTCCAGAGCTCACCGAACGCATCACTGCACCCGGCTTTGGCGAATTCCAAAAGCTCTCGATCTGACGCCCCAGAGAGGCCAGCGCGTTCCTTCATCGTGTATGAATTTCGCTCGACTGATTTAGCAACGTTGGTTAAATGGATCGTTGAAAATTGGCGCACCTGTGAGCGGTGCCCCGGGCATGATTCCCAATTACGAGGCCGCTAATTTCGCGAGTGTGTCGTGAGGTCCGAAAATTTCGCAGTCGCGAAAGCCCTCAGAGAATGCGTTGAACTCGCGCTTGGTACGCGACGACCCCAGGTGCCGATCGTTCCCCAGGTCAAGCAGGTCCATCAATATCGCGATATTCGCGTCGTAGAGCCTTTGGAAGCGCGGTCTCAGGATCGGGTCTTCTTGCAGATTTTTCGACCAGTATTCGACGTGCATCCACTTGTGCCGCTCGTATAGATGAAAGATGGTGACCTTCGATGGCGCATATACGTTGTAGCCCGCGCAAAATAATCGAATAGAGTGCGCCATCTCGTCGCCGTAAAAGACGATGTCGTTATTGGGTACATCGATGCAGACTTCTCCCCGACTGAACTGCATTCCCCCTGCGACAATCAGCGTTCGTGCCAGCGGCGCAACATTGCTGCCGCTTCGAAGCGACGGGATGCCCTCAGCGTCCACGTGTGCCGCGATGATCTTGTGAGGCATCGTGGAGCTGTACACCTCTGCGCCCGCCGCAAAGTGGTACGTGGCTGGGTAGCAGGAGATGACGCCCCTGGGGTCGTCGGTGCGTTCCAGATCACTCATGAAGCGGTTGTCCCATCCGCGGAGAAATCGCATGTGCGAGTCAAGCTGGAGTGTGAATTCTTGCCCTCTCCACATTGCGTCGCACATGTTTCGCGCCCAACCGAGACCCAAGGATTGAGACCAGTGCACTTCGGTCACAGTGAAGCGCGGATCAGCGTGAAAGATTGCGAGCTGATCTCGGGTTTCATCCCCCACCTGGTTCACAATCGCGAACTCAACCCGTTCTGGGTGGTCTGCTGCGGCGAGAGCCGAGGCAATGGTTTTTATGAGCTCGGGGTCCCGATAGGACACGATCTTGATCAGAATTTTTTGGTTCGTCATGGTAATACCTGGCACCGAAGTTCCCGCGATGTTGGTGAGTGCCGGAGCAGCGAGCCCACGGCGCTGCTCCGGCAAATGACGTGGTTAGATCTGGCTCTGGCGGAACTTTCGACGCAGAGCAATGAGTCCCGCGCCCACAGCGGTCAGACCGACAGCGGCGCCGGCAGCGGCAGCGGTGTGGTCTTCCGCGCCAGTGTGAGCGAGCGCGGCAGTTTTCGCGCCTGTCGCAACGACGGGTGCAGTGGCTGGTGCCGGAGCAGGAACGGTTGGCTGTTCCGGCGTTTGCACGGCGGGCTGTTCCGGGTCCTGGGGCACCTCAGTGCCGCCGGGAACCTCAGGCTCAGTGGGATTCTCGGGTGTGACGGGCGTCTCGGGGACGGTGATGGCTACTTCGTGGTTGAAGCAGTTCCCGATTGCGTCCATGACCTGCACCTCAGAGGCGAGCACCGGCACGTCCGCGGTTTCATCTGACTCGGCGGCGACAGATTCTGTTTCGGCCGATTCGACAACTGTCTCCTCCCCACTTACGGAGGGCATAATCTCTTCAATGGGCGGCACGACGGTAGGGTCCGTAGGTCGCGTAGGTCGCGTAGGTCGCGTCGGAACCTGCCCGTATACGCAGCCTTCGGACTCCAGCACAGCGTCACCAACCGCGTCAACGAGAACCGAGTAGGTGTAGACGAACATGCCCGAATCGTCGAGATATCCGCTCACCGTGATGTTGTCCATGCTGATGCTCGTTGACATCGCGCTATATCCCGGCGCTGGGGTGATAGCGGTCACCGCGGGTGCAGCGGTGTTGTCCGCGTACCCCGCGATGCGATCCTGAGCGTTGAAATAGGTGCCTGCCGGGCCGCTGATGGTGACCGTGAACTCGACCGTGTCTCCCACAAGGGTGCTGTCGACGGAACTGGTCTTCTCAATCGTGAGCGACGCGGCGGCTATTGCGGCGGTTGGCACGGCCGAGCAGGCCGCCGCCGCAGCCATCACTGTGCCGAATACAGCCGCGCCTATCTTCTTCTTGCCCATTTTCCACTTCACCTCTCGTGGAGCGCTCGAGAATGCACTCGTAACTATGTAGACAAGATGAGCACCACAAAAATGACGGACTGCATCCAGATATTTTTAGAGATTTCCATGCAGGGGAATTTTGTTTTCACATTTTTGATACGCGCCAGGCATAACAGCACCGTGGTTCGCTGCGCTCTCACGAAAGGTCTCCGATACTGTGAGGGCACGACAACACGCATGGGAGTCTCACAGTGTCAAACATTTTGATTCACGACGTAGGCATGGGGATGGGGAACTACCTCAAGACCCGTCCCGATATTTTTCGGCCGGAGCGGTCGCCGCGACGAACGATTTTCTGGATCATCGTGATGTCTGTTGGCGTCGCAATTGCGATCACCGCGATCGTGAATCCCGAAGCGTTCGTTCGGGGCGGCCGCGAGAGTGTCGGTGTGCGAGGTGGTCTCGGGATGATCATCGCGCCGGTTGTCTTTATTGGTCTCGGCGTCACGGGAATTATCATGTGGTCTCGCCGTTGGCGCACGCCACAGGGCGGAAAAATGAGCCACGCGATCACGGTGTCGTTTGCTGCTGTCGATCCCGATCTCGTGTGGTCGGTCATCGAAAACGCGACGAGCGCCACCGATCCTGCGCTCACTGCCCTGCTCAGCGCGAGCCACAATTCCCCTGCCCAACCAGGATCTTGGTCGCTGGAAGTCATGCACGCTCCTGACGACCGGATCGCGGTCGCGATGGTCACGAGACAGGTGCAAAAGAAGCCCGGTGATCCAAATGGCGGTGTGCGGAGCCAGTTGGAACGTGAACCCGTAATCCGTCGCGACGAGCAGTTCATCAACTTCCGCGAGGCACTCGATGCTGTGCGGTGAGGAAGCCTAGTCTCACGAAACCATCATCATCTGCAAGCCCCTGGACCTCGGGTCGGAACCTTTTCAGAATGAGTGCCACGTCAGTTCCAAGTACCCGAACTAGGGAGTGAAAGACATGGCCCAGCAGCAGATCAGTACGCCCGAAGACCTTATCCATTACCAGGTCCGCAGTGCGCTCACGATGGAGCAGCACTCGCTCGAAGCTCTCGACGAGCTTCACGCCGCTGCGAAGGACGCGAAGATCAAAAAGCTCTTCTCCCACCACGCGGACGAGACCCGCGAGCAGATCGCCAATTTGACTCAGGTCTTCAAGGAACTGGGATTCGACGAGTCAAGTGCGCCCTCGCCGGCGACCACCGGCATCAAGAATCAGGCCGCTGCCCTGCTTGAAAAAGCAGAACCCAAGCTCCACAACCAGATCGCCCTCATGAGTGCACTCGGAAACGAGCACTTCGAGATCGCTGCCTACTCCGGGCTAATTCTGCAAGCGACCACCCTCGGCGCGAGCGGTGCGGCAAAACTCCTGCAGGAGAACCTCGACCAAGAGCAACACACGAGCGAGGAGCTGCTGAGCGCACTTCAGGAGTATCTGGCTTAGGTCTCGGCGAAAGGGACTATTGCGGCCCAGATCGAGAGCGGGCCTGAGCGTCGGTCTATGCGCCCGCGGCGGTGATCAGGGACTGCATGGCGCGGTTCAGCAGCACCGTGTCTTGCGGCGCGAGTCGTTCTCCCGCAAAGAGTCTGCCAATCACGTACAGGCCGGTGATCGCTTCGTCACGCACGTAGGTATCCGTCAACCGATCGAGTGCGCGGACGGCCGTGCTTGCGACGTTTATGACCAATCGCGGTCCCTCCGCTGCATCGCGATCTGTGGTCTCTCCGAGCTCACTGAGGAAATCAGCCCATGGATCAGCGGCATCATCGTCGAGTGCCTCCAGTGGCTCGCCGCCGCTGGCATCGATGAACACGACAGGCACTGTAACCGGGGCAAACTCGCGGAGGTCGAGTGAGACACCCAGTCGCTCCAGCACGGGACGTGCTTGGGTTTCAAGCGCCTGCGCGAATACACCATCGAGCGGCTTCGGCAACTGGTCGATAAACCGCCGCGAGTCGAAGGGCTGCAGGCGCGCGCCCTGACGAGGCCGTTCGGTGTGGCGCCTGAGTATCTCTCTGCCGTACACATAAGAGGCGTTGATGAGAAGTGTTCCGCGAGCTGAAAGCAGCGGGCCGAACGCCGTAAAGTCAGCCATTGAAGTCGTATACAGCAATGACTCCGTATCGCGTTGCATACGCGCAAGAGTCTGCTCGCCCTCGTTGGTCTCCCAGGTGACGCTTCGCACCACAAGTTCGAGCATTTCGTCGTCGCTAACGGCCATGGCCATGAGGCCCTTGGAATGTATGTTGAGAAATCTCGCGAAACCGGCCGGGTCTCTTTCAGCGAATCGCTCGATTCCTTCCCGGATCTGGCCGCCGATTTGCTCCTTTACCGCTTCAATTACGGCGGATTCTTGCAGGGCTTCGCGGGATGCGGTCAGGGGAAGATCACCCGCTTCAACAGCAAGCCGAACAAAATACGCCCACGATGGCACCAGCTGCACGCTGCTGTCAGTGACGAACATGCCTCGCGAGTACACGGTGTCCCCCCGACGGCTCCCGACCTGGCCCGGGTTGTCAGCGATAAACGCGATTCCTCGTACGCCCGCGCTCGGCACGAAAACTGGCAGCATTGCGAGCGGTCGGTAGCCGAACTCGCGGTGCGCCCACTCCTCCATTTCCGCGGTGCTTCCGCTCCACGGCGGCGTCTGCTGGCTGACGATCTCAGCGGGCAAGACCGGGCCGCGATTGAGCGAAACGGGTAAATCGAGAAGGCTTGCGAATCGCTCAGCCAGCAGCCGGACCCGGTGCGGGTGTACCCATTCCCGATCATCAGGCCGAGCCTGCAGTCGCACCTCAGTCCCCGGGCTTGGCAGCGGTTCGTCGGCTTGCCGAATTGAGAATGTGCCGTCCGCGTTTCCGACCCAACTGATTGTGAGGGCATCGGCTCGACGCGCACTGCGAGAGCGCACCTCGATACTGTCGGCAATGAGAAAGCAAGACAACAGCCCAATGCCGAACTGGCCAAGGTACTGACGTCGCGTCCGTGCGAAGTCTTCGCGCTTGCTTGAAGCGCCGATCGTTGCCAAGACGGCTCGCATCTCCTCTTCAGTGAGGCCGACGCCCTGATCACGCACGATCAGCTCACCTGAGGCTTCAACGACCTCAATCGTGATTTCCTCCGGTGACTCCGGCTCGAACTCGTGGCGCGCGATGATTGCATCGCGCGCATTCTGAATGAGTTCACGCAGATACACCCTCGGACTCGAATACAGATGATGCGAGAGAATGTCGACGAGTCCGCGCAGATCTACGCGGAAGTTTTCCCCGGTCACGTCATTCAATCTCGAGCTCCGAACGCGCGGTCACTGCGCAGCCAGCGATTGTGCAGATGCGAACTCCATTTCGCGTTGCCATTTCTGTCGTCGAGGTCGCGCCCGACGCCCTCCACCATTGCCCGCAGCTCGGGCCCGCGAGGGTCATGAGGGGCCCGGTCTTGGAGCACTCGACTGGCGGCGGCGAAGAGTTCGACCTCTGTGCAATCGCCCTCAGTGGCCCCTGCAAGTAGCGACTCGACAACCGGGAGAAGATCCCTGTCCGTTTCGGCGAGCCCCTCAAGCAGCGCCCACCCGGGCAGCTGCTCGAGTTCGTCAGGGTCGCCGTCGACTGAGTCGAGCAGATCGGCGAGCTTCTCTGCTCCGGAGTGCACGCCGTCGCGCACGTCCATCCAGCACAGCCATCCGATCGCCCCCCGTTGCTGCGCTTCTGTACCTTCCTCAGCGACCCGTCGCGCTGTCTCCCGCGCGATCTCAGGCAGCGGTATCGCCGCTTGCCCGATGGCTACGAGATCCAAGATGGTGCGATCGAATGGTTCCTGGCCTGCCTGAAGACTCTTCTGCATTGACGCGAGTTCCTCGCGCAATACCTCGTGATCGCCCACATGGGCGGCAATTTCTGCTCGCGCAAAATGAATGCGTGCGTTCGTTCCGCCCATCCACTCACGAATACGATCCTCTGCATCAATAAGCTCTTCGATCTGTGACCACGGCACACTTGGCGTGGCGATACCGTCAAGAACGGCGAGCAAAAAGGTCGGCGGGCCGTAGGCGCGATAACTCGCACTTACGGCTGTTGGGTCGTCGGCGATCACGCGTTGAGCACGCTGATACAGGTCGACGACCTTTCCGTTCGCCCCAAGCTGAGACGACTGCAGCGAATGGAAGAGTGGTACACAGAATCGGGTGGTGAGGCAGCGTAGCGCTTCTCCCTCCACCTCCAATTCGGCGGCGAGTTCGTCTGTGTCCGCCATCGTTTCCGTCGAGAGCAGTTCCCGGAACCGCCCAAACAGTTCGGAGTATTGATCTTGGAGGGCAATAGGGATGCGATCCTCGCGGACAGGTCCGTTTCGGCGGAGCCAACCCGCGCTCAGGATCCGCAGCGCGCGCGCCTGAACGTCTCCCCAGGTCTCTTGGTCGATGACGGGATCCGGTGTCGCTTCCACTCCCGCCCACCAGAAGGAGTCGAGCTCTCTGCGCTGTACGTCGGTACCCCCGCGCTCGTCATACGCTGCGGCTGCGGCTTCGGCCAAGGCTCGCAGGAGACGCGCTTCTTCCTCGTTCGGATCGGCGAGCAAGCGATTACGCGCCAACGCAGCGAGCGCTTCGAAGTTGTTCAGATCCAAAGCAAGGTTCCGAAGCACGTCATCGACGACTACGAGCGCAGCATCGGCGCGATGCTCCAGGATGGGAATGAGGTAGTCGGGAGACACCGATCGCGCGAGGACGTCTATTCCGACCCCTTCAAGCAATTGGTCCGCAATCCTTCGCGCCTCGTCAATATCGCCGGCGCGAAGCCGGAAGAACGCCAACATCGCGAGCAACGGAACAGCGTCATTGAGCTGGTCCGCACTCAGCCTGTCACGATCGATGCCCACCATGCGCAACCGCTGTTCCGTTGTTTCGATTGCGCGCCGCAGGTCGAAACTCGCAATCAGCGGCATTTCGATGGGGATCACTGACAGGTCATCGGCACGCCACTCCTCGCTGGGTTCTGCCCGCCAGCGTTCCACCCATTGCGCAGTCTGTCGGGTATCGCCACGAGCAGCAGCCACCGCTGCCCTGGCGACCATGACACCAACAGGATCGGTGCCTCGAGTGCGCACCTGCTTCTCGACGAGGTCAATCACCCGTTCGAGTTGCGCGAGGGAGATAGTCGGATCCTCCAGGATCGACAGGGTGCTGGTTGCGACAGCGTTCAACATCGTGACGACGTTGCGCGGATTGACAAAGTCGCCGTACCGGTCGATGTGGCGCATGAGGCGCACAAATGCCGTCAGCGCTTCGCGTTCCAGGGCACCGCTACTCAATGTCATGTGCAGCTCGAAGAGGCCGCTAGCGATAAGCGGCGCGAGACCTACGCGTTCGCAGTCAGCGATGAACTGCTCCATGGCCTCGATCTTGCCGAAATCACTGGGCATCGACCACAGCATGTCTCTGCGCTCGTAGAGTGACTGCACGAGTTCGCGTCGCTCACCCTCGAGATTCTGCACGTCGGCGTAACCAATCACATGGACCTCCAATTAATGGGTTCCTACTGCTTCTTCGCGGGTACAGACCACATAGTGATCGAGGCAATCACCACCCATACTACGATCGCGCGTCGCCAAACTACTGCGCGCGCCGCGCCGCAACCTCTGCCGCCGCCTCGGCCTCTGCCCGTTCACGGAGCACAAAGTGCTGCACCTTCCCGCTTGGGTTACGCGGCAACTCCGACACAAAGTCGATGCGGCGCGGGCACTTATAGATAGCGAGCCCCTCCTTCACTGTGTCGAGGATCTCAACGCGCAGCGCATCCGAGTCTTCGATGCCCGCGCGCGGCACCACGAAGGCGTTGACGATCGTGCCGCGCGTCGGGTCGGGGCGAGCGACGACGGCGCACTCGAGCACGTCGGGGTGCGAGGTGACGGCCTCTTCCACCTCTGAGGCACCCACGTTGTACCCCGCCGTGACGATCATGGAATCGGTACGCGCGTAGAACGTGAAGTAGCCGTCCTCGTCCATGACGAACGTGTCGCCGGTAATGTTCCACCCGTTCTGCACGTAGTTCGCCTGACGCTCGTCGTTCAGATAGCGGCAGCCGGTCGGGCCGATAACGGCGAGCCGCCCGGGCACTCCGGCTGGGACCGACTCGCCGTCATCACCGACCACCGTCGCCCGGTAGCCAGGAACCGCGCGACCCGTGGCGCCCGGTCGCACGTCGCCACCGGAGGCTGAGATAAACACGTGCAGCATCTCGGTCGACCCGATTCCGTCGACCAGACGCAGTCCACTCGCGGCCTCGACGTCGTCGAATGTCTCCCGCGACAGGTGTTCGCCCGCAGAAACGCCGAGCCGCAACTTGCGCAGTTCGTCAGCGAGGCCCTCTTTGACCGCTCCTCGGTACCCGGTGGGCGCGGTGTAGAGCACTGTGATCCCGAGCGGCTCAATGAGCTTCGCGAGCTCGATGGGCGTTGCCCGTTCGAGGATCACGGCGGCACCGCCCGTGCGCAACGGGAAGACGACGGCACCGCCGAGCCCAAAGGTGAAGGCGAGCGGTGCCGTGGTCGCGCTCACGTCGTGCTCGGAGAGATGGAGCACCCGCTTCCCAAACGTGTCGGCGTTCGCAAGAATGTCGCGGTGGAAGTGCATGGTGACCTTGGGCACGCCCGTCGTGCCGCTCGTCGTGCCGAGCAACGCCACGTCATCGGCGGCCGTATCGACCGCCGTGAAGTCACCGGGCTTCGCCTCGCACGCCCGCTGCAGTTCGTCGTCGCCGCCGCCCGCCACGATTACTCGCACCCCTGCGAGCAGCCCGTCGATTCGAGCGGCTTCAACGTCGTCGAGGCCGCGATGGTCGGCGACGAGTACGGTCGGGCGCACTCGCTCAGCCACCTGCCCAATCTCCTTCTTACGCCACGCAACCATGGTGGTGACCACCACTGCACCGGCCTTCAAGACACCGAGCCAGCACGCGACCGCCCACGGTCCGTTCAGCATGCGCAGCATCACGCGGTTGCCGGGCACAACCCCAAAGTCCTCGGTCAGCACCCGCGCGAACTGGTTCGCCCGGCGCTGTAGTTCGGCATAGCTCCAGCTACTCCCGATGCCCGTAAAGATCGCCGGCCGATCCCCGCCGTGCTCGGCGATCGTGCGATCGACGAGTTCGGTGCCTGCGTTCAGCCGTTCCCGGTACTGCACCTCCGGGATCGTGAACTCGAGCATCGGCCACTGCTCGAACGGTGGCAGCGAATCCCGAGTGAACGTATCGACGTGAGCGGATGGCGAAAGCTTCATCGCGGGTCTCTCCTCCGTTGGCGGACCGGTCTGTCTGCCATCGTCCCGTCGATTACTCGCAGCCGCTATGCCATATCCGACGCGGCTATCCCGAACGCGACACTCACCGTGCGGCGCGCTGCGCCGTGGTCGAGGGTGTCTCTCCGAAGCGCTCTCGATACTGTTGCGCGAAGCGGCCCGCGTGGTAGAAACCTTGGGCGGCAGCGGCATCGGCGACCAGGATGCCCTCTGGACCGGTCTCCAGATGCGCGCGCACGCGATCGAGTCGCCGATTTCGCAAGTATCGCGTCGGGCTCATGCCTGCTTCTTCCCGGAACAACCGTTCGATCGTACGCAGGCTCACTCCCATGCGCGCAGCGATATCGCCGGCCGTGGGCACCTCATAGTCTGGAATGGCGTCGATCGTGTCGAGCGCACGCGAGAGCATCGTCCGGCTCGGCGCGACTTCCTGCGAGAGCAGACCCGAGTGATTGTGTGCAACCCGCTGCAGCAGCAAATCGAGCCCGATTTTCCCCAGATGGTCGGTGGATGCGGCGGGGAGCACGTCGTCGCGCACCGCCAGGTGAATGATCTGAGACCACGCCGATTCGACCTCCGACGGCAATGGCCGCAGCTCGAAACGCACTTCGGACTCGAGCTGCGCCCCCACCACCTCGCCAAACCGCGTAGTGATCATGGCGGGATCGAGGCGAAGCGAGATCTGGGCGAACGCCCGGTCGTACTCATATCGGGTCGGGCGGTTGCCGGAGACGATCAGCGTGCGCCCCGCACGAAGCACACTTGTTTCCCGCGCCTGACGAACGTTCGCTCGACCACTCACCGCGTGTTTGACGAGCGTCATCCCCTGGAGTTCACCCGGATCGACTTCGACGTCAGCACCGTAGGCGAGGGAAACGAGCCCAGCCCCCATGCCGTCCGTCGCGCGCAGGCGCATAGCAACCGGGCCCGATGCGATGCTCGACTGGGGAACGACGCGAAGCGTGTGATCGCAATACACCCGCGCGACGGCCGAGACGGCTTCATCAATGTCTGCCGTGCGGCACGTGATCATGCGTCACCCCGACTCCGTCGTCGTTCGTCGGAACCCCAGTGCTCCGACTGCCAGTGTACGTCAGCCGACGCCGGCAGCACCCGACGCGGAATAGCGCCGTTGACGGATGTACTCGTGGTTTGGAAGTATGACGGAATGAGCCTCTTCATCACCTGCCCTGTCGAGAGCGTCGAGCGCGCGACCGCCTTTTACAACGCCCTGGGCTGGACACTCAACGCAGAGATGTCCAATGACAGCGTGTCGTGCTTCGAGATCGCGCCCGACCAGTACGTCATGCTCGGAAGCCGGGAGATGTATGCCAGTGTCGGTGGTGTCGAAGAGCTGATCGGTGGGCCAGAGACGCCCTCAAAAGTCACGGTCTCGTTCGATCTCGGTAGCCGTGAGGCGGTTGACGAACTCACGGAGCGAGCAGGTGCCACGGGCGGACGGATCGGTGACACCGACGACTACCCTTTCATGTACCAGCGGCAGTTCGATGACCCCGATGGGTACCACTACTCACCGTTCTGGATGAAGCCGGAGCCCGATCCGGCCGCGTGAGTACGCGTTAACCAAATCGACTACGTCCCTCCGAATTTCTTTCCGCATGAGATTCAATTCGTAGCGTTCGCAAGGGCCCGTTGAGGGTTGCGAGGATAAACTTTATGAAAACAATGTGTTTTTATAAGTTGATCAACGAATTAATTGTTAGGCTGGCATATCGGCACTTCTTGCCGGGCGAAGCCGCACTGTTAAGTGGGGCTTCGATAGGTATTAGTTCACGAGAGGCGCCATCCCATGACGAAGTCGAAATGGTCTGCAAGTCTACGAATTGTCGCCGCTGGCGTGTTTTCTCTCGCGTTGTTGGGCCTGCCCGCAGTGGCGAACGCGACTACGGAGCAGAACGAGGGCATTATCGAACTTGGCCCAGGTGTCACCACTTCCTCGCCTGCCGGAGAGGCGGCCATCGATGCTGCACTATCAGACCTTCAGGGGACACAAACTCAAGCAGAGATTGATTCCCTGGTTGATCTAGGCAACGCCACCGTTCTGTACGACCTCGAATCGGGGGTGGACCTTGCCGCGATCTCTATCGCTCCAAAGCCAGGACCATTGGGGCGAGCGATTACTGTCGTTGGGCCGGGTTGCAGCAGCACGTCAATGTGCCTGACCAACAAGAACCCCAATGGATTTGCGGGCTCAGGAACTCGCTCAGTCAACCTGAGCGGAGTCACTAAAGCGTTTGCCGGTGACCGAATTGGATCGATCACCCCTTCAAGCGGCCCCGTCAAGGTAATGGCTAAAGGCGTCACCCTCAAGTTCGCGTCCCCAGGGACGGTCGTTTTCATCACAAGGGGTTGAACGCACCTTGGGGGAACGCGCGCACCCTGCCTGTTTCGAATGCGTTCGCTCCAAGGCGTCAGTGGCGTCCCGCCATCACCCCGCCGTCGGCGTCCCAGATCGCTCCGGTCACCCAACCGGCCCTGCCCGACAGCAGGAACGCCGTAATCTCAGCAATTTCCTCGGGTGTCCCCACCCGCCCGATCGGGTGGAACGAGTTGAACCCGCTGATTGCTTCGGCGACATCATCTTTAGGGATGAAACCCTCGTAGATCGGGGTTCGCACGACCGCGGGCGCGATGGCGTTCGCCCGAATGCCATGCGGGGCGAGCTCGATCGCGAGGTGCTGGGTCAGCGCATGCAGACCAGCCTTCGCCATCGAGTAGGCCGATGAAGGCGTTGCCGCGATCGCCTGGTGGGCCCACATCGAGCCAAGGTTCACGATCGACCCCGTGACTCCAGCATCGACCATGTTCGCGGCCACGGTCTGCGTAATAAAGAATGTCGAACGACTAAGGTCCAGATACGAGTCGTAGTCGCTCACCAAGTGCTTGAGAAAGGGCTTGGGAACAAAGACGCCCGCGGCATTCACCAGCAGCGACGCATCGGCGTGCTGGCTCGACAGTTCATGCCGGACACCTTCGACGGCCGCGAAGTCATTGAGATCCACTGCGATCGTGTGAACGGTCGCCCCGGTCTTCGTCAGAGCCTCCTGCGCCGCGGCGAGCTTCGCCGTATTGCGGGCGATGACCACTACCTCGCCGCCGGCTGCTGCCACGAGTTCAGCCGCGGCGGAGCCCATGCCACTGCTCCCGCCAACGACGATCAGCTTCTGTCCGGTGAAATCGAATGCCTGATTCTCCATGTTCGATTTCCCCTCACGCGGGGTGGTCTCGAGGTTGGCCATGTGAGCTCCTTCAGTCGGTGGCGGCACGTTGCCTGCACTTCACCAAGCTAAGGAGAGCCCGGGAATCGCGGTAGGTGCGTCCGATGAATGAGGCCATAAACTCCGCGAATGCGCCGCTACACGGACTCGTGTTGCAACATCCTGACGAGGGCGTCAAGCTCAACGCCCAGACCAGAGGTGGGGTTCCAGACGGCCTCGTAGAAGATCTCCACCTCCATCCCGTCATTGACAACCGGTCGGTACCCTCTCTCGCTGACGCGTGAGATGGGGAGCAGCGCCGCCCCGAGTCCGAGTGTCGACCATTCTTCGAGCACCCGATAGCTCGCCGCTTCGCCGGGATAGGCATGCATCGGCAGGTCGCGAGAAGCCAGAAGATCGCGTGTGAAGGTGGTGAGCCCGCAAGTGTCGGGCACGAGGATCAGCTGGCGATTGGCGAGCTCCTGCAACTCGATCGGGTCGCTCGTCTCCGCGTTCGCTTCCACGAACACGACCTGTTCGGAGTCGATAGCTCGGTGCTCGTAGCGGGGTAGCGGGCCGACAGAGGGGATCACGATGAGATCGAGATCATCGGAGACCAGTGCGTCCTGCAGCTCAGAAAGGTTCGCCTCCCGCAGCACGAGGTCCCGCGGTTTAGCTACCGATTCAAGGCAGCAGACGGCGTTGTAAGCCTGAGCGATGAGCTTCGGGCTGATGAGTGGGGACACCCCCATCCGGATCGCCCCACCCGTCGGTTTCGTCCAACGCCGCGCCTCCGCCGACACGTTATCGAGACTTTGGATCGCGCTTTCGATGTGCGGAAGCATGTGCCTGCCGAACGGGGTGAGGGTGACTCCACGGGGAGACCGCTCGAAAAGCCGTTCTTCCAAGGTCTCCTCGAGCCGTGCGATCCCGTTCGACAGGGCGGGTTGAGTCACGCCGTAGGCGCGCGCCGCAGCACTGAACGAACCCGTTTTGGCGACCGCCCGCGCGTACCGCAGACTCTCCGTATTCTTCCGCTCAGCCATGATCGCAGCGTATCCCCCTATTCGGGTGACCGGCCGAACGGCGAGTGGTCGTTGGCATCGTCGCCGCGCTGAACCCGACTTCCGCCGCGCCTCACTCCCCAACAAGCGATGGATCAGGCGAGACCAGCGACAATTACGAGTGGAGTGACAGGACCGTCCCGCTGAGACGGTACAGCGCCGGAGTGACTGGCTTCCCGGCTCCCGCCTGGAACACGTCTTCGGCTCGGGCGGAGAGTTCGGCCACAGCATCGGGGTCATCAGCACTACACAGGTAGACGCTCGTTCGACGGGGGACGGCGACGATCAGGTCTCCCGGGATGTCGATCGTGGGCCGCCACCGCTCGGGATCCAACACAAGTGAAGCGCTCAAGTCCTCCTCGTCAGGCACCGTGAGGATATAACGGCCGTCCCTACCCATCACGCTGATATTTCCTCGCAGGCGCAGATTCCCGACCGCCGCCGCCTGAAGAGCTTCAGGCCCACCAAACGTCTCGACGTCGCGCTTTCTGACCGCTTCCCAGATGTGGCCGGGGTCAACCGCGAACCACACGTGCAGCCCCTCTACTACCGTGAAAGAGGCGGGGAATTCCTCGGGCGGGAAGCCCGGAGTCTGAGCGAGCAGGGTCTCATTCGCCTCTAGCCACTCCGATCCCGCCATCAGCGGCACAACCAGGTCACCCCGAACAGGCGACGCCGATCCGCTTGCCGGCTGCATCTTCTTTGACCGTGAAAACAGACCCATACCCGCTCCTCAACCATCCCAAATCGCAGACGGTGGCGTTGTTTCACCACCCACACAGATCGTGACCATCCACTCGGACCCTGGCGAGTCCGATGCTACTCGTCCGCCTTCGCTCTGACATATGGTGCCCTGGCCGTCACCACAACACAGTCAGGCACCGGCGGCAGCTCAACTTCATTTGTTGGCATACTTCACCCATGACGATCTCACAGAGAGACAGCTCACAGCATCTCTCGCCCGTCCCTAAGCCGAGCTCATCAGCTCGCACTGGTCGACTGTCTTGGGCGATGGGCTTCCTCGCTTGCCTCCCCGTACCGATCGTGAACACCCTGGTCGCTGGCTTCGTCATGATGTGCGTCTACCCCGCGACAGCCCGCAAGGGACCGCCGCAGGCCGCTGAGAACGCCCGAAATGCTGCGAACTGGGGCCTAACGGTCGTCGTTGGAACCGTAGCAATCGTGGCGTATATGCTCGCGATGGGAATCGCCGACCTCACCCGCAGCTTCCTCCCGCTGGGGTGGGGAGTCATCGGGTACGTTGCCCTGTGTATCGCGCACCTCGGTGTGACCATCGCGGGGACAGCGCGCTCGGGACGACGCGTGTTCAGCGGCGTAGTTGCCATCCCGCTCTTCCGACCTCCGAGAGACCCGGCCAACGCGCGACCGACTGAACGGCCCGATTTCCGCACTCGCCTCACTCCTCAACAAACGGCGGATCAGGCCGTCCTCGACGAAGCGTCCGCTCGACGCGCACAAGGAGAGCGGGTCAAGGCGCTTCGCGGCGTCACCGATGGCGAGCTCCGGATTTATACACGAGCAGAGGCGGGCCCGGCCTGGAGCGAGAGCAGCACTTCTCGGGCCGTGTACTCCGTGAGCGGGATCAGTGCGTTGGTAGCCATCGAGTCGGCGATTCTAGTTATTCTCATCATCGCGATGATGGGCTCTAGCAAGAACGATGGGGGCGTGTTCGTCGTAGGACTTGTGGTCTACGGCACCGTTTGGCTAGCCAGCGCAATAGTGCTCACAAGTGCCGTCCACGCGAGACTCCTGCGACGCAAGCACGGCCTGCCCGATCCGGTCCAGGGCAGCGGACACCCCTTCAAGGCCTAGGCCAGACTCGTCCCACACTCCTGTCCCACACCCCTGCGAGCGGGGTAAGTTTCGCCGCGTGTTGCGAACGCAACACGCGCGACAAGTTACCCCGCTCGCGGGGTGCCCCGCTCGCGGGGGTGCCGGGTTCGCAGGCACACGCACGCGCGCACCGATCGGCCGTAACAACGCCACACAACGCAGTAGGGCCCGAAATCGTTACCGATCTCGGGCCCTACTGAATCTCGTGCGCGAGGGGGGACTTGAACCCCCACGCCCTTGCGGGCACTGGCACCTGAAGCCAGCGCGTCTGCCATTCCGCCACTCGCGCGAGTCGTTCCTGAGCGCTACCACTCAGACAACTCCCCTAGCTTAGCAGCCGAGGCCCGACTCACCAAAGCGGGCTAAACTAAAGCAAACCGCCGCGGGTGTCGCCCGCGGCTGCGACAGGAACGGAACGATACGTGGGCATACTGGACAGCGTCGAGCGCGGGCTTGAGCGTGCCGTGAATGGCGCGTTCGCTCGGACGTTCCGCTCCGGTGTGCAGCCAGTCGAGATCGCCTCCGCGTTGAAGCGTGAGCTCGATATCGGCGCGGTGATCGTCGACCGTGACCGCGTGCTCGCGCCCAACAGGTTCGTCGTCCGCGTGTCCGAGAAAGACGCGGATCGCTTGCATCAGCTTGGCGCCACCCTCGAACAGGAGTTGCGCGGCGTGATCGTGAAGCACGCAAAGCGTCAGAGCTACCAACTGCTTGGTGAGCCCGACGTCGAAATTCGTCGCGACAGCTCAATCACCGTCGGTGTGCTGCAGGTCGACGCCTCACGTGTCGAAGGCGCTGTCGACTGGGTAGCGGCCGTCGATGTCGATGGCACGCGGCACGAGCTCGCTCGCGGCACGACCACCGTTGGCCGCGGCAGCGACTGCGGCATTCGCATCACCGACAATGCCGCGTCACGTCGGCACCTTGAGCTGATCTGGGACGGCGCTGCTGGCATCGCGCGCGATCTCGGGTCAACGAACGGTTCGAAGATCAACGGGCAGCGCTTCCGCGAAGCCGCCCTCTCCCCCGGCACGATCATCACGATCGGACAGACGAGCCTGCAATTCCAGCTCGTACCCGGTCGAGATTCAGTTGCCGCGCAACGACCCTCCTCCGCAGCACAACGCCCCGCACCGCAGAGCCCCGCGGCACCGCAGCAGGCTGCTCCCAAGCCCAAGCCCACAGCCCGCAAAACGGCACCCCCGGCCGCCCCGGTCCCCGCAGATTTCCCGGTCACACCGCCCAGCGCGGGCCCATCGTCGGCCCCGCGCACCTCGAACCCGGGCCCCGCTTCCGACGCGGCGCCCGGCATCGACGAAGACTTCTGGAGAGGCCTGTGAGCGAACTCACCCTCCTGATTCTGCGCATTGGCTTCTTGCTGGTGCTGTGGATCTTTATTTTTGCCATCGTCTACGCACTGCGCAGCGATCTGTTCGGCGCCCCGGTGCGCCGCATGAAGGGCGATGCCTCGTCGCCGTCAGTGCAGGCGGTCACGCCGCAGGCCGCGCCGGCGCCGTCCAATGCGGCGGCAGCCCAGTCCATTGCGGCAGCGCAGGCTGCGTCGCAATCTGCTTCCGGCCCCGCCATCACCCCGAGCGGCGGTGCACTTCCCTCGGCTGGCGGGGGCGCAGCGCGGCACCTCGTGATCACATCGGGCGTCGCGGCCGGCACGTCAATCGTTCTCGACGACGACCTCGTCACGATCGGCCGCAGCAGCGATTCGACCCTCGTGATTGTTGACGAGTACACGTCCACTTACCACGCACGCCTGGCACGCACGGGCGATGAGTGGATCCTCACCGATCTTGATTCCACCAATGGCACCCGGCTCGACGGAACCCGCGTCACCAAGTCGTTGCCGGTTCCCCCGTTCACGCCCGTCACCATCGGCACGACCACGTTCGAGCTGAGGCCCTGAGCGTGACGGTCACGTATTCAAGCGCCATCGGCTCCCACGTCGGCATGGTGCGGTCGAACAACCAGGATTCCGCGTTCGCGGGCGACCACATCTACCTCGTTGCCGACGGCATGGGTGGCCACGCGGGCGGCGACGTCGCATCCGCGATTGCGACGAAGGCACTCGCGTCCCTCGACGTGCCGCCCACGGGCAGCCCCGAGGCAACGACCAATGTCTTGCGCACGGCGATCCTCGACGCAAATACGAAACTGCGCGCCACCGTGCGCGACAGGCCCGAGCTCGCTGGCATGGGCACCACCTTCACGGGCATCATCCCGGTGGAGGATCAGCTGGCCATTGGCCACATCGGCGATTCCCGCCTGTATCTGCTGCGCGACAACGCGCTGAAGCAGATCACCAAAGACCACACCTTCGTGCAGCGCCTCGTCGACAGCGGCAAGATCACCGAGGAAGAGGCGAAGATTCATCCTCGTCGTTCGGTGTTGATGCGTGTGCTCGGCGATGTCGACTCGTCGCCGCAAGTTGACACCATGGTCGTTGACACGCTGCCCGGCGATGTGTGGCTGCTGTGCTCTGACGGCCTCTGCGGCTACGTCGACGACGTCGACATCGAGAAGATTCTGCGCCGCCGCACGTCGCTCCAGGGTGGCGTCGACGCCCTCATCGACAAGAGCCTCGCGCACGGCGCACCTGACAACGTCACGGTCGTGCTCGTCGAGACCGAGGCTGCGCCCGCCGTGAACCCCGGCGACACCCGCGAACTCAAGCGCGAAGGTGCCCGGTTTGCCGGCTCTGCCGCGACGACCGATGACGCGATCGATGGCACCACCTCGACCGCTCGCAATCGTCTGCTCAGCCGCAAGCGGCCCGTGCGCAAGGCACCGGTTGTCGAGGAGAGCCACTTCGAATCGCGCGTCGACGAGTATCTGGCCGAACTCATGGCCGAAACACGGCGCCGCAACCGTCGCCGTCGTTTGCTGTGGGCGTTCGGTGCGATCGCGGTGCTCGTCGCCATCGGCGGCGCGCTGCTCGTCGGCTACCAGTGGACGCAGACCCGCTACTTCGTTGGCACCGACGGCGAAACCGTCGTCATCTACCAGGGCGTGCAGCAAGACATTGGCGCGTTCTCGCTCTCCTCGGTCGCGGAAGACACCGAGATCCCGCTCTCCGATCTTGACGGCCTCGAGCAGCGACAGGTGAAGCGCACGCTGAGTGCTGGCTCGCTCGAAGAGGCGCGCGACATCGTGCTGCGATTGGGGGACTCTGATGACTGATTCCCCGGCAGCGAAGGAGCCCCGCACCTTCGAGAAGACCCGCACAAGCGAAACCGTGCTGCAGCGCATCACTGCGCTGCGCGCTCCCCGTAAGTTGCAGGCACTCGAACTGGCGCTGCTCGCGTTCGCGGTGGCAATCGGCGTAGCCGCCATCGTCATCATCGACCTCACGATCGGCGGCAAGCCGTCGACCACGATGCTGCCCATGGGCATCGCGTTCGTGGTTGCACTACTCGGGTTGCACCTCACGATCCGTCGCATCGCCCCCGACGCCGACCCCCTCATCATGCCGATCGCGGCAATGCTGAACGTGGTGGGCGTCGCCATGATCTACCGCATCTCGTTCGACGAGAAGGGCGCAGACCCGGTGCGGCAGCTGCTGTGGTCGACCATCGCGGTCGTCGCGGCGATCATCGTGCTCTGGGTGATCCGAAACCACATGGTGCTCTTCCGCTACACCTATCTCACGGGCCTCGCCGCGGTCGTGCTGCTGCTACTGCCGATGCTCCCGGGCATCGGGCAGACGATCAATGGCGCGCGCGTCTGGATTCACATCGGCGGTTTCTCCTTCCAGCCCGGTGAGATCGCGAAGATCCTGCTCGCGATCTTCTTCGCTGGCTACCTCGTGCGTAGCCGCGATTCGCTCGCCATGGCGGGCAAGAAGATTCTTGGCATCCGCTTTCCCCGCGCCCGCGACCTCGGTCCGTTGATCGTGTTCTGGCTCGCGGCCATGTCGGTGCTGGTGTTCCAGCGCGACCTGGGCACCTCGCTGCTCTACTTCGGCCTGTTCCTGTCGATGCTGTATCTGGCGACTGGCAGGATCGGCTGGATCATTCTCGGGCTCGGCCTGTTCCTCGCCGGCGGCTTGCTCGCCAGCCAGACGCTCAGCTACGTCGGCAACCGCTTCGCAAACTGGCTCGACCCGTTCGCAGACCCCAACGGCGCGAGCTACCAGATGGTGCAGGGCTTGTTCGGCATGGCCAACGGCGGCATGACGGGCACCGGCCTCGGCCAGGGGTACCCGGCCGTGACCCCGCTGTCGTTCAGCGATTACATCATCCCGAGCATCGGCGAAGAGCTGGGCCTGATCGGGCTGTTCGTGATCCTCGCCGCCTACCTATTGCTCGTCGGCCGCGGCCTGCGCATCGGGTTTGCCGGGCACGATGACTTCGGCAAGCTGCTCGCGGCGGGTCTCGCATTCACCATCGCGTTCCAGGTCTTCATCGTCGTCGGCGGCGTCACCCGGGTGATCCCGCTCACCGGGCTCACCGCGCCATTCCTCGCGGCCGGTGGGTCGTCGCTCGTCTCCAACTGGATCATCATCGCGCTGCTAATTCTGCTCTCGAACTCCGTGCGCAACCGACCGAAACTGGTGATTCGCGCATGAACAAGCCACTCAAATTCATCACGCGTGCCGTCTTCGGCATGTTCATCGTGCTGTTCTTCTCGGTCACCATGATTCAGTTCGTGCAGGCCGACGATCTACGCGCGAACTCCATGAACTCGCGCGCACTCAAGAACAGTTACAAGGTCGAGCGAGGATCGATCCTCGTCGATGGCGACCCGGTCGCGTTTTCCACGCCCACGGACGATGAGTTCCGCTACGTGCGCCAATACTCGAGCGGACCGATGTACGCGCCGCTCACGGGCTACTTCTCGCGCACCCAGGGCATGACCGGCCTCGAGGCAGCAATGAACCAGGACCTCTCGGGCAGCGGCAACGCGCAGTTCTTCACACGCATCATGAACACGCTGAACGGCGTCGAGCCGCAGGGCAGCTCAATCGAGACGACGATCAACCCGGCCGCGCAGGAGGCCGCCTACACCGCGATGACCGAGAGCGGTTTCGAGGGTGCTGTCGTTGCGATCGACCCGAAGACCGGCCGCGTGCTCGCGCTGACGTCGACTCCTGGCTACGACCCGAACGTGCTGTCGAGCAACGTCGACGCCGACATCATCACCAACTACCGGCAACTGAACGACGATCCGTCGCAGCCGCTGCAGAACCGAGCAATCGCCGGCGACCTCTACCACCCGGGCTCGGTGTACAAGCTCGTGTCGGCCGCCGCCGCGATCGAGGCGGGTAAGGCGACGCCGTCGACCGAGTTCGATAACCCGGCTCAGTGGACACTGCCGCAGTCACAGTCGGTGTTGCAGAACGCCTCGCGCAGCACCTGCGGCACGGGCGCGAAGGCAACGCTCGAGCAGGCCATCGTGATGTCGTGCAACATTCCGATCGCGGAGATGACGACGAAGCTCGACGACAACGCCGTGCCCGACATGGCGGCGAAGTTTGGCTTCGGGCAGGAAATGTCGATTCCGACACCCGTCACCCCGAGCGTGTCGCCGCTCCCCGAGGGCGGAGCGCAGGTCGCGCTCTCCTCGATCGGTCAGCAGGACGTGCGCGCCACGCCGCTGCAGATCGCGATGGTCTCGGCGGGCATTGCGAACGAAGGCGTTGTCATGAAGCCGTCGCTCGTGGAGAAGGTCATCACTCCCGATCTGAAGGTCGAGAAGGAGTACGCGCCCGAGCAATTCAGCAAGCCGATTTCGAAGAAAACGGCGAGTGCGATTGCGGGCATGATGGAGCACGGCGTGAATACTCCCGAGGGACTCGCACAGAAGGCCGCCATCGATGGCGTCCGTGTCGCGGGCAAGACGGGAACCGCCGAGAACGGTACGGACGCGGACGGGAATGACCTTCCCTTTACGCTGTGGTTCACTGGTTTCGCACCGGTTGACGATCCACAGGTCGCGGTTGCCGTAGTGATCGCCGATGGCGGCGGCGCGAACTTCGGAAACGAGGGGGGTTCGTTTGATCTCCCCACAGCTGTTGGAAAACGAGTAATGGAAGCGGTGTTGAGCGAATGAGGCCAGCGGCAGGGATCACATTCGGCGGACGCTACGAGCTCAGCTCGAGGATCGCCGTAGGTGGCATGGGCGAAGTGTGGAAGGCGACCGACAGCATTATCGGTCGCACCGTCGCCATCAAGATCCTCAAAGACGAGTACATGGGCGACCCGGGCTTCCTCGAGCGCTTCCGCGCCGAGGCCCGGCACGCCGCACTCGTGAACCACGAGGGCATCGCGAACGTGTTCGATTACGGCGAGGAGCAGGGCTCCGCGTACATCGTGATGGAACTCGTTCCCGGCGAGCCCCTCTCGGCGATCATCGACCGCGAAGGCCGTCTGCCGGCGAACCGCGTGCTGGGCATCGTCGCTCAGACCGCGACCTCGCTGCAGGCCGCGCACGACGCGGGCCTCGTGCACCGCGATATTAAGCCGGGCAACCTGCTGATCACTCCCGAGGGACGCGTCAAGATCACCGATTTCGGGATCGCGCGCATCGCCGACCAGGTGCCCCTCACGGCGACCGGACAGGTCATGGGCACGGTGCAGTACCTCGCGCCCGAGCAGGCCAGTGGGCACACGGCAACCGCGGCAACCGATATTTACTCGCTCGGCGTCGTCGCCTACGAGTGCCTGGCCGGTAAGCGTCCCTTCACCGGTGAATCGCAGGTCGCGATCGCAATGGCTCAGATCAACGACACCCCGCCGGATCTGCCGAGCGACATCCCCGAGCCCGTGCGCAATCTCGTCTACTCGTGCCTCGCGAAGGACGCGGCCGACCGGCCGCTGACCGCCGCGAAGCTCGCGCAGGCGGCGACGGCGTTGCACCGGGGCGACGTGCAGCTCGCGGCCAGCTACGTTCCGCAGGTACTCGGCGACAGCCAGCCAGCGACCACCGCGCTGCCTCAGACCGTAGTGGCTGACGCCGCGACGACCGCGCTGCCCCGCACCACGGCGATGCCGGGAACGGCAACTATCCCCGAGGTCGGCGAGGAAGAGGTCGTCGAGGAAGAGCAGAAGAAGAAGCGAAGCCGGTGGACCTGGCCGCTCATTACGCTGCTCATCTTGCTCCTGCTCATTGGTGGCGGCACTGCGATCGCGCTGTTGAACGCGAACAATTCAGGGAACGACACCCCGACCACCTCGAAGACGACCACCAGCAAGACGACAAAACCCACCACGACGACGCCACCCGAGCCGACCACCGGCGCGGTCAACGGCGACGACGTAGTGGGAAAAAACGTTGATGAGGCCGTGGCGTACCTGAATGGTCTCGGCTTCACGAACGTGACGACCGAGGCCGGCAACCAGGCCCCCGACGATCAGGTCAATCTCGTGACATCGGTGAACCCGACGGGAGGCAGCGTGCCGTTCGATGAGCCCATCACGCTGACCTACAACGTCGCTTACGGGGATGCGCCGCAGCCGGGCGCACCCACCGGAGCGAGTTCGGTGAAGTCGGGCGCCGCTTTCACCGTCGCACTGCCGACGTACGTGTGCCCCACCGGCATGCAGGTGGCGAACTACAACGTGACGGTCGCCGGCGACGGATCGCTCGCGAGCATCTCGGGCACCACGGCTAACCTTGTCGCGAATGAGCTCGAAGACGGTGCCGATGATGGTTCGATCACGGTGAACTACACGGTCACCTGCCAGGGCAATGGCGCCGAGCGCATGTCGCCCGCGTCAGCTGACCTGGCGATCACCGTCGAAGCCCCCGACGCGCCTGCGACAAGCAACTCGAACGGATCGAATTCTTCGAACGGGAACCCGAACTCGTCGAACAATGGCGGCACAGACGGGTAACTGATCGGGCTCACGGCGAAATCGCTGTTCGCGTCGCGATAAACTTGAAAGGTAATCCATGACCACGGAAGAGGTGAACATGCCCGAAACGACCGGTGTCGGCGAACAGCGAATTCTCGCCGGCCGGTACGCAATCGGGGAGTTTGTCGGCCAGGGCGGCATGGCGACGGTGTACCGAGGTACCGATACGAAGCTTGGTCGCCAGGTCGCCATCAAGGTGATGAAGGCCGATCTGGCGGGAGACGCACAGTTCCGCTCGCGGTTCCGCCAAGAGGCCCAATCAGCTTCTCGCATGGCTCACCCGACCGTCGTGCGCGTCTTTGATGCGGGCGACGACCTCATTCAGACCGCTGATGGCCCGAAGCGACTGCCGTTCATCGTCATGGAGTACGTCGAAGGCACGAATCTCCGACAGCTCGAAGCAAAGGGTCGGCTCTCACAGTCGGAGGCGTGCCGCGTCGTCGACTCGGTACTGACCGCGCTCGAGTACTCCCATCGCGCCGGCATCGTGCATCGCGACATCAAGCCAGCCAACATCATGATCACCAAGAGTGGTCAGGTAAAGGTGATGGACTTCGGTATCGCTCGCGCTGTCTCAGACACCTCGTCGACGCTCCAAGAGACGACGGCGATTCTTGGCACCGCGGCCTACTTCTCTCCCGAGCAGGCCAAGGGCGAGTCGATCGACGCACGCACTGACCTGTACTCGACGGCAGTCATGCTGTACGAGCTGCTCACCGGAGACGTGCCGTTCCGCGGCGATACCGCCGTGGCGGTCGCGTATCAGCACGTGAGTGAGCGGCCGAAGCCGCCGAGCGAGCGCGAGCCAGAGGTCACCCCCGAGCTCGACCGAGTCGTACTCTACGGCTTGGCGAAAGATCGCGCGAAGCGGTTCCAGTCCGCATCGGAGTTCCGTGAGGCGCTCCGTGAAGCGGCGAACGGTCGCATGCCCAAGCTTGCCGTGCAGCAGCAAGACACGGTGCTCTTCTCCGGTGGCGAAGAGGTCTCTGAGTCTGACCTCGCACTGCGTCAACTGTCGGAGGGCGGCGGAGCCGCTCGCACACAGAGCCGCCCGCCCGTGATGTGGACGTGGGCCGCGATCCTCACCATCGGCGCGGTGATCGTCGCCGTCGTGTTTTGGCTGGTCACGCTTGCCCCGCAAGAGTTTCAGCCGGACTCCTCGAAGAAGGTGCCGGAACTCGTCGATATGGAACGCGGCGAAGCGCTCGATCTATTGCGTGGCCTCGAGCTCACCCCCGTCAGCGTCGAAAAGACGAGCGACACAGTCGCGGCAGACCACATCATTTCGACCGATCCAGAGGCCGGATCAGTGCTCACCGCCGGTGACACCATCACGATCTACATTTCGACCGGCCCCGAGACCGCGAAGGTCCCCGCGATCGGCCGCATGACTGAGGACGAGTACAAGCAAAAGCTTGCGGATCTCGGGCTCAGCGTCAGCGTCGTGTCAAAAGAAGAAAACCCAACGGAGTCGGCCGGTCGCGTGCTCAGTGTCACTCCCGCCCCCGGCACTGATGTGCAATCGGGCTCGGGTATCGACATCACGATCTCGAGCGGCAATGTAGCTATTCCCGACGTCGTTACGCAGCCCATGCAGGTCGCGAAGTCGATGGTAGACAGTCTCGGACTCAATGTGAAGTACACGCCGGAACCCACGTGTCCGACGGTCGAGGGCTACCCGATCATCGAGCAGTCAACCGTTGGCGTGCAGGCGCAGCGTTCCGACCTCGAGCTGAAGTACTGCGCGGGCTGAAGTACCCCTGGCTGAGCCCCGCTCGGTCAGTGGAACTTCGCACAGGCTGAGCCCCGCTCGCCCCGCTATCCCCACTCACTCAGTGAGCAGCGGGGATAGCGTGCGAGCGACCTCTGCAGCGTTCGGTACTCCGACCACGGTCAGCCAATTGCCGAGCTGCTGGTAGCCGCCCTCGGTCAGCACCGACTCGGGGTGGTACTGCACTCCGTAGATCGGCAGCTGCTGGTGGCGTACGGCCATCACGATACCGGTTGCCGTCTCTGCCGTGATCACCAGGCTCTCGGGAACCGTGTCTCGCACAACGGCGAGCGAGTGATACCGCGTTGCATCGAATTCGGCCGCCACTCCAGCGAAGAACGCGTCGTCGGTGTGGTGCACGCGTGACACCTTGCCGTGCATGAGCTCTTCGGCGTGCGTCACCGTCGCGCCGAGCGCCTCCGCAATGGCCTGGTGCCCCAGGCAGACGCCGAGCAGGGGCACGCCAGTGCGCAACGCGAGCTCCACCATCGCGATGGAGACACCGGCGTCAGTGGGCGTGCCGGGGCCCGGCGAGATCAGCACGCCGTCGAACTCTGCGACGAGCGCTTCGAGTTCACCGACGCTCACGTCGTCATTGCGAATCACGCGCGTCTCAGCGCCTAGCTGCTGGAGGTAGCCGTTGAGCGTGTAGACAAAGCTGTCGTAGTTGTCGATAACCAAGACTCTGCTCATGTGCCGACCGTCACTTCCTCGCCAGGCATCTGCGTGGCGACCCAGGGGTAAACGTACGCGATCAGCGCGTACACGATCACGGCCGCGACGAGCAGCAAGACAATGACCCGAAGCCAAGCGGGGCCGGGGAAGAACCGCCACAGTATGGAAAACACTATTCCTGGTCCCCTCTCAGCGCTTGCGTGCCCTCCAGCGTCGGGTTGAGCTTGCGCAGCTCTTCGGGTGCACCCGCGCTGCGCGGCTGGAAGCCCTCATAGACAGAGTAAGCGATTGCGCGCTCCGCGCTGCCGGCAAGTTTCGGGTGGCACGTCGTGAGAGTAAGAATCTGGTCTTCTCCCGGTGTGCCCTCGAGGCGCGGGAACGGGTTCAGCACGTCGACCTCGTCGGGCGTGACGTACTCGATCGACCGGAAGCGGTAGGTGTACCAGCCGTCGGCGGTCTCCACGAATAGTGGATCGCCAACACGCAAGTTCATCACCTCGCGGAACGCGTTGATGAGCGGGCCCGAGCGGTGCCCCGCCAGCGCGAAGTTGCCTGGCTCACCCGGCATTTGTGTCGTCTCGTAGTGACCGATGCCTTTGTCGTCGAGGTTGAGCACCGTGTCCCAGTCGGTCGTTTCGGCGACGCGGTTCGCGTATGTCGTTCCGAACGACGGCACGTGCAACACGGCAAAGACCTCACCAGCGGGCGGTGCCTCCGGAACGGGAACCACACCGTCAAACGGCTCGGTCGAGGCCTCGCTGTCCCACCGGGCAGAGTCTTTCGTCGAGAGCTCGGTCTGCTTTGCTGTGACGCCGACGCCGGTGTGCCAGGGCTGCCACACGATGTAGCCCATGACCGCGAGGCCACCGATTAACAGCAGCTCGCCCATCACCGTCAATGGGCTCAACCGGGCGCGACGGCGCCGGCGGCCTCTCTCGACTGTCTCACTCACTCCCACATTGTAGAACGCGGTCACTGGGCGCGAGCCCGGTTCCACCTGAGTTCCAGCCTGGTTCCGGCTAGACTGTCACGCATGGCAGCAGCTGGAAAAGACGTAAGTAAGCGCAAGTCCGCCGAGGTCGCACAGAATCGTGCGGACCTCGCGGCTGCACGTAAGGACGCCCCGAACCCGGTGTGGTTCAAGCCGGTGATGTTCGGCTTCATGCTGCTCGGGCTGATCTGGATCGTGCTCTACTACATCACGAGCGCCGGTCTGCAGCTGCCCGTTCCCGCGTTCGGCCAGGCCAACATCTTCATCGGCTTTGGCCTCGTACTCATCGGATTCCTGATGACTCCGTGGTGGAAGTAACGCGTATCTGAGCCAAATCACACCGGTGTAATTCTCCCCAACTGGGGATGAACCTGTGGATAACTGACTGAGGCCCCCGGCAATTGCCGGGGGCCTCAGTCAGTTCCGGGCGCGGAACCTGAGTCGGTGCGCCGCTGACGCGGAGGTCAGCCTACAAAGTTCACCGCGGGGGTCACAGCGAAGTACGCACCACACAGCAGTACCAGCACAGCTCCGAGGCCGATGAGACTCCAGACTCGCAATTGGCGTCGTCGCGGGCCGCGAGTAGCGAGGATCAGCCACATTGTCACGGCGCCGACGATCATCCCACCGACGTGGGCCTGCCACGAAATCGCAGCCCCCGGGATGAAACCAAACGCAAGGTTGATCGCTATCAGCACGGCAAGCGACGTGATATTGGTGCGCGCCGCCTTCATCGCGACGAGCGTCGCCGCGAGGATTCCGAAGATTGCACCTGACGCGCCCACCGTGGGAGACACGAGAGTCTGCGGATCAACGTAGGCCCACATCATCACGCCGAGCGATCCGCCAATCCCTGCGAAGGCATACAGCGTCGCAAATGCCCAGCGACCGATCGCCTGTTCGAGATTGCGGCCGAACAGCCACAGCGCGTACATGTTGAACAGAATGTGGAAGATGAACCCCGGCGAGTGCGTGAACATCACCGTGAACATGCGCCACGGCTCGAACGCGCCTGGCATCGAGTACAGCGGCGCGTACCAGAGCGCCGCGGTCACCTCGTTCCCACCCAGATTGGCACTCAGCCACTGCGCAATGAAGATCACGACGCAAATCGCCATAATGGCGTAGGTCACCGGGGTGTCGAGAGCGGCAATGCGGCGACCTGCAACCCGGGTCGAACGCGCAGCGCGCTTCGTTACGGGCGCCTGCATCTCCTTCATGCACTCGGGGCAGAGCACCCCGACGGGCGAGACGACCTGGCAATCAGCGCAGATCGTCCGCCCGCAGCGCTGGCACAGCGCGAAGCTGTGCACGCGCGGGTGGCGGTAACAGACGTCGTCAGGGCCGGGTTCGACGCGTTCGCCGAAGGCCGGCCCCGACTCGTTGGTCACCTGAGATCGTCCTTAGGCTGCGACGACGTCGACGCCGGAGATCACAACGTCTTCGACGGGGCGATCCTGAGCACCGGTGGGCACTGCCGAAATTGCGTCGACGACGGCCTTCGATGCGTCATCAGCGACCACACCGAAGATGGTGTGCTTGCCGTTCAGCCAATCGGGGGCGATCGTCGTGATGAAGAACTGCGAACCGTTGGTACCTGCGAGGCGCCCGGTCATGTCGGGGCGCTTGCCGGCGTTCGCCATAGCGAGCTGGTAAGGCTCGGTGAAGCCAAGCTCGGGGTGGATCTCATCGTCGAAGTTGTAGCCGGGGCCGCCGGTGCCGGTGCCGGTCGGGTCGCCGCCCTGAATCATGAAGTTCGGGATGATTCGGTGGAAGATGACGCCGTCGTAGAAGCCCTTCTCAGACAGGTCGACAAAGTTCTTGACCGTCTTCGGGGCGTGGTCGCCGAAGAGGTTGACGACGATGTCGCCGTGATTGGTGTGAATGGTCGCTACAGAAGAGTGAATCGTCATGCGACCAGTGTAGGCCGCGAGGGGTGAGAGCACAGTGTTGTCAAGCCCCCCTGGACCCTGGGAAACCCTGACAAGGCGCGGCTTGCAGGGGTGACAACTGACGAGCGAGGGCCGGTTCGGTGTAGCGTTGGGGATACGGGTGACACCACTCATAGGATTGCCTCGTCGAGCAAGGAGGATACGAATGAATCTCTCACGTAAGCGCCGCCGCGAACTCCGTAAGCTGCGGAAAAACGCCCAGGAGCTGCTCGACCAGCAGCGCGTCGTGCTGGGGCACGCCGGGGAGGTGCTCGGTCAGGCCGGGGGCCAGGCCCGCCGCCTCAGCGATGAGCACCTCGCACCGCGGGTCGACGAAGCGCTTGAGGCCGTGCGCCCGACGATCGATCGTGGCGTGACTTCAGCGCGTCGCGCCGCCGAGGCCGTACGCCGCGCCACGACTCCGTTCGTCGCGAGCGCCCTGGCGCGCACGATTCAGGCACTCGACGAGATCGACAACCCGAAGGCCGCGAAGCAGGTTCGCGGGTTCGGCGAGCGTTCGGGCTACCTGAAGCCGAAGAAGAGCAAGGGCGGCATCGTTGCGCTCGGTCTCGGCGTCGCGGCCGCGGTCGGCGTGGGTTATGCGCTCTGGCAGGCTTTCCGCACCGATGACGAGCTCTGGGTCGCACCCGAGAACTAAACTCGCTGCTGCACTGCAGTCACTGCGGTAAATGGCGTCCTGGCTTTCGAGCCGGGGCGCCATTTGTTTATGCACGCCTCGGTCTACAGCTACTTGCGCGGCTTGGCAGGGCGGTTCTGCCGGTTCGCACCCTTACCGGGCTTAGTCGGCGGGCGCCGATTGATGCCGGCCATGCGCAGACCAGTCTGCACAAGCGACAGTGTGCGCAGCGACTTGATCTCGCGCAGCGGCACCCAGCGCGCTTCGTCAGAGGAGCCGTCGACCTCGTTGCGGAGTGGCCCATCGTTCACGGTCGCGCGATAGACAATGCGAATCGTGTGCAGTTCAGGATCGTCGCCAGCGGGCACTTCTTCCCGCACCATCACGCGCGAGTCGACGCCGAGCAACTTACCGACGCGCGCTTCGAGGCCGGTTTCCTCTGCGACCTCTCGCACGACGGTGTCGCGGGGATCCTCGCCGTTTTCGATACCGCCCCCGGGCAGCGTCCAGCCGTGCAAATGACCACGTCGCCAGTGTGTGAGCAGGATCTTGCCGCGCCGCTCTACCACCGCGTAGGCAGCCACTCGAAGATCCATGATCAGAGCCTAGTCGTTCGGGGTGGCTCTCAGCTCCGCGCGCGCCGAGGGTCCGTGAGCCGCCGAGCGCGCCTGCGCGGCGGCCCACCCGGTCAGCCAGCGGTCAAGCCGATCGTACGCTTCAGCACGAACGTCGACGCGCGACAGAAAGACGTCGTGTAGCGCCCCTTCGAGCCGATCAATAGTGAGGGTATCGCCGAGACGCAACGACGCCTTCGCGATCTCGTCCACCTCGAGCACGGTGTCTGCGCTCGTCAGAGCGGGATCCCAGCGCAGCGGAATGGCCGAACGCGCCGAGAGCAGCATCACGATCGGCGCCGTGATCGACAGACCACGACTCACGCGCGCGTGACCGTCGAGAATGGCACGCAGCCACCCCGTGATCACCGCGTGGCTTTGCGCCGGCCGCCACCGCTCATCGACGAGATCGAGCTCGTCGCGGGGCCCGACTTCGCGCTGGGCGCGCGTGTAGAGGCCAGAATCGAATTGCGGGGCCGAATCATGCAGATTGAATCGGGCGCCAAGGTGCAGCAGCGGGGCGAGCAGCTGACGGCCCGCACCGGTCAACTGAAACTCGAGCCATGGGCTGTTGAGCACAATTCCGTGCGCGCGGTTCGGGTGGGTCGATGCCCACAGGCTGAGCACGAGGCCGCCGGTGGAGTGGCCGAACAGGAGCAACTTGCGATCGCTGTCCCCTGGTGCCGAGTCAGCTGGCACCGGGTGCCCAATTGCGTCGAGCGCCATGCCGATTTCAAGATCGTAGTCATCGAGATTCTCGATGTAGCCGGGTGTCTGGCCGTCCCGAAGACTGCGGCCGTACTTGCGCAGGTCGAGCGCGTAGAAACGCGCGCCGCGATCGGTCCAGAACTTCGCCATCGTGCGTTGGAAGAAATAATCGGACCAGCCGTGCACGTAGAGCACGTCAACATTCTCAAGCAATCGATGGCGCCCGAGCACTCGGTCAAAGAACGACCGCGCTGTAGGCAGCGACCGCACGAGCGTCGCGACCATCGGCCCTTCGTCGTCAGCGCCCAAATCAAGCTCGGCCGCCTCGAACCCGTCGCCGAGCACGTCTGGCGCCCACGCGAGCGGTCCCGGCTCTACGGGCGGCGGCTTCGGCGTGCGCGGAACGAGCACATTGTCGGGGGCGGGGGCGAGTGATCCCGAACGAGAGGAGTAGCGCCCCGCGGGAGCCGGAGCGGCCGGGCCCGCCGGGAGCCGAGTGCTCGGGGCCGGGGTCACTGGCCCTGGACCGCCGTGTCGCGCCGATACCCCACCCTGCTCCATAGCCCCAGTGTACGTGGGGAGGGGCAGGGCGGGGTCAGATCGGCTGTCGCTCGCTACTTCAGCGTGACCTGGGCGGCTTCCGCGCGTACCGACACGGCGTGCTTCGACGACTCGTCAATTGAGAGCTGGTTCTTCACTTCGCCGAGCTCTGAAGCGATGTCGACTCGATAATCTGCCTGGGGAAGATCGATCACTGCGCGACCCGTGGCGGCGTTCACGGCCACGCGATCCGGCGCCTTGCCCGTGAGGTTCACCTCCGCAGAACCCGCTGCGACCTCGACCTCGGCTGTGCGTACCCCAGCGAGATCGATTACGGCCTTGCCCGCTTCGACATCGACGGCGGCGCTCTGCGCCTCGCCGTCGATGCGCGCCTCCCCCGCATCGACACTGAGATCGAGTTCACGGAAGGATCCAGTGGCCTGCAGCGCCCCACCTTCAAGACTGATGTCAGCGTCAAGGGTGCCAGTTTCGCTCAGCGACTTCGGAAGCGTCAGCGTGGCGGTCGTGTGATTTCCGTCGGCACAATTGAACAGGCAGCTGACGCCGCGATTGGGAGTCTCCACCGAGAGCTGACCCTCATCGACGGCGAGCTTCCAGGCATCCGCGCTTGGCCCCGCGACCGTGAGTTCGGCCTCCGAGACATCACCGAACGCGAGTGTGAAATCAGCGGCCCCGATTTCGAGGTCGAGAGACGAGACGCCGTCGATTGCCATCGTGTACGACTGCTCGCCGGTCGGCCCGTCGGCATCGGGCACGGCTGCAACATCAGACTGGTCGTCGAACGTGTCGAAGTCGTCGAAGTGTTCGCCGCCGCTGCTAGCCGCACCGTCCACGATCGATTCAAGCGAATCCACGCGCATCGGTGATAGCGCCGCATACGTCGCTGAAGCACCGACGGCGACGAGCGCAACGCCCCCCACGACGGCAGTCACTGCGACGATCGTGCGCTTGGCGGTTGTTGCCCGACTCGAGGGCTGCGGAGTCGGCTGCGGCATCTGCTGCGGCTCGTTGGGGTTTCCTGGGGCGTTCATTCGGGCGTTCATGCTGAGGCTCCGGTCTGTGTGTTCGGGTAATTGTGGTCCGCGTCGCCTGGCGCGGTCGCTCCCACGCTTTCGAAGTGCGCAATGGCCGCGAGTACGCGACGATTGCCGCCGCCGTCTGGCTCCAAGCCAAGCTTCTGGAAGATTGCAGTGATGTGCTTTTCGACACTCGCTTCCGAGAGGAACAGGAGGGAGGCGATCGCCTGATTCGAGCGGCCCTCGGCGAGCGCTGCGAGCACGGTGCGCTCGCGTTCGGTGAGCGCGCGCATGCGGTCATCTCGCGAGCGCCTCGTCAGCAATTGCGCAACGACCTCCGGGTCAAGCACCGTCGCGCCGTCGGCAATGCGCTGAACGGATTCGATGAACTCCCCCACGTCTGCGACGCGATCCTTCAGCAGGTAGCCAAATGCGCCGCCCTGGGCCGCGATGAGCTCACTCGCGTATCGCTCCTCGACGTACTGGGACAGCACGAGCACGGGCAGGCCGGGCCGAGTACGGCGAAGTTCGAGCGCGGCGAGTATGCCCTCATCGGTGAACGTGGGCGGCAGCCGCACGTCGAGGATGCACAGTTCGGGGTCGGTCGTTGCCACAGCCCCGGCGAGCTCGCTCGCCTCGGGCAGCGCCGCGACAACGGTGTGCCCACCGTGCTCAAGCAGCCGCACCAGGCCCTCGCGCAAGAGGACAGAGTCCTCACAGATCAGGATGCGCACGGTACGCTCACCTCCAACGCGGTCGGCCCGCCCTGCGGGCTGTCGAGGCGTGTCGTACCGCCGGCCGCAAGTACCCGGTTCATGACGCCGTCGAGCCCGCCTCCCGGCGTGACACGCGCGCCACCGATACCGTTGTCTTCGACGCGCGCCCACAGCTGGGGCGGCAGTGTCGTGTCTGCGTCGCGAACGCGCACGGTGACTCGTGCTTCACTCGCCCGCGAGTGCTTTGCCGCGTTCGTGAGTGACTCAGCGATGGCGAAGTAGACCGCGGCCTCTGCCTCCCGGCTGTAGCGCTCGCTCAGGCGAACATCGACCTGCACAGGGATGTGCGATCGAGCTGCCAGCGCCGACAGTGCCGCGTCAAGTCCGCGATCATCAAGCACCGAGGCGTAGATGCCTCGCGCCAGCTGCCGCAGCTCGGTGATGGCGGCCTTTGTTGACGCGTGCGCCTCCGCAACGAGGAGCTTCGCCGCTTCCGGGTCGCTATCGATCTTCTCCTGTGCCAGACCAAGCGTCATCCCCACCGACACCAGGCGCGGCTGTACGCCATCGTGGAGGTCACGTTCGATGCGCGTTCGCTCGACATCAGCGGCGCGCACGGCGCCCTCCCGCTGCTGTGCCGAGACGCGTGCGTGTTCGGTGAGTTCCGCGTTGGTGGCTCCAGAGCCGATGATGGCGACGGTGATCACCCGGTGCAGCAGTGCCAGTCCGACGATGCACGCTGCGCTCAGCAGCATGCCGACGATGCCTGGCTGCCACCACACGTTGAAGGTGCGGAACATCGAGATGAACGAGTGCACAAAGCCCTGTGCGAGCCCCAGCACGGCGGCTCCCATCGCGCTCGCGATCGCGAAACTGGCGACCGAGCGCCACATAGACCCGTCGACCGACTGCCGCAGCACTGAGCCGAACCAGCCCCCGAAGCCCGGCGTGCGCCGCGGCTGCCAGCGCGGCTCGGTGACCTGCAGGTTGTAGAGGCCGCCAACGCGGTAGTTCTCAAACCAGGCGATACCGAAAAGCGCGTACACAACGGCGACGAGGAGAACGATGCCGACGCCGATAATGAGCATGCCGATGCCCGTGCCCAAGATGGTGAGAAGCAGCACGGTGAGCGTGAAGCCGACGAACCCGAGGGCCGCTAGGTGCAGCAGGGTCAGCGCGATGCGGTACGGGGCGCGAACCGCCGGCTTTGCCTCGGGGGCCGCAGAGGGCACCGGTGCCGGAGGTGTCTGTTCGGGGAGCGGCACAGTCTGCTGCGCATCAGTTGCCGGTGCGGCGGCCGATGTCGCTTGCAACGGCGCGAAGGGCGTCGTTACCGCTGAGGTGTCAAGAGGTGTGGTCATGCTTCTAAGCTAGGCGCTGCGCGCGCTGAGCGGCAGCGAGGCAACCCGAGACCTCGATTCGGGGTTTCCCTACCTTCGGCAGTTCTCACTCGCATTGCCATGCTCTCACTCGCGCATCGCGTCTGAGATCGCAAGCTCGAGTCAGCGACGTTCCACGTGAAACGAGCTCTCGTCCACCCTCACCAGTGCAAGGTCTGCGGGGTCGGGCGTGAAGATTTGCTCGACCGCCACACCGAAGGTGGCCGCGAGTCGCAATGCGCTCAACCACGTGTTAGTTGGTGGCAAGGCCGAGTCTCGGGAGCTTAAGCGAGGATTCCCCGCGGTCGAGCCTCGCAATTCGCTCAGGTGACCAAGTCACACCCGCGGGCATCTGCTCTGGTTCCCGCCATGCGCGGTACCTCAGGTAGTCAGGGCTCGGAATGCCGTAGGCGTCTCGAAGGGCCGTCACGCAGCGACCGGCGAGTAGTTGGTATTCGGCCGTGAGAGCGGGAAGCTCCAGCGAGGACGTCCAGTTCGGTACGTCAAAGCTTGCTGCAGTCCAGCCCGCCGCCGACAGCGTCGCCTCGTTGGCGATTGCGACGACCTCCGTTCCCGGTGCTTCAGCGTCCAACCGCTGCTGTCCACCGGCGAACTGCACATAGCGGCGGGGATCAGCTCCCGATGCGATGATCAGAAAGACGCGTTCAGTGACGCTGCGGAGTGCCGAAGCGAGGCCGTGCTCGAACCCGATCCAGTCAGTCATTCGTACCTCTCCATCTTGCGTGCAAGGGCTGCGCCCTGCGGAGTGTCGTACGTTACAGACACACCTCTCAGGGCGCGCGTGACGGTGACGCGTGCCGTCTGCGTGACTTCCCACCGCGCAGTTGCCACTTCGCCGTCGTCTTGAAGTTGCGGCACGCCCCAGCGTGACTTTCCTTCTCGCACGATGAGCGTGAACGCGTCGCCGAGAAACGCCAACGAGTTGTCTGTCACATCCCGAATGGTGTCAGTGACGTCCAGACCACAATCCATCAGCTGATCTTTCAACTCGATCATCATCACGTCAGCGTTACTGAGGCTCGACACCGAATTCACCAGATACGTCTCCTGATTCTCGTCCTCGGTGATCCACCCGAAACGCTGCACGGCTCGCTGCTGCGCATCACCCTTCGACATCGGCCAAGCTTCGCCGATCCAGAAGTCGATGATGTCACAGACATCCGCAGGAGCCATTGCCTTCCAGTTCATATAAGAACCCTAGCTTCGGGACATCGTGTGCCGTCAGCTCTGAGAGGCCACAAACACTGCTTCATCACCGTCGATTCGCGTCAGCCGCCGAGGTCTGGGATCAAGAAAGCCCCCGGTCGCTGCGATCTCTCGCGTAAACCAGGGGCTTGTGGTGGATCCTGGGAGAATCGAACTCCCGACATCCTGCTTGCAAAGCAGGCACTCTACCAACTGAGTTAAGGACCCGAGTGGACTTCGAAAAGTTCCGCTCACTGTTCTGGCCAGAGACCGGAACAACTTGATCTACTTTACAGACTCGTTGCCCGATGTGCAAAAGCGGGCCGCGCAGGGCGTGGCGGATGCCGCTCCCCCACACAACAACGAAGGCCCCGCCAAACTGGCGGGGCCTTCGTGCGGTTGTGGTGGGGCTACCAGGATTTGAACCTGGGACCTCTTCATTATCAGTGAAGCGCTCTAACCAACTGAGCTATAGCCCCTCGACCAAGAAATGACTCTACCCGAATCCTAGTCAATTCTGAAATCGACCCTGGATACCGGGCGTGGTGCGAGGCAGTTCTGGCCAGTCGCTCCGCGGAAATGGGGAGCGACTGACCAGATGATGCGCTAGTTGCTGGTGAAACCGAGCTGGAACCCGCCGAGGACGCGCACGAGTAGGTTGTAGACCAGCGAGCTGACCGCGCCGAGCGCGGTACCCACGATAATGTTCAGGATCCCGACTACGACCGAGAAGCCGAGCACCTGCGGGAAGCCGATGATCTTCATGAGGCTGTTGTCTTCGCCCACGATGTCCATAAAGAGCTGGTCGACCTGCGCGAAGACGCCGGTCTGCAGCAGCACCGTGTAAATCAGGATCGTGGCGACGACGCTCACGATCGCGAAGCAAATCGCTACGAGGAACGAAAACTTCACCGCGGACCAGAAGTCCACGTACACGAGCTTCAGGCGAACCTGCTTCGCCGGCGCCTTCTTACGGGTCTTCTTGGCCAGCTTGTCGGCGACAGTGTTACTCATTCAGGGATTCCTCATTTTCCGCGTTCTCGGGCCCGGGGGCCTCGGACTCCTCGTCGTCGAGCCCACGCTCCGAATTGCGCGCGATGCCAATAATACGGTCCCGCTCTGGGAATCGTGCAAAGACGACGCCCATCGTGTTGCGGCCCTTGGCCGGCACCTCTGCAACGCTCGAACGCACCACCTTACCGCTGGCGAGCACCGCGAGTACTTCGTCGGTCTCGTCGACAATGAGTGATCCGATAAGCACGCCACGGTTCTCGTCGAGCTTCGCGACCTTGATGCCGTAGCCGCCGCGCTGCTGCACGCGGTACTCGTCGACGGCCGTGCGCTTCGCATATCCGCCCTCGGTCACCACAAACACGTAGCCACCGGTCTCGTTGATTCGCGACGCTCCCAGGAGCGCGTCGCCGTCTCGGAAGTTCATGCCGCGAACACCGCTCGTAGAACGACCCATCGGGCGAAGTGCCTGATCAGATGCGGTAAAGCGAACCGACATCCCGTGCCGAGAAACCATCAGCACATCATCTGTCGACTCGGCGATGAGTGCCGAAACGAGCTCGTCGCCCTCGCGCAGCTTGATCGCGATGATGCCGCCAGTACGGTTCGTGTCGTACTCCGTCAGCGCGGTCTTCTTCACCAGACCGTCACGCGTCGCGAGCACCAGGTAACCAGCCGCGGCGAAGTCACGCACGTCAAGAATCTGCGTGACGACCTCGTCGGGTGCGAGCGCCAACAGGTTGGCGAGGTGCTGACCCTTCGAATCGCGGCCCGCCTCTGGAATCTCATATGTTTTCGCGCGATACACGCGGCCAGTGTTCGTGAAGAACAGCAACCAGTGGTGCGTTGTGGTAACAAAGAAGTGCTCGACGATGTCGTCGGCGCGCAGTTGCGCACCCTTCACTCCCTTGCCGCCGCGATGCTGCGAACGATAGTTGTCGATGCGAGTTCGCTTGACGTACCCGCCGCGCGTCACCGTAACGACCATCTCCTCCTCAGGAATCAGGTCTTCCATCGACATGTCACCGTCGTAACCGTGCAGAATTGCCGTGCGGCGATCATCTCCGAACTTCGAGACAATCTCGCCGAGCTCGGAAACTACGATGCTGCGCTGCTCAGAGGGCGAGGCGAGGATCGCTTCGTATTCGGCGATCTGCGCCTCGAGTTTGGCCGCGAGTTCCAAGATCTTCTGACGCTCGAGGGCCGCAAGGCGACGCAACTGCAAGCCGAGGATCGCGTCTGCCTGGATTTGATCGACGTCGAGCAACGACATCAGGCCGGTACGCGCCTCTTCAACGGTCGGCGAGCGCCGGATCAGCGCGATGACCTCGTCGAGCGCGTCAAGCGCTTTCAGATAGCCGCGCTGAATGTGTGCCTCGGCCTCGGCCTTACGCAGTCGGTACGCCGTGCGCCGCACGATCACTTCGATCTGGTGCTTCGCCCACGCCGTGATGAAGCCGTCGAGCGCGAGCGTACGCGGCACGCCGTCAACGATGGCCAGCATGTTCGCGCCGAAGTTCTCTTGCAGCTGGGTGTGCTTGTACAGGTTGTTCAGCACGACCTTGGCGATCGCATCGCGCTTAAGCACAACGACGAGACGCTGACCGGTACGGCCGCTCGACTCATCGCGGATGTCGGCGATGCCCTGAACCTTGTTCTCTTTCACGAGATCCGCGATCTTCACCGCAAGGTTGTCAGGGTTCACTTGGTATGGCAGCTCGGTAATGACGAGGCAGGTGCGTCCCTGCAGCTCTTCAATGTTGACCACTGCGCGCATGGTGACTGAGCCGCGACCGGTGCGGTACGCCTCGCGAATGCCCTTGGTGCCCAAGATCTGAGCACCCGTCGGGAAGTCAGGCCCCTGCACGCGCTCCATGAGTGCATCAAGCAGCTCTTCACGCGTTGCTTCTGGGTGCTCGAGGTGCCAAATTGCCGCCTCAGAGACCTCCCGGAGGTTGTGGGGCGGGATGTTCGTTGCCATACCGACCGCGATGCCCACCGAACCGTTGACGAGCAGGTTGGGGAAGCGGGCAGTGAGCACCCGGGGCTCTTGCGTGCGGCCGTCGTAGTTGTCCTGGAAATCGACAGTGTCTTCGTCGATGTCACGCACCATTTCCATGGCGAGTGGCGACATCTTCGTCTCGGTATAACGGTGGGCAGCAGCACCATCGTTACCCGGTGAACCAAAGTTGCCCTGTCCCAGCGCGAGCGGGTAGCGCAGGGTCCACGGCTGTACCAGGCGCACCAGCGAGTCATACACGGCCGTATCGCCGTGCGGGTGGAACTGTCCCATGACGTCGCCGATGATGCGCGTGCACTTCGAGAATGCCTTATCGGGTCGGTAACCACCGTCGTACATCGTGTAAATGACACGGCGATGCACGGGCTTGAGACCGTCACGCACGTCGGGCAACGCGCGGCCAACGATCACACTCATGGCGTAATCGAGGTACGACCGCTGCATTTCGAGTTGCAGGTCTACCTGGTCGATACGTCCGTGGACGGCGACCTCCTGATCCGACGTGACGCCGGCTTCGGTCTCGATCTCGGGGGTATCGTTTTCAGATGTCAAGGAACCGCACGTCCTTCGCGTTCTGCTGAATAAAGCTGCGGCGCGCTTCGACATCTTCGCCCATCAGGGTTGAGAAGATCTCGTCCGCGGTCGCCGCATCGTCCATGGTGACCTGCAACAGCGTGCGGGTCTCGGGGTTCATCGTGGTCTCCCACAGTTCTTCGTGGTTCATCTCGCCAAGACCCTTGTATCGCTGCACGCCGCTTTCTTTCATGAGGCGACGGCCGTTCTCGGCACCGGCTGCGAGTCGTACGTCGCGCTCAGCGTCGCTATACACGTACTCATCTTCAGCGTTGGTCCACTTGATGCGGTACAGCGGCGGTTGAGCAAGATACACGTACCCCAGATCAATGAGCGGGCGCATGTAGCGGAAGAGCAGCGTGAGCAGCAGCGTGGTGATGTGTTGGCCGTCGACGTCAGCATCGGCCATCAGCACGATCTTGTGGTAGCGCGCCTTGTCGGGCGTGAATTCTTCGCCGATGCCGGCGCCGAACGCTGTAATCATTGCCTGCACCTCTGCGTTGTTGAGCGCGCGGTCAAGGCGGGCCTTCTCAACATTGAGGATCTTTCCACGCAGTGGCAGGATCGCCTGAGTGAAGGGATTTCTACCGGTCTTGGCGGATCCGCCCGCGGAGTCGCCCTCCACAATGAAAATCTCTGAGATCGTGGGATCCTTGCTCGTGCAATCCGAGAGCTTGCCGGGCATACCGCCCGATTCGAGCAGCCCTTTTCGACGAGCTGTTTCACGGGCTTTACGCGCTGCAAGGCGCGCAGTCGCTGCCTGAATCGACTTCCGAATGATGTCCTTGGCCGGGCCTGGATTACGTTCGAACCAATCGCCGAGCTGGTCACCCACGACCTTTTGCACGAACGCCTTAGCCTCGGTATTGCCAAGCTTGGTCTTAGTCTGACCCTCGAACTGGGGCTCCCCCAGCTTCACAGAGATAACGGCGGTCAGCCCCTCACGGACATCGTCGCCGGAGAGATTATCGTCCTTCTCACGGAGAATGTTCTTCTCACGCGCGTAACGGTTCACCAAAGTCGTCAGCGCGGCACGGAAGCCCTCTTCGTGAGTACCACCCTCATGCGTGTTGATCGTATTTGCATACGTGTGCACGCTCTCCGTGTAAGAGGTGGTCCACTGCATCGCAATTTCCGCAGCGATCTGCCGATCCGTGTCCTCGGACTCAAACGAAATAATCTCTTCGTTGACGACTTCAGCACGCTTCGTGGAGTTGATGTGCTGCACGTAATCTTGAATGCCGCGTTCGTACATGAACTCATCGTGGGGAGCCGGCGGTGCCACGAGCTCTCCATCAGCGTTCTCGATCGGCTCCTGCTCACGCAGGTCAGTCAGCACGATGCGAAGGCCCTTATTCAGAAACGCCATCTGCTGGAACCGCGTGCGCAGAGTCTGATAGTCGAAATCGACGGTCTCGAAGATATCTTCGCTCGGCCAGAACGTAATCGTCGTGCCGGTCTCTTCGGTCGCCTCGCCCTGTGCGAGTGGCGCGTTGGGCACGCTGCCCGTGAACGACATGTTCCACGTGAAACCTTGACGCTTCACTGTGACCTCGAAGCGGCTCGACAGCGCGTTGACGACCGACGAACCCACGCCGTGCAAACCACCCGACACGGCGTACCCACCGCCACCGAACTTGCCGCCGGCGTGCAGCACTGTCAACACCACCTCAACCGTCGAACGACCCTCGGTTGGATGCTCATCAACGGGAATGCCGCGGCCGTTGTCGATAACTCGAACACCGCCGTCGGGAAGAATAGTAATGTCGATCAGGTCGCAGAAACCCGCGAGCGACTCATCAACGGAGTTGTCTACAATTTCGTACACGAGGTGGTGCAGTCCACGAGGCCCGGTCGACCCGATGTACATGCCAGGTCGCTTACGTACCGCCTCGAGGCCTTCAAGTACCTGGATCGCTCCGGCACCGTATTCTTCTTCGGCGGTGGCCTGCTCTGAACTCATACGTTGAATGATCCTTATCTGGGCGTCTCAGGGCGCGATTGAACCCTGCATACTTCCGCACCCCAGCTTACCAAGGATCGTCCGCTGAACGGGGCATCACGGGCCTGTGAAGAGCATTATTTAACCGGGATCGTCCCCACACAGTTTCAAGCGAGTGCGCGCAGCGGCCGAGTGACTGATCGTCAACCGTACGTATCACGGGGGCCACGACCCGGCACGGATCGAAGGCCGTGTCGCCAACTCGGGGCGCCGGGAGCCAAGAATCGCAGGTCCCTAATCTCGGAATCTGGATAGTCCTTCAATAATCGCGTGAGCAACTCCCCGCGCAGTCGACGCAGCTCAGTCGCCCACGTCGTCGAGTCACACTGGATCTGCAATACCCCGTGACTGATACCAATAACAGTGGTGTGCTCTGCGGTTGCTTCACCCGCAAACTCCGCCCACTCTCCGATCACACGCGCCTGTTCGAGCTCGACGCTCCACCCCATGTCGGTAGCAACCGTGAGGATCACATCAGCGAGAGCGCGGGGGTCCCGTCCGAAGCCAAAAGGGCTGCCACCAGGGCTTTCTCCGCGTTCTCTACGCGCGCGTCGGCGCTGAGGTACACCTCGCCACACCGACTTCGCGCGTAGATATGAGTCCGTCGCGAACCCTCCCTGTGCCAGCTCCGTCACTCTGCACGCTCCGTCACTCTGCACGCTCCGAAGTGTCCGCTGACTCGTCACTCGCTCCTGTCATCGGCGTCACGGTGCCAGCTGAGATGCGCATTCGATTCCATTCGACATCGTTCGGCACATCCCCCTCCACCGCTGCTGTCACGATTACCTGCTCATAGTCGCTCACCGCGGCCATGAGACTCGCGCGACGCGAGGCATCCAACTCCGCAAACACATCATCCAAGATAATCACCGGATCGCCAGCGGTCGATTCACTGCGAAGCAACTCAGCCAGCGCGAGCTTCAATGACAGTGCGAACGACCATGATTCCCCATGGCTTGCGTACCCCTTCACAGGCAGGTGATTCAAGGACAGCAACAAATCATCGCGATGCGGGCCTACAAGAGTCACGCCTCGTTCAAATTCTCTCGACTGTACCGCGCTCAGCGCCTTCCGGAACTGAGTAGCCAATGTTTCACGTGAAACAGACGCCGCTGCATGAGTGTCGAAGGTTTCACGTGAAACATGAGCAGCATCGATCGCGTCGGCCACGCTCTCACTCATCGACAACGCCGGCGAATGGTCAGATCCCACGAGGGATCGGTATCGGTCCTGGAGTGGACCACTGAGATCCCTGACCAGCTCGCGTCGCGCGAGCATGATCTGAACCCCGTATTCGACGAGTTGGTCATCCCATACCGACAGTGTCGACAGTGCAGCGCTCCCCCTTGCGCGCGCCGATTTCAGCAATGATGTGCGCTGCCGGACTACTCGTTCATAGTCAGTGAGGGCCCCTGAAGCGATCGGATGGCGTGCCAGAAGCGCGTCGTCGAGAAAGCGCCGACGTCCTGAGGGCTCTCCACGAACGATAATGAGATCCTCCGGGGCAAACGCTACCGCTGAGAACCAACGCGTGAGTTCGCGAGGACGCACCGAATTTCGATTTACCTGCGCCTTATTGGCTCGCCCCTGATTGATCTGAAGGTCAAGAAGAACTTCACGCTCCCCCGCGCGCACCCGCATGCGCGCGACAGCGGACTCGTGACCCGACCGAATGAGCGCCGCGTCGCCGGTGACCCGGTGAGACCTGAGTGTCGCGAAGTAAGCGATCGCTTCAACGAGGTTCGTTTTGCCCTGCCCGTTGCGACCAATCAATAGATTCGGTCCCACTGCCAGGGGCAGCTCTGCAGCGCCGTAGTTACGAAAGTCGCCGAGTGAAAGATGCGTGACCCGCATCTCGGTCCTAGCGCAGCAGCAAGTTTGGTTGCAGCAGGTAGCGGAAGCTCTTCTCGTCCGCGTCATCTTTGCTGCGCTGACTGGTAATCAGCACGGGCCCCGGCTTGCCCGGGTTGTCAGTACGAGTAAAGCCGATGCGCGCGAACTCAGAATGCGTCGAGCGCAGTCCGTCAAGCAAGAACTGGGGCTTCAGCGAAACGACCATCTCATCGCCAACGAGGTGTGCATCGACGGTCTCGACCGCTTGCGCGGATTCGGTACCGGCGGCCTCGAGCGTCACCGTGCCCTCCGCAAACGAGAACCGAAGCGCGGCCTCGCGCTCAAGCACCAATCCCACACGCCCAACCGCTTCGACCAACTCAGAAGTGCTGATGACAGCGTAATTATCGACATTCTCAGGGAACAAGCGACCCACGGGAGGGTAATTCCCCTTGATCAACAGCGATGTCACGGTCTTCGTGCCACCGGTGAACGCGATCAGCTCGCGGTCAGCGTCTTTCACGATGCTGACCTGCACTTCACCGACACCGGAAAATGTCTTGCCGACTTCGGTGACGATCTTCGAGGGCACAAGCGCATTCAGCGCCTCCCCTGAATCGCGGTGTTCCCAGTCGATGCTGCGGGTCGCCACGCGGTAGCGGTCGGTTGCAGTGAGCGTGAGCGAGTTTTCGCTGATTTCGAACTGCACACCCGTGATGACCGGGGTGACGTCATCCTTTGACGCCGCAAGCGACACCTGAGCGATCGCATCAGAGAACACGTCAGCGGGGACGGAACCCGAAACAGAATCGATGCGCGGCACCTGCGGGTACTCCTCAACCGGCATAGCCGGGAGACTGAACGATGCAGAACCACAACGCACCTCGACGCGGCTTTCGAGCAGAGAAACCTCAACGTCGGAGTGCGGCAAACGCTGCGCAATTTCGCCGAGCAGCCGACCAGACACAAGCGCACGACCACCCTCGGCGACGACAGCGGTAATCGACGTACGCGCGGAGACTTCGTAATCGAATGACGAGACGGTGAGCTGATCGCCATCAGCTTCGATCAAGGCACCGCTCAACAGCGGCTGCGTCGGGCGAGGGGGAAGCAACTTCACGGCGAATGACACGGCGTCGCTGAATACGTCACGATTGACGGTAAATCGCATCGGGCTTCCCTTCGCACGCGTTCTGGGTCGCGTCATTCTCTTCGGCCTGACAATCTTTGCATACTCGCGTGACGTCGGCATCCGATCAGCGCTGGCTTGGCTTCCGAAGAGTTGTCACACCTCGAAGCGGAGTGCGTGATCGAGTGCCCATGAAAAGAGAGATAAGTGTTAACAGTGTTAACGGCTGTGGAAACTGTGGATAACTCGATGGATTCCAATCGCAGTCAAAGAACTACACGAATGTGACTTGTGGAACCGGGGTGGATAGATGGTGAACCGCGGAATCCTGCGACCCTGGGGTGACGTCGCACCACTCACAGGCCAGGCGAATTCATGCACACATTTTGGTGAGTTGTCCCCAACTTTCCACATGTGGATGAATTCCTGTGGATAACTTGCCTAGCGAGAACCCTGCTTGATGCGAGTAGTGAGCTCGGTCACCTGGTTGTAAATTGAACGCCGCTCAGCAATCAACTGCGAAATCTTCTTGTGTGCATACATCACAGTGGTGTGATCGCGACCGCCGAAGAGTTGCCCGATCTTCGGCAACGAGAGCGGTGTGAGTTCGCGACAGAGATACATCGCAATCTGTCTTGACGTTGCGATCTGCTGTGCGCGTGTCGGCCCGTACAGATCGTCAACCGAGAGGTCAAAGTACTCCGCCGTCTTGCTGATGATGTCGGACGGCTGCACCTCGTTATCCGCATCGAGGGTGATTAGATCCTTGAGGACCGTCTGCACCAGCTGCATGTCGATGCGCTGCTGATTCAGACTGGCGTACGCCGTCACTCGAATCAGAGTTCCCTCAAGCTCGCGAATGTTCGAGGAGAACTTGCTCGCGATGTATTCGAGGATGCTGTAATCGACCTCGAGATTTTCACGTTCCGCTTTCTTGCGAAGAATCGCGATGCGCGTTTCGAGGTCGGGAACCTGAATATCCGTGAGCAGGCCCCACTCGAAACGGGACAGCATGCGCTCCTCAAATCCGCGCAACTGCTTTGGCTGCACGTCGCTCGTGATGACCACCTGCTTGTTGTGGTCGTGAAGCGTGTTGAAGGTGTGGAAGAAGGCTTCCTGGGTCTCGACCTTGTCTTCGAGGAATTGGATGTCGTCAACCAGCAAGATATCTACGCTGCGATAACGCGCATGAAACGCTGCGCCCTGGTTATTCGCGATCGAGTTGATGAAGTCGTTCGTGAAATCCTCTGAACTGACGTAGCGCACGCGCACGTCAGGAAAAAGTTCCCGAGCATAGTGTCCAATGGCGTGGAGCAGGTGAGTTTTACCCAGACCGGAATCACCGTAGATAAAGAGCGGATTGTAGGCGCGCGCCGGCGCCTCAGCGACAGCGACTGCAGCTGCGTGCGCGAATCGGTTGGACTGGCCAATGACGAAGCTGTCGAACCGATACTTTTCATTGAGCCGACTCTCGAGAGCGTCTTCGGCACCGTGTCGCCGACGCGGTTCAGCGACCGGACGCTGCGGTTCGTGTCGCGGAGCATCAAAGCGTGAGCCTGAATTTGATCCCACGCCGGATCCAGAGGATGAGAATCCTCCGCTATCAAAGTCACGGGCCGCGTCGGATTGCCGCGTCGCTTCGGGCGTGGGTTCAGGATCAATATCGGGGTGCGCGTCTTCATCGACGATCACGATGAAGTTGTCAATCTCGTGCGCCTCTGGAATACGCGAGATCGCGGCCATGATCGCTGGGCGAAGGCGATTTTCGAGCAGCTTCAGCGTGAAGTCGAGCTGCACGGCCAGGTAGAGCGTGCCGGCGGCAATGCCGCGTGGGAGGGCCAGCGCGAGTTGCGCGCCTACGGCCGGGCCAACGGCCGGGTCACTCATGACCGATTGTGTGACGCGTTCCCAGACTTCCTGCAGTTCGTCCTCTGTCACGTCGCTCCCGGTTTGGTATCAGATATTGAACAATCCCCCGTTATACCCAGGCTTATCCACAGAGGGACTGGCACAAATTCGCGAAATTTCGCCGAAGGCGCGACCGTATGGAATGCTTGCGCCCACGTTAGTCACAGATTTGTCCACAGGCAAGTCGATGCCCGTTCGACCGCGAGAAGCCGCACAACTTTGACGGAATCGCTGCAACGGCGTAGAGTGAAGACCTTGTATGGGTGGCTCGTGTCGAGACGAGTGCGTCATCGCGTGCTCGAAGTGACTTCGGGCGTGCGACCGCGCGCACGTGCACGACGAGTAACCAACATCCGACTTCCCCGTCACCCCAGAGGTACAGGGATCTATTCCATAAGTCACGGAGTCTTACTATGAGCAAGCGTACCTTCCAGCCCAATAACCGCCGCCGCGCCAAGGTGCACGGCTTCCGCGCCCGTATGCGTACCCGCGCGGGCCGCGCCATCGTTGCAGCTCGTCGCGGCAAGGGCCGCACGAAGCTCACCGCGTAATCGTCTTACTCCCCCGGGATCGATCATGCCTGCACGGCGCAATCGAGTTACCCGGGGAGAGGACTACCGGCAGACAGTACGTGCCGGCCGCCGCGTGGGTGGTGCATTGTGCATCACCCACGCGGTTTTGCGTGCACCGGGCGAAGACGCACGCTTCGGGTTCATCATCTCGAAAGCAGTGGGTAACGCCGTCACCAGAAATCGCGTGCGACGCCGCATGAAAGCGATCGTCGAGCAGCGACTTCATGCGGGTATCGCCGGCGTAGACGTCGTATTCCGGGCGCTCCCGGCGGTAGCCGATGCGAGCTACTCCGACCTGAAACGGGAGCTCACGAGAGCGCTCGACCGTGTCGAACGCGAGGTCGCACGAGACGGGGCGAGGTCATGATTCGAGCGGCGTCAGAACTGTGGCTGCTTCCCCGGAACGCGGCACTCGCCTGCATGCATGTGTACCGGAAATTCGTCTCACCGCTGTATGGCGATGTGTGCAGGTATTATCCATCGTGTTCCAGATACGCTGTTGAGGCGTATCAAATCCGTGGTTTCGTTGTCGGGACCGCACTTACGGCGTGGCGATTGCTGCGTTGCAATCCCTTTTCTGCCGGCGGCGTCGATGACGTGCCGCCGAGCCAGCACTCACACTTCGTGACCAACTCCCGCGGCTTTGTCCGCCCCATTGAGCGAAAGGCTTAACCCGGTGGACTTCTTCGAAACAATCCTGTGGCCCCTGCGCTGGCTCGTCGAGCTCGTGCTCGCCGTCTGGCACCAGGCATTCACATGGATCGGTCTGGATCCCCAGGCCGGACTCACCTGGGTGCTTTCGATCATCGGCCTCGTGGTCGTGGTGCGCTCCGCCTTGATTCCGGTCACGGTGCGTCAGATTAAGTCGCAGCGCCGCATGATGGATCTCGCTCCTGAGATGAAGAAGATTCAGGACAAGTACAAGGGCAAGAAGGATCAGTACTCGCGCGAGGCCATGAGTCGCGAGACTATGGCGCTGTACAAGAAGCACGGTACTAACCCCTTCTCGTCGTGCCTCCCAATCCTGATCCAGATGCCGGTGTTCTTCTCGCTGTTCTACGTGCTGCGTCACGCCTCCGACAACACCGCGGGCATCGGGTTCATGACCGAGGAGCTCACGAAGAACTTCAACTCGGCGAGCCTCTTTGGTGCTCCGCTGAAGATGACCTTCACCCAGGGCTGGGAATCGGGCAACACCGTAGTCGTGGTGCTGCTCGGCATCAACGTGATCCTGATGATCGGTTCGCAGTTCTTCACGCAGCTGCAGATCATGTCGAAGAACGTCTCTGACGAGACGAAGAACTCGCCGATGTACCGCCAGCAGCGCATCCTGCTCTACATCATCCCGTTCGCCTTCTTGTTCTCGGGCGTGGCCTTCCCGCTCGCGCTCAATGTGTACTGGTTCACGTCGAACCTCTGGACGATGGGTCAGCAGTTCATCGTGATCCGCAACATGCCCACCCCCGGCAGCGATGCGTGGCGCGCGCGCCAGGAGCGGCTCAAGGCGAAGGGCAAGCTCACCGACGACGAGAAGCGTGCCCAGGCCCGTGGCGAGGAGATCGTCGCACCGGTCGAGGGTCAGCGTCAGCAGCCGATGAGCACGAAGCGTGCGAAGAAGAAGGGCAAGTAATCGTGAGCGATGATCGCACAGCAACCGAAGCGCCCGTTGAGCACCTGAGCCTGGAAGAGCTCGAGGCCGACGGTGATCTCGCGGCAGACTACATTGAGGGTTTGCTCGACATCGCCGATCTCGATGGCGACATCGACATCGACGTCGCGAACGGCCGCGCGTACGTTTCGGTGACCGGAGGCGACGCCGAGTTGGATCGCCTCGCGGGCGCCGACGCAGTGCAGGCCCTGCAGGATCTCACGCGGCTCGCCGTGCAGGCGAAGACCGGCAGGTTTTCGCGGCTTATCGTCGACGTCGGAGGATCGCGCGATGCTCGCGCTACCGAACTCAAGCGCATGGTCGACGCAGCTGTCGCCCAGATCGCTGCGGGTCGTGACGCAGTCGAACTCGAACCAATGTCGTCGTACGAGCGCAAGCTGGTGCACGACGACGTCGCCGAGCGCGGGTACCACTCTGAGTCGCGCGGCGAAGGCCGTGATCGTCGTCTCGTCATCACTCGGGGCTGAGCTCGCGCACGTGTTTCACGTGAAACTCCGGAGGGACTCCCATGCCTGATGAGCAGGTCATCGAACGCGAGCCGGCTGCCGCTGCGCGGCTTGCTGGCGACCGCATCGACGTACTGCGCGCATTCGCGGCGGACCTCGGAGCGCGCGGCGAAGAGCTTGGACTGATCGGCCCGCTTGAGGCACCGCGGCTGTGGACTCGGCATCTATTGAACAGTGCGGTGCTTGCACCGCTTATTGAGTCTGGCGCTCGTGTGGCTGACATCGGTACCGGTGGCGGAATGCCCGGGCTCGTGCTCGCGATCGTGCGCCCCGATGCTCATTTTCTGTTCATCGAGCCGATGGAGCGGCGTTGCGCGTGGCTGCAGGAGCAAATTGATCGGCTCGGACTCGACAATGCCGAGGTGCGGCGCGGCCGCGCCGAAGAGTTCCACGACGCGTTTGAGGTTGACCAGGTTACGGCGCGCGCGGTTACGGCGCTGCGCAAGCTCGTGCCGCTCACCGCTCCCCTGCTGAGCGACGGCGGCGAGATGCTGTTCTTGAAGGGTGCCGCCGTCGAACAAGAAATCGACGCTGCTGAAAAGGTGCTTCGCAAGTACCGGGTGCGCGAGGTCGCGGTTGAAGAACTGGGCCAGGAATTGTTCGCAGAGGGACTGCTCGCCGAAACAACGCGCGTCTTTCGGGCTAAAATCGTGAGACATGGCTGAATCGGAGAAGTCGCTCGTCGGCGACCACCTCGTCGACAAGATTCGGCGACGACGCAAACTCGCGGAGACGGTGTCCCCGCTCCCTTCTGAGACTCGAATCATCACGGTGTCGAACCAAAAGGGTGGCGTCGGCAAGACCACCACGACGGTGAATCTCGCGGCTGCGCTGGCGCGACGCGGGGCGACAGTACTCGTTATCGACATGGACCCGCAGGGCAACGCCTCGACTGCGCTCGGAGTGCCGCATCGACCAGAGATCACGAGCATCTATGACGTGCTCCTTGGTGACGACGACATTCCAGACGCGCTGCAGCCAACCTCCGACCATGAGAATCTGTGGTGCGTGCCGTCGACGATCAACCTCGCGGGCGCCGAGATCGAGCTTGTCTCGCTCGTGGCGCGTGAGCAGCGCCTGCGTACGGCACTCCAGAAGTTCCTTGCGGAGTCCGAGCGGAAGTTTCACTACGTCTTCATCGACTGCCCGCCGTCGCTCGGACTGCTGACCGTGAATGCCTTTGTCGCAGCTGACGAGGTGCTCATTCCGATTCAGACCGAGTACTACGCGCTCGAGGGGCTCAGCCAACTGCTCGGCAACATTCAACTCATTCAGAAGCATCTCAACCCCGAGCTGCGCATCTCGACGATTCTGTTGACCATGTACGACGCACGTACGAATTTGGCGCAGGAGGTTGCCGGCGAGGTGCGGGCGCACTTCCCCGAGCAGGTACTCAGCGCCATCGTGCCGAGATCGGTGCGTATTTCAGAGGCGCCGAGTTACGGGCAAACAGTGCACGCCTACGACGGCGCGTCGATTGGCGCCCTCGCCTATCTTGAGGCGGCGGCCGAAATTGCAGAGCGCGGAATTATTGAGCCGGCAGTGCCCGGCACCCAGCAAGACGGAAAGGCGTAACGCATGGCGACCAAGAAACGAGGCGGTCTCGGGCGCGGGATCGGCGCGCTCATTCCGCAGTCGCCGGCTGGTGAAGAGCGTCCGGTGGACGTGTTCTTCCCGTCGAACAGCGCTGCTGCGGCAGACGCGTCGGCATCGGATGATGACGTCGCAGGTGCCCGGTCGAACGCAAGCGACGGCCCCGCGCTGCAGGAGGTACCGGGAGCGAAGCTCACCCGCCTGAACGTCGACGACGTTGTGCCGAACCGCGTGCAGCCGCGCACCGAGTTCGACGAAGACGCGCTTGAGGAGCTCACGCACAGCGTGCGCGAGTTCGGTGTCTTCCAGCCCATCGTCGTGCGCGCAATCGAGCCTGAGCCGGCCGAAGGTGCCCGCTACGAACTCATCATGGGTGAGCGCCGACTCCGCGCGTCGAAGCGCGCGGGCCTCGAGACAATCCCCGCCATTGTGCGCAGCACGGCCGACGAGCACATGTTGCGCGACGCACTGCTTGAGAACCTGCACCGCGCGCAGCTGAACCCGCTCGAAGAGGCATCCGCATACCAGCAGCTGCTCGCCGACTTCGGTATCACGCAGGAGCGGTTGGCCGAGCGCATTGGGCGCTCACGCCCGCAGGTGTCGAACACCATTCGTCTGCTTCGCCTGCCAGAACCCGTGCAGGCGCGCGTTGCCGCCGGTGTACTGACGGCGGGTCACGCTCGCGCGATCCTGTCGCTCGATGGCGATGTGGAGGCCATGCAACGCCTTGCCGACAAGGTGGTCAATGAGGGCCTGTCGGTTCGTGCGGCCGAAGCTGCCGCATCGGAGGAGCCCAAGCGCAACAAGCCAAAGCCGCGCGCCGGGGGGGTGCAGGCCCAGCTGGGTGAGATCGCTGAGCGACTCGGCGATCGGTTTGATACGCGCGTTGCCGTGAAGCTCGGAGCGAAGAAGGGCCAGATCGTCATCGACTTCGCGACGATCGCCGACTTGAAGCGCATCCTGACCGACCTGGGAGACCCCGGCTTCGGCGCCTGAGGCCATCGTTCTCGGCGCACCCCTCGCGATCGCGCGATGACGTGTGATTGACTGGCGATATGAGCGAAGACCAGAAAATCGTTTCGGTTGAGCGCGAAGTCGCCGCCGATGCCGCCACGCTGTTCGAGCTGATTGCTGACCCGTCCCGTCAGCCCGAGTGGGATGGCAACGACAATCTCAACGACGCTGACACCGGCCAGCGCGTAACAGCGGTCGGCGACGTGTTCGTGATGCACAATACCGGCGGCAAGACCCGTGAAAACCACGTCGTTGAATTTGTCGAGGGTCGGCGCATTGCCTGGAAGCCGAGTCCCGTCGGGGAGCCGCAGCCCGGCCATCTCTGGCGCTGGGAGGTCGAGCCGACGGGTGAAGGCACCGCGCTGCTCCGGCATACCTACGACTGGACAGGGCTCACCGACGAGGCACGCTTCGACCGCGCCCGAGCCTTCGACGCCGACGCGCTCAGAGGGTCGCTCGACCGCCTTGCGGCGCTCGCGGAGGGTCGCGCGCGCCAATAGCCGGGGATCAACGCAAAAAGGTGGCCGGCGATCGCTTGAAACGATCGCTGGCCACCGCTGCGGGGTCTCCCCCAGTTACGAACTAGATGATGCCGTTGAGGTGTTCCTCGATCATCGGCTTCGGCATGGCGCCGATAATCTCGCGCACCTCTTCGCCACCCTTGAAGACCTTCATCGCCGGAATCGACGTAATGCGGTACTTCGCGGCGAGGTTCGGGTTCTCATCAACGTTCAGCTTCGCGATGATGATCTTGCCCTCGTGCTCCGCGGCGATCTGATCGAGCACGGGCGCAACTGCGCGGCACGGTCCGCACCAGGCGGCCCAGAAATCGACGAGTACGGGAACGTCACTCTGCAGTACGGCCTGCTCGAAGCTCTGTTCGTCGACGGTGATTGCTTGTGACACGGTGACTCCTTCTGAAGATTCTTGCGGTTAAACGGTGGCGAGGGCGACGTGTTCGGCCTGCTCGCGCGCCGCGAGGAAGTGCTCGGCGTCGAGGGCCGCGACCGTGCCAGAGGCAGCGGCCGTAATCGCTTGACGGTACGACGGGTCGATGACATCGCCGGCGGCGAAGACGCCCGGGGCCGAGGTGCGCGAGCTGCGTCCGTCGACCGCGATGGTGCCGTCAGTCGTCAGATCGAGCTTGCCGTGCACCAGGTGCGTGCGCGGGTCGTTGCCGATAGCGATGAACAGACCCTCGATAGGAAGTTCGCGCTCAGTGCCGTCAACGGTGTCGCGCAGCGTCAGCCCGGTGATCTCGGTCTCGCCGTGAATGGCTGCGACCTCTGAGTTCCAGACGAACTCGATCTTTGGATTGTCGAAGGCACGCTGCTGCATGATCTTCGACGCCTTCAGATCTTCCCGGCGATGGATTACGTACACCTTGTCGGCGAATCGCGTCAAGAACGTCGCCTCTTCCATCGCTGAGTCGCCGCCGCCAACCACGGCGATCGTCTTCTCGCGGAAGAAGAATCCGTCGCAGGTTGCGCACCACGAAACACCGTGACCGGAGAGACGATCTTCGTCGCTCAGACCGAGCTTGCGATAGGCGGAGCCGGTCGCGTAGATCACGGTGTGTGCTTCGTGCACTGAGCCGTCGCCGGCGGTGACGCGTTTCACCTCGCCTGAGAAGTCGACCTCGGTGATGTCGTCGTAGACGACCTCGGTGCCAAATTTCTCTGCCTGCTCCTGCATCTTCTGCATGAGATCGGGGCCCTGCACGCCTTCGGGGAAGCCGGGGAAATTCTCGACCTCAGTCGTGTTCATCAGCTCGCCGCCGATGCCAACGGAGCTCGCAAACAGCACCGGTTCGAGACCAGCGCGAGCCGCGTAAATCGCAGCGGTGAAACCGGCGGGGCCGGATCCGATGATGATGATCTGGTGCATGACGCTCCTTGCACACCTGGGGGTTAGACGTCGCGGTGTTGACCGCTCGGGTGGTACAACCCATCCTAGGTGCGCAGTATTCCAGCGGCCCTGAACGGGAGCTACTTCGCAGCTTCCTCGTCGTGCGGCGCGGCGCTGTCGTCGTCAGATACCGCGACCTCAGCGTCGGTCGCTACCTCGACCTCGATGTCGGGCTGCGAGCGGCGGCGGCGACGCACACTGCGCCAGATGCCGAAGCCGAGCAGCACGACCGCGAGCCCGCCGAGCACCCAGAACGCGATCGCCTCGAAGCTGCTGCGAATGGTGATCGATAGGGTTCCGGTGAACACTGTGGGGTCGCCGTCGGCCGCGAGCACGCTGATCACCAGCCCGGATTCGCCGGAGGAGACACGGCTCCTCACCGGTACGAGCACCCGCTCGTTCGCATCGGCAGCTACAGCGACGTCGGTGAACCTGCGTTCGGGGACCGCGAGCGCTGCCGATGCCGGGGCAACCTCGACTTTGACGAGGGCGTCAAACGGGAGGGAGTTGCGCAACTGGATCGGCACACGAGATGAGCTGCCGACCAGCTGGATGTGCTCGGTGCTGATCGCCTGCACGCCGCTAAGAAGTTTGGCGTCGCGTTTACGGTAGGTCGCGGCGACCCTGTCGAAGGCCGCATCATCAGCCGCGTACTGGGTCGAGAAGAGTTCGAGGAGGCGGGTGCGCTGGTAACCGCTGAGGTACTCGGGGTGCACGAGCACGGCGCCGAGTTCATTGACCGAACTCTCACGGTTGGACGCGGAGCGCAACAGCTCGAGCCGTGTCTCGGAGGTGCCGGACGGTCGCAGATCGGCTGATCCTGCGGGCTGCTCGGCAACCGGGGTCGACTCGGCCCACGAAAACTGGTCGAGCTGGTCGAGCAACGCGGCCGGATCGGCTGCCTCACCCGTGGCTGCCCGATCGAGGCCAAGCACCACTCCCTTCGACCCGCGCTGTGCGTCAATCACCAGCTCCGCAGCGAGCTGAGCGACGCCCTCGGAGCGTTCAGTTTCTGAGTCTGCGGCGAGAGCGGCACGCGCGGCGGCGTCGAGACCCGCGTCAGTGATGACTGCCGCATCGTCCCCGAGCTTCGCGCGCGGGCCGCCACGGAGCTTGACGCCGTCGGAACTCAGCACGAGCGAGTCGATGCCCTCACTGTCGAGCAGCGCAATCGTCTCGGGATCGGCGCGACCTCCAGCTGGCCACGCGGTGGGGGCGCTTTCCCGCGGCCAGGCAAGCAGTTCCTGCAGTGTGGGGAGTGCGGCGGAATGCTCGGGCCCCGCTGGCGTCTTAGGCTGCGTTGGCTCCGTCGGCGCCGTGTTCGGGGATGTCTCCCCCGCGGTGTCGGCGCCCGCGTCCGTAGCGGTCTCGGATTCAGCACCGGCGCCCGCGTCCGCGCCCGCGCTAGTGCCGGTATCGGTACCCGTCGGCTCAGGAAAACTCCCGTAGCGACTGATGAAATCGAGGTTCGTGGGTTCGAGCAGTGTCGTGAAGCCGAGCGCGGCCTGCGCGGACGGATCCGCGTCCGCAAATTGCAACAGGAACGACGGCAGCGACGATGACTCGAGCCGCTCGAGCAGTAGTTGCGCGGTTCGGGGGGCTTCGTCGCCATAGGCGCGAATGCCCGAAATCAGGCGCGGATCGATTGCGAGCGTCGCATCGTGGGCGGCGGCCGCGGTGAGCAGCTTGTCCCAGCCCGGAGCGAGATCTGCGAGCTGGTCACGGGTCGGGAGCGTGCGGATATCGGAGGGCAGCACAAATGGCACGATGACGCTGACGGGCACGGTTGCCGATCCTGCGCCCTTCCACACGACGGGCGTGGTCGTCGATACGGGCGATGGCGTCGTCGCCGTCGCATCGGCGGTGTCGCCGGTACCGTCCGTGGCATCCGCGCCAAACATGGTGAAACCCTGCGCAGCCTCCGCTGAAAATGTGAGCGTGGCACCGACGAGGTACGCGCCAGGCTCGGCGGTTGCGCCGAGCGGGATGTCGGCACGCGGCACGGTAATGGTCGCGGTCTGCTCTTCCCCGGCCGCGATTGCGCCGACACTCGCATCGGCGAACTGCGACGCAGAGGTGGGGAGCTCGGCCGCGAGATCGTCAGCCGAAGACATTGGCCGCGAACCGATGCTGAGCGAGACGGTGCCCGCGGGGACACCCACCGCGCCGGAGTTCCGAATCAACAAGCCGAATTGCACGTCGTCATCACCCGCGCCGATGACCGGCTCGCGTGGGGCGACCACGATCTCGACTCCCCCGGTCGAGGTCTCCGCAGCTACATATCCGCTCTGCCCGGTGCCGGGCGCGATGCCGGGTGCGGCGTAGGCCGCTGCCGCCCCCGAGACGCCGAACACCGCGCCAAGGAGTACGGCGCCCGACAGCGTCCACGCCCCTACCGCGCGTGCGGATCGACGGGGTACGAAGTGCATGGCGTCAAGTCTAGGGACCAGAGCCCGCGCGGTGACCCAGGTACCCTAGTGTGATGCCCTCCCTCGCTGCATCAATGGACGCTCTGCGCGCCATCGCCGAATCAGCGCCGGTCGCGACCCTCGCCACCGCTTTCGCCGATCGCGGCCACGAATTTGCCCTCGTCGGCGGCCCCGTTCGCGACGCACTGCTCGGCCGCGCGGTTACCGATCTTGATTTCACGACATCGGCGCACCCCGACGAAACCCGTGCCGTGCTCGACTCGGTGTCGGCGAACGTGTGGGATGTGGGGCGTGACTTCGGCACGATCGCCGCGAAGGTGCACGGCGAGACCGTCGAAATCACGACGTATCGCGCCGAGATCTACCGCGATGACTCGCGCAAGCCCGAGGTGAACTTCGGCGACACGATTGAGGGCGACCTCGTGCGCCGAGACTTCACGATCAACGCGCTCGCCCTGATGCTGCCGGATTTGCGACTCGTCGATGTGTCTGGCGGCTTTGAAGACTTGCTCGCCGGCAAGATCCGCACACCGGGCGCCCCCGAGACCTCGTTCACCGACGACCCGCTGCGCATGTTGCGAGCTGCGCGCTTCTCTGCGCAGCTCGGCTTCGAAGTGACCCCTGACACGCAGGGGTCGATGGTCGAATTCGCAGAGCGGCTCGACATCATCTCGGCCGAGCGGATTCGCGATGAGTTCGTCAAACTGCTGTCAGCGAGCGACCCGGCGCCCGGCATCCGGCTGCTCGTGGAGACGGGTCTCGCCGAGCGCTTCCTGCCAGAGCTGACCGCACTCATCGCCACCCAAGACGACCACGGGCGCCACAAAGACGTGTATGAACACAGCCTCACCGTGCTGCAGCAGGCGATCGCGCTCGAGACCGAACGAGGCGGACCAGCGGCCGGCCCCGACATCGTGTTGCGCATCGCTGCCCTGCTGCACGACATCGGGAAGCCTGCAACGCGTCGTTTCGAGCGCGGCGGGGTGACTTTTCATCACCACGACGTCGTGGGCGCGAAACTCGCGAAGAAGCGGCTGCGTGAGCTGCGTTTTGACAACGACACGGTGAAGCGCGTCGCGCGGCTTATCGAGCTGCACCTGCGATTCTTCGGCTACAGCGATCAGCCGTGGACGGACGCTGCCGTGCGGCGCTACGTGCGAGACGCGGGCGAAGAGCTCGAACGCCTGCACATTTTGACCCGCGCCGATGTCACGACACGCAATCGGCGTAAGGCTGAGCGCCTGGACCACGCGTACGACGACATCGAGCGTCGCATCGCGGAGCTCGCCGAAGCCGAAGAGCTGGCAGCTGTGCGACCCGAGCTCGACGGCGAGCAGATTATGGCGATCCTCGGAATTTCCCCCGGGCCCATCGTGGGCCGCGCCTACCGCTACCTGCTCGAGGTGCGCCTCGACGAGGGTCCGATTGGCGCCGAACTCGCCGAAACACGACTCCGTGCGTGGTACGACGAGCAGAGCGACAAGTAAATGGGAGACGTAGACGTGAACGAGGCTGTAGCGGCGACATGGTTCGGCGGGCGCGCGCGGGTGCTCTTTGTGCACGCACACCCCGACGACGAGACGATCACCACTGGCGGCACCATTGCGGCACTCGCCGAGGCCGGGCAAGAACCACTGCTGGTCACACTCACCCGTGGCGAACAGGGCGAGGTTGTGGCGGGGCCGCTCGAGGCGCTTGTTGCGGCGCACGGAATTGCGGTCGCGCGTCAGAACGAGCTCAAGACCGCGCTCGGCATGCTTGGCTTGGATCGCCACGTGTTTCTCGGGGTCAAGCCCGCTCGCGCTGACGGGTATCCCCCGGTGATCTACGAGGATTCCGGGATGACGTGGGACAGCAACGGCCGCGCGACCGCCGCGCCCGACGCTGGGCCCGACGCGCTGACGTCGGCACCGGCCGTCGAAGCCCTGAACGATCTGCTCGCCGCCGCGTACCAATCCGGCGCGCAGGCGATCGTGAGTTATGACGGCGGCGGCGGGTACGGGCACCCCGATCACGTGTTCGCACACCGGCTCGCGCGGGCCGTGGCGCACGCGCTCGACGTACCCTTCTGGGCAATCGTGGGGGACGCCGATCCTGCCGCCGCATCCGATCTCGAGCGGCACGACGTGACACCGTGGCTCCCCCGAAAAATCGCGGCACTGCGCGCGTATGCCACCCAGCTCACCGTGGACGGCGATGACATTGTGCACGTCGGAGGGCAGCGCGAAGCAATCGCCACGGTCGAATCGTTCCGACTACTGACTCCGGCCGCGGGCGACTGACGGTCATTGCAATGAGCGGATACCTCGACCCGGTCCCCCAGATGCTGACGCTGCCAGACATTCGGCGCAGTTCGGCAAGCTTCCACCTGAGTTGGTCGATCGGATTCGTGGTGCTCGGCGCCATCTTCGTCACTGCGACGCTCGGGGCGGGGTCGGCGTCTGACATCTCGTGCGCTCCCGGTGCGAACTGCGCGGCAGCTGCGGGCGCGAGCCGCGCTCTGACACTGATGATGATCCCGTTCGGCCTGTTGGTGATTCTTGGGCTCAGTTTCGGTGGGGCCTTCATGATCAGGCACCGTATGTGGTTCAATCGCGGGGCCGATGAGCTGCGACGACGCCCGACGGGTGCGCGTGTCAAGCGCGTCTTCGAGCGCACCTGGAACTCGACTCCCGAGTGGAATGACTGGCTGTATCAACAGTTCCTCGCGGGCAATCTCGCCGCGCTGCAGCAGCTCGGAATCGCGCAGTGGCACAATCTCGGCGATCTATATGTGAATCTCTATGTCGCCGAGGGTGACGGCATCGCGTATCTCTGCATCGGCTCTTACTCTGCACGCAGCCGCGGCGTCGACACCGGCTGGCGCCCCATCGTGATGACCGGCGCGTGGTACGACTACACGATGCAGTTCTTTCAGGTGGGCCGATCGTATGTGTCTACGGCGGCACCGGGCCAGTAGCTGGGTGACGTAGAACGCGTGAAGTGCTAAGCTATTGAGGTTGTCTGCGTGCGGTGCAATCTGCCCGGCACGAAGGCACGATGTATAAACACCCTCCTGTCACAGAAATCCTGTGGCCGTGAAGTCCGAAGGAGGTGGGTCAATAATGCATCCGTACGAACTGATGGTGATCCTCGATCCGGGTATCGACGAGCGCACTGTAGCCCCCAGCATCGAGAAGTTCCTCGGCGTCATCCGCAACGCGGGCGGCGAAATCGAGAACACCGATATCTGGGGCAAGCGTCGTCTCGCCTACGAGATCAAGAAGCAGTCAGAAGGCATCTACGTTGTGGTGAACTTCACCGCAACCCACGAGGCCACCGCTGAGCTCGATCGTCAGCTGGGTCTCTCAGAGGCCGTGCTCCGCACCAAGGTGCTGCGCTCCGACGAGCTCATCGCCCAGCGCGCAGCTCAGACGAAGCGCGACCAGGCCAAGGCCGCTCGCGCAGCCGCGAAGGTCGGCGCGTAGCTCATGGCCGGTGAGCCGCTGATCACAGTCGTCGGGAACCTCGTTGCCGACCCGGAGCCGCGCGTCAGCCAGGCGGGAAAGTCGTGGGTGACCTTCCGGATCGCCTCGACCCCTCGCGTGCGTGACCGTCAGTCGGGTGACTGGTCGGACGGCGAACCGTTGTGGCTCGGTTGCCGCGCGTACGGAGAGTACGCCGACAACATCGCCGCATCGCTCACGAAGGGCATGCGCGTCATCGTGCAGGGCCGTCTCACCCAGCGCAGCTACACCGACAACCAGGGGCAGCAGCGCACCTCACTCGACCTTGAGGTCGAAGAGGTTGGGCCGTCGCTCCGCTTCGCCACTGCACAGGTCGCTCGCGGCCAGGCACGTGGCCAGGTCGGTGGCTTTGGTGGCGGCAACGCCGGAGGCAATCAGCCCGCTGGTCAGAGCAGCTGGGGTCAGCCCGCAGCCGCTCCGCAGCAGTCGCAGACGCAATCGCAAGACAACCCCTGGACCAATTCGGGCCAGGGTGAGTCAGGCGGCGGCTTCGGCGGCGGTTTCGACGACGAGCAACCCTTCTAAACTTCTTGATCCGGCCCAGCCGGAACGCATCACGAAAAAGGACCAATTATGGCAGGCAAGTCCAGCGGCACAGCCCGCAAGCCGGGTCGCGGTAAGAACGCCAAGACCCTCGCACCCGCGAAGAAGCAGACCGTCGGCGTCATCGATTACAAAGATGTCGCAACGCTCCGCAAGTTCATCTCCGAGCGTGGAAAGATCCGCGCCCGTCGTATCACCGGTGTATCCGTTCAGGAGCAGCGACTCATCGCGAAGGCCGTGAAGAACGCCCGCGAGATGGCTCTCCTCCCCTACGCCGGTTCCGGCCGGTAAGGAGTAGAGCACATGTCTAAGGTAATTCTCACGAACGAGGTCCAGGGCCTCGGTTCCGCCGGCGACGTCGTTGACGTTAAGACCGGTTACGCTCGCAACTTCCTCGTGCCCCAGGGCTACGCGGTGCACTGGACCCGCGGTGGCGAGGCTCAGGTTGCTCAGCTCCGCGCTGCGCGCGATGCTCGCGCGCTCGCATCGGTTGAAGACGCTCAGGCGTTGAAGGCCAAGCTGCAGGAGGGCAAGATTCGCCTCCTGACCAAGACTGGCAACGGTGGTCGTCTCTTCGGCTCGGTCAAGCCGGCTGCGGTTGCAGCTGCGGTGTCCGAAGCCGGGCTCGGCGAAATCGACAAGCGCAAGATCACGCTCCCCGCGATCAAGACCACGGGCGAGTACCAGGCGATCGTCCACCTCCACGAGGGTGTCGACGCCAAGGTGACGCTGCAGGTAATTTCGCAGCGCTAAGCTTCGCGCTCGCTGACGGCGGGACGCTGATCCGGTTTCCGGGTCAGGGTCCCGCCGTCTGTGTTTTTCCCCGCGTCTCAGGCGACAACACGCTGAACAACCCGTGAACGGGCGTTTCGTTATCAACTGGAAAATCGCTACAGGGCGGGCTTCGTAGCACGCAAGTTCTCCACATGTCGGGCGTTTCACGAAGCCTCAATCTGTACCTGAGACTTGAACAACTTTCTACCTGTGGAAAACTAAAATCCCTGTTCAAGCGCTACAAAAAGTACTCGTTACGAAATTCATCCACACGTTGTCCCCAAGGGTGTGAACAACATGTGGCGCAAAGCGGCGAGTTATCCCCCGAGTTATCCACAGGCACCGACGGTTGGGCACAGTCTTCGTTTGGAGTCCTGTCGCCGGACGCTTACCGTGAATGTCTGGGGTCGGGTGTCTGATCGATCAGTAACCGAATCCACTGCAGTGAGAGGAAGTCTTCGCGTGTCAATCGCACACCTGGGAATCCCGGATCCGTTCCTCGAGGACAACTCCCGTGGACACGAGCGCACGCCACCGTACGACCTGTTGGCGGAGCAGAGCGCACTCGGTGGCATGCTGCTCTCCAAAGACGCCGTAGCGGACGTCACCGGGCTGCTCAAGGGCCCCGACCTGTACGTGCCGAAGCACGAGGTCATCTACGAGGCCGTGCTGTCGCTGTACTCGCGCGGCGAACCGACCGACGTCATCACGGTGACCGACGAGCTCACCAAGAGCGGCGAGCTGCAGCGTGCCGGCGGTACCGAATACCTGCACACTCTGACGAGCATTGTGCCTACCGCAGCGAACGCGAGCTTCTACGCAGAGATTGTGGCGGAGAAGGCCCTGCTGCGCCGTCTCGTCGAGGCTGGGACGCGCATCGTGCAGATGGGGTACGCCGGCGAGGGCGAGGCGATCGACCTCGTGAATGTCGCTCAGTCCGAGATCTACGGTGTCACGGGCGAAAGCCAGGGCGAAGACTACGTCCCACTGCACCTCGCAGTCGATGCGGCCCTTGAAGAGATCAATAAGGCCAATAGCGCGACGGGCGGCATGCTCGGCGTGCCCACCGGATTTAGCGAGTTGGACGCAATGACCAACGGTTTCGCTGGCGGCCAGATGATCATCATTGCTGCGCGACCGGCAATGGGTAAGTCGACTCTCGCGATGGACGTCGCGCGCAACGCCTCCGTGCACGCGAACGCGCCGACGGTCTTCTTCTCGCTCGAAATGGGGCGTGCCGAGATTGCCATGCGTCTTCTCGCTGCGGAGGCGAGTATCCCCATGCAGACGCTCCGCAAGGGGGCACTCGATAACCGTGACTTCCAGAAGCTTGCGGCGACGCAGGCGCGCGTTGCAGAGGCTCCGCTCTACATTGACGACAGCCCGAACCTGACCCTCGTTGAGATCCGAGCAAAGTGCCGCCGCCTGAAGCAGCAGCACGGCCTGCGCATGGTGGTCATCGACTACCTGCAGCTGCTCTCGAGCGGTAAGAAGTCGGAGAGCCGCCAGCAAGAGGTCTCGGAGTTCTCACGCGCGCTCAAGCTGCTCTCGAAAGAGCTGGACGTGCCGGTGATCGCGCTTTCGCAGCTCAACCGTGCCTCCGAGCAGCGCGCGGACAAGATGCCCGCGATCAGCGACCTCCGTGAATCGGGCTCGCTCGAGCAAGACGCTGACATGGTGATCCTGCTGCACCGCGAGGCCGTGGGTGATCGCGACAGCCCGCGCGCTGGCGAGGCCGACTTCATTCTCGCCAAGCAGCGCAACGGACCGACGGGAACCGTCACCGTCGCGTTCCAGGGCCACTACTCGCGCTTCCAAGATATGCCCCAGGTGTAGCACACCACTGCGGCGAGGGTGAGCCACGTCGTCTGTCTTCGGCCCCCGCCAACGGGATTCTCCCCGGGAGCCCGGGGGTACACTGGAGGGTGACGGAGAAAAGGGGTGTCATGGCTGCTGCAGTTCATACGACTGCGGGATCGTCGACTTCTGAGACCTCGGTTTCCCGACCTGTGAAGCTCATTCGCGTCGCCGTGCTGATGCTCGCTGGCTTTGCAATCGCGTTCTCCGCCCCGATGCACGAGCAGCTCGGTTTCGACACCGCGATTGCTGCAATCGCCATCGCGGCAATCGGCGTTGCCCATCTCGTCGAGTGGTTCACGCTGCGCGCTACCGGCGGTAACCCAGTGCCGCTGCTGCTCGGCGTCGTTTCGATCGCAGCAGCCATCGGTATCGTCTTTTCCGGCTCGGTCATCGCCTTCGCGATGCTGGTCGCCGGGTGGGCGCTCGTGTGCGCGCTGCTCGAATTCGTGGGCTCGACGGTGCGACCAGGAAGCAGGCAAGACGCCATCTTCCTCGGTGCGATCGGGATGCTGCTCGCGCTGCTCGTAGTGCTGGTACGCGAAGACGGCGTCGCCGTCATCGGGTTCCTCGGAGCCTACGCAGTGCTCGCTGGGGTGTTCCTCGGCATCTCGGCCTTCGATACCCGCCGCCCGCACGCACCGCGCGATGCCGCCGCCACCCGCTAATCCAGCTTCGATTTCTTCCGGAAAGCAGACGATGACTCAGTCCCCCGAGCCCGCCAATCAGGATCCCGTGACCCCGTCGCGACGTGACCGCCTGAAGCCGCTCGAACTCATCGGCTTCTCTCTCATTCTTGGCCTGTTCGCGGGTATCGTCGTGCTGCTCACGACGCGCGAGATCATGCTCGGGCTCGTGTTCCTGGGTGTCGGCTTCATCGTGTCGATCATGATGGTCGCACTCGTGGGCTTGGGCGGTAAGCCCAGCCAGGAAGACCTCGACGCGCGCAAAGATCTGCAGCAGCCCGACGACAAGCCCACCTGGCACTAACCGCTAGCGAGCGTCAGCGGCGGGTAGGCAATCGCCTACCCGCCGCTGTGCTGCGTAACGCTGTGCTGAGACCTCTCGCCTAGCGCTGCAGAAAATCGACGAGGCGCACGGCGTCGCCGATGTACGTCGCCGGAGTGAGTGCGAGCAAGCGCTGCTTGGCAGCGTCGCCAATCTCGAGCCCCTGCACGAATTCGACGAGGTCAGCCTGGCCGATACGGCGGCCGCGTGTGAGCTCCTTGAGGGCCGCGTACGGGTCGCTGATTGTTGAACGTCCGGCAGTCACCTCTGCACGAATCACCGTCTGAATGGCCTCACCAAGCACCTCCCAGTTCGCGTCGAGATCGGCCGCGAGTGCCTCGGGGGCGGCGTCGATCTGACCGAGTCCCTTGATGATGTTATCGAGAGCGAGCACCGAGTGGCCGAGACCGACGCCGATATTGCGCTGCGCCGACGAATCGGTGAGGTCGCGCTGCCAGCGGCTGGTGACGAGGGTCGCCGCGAGCGAATCGAGGATCGCGTTCGACAGCTCGAGGTTGGCCTCGGCGTTTTCGAAGCGGATCGGGTTGACCTTGTGCGGCATCGTCGACGAGCCGGTCGCGCCTGCGACGGGGATCTGACGGAAGTACCCGATGGAGATGTAGCTCCAGATATCGGTCGCGAGGTTGTGCAGAATGCGGTTGGCGTGCGCGATGCGCGTGTACAGCTCGGCCTGCCAGTCGTGTGACTCGATCTGCGTGGTGAGCGGGTTCCAGTCGAGGCCGAGGCCCTCGACGAACTCCTGCGAGACCTGTGCCCAGTCAGTGTCGGGATCTGCCGCGAGGTGCGCCGCGAACGTGCCAGTGGCGCCCGAGAACTTGCCGAGGTACTCGACGTCGTCGATCTGATTCAGCTGGCGCTCGAGGCGGTAGACGAACACCGCGAGTTCTTTGCCGAGCGTCGTCGGCGTCGCGGGCTGACCGTGCGTGCGGCTCATCATCGGCAGCTCGCGATACTCCTCTGCCTGCCGTGCAATTTCGGCGATGACCTTCTCGAAGCGCGGGCGCCAGACGTCGGCGACAGCCTGCTGCACGGTCAGCGCGTATGAGAGGTTGTTGATGTCTTCGCTTGTGCAGCAGACGTGGGTGAGTTCAGCGAGATGCGCGAGTCCCTGCGATTCGAGGCGGGCACGAACCAGGTACTCGACGGCTTTCACGTCGTGCTGCGTGACGCGCTCAGTCTCGGCGAGCTCGTCGATCTCGGCCTGACCGAAATCAGCGGCCCAAGCGCGCAGAGACGCGAGCTGCTCGGGCTCGATCGGGCTGCCACCGAGCAGCGAGTGTTCGGTGAGGTAGGCGAGCCACTCGACCTCGACGTGCACGCGCGCCTTGTTGAGGCCCGCTTCCGAGAGCGTGTTGCCGAGGTCGGCGACCGCGGCGCGGTAACGTCCGTCGAGCGGGCTGATGGGCTGCGTGGGGAGCGGGGTCATGTGAGCCTCTCGGAGATTGGGATCGCGGTCCGTCGTCCATTCTCCCACGCCCTGCGCAGTGGCCCGGGCCTGCGTGAGCGATTCGGCTTCGGTGACATCGCATGCTGTGCTCTGGCCTCACCGAAGCCGGATCTCTCACGGAGGCCGGGACTTGTCTGACGCCGCTCCTATGCTGAATCGTAGAGAGTGAAGCGGGAGAACGGGCATGGACTCAAACGAGACACGAGCGTTGGCTGCCGGGCGCCAAACTACTGACTGGACTGAAGACTGGGTAACCGGCTGGGCGGTGGCCCGCGGGCGGTCGGTCGAGCGAAACGGAGACGCGTGGGGCGTCGAGGTCGGCGATGCGTATCGGGATCGCGAGTACGTGATCGGCTCGCCGTCGGTCGCCGAGGCAACGCGATTGGTCAGGCTCCTCACCGGACCTCGCGACTGGCTCACCGTGCTGGGGGAGCGCGACCCCGCCGTCGACCGGGCGCTCGCTCCATTGCAAGCGATGTCGCGGGTTGAAACGCTCATGGAGATTCGGGATCTCGCGGCTTCGCCGCGCAAGAACACCCATCATCGGGGTCACGGCGTCCAGGACGGTCAACTCGGTCTCGGCGAAGAGAATGGTGTCGCGGAGGTCACCATCACGATTGACGAAGTGGTGGCCGCCTGTGGCTACGCGGTGGTGAGCGGAGAAGCACTGATCCTGGACCGCATTTCGACGGAGCCCCAGTATCAGCGACGCGGGCTCGGCCGGCGCGTGGTCGAAGCGCTGTGCGAGTGGGGGAGCGCCACCGGAGCCGAGCGCGGGCTGCTGGTCGCCTCGGTCGAGGGCCGCGCGCTCTACCTCACCCTCGGGTGGCGAGACGTCATGCCGGTCGCGGGGTATACCCGTGCTGCAGCGTAGCCAAGAGGAGGGCAATATTCATGCAGCGCGGCGCCCCCTCACGCTGTGCGGCGATCCCGCTTCTTCGAGGTGCCGAGTAGCCCGTTCAGCAGGCCAGACAGAATCGAGAGCACGAGCGCCGCGAGCACACCCCACCAGAACCCCTCGAGGCGCAGACCGAAGCCCGCGAGATCTGACAGCCACGCGACGATGGCGAGCATGATGCCGTTGATGATGAGTCCGATTAGCCCGAGCGTGAGAACGTACAGCGGGATCGACACGAACCGCACCACGCGACCGAGCGTTCCGTTTACGAGGCCAAAGATCATCGCCACCAGCACGAGCGTGAGCAGGTGCCCGTAGTTGTCGTTGTTGATCGGGGCGATCCAGACGCCGTGATCGCCGCTGCCGCCCACGATGAGTGTGGTCAGCCATAGGGCAAAGGCGTTCACGAGAACTCGGATGACGGTACGCATGGCTCAATTCTCCCACTGGTGGTCCTGCATGTCTCGTGCACAGCGCCGCGATTGAGCTCCCGCAGAGCGAGTTGTTATCTTTGACTCAAGCTGTGAGCTTTCGGTGGAGAGTGCACGAGAAAGTGTGTCGTCCGCCGCCGTGTCGAATGGAGCACCCCGACGTGACGCACCCTGAAGGTCAACCCATTACGCCGACCTTCGCGGACGGCGTCAGCCCCCCGCAGCGACCGAAGTCGAAGCGTGCACTGGTCATCACGCTGTCGATCGTGGGGGCCATCGTCGTGTCGAGTGCGATCGCGATCACGGTGGCGATTCTGAATCAGGCGCGCAGCCCCGAAGCGGCGGTCACGCGGTACGTCGAGTTCATTGCGGATGGGAAAGCCGAGGCTGCGAATCGACTCGTTGACCCGGGCATCGCGAACGATGAGCGGGTGCTGCTCACGGACGAGGTGCTGGGGGAGTCGACATCCCCGATCGAAATCGTCGATGTTCGAAGCAACTATCGCACCGACTCACGGGCAAGCGTTCGCGTGACGCTCTCGATCGATGGGGAACGGTACGAAGACGATCTGAGTGTGGTGTCTGGCCCGAAAGAGGCACTCGTGCTCGATACGTGGCGCGTCGAGGACCCACTCCTATCGCAGGTGAGTGTGAGCTCCAACGACCTCGACAGCGTGACGGTGGGTTCGACCGATGTCGCACTGGAGGATGACGGCTACGGCCACCACAGTCGGCGGCTTGCCGCGTACCCAGGCGTGTACGAGGTCTCGGGAGCGTCGACCGATTACGTCACCGCGTCGACAGAGTCCCTGAGAGTGGTCGACAAGTTCTCTCTGGGTGAGAGTGTTGACGTGACACTGACGCCCAGCGAAGCCTTCGAGAAAGAGGTACTGAAACAGGTACAAGCGCGCGTCACCGCGTGCCTGACGATCCCGACCAACATGGAAGATGGCTGCCCCTACGCCGTTCGAAACGACGACTTGGCCGAGTTGAAAGTCATCACTCAGCCGGACGGCTTCAGCGTCATCACCCTCGATAGTTTCGCGGCGACGGAGGCGACAATTGCGGTGCGCGAGAATCCGGCCTCCTACAACCCTGAACCGAAACTCGAGAAATCAACGATCGACGTCACTGGCAAGGTCAGCCTGGACGGCGGCAAACCAAAGATTGAAGAGGTCTATATGGCGAGCGGCTGGTAGCGAGCCGCCGTGCCAGCTTCACTACACTGAGCAGCATGAGTGACCAGGTCGTCTCCCCCGTTCGTTTCCGCGCGGATGTACTCGCGGTTCCCGCTTATCGACAGGGCGCAGCCCCCACGAAGCCCGGGTTCAAACTGTCGAGCAACGAGAACCCGTCCGAGCCCCTCCCCGGGGTGCTCGAAGCGATCGCGGGCCGCTCCGACATCAACCGCTACGCGGCAGTCGCGATGCCCGAGCTGCGCGAGACGATCGGCGCAGAGTTCGGCGTACCCGGCACACACGTGCACCTGGCCGCTGGCTCGGTCGCCATTCTCTTCCAGCTCGTGCACGCAGCTGCGGGAAGCGGCGACGCGTACCTGCACGCCTGGCCGAGCTTCGAGGCGTACCCGTCACTCGGGCTCGCATCTGGCGCCGAGGCCGTGCGCGTGCCGCTCACCGCCGCCTCCGAGCACGATCTCGATGCGATGGCCGACGCCATTACAGACCGCACCCGCGTCGTGCTGCTCTGCTCACCGAACAACCCGACCGGGCCGACCATTCGCCGCGCCGACTTCGACCGGTTCATGGCCCGCGTTCCCGCCGACACACTCGTGGTGCTCGACGAGGCCTACCGCGAATTCGTCACGGACCCGGAGGCCGTGCGGGGCGAAGACGTGCTGCGCGACCACGCAAACCTCGTGGTGCTGCGCACCTTCTCAAAGGCGTACGGCCTGGCAGGCCTGCGCATCGGGTACGGCGTGGGCGATCCGGCGATCTTTGCAGCCGCAGCCAGCGTGGCAATTCCCCTCTCGGTCACCGGGATCGCCGAGAGCGCCGCGCGCGCTTCACTGACCCTGGAGGCCCGCGCCGTGCACGCCGAGCGAGTCGCCGAAATCGCCGCTCGCCGCGACGCGCTCGCAGCAGAACTGCGTGAACTCGGCATCGCCGTACCGGCGGCGCAGGCGAACTTCGTATGGATACCCGAGACCGGCGCGGCACCCGGCGGCGTCGTCGACGCCCTCGCGCTCGCCGCAGACTTCGCCGAGGCGGGCACGCTCGTGCGCCCGTTCGGAGGCGTCGGTGTGCGGATCTCCGTGGGCGAGCCCGAGAGCGTCCCCGTTGTCGTCGACATCGTGCGGGCTCATCTGGTGCGGACGCGCGAAAACTGAGCTGATCCGGCGGGAAATCACCGGTGACACGACGTATATCCCGCCGCGCGCAGCGCCGATCATTACACTAAATCGAGATGAGCGAACAGATCACAGAGCGCCTGCTGCGAGGCGACGATCCCGAGCCGATCCGCTTCCTTGACGCGGAGGGTGGGTACGCGCCGTCTGGCACCGCAGCCGAGTATGCATCCGAGCTTGAGGATGTCGGGGTTGACGACTTCAAGCAGTGGTACCGCGACATGGTGTCAACGCGCGCCTTCGATACCGAGTGCACGCACCTGCAGCGTCAGGGGCAGCTCGGGCTGTGGGTGCCGAGTGTCGGCCAGGAAGGGTGCCAGGTTGGACTCGTGCGCGCCACGGAGCCCCAGGACCACGTCTTCCCGGCCTACCGCGAGCACCTCGTCGCGTACGTTCGCGGTGTCAACCTGATCGATATCGCTGCGCAGTTCCGCGGCGTCACCCACGGCGGGTGGGACGTCACTGACCCGGCCAATGGCAACGTGCACCTGTACACGCTGGTGCTCGGATCGCAGACGCAGCACGCCACCGGTCACGCGCTCGCGCAGGTGCTCGACGCGAAGCGGCGAGCAAACGACACAACGCTTGACGCGGGCGAAGCCGGTACGCCGACGGGCGAGGCGACGATGGTCTTTTACGGCGATGGCACCTCCAGCCAGGGCGACCCGAACGAGGCGATGGTGTTCGCTGCGAGCTACCAGACCCCAGAGGTCTTCGTCGTGCAAAACAACGGCTGGGCGATCTCTGTGCCCGTGGCCCGGCAGTCGCGCACGCCGCTCTACCGCCGCGCGCTCGGTTTCGGATTGCGCGCCGTGCAGATCGACGGCAACGACCCGCTTGCGGCGTATGCCGTCGGACGCCGCTACCTGCGCCTCGCGCGCGAGGGTGCGGGCCCCGGCTACATTGAGGCGCTCACGTATCGCATCGGCGCCCACACCACGGCAGACGACCCGACGCGGTACCGGCCAGAAGGGGAGCTCGAGACCTGGCAGCTGCGCGACCCGATTGTTCGCCTCGAGGCGTACCTGCGGAGTCTCGGTGTCGACGACGAGTTCTTCGCCGAGGTCGCTGCGACGGCGGATCGGGAGGCGAAGGTGGTTCGGGATCAGATCTTGACCCTGGCCACGCCCGAGCCCGATTCGATGTTCGCGCACGTGTACGCCGAGCCGCACCCGCGCGTTGACGAGCAGCGCGCCTGGTTCGCCCAGTATGAGTCGTCGTTCGAGGGGGGCGCCGCATGACCGAGATCGCGACACTGTCGGAGCGGGCGACGCTGCCGATCGCCAAGGCGATCAATGAGGGCCTGCGCACTGCGATGGTTGCTGATGACCGCGTGCTGCTGATGGGTGAAGACATCGGCCCGCTCGGCGGCGTGTTCCGCGTCACCGACAAACTGCAGGCCGAATTCGGCTCGGCTCGAGTGCTCGACACTCCGCTTGCCGAGTCCGCCATTGTCGGCAGCGCGATTGGCCTCGCGCTGCGCGGATACCGTGCGGTCGTTGAGATTCAGTTCGACGGCTTCATTTTTCCCGCGTTCAACCAGATCACCACGCAGCTCGCGAAGATTCGCGCGAGGCACGACGGCAAGGTCGATATGCCGATCGTTATTCGGGTGCCCTACGGCGGGCACATCAACTCGATCGAGCACCATGAGGAGAGTCCAGAGGCGTATTTCGCGCACACCGCTGGTCTGCGGGTGGTTGCGCCCTCGACCGCGAACGACGCTTACTGGATGATTCAGCAGGCGATCGCGTCGAACGATCCGGTGCTCTTCTTCGAGCCCAAGGCGAAGTACTGGCATAAGGGCGAGGTCGATCCTGCGGCGCCATCTGCGGATCTGCACCAGAGCCGCATTGCGCGCGCGGGCACCGATTGCACGGTTGTCGGGTTCGGCGCCATGGTCACGACCCTGCTTCAGGCCGCGGAAATCGCGCAGGCCGAGGGAACCAGCATTGAGGTCGTCGATCTGCGCACCGTCTCGCCCATCGACTACGAGCCGTTGCTCGCCTCCGTGCGAAAGACGGGTCGGCTCGTTGTCGCGCAGGAAGCCTCGGGCAACGCGAGCGTCGGTAGCGAGATCGCGGCGACGGTCGCGGAGCGCGCCTTCTACTCGCTGCAGGCTCCGGTGCTGCGTGTTTCGGGGTACGACATTCCGTTCCCCGCGGCAGCCATTGAGCAGTTCTTCCTTCCCGACGCCGACCGTGTGCTCGAAGCCGTCGACCGCACGATGCACTACTGATCCGCCGCGACCACAGGAGCCACCCATGAGCGAAATGACGTTTCCCCTCCCCGACGTCGGCGAGGGGCTGACCGAGGCCGAGATCGTCACGTGGCACGTCGCCCCCGGCGACACCGTCGCACTGAACCAGGTGATCTGCGAGATCGAGACTGCGAAGTCGCTCGTCGAGCTGCCCTCACCGTTCACCGGGGTTGTCTCCGAGGTGCTCGCCGAGGTCGGTCAGACGGTGCCGGTCGGCGAGCCCATTCTGCGCATCACGGTCGCGGGAGACGACGGCGCGACAGTGGTGCCCGATGCTGCGGCGCCTACCAGTTCGCCGACCGACACGGAAGATACCCGCGATGGGGTCGCCGATGCAGCCGCGAGTGTGGCGCACGAGAACGCCGAGGATGCCGAGGGTGGCGCGGTGCTCGTGGGTTATGGCGCAGGCGGGGCGGTGAAGTCGCGTCGCCGCAGGGGCGGTGAGCCGTTGCTCGCCGGGGGACAGGCGGGCGGTGAGGCCGCGTCGCACGCGGCGATTCCGGTTGCCGATGCCTCGCCGGTGATCGCGAAGCCCCCGATTCGCAAGCTCGCGAAAGATTTGGGCGTCGACCTCACGCAGGTTGCCGGCACGGGCATCGCCGGCGAGGTGCTGCGCGACGACGTGGTGCGACAGGCGTCGCAGGCGAGCCTGTTCCGCAATCTCTCGACCCCCGAACCCGCCGAGGCGCGCGAGGAGCGGATCCCGCTGAAGGGCATTCGCAAGATGACCGCCGAGGCAATGGTCACGAGCGCGTTCGAAGCGCCGCACGTGAGCGTCTTCACCGACGTCGACGCGACGCGCACTATGGAGTTCGTCAAGCGACTGAAGAACTCGACTGATTTCGCTGGCGTCAAGGTGTCGCCGCTGCTGATCTTTGCAAAGGCCATGCTCTGGGCAGTGCGCCGCAGCCCCGAGGTCAACGCGACGTTCACCGACACCGAGATCATTCGTCACAACTTCGTGAACCTCGGTATTGCCGCCGCGACCCCGCGCGGACTCGTGGTGCCGAACATCAAGGACGCGCAAGACTTCAGCCTGCTCGATCTCGCCCGCGCGATCGAGCAATTGACCATCACCGCGCGCGACGGTCGCACGCAGCCGAGCGATATGGCGCGCGGAACCATCACGATCACCAACATTGGCGTGTTCGGCATGGACTTCGGCACGCCGATCTTGAACCCGGGCGAGTGCGGCATCATGGCCATGGGCACCATTCGCCAGAAGCCGTGGGTCGTCGATGGCGAGGTTCGCCCCCGCATGGTGACCACCGTTGGCGGATCGTTCGACCACCGCATCGTCGACGGCGACGTAATCTCGCGCTTTGTCGCCGACGTGGCGTCGGTGCTCGAGGAGCCCGCGCTGCTGCTCGACTAGCGCGCTGCAGCGCTCGCGCCGCCCGCGCTGCGCTGCCGCGCTGCGCTGCCGCGCTGCGCTGCGCTGCCCGCGCTGCGCCGCCCGCGCTGCGCTGTCGAGCCCCTATGAAAACGCCGAGCCCCTCTGCGTATGCCCGGAATCCGCAAGGGGTTCGGCGATACGAGAGGGGCTCGGCGTTTGTGCGGGCGCGGGCGTGGGTGCGGGCGCGGGCGTGGGGGCGGCGCGCCGCCCCCACGTTGAGCGCTAGGCCGCAGCCTTCGCCAGGTCGTGCGCGTTGAGCGCCCGGAAGGCGAACGCCGCGAGCGCACCGCCGACGAGCGGGGCGACGAAGTAGAGCCAGATGTTCGACCACGCGAAATCGCCGTGCACGGCGAGGCCGAGTGCGACGGCCGGGTTGAAGCCGCCACCCGAGATCGGGCCGACGGCGAAGGCGCCGACGACGACGACCGAGCCGATTGCGAGGCCGTAGAACGAGTTGCCCTCCGAGTCCTTCGAGGTTGCGACGTTCAGCACGACGTAGACCAGGATGAACGTGAACAGCGCCTCGACGAGGAACGACGGGCCGACCTCAATCTCCTTCGCGGCCTCGGCTGCCGGGAAGATCAGCCCGGCGATCAGCGCGCCGAGCACACCGCCGACGAGCTGCGCGATGACGTAGGCGACGAAGTCACCCGCGCTGAGCGCGCCGCGAATGAGTGCGCCGAGTGAGACGGCGGGGTTCAGGTGCGCGCCCGAGAGGTGACCGGTCGCGTAAATCAGCACCATCAGCGTGAAGCCGATGGCGAGGGGTGCGAAGTCGCCGGCGTTGTTGATCGCGGCGACGATCGAGAAGACGAACAGCAGTGTCGCCAGGGCTTCAGCTACCGCGTTGCGAACGGTACCGGTCATGGGAGGACTCTCTTTCTCAGGAACTCTGCGCGAATGCACAGGCGCCACCCATTATGTCAAAGGGGTGGCGCGCCGTCACCGGTTATGACACGAGCATCTTCGACCGTTAGGCGTGGACGTGCTCGCCGGACGTCTCGTGACTGCGGGGTTCAAGCTGGAGCGTGACGTGCTCGGTGTCGAAGTGCTCGTGTAGGCACGCGCGCACCTCGTCGAGAATCGCGTGGTACCCGCGCTCACTCCACGCTGAGTCGGAGACGGTGACGTGCGCTGAGAAGGCAGGTACCCCCGAGGTGATGGTCCAGGCGTGCAGGTCGTGCACTTCATCAACCCCCGGCACGGCCTCCATGTGTGCGCGGGCGACGTCGACGTCAATGTTCTTCGGCGATGCCTCGAGCAGCACGTCGACAACGTCGCTCAGCAGGCTGATGGCCCGGGGAAAGATGAGCACGGCGATGAGGATTGATGCGATCTGGTCGACCGCGTTCCACCCCGTGAACAGAATGATGACGCCGGCGATGATGACCGCGACGGAACCGAGCAGATCGCCGAGCACCTCGAGGTACGCACCGCGCACGTTCAGGCTTTCCTTTTGGCCCGACCGCAGGATGAGCAACGAAGCGAGGTTTGCGACCGCGCCGATCACGGCGGCGACGAGCATGGGCACCGACTGCACCTCGACCTCGCTGCCGAAGCGAGAGATCGCCTGCACGAGGATGACAACGGCGATCACGCCGAGCACGATGCCGTTCACGAGCGCGGCGAGCACCTCGACCCGCAGGTACCCGAACGTGCGCTTCGAGGTGGCGGCGACCCCGGCAATGAGGCTCGCGATGAGCGCGATGGCAACGCCCGTGGCGTCGGTGAGCATGTGGCCGGCATCCGCGAGCAGCGACAGTGAGTTCGACACGAACGCGCCGATCAGCTGCACGACGAACACGGTGAGGGTGATGGCGAGCACGAGCACGAGTTTGCGACGGTGTTTGGCGGTCGCGGATCCGGCTCCCTGTAAACCGTGGTCGTGCGTGTGCCCGCCGCGGGCGCCGGCAAGGTCGGCGTCCGGGCGAGCGGGGTGACCGGCGCTGAATTCGGGCTCGCAGGCCTCTCCGGCGTCGTGTTGCTCGTTCATGGGCCTCCTCGGGTCCGTCTCGACTCGAGGGTACCCCAGAGGGGTATGCAAAGTCGAGGGTGGTCTGGCGCGAACGGCGGAGTGGGTCAGTGGGGCGTGATCGTGGCAGTACGCTCATCGTATGACCTCTGCAGTACTGTCGATCGGTTTCGTAATGCTGCACACCTCGCCGCTCGACGTGCCCGGCACGAAAGACGCGGGCGGCATGAACGTGGTGGTTCGCGCACAGGCCGAAGCCCTTGCGCAAGCCGGTCACCGGGTGCGCATCTTTACACGTCGCAGCGATGAAGAAACGCCGGCGCGCGTCGAACTCATGCCCAACCTCACGGTGGAGCTGCTCGACGCCGGGCCCGCACGCCTGCTCGCGAAGGGCGAGCACGAACGGGTGATGGAAGACTTCAGCCGGTTGCTCGCCGCCGCGCTCGCCGCCGACACCGTCGATGTGTTGCACGCGGAGCACTGGTTCTCGGGTATCGCCGCGCTCCCGGTCGCACACGAACTCGGTATTCCGCTCGCACAGAGCTACCACTCGATCGCTGCGCCACCCGAGTCGCCGCTCGGCGACGGCGAGCGGCCAGAGTCGCCAGGGCGTCTCGCGGGCGAGGCGCGCCTCGCGCACGAGGCTGACCTCATCATCGCGGTGAGTGAGGCCGAACGCGAGACGGTGCTCGCGCGCCTCAAGGGGGACCCGGATCGCGTACGCGTGGTGCCGCTCGGAGTTGATACCGCCCTGTTTCGTCCGTGCGACACCGCCGAGTGCGATGAGCAGCGCGACTGGTTGCGCGGGGGTGGACGGCCCGAGGTGATCCTCGTCGGCCGTTTGCATCCGCTCAAGGGGTTCGACCTTGCGATCGAGGCGATTGCGCTGCTTCCGCAGGCGGAGCGGCCGACCCTGCGGATCGTCGGTGCGTCGCCGCCCGACGGCGACGAGTACGCGCGCGCTCTGCACGAGTCGGTCGTGGCGCACGGCATGCTGACGACCACGGCGTTCGACGGCGCGCTGCGACGGCGCGAACTGGCCGAGCGTATTCGATCGGCCGCGCTGATGCTCGTGCCCTCGCACACCGAGACGTTCGGGCTCGTCGCGCTCGAGGCAGCAGCGTCGGGGGTTCCAGTGATCGCGCGTGACGCCGGCGGACTGCGCGAGGCCGTTGTCGCGGGGGAGACCGGCGAGCTCGTCGCCGGTGACGATCCCGCCGTGTGGGCCGACACCATCAGCCGGATGCTCGCCGACACCGACGGGCTCAAGCGCATGGGCTCCGCCGCGCGTCGGCACGCCCTGCAGCGCAGCTGGCAGGCCTCGGCCGACCGCCTCGTGGAGGTCTACCGCGAGGTCGCAAGCCGCGCCTGACCGCGCCCCGCGCCCGCGCGGCCTCGCGTTGCGCAAGTGATCTGCGTTCGGCAAGCCATTACGGAGCGTTTCGGGCTTGCCGAACGCAGATCACTTGCCGAACGCGGCAGCGGTGCTTCCGAGCGTTACCGCGAGACCAGCGTGGTTTCGAAGGAGTAGAGGTCGGGGCGGTAGCAGTGGTGGCCGGCCTCGATGACGCTGCCGCCCTGGTCGAACGCGACTCGATCCATCGTGAGTAGCGGGCTACCCTTCGCCACATTCAGGAGCTCGTGCTCGTCGCTGTGCGTGCGCCGCGCGCCGATCTTCTGGTTCGCGATCTTGATGGCGATGCCGCGGGCGCGCAGCATTTCGTACAGACCGTGGGTTTCGAGGTCTTCGAGGGTGATGTCGGCGTACTCGGGCGGCAGCAGATTTTCGAGAATCGCCATCGGGGTGCCGTCGGCGCTGCGGAGGCGGCGAATGCGCGTAATTTCGGTGCCGACCTCGACGCGCAGGCGATCCGCCGCGTCTTCATCGGCCGGGATCTTGTCGAGCGAGAGTACCCGCGTGCTGGGGTGATGGCCCGCGCGCGTCAGGTCCTCCTGCAGGCTGGTGAGCTCGACGGGGCGACTCATGCGCGCCTGCACGACCTGAGTGCCGATGCCGCGGCGACGCACGAGCAGCCCCTGATCGACGAGTTCTTGGATCGCGCGGCGCACCGTTGGCCGCGACAGGCCCAGGTGCTGACCGATCGCGATCTCGTTCTCAAGTCGAGCACCGGAGGGAATGCTGCCGTCGCGGATCGCGCGCTCGAGACGGCTCGAGATCTGAAAATAGAGGGGGATCGGGCCATTGCGGTCGAGGTCGGCGAACAGCTCGCTCGGCCAAACGGGTTCAGTACTCATGCGGTGCTCCTCGGCGCTGGGGTGGCACGCGGACTAGGCGGCGGGGCTCGGGCGACCCCTTTGTGATGACAACATTACCCCTCCGGCTCATTCGGAGTGGATGTGAGCGTACTTCGTGCTATTGTTAGGACAAATGCAGCGGTGCATGAAGCCCGCGTGCGTCACCACGAGAAGGCGGGTTGCGAATGTCGGAACTGCGACGTCCAGACGACGTCCTGGCCATGGGTCGACTCGGCGTCGACATCTATCCGTTGCAAGACGGCGTTGGCCTCGAAGATGTTACGAGCTTTGGCAAGTATCTCGGCGGCAGCGCCGCGAATGTCGCCGTGGCCGCTGCGAAATATGGACGCACGAGTGCGCTCGTCTCGCGCGTGGGTGATGATCCGTTCGGCCGCTATCTGCTGCGCGAACTCGCGCGCCTCGGTGTCGATAATCGGGAAGTGCGCGTCGACCCGCAGTATCCGACGCCGGTGACCTTCTGCGAGATCTTCCCGCCAGACGACTTTCCGCTCTACTTCTACCGGAAGCCGAAGGCGCCCGACCTCCAGATCACTGCCGAAGACCTCGACCTCGACGCGGTGCGCCAGGCGCGCATCCTGTGGTTCACGCTCACTGGCCTCAGCGAGGAGCCGAGCCGAGCCGCCCACCTGACCGCGCTCGAAGCACGTGCTGGCGCGACGCACACCGTCTTCGACCTCGACTACCGGCCGATGTTCTGGGACAACCCGGCGACGGCCACGGAGCAGGTTGCCGCGGCGCTCGCGCACGCGACGATCGCGGTCGGCAACAAGGAAGAGTGCGAGGTCGCCGTGGGCGAAACGGTGCCGGATCGGGCTGCCGACGCACTGCTTGAGCGTGGCATAGAGCTCGCGATCGTCAAGCAGGGCCCGAAGGGCGTGCTCGCGAAGACCCGCGATGAGAGAGTTGAGGTTCCGCCGCACTTCGTCGACGTCGTGAACGGGCTCGGCTCGGGCGACGCGTTTGGCGGCGCACTCTGCCACGGCCTACTCGAGGGCTGGGGCCTCGAGCGCATGCTGCAGTTTGCGAACGTCGCCGGCGCGATCGTGGCCACACGCCGCGAGTGCTCGACCGCTATGCCCGACGCAGCCGAGGTTGATGCTCTGCTCACGAAGGGGGCCTGACCGTGACGCTCGACTTCTCCGGCCTGCGCGACCTGCGCGCCTCCCATCCCGCCGCCATCGGTCGCGCCCTCGCCGAGCGTCGGCGCCGTGACGTCATCACCGGCGACGGTCGCATCTTCATCGTCGCGGCAGATCACCCGGCGCGCGGCGCTATTGCCGTCGGCAGCGATGCGACGGCGATGGCCAACCGCTACGACCTGATCGAGCGCATGGCTCTCGCGCTCTCGCGGCCGGGCGTCGACGGCGTGCTCGGCACCCCCGACATCATCGACGACCTCGCGGGGCTCGGCCTGCTCGACGACAAGCTCGTCGTCGGATCCATGAACCGCGGCGGCCTGCGCGGCGCCACGTTTGAGCTCGACGACCGCTACACGGCATACAACATCGACGCGATTGCGCGGCAGGGCCTCGACTTCGCGAAGACCCTGATCCGCATCGATCTCGATGACGCCGGCACCGCTTCGACGCTGCAGGCGACCGCGCACGCGGTGAATGCCGCTGCCGACGCGCAGATTCCGATCATGCTCGAACCCTTTATGAGCAGCCGGGTCGGCGATCGAGTAGTCAATGATCTCTCGGCGAACGCCGTGATTCTCTCGACCGCGATCGCCTCTGGCCTCGGCAACTCGAGCGCGTACACCTGGATGAAACTCCCGGTCGTGCCCGAGATGGAGCGCGTCATGGAGGCGACCACAATGCCGACGCTGCTGCTTGGAGGCGACAACGGCGGCGACCCCGACGAGACGTTCGCCGCCTGGGAGAGCGCGCTGGCGCTGCCCGGCGTACGCGGCCTCACCGTCGGCCGCACGCTGCTCTACCCGCACGATGGTGACGTGGCGGCCGCGGTCGATACCGCTGCCCGGCTCGTACACCGGGAGCTCGCCTAGACTCCACGCGATCCCGCACCGCTTGTTTCGACTCACACCGAAGGACACACGCAATGACCACTGGCTCCCTCCCCGTCATTCCGCACTGGATCGATGGCGCTCGCCGCGCCTCGACGAGCGGCCGCACCGCTCCCGTGTTCAACCCGGCGACCGGCGAGGTGCAGGCGCACGTCGCGCTCGCCGATGACGCCGAGATCGCCGAAGCCATTGCCTCGGCGCAGCGCGGTTTCGCCGTGTGGAGCGCATTCTCGGTGGCAAAGCGCCAGACGGTGCTGTTCGCGTTCCGCGAGCTGCTGAACGCGCGGAAGGGTGAGCTGGCAGCGATCATTACTCGCGAGCACGGCAAGGTCGTCTCGGACGCGATGGGCGAGATCTTGCGCGGCCAGGAGGTCGTCGAGCTCGCGACCGGGTTCCCGCACCTGATCAAGGGCGCCTTCTCCGAGAACGCCTCAACCGGCATTGACGTCTACTCGATCAAGCAGCCGATCGGCGTCGCCGGCATCATTGCGCCGTTCAATTTCCCGGCGATGGTGCCGATGTGGTTCTTCCCGGTCGCGATCGCCGCGGGCAACGCGGTGATCGTCAAGCCGTCGGAGAAGGATCCCTCGGCCGCGCTGTGGCTCGCCGAACTGTGGCAGGAGGCCGGTCTGCCCGACGGTGTCTTTACCGTGCTCAATGGCGACAAGCTCGCCGTCGACGGGCTGCTCACCGACCCGGGCGTGCAGTCGATCTCGTTCGTCGGCTCGACGCCCATCGCGCAGTACATTTACGAGACCGCCTCGAAGCACGGCAAGCGCGTGCAGGCCCTCGGCGGCGCGAAGAACCACATGCTCGTGCTGCCCGACGCCGATCTCGACCTCGTCGCCGACCAGGCGATCAATGCGGGCTACGGCGCCGCGGGCGAGCGCTGCATGGCGATCTCGGTCGTGCTCGCGGTCGAGCCCGTCGCCGATGAGCTCATCGAGAAGATCACGGAGCGCATCGCGCAGCTCACGATTGGGAACGGCGCGTCGACGCCCGAGCCCGACATGGGTCCGCTCATCACCGACGTGCATCGCGACAAGGTCACCGGGTACATCGACATTGCTGAGCAAGACGGTGCGACGATCGTCGTCGACGGTCGCGGGTTCACCGTCGATGGCCACGAGAACGGCTTCTTCGTCGGCCCAACCCTGATCGACAAGCTGCCGACCACGTCTCGCGCCTACACCGAAGAGATCTTCGGACCGGTGCTCGAGATCGTGCGCGTGAACACGTTCGAGGAGGGCGTCGACCTCATCAACTCGGGTGCGTTCGGCAACGGCACCGCGATCTTCACGAACGACGGCGGAGCGGCCCGCCGCTTCCAGCACGAGATTCAGGTCGGCATGATCGGCATCAACGTGCCGATTCCCGTTCCCGTCGCCTACCACTCGTTTGGCGGGTGGAAGGCGTCGCTCTTCGGCGACGCGAAGGCGTACGGGGTGCAGGGGTTCGAGTTCTTCACGCGCGAGAAGGCCATCACGAGCCGCTGGATCGACCCGGCCGCCAGGGGCCTGTCGGGGGCCAGCGGCATCAACCTCGGCTTCCCGCAGAACGATTAGCCGAACACCGCAACACACGCAGGATTATCGAGGGGGATGACATGACGCAACGTTGGTTCCACCGGCGAGGTGAGCTCGCTGAGGGCGGATGGGAATCCGTCGTCGACGAGCGCATGCCTGGCTGGGAGCACACTGGCCTGCGCGTCGCACGGCTCACCGAGGGCGCGTCAATCGCGCTCTCGGGAACGGGAGTCGAGCGCCTGATCGTTCCCCTCGCGGGGTCGTTCTCCGTGGCGCATCAAGAGGCTGCCGCGGAGGCGACGACCGCGCTCACCGGCCGCGCCTCGGTGTTTGCCGGGCCAACGGACGTGCTCTACCTCTCGGCGGCGGCGACCGCCACGGTCACCGCGACATCGCCGGGGGAGAGCCGCTTTCTCGTCGCGACGTCGCCGACCGAGACGGTGCGTCCGTCGCGCTACATTCCGGTTGCCGAGGTGCCCGTCGAGCTGCGCGGTGCGGGAGCGTCGAGCCGTCAGGTGCACAACTTCGGGCGCAAGGAGTCGCTCGATGCCGCCCGCTTCATCGTTGTCGAGGTCATTACCCCTGCCGAGAACTGGTCGTCGTACCCGCCCCACAAGCACGACCAACACGTGCCCGGCCACGAATCAGAACTCGAGGAGATCTACTACTTCGAGGTCGCGCCGACGCGTGACGCCCCCGCCGGAGTTGACGCCGACCGCGCGTTCGGCATGTTCAGCACCTACTCATCCCCGGCGGGCCAGATTGAAATCGACTCGCAGGTGCACACCGGCGACGTCGCCCTCGTTCCCTACGGCTACCACGGCCCGGCCGTCGCGGCCCCGGGCTATGACATGTACTACCTGAACGTCATGGCGGGCCCAGACCCTGAGCGCACCTGGCTGATCAGCGACGACCCGGCCCACGGCTGGGTGCGCGACACCTGGGAGGGGCAAGAGCTCGACGCTCGCCTGCCGTTCACCCCGCGGCCAACGACGACAGAAACCGACCGCACCCCGACGACCGAGACGGAGACCGCACGATGAGCACCCGACGCATGACCGTGAGCCAGGCGCTGATCGAGTTTCTCGCGAACCAGTGGACGGTTGACCGCGCGGCCGACGGCACCGAAATTCGCGAGCGCACCATTCCGGGCGTCTTCGGCATCTTCGGGCACGGAAACGTCGCGGGCATCGGGCAGGCGCTGAAGCAGGTCAATGTCGAACAACCCGAGCTCATGCCGTATCACCAGGCGCGCAACGAGCAGGCCATGGTGCACCAGTCCGTCGGGTACGCCCGCATGCACCGCCGCCGCAGCACGTACGCGTCGGCGGCCTCGGTTGGCCCGGGCGCAACCAACCTGCTGACGGGGGCGGCGCTCGCCACAACGAACCGCTTGCCCGCGCTGCTCCTGCCCAGTGACACATTCGCGACCCGCGTTGCGGACCCGGTGCTGCAGCAACTGGAGCAGCCCCACGACATCGGGCTGACGGTCAACGACGCGTTCCGCCCCGTGTCCAAGTTCTTCGACCGCGTGCAGCGGCCCGAGCAACTGTTCTCGATCGCGCTCGCCGCAATGCGTGTGCTGACCGATCCAGCAGAGACGGGTGCCGTCACGATCGCGCTGCCAGAAGACGTGCAAGCCGAGGCCATGGATGTGCCGGAGGAGTTTCTGCAGCCGCGCGAGTGGCGCATTCGGCGTCCTCGCCCAGAGCGCGATGCGTTTGCGCTCGCACTCGAGGCGATCCGGAATGCCAAGCGCCCCTTCATCGTCGCGGGCGGCGGGGTGCTGTACTCGGACGCCGAGCAGCAGCTGCGCGCGTTCGTCGAGGCGACCGGCATTCCGGTCGGTTCATCGCAGGCCGGTGGCGGGGTACTCGACTGGGATCACCCGCAGTACCTGGGCGGCGTCGGCGCAACGGGCACGCTCGCGGCGAATCGCCTCGCGGCTGAAGCCGACGTGATCATTGGGATCGGCACCCGCTACAGCGACTTCACGACCGCCTCGCGCACGGCATTTCAGCACCCCGACGTGCGGTTCGTCAATGTCAACGTTGCGTCGTTCGATGCCTACAAGCACGGCACGCAGCTCCCCGTGATCGCTGACGCTCGCGAGACGCTCGTTGAGCTGCTTGCCGCTCATGAGCACGGTGCGGGCGCCGATCTGCGCATTGACTCGGCGTACGCCGAGCGCATCGCAGCGGAGAAGGCCGAGTGGGATAGCCAAGTCGACGCGGCGTTCGCTGCCTCAGGGCTCGAGCTGCCTGGCCAAACCGAAATCATCGGCGCGGTGCAGCGCTCGTCGGCCCCGGCTGACGTGATCGTGCAGGCTGCCGGATCGTTGCCGGGCGACCTCCACAAGCTGTGGCGCGTGCGTGACCCGCTCGGATACCACGTCGAGTACGCGTTCTCGTGCATGGGATACGAGATCGCGGGTGGCATCGGCGCGAAGCGCGGGCTGCTCGCATCGGGTGATGACCGCGACGTGATCATCATGGTGGGCGACGGCTCGTACCTGATGCTCAATAGCGAACTCGTGACCGCCGTGGCCGAGGGGATCAAGGTCATCGTGATCCTGATCCAGAATCACGGTTACGCGTCGATTGGCCACCTCTCCGAGACCGTCGGATCGGAACGCTTCGGTACCTGGTACCGCGAGTATGACGGCGTCGCGAAGAACTTCCAGGGCGGCGATGTGCTGCCCGTCGATCTCGCGATGAACGCGCGCAGTTACGGCATGGACGTGATCGAGGTCGAGCCGAGTGCAAACGCGATCACCGACCTCGAGGCCGCGATTGCGCAGGCGAAGGCGTCGGATCGCGCGACGTTTATTCACATCAACAGCGACCCGCTGCTCTACTCGCCCGACGGGGCCGGCTGGTGGGACGTGCCGGTGCCGCAGGTGTCGACCCTGCCGTCGACGCAGCGGGCGCGCGCCGAGTACGAGCAACAGGTGGCGGTTCAGCGGCCGCTACTGGGGTAGGGGTGCGCGGGGCTGTGTTGCGTTATGCGGTGCTGTGTTGCGTCAGCGATTCGGCTTCGGTGAGAAGTTTTCGTGCGAAATCGTCTCACCGAAGCCGGAACAGTCACCGAAGTCGGCGCTCAACGGGCGCTAGACTATGGCCTAATGTCATATCAAAGTCTCGCGGGTGGGCCGCGGGGCGTGAAGCTCGAACAATGGAGTTTGCATCGTGAGTGCGCAACAGACCGACCAGCCAGGTCTCCGTATTGGCACCGCGCCCGACTCGTGGGGCGTCTGGTTTGCCGACGATCCGGGGCAGGTGCCGTGGCAGCGATTTCTTGATGAGGTGGTTGCCTCGGGGTACGAGTGGATCGAGCTGGGCCCCTACGGCTACCTGCCGACCGACCCGCACCAGCTTGAAGACGAGCTCGGTTCGCGCGGGCTGAAGCTTTCGGCGGGCACCGTGTTCACCGGGTTCCACAAGGGCGAAGAGGCGTGGCAGCACGCGTGGGATCAGGCGCTGAACGTCGCCGGGCTCGCGTCGAAGCTCGGCGCGGAGCACCTCGTCGTGATCCCGGATCTGTGGCGCAGCGATGCGACGAGCGAGGTGCTCGAGCCGCGCACCCTGACAGATGAGCAGTGGGTGAAGCTCGGCGCAGGCCATGACCGGCTCGGCAAGGCGTTGCTCGAGGAGTTCGGCGTCAAGCAGCAGTTCCACTCCCACGCAGACAGCCACATCGGCACGACGCGCGAGGTGCTGCGCTTTCTCGACGAGACCGATGCGCGATACACCAACCTCTGCCTCGATACCGGCCACTTCGCGTATTACGGCGGCGACAGCGTGCAGCTCATCGAGGAGCGGCCTGATCGGATTGGTTATCTGCACCTGAAGCAGGTCGACCCGACGCTGCTCTTCGATGTGCTGAAGAACGACGTGCCGTTCGCCGAGGCCGTCACGCAGGGCATCATGATCGAACCGCCGCACGGCATTCCTGACCTCGCGCCCGTGATCGAGGCCGTCGCCAAGATCGACTCTGAGATCTTTGCGATCGTAGAGCAAGACATGTACGGCTGCGATATCGACCGCCCGCTGCCGATTTCGCAGCGCACGCGTGAGCACATCTTCGGATGCACGCACCTCGCCAGAATCTCCTGAACGCAACCCAACACCGCAGAACCGCAGAACCGAGGAACCGCACATGACTGAAGATCTTCGCGTCGCCGTCGTCGGCGCCGGCATGATGGGCGCAGACCACATCGCCCGCATCACGCGCCGCATCAGCGGTGCCCGCGTTTCGGCCGTCGTCGAACCCGACGCGAGCCGGGCAGCGTCAGCCGCGGCGCATGCCCCGGGCGCGCAGGTATTCGCGAATATCGAAGAGGCGATCGCGGCTGACGCCCTCGACGCGGTGCTCATCGCCGTGCCGGGCCAATTCCACGCGCCGGTGCTCGCGCCAGCGCTGGCAGCGCAGCTGCCGATCCTGTGCGAAAAGCCACTGACCCAGAACTCGGCGAGCTCGTGGGAGGTGCTGCAGCTCGAGCAGCAGCTCGACCGACCGCACATTCAGGTCGGTTTCATGCGGCGCTTCGACGCCGAATACGCGGCGCTGCGCGCGCTTGTCGAATCGGGCGAGAGCGGTGAACTGCTCATGGTGCGCGGGGTGCACCGCAACCCGACGGTGCCCGAGACCTATACGAACGACATGCTCATCACCGATTCCGTCGTGCACGAGTTCGACGTTGTGCCGTGGCTTGCCGGATCGCCGATCGTGAGCGTCGAGGTGAAGCACCCGCGCCGCAACACGCTCGCCCCCGAGCGCCTGCACGAGCCGATCCTCGTCATCATGGAGCTGGCGAACGGGGTGCTCGTCGACGTCGAGATGAGCGTCAGCGTGCAGTTCGGCTATCAGGTCGCCACCGAGGCGGTGTTCGAGGCCGGGGTCGCCCGCATCGGCCAGCCTTCAGGGTTGCAGCGCTGGGGCGCCGGTCAATTTAGCGTGGCCGAACATCAGTCGTTCACCACGCGCTTCGCTCCCGCTTACGACGCCCAGATTCAGCGTTGGGTCGACGCGGTACATCGGGGCGACTTGATCGACGGCCCGAACGCCTGGGACGGCTATCTCGTCGCCCTCGCGTGCGAGGCCGGCGTCACAGCGATGCACGACGGCGGCATCGTGCCGGTGACGGCGCCCGAGCGGCCGGCGTTCTACGCGTAGGCTGCGCCGCTTCCGCCGCTTCCGTCAGTAAATCTGCTTCGGTGAGATGATGTGGCCCGCAGACGTCTCACCGAAGCAGAATCTCTCACCGAGGCCAGCCCTCGCACACTCAGCACAGGAGCATCATGGTTCGCATCGCCCTCGACCCGACGCCGTACAACGATTCGGTGCACCTGCTCGATTTTCCCGATCTGGTCGCGCGACTCGGCTACGAGTACTTGCAACTGACGCCGAGCCCCGACTTTGGGCGACACTTTCACTACCCGAAGGTCGATAGTGAACTGCTCGCGAAGCTGAAAAAGCGCGCGAATGACGCCGGCGTGACCATCACCTCGGTGCTCCCCGTGCAACGCTTTGGCGGCCCAGAGCCGCACCAGGTCGACGCGGCGGTCTTCAACACAACGCGCTATATCGAGATCGCCGCAGAGCTCGGCGCGCCGATCGTGAACACCGAGTTCTCGGGGCGCCCCGAACGCGAGGAAGAGTCGGAGTACGCGTTCTATCGCGCGATGGAACAACTGGTGCCCGTGCTCGAGCGCGAGGGGGTCTCCCTGAATTTCGACCCGCACCCCGACGACTTCGTGGAAGACGGGCTTGAGGCGTGGCGCATCATCCGAGGTCTCAACACCGACCGCGTCGGATTCGTCTACGTCGCCGCGCACACCTTCCACTACGGCGATCGGGCGGCGAGCCTGATCCCGCAACTGGGCGATCGGCTCGGCGCGGTCTACGCAGCCGACACCTTCGATCACACGCGGTCGAACGCCCTGCGATACATCACGAACCCGCCGGGCAACGCCGTGCGCGTGCACCAGCACCTGGCGATCGGCGACGGCGACGTCGATTGGGGTGAGCTGTTCGAGGCGCTCACGCAGTTTGGCTACCTGGATCGCCCAGACGCTCTCATCGTCTCGAACGTGTTCGCCGAAGACGAGAGGGCCGACGAGATCTCTCGGTACCAGCTCGCGAAGCTGCGTGAACTGGTTGGGCTGGGATAGTTCGGGCAGGATAAGCCCATGGAGTTTGCATTTACGAGCCCGCTCGCGCGCTGGGACAAGAAGCCGGCGCTCTGGACCTTCGTGTTGCTGAGCGAGGAAATCTCCGACGCCATTGCCGCGACCACCGCGGGGCGCGAGAAGGGCTTTGGCTCCGCGCGCGTGCAGGTGACGGTGGGCGCAGCCGTCTGGACGACCTCGATCTTTCCCAGCGACAGCGCATACATGCTGCCGATCAAGAAGGCGGTACGCGAGTCAGAGGGGCTCGAACTAGGCGCCCCCGTTGTCGGAACCGTGCAGCTGCTCGACTTCTGAGCTGCACGATTCCGCCCGGTAGAGCTAGTGCGCCAGTGCGGGTGCGGCGTCTGTGTCAGTCGCCGCCTCGGCACCAGCGGGCGGGGTATCGAAGCCGAGCGACCGCCCCTGGCCCCTGCGACGGAAGAGCAGCGCAGTGACGACCGCGCCGGTGATGAAGAATCCGGCGCCCCACCAGTACGCCGTCGCGTAGCTCGCGATCGCCGCATCGGCCACTGAGCTCGGCCCGTGCTCGGTGAGGTAGTTCGTCGCTGCGGTCGCAGCGAGAGTATTGAGCAGCGCCGTGCCGATGGATCCGCCGACCTGCTGGCTCGTGTTGACCATCGCCGATGCGACGCCGGCGAATTCGCGATCGACACCGAGGGTGGCGGTTTGCATCGAAGCGGGCATGATGGTGCCCATTGCAAGGCCCAGCACCATGAGCGGTGGCATGACGTGTGCGACGTAGCTGCTCGACGCGTCGAGCTGTGTCAACCAGATCATGCCGAGCGCACCGAGTGTCATGCCGATCGGCACGAGCACCTTCGGCCCGAATCGCGGCACGAACAGATTGGTGCCGAGCTGCGCCGCGAGCACGAGCATCGCGATCATCGGCAAGAACCCCAGCCCCGTCTGGATCGGCGAGTACTTGAGCGTGAGCTGCAGGTAGTACGTCACGAACAGGAAGATGCCGAACATGCCAGCGCCCGCGACGAGCACGGCGAGGTAGGCGGCGCTGCGGTTGCGATCGCGCAGGATCTGCAGGGGGAGCAAGGGGTGGCCGGCCCGGCTCTGCCAGAACACGAACGCGAGCAGCAGCACGACGGCACCGGCGAGCATGCCCCAGGTCAGGGGCGCATCCCAACCGTCGGTCTCGGCGTTCGAGAACCCGTAGACCAGACCGAATAGGCCGCCCGAGACGAGCACGGCACCCGGAATATCGAGCTTCGGGCGCGGCCCCTCGCGGCGGATCGATGGCACGTAGATGAACGATCCGACGAGCGCGACCGCGGCAATAGCGACGTTGATGTACAGGTTCCAGCGCCAGTCGAACGATTCGGTGAGCACGCCGCCGAGTAGTAGGCCAACGGCCCCGCCCGCGCCGGCAATGGCGCCGAAGATACCGAATGCGCGGGCTCGCTCCCGCGGAATCGTGAACGTCGTGGTGAGCACGGCCAGAACGGTCGGCGCGAGCATCGCGCCGAAGACACCCTGGAGTGCGCGGGCCGCGACGAGCAACTCGAACGACGGGGCGGCCCCGCCGAGTGCTGACGCGATAGCGAAGCCAATGAGCCCGATGATGAATGTGCGCTTGCGGCCAATCAGGTCGGAGAGGCGGCCGCCGAGCAGCAGCAGACTACCGAAGGCGAGCGAGTAGGCGGTCACGATCCACTGACGCTGGCCATCGGAGAACCCGAGGTCTGCCTGCGCGGAGGGGAGCGCGATGTTTACGACAGTCGCATCAAGCACGACCATGAGCTGGGCGAGGCCGACGACGATGAGTGTGATCCAGCGTCGACTGTCGACCGGGGGAGGTGTGATGTGGGACATGAGGATCAATATATACGAGACTTGTCAGTTTCGGATATACCGAGTTTCGGATATGTACAGTTTCGTATGTTGCTCGGGTACGCTGGGGGCACATCGAAAGGCGGGGGCCATGACTGACACCGAGGATCGGCCGCGCTTGGGTCGCAAGCGCGATCCGAGCCGCGACCAAGACATTCTCGAGGCGGCCCTCGACGTCTTGGCCGAGACCGGGTACGAGGGCATGACGATCGAGATGGTCGCGGCCCGCGCGAAGGCCGGCAAGGCGACGCTCTACCGGCGCTGGAATTCGAAACTCGAACTCGTGATGGACGCGGTGTCGTGCATGAAGGCGCGGCACTTCGACCTCGCCACGCTTCCCGACACTGGCAGCCTGCGCGGCGACCTGGTTTCACTCGTGAAGGTTCCGAACATCGCAGAGGCAGATCGCAAGCTGCGTATCATGACGGGGATCGTGTCAATGCTCGCGCGTGATCCCGAGCTCGCGGCCGCGGCGCAGGACGCGATCGTGGCCCCCCGTGCGGCCGCGAATCGCGTGATCTTCGAACGCGCGATTGCCCGCGGCGAGATCTCACCCGACATCGATCTCGAGACGCTGTGCATGATCGCCCCGGGCATCGGTACCTACCGGTCGCTCATGATGCAGACGCCGCTCGATCGCGAATTCGCTATCAGGATCATCGACTCCGTCGTCATGCCGGCCGCGCTGGCTGACCCCGGTGCTGCGCTGGCTGACCCCGGTGCCGCGGTTGAGACCGCGGAATCTGCGCCCGCCGAACCCGCTCCAGCGTCCAGCTAGAAGATCAGCAGGTAGAGCGCACCGAGCACCGTCACAACGAGGACGGCGCTCTCAAACACGCGCTGCTTCACACGCCCCGCGATCCAGCGCCCGAGAACGGCACCCACGATGACACCGGGCACAAGCACCGCGTCGAGAGCGAGGCTCGAAGCGTCGATGAGCCCGAGCCCGAATGAGAACGGCAGTTTCGTGAGGTTGATGATCGCGAAGAACCAGGCCGCCGTGCCTAGAAACGCCTTGACCGGGAAGCGGGCCGCGAGAAAGTACATGGACATCACGGGCCCGCCGGCGTTGGCGACCATCGTCGTGAATCCGGCGAGTGAACCGTAGCCGATGCCCGCAGCGAGGCCGCCGCCGACGCCCGGTTCGCCGTGTGAGAAGTAGCGCCGCCAGGCGGTGAAGGTGACGACGAGCAGCAGGATCGCGCCGATAACCCGTCGCACCCAGCCGTCATCGGCGACCGCAAGAAACACGGCTCCGAGGGCCAGGCCGACCACCACGGCGGGCGCGAGGCGCGCGATCGTGGGCCAATTCGCGTGCTTGCGATACGCCCAGACCGCGAAGATGTCGCCGACGATGAGCAGCACGAGCAGGGCGCCCGTAGAGTGCCGTGCGGGCAAGATGGCGGCGAAAATGGCAATCGAAACCGTATTGATGCCGGGCAGGGCGGTCTTCGAAAACCCGACGATGATCGCTGAGAGTCCGAGCAGCACCCAAGCGAGGGGGGCCAGCTCTGGCAGCGCGGTGATCACCTCCCCACTGTAGCCCCGAACAGGTTTGTCCAAATGTAATGACATTGTTAAGCTCATATTACGGGGCCAGTGCCGCTCGAACGCGAGCAGATACATGGACCACAGGGCAGCAGGCAAAGGGGTCGCAGTCATGACAGATCGAACCGCAGGTGCGAGCGCGGGAGCGAGCGCAGGCACGCTTCCGCCGCTCGGAACCGGGCCGCACCGCAGGCGTCTCGGGCTCGTCGCGCTGATCGCGACTTTCGGAGGGCTGCTTTTTGGGTACGACACGGGCGTCGTCAACGGCGCGCTCAGCCCAATGTCGGAGGAGCTGGGCCTGACGCCGTTCCTCGAGGGCTGGTTCACGAGCTCTCTCGTCTTCGCTGCGGCGATTGGCGCAATGGTGAGCGGTCGACTCTCCGACGGCTGGGGTCGGCGCAAGACCATCATTGTGCTCGCCGTGCTGTTTTTCGTGGGCACTTCCTTCGTCGTGTTCGCGCCGGGTGGCGAGACGCCGGGGACGCACACCGCACTCGGATTCGGCTCGCTCATCGCGGGTCGCGTGCTGCTTGGTCTCGCCGTGGGCGGGGCCTCGACGGTGGTCCCGGTGTTCCTCGCAGAACTCGCGCCCTACGAGATCCGCGGATCGATCGCCGGCCGCAATGAACTCATGATCGTCGTGGGGCAGCTTGCCGCGTTCGTGGTGAACGCCATCATCGGCAACGTCTGGGGGCACGTCGACAACATTTGGCGCGTGATGTTCGCGGTCTGTGCGCTGCCAGCGATCGCGCTTTTCTTCGGCATGCTACGGATGCCGGAATCACCGCGGTGGCTTGTTAACCGCGGCGACTTTGACGGTGCCGAGCGGGTGCTCGCCACCGTGCGCACTCCCGAGCGCGCCACCGCCGAGGTGCGTGAACTGCGCGGACTCGTCGCGGAGGCGCGCGATGAGCAGCAGCTGGGCTGGCGTGCGATCTTCTCGAATCGCAATCTGCTGAAGATCATCTTCGTGGGCATCGGGCTTGGCATCGCGCAACAGCTCACCGGCATCAACTCGATCATGTACTTCGGCAGCCAGGTGCTCGAGCAGTCGGGGTTCTCCCAGAACGCTGCGCTCATTGCCAATGTCGCGCCCGGGATCATCGCGGTGATTGGCGCCGTCATTGCGCTGCAAATGATGGACCGCCTCGACCGCCGCAAGACGTTCATCACGGGCTTTACACTCACCACGGTGAGCCACCTGCTGATCGGCGTCGCGTCGCTTGCGCTGCCCGAGGGAAGCGCGGCGCGCCCGTGGATCATCCTGGCGCTCGTCGTGATCTTCGTCGGGTCGATGCAGACCTTCTTGAACGTGGCCGTGTGGGTCTACCTCTCCGAGATTTTCCCGCTGCACATGCGCGGCATTGGCATGGGGATCTCGGTGTTCGCGCTCTGGGTGATGAACGGGATCGTCGCGCTGTTCTTCTTGCCGCTGGTTGACGGCGTCGGCATCTCGAACACATTCTTCGTGTTCGCGGCGGTGGGCGCGCTCGCCCTCCTCTTCGTGTGGAAGTGCGTGCCCGAGACCCGCGGCCGCACGCTCGAAGCCCTCGAAGAAGAGGTCACCACGGGCGCGATTTACCTCCCCCGCGAGCACTGACTTGCGCGGCCCCGCCCCGCCGAATAGGCGACGGAGCGAGGGCCGGCGGGGTTAGGCGAGGGCTGCGTTTGCTTCGCTGAGTACGCGGGACGCGACCTCGAGGCCTTCGATACGGCCGAGCGATACATCCTCGTGCTCGATATTCACCCACATCTCGGGGTCGACGTCGCGGAGCGCGCGCAGAAACTCAGTCCAGTACGCGGTGTCGTGCCCCTTGCCAAGCGCCACAAAGTCCCACGCGGACTGGGCGGGCCACTCGTTCGCCCACTCGTCACCGCCAAGATTCGTGCGAGGCTCGTCGGCCTGCAGCCGTCGGAACGAGTTGTCGAGCACCCCATTGATGCGGGCCCACTCGGGGTTCACCCGCACGTCTTTCGCCGCGGCGTGCAGCACGAGCTCACCGAGATGACGTATCACCGCCACCGGGTCCATCTGCTGCCAGAACAGGTGCGACGCATCGAGCTCGACGCCGAGGTGCGTCGCTCGAGTGAGCTCCATCAGTTTGTGCACGTCCGCTGAATTGGAGACCAGGTTCTGCGGGTGCAGTTCGAGCGCGACCTTCACTCCGTGATCTGCGGCGAACCGGTCTGTCTCTCGCCAGAAATTTGCCGCCACGTCCCACTGGTAGTCGAGTACGTCGAGCGCCGCCGAATTCCAAGCGTTTACCACCCAGTTGACCACCGACGCCCCGGGCTCGCCTCCGGGGAGGCCAGACATGGTCACCACGCGATCCTGCCCGAGGCGCTCAGCGAGCCGGATCGAGCGCCGCACGTCGGCCGCGTGTGCCTCCCCGATCGCTGCCCGCGGATGCAGCGGATTTCCATTGCAGTTCAACCCGGCGATCGAGACGCCGGTGCCGTCAAACTGGCCCAGAAACTCGTCGCGGGCGTCGTCGGACTCCAAGATGTCGTCGAGATTCGGAATGTGCAGTGCGGGCAGGAAACCACCCGAGTTGAGTTCGATTCCCGTAAGGCCGAGGCCGCGCACGACCTCAATGGCCGCGGGGAGCGGGCGGTCGTGCAAGATCGCGTTGTAGACGCCGAGTTTCATGTGTGTGCTCGTTTCAGGTCGTGAGTGAGTGCCGGATCAGCGAACCGTGACCGTGCCGCCGCCGTGCGCGGCCGATTCCGCTACCGCGGCGAGAAATTCCATGTTGTGCACCCCGTCGTCGAAGCTCTTGCAACGGGGGAGTGACTCGGTGGCCGGGATGCCGGCCACCTCTTCGAGGAATGCGCGGGCTTGGTGCACGAACAGATCGTTCTGGCCGATCCCGACCCCGGGCGCGTCCATCGCCCAGCCTCCGGCGTAGTGCGGGTGCGCGGGTCCGAGGGCGACGGTGCGGAAACCCGCAATATCGGCCTGCTCGTCGTGCAGCATTACCTCCACCTGGCCAGGATTGGTTTGTGACCAGCGCGCAGCGCCGCGCGATCCGAAGATCTCGAGGTGCAGGCCATTCGGGTGACCCGCGGCGACGCGCGACACCTCGATGGTGCCCACGCAGTCGGCGAAGCGCGCGTTGAAGCTCGCATAGTCTTCGTTCGTGACCGGCTCGCTCTCGCCGCTGACGTTGCCGTGGCTATGCCCGACGACCCGCCCCAGCGGCTTCGGTCGTTCCGCGATCGAGGTGTGGAATCGGCCGCCGGCGACCTCCTCGACGGGGCCGCACAGGTATTCTGCGACATAGCTCAGGTGACTGCCGACGTCGCCGAGTGCGCCCGATCCCGCCGGGCCCTGGTAGCGCCAACTGATGGGCGCATCGGTTCTGCAGCCGTAATCCGTCCAGTACCGTCCCGAGAAGTGCAGTGAATCGCCCAGCCGGCCATCGTCGATGAGCTGCCGGATGAACGCGATACCCGGTGCTCGCAGATAACTGAAGCCGATGCGGGCGATGGTGCCAGTCGCCGCTGCGTCGCGGGCGGCGTCAGCCATGGCGCGGGCGTCTTCGATGGTGTCGCTGAGCGGTTTCTCGCACAGCACGTGCTTACCGGCGGCGAGCAGCCCCGCCACGATCTCGCGGTGCAGAGCATTGGCCACTACGACGCTGACAACGTCGATATCGTCAGCGGCAGCGATGTCTCGCCAGTCGGCGACGTGGCGTTCAAAGCCGAATCGTTGAGCGGTTTCCCGGCCGAGCGGGGCGAACACATCGCCGATTGCGACGAGCCGAATCTCGGGCAAAACGGGGGAGTAGAGCGTTGAGGCGGCGCGGTAGGCGGCGGCGTGAGCCTTGCCCGCCATGCCGGCTCCGATGACGGCGACGCCGATGGATGTGGTCACGGTGTTTCCTTTCGAGACTGCGGTTGTTGGGCGCCCTCGGTGTATAGGTCGACTGCATTGGAGCGCTCCAATGGGTGATACGCTAGTGCTGCATCCATGTCATGTCAATAGGTGTGTGCCTGCCCAATCACCTCGGCTCCGACTCGAAAGGTTGGCCATGAAACGACCGACGATCTACGACGTTGCCGAGCGGGCAGGGGTCTCGAAGTCGCTCGTGTCGCTCGTGCTGCGCGACTCGCCGCGAGTGAGTGATGCCAAGCGGGCGGCGGTGCTCGCGGCGATGGCCGATCTCGACTACACGCCGAGTCGCCTCGCCGCCGGCTTGGCGGGCACCCGCACCCGCAGCGTCGGCGTAGTGATCGACGATTTCGCGAATCTCTGGTTTGTCGAGGCGCTCGCTGGACTGCGTGAGGCGCTCGCGCGCGAGGGCTATGCGCTCAGCGTCGCCGATGCGCGACTCAACGCGCACCTCGATATCGACCCGCTTGAAGCATTCCGTTCGCTGCGGGTCGACGGGGTCGTGCTCGCGGGTGAGGCGAGCGAGGCTGCGCTGGCGCGAGTCGGCGTGCCCACCGTCGTTCTAGGAACGCGCGCGATCGTCACGCCCGGAGCACCCGTAATCGCGAGCGACGAGGTGGCGGGTGGGCGGCTTGCCACGCGCCACCTGATCTCGCTCGGGCACCGCGACATCGTGTGCGTGTCGGGTCCGGGAGCGAGCGCGACCGCGCGTGAGCGCGGTTTTCGCGAGGCGATGGCTGACGCAGGGCTCGAGGCGCGGGTCTCCCACGCTGCCGAGAATACGGAGGCTGCAGCGCGCGAGGTAGTAGCGGGTGTTGTCGCGCGACGGGGGGCGGGCGCGGGGGCGGCTGGGGCCGCCGGATCGGGGCCGTCCGCGGTGTTCGCCGTCAACGACATCATGGCCGTCGGGGTAATGGGAGCGGCGCGTGATGCGGGCTTGTCGGTGCCGAGCGATCTCTCAGTGGTGGGTTACGACGACTCACCGCTGGCTGAATACGGCATCGTTTCGCTCACCTCGGTCAGCGGCGACCCCGCCGAACTCGGCGAGGCTGCGGGCGCGGCGCTGCTCGCCCTGCTCGACGCGGCCCCGGAGGACGAGGCCCCGGAGGGTGCTGTCACGGAGGGCGCTGTCACGGAGGGTGCCGTGCACGGGGACGCCGCTGCGGCGGAGCCCGCGCCGACCACCCGCCTCTTCCCGCCGCGCCTCAGGGTGCGGTCCTCGACAGCACCCCCCTCAACCTCAACCCCAACCCCCTAACCCCCCCCACCCCACCCGACCCCCCCCGGGGTCCCCCGGTCGAGCGCACACATATGGTCCTTATCCGGCCACTTATGGGCCATCTGCGTACGCTCGGACTCGTTCCAGGTGCCGGGCGAGTTTGTTAGGTCAAATTGGCTCGTGCTAGTAGAGTGGTGGGCAGGCACAATCGCGCACGATCGAGTGCAATCGGAAGCCTCGCGCAAGAGCGCGCACGCACAACAACCACGACCGCAAGGGAAACCGCAATGACGCCGCAACCCGTCCGCTTCGGACTCATCGGCACCGGCCGCATCGGCCAGGTCCACGCCGCCAGTATCGCCGCCGACCCCGAGGCGACCCTCGCGTGGGTCGCAGACCCGTTCATAGAAGGAGCTCGCGCAACGGCCGAACGCTACGGCGCCACGGCGACCGAATTCGCCGAGCAAGTGATCAACTCGGGGGAGGTCGACGCGATCCTGATCGCCTCCCCTACCCCGACCCATGTCGACCTCATCGAAGCGTCCGTGCGCGCCGGTCTACCCGTGCTCTGCGAGAAGCCAATCGACCTTGACCTTGCACGCGTGGAGGCGCTCCGACCCCTTATCGAGGCAAGCGGCGTGCCCGTCGCGCTCGGGTTCAATCGTCGCTTCGACCCGAATCACGCCGCCGCTCAGGCGCGAGTGAAAGCCGGCGATATCGGCGCTCTCGAACAGCTCATCATCATCAGTCGCGACCCGGCAGCGCCGCCGGCCGCGTACATCGGTACGTCTGGTGGCATCTTCCGCGACATGACGATCCACGACTTCGACATGGCGCGATTCTTCCTCGACGGCATCGTCGAGGTGAGCGCCACGGGTACGCGCACGTTCGATCCGGGCGCCCGCGAGCACGGCGACTTCGACACGGCGGTCGTCACGCTCCGCGCGGAGTCGGGGGCGATCGTCACCATCGTGAACTCGCGCCACAGCGCGGTCGGCTACGACCAGCGGATCGAGGCGTTCGGATCACAGGGCATGTTGCAGGTTGGAAACCCGCAACTCAACACCGTTGTGCTCTCGAACGCTCACGCCGTCGAGGCTCGGCCCCCGTACCCCGAGTTCTTCCTGGAGCGCTACGCCGAGGCGTACTCGGCCGAACTGCGCGAGTTCGTGAAGCTCGTGCGCGGCGAAGCGTCGACGAGCCCAACGTTCGACGACGGCCGCGCGGCGCTGATCCTCGCGGATGCAGCCCAGCGTGCCGCCGAGACCGGCGCGACCATTGCGGCGGCGCTGTGAAGCTCGCCGCCTGCGCCGAGATGCTCTTCCTTGAGTGGCCGATCGAGGAGCGAGTGCGTCGTATCCACGACCGCGGTTTCCTCGTCGAGATCTGGGACTGGAGCACGAAGGACCTCGCTGCGCTCGCCGCCACCGGCGCCGATTTCTCGTCAATGACCGGCTACCTGCGCGGCGATCTGACGACCGCGGCCGGACGCTCCGAGTTGCTCGCCACCGCGCGCGAGTCGCTGCGAGCCGCCGAAATCATTGATTCGCCCCGCCTCAACCTGCACGGCACCGGGCTAGGCCCTGGCGGCCTGCCCGTCGTGCCGCACGAGCGGGTCTCGGGCGAGGACTGGGTGCACGCCGCCGAGACCCTGCGTCAGATCGCCGAGCTCGGAGCCGAGGCGGGGCGCACCTTCGTGCTCGAAAACCTGAATCTCGCGGTCGACCATCCGGGCACGCCGTTTGCGCGGGCGGCCGATACGCTCGCGCTCGTGCGCGGCGTCAATCACCCGAATCTGCGCATGAACCTCGATCTCTATCACGCGCAGATCGGCGAGGGCAATCTGGTCGAGTTGGTGCGTGAAGCGCTGCCCTGGATCGGTGAGATCCAGGTCGCCGACGTACCCGGACGCTGCGAACCCGGCACCGGTGAGATTCGCTACGAGGCGGTCGCCCGCACCCTGCGCGAGCTCGGCTACACGGGGGTTGTCGGCATGGAGGCCTGGGCGAGCGGCGATGCCGACGCCGCCCTCGACGCCTTCGCGGCGGCGTTCGCCGCCTGAGGCGGCACCGCTCGGCGGCCCTCGCCGAGCGGTGCCGCGCGCGGGCAGCTGGTCGCGTGCTCAGGAATGCTGGCCGAGCGCGATCGGTCGCTGTTCGTCAACGGATGCAATACAGGCCAGAGCAATCTCGAGCGCCGCGCGAGCATCGTGGCCGCTCGGCACCTGCGAGTCGCGGCGCGGCGCCTTGCCCCGCACTGCGTCCGCGAACGCGACGAGTTCATCGGTGTACGCCTGATGAAAAAGGTCAATATTGAGCCTTGCGGTGGGCGACTGTGCACCGGCCGAGGAATAGTGGCGCATGCCCGTGGCGTGCAGGTCGCCAGCCGTCACCATGCCAGCGGAGCCGAATACTTCTCCGCGAACGTCATAGCCGTATGCGGCGGAAAAGTTCGCCTCCGCTGTCGCGATCGCGCCGTTGTTGTAGCGAATAGTGACGATCGCTGTGTCGAGCAGTCCCGCGCTTTTGAACTCGGGTGCGACCAGCGCGTCCGCCATCGCAAACACCTCGACCGGACGAGCGCCTGCATTGAACCAGTTCAATGTGTCGAAATCGTGAATCAGGGTTTCGAGGAAAATCGTCCACGGCTTCACGGCGCCCGGATTTGCGAGTCCCGGGTCGCGGGTAACAGAACGCAGAAGCTGCGGGGTGCCCACACCGCCCTGAGCGATGACCTCGCGGGCTGCAGCGAAATCCCGTGCGAAACGACGATTAAACCCGACCTGAAGATGCACCCCGGCGCTCGCCGCAGCTGCAATGGCGCGGTCGGCATCCGCGAGGGTCAGTGCCATCGGCTTCTCGACGAACACCGACTTTCCCGCATTGGCGGCCGCGACGACGAGGTCAGTGTGCGTGAACGCGGGTGAGGAGATGACAACGCCGTCGACTTCAGGGTCGGCGATGAGTGCTGCGGCTTCGAGATAGGCACGCGGCTCGCCGAGCGGACCAGTGAGCGGCCCCGCGACGCGCTCCGCGGCGCCGGGTTGTGGGTCGGCCACGCCGACGAGCGTGGCGCCGGGAATGCGGTGCGCGATGGTTTCGGCGTGGAATGCGCCGATCCACCCCGATCCGATGAGGCCGATTCGTGCGACGGATTGCGGGGAGATGGTCATGGTGCCTCCGAGTTTGGGTCCTGGTGAGTCGCGGATGGATCGTGAACACGGTGCCCGAGGGTGCCGCGCGATTGGCATCTTCGCCGCGCTGACCCGAAGACTAGCACGTGCTAGTTTTCGATAAAAGCCCGTCACCTGCCGCGACGATTCCCAATTACGGTCGCGGCGGCGCGGTGCTCGCGCGCACCGTGAGGGTGGGGGTGACGCGCCGGATCGCCGCAGCTGCGTGCGGCTCGGCCAGGCGCGCGTGCACGGTCTCGACCGCGAGCTGGGCCATGCTCTCGGGATCGGGCCGCACAGTGGTGAGCTCCACGTAGGGAAGCCCCGCCGCGGTGCTGTCGTCAAAGCCAACGATCGAGATGTCTTCCGGAACGCGGACCCCGGCGCGCACTAGCGTGTGCATCGCGCCGATCGCGCAGTGATCGTTCATGCACACGAGCGCTGTCGGCAGCTCGGCCGCGCCGCTGCCCAGCCCGCTTTCGAGTAGCGTCGTCGCAGCGCGATGCCCGCCCAGCTCCGAGTAGTCGCTCGCAATAATCTGCTCGCGCAGCCCGCGCGCTCGCATCTCTGCGCGATAGCCGTCGAGTCGCGGCCGCGCGTTCGCGCCGACGTCACTGCCGACGAAGGCAATTCTCTCGTGGCCCAGATCGGCGAGGTGCGCGATGGCCAGGCTGATCCCGCGTTCGTTTTCGACGCCCACCCGATCGTGAACCTCATGAGAGGTTGGTCCGCCGAGGAGCAGCGTCGGAATGCCAGCCGGGAGGCCGACGAATTCTTCGCCGCCCGCGCCCGCGTCGAGGGCAATGAGCGCTTCGATGCGCTGGCGCATGAGCCCCGCGAGGGCGGGCTCGAGGTCGCGGTGCTCACCCATGGTGCCGAGCGCGAGGGTGTAACCGAGCTCGCCGGCGTGGCGATACAGTGCATCGACGAGATCGACCTCGAATGGCTGGCGCATCGTGAACAGCACACCGAGCTGGCCGCTGCGGCGTCGGCGCAGCATGCGGGCGGAGTCGTCAGGGTGGTAGCCGAGCTCGCGGGCGGCGGTCAGAATGCGATCCCGCGATGCCTCGCTTGCTCCGGGAGCTCCGCGCAGCACGATCGAGACCAGTTGGCGCGACATGCCGACGCGCTCAGCGACGTCGCGCATGGTCGGCCGCCCCGCCGGCTCGGCAGCTGGCTGGGCGTCGCGCGGTGCGGGATCGGGGCTGCTCACGCTCCCATGCTCCCACGCGGGCGGCTTCGCCCGTGCGCGCGGGTCCGCGCCGACCCGCATGCCCGCGCCGACCCGCGTGTCCGCGCCGCCGCGCGTTGTTTCGCCGAGTCCCTCCTGCGCCGCCGAGCCCCTCGCCGAATTGCGCGCAAGTGGAAGGGGCTCGGCGATACGCTAGGGGTTCGACGGAGTAGCGGGCGCGCGGGCGCGCGGACGCGCGGGCAGCGGCACGGCGGCGACGCAACCGCAGTGCCGCAGTGCCGCAGTGCCGCGGTTGCGACCGCGGTGCCGGCACCCCCACCCGGGTGGGCAGTGACCAACTCGCCACGTCGACGCGAGCCCCGCCGCCCGGGTCGTTATCCAACTTTTACCTGAAGGGGTGCCGGATCGTGGAAGTTACGGTACTGTGAACGCAGAGCGCAAGCTTTGTAACGACATTAGTTCAATTACACGATGGAGTGCAGCTATGTTGAAATCACGTTTCGGCCGATGGTCCAAGGTCGGTCTGCTCGGACTTGCGGGCATCGGTGCGCTGGCTCTCGCCGCGTGCGGTTCGCCAGCGGGCGCCGGCGGCGCAGCGAGCGGGAGCGGCAGTGGCGGCGGGGTCGACGAAGACGAGATCAAGGTCGCCCTGATCACGCACGCGGCACCCGGCGACACCTTCTGGGACACGATCCGCTCGGGTGCTGAAAACGCGGCCGAGCGCAATAACGTCGAGCTGCTTTACAGCTCGGATCCGGACGGTGCCCGTCAGGCGCAGCTTGTGCAGCAGGCGGTCGACCAGGGCGTTGACGGCATCGTGGTCACGCTGGCCAAGGCCGACGCCATGTCGGGCGAGGTCAAGAAGGCGATCGACGCTGGCATTCCGGTGTTCAGCATCAACGCCGGTGAAGACGAGTTCAAGGACCTGGGCGTGCTCGCGCACTTCGGCCAGAACGAGTTCATCGCGGGTCAGGCTGCCGGCGAGCAGTTCAACGACGCCGGGTTGAAGAAGGCAATCTGCGTCATTCAGGAGCAGGGCCACGTCGGCCTCGAGTCGCGCTGTGAAGGCCTCGCCGACACATTCGAGGGCACTTCCGAGGTGCTGTACGTGCAGGGCACCGATATGACGAACGTCGCTTCGACCATCACGTCGAAGCTACAGACCAACTCCGATATCGATGCCGTTCTCACGCTCGGGGCGCCGTTCGCGATGACCGCGATGGACTCGATTAAAGACGCTGGCAGCAAAGCCACCCTCGCAACGACCGACCTCAACGCAGACGTGTACAAGGCAATCGGCGACGGCACGATCCTCTTTGGAATCGACCAGCAGCCGTTCCTGCAGGGGTACGAGTCGATTGAAGCCGTGCGCCTCTACACCGAGGGCGGGTACGTGCTCGGCGGCGGCCAGGCAGTGCTGACCGGACCGGCCGTCGTCAACGCCGACAACCTCGACAGCGTGGCGTCCCAGTTCGAAGACAAGAAGTCCGAGTAGGGAAGGGTCGCACCGAAAGGTCGAATCCATGAGTACAGCAACAGCTCCCAAGTTCGATGAGCGCGTCGCCTCCGGCAACCTGTTCACCAGGTTTTTCACCAAACCGGAGGCGGGCGCCACTGCGGCCGCACTGGTCCTCGCGATCATGTTCGCCGTGGTCGCGCCCCAGTTCACCCAGCCCAGCTCGATCGCGACGATCCTGTACGGGGCATCGACCGTCGGCATCATGGCGGTCGGAGTGTCCCTGTTGATGATCGGCGGCGAGGTCGACCTGTCGGCCGGCGTTGGCGTCATCTCAGCGGCACTGTCGTCGTCGCTCTTTATGTACTGGTTCGGCGGCAACGTCTGGATTGGCGCGATCGTCGGCCTCGTATTCTCACTGCTCGTGGGGCTACTCAATGGGTGGCTGCTGACGAAGACGAAGCTCTCGAGCTTCATCATCACTCTGGCGACCTTCTTCATGTTGACGGGCCTGAACCTCGGCGTGACGCGAGCGTTGACGGGCGGCGTTGCCGCTCCGTCGGTGGCCAACTGGCCCGGGTTCGCGTCTGCCGAGGCGGTGTTCGCCTCTGACATCCCGGTCTTCGGTGTCAACGTCAAGATCACGGTGTTCTACTGGATCATTCTCGTGCTCGTCGCGACCTGGATTCTGCAGCGCACCCGCGTCGGCAACTGGATCTTCGCCTCCGGCGGCGCTCCGGATGCTGCGCGTGCCGTCGGCGTGCCTGTCGTCCGCACGAAGATCGGCCTGTACATGGGCGTCAGCTTCTGCGCGTGGCTGCTGGGCATGCACCAGCTGTTCGCGTTCAAGACGGTGCAGTCGGGTGAGGGCATCGGCAACGAGTTTCTCTACATCATTGCGGCCGTCGTCGGCGGCTGCCTCATGACCGGCGGATATGGTTCGGCGATCGGTGGCGCGATTGGCGCACTGATCTACGGCATGGCACTCAAGGGCGTCGTCTACGCCGAGTGGAACCCCGATTGGCTGAAGTTCTTCCTTGGCGCCATGCTCCTCGGAGCGACCGTGTTGAACTTCACGCTGCAGCGCCGCGCGGCGCGAGGAGGTAAAAAGTGAACGCCACAGCAACGGCCGCATCGTCGGCCACGGTGACCGCAACGTCCGCTGCGCCGCTCGTCGAGCTGCGCGACGCGGAGAAGCGTTACGGCAACATCATCGCGCTTCGCGACGTCAGCCTCAAGGTGGCGAGCGGCGAGGTGATGTGCGTGCTCGGCGACAACGGCGCCGGCAAGTCGACGCTGATCAAGATCATCGCGGGGCTGCACCAGCACACGGCGGGGGAGTACCTCGTCGAGGGCGAGCCGGTGAAGTTCAACTCACCGCGAGAGGCTCTCAACCGCGGGATCGCGACGGTCTATCAAGATCTCGCCGTCGCGCCGCTGATGCCGGTCTGGCGCAACTTCTTCCTCGGCTCCGAGCAGACGAAGGGGTGGGGGCCGTTCAAGCGCCTCGACGTTGAGTTCATGCGGCAGACGGCGAAGCAGGAGCTGCTCGACATGGGCATCGACCTGCGCAACGTCGACCAGCCGATTGGCACGCTCTCGGGTGGCGAGCGCCAGTGCGTCGCCATCGCGCGAGCCGTGTATTTCGGCGCGAAGGTGCTGATTCTCGATGAGCCGACGGCTGCGCTGGGAGTGAAGCAGTCGGGCGTCGTGCTGCGCTACATCATTCAAGCGCGGGATCGTGGGCTCGGCGTTATTTTCATCACCCACAACCCCCACCACGCGTACCCGGTCGGGGACCGCTTCCTGCTGCTCAAGCGGGGCCAGAGCATCGGGTACCACGAGAAGTCAGCGATCTCGCTCGAGGAGCTCACCGGGCTGATGGCCGGCGGCGCCGAGCTCGAGCAACTGGTGCACGAGCTGCGCGACGTAGGCACGTCGACCGACACGGTGCGCACGATCCGCGACGAGATCCAAGAGGACGCGGCCGCTGGCGTTGGCCGCGTCACCGTCACAGAGTCGGTCAGCGTCATTCCGGGCGAGTACGACGACAACGAAGAAGAGACCCCCCGCCCCTAACCGCCCCCGCCCGCCCCCCCCCGCCCCGCCCGCCCCGAACCCCGCCGAGCGCGAGCCCTTTCGCTGACCACGAGGGAATCCGACGCGGCAAACCCCTCGTGCTCACGCTTGAGGCTCGCGCTCGGCGGGGTTTCGCCGGGATGCGGCGGGGCGCGGGCGGGGGCGGGCGGGGCGCAGGCGGGGCAGGGCAGGGCGTGCGGGCGGCGCACACGACACGAAAGCACACGAATATGCGCACACTTGCAGACGGCACCATCGAGATCGGGGTGGGCCTCGTCAGCGTCGGATGGATGGGTCAGCTGCACAGCCGCGCCTACACGAACCTCAGGTTTGCCTACGCGGATCTCGGCATCAGGCCTCGCCTCGTGCACGCCGCTGACCCCGCCCCGGATCGCGCCGAAGAGGCCGTGCGGGTCTACGGTTATGAGCGAGCCTCCGCTGACTACCACGAGGTGTTGAACGACCCCGAGGTCGATGTCGTCTCGATCTGCGCCCCCAATTTTCTCCACGCCGAGATCGGCATCGCTGCGGCGCAGGCCGGCAAGCACTTCTGGATTGAGAAGCCCGTCGGCCGCGGCGAGCATGAAACCCGCGCCGTTGCCGAGGCGGCCGCCGTTGCCGGCGTGGTCAGCTCGATCGGATTCAACTACCGGCACGCCCCAGCGATCGAGTACCTCCGCGAACTCGTGCTCGACGGCACGCTCGGCCGCATTACCAACGTGCGCGGCCAAATGTTCGCTGATTACTCCTCGGACCCGAGGGGGGCGCTGTCGTGGCGCTTCATTCGCGGGCTCGCCGGCAACGGCGTGCTCGGCGACCTCATGGGGCACCTGGTCGACCTCGTGCAGTACACGCTGGGCCCGATCGCCGAGGTCAGCGCCGTGACCTCGACCGTCTACGCCGAGCGCCCCGAGCTGCCGATGGGCACGGGCACGCACTTCGCCCTCATCGAGGACGGCACGATGAAGCCGGTCGAAAACGAGGACTACGCCGGCATGCTCATCCGCATTGCGGGCGACGCTCCCGCGGCGCACGCGGTCGGCACGCTCGAGGCATCACGCGTCTCGGTGGGGCCGCGCGCGAGCTACGGCATCGAGGTCTATGGCACCGCGGGTTCGGCGCACTGGGACTTCGAGCGTATGAACGAGTTGCACCTCTCTGGCGGTCTCGGCGCCGAGAACCAGGGCTATACCCGAGTGATGGCGCGATCCGGAATGGGAGACTTCGGCCGATTCCAGCCCGGCGCTGGCACCTCGATGGGGTACGACGACCTGAAGGTGATTGAAGCGAAGAAGTTTCTGCAGGCCGTGGTCGGGCGCGAGGCGCTGAACTCGAATATTCAGGATGCGCTCTCGGCCGCACAGGTGGTCACGGCCGCCGAGCGCTCAGCGCAATCGCGCGCTTGGGAGCAGAGCTCTCCGGTGGCTGGCACGACGGCGGCGGGCACGACGGCGGCTGGCACGGCGGGGGCTGGCACGGCCGCTCCCGGTGCCGCGGCACCCGCACCGCGCATCGCCTCCGCTCCGATCAACTGGGGTGTCATCGAGGTACCGGGCTGGGGCCTGCAACTACCGCGAGAGCGAGTGCTCAACGAGATGGTTGCGCTCGGGATCACGGCCACCGAATTTGGCCCGGAGGGCTTTTTGCCCGATGCCCCCGCTGAGCGGGCCGCAGCTCTCGCCGCCGCGGGCCTGCGAGCAGTCGGCGGCTTCTTCCCGGTCGTGCTGCACCGCGCCGAGCAGGATCCGCTGCCCGCGATCGAGCGCGAGCTCGCCGCGTACGTGGCGGCGGGCGCGGGCACGCTCGTGCTCTCGGCGGTGACGGGTGACGAGGGGTACGACGGCGGCGGCGAGTTGACCGATGCCGAGTGGGCGACACTACTCACGAACCTCGATCGCGCGCTCGACGCGGCCGCCGCGGTTGGCGTCGTCGCGACGCTCCACCCGCACGTCGGCACGGTGGTCGAGGCGCCCGCAGCGGTCGAGCGCGTCGTCGCCGGATCGCGCATCGGCCTCTGCCTCGACACCGGGCACTACACGCTCGGCGGCGGCGATCCTGTGGCGTTCGTGAAGCGGCACGCGGCACGCATCGTGCACGCGCACCTGAAGGACGTCAGTCTCGATGTCGCCGCGCGTGTGCGAGCGGGCGAAATCGATTACCGTGAGGGCGTGCGCCAGGGCATGTACCAACCGTTGGGGGCGGGCGACGCGCGCCTGGCCGAGATCGTTGCTGCGCTGCGCGACGCTGAATACTCCGGCTGGTACGTGCTCGAACAAGACACGGTCGTCGAGAGCGAGGCCGACGCGGCTGTCGCCCTCGAAAATGCGCGGCGCAGCGTCGCATTCATCCGCGATGCGCTTGCGGGCGCGGGCGCGGGATCCGAGATCCTCGCGGGGGTGCGGGCATGAGCGCGCCGCTGCGCATCGGCATGCTTGGCGCCTCCCGCATCGCAGAGGCGGCGATTATCGACGCGACGGAGGCGACGGGTGATATCCGGGCTGCAGTCGCGGCGCGGGATCCCGAACGTGCCCGCAACTACGCCGCCGAGCGGGGCTTCGAGTCGGCAAGCGAGAGCTACGAACAACTGATCGCCGATGACACGCTTGACCTGGTCTACATTGGGCTGCCGAACGGGCTGCACGCTGAGTGGACGGCGCGCGCGCTCGAGGCGGGGCGCAACGTGCTCGTTGAAAAGCCGTTTGCCGCAAACCTCGCGGAGTTCGACCGCGTCACTGCGCGGCTCGAACACTCGGCCGGCTGGGCATGGGAGGCGTTCCACTACGCCGATCATCCGGGCATCCAGCGCCTCATTGACCTCGTGCGCGCGGGAGAGATCGGCGAGCTGCGCGGCGTCGACGTGCACATGGACATGCCAGCGCCATCGGCCGATGACCCGCGCTGGAGTTTCGATCTCGCGGGCGGCGCCCTCATGGACGTTGGCTGCTACGCAATCAACGCGCTGTTGCTCATTGGTGAGGGGCTCGGCGCAGCCGGCGGCCCCGTCGCACTCACGCTCGATAACGCCCGCGCCGAGACCGTCGAGGCGGATAATCGCATCGACGCGGAGGTGGTTGCTGAGTTGCACCTCGGCGACGTGCGCGCAACGATCCACACGAGCATGGTCAGCCCCGACTGGAATTTCGGACTGCGCGTGAGCGGTAGCCTGGGCGAGGTTGTGCTGCCGAACTTCGTGAAACCGCAGGAGGACGGGCGACTCATCGTGCGGACCACCACCGGAGCCGGGGTCGAGGAACGTGTCGAGCAGCTCGGCGACGTGTCGTCGTACGCGTATCAGCTGCGCCGCATTCGCGCCGCAGTGCGGAGCGGCGAACGGTCGCAGCTCATGCTCGCGCGGTCGCGCCGAACGATGGCGCTGATTGACGAGGTGTACACCGCGAGCGGGTTGCCGCTGCGCCCGGCGCGGCTGCTCGACTGACCCGGCGCGGTCACGCGAGCCCGGATCCCCGGGCGCCTTGCTTACCCGCCGCCGGGCAAGCCCTCGGACATCTCGAGCTGCACCACAGGCACCTGCGTCGATGCTGACGCGGCTGCCACCGCGTAGGCCGTGCCAAATCCGCCTCCGAAGGCGAGGATCGCGATCGCCCCACCCGCCAGGCCCGCCTGCAGCGGAGTCAGCCAACGGCGGTCGCGGCGCGTGCGTCCGGCTGCGGATGTCTGCTGCTGGATCGCTGAAGTGGTCATGCACCCAGTGTCAGCCGTCGAGCAATGAACGAGTTATGCGTGCGCTGCTCGTCTGCTCCGAGTTCATTCATGCTCCGAGTAGCTCACTTCTCCATGAGCTGCGCGGCGATCTGCAGCAGCCGCACCTCGGAGCCGGTCGGCCCGATGAACTGCACGCCCATCGAATGCCCGGATGCCAAGCGCAAGATCGGCACGGCAACCGCCGGCAGGCCGGACACATTGACCATTGACGTGTACGGCGCCCACTCGCACTGCAATCGATAATCGCCGTCTGCATCCTGCGACGTGAATGCGCCGATGCGCGGTGGCAGCATCGTGAGCCCCGGCGTGAGCACGGCGTCGTAGGCGCCCCACTGCGCGCGCACGCTGGCCGCGAAATCGCGCAGGCGCGATCCTGCCCGTTCGTGAGTCTCGTCACTGCGAGAGCGGGCGCGCTCGCGGAACGTGCGGGTGAGCGGCATCAGCCGAGCGACGGCCTCGGCGTTCAGCGGAAGGCGCGACAGGCCGGCCGTCCAGGCGGTCGTGAACGCGTCGGGGTAGACGGCGTCATAGTGGAAATCGGCGTCGTCAACATGGTGCCCGCGTGCGTCGAGCAGTCGGGCCGCCTCGGCGTAAGCGAGCTGGGCGTTCGCATCGAGCACGATCGGGTAGGCCGATTCGAACGGCGCCGCGTCGCTGCGCCCGATACGCAGCCCCGTCAATCGATCGGCCGCCCGCACGGCCGCGAGTGCGGGTTCGCTTCGTGCGCCCCGCTGCGCGTCGAAGAGCATCGCCGCGTCTGCAGCGTCGCGCGCGATCGGCCCGCTCACGGTGAGTCGAGGCGCGCCAAACTCGTCGTGCAGACCGCGCCCGACCGGCGCTCCACCCGCGAGATCGCCCGGCACTGCGCCGAGACCGGGCTTCAGCCCGACCAGCCCGCACGCAAGCGCCGGGATGCGAATGGAGCCCCCACCGTCACTGCCCGGGCCCACGGGTATGAGCCCAGCCGCGATCGCCGCAGCGCTGCCACCTGAGGATCCGCCGGGCGTGCGTGCGGGGTCCAGTGGATTGCGGGCAGGCGGGGCGATCGCGTTTTCGGAGTACCCGGTCAGACCGAGTTCTGGTACCTGCGTCTTGCCGATCGGGATCGCGCCAGCCGCCCGCAGCACCGCAACTCCAGGGGCGTCTGACGGTGCAACGCGGTGCCGCAGGGCAGCGCTCCCGCGGGTGGTCACGGCGCCCGCGACGTCGAGCAGATCTTTGAACGCGGTCGGCAGCCCGTGCAGGCGCGGCAGGTGGGGGCGGTCGTCGGGTGCCGTGGCCGCGAACCGGGCGTCGGCGTCGGCCGCAGCGGTTCGTGCCTGGCTCGCCGAGACGGTCAGGAATGCGCCGAGATCCGCGCGATCCGAAATGCGCTCCAGGAAGTGCGAGGTGGCCTCGCGCGCCGAAATCTCGCCCCGCTGCAGCGCGTCCCGCCAAGCCACCGCCCCGCCGGCCACCGCCCCGCCCTCCAAGCCATCACTCACCCCCAGAGCCTACGCCCCCGTTCTGTCGTCGCAAATGATCGCATCAGTCGCGTGAAGGGATCATTTGCGACGACAGAAACGAGAGGGGGGGGGAGAGGGGGAGAGGGGGATAGGGGGATAGGGGGCGGGTGGGTTTGGTTAGAGGAGGGGGAGGAGTTCTTCCACGAGGAGGAGGAAGCCAACCGCCATCATCATGATTCCCGTGATGCGCGTCACGATCGCGCCCGCTCGCGGGCGCCCGCCCAGTACGCGGCCAGACACAAGCGCCACCGCGGTGTACACGATCGCGCAGTTGAACAGGTGCAGGCCGCCGAGCGCGAGCATCTGCATCGGCTGCGGCCACGCCCCCGAGTCCCCGGTGAACTGGGGCAGCAGCGCGAGCAGCAGCAGAATGCCCTTCGGGTTGATGCCGCTCACACCGGCCCCGCGGAGGAATTGCTGCACCACGCCTCCACTCGAGTGCCCATCACCCGAGTGCCGATCACCCGAGAGCCCAGCACCAGCGAGCCCGATTTCGGAACCGCCGCCGATCGCAATGCTGTCGGTCACCGGCTGCCCGGTGACGTCGATCGGAACCGCCGGGCGTAACAGCGTCGTCAGGCCCAGGTATACGAGAAACGCTCCGCCGGCCACGGTCAGCACCGTGAGCGCGAGCGGCACCGCGGTGATCAACGCGCCCGCCCCGACCGCGACGAACGCGATGACGAGCACGTAGCCGCTGAGCAACCCGAGCACGGTGGGCGCGGGGTGCTGCCGACGGGCTCCCGCCGCGATCACGTACGCCCAGTCGGGCCCGGGCGTGACCGCGAGCGCTGCGGCAATGATCCAAAACTGCCCCGCGAGTGTCCAATCCATGGCACCGTCCCCCTCTGACGATGCCACAGCGTACGTGGATTCGGCGGAAATGTGCTTCCAGGTTTTGCCTCAAATACGCCCGTGAGTGAAAGAATAATTCACATGGACGCAATCAGCCGAGAAATTCTGTCAATACTGCAGGAGGCGGGGCGCACAAGCGCCACCGAGCTCGCCGATCAGGTTGGCCTGAGCCTGTCGTCGTGCCATCGCCGGGTGAAAGAGCTGGAGCGATCAGGCGCCATCGAGCGCTACCGGGCGATCGTCTCGCCGGCCGCGGTTGGGCTGGGCTTTGAATCCGTGGTGTTCGTGACGATCGGCGTCACCTCGGTCGAGGTGATCGCTGCGTTCGAGAAGGCGGTTGTGCAGATCGCGGACGTCGTTGATGTGCAGCGCCTCTTCGGCGAACCCGACTACATACTGCGCGTACTCACTCGCGATCTCGCGTCGTATCAGCAGCTCTACGACACGGTGCTGTCGGGGTTACCTGGCGTACAGCGCTTGCAATCGACGCTCGTCATGAAGCGCGTCGGGCAGGATCGCGGGGTGCCGATCCCGTAATCGTTCGTTCCCGTCTTGCACCGCATACCCAACCGCGCATATAGTGATACTCGTTCTCATTAGAAAGTGTGCCATGACTCGCAACTCCCGCTCAGTGCAGCCCATCATCTTCGCCAGTGCAGCCCTCGCTTCAGTACTCGCGCTCACCGCGTGCAGTGGCGGTGCTGCCGCCAACCAGGGTGGTGACGGTAGCGCTCTGAAAGTCGTCGCGACCACGACGCAGCTGACCGACTTCGCCGGAGAGGTCGGCGGCGACGACATTGAGCTCACGGGCCTGCTCGCGCCGAACGCATCAGCGCACCATTTCGACCCGAGCCCCGCCGATCTGCTTGCGCTCGGTGAGGCCGACGTGCTCATCGTGAACGGGGCGAACCTCGAGAGCTTTGTCGATGACGCGGTCGACGCGTCAGGGTTCGACGGCGTTATCATCACGGCGGCTGATGGCATCGATCTCGAAGAGGCGCGCCACATCACCGCAGAGGGTGGAGGGGCAGAAGCCGATCACGATCACGAACACGACGAAGCGGCAGGCGCAGCAGCCGCCGGTACCGACGAATCTGATCACGATCACGATGATCACGACCACGGCGACCTGAATCCCCACATCTGGACGTCACCGAGTAATGCCGAGGGAATGGTCGAAGAGATCGAAGCGGGGCTCGCGAAGGCGGATCCGGATCACGCGAGCGATTATGAGCAGCGCGCCGATGCGTACATTGACCGCTTGCAGCAGCTCGATACGTGGGTTGCCGCGCAGTTCGATCGAGTGCCGGCCGCCGAGCGCGTGCTGGTGAGCGGGCACGACTCGCTGCGGTACTTCCTGCACGACTACGGCATCGAGTTCGCCGGGTCCATCCTGCCGAGTTTTGAAGACAACGCCGAGCCGAGTGCCGCTGACATTGATGCCCTGGTGGCCTCGATCAAGGAGCACAGTGTGCGCGCGGTGTTTGTCGAATCGTCGATGAGTCCGAAGCTCGCGCAGACGATTGCGCAAGAGGCTGGCGTGGAGGTCGTGGACGCCGAGTCGCTCTACGCCGACTCGCTCGGTGCTCCCGACAGCGATGGGGCGACTTACATTGGCGCGACGGTGCACAACACAAAGGTCATCCTCGAAGCGTGGGGCGCGAAAGTCGACGCCGTGCCCGATAGTCTGCAGGGATGACCGCCGCACGCGACGCCGCACCAGCAGATGGCTTTGCACCAGCAGAGGGCTTTGACGCGCAGCAGTGCATCGCACCAGCGCGGTTGGGGCGAGCGCCTGAAGACATCGCCATCGCGCTCGACGGCGCGGCCTTCGGCTACGACGGTACACCCCGCGTCGAGCGTCTGACTCTCGCGGTTCCCGCTGGCGCGGCCGTCGCACTCATTGGGCCAAACGGCTCGGGCAAGTCAACCCTGCTGCGCGGTATTTTGGGCCTCGCTGACCTGACGTCGGGCACGATCCGAGTGCTCGGCGAGGCGCCGGATCGCGCACGCAAGCGCATCGGCTCGCTGCCCCAGGCGGATACGCGCGATGCCACCCTCCCCGTCACACTGCGACAGGTCGTCACGATGGGCCTCTACCGCTCGCGCGGCGCACTACGACCCATCGGTCGCGGTGGTCACGCGGCGGTCTCGCAGGCGCTCGAGCGTGTGGGTCTCAGCGCGTTTGCTGGCCGCCGCTTCGGCGAGCTCTCGGGGGGTCAGCAGCAGCGCGGCATCCTTGCGCGCGCACTCGTTTCCGACCCACAACTGCTGTTGCTCGATGAGCCATTCAACGGACTCGATCGCGAGAACCGCGACGTGCTGCTGCGGCTCGTGCGCGAGCTTCGCGCCGAGGGGCGCACCATCGTCGTCTCGACCCACGATCTCGAGATCGCGCAGGAGGCCTGTTCACACGCGCTGTTGCTCGCCAGCGGTCACCACCCGAATCAGCCCGGTCACCCGGCGGCGTTCGGGCCCGTCGCCGAGGCGCTCACACTCGACGCCGTGCAGCACGCGTTCCAAGACACGACCGTCGAACTCGATCACCACACCGTGACCACCACTCGGGAGACGGAGTGATGTCGGCCGCGCTGACATCTGCCCTGACACCCGCCCTCCACCTCGCGCAGATCGGCTTCGCGCAGATCAGCCCCCTCGATATCTTCGCGCTGCCGTTCATGTGGCGCGCCCTGCTGACCGTCGCGATCCTCGCGCTCGCCGCGGGCGCCGTCGGGCTGTTCATCAGTTTTCGCGAGCTTGAGTTTGTGAGCGACGGCCTGGTGCACTCGGTGTTTCCGGGTCTCGTAGTTGGCGCCGCCCTCGGCGGCTCAGCCGGCCTGTTGCCGGGAGCCGTGATTGCCGCGATTCTCGCCGCCGTGCTGTTCACCGTCATCGAGCACCGCGGAGGCGTCGGCGCCGACGCGGCAATTGCGGTGGTGCTCACCGGCCTGTTCAGCCTGGGCGTCGTGCTCGTGTCGCGGCAGGAGGGGTACGTGTCTCAGCTGCAAGAGCTGTTGTTCGGCCGCCTGCTCACCGTCACCGGGACGCAGCTCTGGCAAATCCTCGTCGTTGCGATTGTCGCCGTTGCGATCGTTGGCTTCACCTGGCGCGCGCAACTCTTCCGTTCCTTTGATGCTGCGGGCGCAGAGGCCGCAGGGTTCAGACTGCTGCGCGCCGATCTCGCGCTCGGGATCGCCGTGGCGCTGCTCGTGGTGGCGGGTGTGCAGGCGCTCGGCGTGCTGATGGTGATCGCCCTGCTCACGGTGCCGATGGCGGCGTCACGTCTAGTGACGAGACGCTTCGCCCTGCTGATTCCCATCGCGGTACTGCTGCCGCTCGCGGCGGGGATTGCCGGGCTCTGGATCTCGTTCGAGTGGTCCGTGTCCCGCGACGCAACCGTGTCGCCGGGCGCAATCGTCGTGCTGCTCCTCGTCGCCGCATATGTCGTCGCCGCGCTTGCGCGCGTCGGCGTCACGGCGCTGCGGAGGCCGGGGCGCGCATGAGCTACTTCACCCTCGCGTCGATCGAGATTGCGCTGCTCGGACTGCTCTCTGGGGTGGCTGGCACGCTCATCGTGCTGCGCCGGCGATCGTTCTTCGCGGTGGCGCTGAGCCACGCTACCTTCCCCGGCGGTGTCGTCTTCGCCGTGCTCGGCTGGAATCTGCTCATTGGTCAGGCCCTGTTCGCCGCCGTGCTGGTGCTCGCGATGACCCTGCTCGCGCGCATTCCCGGCCAGGGCCGACAGGTCACCAGCGGCGTGGTGCTGTCGTTCGGTTTCGCGCTCGGTACGCTGTTGGCCGCGCTGAACCCCGGACTCGGCGTGCCCGTCGAGGCGCTGCTCGTGGGATCGCCGCTCAGCGTGACGACCGGTGACGTCGCGGCTACAGCTGGGGTGCTCGTCGCCGCACTCGCCTGCGTCGCGGTGTTCGGTCGGCGCATCCTGTTTCACACGTTCGACCCCGTCGGGTTTGCCGCAGCGGGCTTCCGCACCTGGCCGATCGAGCTCGCCGTGACCGGCGTGATCGCCGCCTCAGTGGTGGTGGCGATGCCGGCGGTGGGCGCGATCCTCGGCGTTGCCGTGCTGATTGCCCCGGCTGCGGCCGCCCGGGTACTCACACAGCGGCTCGAGTGGATTCCGCTGATCGCCGCCGTGCTCGGCATCGGCGGGGGAATCGCCGGATTGTGGATCTCGCGCGAATTCTCGATTGCTGCGGGTGGCTCCGTCGGGCTCGTGCTCACCGCGATTTTCCTGATTTGTGCCGCGTTTCGTGCCATCAAGGTGACAGCTCGGTAACGATTCAGGCATTTGCTTGCGCAGGGGCAACGCCTACCCTTCGCCACCCCACGGCGGATGCGAGCAATCCCCTCGTTCATCAGGAATTTCTTATTACATTAACTAAAATTGTGCAGACCGCACAAGGGCTTTGATGGGGTTGCGGAGTGTTTGTACGATCGCCGTATGGGAGAGACGACAGCGGTCAGAGTGGTCCGCGACGATCGGGAGCCACTCGTCATCATCAATGAAGTAAATAAGCACTACGGTGACCTGCACGTATTGAATAACATCAATACACAGGTTGGCCGTGGCGAGGTTGTCGTCGTATTGGGGCCTTCGGGCTCGGGTAAGTCGACGCTGTGCCGCGCGATCAATCGGCTGGAGACGATTGATTCGGGCACGATCTCGATCGATGGGCAGTCACTGCCAGAAGAGGGGCGAGACCTCGCGACGCTGCGCGCCGACGTGGGCATGGTGTTCCAGCAGTTCAACCTGTTTGCGCACAAGACGATTCTGCAGAACGTGACGCTCGGGCCGATGAAGGTCCGTGGGCTGTCGAAGAAGGATGCGGAAGAGAAGGCGATGGCACTGCTCGAGCGTGTGGGCATCGCGAACCAGGCGCAGAAGTTGCCGTCACAGCTCTCTGGCGGCCAGCAGCAGCGCGTTGCAATCGCGAGATCACTCGCGATGGATCCGAAGCTCATCCTGCTCGATGAGCCCACCTCGGCGCTCGACCCCGAGATGATCAACGAGGTGCTTGACGTCATGATCGGGCTCGCGAACGACGGCATGACGATGGTGGCGGTGACGCACGAGATGGGCTTCGCGCGACGCGCCGCTGACCGCATCGTGTTCATGGCCGACGGCCAGATCGTCGAGGAGGCGACGCCGGAGCAGTTCTTTAGCGACCCGGCGACCTCGCGGGCCAAAGACTTCCTGTCGAAGATCCTGGGCCACTGAGTTACCTCCATCACCGCAGTTTCACCTGAACTCCCGGGCCCCGCGCCCGGATTGAACCAACACGACTCAACGAAGAGAAAGCAGAAATAATGCGAATCGCCAAGTATGCAGCAGTGATCGCCGCGGTCGGAGCCCTCGCGCTCTCGGCCTGCGCTTCGGGATCCCCGACCGACTCCGGCTCCGACACGTCCGCCCCCGCCGCGGCCGAAGACGTCAAGTTCGACGAGGGCACGACGATGGCCAAGCTCAACGAGGCCGGCAAGATCACGATCGGCACCAAGTACGACCAGCCCCTCTTCGGTCTCATGAACCCGACGACGAACACCCCAGAGGGCTTCGACGTTGAAATGGGCAAGATTATTGCCGCGAAGCTCGGCCTCACCGAGGACCAGATCGTCTGGAAAGAAGCGGTCTCGGCAAACCGCGAGCCCTTCATCGAGAAGGGTGAGGTCGACCTCGTTATCGCGACGTACACGATCAACGACGACCGCAAGAAGGTCATCGACTTCGGCGGTCCGTACTACATCGCGGGCCAAGATCTGCTCGTGCTCTCGGGCAACCCCGACGGCATCAAGGGCATCGACGATGTCAAGGGCAAGAAGGTCTGCTCGGTCACCGGATCGACCTCGGAGGAGAACCTGAAGGCCGCCGACGTCGAGGTGCTCGCAACCGACACATACTCGAACTGCCTGGAGCCACTGCGCTCGGGTGAGGTCGTCGCGGTCTCGACCGACAACGTGATTCTCGCCGGCCTCGCCGACCAGAACCAGGGCGAATTCGAGGTCGTGGAGAACCCGTTCACCGAGGAGCCCTACGGCATCGGCCTGAAGAAGGGTGACGATGAGTTCCGCGCCTTCGTGAACGACACGCTCGAAGAGTCGTTCGATGACGGCGACTGGGCAGCGGCCTGGGAAAAGACCGCCGGCAAGGTGCTGTCGACGCCTGAGCCCCCGACCGTCGACCGCTACTGATTCGGTTCGGTGACTCACCGTTCCTTCCACTCGTTCGGAACTGAGCTGACCCGGGGGCGGCGCACGCCGCCCCCGGGATCCGCCCTGAAGAAGGGATCCCGATCGTGGATGTCCTGATCGCGAACGCCGGCGATATTCTCGCCGGCTTCCTGATGACCTTGAGACTGCTGCTGTTCGGTGGGCTCGGCGCGCTGATTATCGGCCTCGTCGTTGCCGTGCTGCGCATTTGCCCGGTTGCGTCGCTGCGCGGATTCGCGACGGTGTACACCGAGTTGATTCGCAACGTTCCGCTGACGCTGCTGCTGCTCTTCATGGTGTTCGTGCTGCCACTCATCGTCCCCGATAAGCCGCCGTATGCGGTGCTCGCGTCGATCGGACTCGCCGTCTACACGTCGCCGTTCGTCGCCGAGGCCCTCCGCAGCGGCATCAACGGCGTGCCCGTTGGGCAGGCTGAGGCGGCGCGCTCGATCGGGCTCGGCTTCGGCCAGACGCTCTCTCTCATCGTGCTGCCGCAGGCGCTGCGCATGGTCGTGCCGCCGCTCATCAACGTGTTCATCGCGCTGACGAAGAACACCTCGGTCGCAGGCGGCTTCTTCGTCGTCGAATTGTTCGCGACTGCGCGGCAGCTCACGAACAACAATGGCCAGGCGGTGATCCCGATTCTCATCGGCGTTGCTTGCTTCTATCTCCTGATTACCATTCCGCTCGGCCTGATAGCCGGGCAGATCGAGAAGAAGGTGCGGGTGTTGCGATGAGTGCGCCAACTGTTCTCTACGATGCTCCCGGGCCGAAGGCACGGGTGCGATCCCGCATCATCTCGGTGGTCGGTGTGCTCGTTGTCGCCGCCCTGCTCGGGTGGGTGGTGTGGCGCCTCGCGCAGCCGCAGGTCTCCGTCAACGGCAACGAGAACCCGGGCATGTTCGACTCAACGCGCTGGGACGTGCTCGCGTACGGCGAGGTGTGGCAGTTCATCGGTCGCGGTGTACTAAACACGCTGCGCGCCGCAGCCGTCGCCATGGTCGGCGCTGTGCTCGTGGGCATGCTTTTCGCCTTTGGACGGTTGGCGACCAATGCGTTCATTCGCGTGCCGACCACGATCATTCTCGAGTTCTTCCGCGGCATGCCCGTGCTGTTGATGATGCTCTTCATCTTGCTCGTTGCGTCGACCGGCGCGTTCTGGGCTGTGGTCATCGCGCTGATCGTCTACAACGGGGCGATCATCGGCGAGGCGCTGCGCGCGGGCATCGTCGCGCTGAACAAGGGGCAGCGTGAGGCGGGCCTGTCAATTGGGCTCACACCGATTCGCACGCGGTTGCTGATCGAGTTTCCGCAGGCGTTCACGCAGATGCTGCCGATCATCATCGCGCAGCTGGTCGTGCTGCTGAAGGACACGTCGCTCGGCTACATCGTCGCCTACTCCGAACTCGCGTCGACCGTGAAGCAGGCCAGCACGTTCTACGGCAACCGCTACCTGTTCACGTTCTGGGTGGTCGCGGTAGCGATCTACCTCGCGATCAACCTGACCGTGTCGTGGCTCGGCCGTCGCGCCGGCCGCATGGCGGCAATGCGCAGCGGCAAGCCCGCGCCCGCGGCGAAGCGCGCGGCAGTGGCTATGGCTGTCGGGGGAGCGGAGCTTCCGCCGGCTGACGATGGTGGCGGTGTTGGTGGCGTTGGTGGCGGCCACGGCCGGTGATGATTTTGTGACGAGGTCAGTGGCATACTTCGACCCGGCGTCGGGCGCACGATACGCGCTCGAGCCGGGTCGTTGGCGTTCAGACACCGGCGGCCCGCTGTTGCTTGAATCTGCACGCGGTCTATCGCGATCTGACATTGATCCGGCCTCGCCTGGCCTGTGGCGATATCGCGCGGCATTTGCGATCGATATCGTCGACCCGATCGTGCTGGGCGAGGGGCGCACGCCGCTCGTGCCGGGCGTGTGGGGTGCCGGGCGCCCGCTCTGGAAGCTGGAGTGGTGCTCGCCCACGGGCAGCTTCAAGGATCGCGGAGCCAGTGTCATGCTCTCCGCGCTGCGCCAGCAGGGCGCGACCTCGGTGATTGAAGATAGTTCTGGCAACGGCGGCGCAGCGATTGCCGCGTACGGCGCGGCGGGCGGGCTCGACGTGACCGTGTTCGCGCCCGAGTCAACGTCTCCCGGGAAACTCGTGCAGTCGCGCGCATACGGTGCGCGAATCGAGCTGGTCGAGGGGCCACGTGTCGCCTCGCAGGAGGCCGCGATTGCAGCGGCCGAGCGGGGCAATGGCTGGTACGCCAGTCACAACTGGCAGCCGTTCTTTCTCGAGGGGACGAAGACCCTCGCCTACGAGATCTGGGAGGACCTCGGATTTCGGGCGCCCGACGCGGTGGTCATGCCGGTTGGAGCGGGCAGCAGCTTGCTCGGCTGTGCCTTCGGCTTCCGTGAACTGCTGCGCACGGGCGCGATCGACCGCCTGCCTCGCCTCTACGCGGCGCAGCCGCGCAACTGCTCGCCGATCGATGCAGCGTTCCACGTGAAACCTGGTGAGGGTTCTCAGGGTGAGGGTGGTGCCGGTGCCGGTGCTGACGCTGGTGCTGACGTAGGTGTTGACGCGGGTGCCGGTGCGCGCGAGCGCGCGGCCCGGCGTGCCGTGCTCCCGACGATTGCCGAGGGAACCGCCATCGCGCACCCGCTCCGTCTCAACGTGATACTCGAAGCAGTGCGCGAAAGCGGCGGCGGAACAGTGGCCATTTCCGAGGACGGCATTCGCGCGGCCCACGCCGACCTTGCCGCCCGCGGACTCTTCGCAGAACCCACGAGTGCGACCGCGGCCGCCGCCTACGGCGACCTCGTCGATCGAGGCGTGATCGGCACCACCGAAACTACGGTGGTGCTCCTGACGGGCTCGGGCCTCAAGGCCTCGCTGGCCTAGCGCGGGCGCCCCGCGCCCCGCGCCGCGCCCGCGCCGCGCCGCGCCACCGAACACGAGGGTCCCCACCGAAAACGAGCCCAAAAGTGGGGGTAATTGGCTCGGTCTCGGTAGAAACCCTCGCGCTCGGCGGGCACGTGGGCGAGCGCCCGCGGGCTCAGCGGGGGTCGGGCGCTCCGGGCTCGGGCGCCTCGGGCGCCACCGGCGGCTCGCCCGGAGCGCCGCCGCGTGCCGCGGCGCGCTCCGCCTTGCGGGCCCGCTTGTCTGCACGCAGCTGCTGCTTTGCTGCGCGGCGTTCGTCCTTCGCTGAGCGCTGTGCCGCAACGATCTCGCGCTGCGCCTCGCGGGCCTCGGTCGGCGCGTCGGCTTCGGCGGCGCGCCGTTCGGCCTTGCGTGCCCGGCGGTCCGCGCGCTTCGCGAGCTTGCGCTCCCGGCGACGCTCCACGAGCGTGTAGAGGATCGGCACGAGAATCAGCGTCAGCAGCGTCGACGACACGAGCCCGCCGATCACGACGATTGCCAGCGGCTTCGAGATGAAGACGCCGCCGCCCGTGAGCCCGAGCGACATCGGGATCAGCGCGAACACGGTTGCCGCGGCCGTCATCAGAATCGGCCGGAGACGCAGGCGCGTGCCGTGTTCCACGGCCTCATCGAGGCTCGCCCCGGCTTCGCGCAGGCGGTTCACGAGGTCCATCAGCACGATCGCGTTGGTGACGACGATGCCGATCAGCATCAGCAGGCCGATCAGCGCGGGGAGCCCGAGTGGGGTGTTCGTGATCAACAGGCCGAGAATCGCGCCGGTCGCCGCGAAGGGGATCGAGATCAGCAGCACGAGCGGTCCGCGGAAGCTGCGGAACGTCGCCACCATCACGAGCAGCACGAGAATGATCGCGCCGAGCATGGCGAGGCCGAGCTGTCCGAACGCCTCGTCTTGCTCCGCGGTCGCTCCGCCCTGCTCGAACGTCACACCGGCGGGCAGATCGGTTTCGGCAATCGCGTTATCAATCGCGAGGCTCGCGGCGGTGAGTTCACCCTCCTTGGGCGTCACGGTCAGCGTGACCTGACGCTCGCCTTCGGCGCGCGTAATCGTCGGCGCGGTGAGCTGCTCCTCGACCTTGGCGATCGCCGAGAGCGGGATCGCGGTGCCCGTGATCTCGGCAGCGGCCTTCTGCTCTGCCTCAGCCTCTTCGGCCTTGACCTGCTGCTCAGCGGCCTCGGTTTGCGCCTCGCGCAGCCCGGTGATCTGCTCGTCCATGCCTTCGACGCCTGCGCGGGCGCCCTCGATCGCGCTCTGCAGTGACGCGAGCTGCTCGGCGCGCTCCTGCTGTGCGGTCAGCATGGCGTCATCGCCGGGTGTGAGTGGCGGCTCAGGCACGATCGGTGCCGCCGACAGCATTGCGAGTTGTTCGTTCAGCTCTCCGATCTGGGAGACCATCTCGGCGCGCTGGTTCGCAGCCTCAGTAATCTGCGAGTCGAGTGCGTTCGCCGCCTCGATGCGTGCCGTCTCGGCCTCGGCCTTCGCCTTGTCTTCGAGCGCCTCGTTCGCGGCCTTCTGAGCCTCGGCGGTCTGCTGGGCGGTGACGGGAAGCAGGATCTCGCCGAGCTTCTCGGCGGTGCGCTCAGCACCGGGCGTCCGCACAACGATGTCTCGCTCTTGCCCCTCGAGCATGATTGAGCCGATCGTCGCGCCACTCAGCGCTTCTTGCACGGCCTTCGCGATGGTCGGGCGATCGAAGCCGAGCCGTGCGGCCTCCACCTCGTTCACCTTGACGCGCAGCACCGGCTGCTCGCCCGAAAGCTCGCTCTTCACGGAGCGCACACCGTCGGCGTCTGCAAGCTGCTTCTCAAGCAGATCGCTCGCCTCGCGCAGCGCCTTCGAGTCGTTGCCTGAGATTTGCAGAGCGATGCCGTCGCCGGCGCCCGACACGAACGCGTCCTGCGAGGCGAGTGCGACCTCTCCGGCATCGGGAAGCGCGTCGACCGCGTCTTGCACGGCGGCCTCAACGGTCGCGACCTCGGCGCCGTCTGCGAGCTGCAGGTCATAGCTGATGACACTCGGGGTGCCGGGGGTCGGCACGGGGATCGAGGTCAGAACGTCGGCGATACCGGGGATCTCTGCGAGCGCGTCTTCGACCGGCTCGGCAGCGGCGACGAGATCATCGCCCGCTTTCTTCGGCGGGGTTTGGCTGAGTTGCAGGCTCTCCTGCCCGGACGAGCCGAGGAAATCGGTCTGAATGAACGCCGTCATGAACAGCGTTGCGACGAGCAGCAGGCCCGAGACGAGCAGGGTGATCACGGGGTGACGGCGGGTGGTGTTCAGCGCGGGCATGAACGTGCGCTGCAGGCGGTCGGGGGCGGTGTGGATCTCGTCGAGTTCCGACGGCACGGCGCTCTCCGAAGCACTGGCTGTACCGACCGCGGCAGTACCGACACCGGCACCGACCCCGGCGCCACCGACACCAACACCCGGCGCGAGCACGGCCGTCGGGGCAGTGGCGTCGCTGACCGCGTGCGCCTCAGCACCCGCGACCGGCTGCTCCGGCGTCTTCTTCATGAACCAGTAAGCGAGCACCGGCACGATCGTGAGCGCCACGACGAGCGAGGCGATCAGCGCGATTGAGACGGTGACGGCAAAGGGTCGGAAGAGCTGCCCGGCGATGCCAGACACGAACGCGATCGGCAAGAACACCGCGACCGTCGTGAGCGTCGAAGCGGTGATGGCGCCGGCTACCTGGCGCACCGAGGCGACGACGCCGTCAATGGTGAGCGGCCCGGTGCCGCGCCGCCTCGTGATGTTCTCAATGACCACGATGGAGTCGTCGACGACGCGGCCAATGGCGATCGTGAGCGCGCCGAGGGTCAAGATATTAAGCGTATTGCCGCTCCACCACAGGCCAATGAGCGTGATCAGCAGCGACAGCGGAATTGAGAGCGCAGCGATGATGGTCGACCGCCACGACCACAGGAACGCGAGAATCACGAGCACCGCGAAGAGCAGGCCGAGCCCGCCCTCAACGGAGAGGTCGTGGATCGACTGCTCGATGTAGGGTGCCTGATCGAAGATGGTGACGAACTCGGCGTCGATGGTCGGCCCGAGGCGATCGAGCTCAGCGTTCACCGCGTGCGAGATGTCGACGACGTTGGCGCCCTGCGCGGGGGTGATCTGCAGCGTCAGCGACGGGTTGCCGTTGACCCGAGAGATGGTCGTGGCTGGCACCTTCTCGTTCTTGACGTCCGCGAAGTCAGAGATGAGCACGACGCCGTCGGCGGTGGGCACGGGCAGGGCGGCGATGCCCTTGACCGAGTCCAGCTTCGAACCGACGGTGACGGAGATGGGACCCTCAGGGGAGTCTGCCTGGCCCGCGGGGAGCGCAGCGCCGTTCGCCTCGAGGATCGGTTGCAGCGTCGCGGGGTCGACCTTGAGCCGCTTCACGTCTGCCGGGCGCAGGTCGATCGTGACGCGGTGCTCCTCCTGGCCGGTCAGTTCGACGGTGCGCACGCCGGGCACTCCCTGGAGCGCGGGCACGATCGTCTGCGCGACCGCGTCACCGAAGGTCTCCTGATCGCCCGAGGTACCGACGCTCATCATCATCGCGGGCATGTCATCGGCGCCACCCGACATCACCTGCAACTCGGTGCCGGAGGGCAGGCTCGGCTTCAGCGACTCAGCGGCGCTCCGAATGGTGCGCAGCGTCTCGTCGTCGTCTTCGCCGAACTTCCACTCCGCGATGATCTGCGCGTCACCGCTCGACGACGTCGACGTCACGCTCGTCACACCAGGAATGGCGCTGAGGGCCTGCTCGACGGGTTCCGTGACGGTCGACGCCATCTCCTCCGGTGCGAGCCCCTGCGATTGCGCCGAGACGAACGCCATCGGAACCTGCATCGAGGGCATGAGCTCTTGCTTGAGCGACCCCATTGACACGATGCCGAGCACGGCAATCGCGAGGGTCGTGAGCCCGACAATGAGACGGTTCTTAAGGCTGGTACGCGTGAGGAACGACATGAACGCTTTCCGCTGGGTCACGCGTACCACGGAGGCTGAGCGCGAGGGAGGACGCCGCCCGAAGCGAGCCGGGAAGCGTGATCGACCCTTCCAGAATGACGGCGCGCGAGAGCGCGGTCATCATCCCGCGGTACCATTTCGGCTCAGCCGAAGGGATGATTCGGGAAACCCCGAAGTCAGCTGACGCGCGGCTCGATCCTCGTCCACGCCCCGAATTTCGCCGTGCGGCCGTCGCCGCTCGAGCGCCCGGTGAGACGGCGCTGCACCCAGGGCACGACGTGTTCGCGGGTGTAGCGAAGCTGATCCAGCCGTGTGGGGCGCGGGATCGGCGTCGCGTCGAGCTCCCAATCCATTGGTGGCTCGTACCCGATCGCGCGCAGCACGTTTGCCGCGACGCGGCGATGCCCGACCGGGGCGAGGTGCAGTCGATCAGGCGACCAGTACTGCCGGGCGGCCAGTTCGGGGTCACTCCAGTTGTCGGCGAAGCGCACGTCGAGGCGCTCAGCGACCTCGCGGGCGGCCCGCACGAGTTCGTCGCCCTTCACCTTCACCCGCGCACCACCGGGAAGCCCGGCGGTCGGGTTCGCCCCGGCGAGCAGAATCGGCTCGGCCCCCGCCTCGCGGATGCGCACGAGCGCGCGCTCGGTCTCGGCCATGATCCACGTGAGGTTTGTGCGCGGGCGCAGCATGTCGTTGCCGCCGCCGTTGAACGTGACGATTGTCGGCGCGAGCGCGAGCGCCGGCTCAAGCTGCTCGGCGAGGATCGGAGCGAGCAGACGGCCGCGGATCGCGAGGTTCGCATAATCGACGGCCGATCCTGTCGCGTCTGCGAGCCCCTGCGCGACGAGGTCGGCCCAGCCGCGCACCGAGCCGTCTGGCTGTTCGTCGCCGACGCCCTCGGTGAAACTGTCGCCGATGGCGACGTAGCGAATCAGGGCGGGTTGGGTCGCGTCCGGTAGCTCGCTCACGCGCACAGCCTACGCCCGTCTCCGGCCAATGCCGACCCGCGCCGTATGCTGGGCGGGTGGTGACGCAGCTCCCGAGAATCCCGCCGGATCGCGATCTTTCAATCGATGCGGTGCGCGCGCTCTGTCTCCCCATCGTCGTCGTGCTGCACGCGCTGCAAATGGGCATCTCGGGGGACCCCCTGCGAGCCGAGAACGCGCTCGCCGAGTGGCAGCCGCTCGTCTGGATCACCTGGATCGGCATGATCATGCCGACGTTCTTCATCGCGGGTGGGTTTGCGGGCATCACGACCTGGCGCCGGCTCCGCGGGCAAGGCGGCACGGCGGGAGACTACCTGCGCATCCGCGCACTGCGTCTCGCGCGGCCGGTGTTGACGGCAATGCTCGGTGTGCTCGCGACACTCGGCGTGATGGCGATCTGCGGCGCCGACCCTGGCTTTCTGCGGAGCTTCGCGTTTCGGCTGGCCGAGCCGCTCTGGTTCATCGCCGTCTACGCGATCTGCACGGCGTTCGTGCCGCTCATGGCCCGCCTGCACCGTCTCGCGGCGTGGCCAACGTACCTCGGCCTCGCCGGCGCGGCCGTCGCCGTTGACCTGCTCAGCCGCTTCGCCGGCGTGCCGATCGCGCCGTTGAACTGGCTGTTCGTGTGGCTGTTCGTGCAGCAGCTGGGCTTTGGTGTGCGCGACGGCTGGTACACGAAGCGGCCGCGCTGGTTGCTCGTGGCGCTCGCCGCCGCGGCCTACGCGCTGATGGCCGTAGCCGTGTGGGGGCTCGGTTACTCGCCAGACATGCTCGACAACCTCAATCCGCCCACCGTGCTGCTGTTATTGCTCGGCCTCGCGCAGGTCTACCTCTTTACGCTGCTGCAGCCCGTGATCCGGCGCGTGGTGCGCCGGCCCCGCGTGCTCGTGACAGTGGGCGCGCTCGGCACGTTCGGCATGACGATCTATCTGTGGCACACAGTGGCCATGGGCGTGGTGGTGGGCTCGCAATTGGCGCTCGGCCTCCCATTCCCGTCACCGCTGACGCCGAGCTGGTGGCTGACGCGGGTGCCCTGGATTCTCGCGATCGCGGTGGTGCTCGCCGTGCTTTGCCCCGTCGTGTCGCGCCTCGAACGCCTCTGGCCAGCGGCGCGGGATCGCAGGACGCCGTCGTGGGCCGCGATCTCGGCAACCGCCGTTCTGGTGGGAGCGGTCGGTTGGGTGCTGACTCAGGGGTACGTGAACTGGGGCACCGCGGTCGCGGTTGCAGCGCTCGCCGCGGCGATCGGCTGGCTGACCGTGGGCGGCCCGGGCGACACGCCCGGCTTGCGTGCATCGCGATCCTGACGTAAGCTCGATCTTTGGCTGTGCGCCGTCCCAGTGCGCAGACCGCGCGAGCTCATCGCAGCGAGATCAGAAACGACTCGCTGGGGTTCGTGCAGACAAGAAATCTTGGGTGAGGCCGTCCGGTCTCACGGTATGAGAGGAAACATCATGGCAGCAGTGTGCCAGGTGACCGGCGCCGTTCCCGGCTTCGGACACAACATTTCGCACTCGCACCGTCGCACCAAGCGTCGGTTCGATCCGAACATCCAGAAGAAGACCTACTTTGTGCCCTCGCTCGGCCGCAAGGTGACCCTGACCCTCTCGGTCAAGGGCATCAAGATGATCGACGCGCGCGGTATCGAATCAGTCATCGCTGATCTGCAGAAGCGTGGGGTGAAGCTCTAGTGGCTAAGGACAAGGACGTACGTCCGATCATCAAGCTCCGTTCGACGGCCGGAACTGGGTTCACTTACGTGACCAAGAAGAACCGTCGTAACACCCCCGATCGCCTCGTGCTCAAGAAGTACGATCCGGTCATCCGCAAGCACGTTGACTTCCGAGAGGAGCGTTAATCATGGCGAAGAAGAGCATGATTGCGAAGAACAAGCAGCGCCAGGTCATCGTTGCGCGTTACGCAGCGAAGCGCCTCGAGCTGAAGAAGGCCCTCGTCGATCCCAACGGGACCGATGAGAGCCGCGAGGCCGCGCGCGTGGGTCTGCAGAAGCTGCCCCGCAACGCTTCGCCGGTGCGCGTGCGTAGCCGCGACGTCATCGACGGCCGCCCCCGTGGCGTGCTGACGAAGTACGGCGTCTCGCGTGTGCGTTTCCGCGACATGGCGCACCGTGGCGAGCTGCCCGGTATCACCAAGTCGAGCTGGTAACCCAGAACGCATTCCACAGGGGTGGGGGGGCGGGGGGTGGGTGGAACCCCCCGGGGGGGGGGTTGGGGGGGGGGAGTGACGGGTTCTAATTTTTAAAGGTAGGGCAGGGGGGAGGGGGGTGG
>NZ_JBHXHV010000001.1:314461-743052 GCF_042726155.1 Leucobacter sp. NPDC058333
GTCCTCGCCCCCACGGCCCCCCGCGGGCGGCCCACCCGTAAAACCAACCCCCGACCTCCCCCCCCACCCCCCTCCCCCCCGCGCCGCCCCCCCGCTCCCCCCCCCCCACCCCTGTGTTGTGTGTGGGGCGTGCCGACGAGGCATGATTGAAGTGCACAGTGGAGCGCCGTGGTGAGGGAGGTCGCGTGAGCGAACAGCAATTTGACTTCGCGCCGCTCGAGCGCGAATCGACGCCGGTGCTCATAGCGCGTACTCTGCGCGATGCGATAGCGCGCGGCCGCTTCAAGCCGGGTCAGCAGTTGCTCGAAACCGACCTGTCACAGCGCTTCGGCGTGAGTCGCGGGCTGCTGCGCGAAGCGATGCAGCGACTCACCCAGGAGGGGTTGCTCGTCGGGCGCAAGAACCGCGGCATCTTCGTGGCCACGTTCGGGCCAGAAGATCTCGTCGACATCTACACGTCGCGCATCGCCATTGAGCGCGGCGCCTGCCTCAAGGTGATCGACGTCACCGGGCGCACGGAAGAAATGTACGCGGCGCTTACGGCGCTCACTGACGAGCTCGAAGCGCTGGATCCGACCGAGGCTGAATCGTGGGCGGCCATCGACCTCGACATCGCGTTTCACGAGAAGCTCGTTGAAGAAGCTCAGAGCCCGCGCCTGAACCGCATGTACGAGACTCTGGCGGCAGAAACCCGCATGTGTCTTGCCGCGCTTGAGGGGCCGAGCTTCCCGCTGCCGGAGCGCATCGCCGAGCACCGCCGCATCGCAGACGCCATCCGCGCAAAAGACGTGCCGACGCTCCACGCCCTACTTGCGCAGCACATGGACCACGCGCTCGCCGAGATTACACGCCTGCGGTCGGAGCAGCCGGACGAGCCGGGAGTCGCCGAAGGGCGATGACGCTGACCTCGACGGGGGCGCCGTCGGGGAGTGATTGCACACCGACCGCGGCGCGGGCGTGCCGCCCGCGCTCGCCGAGCACCGCGATGAGCGCGTCGGAGGCGCCATCGATCACCCGTGGGTGCAGTGCGAAGTCTGGAGTGCACGCCACGTAACCCGTGACGGAGGCGATCGCCTCGATCTCGTCGAGCGAGCCGAGGTGCTGCTTGAGAGCGGCGAGGGCGCCCAGCGCTGCCTCGCCCGCGAGTTCGCGCGCGTCGTCCACTGAGACCGCTTCGCCGACGCGGCCTCGCAGGCGCAGCTCGCCATTGCGGTGCGGGGTCTGGCCAGCGACGTAGAGCACACCTGCGGCCTCTCGTACCGGCACGTAGTTCGCGGCGGGCGGCGGGGGCGGCGGGAGGTGCGCTTCTGAAACAGGCATGATCCAAACTCGAATAATTGTGCGATATTAGGAATGTTGACAATCGTACAATATGGAGGATTCGCCATGGGTGTTGATTTTTCTGGGCCCGAGGCCCGCGCGGCGCTGGGAGTCGTCGCGCCGTTCGATATGGAGCTCGACGCCGAGCTGCTGCGGTGGCTGCCCGACGACGTCGACATGCTCATGACGCGCACGCCGTTCGTTGACGACGTCGTTACGGTCGAATTTGCGCGGGAGGTTGCAGACGAGGGAGTCGTGGCGGACGGGGTGCGCAGCGTCACGGCGGGGCGGGCAGAGGTCGTGGCTTACGCCTGCACGTCGGGGAGCTTCGTTCGTGGGCGCGCGGGTCAGGAGAGCTTGCTCGGCGTGATGCGCGGCGCCGGCGCTGGCGAGGCTGTAACAACGTCGGGTGCAATCGTTGAAGCACTGCAGGCGCTCGGCGTGCGGCGGGTCGCCGTGGCGACGCCGTATGTGCCAACCCTGTCGCACCTGCTCGATTCGTTTCTGGGGGAATACGGCGTGAGCGTGACTGGGCACGACGGCTTGGGGCTTGAGCAGCGCATCTGGGAGGTGCCGTACGCGGCGACCGCCGCGCTGATCCGAAGCGTCGACTCGTCGGAGGCCGAGGCGATCGTCGTGAGCTGCACGAACCTCCCTACGTACGACCTGATCGCTCCGCTCGAGGCCGAGCTGGGCAAGCCGATCATCACGGCCAATCAGGCGACGATGTGGGCGGCGCTCCGCCGCCTCGGCAGGCGGCCGACGGCCCCGGGCCAAGCGCTGGCCGACCACTAACCCTTCTCCGCCCCCCACCACCCTTCCCCACCCCTCCCCGCCGCTTCCCGCAACCGCGCAGCGGGGTAACTTCTGCGGGGTGTTGGGGATGCGACACCCCCTAAAAGTTACCCCGCTCCGGGATTTGGGGGTGGGGTGGGTGAGGTGGGGTGGCGGGTGAGGGTGATGGGGGTGGGGTTGGGCGCATCACGGTGAGGTCACGATTCTTTGGCGCGGACTTGACGTGCGCGCTCGAATCTGCCAAGTTGTCCCCTGGTGGGATTGTCCTACGGTTCTACACATTGAAGTGGCGCCGACGTCCGACTGTGTCCCAATGAAGCGACAGCGCAGAAATGGAGTCTCCGATGACCCGCAATAGGCACCCTCGAACCAAACGAATCGTCACAGCCGTGCTCGGCGGGCTGTTCGCCGCAACACTCATCACGTCGTGCACCGCCACGACGCCAGGCGGTGGGGGCGGCGGCGGCGAATCCGCCCAAGACACCCTGAAGAAAGCGGTCGACAACGGTTACCTGCGCGTGGCGATTGCCAACGAACCGCCCTACACGCAGGTCAACTCCGACGGTACCGTCACCGGCGCCGAGCCCGACGTGCTGCGCGCGGTGCTCAAGACCATGGGTATCGACGACATCGAGGGCGTGACGACCCCGTACGAGTCGATGATTCCCGGCCTCGACGCGAATCGCTGGGATGTTGTCGCCGCCGGCCTGTTCATGAAGGAGTCGCGCTGCGCCGCCGTCGCCTACTCCGAGCCAGTCATCGTCTCGACCGAGTCGTTCGGCGTGCCGACCGGCAACCCCAACAACATCACGACCATTCAAGACGTGATCGACAACCCCGATCTCAAGATCGCGGTGCTTACCGGCGGGTTTGAAGAGGGCATTCTGAAGACCGCGAAGGTGCCGAGCACGCAGCAGGTGCTGGTGAAAGACGCACGCAGCGGCGTAGAGGCCATCGGCGCGAAGCGCGCAGACGCGTTCCTGCTGCCGACTCTGTCGCTGAAGGATCTGGCCGAGGCGGGCGGCGCCGTGGAGGTGACGGAGCCGATCGAGGACGCTCCGCGCACCGGCTCGGGTGCCGCGTTCCGCAAGGGCGACACCAAGCTACTCAAGGCTTACAACGAGGCGCTCGCCGATTTCAAGGAGACACCGGAGTTCGGCGAGATCTTGGAGAAGTGGGGCTTCGATCCCACCGCGGTTGAGGGTGTCACCGCGGCCGAGCTCTGCAAGAACGCGGGTTAGGTCCTCCCGGATTCACCCGAGCGGCTGACTCATGGACGCAGTCATCGAATATTCACCCCTGCTGCTGCAGGGGCTCGCGGTCACGATACTCGTGACCGTGCTCGGGATCGCCCTGACGGTCATCGTGGCATTTGCCGCGGGGCTGTCGGGGCTCTCCCGCCGCTGGTACCTTCGCTGGCCCTCGTATGTCTTTGTGGAGTTCATTCGCGGATCGGGCCTGCTCGTGCAGATGTTCTGGTTCTTCTTCGCCCTTCCCTTCCTCGGCATTCAGCTCCATCCACTGGTGGCCGGCGTGCTCGCGCTCGGCCTCAACGAGGGCGCCTACGCGGCTGAGATCGTGCGCGGCACGATCCGGTCCCGGCCGCGCGGGCAGGTAGAGGCGGCGATCGCCCTCGGCATGTCGCCCACCCAGCGGCTCTGGCGGATCCTGATCCCGCAGTCGATCCCGGCGATGTTGCCGTCGTTCGGAAACGTGATGGTCGATCTGCTGAAGAACACGTCGCTGGTGTCGCTCGTGACGGTCGCCGACCTGACCTGGCGAGCGTTCAACGCGCGCACGGTGACGGGCGCGACGGTCGAGCTGTTCCTCACGATCCTGGTCGTGTACTACCTGCTCTCCCTCGCGATCGGATGGGTTACCCGGATGCTTGAACGCCGCTTCGCGCTCGACCGCAAGGCCAAAATTCTCGCCCGCACCTCGCTGTTGCCGGGGGTGAAGACCTCATGATCTGGGATAACCAATTCGTCGCCAGCATTTTGCCCGATCTCGTGGCCGGGTTCTGGCTGACGCTGCAGATTACCTTCGTCGCTTTCCTGATCGCTCTGGTGGTCGGGCTGGTCGTCGCGATTCTGCGCTACCTACGGATCCCGGTGGTCTCGCACCTCGCGACGTTCTACGTCTCGTTCGTGCGCGGCACCCCGCTGCTCGTGCAGGCCTACATCGCGTATTTCGTGCTGCCGTACGCTGGGCTCTCGTTCGACCCGTTACCCACCGGCATCGTCGTGCTCGGACTGAACTACAGCGCGTACACGGCCGAGGTGTACCGATCGGGTATCGAACAGTTGCCGCAGGGTCAGTGGGAGGCGGGTAAGGCCCTCAGCCTGCCGCCCGCACGGATGTGGTTCAGGATCGTGGTGCCGCAGGCCATCCGCCCGATCATTCCCGTGCTCGGCAACTACCTCATCATGATGTTCAAGGACTCGGCGATTCTGTCATCAATCACGATCCTGGAACTCATGGGCACGGCCATGCAGATCGGCAGCAACTTCTACCGCTATCTCGAACCCATCACCATTGCGGGACTGCTGTACCTCATCGTCAGCTTCCCGTGCTCACTGCTCATTCGACGTCTGGAGCAACGCCTTGTCCCCACACACTGACATCCTCAGAAGCCTCAACAACCCCCACGAAGACGCCGATGTGGCGATCTCCTTCGACAACGTGAGCAAATCTTGGGGCACGAATCACGTGCTGCAGGGCCTCGATTTCGAGGTCGCTCCGGGCGAGAAGGTCACGATCATTGGGCCGTCAGGATCGGGCAAGACCACTATTTTGCGCGTCCTCATGACGCTGGAAACGCCCGACGTGGGCATGGTGACCGTGGGCGGCGACGTGCTCTGGAATCTACAGCGCGGGCAGAAGGTTGCCGAGACGCGACAGACCGTAGAGACGCGTAAGAAGATCGGCATGGTGTTTCAGCAGTTCAATCTGTTTCCGCACATGACGGTGCTCGAGAACGTGATCGAGGCCCCGATTCACGTGAAACGCATGTCGAAGGCAGACGCCACCGAGCGCGCGGTCGAGCTGCTCGAGCTCGTCGGGCTCAAAGATCACATGCGGCACATTCCGCCGCAGCTGTCTGGTGGTCAGCAGCAGCGCGCGGCGATTGCGCGCGCGCTCGCCATGCAACCGGAGGTGATGCTGCTCGACGAGCCGACTTCTGCGCTCGACCCCGAGCTCGTTGGGGAAGTGCAGAATGTGATTCGTCGACTTGCGAAAACGACGAACATGACCATGCTGATGGTGACGCACGAGATGCGCTTCGCGCGGGAGATCTCGGATCGGGTCGTGATGTTCGACAAGGGTCAGGTCGTTGAGCAGGGCACCCCGCAGCAGATCTTCGAGACCCCGCAGTCAGAGCGCACGCGGAGATTCCTGGAAGCGGTGACGCAGCACTAGCGCCGCCGGGCTTCGCCCGCGCCCAAACCCCGCCCGCGCCCGCCCGGCCCGCGCCCAAACCCCGCTGAACGCGAGGGTTTCGCGTGAACCCGAGGGAAGTTTCGGCGAAAAACCCCTCGTGCTCGGCGATGACCCTCGGGTTCAGCGGGGCGCGGGCGGGGCGCGGGCGGGCGCGGCGGGGCGCGGGCGGGCGCCGCGCGCTAGGCGCGCTCGTAGCGGAGGGTTTCGCCGGCTACGCCGTTCATCCAGAGGTCTTGGCAGGCCGCGGCAAACTCGGTGAAACCGTCTTCGATCTCGGCAAACACGTTTCCCGGGATCCAGCCGCGATCGCCGTTGATCAGCAGGTTGTTGCGGCCGTAGAACACGGCGAGATCGACGATGTTCTGGTCGGTGTCGCCGCCCTCGCCTGTGCGGTAGCCGTAGCCGGGATTTCCCAGTTCAGTGGCCGAAAAGCTGAAGTAGCAGACGTCGCGCGGGATGGGCGTGATTGTTGTGTTCTCATAGCCGGGCTCCTGCGGCGCGAACGCGGGGACGAGATTGTAGATCTCGTTGCGCGCGTACTTGCCGTGGTATGCCTGACCCTCCTGTGGAAGCGCGTTCCACACGGCCTCTGCGGTGCGCGGCGCCTCGTCGTCGAGTAGCCGGGCGCGGCAGGATACGCCGCGCTTGACGAGGGTAATGGTGATGTAGCGACTCATGTGGACTCCTCAAGTTGGTGAACTGATGGCCAGGCTAGATGTCGCCAAATAGATTGTCAACAATCCTAATGTTGGGCTATTTTGGGATAGGTTGGTGAGAGGCGCAGCGCTGAGGCTGCCCCGGCCGAGCCGCGAAAGGATGCAGAGCAGCATGAACACAACGACCATCGGCTTCCTCTACCCGGGGTTCGGTGCGGAGGACGACTACCCGTACATGCAGTCGCTCATGCCAGCGAATGTTGCCCTGAAACTGGTGCACACGTCGGTCGGCACCGACGCCCACGAGGTTGATGCGCTGCTCGACCTCGGCAAGAGCGAACGGCTGCTCGACGGTGCGGCGGCGCTGCGCGTGAGCGCCCCCGATGCCGTGCTCTGGGCCTGCACCTCTGGCAGCTTCGTCTTCGGTCTCGACGGGGCAACCCGCCAGGCTGAGGAGGTCGGCGAAGCACTCGGAATCCCCGCTTCCTCGACGTCGCTCGCGTTTGTTGACGCCGTGCGGGCCCTCGGCGCGCAGCGCGTTGCGATAGCCGCGACGTATCCCGAAGACGTATCGAAGCACTTCCGAGCCCTGCTCGAAGACGCTGGCATCTCGGTCGTGTCGCTTGTGAGCCATGACATCGTGACGGCGGCACTCGCCGGCGAACTCGACGACGACGGCGTTATAGGCCTTGCCAGCAGCAACAATCCCGAGGAGGCTGAAGTGGTGCTCCTGCCCGACACCGCCATGCATACGGCCCGCCTCATCGAGCGCCTGGAAACCGCGCTCGGCAAGCCCGTGCTCACCGCGAACCAGGTCACGCTGTGGCAGGGTCTGCGGCTCGCGGGCGTCACCGTTTCGGCACCCAGCCTCGGCACACTGTTCCGACGAACGCATCCGACACGAGACCAGCAACACTAGAAACTGGAGAATCACATGTCTGAATACCCGGCCCCCAGCGCTGCAGGCCAGGCGACTCGCGCCCCCGTTGACGTGAAAACGATTCGGAAGGCGGTCGCAGCGTCCGCGATGGGCAACGCGATCGAGTGGTTCGACTACGGCGTGTACGCCGTGGCGGCGACGTATATCACCCTCAACTTCTTCCCGTCAGACAACGGCACCGGCACGGTGTGGACGCTCGCCACGTTTGCCCTATCGTTCCTGGTGCGCCCGCTCGGCGGCATGTTCTGGGGGCCGCTGGGTGACCGGATCGGACGCAAGGGCGTGCTCGCGATCACCATCCTGATGATGGCGGCCTCGACGTTCTTGATCGGCTGCCTGCCGAGCGCCGAGCAGATCGGCCTGTGGGCGCCCGCGCTCCTGATCCTGCTGCGCATGGTGCAGGGATTCTCGACCGGTGGTGAGTACGGCGGCGCCGCAACCTTCATGGCCGAGTACGCCCCCGATAAGAAGCGCGGCTTCTACGGCAGCTTCCTCGAGTTCGGCACCCTCGGCGGCTTCGCCCTCGGTTCGTTGATCGTGCTGGCCACAAGCGTGATCGTCGGCACTGCGGTGATGGGCGACTGGGGCTGGCGGATCCCGTTCTTGATTGCCGGCCCGCTCGGCCTGATCGGCTTCTACCTGCGGAGCAAGCTCGAGGACACCCCGGTGTTCCAGGAGCAAGAAAAGCAGAATGCGGCGGCTGGCGCCGAAGCGAAGCGCGGCGTCTGGCGCGAACTCTTCTCGCACTACAAGAGGGCCATGCTGATCATGGCGGGCCTCGTCATTGCGCTCAACGTCGTCAATTACACCCTGCTGACCTACATGCCGACCTACCTCGAGCACAGCGTCGGCATCGACCCGACGACCGTGCTCGTAATTATGTTCGTCGGCCAGTTCGGCATGATGCTGCTCGTGCCGTTCTTCGGCGGATTGTCTGACCGCGTCCGGCGTAAGCCGATGTGGATCTTCTCGCTCGTCGGACTCTTTGTCTTCGCGATCCCGCTCTACATGCTGATGGGCCAGGGGCTCGGTTGGGCGATTGTCGCGTTCATTCTGCTCGGTCTGCTGTACATCCCGCAGCTCGCGACGATCTCGGCGACGTTCCCCGCGTTCTTCCCCACCCACGTGCGGTACGCGGGCTTCGCGCTCACCTACAACGTGGCGACCGCGCTGTTTGGCGGCACAGCACCGATGGTGAACGAAGCGCTTATCGAGTCGACCGGGTTCATTCTGTGGCCGGCGGTCTACATGATGGCTGCGTGTGCCGTCGGACTGATCGCCGCCCTCGCGATGAAGGACACGACGGGCGTCTCGATCCGCACCGCCCCGGTCTCGGTGGTGGCCGCAGGCGAGCGTATCCCGGCACCCGGCGAGGCGTGATCCGTGCGCGTCGACACCATCATTGAGAACGCGCGCGTTCTCACGCAGGATGTGGCGGCGCCCGCCGCGCCCGCCGTAGCGACGCTGCACGGGCGCGTGGTTGCGGTCGGCGCCGACGCCGTCGCGCTGACCGCGAAACGGCGCATCGACGCGGATGGCGCGGTAGTGGTGCCCGGCTTCAACGACGCGCACGCGCACTCGGTCTGGTTCGGGCACACGCTGCTGGAGGTCGGGCTCGCTGGGTGCGCGGGCCTTGACGATCTGTACGGCCGGATCGCGCAGGGTGCGCGCACCCTCGCGCCCGGCGACTGGCTCATCGCGTCGGGGTACAACCAGATGGACACGGGAGGGCGATACCCCGACGCCGAAGCGCTCGACCGCGCATCTGGCGGGCGCCCGGTCTGGATCAAGCACACCTCGGGGCACTCGTGCATCGTGAGCGCGCGGGCACTGGCGACGCTCGGCATCGATGGCTCGGAATCGTTTGACGGTGGCAGCGTCGTCGTCGACGAGCGTGGCCGCCCCACGGGTGTGCTCGAAGAGACCGCGATGGAGCTGGTGCAGCGGTACCACCTCCCGGCCTCGCAGGAACAGATCGTTGCGGCGCTCGACGCAGCCACGCGCGCGTATGCGGCCGAGGGCCTCACGAGCGTCACCGACGCCGGTATTGGTGGCGGCTGGATCGGGCACAGCGCGCAAGAGTTCGCGGCGTATCAGGCGGCGCTCGAGGCGGGCGTGCTGCGCACGCGGATGCAGCCGATGCTCGTCGGCGATGTACTGGAGCGCGTGCAGCTGAGCTCCGACGGCCGCGCGTTTCGCGGGCTGCCCGGCGGTCTCCGCAGCGGGCTCGGCAGCGACCGCCTCCAGCTCGGGCCCGTGAAGATGTTTCTCGACGGCTCGATTCTCGGTAACACCGCGCGCATGTCCGGTGGATACGACAACTGCCCGGGCAATCACGGCTACTTTCAGGGCGACGTCGAAGAGATGCGCGAGCGCGCGCTCGCCGCGGGGCGTGCAGGCTGGGCCCTCGCGATGCACGCGGTCGGCGACGAAGCCGTCGACCTGGCGATCGGCATTCTCACGCAGCTGCGAGCCGAGGGCACCACGCCGCCGTTACCGCACCGGCTGGAGCACGGCGGCGTGGTCAGCGATGCGCAGCTCGGGGCGCTCGCCGCGCTCGACACGTCGATCGTCGCCCAGCCGTACTTCATGCGCGTTTTCGGCGACGGTTTCCGCGAGTACATCGGCGACGAGCGGGCGGAGGTGTCGTTTCGCCTCGCGAGTCTGCTGCGCCACGGTCTGCCGGTGGCGGGCAGCTCAGACCGGCCGGTCGCCAACGGACGACCCCTCGCCGTCATGCAGTCGGCTGTTGAGCGGCTCACCTCGGACGGGTGGGTGTACGGCGGTAACGAACGGCTCACGGCGACTGAAGCGCTGCGTGCCTACACAGTGGGTTCGGCGGCGGTCACTGGGTGGGGGCACGCGAAGGGGAAGATCACACCGGGCTTTCTGGCCGACTTCGCCGTGCTGAGCGACGACCCGACCAGCGTCGAGCCGTCGCGTATTGGCGAGATCGAGGTGCTCGCGACGGTGGTCGGTGGCGAGCCGACGCACGACGCGCACGGACTCTGGGGGAGCGAGCGATGACCGAGACACTCGGCTCTGCAATTGGCTCTGCAATTGTCACTGGCGGCACCTCTGGCATCGGGCTCGCGATCGCGCGTGGGCTGGTGGCGCGGGGCTTCACCGTCGTTGCGACCGGGCGCACGCGGCCCGCGGAACCGCTCGGCGAGGGCATCCACTACATCGAGGTCGACCACGCTGACCCCGCGGCGGCCGAAGCGGTGCTCGCGGGGTGGGAAGCGGTGCGGAAGGCGCGCGGGATCGGCCCCCTCGCCGCGCTCGTGAACAACGTGGGGCGGCGGCACAACGATCTCATCTCAGAGCTCGACCACGAGTCACTGCTTGAGACGCTTGCGCTGAACGTGGTGTCGCACATGCTGCTGACGCGGCGACTCGCTCCGCTGCTCGGGGAAGCGCACGGCGCGATCGTCAACATCAGTTCTCGGCTCGCCGTCGTGGGTATGCCGGGCGTGAGCGGTTACGCGGCGAGCAAGGGGGCGATGAACGCGTTTACCGTCGCGGCCGCCGTTGAGCTCGCCCCGCTCGGCGTGCGCGTGAACGCTGTTGCGCCCGGGATGACGAAAACCCCGCTCATCGAGGCGTGGCTCGCCGAGCAGCCGGACCCCGCCGCCGCCGAGGCAGAAGTGTCGGGCCGGGTGCCGCTCGCGCGGCTCGCGACGCCGGGTGACATCGCGGGTGCCGCGGTCTTTCTCGCCTCGCCGGAGTCGGGTTACATCACCGGCGCGATCCTGCCCGCCGACGGAGGTTATACGGTGTCGTGAGACGCGGCGCCGGTTCCCCACGTGCAGGCCGCGCCGATGACGCCGGTTACGTCGATTCGCCGACGGCGTCGCTCAGCGCAGCGGCGATCGCCGCCCGGCACGCGTCGATGCTCGCGGACCGCTCGGTGCCGCGGCGCAGGATGAGCGTGTGCGTGCGGTGCAGGCCGGCCGGGATGCCGTCGGCGAGGCGCACGTGAGCCGGCAGATCGGCGGCGACGGTCGCCGGCAAAAACGCGGCAGCGATGCCCTGTTCGAGGAGCCGACGGTGCACGTACGGGTCGGGCGACACGTAGCGGGCGCGCGGTTCGAAACCGGCGGTGCGGCAGACACTGCGCATCCACGTCGCGGAGTCACTCGCGGCGGGCTCCATCGCCCAGCTTGCGTCGGCCGCGGGCTCGGCGCCCGTCGGCAGATACGCACGAACGGGCTCGCGCCCAAGCACCACGCGCACGATGCCGGGGGTCGGGGCGAGCGGCAGGCCCGCGTACTCGTCGATCACCGCGAGATCCGCGCGCCGGGCAAGCACGGCGTCGATGGCCGCCTCGGGTTCGAGCTGCGTGAACTCCAGCGACAGATCGGGTGCCAGCGCGCGCAATTGCGCGACGACGGAGCCGAGCAGGCCGACCGCGAAGGTATGGAAACCGACGAGCCGCACGGTGCGACTCGCGGTGTCACGGGTCGATACGAGTTCGGTTTCCGCGGCCTCCAGCATGCCGAGCACCTCTTCGGTGCGGCGCACCAGGCGCTCTGCGGCGGGGGTCAGGCTGACCCCGCGACCTCGGGGTTCGAGCAGGGAGACCCCGTAGTCGCGTTCGAGTCGGCGCAACTGCTGCGACACGTTCGACGCGCTCATTTCGAGCGCCGCGGCAGCGCTCGAGATGCCGCCGTGCGTCGCGACCTCGCGCAGCAGCGCCAGTTTGCCGACGTCGAGCATGGCCACCTCCTCCGACAATTCACTCTGAGTGAATCGTATCCGTCTATTTCAGCACCTTTATTGAAGAGTTGCACGTCCGTATTGTGAAGAGGGTCACGTCTAAAGGAGGACACCGTGTTGGATGGGCTAGTAACCGGAGCGGAGCTCGACACGCGTCTCGAACGTGTGCGTCAGGCAATGCGCGAGGCGGAGCTCGACGCGCTGATCGTCGCCGATCCGGCGAACATCTTCTACCTGAGCGGGTACAACGCGTGGTCGTTCTACACCCCGCAGATCCTGTTCGTGCCGCTCACTGGCACGCCGATCCTCGCCATGCGCGAGATGGATGCACTTGGCGCGCACCGCACCGCGATTCGCTACGCAGACGATGTGCTCGGGTACCCCGAACGCCTCGTGCACCGGCCCGACACCCACCCGATGGTGTGGGTTGCCCAAGTGCTGCGTGAGCGTGGTTACGCGACACCCGGCCGCGTGGGGTTCGAGGGCGACGCGCACTTCTTTGCGGTGCGCTCGTATCTGGCGCTGCGTGATGGCGCGCCCGAGTGGACCCTGGTCGAGAGCCGCGAACTCGTGAACTGGGTGCGGCTCGTGAAGTCTGACTTTGAGATCGGCGAGATGCGCCGGGCGGGCCGCGTCGCGAGCGAGGCCATGCGGTGCGCGGTCGAGCTCATCGAGGACGGCCGGCCGCTGAACGAACTCGCCGCCGGCGTGATGGCGGCGCAGGCGCGCGGGGTCCCCGAAGACGAGGGCGGCGAGTCGGTCGACGGAGACTACCCCGCGATCGTGCCGATGTTCCTCTACGGCGATGGGGCCGACACCCCGCACCTCACCTGGACCGCCGAGCGCTTCGTGCGGGGTGAGGCAATGTCGATCGAACTGGCTGGCGCTCACCACCGCTATCACGCCCCGCTCGCCCGCACCGTGTCGCTCGGCGCCCCGAGCCGCGATCTCGACCGGCTCGCTGGCGCGACGGTCGAGGGCCTGAACGCGGCGCTCGCCGAGCTCAAGCCGGGCAACACTCCGGCCGACGTGACCGCCGCGTGGGATGCGGTGCTCGCGCGCTACGACCTCGAGAAGAAGTCGCGGCTCGGCTACTCCATCGGTATCGGTTTCCCGCCCGACTGGGGCGAGCGCACGGTCAGCATCCGCGCCGACGACACGACCGTGCTCCAAGAGAACATGACCTTCCACGTCATCGCTGGCATGTGGATGACCGGCTACGGCTTCGAGGTCTCGGAGTCGGTGCGCGTCGCGCCGGGTGGCGCCGACGTGCTGACCGACGCCCCGCGCACACTCATCATCAAGGAGACACCATGACCCCCGCGCCCACGCTCGCGTTTCCGAGGTCGCAGCGCCAGCTGCTCGGATCCGTGATCGATTCGTCGACCTCGCTGTTGGCTGAGCAGACGCACGATATCGTGCGGTTCGCGATGGGGGCACCGAATGAAGACCTGATGCCGATCGCGGCGCTCGATGACGCTTTCGCGTCGCAGCGCAGCGGTCGCTTCGACTACGGCGACTCCGCGGGCGAGCCGCGACTTCGCGAGCAGATTCTGCGGCTCGTCGGCGAGACAGAGGTCGCGACGACCGACGATCGCCTCCTCGTCACGACCGGCGGCATGCAGGGGCTCGATCTCGCGTTCAAACTCTGCGTCGATCCCGGAGATCTCGTGATCGTCGAGGCGCCGACCTACACGAACGGCAACGCGACGGCCCTGAGCTACGGAGCTGAGGTGATTGGCGCCCCGACAGACGCACACGGTCTGATCGTCGACGGCCTGCCAGAGATCGTGGCGCGAGCGGGTCGCACGCCAAAAGCGATCTACACGATCCCGAACTTTCAAAACCCAATGGGCGTCACGCTCACCCGCGAGCGCCGAGTGCGATTGCTCGAACTCGCGGAGCGGTGGGGCGCGATGATCATCGAGGACGACCCCTACGGTCTGCTGCGCTTCGGGGGAGAGCACGTGGCGAGCTTCGCCGAGATCGCCCCCGGGCACCCGCTCGTCTTTCAGGTGCGCACGTTCTCGAAGACGATCGCGCCGGGCCTGCGGGTCGGCTGGATCGACGTGGATCCCGAGCTGCGTCAGCTCGCGATCAGCGCGAAGCAGGCCATGGACACGTGCACCGGGGTGCCCGCCCAGAACGCGGTCGCAATGTTCCTGGAAAACGGACACCTCGCGCCGCACATCGAGCGGCTGAAACCAATCTACCGTGAGCGCAAGATCGCGATGCGACGCGAACTCGAGCGCGCATTTGGCGATCGGGCGGTCGCGACAGACCCCGACGGTGGCTTCTTTTTGTGGGTCACCTTCGCTGGCGCCCTCGAATCGATCGACACCGAGGCGCTATTCACCGACGCGCTCGCGGAGGGCGTGGCGTATATTCCCGGACCCGCATTCACGACGGACGGCTCGATGCGCAATAGCCTGAGACTGTGTTTTGCAACCTCATCTCCCGAGCGTATTGCAGAGGGCGTGGATCGATTGGCGCGGGCCGCGGCGCTCGCGGTGCCGGGCGCGGGCTTGCCGACGGTGGGCGGTAGTTCGTGACGCGGGCGGAGCGCGCGGTCGCGCTCATCGACGTCGACCGAATCGTGGCTGACACCTGCGAGCTGATCACGGGCCGCGGCGAGAATCCCGGTGGCACCGAGGGTGAGACAGTGCGCAGGCTGCGGGCGGCGTGCGAGCGCATTGGCGCCACGGTCGAGCTCCACGAGTGGGCTCCGGATCGCCCGAACCTCCATGCCTCGATAGGCCCGGAGACCGGGCCAGCGATCTTGTTTCTCGGCCACAGTGATGTGGTGCCGGCCGGGGAGGGCTGGACGACCGACCCGTTTCAGCCGACGCTCGTCGACGGTGAAATATACGGCCGCGGCGCGACCGACATGAAGGGCGGCCTCGCCGCAGTGATCGCCGCGATGGCGGCAGTCGCCGAGGTTGCACCCGAGCTGCGACTGGAACTGCTCTGCACCGTCGACGAGGAGGATCGATCGCAGGGGGTTCGCGCCTGGCTCGCCGACCACGCGCCGCGCGAGTATCTCGCGTGCATCGTGGCCGAGCCGACCGACCTTGAGGTCGTGGTCGGCTGTCGCGGTGCGACGAACCTGAATCTCGAAGTCATCGGCGCATCGGCCCACGCAGGACGGCCAGAAGACGGCGCCAGCTCGATATATGCCGCAAGCCGCATTGTCGAAACCGTGCGCGCGCTGCACGAGTCTGCGCTCGCGGGCGAGCGCGATCCGCTGCTGGGCACGCCGACCTGGAACATCGGCACGATCGCAGGTGGCAGCGGCACGTCCATGGTGCCCCGAGTCACACATCTCACGGTTGACCGGCGCACGATGCCGGGCGAAGATCCCGAACAGATTCTTCATGAGCTCCTCGCCGTTGCGCGTCACGATATTGCGCACTCGGGCATCGCAAACGCCGACGGCATCGAGGTACGCGGAAGCGTCGACATGGTGATGCCCGGATTCCGGGCAGAACCGCACGCAGCGGTGGTGCGGATCGCCGCGGCGGCGCTGACCGAGCTCGCGGGCACCGCACGCATCACCGGTTGGACGGCCGCGTGCGAGGGCGGGTTTATTGCGAGTCACCACGGCGCCCCCACCATCATTTTGGGGCCGGGCGACATCACGACTCAGGCCCACCAACCAGACGAACGAGTATCGATTGCACACCTGCTGATCGCCGCGCGCGCCTACGCGCTCATTGCGCTGCGACTCGCAGACGAAAGGAACGCCGCATGACGAACGAACGTGTCGCACTCGTGACGGGAGCGACCTCCGGCATCGGAGTGACCATCGCCGAGCAACTCGTTGAGCGCGGCCTGTGCGTCGCGATCACGGGACGCAATGAGGCCAGAGGCCGTGAGGTCGAGGATCGACTGGGCGAGCGTGTGCGGTTCATTCGGGCCGACCTCACCGAACGGGGCGCTGCCGTCGACGTCGTTGCGCGGGCGGTCGAGGCGTTCGGGCGGCTCGACCTCGCCGTGAACAACGCGGCCATCGACCACACAGGGGACCTGCTGGAGGTGGGCGAGGACGAGATCCGTGAGACGTTCGAGACCAACACCTTCGCGGCGATGAACTTCTTGATCGCGGCTGGGCGTCAGATGCGCGAACAGGGCGAGGGCGGGGCGATCATCAACATCACGTCGCGGCTCGCCAGCATCGGGGTGCCGACGATGGGGGTGTACAGCGCGTCGAAGGGTGCGATGCTCGCGTTCACCAAGGCGGCGGCGATCGACCTTGCCCAGTACAACATTCGCGTGAATGCCGTCGCGCCCGGCATGACCCGCACGCCGCTCTACCAGGAGTGGCTCGACGGCCTCGCTGATCCTGAAGCGGAGGCGAAGCGGGTTGCTGAAGCGATTCCGCTCGGCCGCATCGCTGAGCCTGCCGACGTCGCGGCCGTCGTCACGTTCCTTGCGTCACCGGAGGCGGCGTATCTCACCGGTGCCTCGATTCCGGTCGAGGGTGGATACCTGGCGAAGTAAGCCAGTCCGTTCGGCACCCGGGGCAATTTTGTGACCCAAATGATTGTCGGACAATAGTACAACGAGTTAGGCTGTGGTCGTGTGGCGCACCGCGCCCGCCCGATCGCCACTCGGCATCGCCCACTGCACTAACCCCAAAGGATGCGTTAATGACTCTGCTCACGCCCTCATCGGAGCGCATCGCCGCCTCCGACGCCGCGCTTGCCAGCCTTCCCGGCTTCGCGAACCACGAGCCCGGCTCCAACGAGTTCGCCGTGCTCGACCCGTCGACCGAGCAGCGCATCGCGACGCTGCCGAGTTACGACCCAGCGCACGCCATCGAGCAGCTCGGTATCGCAGACGAGGCCGGTCGCGCGTGGGCCAAGACAACGCCGCGGCATCGATCGGACACCCTGCACCGCGTGTACGAGGTGCTGATCGCGAATCGAGAGCGCCTCGCCTATGTCATCAGCCGCGAAATGGGCAAGACGCTCGCCGAGGCCAACGGCGAGGTGCAGTACGCGAGCGACTACGTGCGGTGGTACGCCGACGAGCTGCTGCGCGCGGGCGGCAATTTCCGGGAGAACCCGGCGGGCGGATCCACCATTCTGACGCGACGCGCACCCGTGGGGCTCTCCGTGCTGATTGCGCCGTGGAACTTTCCAATGGCGATGATCACTCGCAAGATTGCGCCGGCGCTGGCAGCCGGCTGCGGCGCTGTGATCAAGCCGGCGAGCCTCACCCCGCTCACCACGCTGCTCACCGTTGAGCTCATGGCCGAGGCCGGCGTGCCGCGCGAGCTGATGCGTGTCGTGACGACGAAGGACTCTGGCGGATTTAGTGAGGCCGTGCTCGGCGACCCCCGCGTGCGCAAGATCTCGTTCACCGGCTCGACCGGCGTCGGCTCGACGCTCATGGGCCTCGCGGCCAAGCACGTCGTCAAGAGTTCGATGGAGCTCGGCGGCAACGCGCCGCTCATCGTGTTCGACGACGCAGATCTTGAGCGCGCCGTCGAGGGCGCGTACGCGGCGAAGCTGCGCAACGGCGGGCAGTCGTGCATCGCGGCGAACCGCATCTATGTGCAGGACGGCATCGCCGACGCGTTCGTCGAGGCGTTCACCGAGCGCATGGCCGGCGTGCAGCTGGGCCACGCGATCGCCGAGGGCGCAGACCTCGGGCCCGTCGTGAATCGCGCCGCGGTTGAGGATTTCACGCGACTCGTTGACGACGCCGTTGCACGCGGCGCCGAACTGCGCACTGGGGGCAGCGCTCGGGAGGGAGCCGGGTACTTCTTCGAAGCGACGGTGCTCGATCGGGTGCCGAAGGACTCGGAGATCGCGAACACCGAGATTTTCGGTCCGGTCGCCGCGATCAGCCGCTTTGGCACGCAGCAGGAGGTGCTCGCCGCGGCGAATGACACCCCGTTCGGTCTCGCGGGCTACGTCTTCACGGAGAATCTCGACCGCGCGCTGAACGTGGCTGATGCGCTCGAAACGGGACTCGTCGGCATCAACAATGGCGTGCCGTCGAACCCCGCGGCTCCGTTTGGCGGCGTGAAGCAGTCGGGCCTGGGCCGGGAGGGCAGCGGCGAGGGGCTCGAGGAGTACCAAGAGATCCGGTTCTACAACATCGCGCGCCGCGAGACGGCGTAACCAGTACCAGTTACTCGTACTTCCCCTGTTTCCCGTGCGCCCAGCACGTCCAGCACTTCCAGTATTTCCCGTACTTCCAGACTGAAGGAGTCTCTCAATGTCGACCACCGTCTCCTACCCGCAGCGCACCCGCACCGAGGTGCCCGGCCCTCGCTCTCAGCAGCTGAACGCCGAGCGCGCCCAGTACGTCTCGGCGTCGGTCGGGTCGCTGCTGCCCGTATTCATCGATCGCGCGGAGGGATCGATCCTCACCGATGTCGATGGCAACGAGTTCATTGACTTCGGTTGCGGCATCGGCGTGACCTCGCTCGGTCACGGCAACCCCGCGCCGCTCACCGCCATGATCGAGCAGGCGCAGAAGTTCACTCACACGCTATTCACCATCACCCCATATGAGCTGTACGTGACGGTGTCGCGGTTGCTCACCGAGATCACGCCCGGTGACTTCGCGAAGAAGTCCGTGCTGTCGTCGACGGGGGCCGAGGCCATCGAGAACGCCGTGAAGATCGCCCGCGCGTACACGCGACGCAACGGTATCGCGGTCGTCGATCACGGGTACCACGGGCGCACCAACCTGACGCTCGGCATGAACTATAAGTCTCAGCCGTACTCGGCCAACGTGGGCCCCCGGCCGGGGGAGATCTACCGCATTCCCAACTCGTACCCGTTCCAGGACGGGCTCGACGGCGCAGAGGCAGCGCGCCGCAGCATCAAGCTACTGGAGAAGATCTCGGGCGCCGAGAATCTCGCGTGCCTCGTTATCGAGCCCATTCAGGGTGAGGGTGGCATTGTGCTGCCGGCGCCCGGCTACCTCGAGACGCTGCAGGCGTGGTGCAACGAGCACGGCATCGTCATCATCGCCGACGAGATTCAGACGGGTCTCGGTCGCACCGGCAAACTGTTCGCAAGCGAGCACTTCGGGCTCGTGCCCGATCTGGTCGTCACGGCCAAAGCGATTGCCGCCGGCATTCCCGTGTCGGCCGTGACCGGTCGTGCCGAGATGATGGACGCGATTCCCACGGGCGGGCTGAGCGGCACGTTCAGCGGCAACCCGGTCGGCTGCGCAGCAGCGGTCGAGGTCATCGAGCAGCTGCGGCAGCCCGGCACGCTCGAACGCACCGCCGAAATCGGCGAGCGTATTCAGCGGGGTCTGCGTGAGCTGCAGCAGCGCCACGCGGTGATCGGCGACGTGCGCGGGCTCGGGGCACTGCACGGCGTTGAACTCGTGCAGTCCGACGGCTCGCCGAACGCGGCCGCGTTTGGCGTTGTTGCGAAGGCCGCTGCTGAACGCGGGCTGCTCGTGATGGCGGGCGGCAGCGATGGGCACGTGCTGCGGCTGCTGCCCCAGCTCAACATCTCAGACGAGCTCATCGACGAGGCACTGCACATCCTGGACGAGGCGCTCGCGACTCTGTAGGGGACGTACAGACCGGGCGCTCCGGGTATTTCGCGCGGTGGTCGCTGCATCGATATGTGGCGACCACCGCAGGCTCGGGTTCGAGAGCCTCAGCGGTGTCCATTCAAACGACCGTCGATTTTCAGCGAAGTCTGAGTATTGTCATTGCGGATCTAACTATTCTCTATTTGAAGACGCGGCGTGAGCTTGCCATCGCGAATACTCGGAGGGTACGTGAGCGACGTCGTCTCTGGTTGCCGATTCTCGGCTCATTTCATTTAGGAGAACCCATGACGATTCGCAGCACCCCGTGGCCCGACGGCACCCCGACCTGGGTAGACCTCGGCACCGATGACGTTGAGGCGGCGAAGGCGTTCTACACCTCGCTGTTCGGTTGGGACTATCTTTCCGGTGGTCAGGAATCGGGTGGTTACCTGCTGGCACAGATTGACGGCAAAGCCGTCGCGGGGATCGGACCGAAGCAGGACGCTCAAATGCCGACCGTGTGGACCACGTACATCGGTTCGTCCGACGTTGACGCGAGCGCCCAGGCCGTCCTCGCGGCCGGTGGGCAGCTGCTCGCGCCCCCGTTCGATGTCATGGATTCCGGGCGGATGGCCGTCGCGGTCGACACGGTGGGCGCCGTATTCGGCATCTGGCAGGCCGGTTCGCACATCGGCTCGGAGCGCGTCAATGAGCACGGCGCGCTGTGCTGGAACGAGCTGCACACCCGAGACGACGATGCGGCGAAAGAGTTCTACACGGCCGTGTTCGGTTACCAGTACAACGACATCTCCAGTGAGGGTTTCACCTACGCGACACTGCGGCGTGCGGATGATGCTTCCGAGGTTGGGGGCATTCAGAAGGACACGCAGCTCGCAGAGGGTATGCCGAACTACTGGCTTACCTGGTTTGCCGCGAATGACGTCGACGCCACCACAGCGACCGCCGGTGAACTCGGCGCTACGGTCCTGATGCCCGCAATGGACTCAGCATTTGGCCGAATGTCGATCGTGCAGGCACCGCAGGGCGAGATCTTCGGCCTCATCACCATCCCGTCCGAGTAGCGTGTGTGCCGGGCCCTCCAGAAGGGCTCGGCACACCCCGTTCGATGCGCCGATCGCTAATCGTGGACTACTCGCTCACTTCGGCCTGGCGAGCGGTCAAGATCTCTTTCAGCCGCTCGTAGTTCTCGTCGATGTGGTCGGCGAGCAGGTCGTGCGCCGTCTCGCGATCACCGGCGACGATTGCCTCGACCATGCCCTGGTGGCGGTGAATGATCGACGTCTCGGGGTCGATGTACTCTTCGTCCGTGTACGAGAGCACCGTGAAGTAGAACACCAGCTCCTTGCAGATCTGGCGGTAGAACGTGCTCAGCCGCTCGCTGCCGAGTACGTCGACGATCGCCTGATGGAGCGCAAGGTCGGCGGCGACAATCGGCTCGGCCGTCTTGAGCTGCGAGGTGCTGACGAGAGCGTCATACGCGCGGGTGATCGCGGCGAGCTGATCCTCGTTTGGTTCCTCGCGAACGCCCGCGAGTTCGAGCTGGCGCCGCGTGCGGTAGAGGTCTTCGAGGTCGGCGAGCGTCGGAGTGACCACGATCGCGCCGCGGTGAATCACGTATTTGACCAGGCGACTGCGCTCAAGCAGCCGGATGGCTTCGCGCAGCGAGTTGCGCGAGACGCCGAGCTTCGTTGACAAGCTGCTCTCGCGCAGCGGCTCCCCTGAGCGCAGAACTCCCGAAACGATCAGCCCTACCAGCGCGTCTGCGACGGCCTCCGCGGTGCTGACGCGGTGGAGGGAGATATCGGCGAATTCTGACATTGTCCGACAAAGATAGCAGTCCGATGGGTCTGCGAGGTGGACTTCACCGACAACTCGGTTCAACAATTGGCCCCCAGAGCGCGAAAATGCACCCCTTGCTGGGAAAGTTCCGACACGCTGAGTAAGACTTGTGTCAGAAAATCCGCATAATTCCGCCGAATTGGGGTAGATTCGTACCGATCAATCGATCGGACCCTCCGCCCGGAGGGAACCCTGAACCAAGATCTAGGGGCATGCCCGTGCGCGGCGCATCGCCCTGGAAGGACACAACATGGCACTCAACAAGACCGAGCTTGTCGCGAAGATCGCTGCAGAGACCGGACAGAGCCAGGCAGCCGTCTCCAGCGTGATCGACGGACTGTTCTCCGCTGTTTCCGAGACCGTTGCTTCGGGCGAGAAGGTTTCGATCCCGGGCTGGATCTCCTTCGAGACCGCAACCACCGCTGCTCGCACCGGCCGCAACCCGCGCACCGGCGAGTCGATCGACATCCCCGCTGGCAAGCGCGTCAAGGTGTCGGTTGGCAGCAAGCTCAAGGCAGCTGTCAAGTAACTTCGTCTTCTCCAAAGCCCCCGGTCGCGCTGCGCTCGGGGGCTTTGTTGTGTGTGGGCCTTGCCCCGCGCCCCTAGGCCCCCGCGCCCTTCCCTGCGCCCGCGCCCTTGCCCTGCGCCCCCTCCCGGGTGAGCAATCCTTGACACTTTCGGGGGCGAGGGTGACAAATATTGCTCACCCCTGGCTGGCGCGCCCTCCCGGGTGAGCAATACTTGTCACTTTTGAGGCTTGGAGTGACAAATTTTGCTCACCCGCGCGGGGTGCGCGGGGTGCGCAGGGCGCGCGGGGGCGCGAGGGGGCGGGCTTCGGGGGAGCTCCCACCCCGCAGCGCGTAGGCTAGTCGGGTGCCCCGTTTCGCCCGCGTTATCGCCCCCGCCGTACTGCTTGCGGTGACGCTGCTGGCCCTCTGGGTGGGTCTCGGCATCGGGGGAGCCGCCGCCGAGCGCTCGCTCGCCGACCCCGGTGCGATCGTGCGCTACGGGTTGCCCATCACCCGCACCATCGTGAACGTGGCGATGGCCGGCCTCATCGGCTCGGTCGTGATGTCGGTGTGGGTGCTCGCGAGCGACCGCCCCGAGACGCGCCTCGCCATGGATGTCGCCGCGGGATCCGCCGCCGTGCTCACCGTTGCGAGCGCAGCGGCCACCCTGTTCACCTACCTGGATGTGTCGAGCCAGCCGTTCTCGGGGAGCGCATCGTTCGGCGCGGGGCTCGCGCAATTCTTGACCGAGATCGAGCTCGGACAATTCTGGCTGCTTGAGCTTCTGCTCGCCGCCGTCACGACCGTGCTCGCGTTCGCCGTGCGCGGGCGCAAGCTCACCCTCATCGTGCTGGTCGCCGCCCTCGCGACGGCTCTGCCCCTCGCCCAGCAGGGTCACGCCGCCGGCGCGTCCGGGCACGGCGCCGCGGTCAACGCGCTGCTCGTGCACATCGTGGGCGCCGCCGTCTGGCTCGGCGGGCTACTCACGCTCATCTTTATTGCGCGCACCGTCGATCACAAGCGCCTCGCCGCGATCGTGTCGCGCTACTCGTCGATCGCGCTGCTCGCGTTCATCGGGGTCGCCGCGTCCGGTGTCGTGAGCGCCTGGCTGCGCCTGGGCTCTTGGGACGCGCTCTTCGGCACCGGCTACGGGCAGCTCGTGCTGCTGAAGTCGGGCTCTCTCATCGTGCTCGGCGCGTTCGGCGCGCTGCAGCGCGTTCGCCTGATCCCGCGCATCGCCGACTCGACGCGCGGCATGCGGCCGTTTGCGTGGTTCGTGGTCTGCGAGCTCGCCGTGATGGGTGTGGCGAGCGGCATCGCGGGCGCGCTCGGTCGCACGGCGACCCCGGTGGCACTCGAGCCGGTGCGCGATCAGCCGGGCGGCATCAGCCCGGCGGAGTGGCTCACGGGCGACCCGCTGCCCCCCGAGCTCACGCCGATGAGCTACCTCACCGAGTGGAAGTTCGATCTGCTCTGGGCGCTCGTCTGTGTTTTCGCGATCGGCATGTACCTCGCAGCCGTGATTCGCCTCGCGCGCCGCGGCGATCGCTGGTCGGCGGGTCGCACGACCGCTTGGGTTCTCGGCATCCTGCTGCTCGCCTACACGACGAACGGTGCGCTCAACGCGTACGAGCAGTACCTGTTCAGCGTGCACATGCTCGGGCACATGATGCTGGCGATGCTGATCCCGCTCTTCCTGGTGCTGGGTGCGCCCGTCACGCTCGCACTGCGCGCGACGCACAAGCGCACCGACGGCTCGTGGGGCGGCCGCGAGTGGATTCTCTGGGCAGTGCAGACTCCGTTCTCGAAGGTCGTCACGCATCCGGCCTTCGCGGCGGTCATGTTCTCTGGATCGCTGTGGATCTTCTACTTCACGCCGATCGCCAACTGGGCGGCCGAAGAGCACCTCGGACACCAGTGGATGATCATCCACTTCTTGATCTCTGGCTACCTGTTCAACCTGTCGATGATCGGCGTCGACCCGGTGCCGTACCGCTTCCCGTACCCACTGCGCATCGTCACGCTGTTCGCGACAATGGCGTCACACGCGTTCTTCGGTGTCACCATCATGACGGGCGACGGGCTGCTGCTCGCCGACTGGTATGGAGCGATGGGGCGCACCTGGGGGGCACCACCGCTTGAGGATCAGTCGACCGGCGGCGGCATTGCCTGGGGTATCGGTGAATTGCCGACGCTCGCTCTGGCGCTGATCGTGGCGATTCAGTGGTCGCGCAGCGACGAAAAAGAGCAGAAGCGCAAGGATCGTGCCGACGACCGCTCAGGTGGCGCCGAGCTCGAGGCCTATAACGAGATGCTCGCCGAGCAGGCGCGGCGCGACCGCAAGCGCTCGGGCGCCGCACAGCGCTGACCCGGCGCCGTCGCAACAGCCGCAAGTAGCGGCAGCCACAGCAGCAGCCGCAAGCGCTAGCCTCGACGTATGACGCAGACCCCGCAGCAGCCAGCACCCGACCTCGACGATATCGCGCAGGCCGAGATGACGGCGCTCACGCAGCGACGCATGCGCGGGTTTCTGCGGTTCGCGGTGATCGAGGGCGGCGTCTTCGCGATCCTCATCGTGCTGATATATGCCACCGGGCTTATCGATCCCGATGCGGGCATCTGGTTGCTCATTGCGGCGGCGCTGGTGGGCGGATTCGCGCTCATGGCGATGCTCTCCGGTCAAATGAAGCAGCAGCAGCGCATCATCGCGGAAAATGAGGCGCGCGGCGCCGCGACACTCGCGCAGTAGCGGTGTAACACGAGCGCCGCGAGCCCGGCACGCTCCGCCCGCTAGTCCATCGTCAGCAGCACCTTCGTCGCGCGCCGCTCGTCCATCGCGCGGTAGCCCTCAGCGGCTTCCTCGAGCGGGAGCGTGAGGTCGAAAACGACGCCGGGATCGATCTTGCGATCCCAAATCAGTTGAATCAGCTCGGGCAGGAAACGCCGCACGGGCGCGGGCCCGCCGTGCAGGTGCACACCCGAGTGGAACAGCTGCCGGCCCTCGAGCGAGACGTCGTGTGAGACGCCCACGAAGCCAACGTGCCCGCCGGCGCGGGTCGCGCGGATCGCCTGCTGCATCGACTCCTGCGTGCCGACGGCCTCGATGGTGCTGTGCGCGCCGAGCCCGTCGGTGAGCTCCTTGATGCGTGCGACACCCTCGTCGCCGCGCTCCTCAACGATGTCGGTTGCCCCGAACTGACGCGCGAGTGCCTGCCGGTCGGCGTGCCGCGACATGGCGATGATGCGGTCGGCGCCGAGCTGTTTCGCGGCAAGGATGCCGAGCAGGCCCACCGCGCCGTCGCCGACAACGGCGACGGTCTTGCCTGGCCCGGCCTCGGCCGCGACGGCCGCGAACCAGCCGGTGCCGAGCACGTCGGAGGCCGCGAGCAGCGACGGAATCAGTTCGGGATCGGGTTGCCCCGGGGTCGCGACGAGCGTGCCGTCGGCGAGCGGAATCCGCGCGTACTCCGACTGCGCGCCGGTCGGGGCGCCCGGCTGCCGCTGCACGCAGTGGGTCTGATAGCCCGACTTGCAGATCTCGCACGTGTTGTCGGAGGCAAAGAACGAGCCGACCACAAAGTCGCCGATGTTGAGCGTCTGCACGTCAGCGCCGATCTCGGTGACGACGCCGACATATTCGTGTCCCATCGGAGCGTCTGCCACGGTGTCGGCGCCGCGGTACGGCCACAGATCGGAACCGCAGATGCAGGAGGCGGTGAGCTTGATGACCGCGTCAGTGGGCTCGACGATCGTCGGGCGGTCGCGATCCTCGACCCGAACGTCGCCGGGGGCGTGCATGATGACTCCGCGCATGAGATTCTCCTGAGGTATTGGTGCGGTTAGGCTCCCGGGGCGCCGGCTTCGGTGGCCGTGACATCGGCGCGGTGGAAGTTCAGGTGCGAGCGTGAGGCCGTCGGCCCACGCTGGCCCAGGTAGCGCGAGAACGTTGCGCCAGAGCCGTACGGACGCTCGGCCGGTGACGACAGTCGGAAGAAGCAGAGCTGACCGATTTTCATGCCGGGCCACAGCCGGATCGGCAGCGTCGCGACGTTCGACAGCTCAAGGGTGACGTGCCCCTCGAAACCGGGATCGATGAAGCCGGCGGTCGAGTGCGTGAGCAGGCCGAGTCGGCCGAGCGAACTCTTGCCTTCGAGGCGCGCCGCCACGTCATCGGGCAGCGTGATCTGCTCATAGGTCGAGCCGAGTACGAACTCGCCGGGGTGCAGAATGAAGCCCTCGGCTGGGTCGACCTCGATGAGGCGCGTCAGCTCCGGCTGCTCTTCTGCGGGGTCGATCACCGCGTACTTGTGGTTGTCGAACAGTCGAAAGTAGCGGTCGAGCCGTACGTCGACGCTCGACGGCTGCACCATCGAGGGCTCGCTCGGGGCGAGTCCGATGCGTCCGGATTCGAGTTCGGCCTTGATGTCGCGATCTGAGAGCAGCACGGGACGATTCTACGGGGTGACCGGATTCTCGGTCTCGGTCTCGGTCTCGGTCTCGGTCTCGGTCTCGGGGTCTTCGCTCGGGATTGGTTCCGTGACGACGAAGAGCAGTGCGCTGATCTGCTGCGGCAGCGCGTCGATGCCGCCGCTCTGATCGTCGCCGCCCGCCATCGTGTTGCGCACCGCACGCTCGCACATGCCGTCGATGATCTCCGTCGTGCGGTCGGCCGGGAAGATGAAGCGCCTGCCCGCGGCCGTGATTGCGGTTTCGACGAGTGCCGCGAAGTTGGCGGTCGCCCGCGTGAGCAGCTCGACGTAACCGGGTGCGACTTCTGGGTCGCGCATGGCTAACAGGGAGAACTCGGTCTCGAGCAGGAACCAGTGGTTCTGGCCCTTCTCCGGGGTGATGAAGCGCGTGATGTACTCGGCCGCTTGGTCCGGATCAATGAGGCCGCGCAGTTGCTGGAGCGTGGGCGTGAGTTCCGCGATGGTCGCCTCGACCTCGCTGGCTCGGCGGTCGAACTCGCGCTCGAGCACGGCGAGAAACAGTTCCTCTTTGGTCGAAAAGTTCGAGTAGAACGCGCCGCGCGTGAACCCCGCTCGCGCGCAGACCTGCTCGACAGATGCGCCCTGCACCCCCGATTCGGCGAATACCTCGGTCGCGGCATCGAGGAGACGGGTACGCGTCTCGCGTCGGCGCGCGGTGGGGGGCTCCTGGTGGGTGATACTCACGGTAGGTGCCTCCTCGGTCTCAAATACGTACGCTGCCTGAATATTACCTCGATACATGAGTGTATCGAATCGGATACACTCATGTATCGGCGGCTCGATACTGACAGGTATTGACGGCGCGCACTCGCGCGTGACGGCCCGCACTCGCGTGCCCGCTTCGCTGGCCCGCGCCGCCGTAATCGAGAGGCTTCACCCGTATGTCGACACTGCTGCACGCGATCGGACTCTGGGCGACCCGCGCAAAATGGCTCGTGCTGATGATCTGGATCGCGATCCTCGCCATTCTCGGTGTCGGCGCCGGGCTGTTCTCGCAGGGCGCGAACGCGCCGATCACGATCCCCGGCACGGAGTCGCAGGCGGCAATCGACACGCTCGCGCGCACCTTCCCCGAGGTGAGCGGAACGAGCGCAACGGTTATCGTTGTCGCGCCCGAAGGGTCCCGCGTCGACGATGCGGCGTTCGAGCGGCCGGTGACCGACGCAGCAAAACAGCTCGAGGACCTCAAGGATGTGAACGCGGTCTCGTACCCGTTCGCCGAGCAAGCCCCGAGCGGGCTGAGCGACGACGGCCGGGCAGCGCTGCTCACCATTCAGATCGCCGACGCGCAGAGTGACGTGCCCGAGGGTACGACCGACGGCATTACGAAGGTCGCGGCCGATTTGACAGACGAACTCCCCGCCGGATCCCAGGTCTCCTACGGCGGCGACGTGTTCTCGACCTCGATCCCAGCGTTTAGCGCGACCGAGGCGATCGGCGTGGTGGTGGCGTTCATCGTGCTGCTCTTCACGCTCGGATCGCTCGTCGCCGCGGGGATGCCACTGCTCATCGCGATTCTCGGAGTTGGAGTGACGATCGCGGGGCTGTTCGTCACCACGGCGTTCGCCGAGATGACCTCGACGACCCCGATGCTGGCGCTCATGCTCGGACTCGCCGTCGGCATCGACTACACGCTCTTCATCGTCAGCCGACACCAGGAACAGCTGCGCTCCGGGCTCGGCGTGACCGAATCGATCGCGCGCGCGACGGCGACCAGTGGATCCGCGGTCGTGTTTGCCGGGCTGACCGTGATCATTGCGCTGCTCGGCCTCTCGGTCGCTGGCATCCCATTTTTGACCGCGCTCGGCGTCGCAGCGGCGGCGGGCGTGGCGGTCGCGGTGCTGATCGGCGTGACGCTCACGCCCGCGATCCTCGCAATGGCGGGCATGCGCATCCTGCCGAAAAAGCAGCGGGCGGCGCTCGCCGCGCGTGAGGCGGCGGGCGCTGATCCGGATCGCGAGATCAGCCTCGATCCGCACGCGTCCGCGGCGAGCACGAAGCAGCCGCACGGGCCCAGCCGCGCAGAGCGCTTCTTCGCCGGCTGGGTGCGAGTGGCGACGGCGAAGCCCGTCGTCACGATCCTGACGGTGCTCGTCGTGCTCGGCGTCGCCGCCCTCCCCATGACCCAACTGCGCCTCGCGCTGCCCGGTGCCGAATCACTGGAGCAGACCGACCCGGCCCGCGTGACATACGAACTCACCGGCGAGCACTTCGGCGAGGGCGCGAACGGACCGCTCATCTTGACGGGTTCGATCATCACGAGCGACGATCCCGTGGGGCTCATGGACGATCTCGCCGACGAGGTGCGCAGCATTCCGGGCGTGCACGACGTGCCGCTCGCGACGCCGAACCAGAACGCCGACACCGGCATTATTCAGGTCGTCCCCGACGACGGACCGCAGGCCGAGAGCACATCGCGGCTCGTCGCCGAGCTGCGCGACCACCACGACGAATGGCTCGACAAGTACGGCGTCAGCCTGGCCGTGACCGGGTTCACGGCCGTGGGCATCGACGTGTCGAATCTGCTCGGCGAGGCGCTGCTGCCGTTCGGCATTCTCGTCGTCGGGCTGTCGCTGATTCTGCTCGCGATGGTGTTCCGATCGGTGTGGGTGCCGATCAAGGCGACCCTCGGCTACCTGCTGTCGGTCGGCGTCGCGTTCGGCGCGGTAGTCGCCGTGTTCCAGTGGGGGTGGCTCGGCGACGCGCTGAACGTGCACTCGACGGGGCCCGTGCTGAGCTTCATGCCGATCATCTTGATGGGCGTGCTGTTCGGCCTCGCAATGGACTACGAGGTGTTTCTCGTGTCGCGGATTCGCGAGGAGTACGTGCACGGTGCCGACGCGCAGACCGCGATTCGTCGCGGGTACGTGGGCAGCGCCAAGGTCGTGACCGCCGCCGCGCTCATCATGATCGCCGTCTTCGCGGCGTTCGTGCCCGAGGGCGACCCCAGCATCAAGGTCATCGCGCTCGGTCTCGCCGTTGGCGTGTTTGTCGACGCGTTTATCGTGCGTATGACGCTCGTGCCAGCTGTGCTCGCGCTGCTCGGTGACCGCGCCTGGCAGATGCCGCGCTGGCTGAGCCGGGTGCTGCCGTCGTTCGATATCGAAGGCGAGGGGCTGGCGCGCGAGATTGCGCACGCGTCGTGGCCGACGGATATGCCAGAGGTGCGCATCGCGGCCGACGCGCTGCGGTTGCCGGGTGGTGCGTCGGCGCCGACGCTGCGCGTTGCGCCCGGGCAGGCGCTGCTGCTCGACCCCCGTGACCCGGTGCTCGCGCACACTGCGGGTGCGCTCGCCGAGGCGCTCACCGGTCGCGGGCCGATCATCGCGGGCACCGCGAAGGTCGCCGGGCTGCTGCTGCCCGAGCGCGCGGCGTCGCTGCGGGCGCGGTCGGCGTGGGCGAGCCCTGAATCGCTGCGCGATGCCCTGCGGGATAACCCCGCCGTCATCGTGCTCGACCTGCGGGAGGTGGCCGAGCCTGTCGTGCCACTCGCAGACGTGGATCGCATGCGCTCGGCGTTTGCGGCGCACGCCGTGGCGGAGGCGCGTGGCGACGCACCGGAGCTGACTGTCGTGGTGCTCGGCGACGCTGCGCTGGCGCAGCGGATCCTCCCCGAGACGGTGGCGCTGGTGGGGCCGGGCGCCGGGTCGACGTTGGCTCCCGCGGCGCGCTCGGAGGTCCCCGGCACCCCGAGCCCCTACGGGGCTCCCCTGGAGGCGACAGAAACTCCGTCTCTCAGCCGCTCAGAGACGGACTTTCTGTCGCCTCCAAGTGGGGGCGGTGGGGGCGGCGAGGGCGGTGGGGCCGAACCCGGGCCCGGGGCCGCTCGCGCCTCCAGCCAGTTTGACTCCGAAGGGAACGTTCGATGAGCGCCGCTTTGACCCGGCTGAAGACCAACCGGCCCGTGCGCTGGACCACGATCGTCGGCATCATGCTCGTGCCGCTGACCGTCGCCGGAGTGCTGCTCTGGGGGCTCTGGAATCCGACCGAGCGCCTCGAAAATGTGACGGCGGCCGTCGTGAACCTCGACGAGGCTGTGCAGGTCGACGGGCAGACCGTACCGCTCGGGCGGGTGCTCGCGGGTGAGCTGATCGGGGAGTCGGGATCCGGATCCGGGTCTGAGTCCGGATCCGGGGCGGGATCCGGATCACACACGTCCGGCGATACCCCCACCAACTTCACCTGGGTGCTCACCGATGAGGACGACGCCGAGGCGGGCGTGGCTGACGGCCGGTACACGACGGTTGTCACGATCCCGAAGAGCTTTTCGGCCGATGCGACCTCGCTGTCTCGGGATCCGCAGGATGCGACGCAGGCGAGGATCGACATCACTGAGAGCGATCGCGGCCGTCTGATCGATACCGCGCTCTCGGGCATCGTCACGCAGACTGCAACGCGCGTGCTGAACGAGCAGCTCGGCGAGCAATTCGTCGACGGCGTCTACGTCGGATTCAACAAGCTCGGCGACGGCGTCGGCGACGCGGCGGACGGGGCGACGCAGTTGGCATCCGGCACGTCCGAGCTGTCTGAAGGCGCGACGAAGCTCGACGAGGGCGCGACTCAGCTCGCGGACGGCACGCGCCAACTCTCCGACGGCACGCAGCAACTGGCAACGGGTGCTGGCACGCTCTCGTCGGGAGCGGGCGAATTGTCGTCGGGCGTCGGTCAGTACGTCGCGGGCGCGCAGCAGCTCTCGGACGCTTACGCGCCGCTATCGGCCGGCGCGATCGCCGCCGTGCAGCAGCTGCAGAGCATGATCGCTGCGCTCACGCAGCTGCAGATCGACTCTGCGGGGCCGTCGGCCGACCTCAAAGCGGGGCTCACCGCTGCGGGCGTTGGGGCGCAGCAGTTTGGCGAAGACATCGAACCGATCGTCACCGACTGCATCACCGAGACCGGTAACGCCGACTACTGCATGACGCTCAGCGCCCGGCTGCAGGGCCACGCGGGCGCGATTGGTGGCGGGCTCGGGCAAGCTGGGCGCGGGGCCACGGGGCTCGAGGAAGCCACGAACGCCTTGAACACGCAACTGGGCGCTGGCGCTGGCGCAGCGGGTGCCGATCCCAACGCGCAGCTCGACCAGCTCACCGCGGGGCTCGCGCAGTTCGGCACCGGCATCTCAGAGTTGGCGGCGCAGGGCGGGCAGCTCTCGGCGGGCGCCGCACAACTCGCCGAAGGCGCATCGCAGTTGAGCACCGGCACCACCGAGCTCGCGGCGAACGCCCCGCAGCTCGCCGACGGCGCGACCCAGCTCGCGGATGGCACCTCGGGACTCGTCGACGGCACCGCGCAGCTCGCCGATGGCGCGGGCGACCTGGCGACCGGGCTCGATACGGCGGCGAAGGGTATTCCGAAGACCACCGAAGCCGAACGTGCGCAGATCTCGAAAACCGCGGCAACCCCGGTCACGGCCGTCGGCGGGAGCGACGAGCTGTTCAACGCGTCAGGTGTGCCGCTCTTCGCCGGCATCGCGCTGTGGGCGGGCGCGCTCGCCGCGTTCCTCGTGCTGGCGCCCCTCTGGCGGCGCACCCGTGATGCAGCACGCGGCGTCGGATACATCACGCTGAGCAGCGCTCTGCCGGCGCTCGGACTCGGCGCGATCCAGGGCGCGATTGCCGGACTCGTGCTGCCAATTGCGCTCGGATACGACTTCGCGCAGGGCGCCCGTTTCTTCGGTTTCGCCTTGCTGGCGGGCGTCGCGAGCGCGCTGATTGTGCAGGGGCTTTCGGCGCTGTTCGGTGGCGTGGGACGGTTCGTCGCGTTCGTGCTGCTCGTCGTGTCGTTCGCGGCGGGCATCGTGTCGACGGTGCCGCACGCGCTCGCGGCGATCGGCGATTTCAGTCCGCTGGGCGCGGCGCTCGGCGGCTTCCAATCGATTGCAACCGGCGCTGGATCGGCCGGCGGCTCTGCCGTGGTCCTCGCCCTGTGGGCGGCTGCGGGCCTCGTGCTGACGGCGCTGGCGGTGGCACGCGCCCGCCGGGCGACCCGCTAGCGGCGGTCGTGCGCCGCGCGGTCGGGGTCGGGGTCGGCCCGCGCGAGCGGGGTAACTTTTGGGGTGTGTCGCTGGCGCGACACCCCCTACAAGTTACCCCGCTCCGGATGGGCGTCCGCGGGCGCGAACGCGCGTCCGCGAGTGCGAATGGGCGTCCGCGGGTGTGGCGGTGGGCGGATGGCTGGGCGGTGAACGCCGGGCGAATGCTCGGCGCTCGGTGGCGCATTTCGACCAGTCGGGCTCCTGCTCGGCGCGCTTTCGGCGTAGGGTGAACAGCGATAGCGCCTAGGGTTCCGGGGTGACACGGAGGTGTCACCCGCCTGGTCCGAGCGGCGCCACGCGGGGTCCCTCGATCCGGCGTCATCTGACAGGACAAAAGCCCGGAGGAGCCTCGCTCGCCTGCCCAGAACTGGCGAGCGGAAGGTTCCCGTCATGCCGACTTCCGCGTTCATCCTCGTACTCGCCGCCGCGTGCGCGCACGCCGCCTGGAACATCATCGCCCACGGAGCGAGCCGCACGGGGGTGCCGTTTCTGTGGTGGGGATCGGTCACCGGCACGGTGCTGTGGCTCGGCGTGATCCCGGTCACCGGCGGGATTGGTGGCGGATCGGGCGGCGTGGACTGGGGCGGATTCGCGCTCGGCGCGAGCGTTTCTGCCGTGCTGCACGTGGCCTACATGTTCGTGCTGCAGCGCGGATACGCGGTCGGTGACCTCTCAACGGTCTACGCAACCGCGCGCGGTACGGGCCCGCTGCTCACGGTGATTGTCGCGGTCACCGTGCTCGGTGAGCGGCCGTCCCCGCTGGCGCTCGCCGGCGTGCTGGTCGTCGTCTGCGGCATCGTATCGATCGGGATCATCGGGCGTCCGATGGTGTCCGCCGGGTCCATAGTGCGCGAGCGATCTCGCGGCAGGCGCAGGCTCGACCCCAGCATCGTGGCGGGGTTGGTGACGGGCGTCGCGATTGCGGCGTACACGATCTGGGATGCCCACGCGCTGCGCGAGTGGCAGCTGTCGCCCGTCGCGTTCATGGTGGGGTGCACTGCGCTTGAGATTCCGCTGTTCACGGTCGCGGTCTGGAAGCGGCGGGCGGAGCTGATGCTTGTGCTGCGTGCGCAGTGGGGGCGGCTGCTTGCGTTCGGGGTGCTGTCGCCGCTGTCGTACATTCTCGTGTTGACGGCGATCACGATCGCGCCGGTCGCGCTCGTGGCCCCGGTGCGCGAGGTCAGCGTCGTGCTGGTCAGCCTGTTCGGAGCACTCGTGTTCCGCGAGCACCGGCCGGTAGCCCGCGTGGCGGCATCGGTCGTGGTGGTCGGCGGCATCGTGCTGCTCAGTCTGCCGGGCTAGTGCGCGTGGCGTGTGCGCCCGCCGCGCCGCCGCGGCGCCGCGGCCCCGCGGCCCCGCTCCGGATGATTGATGGGGGCTCGCAGCGCCGTTAGTGCGCCGCGACGGCCGCCGCCGGGAGGCGGAGTTCGACCTGTTCGACGTCTCCGCCACCACGGGCCCGGCGGATGGCCTCGGCGACGACCAGCACGATCAGGTTGGGCGCGAGTGCAATGAGCCCAGAGTCCCAGCTGCCAATCGGGATGTTTGCGAACGTGATAATTGCCACGGTCAACGCTCCCGTGACGATGCTCAGGCCAATCGGCCATGCTCCCACGCGCACCCGGTCGGCGAGCGCAATCGCGATCGCCGGGGCGAACTGCGTGGTGCAGCCGTAGGTCAGCAGCAGTAGCGCGCCGATGTCGGAGCGCACCAGCCCGAACGCGAGCGCGAGCCCGATCGCGACAACGATGACCACGTAGTTCACCGTCATCTGCTGCGCGGGTCGCAGACCACTGACCACGTTGCGGGTGATGAGCGTCGAGATACCCATCACGATTGCCGCAGCGGGCACCATCGCTGCGGATGCGCCCGCAATCGCGACGACTCCGACGAGCCACTCGGGCAAAATCTCGCCCGTCATGGTGAGCAGCACGGTGTTGCCGGTGGTGTCCTTCGGCAGCACGAGTACCGCAGCGAGGCCGACACTGATGGGCAGGAAGAGCACCAACTGGTAGATCGGCAGCCACTTCGCGTTGCTCCGCAGCACCTCGCCGCTCTTCGCCGCGAGCACCGGCGGCCACAGGTGCGGCAGGGTGTTGAAGCTGGAGCCGATCACCGTGACGAGGGTCGCCGTGACGAAGAACACCGGATCGTAGCCCTCGACGCGCATCGTGAGGAGCACCGGCGCCTCGCGTGCAATCTGACCGAAGATTTCGGGGATCCCGCCGAACGAAATGGCGAGCCCAATCGCGATCACGAGCAGCGCCACCACCATCATGATGTCCTTGAAAATGGCGACGCGGGCGATGCCCTTGATGCCAGACCAGGCGACGAAGATCGCGACCAAAATGCTCGCGATCACCATGCTCAGCCCGCGTGCGCGCTCGCTGCCCGTCGCGAGCTCGACGATGAGCCCGAGCCCTGTGATCTGCAGCTGCAGGTAGGGAATGAGCGCGAGTGCGCCGATCAGCGAGACCACGCGGCCGAGCCACCGGCTGCGGAAGCGATCCTCGAAGAAGTCGCCGAGGGTCAGGTATCCGCGCCGCTGGCCGAATTCGCGAATGCGCGGCGTGACGAAGTACAGGCCAAACCACGACACGGTGAGGTACGCCACGGCGAAGACGGCGCTGACGCCGCCGCCGAACGCGATTCCGGCGAGGCCGAGAAAGCTGAACGTGGTGAGCGATTCTCCGGCCTGCAGAAACCACGACGTCCACTTCGGGTTACTGCGGCTGCCGACGGTCCAGCTACTCATATTCGATTGGCGGCGTCGGCTCGCGAGCCCGAGTACGCCGATCAGTACGATGCCGACGACGATCATGACGGTGACGGTCATCGCACGCCCTCGCTCTCTTCTGCGGCGATGCGTGCGTCGCGGATCAGCTCGATCTGCTGCGTTGCAAATCGTTCGGCCTCCTGCTGATCGGCCTCACGGCCTCCGGCGCGCAGATACATCGACTCGACGATCTGCAGCGCTGCGACCGACAACAGCACCATCAGTACGCTCCAGACGAGCACGGCGGGGAGCCCGAACCACAGCACGGGCTCCTGGGCAAACGGGAGGAAGGGGATCGCGAAGAAGCCGAGCGAGGGCACGCACACGATGGCGAACCTTCCCGGGGTAAACAGTCGTGGTTTCATGGTGCTTCAGTGCTCCAATGGGGATGAGTGTGTGGGAGAAGAACAGGGAGGGAGAGCGCGGGAAGGCATGCGCGAGGAGGAGGCGGTATCACTCAATGGCGGGAGCGAGCTTCGCGAACCCGGTGATGGCCTCGTAGGCGCGCGCGAGGCCGAGTAGCCGGTGGTCTGAGCCGTGTGCGGACACCATCTGCAGGCCCACCGGCAGCCCTTCCGGAGTGAACCCCGCGGGCACCGACAGGGCGGGTACGCCGAGCATGGTCACGGTCGTTGCGGCGCGCATCCAGTCGAGGTAGTGCTGCTGCGGCTCCCCGGCGACCGTCTCGGGGTAATCCCACTCAATGGGAAACGGCGTCACCGTTACGGCGGGCGCGAGCAGCACGTCGTAGTCCCCGAAAAACCGGGCGGCGCCCCGCATGAGCGTGGACTGGCGCTCCTGCGCGCGCATCAGGTCGCGAGCGGTGAGGGTGCGTCCGAGGCGAATGTTCCACGCGAGGCGATCGTTGAAGTCTTCGGGATCCGAATCGAGGGTGTCGCCCCACTCTGCCTCAAACTCGGCGGCGCGCAACTGCACGAACGCCTCCGCCGCGCCATTCAGATCGGGGGACGCCTCTTCGACGTGCGCACCCTGCTCGACGAACACCGCGGCGGCGCGAGCAAGCACGTCGCGTACGTCGGATTCGACCGGCACTTGGCCGCCGAAGTTCGGGGCCCACGCGACGCGCAGCCCGCGCAACCCGCGCAGGCCGCGGTCGTCAGTCTCAAACCGCGCCAGCCGCGTGGGATCAGCGACCGGGGTGCGTGCGTCTGCGCGCCCAATCACGGACAGCAGCAGCTCAACATCATCGACCGTACGGCCCATCGGCCCGGCGGTCGTGAGCGGTGTGAGCAGATTGTTGGCCTCGGCGGGGGGAACGACGCCGTATGAGGGCCGCAGCCCCACGATGTTGCAGAACGATGCCGGATTGCGCAGGGAGCCGCCCATGTCGCTGCCGTCGGCGAGGGTCACCTGCCGTGCCGCGAGCGCAGCAGCGGCCCCGCCGCTACTGCCACCCGCCGAGCGGTCGGGCGCATAGGGATTGCGGGTCGCCCCGAATACGCGATTGACCGAGTGCGAGCCGGCCGCATACTCGGGGACGTTGGTCTTGCCGATCACAATCGCGCCGGCGTCACGCATGCGGCGCACGTGCAGTGCATCGTGGTCGGGCACGTGATCGGCATGGCGAATAGAGCCGTACGTCGTGCGCATGCCAGCGGTGTCGTGCGTATCTTTGATGCCGACGGGGAGGCCGAAAAGCGGCAGCTCCGCGCTCGGACCCTGACGATCGAGTTCGGCGGCGCGACTCAGCGCGCCCGCCGCGTCGACGGTGACCATCGCGTTCACCCGGGCACCGCGTTCGATGCTGTTCAGGTGTTCGGTGACCACCTCCACCGCGCTGACCTCGCGCGCTCCGAGCGCTCTGCGAAGCTCGGTCGCGGTGAGCTCGACCAGGTTTCCCATGGCGTACGTCCAATCATCATTGACTTACCTTTACGGACAGTCAGTCAATCATGACTTCTGAAAAATGCCAAGCGAGATTGTGAAACTATGTTTTTACGCCTTCGCTGGAATCCTGCGTCCGCTCCGCTTGGCGACCCGCGTGATCAGCGAGGGGTGGAGTGAGCGCACCACTTTCGTCCAATCGCCGTGCAACAGCTCGCGGGTGTGGGGCATGTCCCGGGTGTTGAGGTGCGCGATGAGCGAGTGCTCGCCAAGCAGTTCGGCGACGTAGCGGCTCTCGGGGAGCGCTGCGATTGCCTCGCCCACCTCGCGCACGTCTTCGGGGGCGCAATCGATGCGCAAGCACGTTTCGATGCCGAAACCGAGCAGTGCAGGATCCAACAGCACTCGTGTCGCAAACACATCTCTGGCGTGCAAATCGATCAGCCGCTTGCGCGCGGTCGGTTCAGTGACGCCGGCGAGTTCGGCGAGCTCGGTGACGCCGACTCGGCCGTCGTGTTCGAGTGCGTCAACGATCGCGGAGTCGGAAGCATCAAGAGTCTCAGGTGGCGCGGTTGACTCCTCGCCGCGGGGCTGATTGCCGAGCCGCAGCGACTCTTCGGGGGACAGAATGCAGGGTCGCCAGTGCGCGTTCGTCTTGAAGTAGTGCAGCACCGGCGTCGCTGAAACCTCGAGCACACCGGCGAATGCCGGGATGACGGAGAGTGTCATCGTGCTGAGGTCAAATGCCTGCTCGTGTACCTCGACCAGCAGGCTTGAGGGGTTCGCGAGCACGAGCACGTACACGACTCCAGGGTGCTGCGAGAGCTCGTCGGCCAGGGACTCCAGGCGTGACGGCTTGCACGCGATCTCGATCACGCAGGTCGGGCCGAGGTTTCGCAGGCCCACCACGCTGACGAGGCCAGACTCCAGCAGATCCTTGCCGCGTCGCGCCACCGTTCTGAGCGGTTCATCGAGCGCGCGCGCGATGCTGCTCCACGAGGCCCTGCCGTCGGCCTGCAGGGCGCCGATGATGCGGCGATCCAGCTCAGAAAGCACTTCGGTCACGTGGCGACCTCCTCAGTTCGTGTACTCAGTAAATCGTAGTGAGCCGCTAATGAGTGTGGGGTGGGTGAGCGCCAATTCGGCTACTCGCCGCCAACGATCCCGCGCACCGCGCGCTCGACGACGGCGCGATCCGGCGGGGCGCCGACGAAGGCGCGATGCAGATTCCAGCCCTCCATGAGGGCGTCGAGTGCCGACGTCGTACCGGGGTCGAAGTGTCCGCGCAGGGTCACCGCGGTGACATCGAGCCAATCTCGGCTGAGGGCGGCGACGCGCGAATTGTGGTTCGCGAACGCGTACATCTCGGCGAGCCCGCGCATTTGATCGGGCGTGGGGCCGCGGTCGCCCGAGATGAGTTCGACGATCGCGGTGACGGCTTCCGTGCGGGATCGCGCCGCACCCAGTACGTCCCGGTGTTCGGTGGCGATGCGGTGTTGTAGGAGGGCAAATGCCTCCTCGAGGAGCTCGGTGAGGCCCGAAAAATAGTACGTCATTGAGCCGAGCGGCACACCGGCGCACTCTGCGACGACGCGGTGACTCGTGCCGTGCACGCCGCGCTCGATAATCGTCTCGAGTGCCGCAGCGATGATGACGTCGCGGCGCCCGCCGCTCGCGCGAACGCCTGCTTGCGTCGGGGATTGATCTCGCGCCGCTGACATGTGTACGATCGTACATCTCAACTCATGTGTACGAACGTACAAGAATGCGGAGGTGGCGCGGTGCGCGCACGTCAGATCGCCCTCGCGATCCTCTTTTTGGTTCCCGGCCTCGGAATTTCATCGTGGGTGACCCGCACGCCAGCCATTCGCGATGCGATAGGGGCGTCGACCGCCGAGATGGGGCTCGTGCTGTTCGGGCTCGCCGCGGGATCAATGGTCGGGATTCTGGGCGGAGGGCCGCTGGTGCTTCGGCTCGGGGCCAGGCCGCTCATCGCCGCCGGGATGTCGTGCGTTGTGCTGTGCATGCCGGTGATCGGCGTCGGCGCGGTCACTGGATCTCCGGTGCTCGTGACAGTCGGACTGTTTCTCTTCGGCTTCGGCATGGGCGGCGCCGAAATCGCGATGAACGTCGAGGGCGCGGCTATCGAGAGCGAAACGGGCCGCACGTTCTTGCCTGCCATGCACGGCTTCTTCAGCCTCGGCACCGTCATTGGTGCGACGGCGGGCATCGCGTTCACGGCCTGGAACTTCCCCGTGCTGTGGCACCTGCTCATTGTCGGTGCGATTGCTCTCGTCGGGGTTGCCTTCGCGATCGGCCGGCTGCCCAGCGCGACGGGAAAGACCGGCGTGATCGGCTCGGACATTTTGGGGGACGCGCCCCGCACACCCGTGTGGAAAGACCGGCGGCTGCTGCTGATCGGTGCGGTCGTGCTCGCGATGGCGCTCGCCGAGGGCACCGCGAACGACTGGCTGCCGCTCATCATGGTCGACGGGCACGGGCTCGACCCCGCGTGGGGGTCTGCGATGTACGCGATCTTCGCCGCGGCGATGACGGCGGGCCGGTTCTTTGGGGGTGCAGCGGTCACCCGGTTCGGGCGCGGGCCAGTGCTCGGGGCGAGCGCGCTCTTCGCGGCGGCCGGGCTCGCAACGGTGTCGCTCGTCGACAACTGGATCGTCGCGCTTATCGCGGTGGTCTTCTGGGGGCTCGGTGCCTCGCTGGGGTTCCCGGTCGCGCTCTCGGCGGCCGGCGACTCTGGCCCCGAGTCGGCGAAGCGGGTTTCGCTGGCCGCAACCGTCGGCTATGTCGCGTTTCTTGTCGGCCCGCCAGCGCTCGGGCTCATCGGCGAGGCGGTGTCACTGCGCGGCGCGCTGCTCGCGCCCATGGTGCTGGTGCTGCTCGCGGTGTTCTGCACCCCGGCCGCGGGCACCCGAACTCGCGCCCTAGCCCCAACCCCCTAACCCCCCCCCTAACCCCCCCCTAACCCTCCCCTCCCTCCCCTCTCACTCCTCCCCTCCCTCACCCCCCGCTGCGCCCCCTTCTGTCGTCCCAAATGATCCCTTCGCGAAGCTGATCGGATCATTTGGGACGACAGAAAGAGAGGGGCGAGGGGGTAGGGGGGCAGGGCGGGGGGGGGGGGGCTTGAGCTAGGGGGTGAGGCCTCTGAGGTAGGGGGCTCCGGGGGCCGGGCGGGTCTGCGGGTCAGGGGTCGCGAGGGTGAAGCGCACGATGTCGCTGCGGTAATGATCGTCCGAGACCTCCGTGATGCGTCCCTCGGAGTCGCGGGAGACGCGGTGCAGGCGCAGGATCGGCGACCCTTCGGCCACGCCGAGCAACTCGCCGTCGAGCGGCTCGGCGGCGATCGCGTCGATCTCGTGGGTGACCCCGCCCCGCAAGAACCCTGCGTCGGCGAGCAGCTCAGTGATTGAGACGCGATCGAGGTCGTGCGTGAAGAGCACCCGGCCGACCTCCTCCGTGTAGACGAGTCGCTCAAGCATCGTCGGCCGACCATCGAGTAAGCGGAGCCTGAGTACTTCGACCACGGCATCACCCACGGCGATCCCGAACTCTTCGGCGATGCTCGCGTCGGAGCGTCTGCGTGAGATGTGCTGCGTGACCGCTCCGGGCACCGCACCGATGCTTTCGGCCCAGCGCGTGAACGGGATGTTCACGTCGAGCGCCTGCGCTGGTTCCCGCCGGGCGACGCGAGCGGGCCGTCCGCGACCCGTGTCGACGAGCCCCTCGGCTTTGAGCGTAGCCAGCGCATTGCGTACGGGGCCGCGAGAGGTCTGCCACAGCTCGGAGAGCTCTGCCTCGGTCGGCACATCGGCGCCGGGCGCGAGCTGCCCTGAAACGATGCGCTCGCGCAGCTCGTCGGCGATCCTCAAGTAGACAACTTTGCTCACGTAGGCAGCTTAACCTCGATGGCATCCGCCGTCCCGGGGTAAACACAGCGTCACCAACTGTTCAACTGAAGCGAGCAGCCGGTGAACAGGCGCTGAATCCTCGCGAGATAGGTATATTTCCGCGGCACGCGATGTCATCGTGGTTCCCGGTTCGTACACGCTCGTACCTCATCTGTGAAAGGCAATTATGAAGCTCCGCGCACTCAAGTCGACCGCCGCCCTGGCGGCCGTCGCGTTCCTCGGCCTCGGCCTCGCCTCCTGTGCCAACTCGGCCGACGCTGCCGAGGGCGGCAGCAGCTCGAGCACCGACGGCGCGTTCGCCGTCGGTTCCGAGACACTCGTCTTCGGCGTCGTGCCCGACTCGGTCGACACCGAGACGAACTACCAGCCCCTCATGGATTACATCGCGCAGGAGACCGGCAAAACAGTCGAATACCACGAGTCGACCGACTACGCGGCGCTCATCGAGGGGGCGATCGCGGGCAAGATCGACATCGCCTCGTTCTCGGGCTTCACCTATGTCACGGCGACGAACAACGGCGCCGAGCTCACCCCGATCTCGTCGATCGTGACGGACGAGGGGCAGGAGCCCGGATACTTCTCGCAGGCGATCGTGCCGACCGCCAGCGACATCACGTCGATTGATGACTTTGCGGGCAAGAAGGTCTGCTTCGTCGATCCGTCGTCGACGTCGGGCTACCTCTTCCCGAGCTACAACCTGCTCGAGGCCGGCATCGACCCCGAAAAGGACATCACGCCGGTGTTCGCTGGGAAGCACGACGTGAGCGTGCAGAAGGTCGGCGAGGGTGTCGAGTGCGAGGTCGGCTTCGCTGAAGACAGTGAGGTCGAAAAGTCCGACAGGGTCAAGGTCATCGACGAGACGATGGTGCCCGGAGCCCCGATCGTGATGGCGAACGCCCTGCCGAAGGACCTGCAGACCCAGCTCGTCGACCTCCTTGGCGAGGTGACGATCGACGACATTATCAAGTCGGGCGTCGACGGCGCCGACAGCGATGCATTCCGCGCGACGTTCTACTCCACCGAGCCCGTCGATGACGAGTACTACAACACGATTCGCGACATCTGCAAGGAAACCAACGCCGAACAGTGCCAGGCGTAAGCCACGCATTTTCCCGGGCATAACCCGGGCGTAACCCGCGCATAACCGGGCAAAACCCAGCCCGATCATCCGACTGCTCGAGAGGCCGACACCATGCATGAGAACCCCACCGCACCAGTGCTCCGTCTGACGGGGCTCACGAAGCGATACGCCGAGACCACCGCGCTCGACGCGGTCGACCTGCGGGTCGATCGCGGGGAGATCGTCGTGTTGCTCGGCCTCTCGGGATCGGGCAAGTCCACCCTGCTGCGCCACATCAACGGGCTTGAAACGCCGACGGCAGGTGCCGTCGAGGTGCTCGGCGAATCGGTACCGCAGCTGAGTGGGCGAAGGCTGCGCGAACTGCGCAGCCGCGTCGGCTTCATCTTTCAGCAGTTCGAGCTCGTCGGGGCGCTCACGGTGCTCGAAAACGTGCTGAGCGGGGCGCTCGGCACCCTGCGCGGGCCGCGCCTCGGGCTCTTCAGTTACCCCCGCGCGCTGAAGCGCCGCGCACTCGGGCACCTCGATCGCGTAGGGCTGCTGGATCGCGCCTACCAGCGCGCCGACACCCTTTCGGGCGGGCAACAGCAGCGCGTCGCCATCGCCCGCGCGCTGATGCAGAACCCCGAGGTGCTGCTGGCCGACGAGCCGGTCGCGTCGCTCGACCCCGAGTCGAGCGCGCAGGTGATGGCGCTCATTCGCGAGATCGCGGCGGCCGACGGGCTGACCGTCGTGTGCAGCCTGCACCAGGTTGACCTCGCCATCTCGTGGGCGGATCGCATCGTCGGCCTGCGCCACGGCGCCCGCGTGCTCGACCTGCCCGCTGAGGGTCTCAGCCGCGCTGAGGTGATGGAGATCTACGGCCGCGTCGCGACGTCGACGGGCGAGCTCGAAGCCGTGGAGCGGGAGCTGCGGACCGCGGGCGCCGCTGGTACCGCTGTCCCGGCCGCTGCCGCCACTGCAGTCAGCGCCGCGCAGCCGGAGCTGGTGCGATGACGCTGCTCGCCGCTCCGGGAAACGCGGGAGGCACCGGCAGGACCGGCAGCCCCAGTGCACCCAGTGAACCTGGCAGCCCCGCCCACGCCGATCTCGAACGCCGCGCGCCAGCCCAGCGCCGCGACCCGCAGCGCATCGCCGCGGGCGTCTCCCTCGTGATCCTCCTCGTGCTCGCGATCATCGCGCTGACGCGCGTCGACATCTCGATCCCTGGCATGTTCGAGAGCGCGTCGAACGCCGAGCGATTCTTCGCCCGCGTGGGTTCCCTGAAGTTCCCCGAACCGGCCGAGCTGCTGCACCTCACCGTGCTCACGGTCGGCCTCGTGCTCACCGGCACGGTGCTCGCCGCCGCGCTCTCGGTGCCGGTTGCCTATCTCGCGGCGGCCAACACCTCGCCGAGCCCCGGATGGCGCGCCCTCGCCCGCTTCGTCGGCGTCTTGACCCGCGCAGTGCCCGATGTCGTGCTCGCGATGGTCTTCGTGCTGCTCTTCTCGCTTGGCTCACTGCCCGGCATTCTGGCGATCGGCATTCACTCCATCGGCATGATCTCGAAGCTGTTCGCCGACGCGATCGAGCAGATCGACGAGGGCCCGCGGCTGGCCGTGCGCGCCGCCGGCGGCTCGAAGCTGCAGGAGTTCACCGTCGGTATCTTGCCGCAGGTGCTGCCGTCGTGGGTCGCCACCGTGCTGCACCGCAACGACATCAACCTGCGCGGTTCGGTCGTGCTCGGCTACGTCGGCGTCGCCGGTCTGGGCCTCGAAATGTCGCACGCGTTCAAATCGTTGAACTACGGGCTCGGGCTCGGCATCGCACTCGTGATCTTCGTGCTCTGCGTCGTGATGGAGGTCGTCTCAAGCGCGGTGCGCGTCACCATGCTCGGCGAGCAGGCGGGCAAGGGCGTGTTCGTCAAGCTGTTGTCTCACGCAGGGTCGGGCGGGGCGGCTCGCGGATCGGCGCCGACCGCCGATCCGCGCTTCGCCTCCGTCGACTCGGCGCTGCGCCGCCCCTGGCCTGCGGCACGGGTGCGCAACACCGCCGCAGCCTGGCTCGCGCTCGCCGTCGTTATCGCGGGCGTGATCGTGAGCGGCATCGTGTGGAGCGACTTCTTCACGTTCTGGGCGAAGCTGCCAGCGGTCGCAGCGTCATTCTGGCCCCCGAACTTCGGCAACTACGGGTTCGCGACAATCTTCGCCGCGATGGTTGAGACGGTCGAGATCGCGCTCGCTGCGACGCTGCTGACGTTCATCGCGTCGGTCGTGATCGGCTCGCTCGCGGCCAGAAACGTTGCGCCGAACCCGGCGACGCGATCCGGATTCCGCTTGCTGCTCGTCGGTATTCGCGGCATTCCCGAGCTGATTCTCGCGATCGTGCTCATCGTGATCACGGGACTCGGTGCGCAGGCGGGCACCATCGCGCTCGCGTTCGGCGGTATCGGGTTGCTCGGCAAGCTCATCGCCGACTCACTCGAGGAGGTGCCGCGCGGGCCAGAGCGCGCTCTGATCGCCAATGGCGCGAGCCGCACGCAGATGTACTTCGGTGCGACCGTGCCGCAGGGCGCGCAGGCGCTGATCGGGCACACGTTCTACCTGCTCGACACGAACGTGCGCGCCGCGACGCTGCTCGGCATCGTCGGCGGTGGCGGCGTCGGCTACTACCTGCTGAACGCGGGGCAGGGCTCGAACTACCAGCTCGTGGGGTCGATCGTGCTCATGATTCTCGTCGTCGTGTTGTGCGTCGAGGGCCTCGCGATGTGGCTGCGGAAGGCGCTGCGATGATTGGCGGCGGCGCGCAATTCAGTTCGGGATCGGCGCCCGGCGGCTGCTTCGATGTCGCGGTCGTGGGGTCCGGCATCGTCGGGCTCGGCGCCGCATACGCTGCTGTCAGGCGCGGGCTGAGCGTAGTCGTGATCGAGCGCGGCGCGCGCATCACGGGGGCGACCATCCGCAACTTCGGTCACCTCTGCATTGGCGCGCAGACGGGGGAGGCCCGCGGCTACGCCGACGCCGCCCGGGAGCTCTGGCTGCGGCTCGCGCGCGATGCCGGGTTCTGGCTGCGCGAGTCGGGCACGCTCATCGCGGCGCGGCACGACGACGAGTTCCGGCTGATCGAGGCGGCGGCAGCGGGTGGCGGGATCCGGCTGCTCGATGCCCAGGAACTTGCCGACGCCGCGCCCGTGGCGCCCGGGGTCGCGGTGGGAGGTGGCGTGATCGAGACCGATCTGCAGACTGACCCGCGTGTCGCAGCGGATCGTATCGCGGGGTTTCTCGCGGCGCGCGGCGTCGAGTTTCGCATGCGCACCTCAGCGACCGGCGTCTCGAGCGGGCGCGTCGACACCACGCGCGGCAGCGTCAGTGCGGGCACCGTCGTGGTCGCTGTTGGGCACGACATCGACCAGCTGCTGCCCCACGTCGCCGACGATGCCGAGGTAGAGCGCTGCGCGCTCGACATGATGCGCGTGCAGGCCGCGCTGCCGAAACCACTCGGGGCCCCGCTACTCACCGGATGGTCGCTCGTGCGGTACGGCCGGTTCGCGCGGTTGCCAGAGGCGGTGTTCGTGCGCGAGCACTTGCACCGCCAGCGGCCCGACCTCGCCGCGATCGACCTGAACCAGATGTACACGCAGCTGCCCGACGGCAGCCTGCTGCTCGGCGACACCCACGTGCGCGACAGCGTCGCCTCGCCTTTCCAGTCGGAGGACGCGCAGCAGGCCATTCTCGACGAGGCGAGCGCGCTGTTCGGCATCGCGGCGCCGCGCGTCATTGAGCGGTGGCAGGGCGTGTACGCGAGCGCGCCGCGCGACTTCTTGCGCTGCGAACTGGATCCCGGCGTGTACGCGCTCGCCGTCACGACTGGGATCGGCATGACCTGCGGTCTCGGATTTGCCGAACACGTGGTCGCCGCCGCGACCGATATTTCTGCACCAGCTTGAGAACAGGATCTCCGATGACTCTTCACCCAGCTCCCGCTGTATCAGCGCTCGCTCCGATCGAACTCGTTGTGCTCGACATGGCCGGCACCACCGTGCTCGACGACGGGGTCGTCGAGCTCGCCTTCACCCGCGCGAACGAGCGCACCGGCGTCGCGGCGAACATGCCGTGGGACGACGCCCTCAACTACGTGCGCCGCACCATGGGCCAGTCGAAAATCGACGTCTTCACGCACCTCGCTGGCGGCGACCTCGAGCTGGCGCACGAGGCGAACACCGCCTTCGAAACCGCCTACGGCGAACTCGTCGCTGAGCACGGCGTCGAAGAGATTCCCGGCGCCGCCGACGTGATTGCCGAATTGCGCGACGCTGGCTTGAAAGTCGCGCTCACCACGGGCTTCGCGCCCGCGACGCGCGACGCCATTCTCGACGGGCTCGGCTGGCAATACCTCGTCGACGTGGCGCTCTCGCCCATTGACGCCGGCCGTGGTCGGCCGGCACCCGACCTCGTGCTGACCGCCCTGATGCGCACCGACTCCCACTCGGTGGATCGCGTCGCGGTGATCGGGGACACGGCGAGCGATATCGCCTCGGGGCGCCGCGCCGGTGCCGGATTCGTCGCCGGCGTGCTCAGTGGCGCCCACGACCGCGCGACCCTGGAGGCCGCGGGTGCTGACGAGGTGCTCGAGGACGTGACGGCCCTGCGAGCCACGAGGCTGCTCCTCCCGACCGCGGTCTCACCCGCGCTCTCGCCCGCCCCCCAGCCCCAGCCCCAGCCCGTCGAGTCGCCCGTTCTGTCGTCGCAAATCGGCGCATCAGCCTCGTGAAGGGATTGTTTGCGACGACAGAAGAGGGGGATGTGGGCTCGGGGGACCGGGGCTCGGGGGACGGGGGCCCGGGAATTGGCATGGTGTTTCTTGGGGGTGGTCTCGGGCACGAGGCGCGGGAGGTTGCGCACGTCGAGCTGGGGAACGCCGATGTGCTCGTGCGTGTGGAACTTGCGACTGTGTGCGGATCCGACGTGCACACCGTGCTCGGGCACCGCGACGAGCCTGTCCCGCTCGTGCTCGGTCACGAGGCCGTCGCCCGCGTCGTGCGGGTGGGCGAAGCTGCGCGCTACGTCGACGGCACACCCGTGGCACTCGGTGACCGCGTCGTCTGGTCTATCTCCGTGCACTGCAGTGCGTGCGACCGGTGCGAACGCGGACTCACGCAGAAGTGTCGCACCCTGCGGAAGTACGGCCACACCCGCTTCGGCGCCCCCGCCTCAGGCACGTCAGCCTGGCAGCTGAGCGGCGGATTCGCGACGCACGTCCACCTGCTCGCAGGCACTTCACTACTGCGGGTGGCGGAGGACGTGCCCGCGGCCGTACTTGCTCCGGCGGGCTGCGGGATCGCGACGGCCCACGCCGCGCTCGCCGCCGCGTCGCGCACGGTGCCGCTTGGCGTGGACGTGGGTGCGCCGGGTGGTCGGAGCTTCTCGGGAGTTTCTGGCATCTCCGTGCTCGTGACCGGTGCTGGGCTCATCGGGCTCGCGGTGACCGCGATGGCGACCGAGCGCGGTGCGGCCGTGACGGTGTCGGACCCGGACCCGGATCGGCGCGCGTGGGCCCGGCGATTCGGTGCCGCACACGTGGTCGATCCGCTCGCGCACGCGGGCGAGACGGCGGACTCCTCTGATCCGGGCGAATACGACGTCGTGATCGATGCCTCTGGGTCGCCCGCGGCGGTCGCGGCCGGGCTCGACGCCGTCGCGGTGGGTGGCGCGGTCGTCTGGGTGGGCAGCGTGTTTCCGGCGGACGCGGTGCCGGTGGTTCCCGAGCGGGTAGTGCGCGGACTCGTCACCATTACCGGGGTGCACAACTACGTCGCGTCAGACCTTGCGGGCGCCGTCGAGTTTCTGACGAGAAACTGGCGCGAGTATCCGTTCGCGGAGCTCGTCGGTGCAGAGTTCGACCTCGCCCAGATCGACGCGGCCGTGGCCCGCGCCGCTGAGCACCGCGAGGTGCGGGTGGGTGTGCGCCCGGGCTCGATGCCCCACCCTCGGTAAGAGATTCGCCTTCGGTGAGGTGGCTCGCAGAAGAAGGAGCGCACCGAAGCCGAATCCCTCACCGAACGGGGGCCCTGAAGTGGCTGTGTAGTTAGAGGTCGGTGCGGGCGTGATCCGGCATCGCCTTGATCATGTTGCTCATGCGCATCGTGCAGCATCGCCGCCCCTGGTCATCGGTCACCACGATCTCGTGCACCGCGAGGCTGCCGCCGAGATGCACGGGAGTGCACACCGCAGTGACGTACCCCTCGGTCGCCGATCGGGTGTGGGTCGCGTTGATGTCGACGCCGACCGCGAGGCGGCCTGGCCCGGCGTGCAGGTTCGCAGCGAGCGATCCGAGCGTCTCGCCGAGCACCACGTAGGCGCCGCCGTGCAGAAAGCCGACCGTCTGCCGATTGCCGAGCACCGGCATGCGCCCCACAGTGCGCTCGACGGTGAACTCGAGAAACTCGATCCCCATGGCTTTCGCCAGTTCGCCGGCGCCATTCTCAGCGACCCAGTTGCCTGCGCCGCCAGCCCCGCTGACGCCGCCTACGTTGCCAGCGCCGGTGTCAGCGCCGGTCACGAGCGCGCCTCGCCGCGGCCGCCGGTGAAGACCGGTCGCCGCTTCTGCTGAAACGCTGCGAAACCCTCGCGGTAGTCGTCGGTGTCGCAGAGCGCTGCCTGCACGCGCGTCTCCGCGGCCATCGAGTCCCAGAGGCCAATGCGCTCGTCGCGAAGCGAAGCGACCAGAGCCTTCGACGCGAGAAACGCCTCGGTCGCTCCCTGCGCCGCGCTCGCCGCAGCGGCACGGGTCGCTTCGAGCACATCAGCGTCGGGGAACGACCGCGAGAACAGTCCGGCGACGACCGCCTCAGATCCCGACATCAGGCGCCCCGTGTAGATCAGGTCGAGCGTGCGGTGCGCGCCGAGCCGCTCGAAGAACAGTGCGTGCCCACCGGAGTCGAGCGTCGCGCCGAGATTCGCGAAGGGGCTGCCGATCTTCGCCGACTCAGCCACGTACACGACGTCGGTCGCGATGAGCAGGCCGAGCCCGACACCGAGGCACGCGCCCTGTGCCGCGGCGAACGTCGGGGCAGGGAAACGGCTCATGCGTTCGAGCAGCGGCTGCACGAGCCCGTCGAGGTATCCGAGCACGTCATCGGTGCGCGGGTCGACGCCCGAGATATCGCGCCCGGCGCAGAACGCGCGGCCGTCACCGCGCAGCACGAGCGCCCGAACGCGCTGCCGTTCGGCCTCGTCGTAGGCTTCGGCGAGCTCGCGGATATCGGCGGGAGCGAGCGCGTTCAGGCGATCCGGCGCAGCGAGCGTGATTTCGGCGACGCCGTCGGAGATGGCGAGAGTGACCGTGCGATTCATGCGGGGCTCCGATCGGGTTACGCGTCGTAGTCGACGACCACGCGGTCGGACTGCGGATGGGATTGGCAGGTGAGCACGTAGCCGCGGTCGATCTCGTCGGACTCGAGCGCGTAATTCTCGGTCATCGAGACCGAACCGGTGACGACGCGGGCGCGACAGGTGCCGCAGACTCCGCCCGCGCAGGCGAACGGCACATCGCTGCGCACGCGAAGCGCCGCGTTCAGGATCGTCTCGTGCGCGCTGACCGGGCTCTCGACCGAGGCCGAAGTGCCGTCGAGCGTGAAATCGATGGTCACGGTTTGCTCGCCCGTGCGCAGCTCGACGGGGCGCGCCCGCGTCGGCGCCGGCTCCCCGGTTGAGAAGAGTTCGAAGCGGACGTGCGACGGGTCGACGCCGTGTTCCGCGAGCAGGTCGCGGCAGAGCTGTACGAGTTCGAATGGGCCGCACAGCACCCACTCGTCGGCCATCGCAACCGGAATCACCGTCTGCAAGATGGTGCGCATTCGCTCCTCGTCGAGGCGGCCAGACATGATCGGGGCCGAACGCTGCTCGCGCGAGAGCACGTGGTGAATGGCGAAGCGCGTCGGAAAGCGGTCTTTCAGGTCGGCGAGCTCCTCGACGAACATTACGTCGAGCGACGAGCGATTCGTGAACAGCAGGTCGAACCTGCTGGTCTCGCTGCGGGTCAGCACCCGGTGCGCCATCGTGATAATCGGAGTGATGCCAGAACCCGCCGCGATGCCGACGACGTGCCGTCCGTCGAGTTCTTCGAGGTTCGAGGTGAACGCCCCCTGCGGGGTCATTACCTGCAGCGTGTCACCCGCGCGCAACGACTCGTTCGCCCAGCTTGAGAAGCGGCCGCCGAGGTCCCGCTTGATCGCCACGGAGATGCGGCCGGGCGTCGGCGGGCGGCAAATGGAATAGGAGCGGCGCAGATCTTCGCCGTCGAGGGTGGTGCGTAGCGCGAGGTACTGACCCGCGAGGTATGTGAACTCCGGTGCGAGCTCGCCGGGCACGTCGAACGTGACCTCAACGCTCGATTCGGTGAGGGCGCGCACCTCGGCAACACGCAGTTCGTGGAACGTCGCGCGCTTCTTTGCGCTGAGATTGATGGCGGCCATGGTGCTCCTTCGGCGGAACCGGTGGGTACGTGGTCTCTAGTGAACTTTGAAGTAGTCGAAGGGTTCGAGGCAGTCGCGGCACTCGTAGAGCGCCTTGCACGACGTTGATCCGAAGCGGGCGATTTCTCGCGTGTGCGTCGAGTGGCAGCGCGGGCACTTCACCGCGAGTGACACCGAGATGGGGCCCTGATGCGCTGCGGCGCGGAAGTTCGGCGGTGCGATGCCGTACGCCTCGAGTTTGCGCTTGCCGTCGTCTGTCATCCAGTCGGTAGTCCAGGCGGGGCTGAGCGTCGTGTCGACCCGCACGCGGTCGTACCCGGCCTCGCGCAACCTCGAGGTGACGTCGGCCCGCATCTGGTCGATCGCGGGGCAGCCAGAGTAGGTCGGCGTGAGCACGACCCGCACCTCGGTGTCTGCGGTGACGACGGAGCGGAGCACGCCCAGGTCTTCGATGGTAAGCACGGGCACCTCGGGATCCGGCACCTGCGCCGCGATATCCCACGCCCGCGCCGCCTCGGTGTCTGCCGGGCGCAGTGCGGTTACCATGACGCGTCCGGGTGACGGCGGGGAAGCCACTGCATCTCCGCGAGAATGTAACCGAGCCGGGTGCTGTGCTCGCCCGCTCGACCGCGCGCAAGCGCGGGCTGCACGTCGGGCGTCTCAAGCTCTGCCTCGGCGAGGACGGTGCCGACGGTGCGGTCGAAACCGGCGCGAAGGGCGCTCGGGCGGGCGGCGACTCCGGCGATACCGCTGCCTCCGGCGACATCTGTGCCACTGGCGGCACCCGCGAGCGAGTCGCTCAGCGCGTCGTCGGCGAACAGCTCATCGACGTGCGGCCAGACGTCACGCAGCGACACCGTGATGCGGCCGCGCGATTCGTCGGTGCCGAGTGCGAGCCGAATGATCCACTGCGAGGCGTGGTCGAGGTGATAGCGCACCTCGCGCTCGGCCTTGCCCGCGATCGCGCGGAGCGTCGCATCGCTGCTCTGCTGCAGCTCGCGGTAGAGCTCCGCCTGGTACGCCGAGAACACGAACTGACGGGCGATCGTGTCGCCGTAGTGCCCGTTCGGCTGCTCGACGAGCCAGCAGTTGCGAAACTCGGGTTCGTCGCGCCAGAACGCGAGATCGTCTTCGCTGCGACCGGAGGCGCTGCCCGCGTAGTGCAGCAGCGAGCGAGCGTGGCCGAGCAGATCGAGCGCGATGTTACTCAGCGCCAGATCCTCTTCGAGCTCGGGCCCGCGGGAGACCCACCAGCCGAGCTGCTGGGCGAGAATGAGCGCGTCGTCGCCGAGGCGCAGGGCGTACTCAGCGACCTCGGGTGGTGCGATTTCGCCAGCTCCGGTCAGCTCATCTGAGAGCTCCAGGTCGTCGACGCTGACGTCGCCGTGGTGATCGACCGACTCAGCGTGCGTGTCTACGGTTCCGCTCACAGGTGCTTCACCCCCTCGGCGCGCGAGTAATACACGGCGTGACGGAAGTTCTTACCGGCGGGAGATTCAAAGAAGACGCCCTTGGAGTCTGGGTCGCTCGTCGTGATCGCCGCTGCTGGCACCACCCAGATCGAGACGCCCTCGTGGCGTCTGGTGTAGAGGTCACGGGCGTTGCGCAGCGCCATAGCCTCGTCTGGGGCGTGCAACGAACCCGCGTGCACGTGGCTGAGGCCACGGTTGGCGCGAATGAACACCTCCCACAGTGGCCAGGACTCGGTGCCCATCTCTCCGGGTGTCGACATCTTCGTCTCCTTGTACGTACTGCTCGTGAATGTGGGCGGCGTTAGGCCGCGAAGCGGCGACGATCCTGCGTCTTCTGCGCGTAGGCCGCCGCGGCCTCGCGCACCCAGGCGCCGTCATCGTGAGCCTGACGCCGGTGGCGCAGACGCTCGGCGTTCGCGGGGCCGCGACCGGCGAGCACCGCTTCGAACTCTGACCAGTCGATCTCGCCCATGATCCACTGCCCCGTGGTCTCGTCGTAGCGCAGGTCGGCGTCGGGGCACTCCAGCCCGAGCGCCTCGAACTGCGGCACGCACATGCCGACGAACCGCTGACGCAGCTCGTCATTCGAGAACCGCTTGATCTTCCAGGCCATCGACTGCGCCGAGTTCGGCGACGCGTCGTCGCTCGGGCCGAACATCATGAGCGACGGCCAGTACCAGCGGTTCACGGCGTCTTGAGCCATCTGCTTCTGCTCTGGGGTGCCGTGCGAGAGCTCGTAGAGAATCTCGAACCCCTGCCGCTGGTGGAACGACTCCTCTTTGCAGATGCGCACCATTGCGCGGCCGTACGGACCGTACGACGCGCGGCAGAGCGGCACCTGATTGCAGATCGCGGCGCCGTCGACGAGCCAGCCGATGGCGCCCATGTCGGCCCACGTCGGGGTGTGGTAGTTGAAGATCGACGAATAGCGGGCGCGGCCGGCGATCAGCGCGTCGGTCATTTCTTCGCGCGTGATGCCGAGGGTCTGGGCCGCTGAGTAGAGATAGAGCCCGTGCCCTGCCTCGTCTTGCACCTTGGCGATCAGAATTGACTTGCGCTTCAGGCTGGGCGCGCGCGTGATCCAGTTCGCCTCTGGCTGCATACCGATGATCTCGGAGTGCGCGTGCTGCGAGATCTGCCGAATCAGGGTGCGCCGGTACTTCTCGGGCATCCAGTCGCGCGGCTCGATGCGCTGTTCGGCGGCGATCAGCGCATCGAAGCGCTCCTGCTCGGCCGCCTCGGTCAGTGCGTCAGGTGCCGTCGCTGCCATCTGGTGCCTCCTTGCGTCGGTGCGTGAGTGGGTCACATCGCGGTTGGTCTCGCCATGTGCGGACCTGTGGTGGTAGAGTTCCCAGTGGAATTACTGACCGACCATTCAGTCAGTATACGCACCCCGAGTCGCATCCGCAAAGAGGACCGCGGCTCACCGATTCGACGCAATGGAGCGCCACATGAGTTCACCGATGAACGTCTCGCAACTGGAGGGCATTGAGGATCGCATTGACTTCGATCCGAGCTGGTCGGCAACGGCGATGCTGCGCACGGACACGACGAAGTCGGAGTTCGGTATTCGCCTCATCGCGCTAGAGCGCGGTCGGGCCGAACTCGCGATGGTCGTGCGCGACGACATGGTGAACGGCTTCGGCATCACCCACGGCGGCATGGTGTTCACGCTCGCCGATACGGCGTTTGCGTACGCTTGCAATGAGGGGGTGAACGCCGTCGTTGCCTCGGGTGCCGACATCACGTTCACGCGCGCGAGCCGGGCCGGCGACACGCTGACGGCGCTCGCGGAGCGCCGCTGGGTTGAGGGTCGCAATGGGCTGTACGACATCACCGTGCGCAATCAGCACGGCGACACGATTGCAGAGTTCAGAGGCCGTTCGTTCGCCACGAACCGTGCGCTGCCCGTGGAATAGCGCTGAGCCGCCCACCCCCGCCCCCAAGACTCAATATTTCAACGACGAAAGAGTGACGACATGAAGACCGCGACCCTCACCGAAGCGCCTGGCCTGCACGCGGAAGAGCGGCTGACGCGACCCGAGCTCGAAGCGCTGCAGCTGGAGCGCCTGCAGTGGACGGTGCGTCACGCTTACGACAACGTGCCCTTCTACCGCCAGAAGTTCACCGAGGCCGGAGTGCACCCCGACGACATTCGCACGCTCGCCGACATCGAGCGGCTGCCGTTCACCACGAAGAGCGACCTGCGCGACCACTACCCGTTCGGCCTCTTCGCGGTGCCGATGGATCAGGTGCGGCGCCTGCACGCCTCCTCGGGCACCACGGGGCGCCTCACCGTCGTGGGATACACCGACACCGATCTCGCCAACTGGGCTGACCTCATTGCCCGCTCCCTGTACGCCGCGGGCGTGCGCCCGGGCTGGCGGGTGCACAACGCCTACGGTTACGGCCTCTTCACGGGCGGCCTTGGCGCGCACGCGGGCATCGAGCGGCTGGGCTGCACGGTTATTCCGATGTCGGGCGGCCAGACGGAGAAGCAGGTGCAACTGATTCACGACTTCGAGCCCGACGCGATCATGTGCACCCCGAGCTACCTACTGACCATCGCCGACGCGTTTGAGCGCGCGGGTCTCGACCCCCGGGCGACGAGCCTGAAGGTTGCAATCTGCGGTGCTGAGCCGTGGACTGAGGCGATGCGCCGCGAGCTCGAGGAGCGCATGAACATTCGCGCCGTCGATATCTACGGCCTCTCCGAGATGATGGGCCCGGGCGTCGGAAGCGAGTGCGTCGAGACGCAGGACGGCCCGCATATCTGGGAGGATCACTTTCTCCCCGAGATCATCGACGAGCAGCTGCAACAGGTCAGTGACGGCGTCACCGGTGAGCTGGTGTTCACGACCCTCACGAAAGAGGCGTTCCCCATGATCCGCTACCGCACGCGCGACCTCACCTCGCTGCACCCCGGCACCGGCAGGCCAGCACACCGCCGCATCGCGAAGATCACGGGTCGCAACGACGACATGATCATCTTGCGCGGCGTGAATCTCTTCCCCACGCACATCGAGGAGATCGCGTGCGAGGTCGATGGCCTCACAAGCCATTTTGTGCTGGAGCTCACAAAGCGAGGGGCGCTGGATCAACTGACGATCAAGATCGAGGCCGAGCCCGCGTGTGCACCAGAGGTGGCCGCCGCCGCGCTTGCGCTGCTGCAGAAGCGCGTGAAAGATCGCATCGGAGCGACGATCGCGGGCGAGATCGCCCCGACGGGCAGTCTGCCCCGCTCCGAGGGCAAGCTGAAGCGGGTGTACGACCTGCGGTAGATTTGCTCCAGCGCGGGGGCCCGCGCACACGCATCGCGAGGCGCGGGCGCAGCACGTGAGAGGACCGGTCATGGACAGCACGGAAGCGACGCCCCGCAGGGGTCGGCCCGGCTACGACCAGAGCAGCATGCTCGAGGTCATCGTGCAGGTGTTCACCGATCACGGCTACGACGCGTCGTCGCTCGGTATGATCTCGACGCGGCTCGGCCTGTCGAAATCGGCGGTGTACCACCACTTTGCGTCCAAGGCGGAGATGCTCGAAATCGCGCTCGAGCGCGCGCTCGGCGCCCTTGAGCAGGTCTTCGACGAGGCGGAGCGGGGTGGGAACGGGGCCGGCGCTGCCGGTGCTGCTGGCGCCGGTTCCGATGCGGTCGGGCAGATTCGCGAGATCGTGCGCGCCGCGGTGCTCGTCGCGTGCGAGCAGCAGCCCTATCTCATTCTGCTGCTGCGGTTGCACGGCAATTCTGACGTTGAACTGCGCGCGCTCGAACGGCGTCGGGCGCTCACCGCGCGGTTGCGCGCGATCTTCGAGCGGGCGCGCAACGAGGGCGCGCTGCGCGACGATCTTGATCCGGGGCTCGCGGCACGATTCACATTCGGGCTCGTGAATTCACTCGTCGAGTGGTACCGCCCCGACGGGCCGGAGACGCCCGAGGCGCTCGCCGAGGCGGTGCTCTCGTACGTCCGCTCAGGCCTCCGCGTAAACGAGGTCGCCGACTTCCGCTAACCCGCTCCCCGTCGAGCGCACACGTTTGGTCCTTATCGGGCGCCAAACAGTGCATTTGCGTACGCTCGGCAACGCACAGAGGGGGCGAGGCGGGCGCGGGGCGGGGTCCAGGTTAGGGGGTGTGGGTCTTGGACACGAGCGTGAGCACGTCGTAGGTTGCGACGATCTCGTCGTTCTGGTTCGTCAGCACCGCGTCCCAGTGCACCTCGCCGTACTCGTCTGTCTCGCGCGGAATGATCTGCTTTGCCGTGAGCGCGACCCTGATGCGGTCGCCCGGTGAGACCGGAGTGATGAAGCGCAGGCTTTCCAGGCCGTAGTTCGCGAGGACGGGGCCCGGCTCGGGTGACACGAACAGCCCCGCCGCGAACGAGAGCAGCAGGTACCCGTGTGCGACGCGCCCCGGGAAGAAGGGGTTGGCGGCCGCGGCCTCCTCGTCGGTGTGCGCGTAGAACGTGTCGCCCGTGAACTCGGCGAAGTGCGCGATGTCGTCGAGTGTGACCTCGCGCTCCTCGGACACGACGCGGTCGCCGACGCGCAGCTCCTGGAGCGACTTGCGGAACGGGTGGGACTCGTCGTGCGTGGCGGCGCCAGCGTGCCAGACCCCGGTGATCGCGGTGAGCATCTCGGGGCTGCCCTGAATCGCCGTGCGCTGCATGTAGTGGAACACGCTGCGCACCCCGCCGAGCTCCTCGCCGCCGCCCGCTCGGCCGGGGCCGCCGTGCACGAGGTTGGGCAGCGGCGAGCCGTGGCCCGTCGAACTGCGCGCGTCGGTGCGATCGAGCACGAGCATGCGGCCGTTTGCGGGCGCGCTCAGCCGCGTGAGGGTTGCGACGAACTCCGGATCGGCCGAGGCGACGCTCGTCACGAGCGAGCCGCCCCCGCGTACCACGAGTTCTGCGGCCTCGGCGGCCGTCGCGTACCCGATCACGGACGACACCGGCCCGAACGCCTCGGTGTCGTGCACCCGTGGGGCGCGCGCGTCATCGAAGCGGAGCAGGATCGGGTTGAGGAACGCCGTGTCTTCGCCCGGCAGTTGACCGTCACCGAGCTCGATGCGCCCACCACCGTCAACGAGCGTCTGCACCTGGCGCAGTACCTCGTCGCGCTGTTCCACCGACGCGAGTGCGCCCATGGTGGTCGACTCGTCGCGGGGGTCGCCGACGACCACCTTCGAGGCGATGCGATCCCGCACCGCGTCAACCACGGCGTCGACGACCGTGAGGGGCACGATTGCGCGGCGGATCGCGGTGCACTTCTGGCCAGCCTTCGAGGTCATCTCAGTGACGAGCTGGCGCACGTACGCGTCGAACTCGGGCGTGCCGGGCACCGCGTCGGGGCCGAGCACGGAGGCGTTGATCGAGTCGGTCTCCACACCCAAGATCACGCCGCCGGTCTGCACCGCGTCGTGGCGACGCAACCCCGCCGCCGTGCTCGCTGAGCCGGTGAAAGCGACGACGTCGCCGAGCCGCGAGTGGTCGAAGACGTCGCGAATGGACCCGGTCACGAGCTGCAGCGACCCCGCGGGCAGCAGCCCCGATTCGACCATGATCCGCACCATCTGCTCGGTGACGTACGCGCCTGGCGTCGCGGGCTTGACAATCGTCGGCATTCCCGCGAGAAAGGCGGGGGCAAACTTCTCGAGTGAACCCCACACGGGAAAGTTGAAGGCGTTGATCTGCACGGCGACGCCCGGCAGCGTCGTGCGAATGTGACGGCCGAGAAACGTGCCATCCTTCGACAGTGTTTCGACCGGGCCGTCGAGCTGCACGCGACTGTTCGGCAGCTCGCGACGGCCCTTGCCCGAGTAGGTGAAGAGCACGCCGATGCCGCCGTCGATGTCGACCCACGAATCGGTCTTCGTCGCGCCCGTGCGCGTCGACAGCTCGTAGAGCTCGGCCTTGTGCTCGGTCAGCTGCAGCGCGAGCTGTTTCAGAATGACCGCGCGCTGATGAAAGGTGAGCGCACCGAGGCTCTGCTGCCCGACGTGGCGGGCATATTCCATCGCACCGGCGAGGTCGAGTCTCGCGCTCGACACGAATGCGACAGGCTCGCCCGACGTCGCATCTCGCACTTCGGTGGCGCCCGTCGAATCGGCGGGGCTCCACCAGGCATCTTGGACGTAGCTCTGCAGCGTGCGGGTCATCGGGGGTCTCCTGTCGTGCTGAATGCGAAGTGTGCGGTGGCCGTCGGCCGGGTTATTCCGGCCAGTCGTAGAAGCCGCGGCCACTCTTGCGGCCGAGCCGGCCCTCGGCGACCAGGTCGCGCAACAGCTGGGGCGGGGTGAAGGTTGGGCCGAGATCGCGTTCGAGTTGCTCGGCGATGCCGAGCCGCACGTCGAGCCCCACGATGTCGGTGGTGCGCAGCGGCCCCGTGGGGTGGCGGTATCCAAGCTCCATTGCCAGGTCGATGTCGGCGGCGGTCGCGACACCCTGCTCGACCATGCGGATCGCTTCGAGCGCGAGTGCAACGCCGAGCCGACTCGACGCGAATCCGGGAGCGTCGGCCACCGTGATCGGCGTCTTGCCGAGGGCTCGCGCCCAGCCGGCAGCGCGTTCGGCCAACTCTGGCGAGGTGCGGTCGCTGACGACGACCTCGATGAGTGACGACGCCGGCACCGGATTGAAGAAGTGCAGACCGATGAACTGCTCGGGGCGTTCGAGCGCATCGGCGAGCTGGGCGAGCGGGATCGACGATGTGTTCGACGCGACGACGGCGTCGTGCGGCAGTTGACGCTCGATCTCCGCGAGCGCCTCGGTCTTCAACTCGATCGACTCCGGCACTGCCTCGATGACGAGTGAGCAGGCGCCGAAGGCGGTGACGTCGGTGGCGAGCGTGAGCGCCCGCTTGAGCTGCGCCGCGTCACCGTCGTGGCCGCGGGCGATCGAGGCGTCGATGCTGCGCTCGATGCGTTCTCGGGCGGCGTCGGCGGCGGCGACGTTCTGCTCGACCACCACGACGTAGGCGCCAGCGAGCAGGAACGCGTGGGCGATGCCGCCGCCCATTCGCCCACCGCCGAGCACGCCGACGCGGGCGGGAACCGTATCGGAGCCCGCCGTCGTCATCGCTGCTGCTTTCGGTTGAGGAATGCGGTCATGCGTCGCTCCTTCTCGGGGCTGTCAAAGAGCACGGCCTGCTCGGCGAGGTCGATCTCGGGGTGGGCGTTGCGCGGGGCGCGCAGCACTCGCTTCGAGGCCTGGGTCGCAGCCGGGTCAAGCTTGGCGATGCGCTCGGCGATGGTGATCGCGACCGCGAGGGCGTCGTCGCCGTTCGGCAGCAGATGCGTGATGAGACCGGCGGCGTGCGCCTCCTCGCCGGTCAAGACGCGGCCTGCGAGCAGCATCTCGGCTGCCAGGCCCTCGCCGACGAGTTCGCGCAGCCGCCAGGTGGCCCCGGCTGCGGCGATGATACCGAGGCCGGTTTCGGGGTTGCCGATGTGCAGCGCGTGCGTGCCGACGCGAATGTCGGCGCTGTACGCCAGCTCCGCACCGCCGCCGAGTGCGTACCCGTCGAGCACGGCGATGACGGGCATCGGCAGTGCGTGCACGCGCATGAAGGCGCGGGTGTTGATGCCAGCGCGGGCGTCGTCGGCGCGGCGCTCCCGCAGCTGCGCGATGTCTGCGCCCGCCGCGAAGTTTGCCCCGGCGCCCTGCAGCACGAGGGTGCGGGGCACCGCTTCGAGCGTCGCGCAGAGCTCGTGCAGCGCAGCGATGAGGTCGAGGTCGATCGCATTGCGCTTTTCGGGCCGATCGAGGGTGGCGAGCACAAAGCTGTCGCGATCCTCGATGCGCAGTGCCGCGCCGCTCACGGTGCCACCCGCTCAATGATGGTCGCGGTGCCCTGGCCGACGCCCACGCACATGGTGGCGAGGCCGTAACGGGAACCCTCGCGCTCCATGCGGCTGAGCAGCGTGACGAGCAGGCGTGATCCTGACGACCCGAGCGGGTGGCCCAGGGCGATTGCACCGCCGTCGGCGTTCACTCGCGCGGGGTCGAGGCCGAGCCGCCTGATGCACGCGAGCGACTGTGATGCAAACGCCTCGTTGAGTTCGATCGAGCCGATGTCGTCGATGGCCAGCCCGGCTCGGGCGAGCGCCTTCTCGGTCGCCGGCACTGGCCCGAGCCCCATGATCTCGGGTGCGAGCGCCGCCGACACGCTCGTCACGATGCGTGCGCGCGGCACGAGGCCGTGGCGCTCGACGGCTTCGGCGCTCGCAACCAGCAGCGCCGAAGCGCCGTCGTTCAGTGATGAGGCATTGCCGGCCGTGACCACGCTGCCCCCCGCGACGACTGGGCGCAGCTTCGCGAGCACCTCGGCGCTCGACTCAGCTCGCGGACCCTCGTCAGTGTCGACCTCGCTGGTCTTGCCGCGGCCGAGCTGGGCGGTGACGGGCACGATCTCGTCGGTGAAGTGGCCGGCTGCGATGGCGGCGACCGCGCGACGATGGCTCTCGACGGCGAATGCGTCGGCGTCTTCGCGGCTGATGCCGTCGACGCGCGCGACCTCTTCAGCGGTTTCCGGCATCGAGTAGGTCGCCTTGTCGCGCGCGGCAAGCTTGGGGTTCGTGAAGCGCCAGCCGATCGACGTGTCGAATTGCTCGCCCGGCTTCGCCCAGGCCTGGGCGGGCTTCTGCTGCACCCACGGCGCTCGCGTCATCGACTCGACGCCGCCGGCGATGATGAGGTCGGCGTCTCCGGCGCGAATAGCTTGCGAGGCGTTCGCCACGGCGGTCATGCCCGAGGCGCAGAGCCGGTTCACGGTGTATCCCGGAATGCTGTCGGGTAGCCCCGCGAGCAGCGTGGCCATGCGAGCCACGTTCCGGTTGTCTTCGCCCGCCTGATTCGCGGCCCCGAGAATGACCTCGTCGATGACTGACGCCGGTACCCCCGTCCGCTCGACGAGTGCGCGCAGCACGATCGCGGCCAGATCATCGGGTCGTACCGAGGCGAGTGAGCCGCCGTATCGACCCACCGGCGTGCGTACGCCACCTACGAGAAATGCCTCTGGCATGGGCGATGACCTCCGTGTCTGCCCGCGTCAGTCGAATTAGTGACTGATCGTTCGGTAATGAATACCAGAATAGGCCGCGAGGTCTGCCTGCGCAAACGATCGCGGGGCTTCGATGGTTCTTTACCGCACGGGCCGACCGTCGTGTACGCTCTATTACTGGCCGAACGGTCGGTAACTTGACCGTCGCCGCGACCGTCCACACGAACAACGGAGTTCACATGACTATGACCGTGTCCAGGCAAACGGAACGGCGCAGGGTGCTCGCGGGCACCGTCGTCGGTACCACCATCGAGTGGTACGACTTCTTTATCTACGCGCAGGCCGCCGGGGCGGTGTTCGCAACCCTGTACTTCGCCCCCGCTGGCGAGACGGTCGGGCAGATCGTCGCGTGGGCGTCGCTCGGCATCTCGTTCCTCTTCAGGCCGCTCGGCGCGATCGTCGCTGGCCACCTCGGTGACCGCCTCGGCCGCAAGCGCATGCTCGTGCTCACGCTCGTGCTCATGGGTATCTCGACCGCGCTCATCGGCGTGCTGCCCACCTACGCGCAGATCGGTGTCGCGGCCCCCGTGCTACTCGTGCTGCTGCGCGTGCTGCAGGGATTCTCGGCCGGCGGCGAGTGGGGCGGCGCAGCCCTGATGTCGGTCGAGCACGCGCCCGAGGGCAAGCGCGGATTCTTCGGTGCATACCCGCAGATCGGCGTGCCGCTCGGCATGATCCTCGCGACCGCGACCATGTGGATCATCACCACCACGCTCACCGAGGAGCAGTTCCTGAGTTGGGGCTGGCGCCTGCCGTTCCTGTTCTCGATCGTGCTCATCATCGTCGGGTACTTCATTCGCCGCGCGGTCGAGGAGTCGCCGGTGTTCAAGGAGCTGCAGGAGCGCAAGGGAGAGTCGGCGGCGCCGCTGAAGACCCTGTTCTCGAAGCACGCCAAAGAGGTCATTCTCGCCGCGCTCATCTTCATTGCGAACAACGCTGCGGGCTACCTGCTGATCGCGTTCTTCTCGGCGTACGCGACGAGGCCGGAGGCCGAGGGTGGACTCGGGCTCGAGCGCCCACCCGTATTGCTCGCGACGACGCTCGCGTCGTTCGGGTGGCTCGGATTCACGCTGTTCGGCGGCATTCTCTCGGACAGGATCGGGCGCGTGCGCACGTTCCAGATCGGCTACGTGCTGCTCGGTATCTGGGCCATCCCGATGTGGTTCCTGATCGACACGGGCGACATCTTCATGTACTTCCTCGCTCTGTTCCTGATGACCGTGGGGCTCGGCCTCTCGTACGGACCGCAGGCGGCGCTCTACTCTGAGATGTTCCCGGCCGACGTGCGGTACTCGGGCGTCTCGATCGGCTACGCCATCGGCGCGATCTTCGGCGGCGCATTCGCGCCCATGATCGCGGACCTCGTGTTCGGTGCGACGGGTGCATCGTGGACGATCGGGGTGTACATCCTGGGCGTGACGATCATCTCGCTCGTGGCGGTGTCGCTCGTGAAGGAACCGAAGGGCGTAGCGCTCAACACCCGCTCAAACGAAATCATCCCCCAATAACCCGCGCCTGCCCCCTGCCCGCGCCCCCTCGAGGGGGCAGGGTGCGGGGGTGGGGGTGCGTTGTGCGTGTGGGGTCAAGTAATTGTGCGGAGGTTGCGGAGGGCGTCCGCTTCGAGCAGCGCGGAGACGCCGATGAACTCGATGCCCAGGACGGTTCCGGTGTCAGAAATGTCTAGGTTGATGGTGCCATTGGCGAGTTCGACCGTCTCGTTGTGGGAGAACTTGCCAGTCTGACCGCCGAATCGCAACATGCCAGCGTCAACTTCGTCGTCGATTGAAAAATCCATCGTCATCTCACTCTCCAGAGAATTTGCCGTCGCCGAGCCTGATCGCGGTAATGAAGTTGCACTTCAATGTACGCCGACCCTACGTCGTTCGAGTCGGCGTACGGGGCGCCGGCGTCCGTTTCTCAGTATTCTCAACGGGCCCGTCTCGCCCCCGTCGAGCGCACGCAAATGGTCGTTTTGACCCGCGATAGCGACCATATGCGTCCGCTCGACGGGAGGCGCTGGGGGAGGGGGGTGAGGGAGAGCGGGTAGGGGTTAGAGGCGCGGGTAGGCCCGCAGGGGGTGTTCCAGGAGGTCTGTGACCGCGCGCAGGAACCCCGCAGCGTAGCCACCGTCGCAGACCCGGTGGTCGAACACGAGCGAGAGCTGAGCGATGCGGCGGGGTTCGATGCGTCCGTCGACCACCCACGCGCGTTCGAGGACGCGCCCGATGCCGAGCATGGCGACCTCCGGGTGGTTGATGATCGCGGCGGAGCCGTCGACGCCGAGACCGCCGTAGTTGTTGAGCGTGAACGTCGAATCGCGCAGCCGCTCGGGAGGCGTACGGCCCTCGCGCGCGAGCGCGCTGAGCGCCCGGAGCTCGCTGTCGAGTACCCCGACCGTGAGCTCGTCCGCGCGCGGCAGCACGGGCACCATGAGCCCGCGGCTCGTATCGACGGCGATGCCCAGGTTAACGCCCTCGTAGATCTCGATCGCGTCGCCCGTCGCGGTGAGCCGCCCCGCGAGAATTGGGAACTGCTGCAGCGCAATCAGGGTGTATCGGGCGAGGATCGCGGTCAGCGACGGTGCGCGCTCGCCCGGCTGCGCCATGCGCGAGCGCAACGCCCACAGCTCCGTGAGGTCGACGTCGACCCACACCGTAGCCTCGGGGATTTCCGCTCGACTGCGCGTCAGCTTGTCGCTCACCACGCGACGCAGTGGGCTGAACCGTTCGATGCGCGCGATGGGCAGCGGGGAATCGTGAGGGACCGCCGGAGCCGCCGGAACCGACTCCAACTGTGACTCGACCCCCGCAGAGCCCCCTGCCCCAGAGCCCTCGGCCGGCTTCAGCAGGTGCGCGGCGCGCAACACGTCGGTGCGCGTCACCGCCCCGTCGCTGCCGGTCGCGGGAACGGATCGCGGATCGACGCCGAGCTCGCGGGCGAGCCGGCGCACAATGGGGGACCGCACGGCGACGGTGCGGCGGGTCGCTTCGAGTGCCGCTGGCGCAGCTGCAGCCGAACCGGCAGCCGCATCGGCGGCAACACCGGCACTGGCTCCGGCAGCCGAACCGCCACCGGCGCGCCCCGCGCCGCTCGCGCGCCTCCGCCTCCCCTTCGCGGGCCCGCTATTTGTGCCGTAGCCGATCAACACATTGCCCGATCCGGAACCCTCTGGGTCCTCACGAACGCCAGCTTCGCCCCCCTCTACCTCGATCACGGGCTCCCCGGTCAGCAGCGCGTCGCCCTGGCTGCCGTGCAGCTTCGCGACGACGCCGGCGAATGGCGAGGGGAGTTCGACGATGCTCTTTGCGGTCTCGACCTCGGCGATGGGCTGGTCAATGCCGATGGTGTCGCCGACGGCGACGAGCCACTGCACGAGGGCAGCCTCGGTGAGGCCCTCGCCCAGATCGGGCAGCCGAAACACTTGGGTATTCATCAGTTGTCCTCCCAGTGCAGCGAGTCGACAGCGTCGAGCACTCGATCGACGTCGGGTAGATACCAGTGCTCGAACTTCGGCGAGGCGAACGGGGTGTCGAACCCGGTCACGCGTCGCACCGGTGCCTCGAGGAACTCGAAGCACTGCTCGAAGATGCGCGCTTGAATCTCTGCAGCGACGCTCGCGAATCCCGGGGCCTCGGCGATCACGATCGCGCGCCCAGTGCGGCGCACCGACTCGACCACCGTGTGATCGTCAAACGGCGTGAGAGTGCGCACGTCGATGACCTCGACACTGCGCCCCTCGGCCTCGGCGGCCGCCGCAGCTTCGAGTGCGATTGGCATCGACGGTCCGTAGCTGACGAGCGTGAGATCGCTGCCCTGCCGCACGACGCTCGCCCGACGCAGCTCGGCGGTGATCGACGTGTCGACCTTTCCCTTCGACCAGTACAGCTTTTTCGGCTCCATGAAGATCACGGGGTCGGGCGACGCGATCGCCGCGCGCAGCAGCGAGTACGCGTCTTGCGGGGTCGATGGCGACACGACCGTGAGGCCCGGAGTGTGCGCGTAGTACGCCTCTGACGAGTCGCAGTGGTGCTCAACGCCGCCGATGCCGCCGCCGTACGGAATGCGAATGACGAGCTGCGGGCGTACGTCGCCGCGGGTGCGGTTGCCGAGCTTCGCGACGTGGCTGACGACCTGCTCGAACGCGGGCAGCGCGAACGCGTCGAACTGCATTTCAACGACGGGCACGAGCCCGTTCATCGCCATGCCGACTGCGGTGCCGACGATCCCGGATTCCGCGAGGGGAGTGTCGAAGCAGCGCTGTTCGCCAAAGCGCTCCGTCAGTCCGTCGGTGATGCGAAAGACGCCGCCAAGCGCGCCCACGTCCTCGCCGAACACGATGACGCGGTCGTCGCCCGCGAGTGAATCGGCAAGCGCGCGGTTCAGTGCGCCGGCCATCGTCATGGTCTCGACAACGGTGGGCACGGGGGTGGCGGGCTGAGCGGAGGCCTCATTCGCCACTGCGGAGGGGCGGCTCGCGGTCACGGTGCTCATGCTGGGGCCTCCGTGCGATCGATTTCGTCGCGCAGTGACTCCCACTGCGCATCGAGCGTGTGCGGGCGTTCGGCAAACACGTGCGCAAACAGCTGTTCGGGATCAAGTTCGGGGTCGGCGTTCATCGCGTACCGCAGCTCGCTCGCGATTTCATCGGCCGCCGCCGCGAGTTCGACCTCGTCGGCGTCGGTGAGCGCCCCTGTCTCGCGCAGGTGCGTGCGCACCCGGGTGAGCGGGTCGCGCGCGACCCACGCCGCCACGTCTTCGCGCGACCGGTACCGGGTGTCGTCGTCGGCGTTCGTGTGGGCGAGCATGCGATAGGTGTGCGCCTCCACGAGGCTCGGGCCGCCGCCCGACCGCGCGCGTGAGACTGCCGCACCCAGCACCGCGAGCAGCGCGGCAACGTCGTTGCCGTCGACGCGCTCGCCCGGCATGCCGTAACCCACGGCCTTGTGCGCGAGTGAGGGGGCGGCGGTCTGCCGCGACAGCGGCACCGAAATGGCGAACTCGTTGTTCTGCACGAAGAAGACGACTGGCAGGTGAAACACAGCCGCGAAGTTCAGCGCCTCGTGGAAGTCGCCCTCGCTCGTGGCGCCGTCGCCGCACATCGCGAGCACGACGGTGTCTTCGCCGTGCAGTCTGGCCGCGTGCGCGAAGCCCACGGCGTGCAGCAGCTGTGTGGCGAGGGGCGTCGACTGCGGGGCGATGCCGAACTCGTGCGGGTTGTAGCCCGAGTGCCAGTCCCCGCGCAGCAGCACCATGGCCTTGGCGGGTGCCACGCCGCGAGTGATGACGGTGACCGAGTCGCGGTACGTCGGAAAAAGCCAGTCGCCGTCGTCGAGGCACAGCGCGGCAGCTATCTGGCAGGCCTCCTGGCCGTTCGACGACGGGTACACCGCGAGGCGGCCCTGCCGCACGAGCGCGTTGCACTGGTCGTTGATGCGGCGACCGTTGACGAGGCCGGCGTAGGCCAGGCGCAGCGTGTCGGGTGACGGTAGCTGAAACGCTGGGTCTGCGTGCAGCTCACCGTCGCGATCGATCAATTGGACCGGGGTGTCGCGCGGCAACAGGGGGACGTCTGATCGAGACACGGTTCCTCCTTGAATCCGTCTGTCAATATGTCGCCCATATTGCCTTGAAATCGCAACGCTGCGTCGAGACCGGGGTCAGTTCTGTATGTTTGTACGCAGAGCGGCAGAAAAGCTGGATGAGTGTCAAGGAGGACACCCACTTCTCTCGGAGGGGCGCGACATGCAGGTGGACGATATCGACCGGGCCATTTTGGCCGTGCTGAAGAACGACGCGCGCGTGTCGATGACGGCGCTCGCGGAGGCCGTGCATATTTCACGCGCGGGGGCCCATGCCCGGGTGCGCAAGCTCGTCGACAGCGGCGTCATCGTGAACTTCACTGTGCGCACGGACCCGGTGCGCGCAGGCACCCACGCGTCGGCGTATGTCACGCTGCTGATCGATCAAACGGGGTGGCAGGAGGTGCGCGAGCGGCTCAGCGCTATTCCGGAGGTCGAGCACATCGCGCTCGTCGGCGGCGACTTCGATGTGTTGCTGCTCGTGCGAGCGGCCGACAACAGCCATCTACGCCGCGTGGTGCTCGAAGACATTCAGTCGGTGCCCTGGGTGCGCAATACGCGCACAATCTTGATCTTTGAAGACTTCGGCGGCGGGCCAGCGCCGAAGCTCGTCGGGGCGCCGTAGCGCTTCTGCGCCGCGGCCCCCGACCAGCAAAGCGGCTAGTGGCCGGCGACGCCCGCGAGCTCTGGCACGGAGATCTGGTCCATGTCGGCGAACGACTGGTTTTCACCGGCCATCACCCACAGGAACGAGTAGTTCGCGGTGCCAGCGCCGAAGTGCATCGACCACGCCGGTGAGATCACCGCGTCGCCATCGCGCAGCACGACGTGACGGGTCTGACCGGGGAGCCCCATGAAGTGGAACAGGCGCTCGTTCTCATCGAGATCGAAGTATACGTAGACCTCGGTGCGGCGGTCGTGGGTGTGCGGCGGCATGCTGTTCCAGACGTTGCCAGGCTCGGGCGCCGTGATGCCGAGCACGAGCTGGCTGCTGCTCACCCCGTCCTCGTGAATGTGCTTGCGCACAATGCGGCGATTGGCGTGCTGCTGCTCACCGGTCTCCGTCGTCAACGCGTCCGCGGCGGCAACGAGCGTCGTCGGGTGGTCGGAGTGCGAGACGGCCGACGACAGGAAGAACCGCGTGCCCGTCACCTCCGCCTCGAACGAGATGTCGCGCGCCCCGCGGCCGATGTAGAGCACATCCATGTGGCCGATCGGGTACCGGGTGCCGTCCACGACGACCACGCCAGAGCCGCTGAGACCGGTCACGGCGAGTTCGCGCCGCTGGCAGAAGTATTCTGCACGCAGGTCTGCGTAATTCTCGAGGGGCAGCGTGGCACCGGGCACGGGGCTGACCCCGCCGAGCACCATCCGATCCTCGTGGCTGTAGACGACCTTCAGCTGGCCGGGGGTGAACAGGTCACTGATGACGAAGCGAGCGCGCAGCTCATCGTCGCTCATGCCGACGATCTCATCGGGATGGGTGGCGTGGCGAATTTCCATGGGTGTCGTGTCTCTTTCGTGGGTCACAGTGCGGTGCTGGAGACGACGTTGACGGGAGTGCCCGCAGCGAACGAGACGATGTTGCGCCCCGCGATCGCAAACACGTCGTCGGCTTCGTCGGTGTGAAACCCGATGTGCGGGGTCATCACGAGATTGGGAACGTCGAGGGGGATCGATGCGAGCGCCGGAGGCTCGGACTCGAACACGTCGATCCCGGCGCCGAAGAGCTGTCCCTCCCGCAGGAGGGCGAACAGGGCGTCGCGATCGACGATTTCGTCGCGAGCGGTGTTGACGAGGATCGCGCCGGGTGAGAGCAGCGAAAGCAACTCGGCAGAGATCAGCCGCTCGGTCTCTGGGGTGTGCGTCAGGTGCAGCGAAACGGCATCACTCGCGCGGAACAGCTCGTCGAGTGCGACGCGACGGCCCGGAAGCTCGGCCTCGATCTCGGGGCGTTCGGTGCGATTCCAGTACAGCACGTGCATACCGAGAGCGTCGGCGATGCGAATCACCTCGCGCCCGATCGCGCCGGTGCCGACGACGCCCAGCGTGCGTCCGCTGAGCTTCACACCCTGGTGCTTCGCCCATTCCCCGGCACGCACGATGTGGTCGCCCTCCGGTACGCGACGGGCCACCGCGAAGAGCAGTGCGATCGCGTGTTCGGCGACGCTGCGGCTCGCAAAGTCGGGCACGTTGGTGACGGTGATTCCGAGCGATTCGGCCTCGGCGACGTCGACGAAGCGGTGCGCTCCGGTACCGACGAAGCTGACGAGGGAGAGACCGGGAACCGACGAGAGAAACGCCTGCGGCAGTGGGCCCTGATCGCCGATGATGTAGACGGCGTCGTAGCCCTGAGCGCGGGCAATGGTCGCCTCGGCGTCGTCAAAGCGCTCCTCGAACCAGTCGAGTTGGTGGCCGGCGGCGGCGAGCGGTTCGATCACGTCGCGCCGAACGATATCTGCGTACTGTGATTCGCCGTCGATGCAGACGATTTTCATGGGGTCCCTTTCGGTCGGAGTGGAGGTGGGGGCGGTGTCGCGCGCCGCCGGGCGGTGCGACGCGCGACACCGCGGCTTGTTACTGAGCGACCCAGCGATTGAACTCGTCGGTCAGCTCGGCGTTGTGCTCCTTGTAGTAGTCAGCGTCGAGCGTGATGGCCGTCTTCGTGTTCTCGCCGACGGGCAGGAACGGCTGGATGTCTTCGGGGAAGTCAGTCACGGCCACATCGGTGCTCGAAGCGGGAATCGGGGTGGGAACGCGCGAGGCGAAGGCAATCTGTCCGTCAGTGTTCTCGATCACGCTCTTCAGCAGCTGCTGCGCCGCTTCGGGATTCGGTGCATCCTTCGGGATCGCCCAGACGCTGTTCGCGTACCCCGCCTGATCCCAGCTGACCGAGATCGGGAAATCGTTCTGGCTCGCGGTGAATGCGCGGTTCGCCCACACGATGCCGAGGTCGCACGACCCGTTCTCGAAGCTCTCGATCGACTGCGCACCGCTTGACCACCAGGTGACGTCGTTCTTGATCGTGCCGAGCTTCTTGAACGCGCGATCGGTGTCGAGCGGGTAGAGGTCGTCGGCCGCGACGCCGTCGGCGAGCAGCGCCGACTCGAGCGTCCAGCCGTACTGCGGGTTGTTGAAGAGGCAGCGCTTCCCTGGGAAGGCCGTGGTGTCGTACAGGTCCTCCCACGTTTCAGGATGCGCTTTGTCGACGGGCCACTTGTCGGTGTTCCAGGCGAGCACCATGCCGAACGTGCCGACCTCGATGCCGGTCTTTGAATAGGTGCCGTCCTTGAGCTTGTCGACGGGTACGACGCTCGTGTCGATGTCGGCGAGATAGCCCTCGTCGGCCGCCTGCTGCGCGTCGCTCAGCGAGGGGAGGAAGACGAGGCTCCAGTCGACGGCGCCGTTCTGGGCGCCGGCGAAGAACTTCGTCGAGGCCTCGTTGTAGTCGTCGACGACCTTGACGCCGGTGTCTTTGGTGAAGTCGGCGAAGAGGGTGTCGTTCAGGCCCTCCCACACGTCGCCGCCGCTGGTGTCATAGAACAGGATGTCTCCGGAGATGTCGCCGCTCGCGGCGCTATCTCCGGAGTCGCCGCCGCCGCTGCAGCTCGTGAGAACGAGGGCCCCGGCGAGGGCGAGGGCGCCGAGTGACGCCGCCCGGGTGAGTGTGGAATGCATATGCAGGTCCTTCCTTGGATGCACGTGTCGAAAGATATTGCGGGGTGAAGAGTGTGGTTAGTGAGTCGGGATGAGCACCGCGCTACGCGCGCGAACACTCATGACGACGGGAGTGCCGATCGTGGGGATTGCTTCGGCACTGTCGAGGTCGACGAGGTAGCTGCCGCGCTCGTCTGCGAGGCGCACCCGAATCGTCTGCCCGAAGAAGCGAGCGTCGGTGACCGTCACGCGCGCGACTGATTCGTAGCCAGCTGGCACCGTCTCCACGCTCGCGCTGAGCCGGATCTGCTCAGGTCGTGCGCTGAGCGTGCACGCGGTGCCAATGAGCAGCGGGGAGCCCGCCGCCGCCGTGACAGCGAACTCACCGGTGCGCACCGTCGTGCCGTCACGGTCGTGCCCGACCACTTCGGCCGCGAAGCTATTGGTCTCGCCCAGGAAGTTCGCGACAAAGTCGCTGTTCGGGGCGCTGTAGACCTCGCGTGGTGCGCCGACCTGGCGAATGTAGCCCGCCTCCATCACGCCCATGCGATCGGAGAGGATGTAGGCCTCCTCCTGATCGTGGGTGACGTAGATCGCGGTGGTCTCAGATTCCTGCTGGATCCGGCGAATCTCAGACCCGAGATCCTGTCGCAGCCTCCGATCGAGCGCCCCGAGCGGCTCGTCGAGCAGCAGCACCCGGGGGCGCTGCGCGAGCGCGCGGCCGAGAGCGACGCGCTGCTGCTGACCACCCGAGAGCTGAGCCGGGTGTCGATCCCGAAGCGAACCCAACTCGGTCAGCTCGAGCATTTCGTCGAGTCGCTTCGTGAGGGCAGCGCCGCGCACCTTGCGAATTTTCAGACCGAACGCGATGTTCTGCGCGACGGTGAGGTGCGGGAAGAGCGCGTAGTTCTGGAAGACGAACCCGAGGTCGCGCTGTTGGGTGGGCAGGTGCGTGACGTCGCTGCCGTCGATCGCGACGCTACCCGAGGTGAAATCGATCAGCCCGGCAATGATGCGCAGCAGGGTCGTCTTACCTGAGCCGGAGGGGCCGAGCAGCGTAAAGAACTCGCCCGCCTGCACCATGAGATCGGTCTCGTGGAGCACGCGCGTGCCGCTGAAGTCGCAGGTGATCTGGTCGACGATGACCTCGCCGCGCTTCCCGGCGCTTGGCGCGGGTGCGTGAGTGGAAGACATGCCTGTTCTCATTTCTTATCTGCCAATTACTTGTCTGCTGAGAGCGCGGCCCGTGAGCGCCGCGATTGGATGATGCGCTGGGTGAAGATGACGGCAATGACGAGCAGCGTGAGCAGTGCGGCGATTGCCGGAACCGTCGGCACGATGCCGCTCTCCAGGTACTGGTAGATCGTGACGGGGAGCGTTTTCACCGGCCCGGTCTGCAAGAACAGCGCGAGCACGACCTCATCCCAAGAGGTGACGAACGCGAGCCCGAACGCCGAGAGCAGTACCGGGATCATGCCGCGCACCGTGACCCGCCAGAAGGCCGAGATGCGTGAGGCGCCCATTGTCCACGCCGCCGTCTCAAGATCGAGGCCGCGCGAAGCGAGCGACGTGTTGAGAATGGCGAAGGCGAGCGGGAACGAGACGAGCGTGTGCGCGAGCACGAGCCCGGGGATCGTGCCGGCGAGATCGAGCTTGAGTTCGACCGCGTAGATTCCGATCGCGAGCAGAATCGCCGGGGTGATGATGGGAGCGAACGCCAACCCCGACACCAGCACCTTCGTGCGCTCGGACTTCGCCGTCTGCACCACGCGAGCGAGGTACAGCGCGAGCGCGGTCGACGCGAGTCCGGTGAGTGTCGCCACGAGCAAGCTGCGCGCGATCGGATCGAGCCACGTGCCCGTCGAGAGCGCTTCGCCGTACCAGTTCAGCGTGAAGCCGCGCGGAGGGAAGACCACCGTCTGGGTTTCACCGACCGACAGTGGGAACACGATAAGTACGGGCAGCAGCAGTACGAGCAGTGAGAGCAGCGTTACGACGCCGGTCGTCACCGTGCCCGCCGACCAGGTGAAGCGCTGCTCGGCGCTGACACCCTTCGCCTGGCCGCCGACGCCCGGAGCCTGGAAACCGCCCCCGATGCGAATCACAGCGACGTACAGGATCAGCGTCGCGGCGAGCAGCACGACCCCGAGCGCCGACGCCACACCCCACTGGAAGAGGTCGATCTGCTGCTGAATGTAGACGGCAACCGTCTGCTCCTGTGGGCCGCCAAGGATCGCGGGGACGATGAAGAAGCTGAGCGCGAGAATGAAACAGAGCAGCGCGCCGCTCAAGATCGACGTGCGCACGAGCGGCAGGAACACCTTGACGAAAATCTGAAACCCGGAGGCGCCCATGGTCTTCGCAGCGAGGATCACGTTGTGGTCGATGCCCGTCATGCCCGAATACAGAATCAGGATCATGTAGGGCAGCAGATACATCACCGTGCCGACGAGCGTGCCGCCCTGCGTGTAGAGCAGCGAGAAGCGCTCGCCGCCGAGCGCCTGGCTGACCTGACTCAACAGCCCGTTTGGGCTCAGAATGGACGTCACCGCGAACAGCCGCACCACGATTGAGACCTGGAACGGAATCAGCACGAGCAGCAGCACGACACCGGCCGCGCGGCCGGGGAGGCGGGAAATGAAATACGCCGTGGGGAACCCCAGCAGCAGTGCGAGCAGTGTCGAGTTCACGGCGAGCACGATGGTGCGCCACTCGACGAGGTGCAGATAATCGTCCTGCAGAATCTTCACGTAGTGGTCGATCGTGAACTGCGGGTCGCCCCAGTCCATGACGCCGTCGACGCTGACGCTGCGTAACACGACGTCGAGCAGCGGCCAAAAGAAGAAGATCACGAAGAAGCCGGCTGCCGCGATGGCGAGCGCGACCTTCGGGAGTCGGGCGGGGTCGAATATCGATCGGCGCGGCGGCCTGACCGTGGGGATCCCGGTGGTGCTGAGGCTCATCATTGATCCTTGTCGGTGCGCCAGGTCAGGCGGGCGTCTGCGTGATGATGTAGAGCTTGCGTGTGGTCTCTTCGACGTTCCACACGACGTGGGAACCATCGGGGAGCGACACGTACGTGTCCGGCCGAATGTCGATCACTTCGCCCGATTCACGCGTGATGGTTCCGGATCCGCTCAAGAAGTACATGAACTCAGAGACGCCGACCTTGCTCGAGTGAAAACTGCCCGGGGTGATCTCCCAGACGCCGATCTCGGTGTGATCGTCCTCGTGCAGGATGGCCTCGGATGCCTCGGGTGTACCCGCGATGACGCGGCTCGGATCGGGGCTCTCGCCGAGCACGACATCGGCGAGCCCGTGGAGCGTGACCGGATCGAATTGAAATGCGGTCATGAGGTATCAGCCCTTTCGGCAAAATCGCTACTGTGCGATTCCGCGAATTGAAATTTGAAACACTGTCTCATAAGTGGTGAAATGATGTCAAGATGAATTCGGCGAGTGATGCCGGTTCGTAAGATTGGGACGGTGGGGGAGCCTCGCGAAGGGGCGGGGTCTGCACCGACAGGACGGAGACGACATGGCTGAACGCGTGATTTCCACGGGTGGATTGACATCCTCGGAGCGCGTCACGGGAACCCAGAGCCTCGAAAAGGCCGTGGACATTCTCGAGTACATCGCTTCGGCGCCGAGGCCCGGCGTGACGCTCGCTGAGTGCACGGGCATTCTCGGGTACAGCAAGGCGACGACGCAGCGTATGCTGCTCACGCTTGCGCGACGCGACCTGCTCCACTTCGATGAGGAGCTCGGCGTGTACTCGCTTGGCATGCTGACCGCGAAGCTCGGCTCGGAGTACCTGAGTCGTCTCGATACGCGCAAGGCGGCGTTGCCCGTACTGCGAGACATCGTGAAGGAAACCGGTGAGACCGCGCACCTGGGTGTGCTGTCGGGCAAAGACGTGGTGTACATCGAGCTCGTCGATAGCCCGCAGCCGATCCGCATCTTCAGCAAGGTGGGCGATTCCGTTCCGGCGTATGCCACGGCGATCGGCAAATCGATTCTGGCCCAATTGCCCGGCGACGTGCGGCAGCGGCACATTCCTGACACGCTCGCGGGGCGCACGCCCAACACGCTGACGACGTTTGAGGCGCTGTATCTCGACCTCGCGCAGACGCGGGAGCGTGGGTATGCGATCGACAACGGCGAGAACCGCGAGGGTATTCGCGGGTTCGCGGCGCCGATCTTCGATTTCGCCGGCAACGTCTGCGCCGGACTGAGCCTGGCTGGACCCACGGCGCGCGTGGTGGCCGAGGAAGACGAGCGCCGCTTTGGTGATGTCGTGACCCGCGCCGCTCGTCGCGTATCGCAGGTGCTCGGCGCGCCAGAGATGTAGCGCCAGCGATGTAGTTTGCACTACGGCCATCGTGGCTCATCGCCGTTTCCGCGGGGTTTCACCGTGACGACGGCTTGGCGAAGTCTTCACTTTATGAAATGATGTTTCAAATTTCATTCTCCGATGGAGGCTTCAATGCAGCAGCAACGTCGTCGCGTAGTGATCACCGACTGTGATCACGGCAGTGTCGAGATCGAACAGGAGGTCGCGGACCGGTACGGGTACGACCTCGAACTCGCCGAGTGCGCGACAGCCGATGACGTCGTGCGGGCGGCGCAGGGCGCCGCCGCGATCCTGACCCAGTACGCACCCGTGACGCGCGACGTGCTCGCCCAGCTGCCGGGTCTCGCGGCGGTCGGCCGCTACGGCGTCGGAGTCGACACCGTCGATCTGGACGCGGCGACCGCGAGCGGTGTCGCCGTGTGCAATGTGCCCGACTACGGCACCGAAGACGTCAGCGATCACGCGATCGCTCACGCGCTCGGGCTGATGCGCGGGCTGGGGGCGCTCGACAAGGGCGTGCGCCGCGGCGTCGCGAGCCTCGACGCCGTGCGCCCGCTGCACCGATTCTCGGCGTCGACGTTCGCGGTGTACGGGCTCGGCCTGATCGGGGAGGCGACGGCGCGCAAGGCGCGCGCGCTCGGCTTCCGGGTGATCGGCACCGACCCGCGCTTTACGCCGGGCTCGCTCAGCCCGAGCGGCACCGAGGTGGTCTCGCCAGAGCAATTGCTCGCGAGTGCCGACCTCATCTCGCTGCACCTGCCGCTGATCCCGCAGACACGCCACCTCATCAATGACGCCGCGTTCGCGCAGATGCGCACCGGCGTGAAGATCGTGAACACCTGCCGCGGCGGCGTCATGGACACGGCCGCGCTGGTGCGCGCGCTCGAGCGGGGCGCCGTGGCGGCCGCGGCCCTCGACGTTTTTGAGGAGGAGCCGTTGCCCGTGACGCACCCGCTGCTCGGGTTCGAACAGGTCATGCTCAGCCCGCACGCCGCCTGGTACAGCGAGGAGTCGTTCGCCGAGCTCAAGCGCCGCGCAATGGAGAACATCCTCGACGTGTGTGAAGGGCGACCCGCCGCGAACGTGGTCAACGCGAGCGGACTGGGGAACTAGCGTGTTCGATTCCACACTTCTCGGCCGCACCGCCGTGGTCACGGGCGCCTCCCGCGGCATCGGAGAGGCGATCGCCGCGGCGCTGTTGCGGAGCGGCGCCGACGTGACGACGCTGCAGCGCGGGCCGAACTCCGACGCGCTCCACGCGCTCGCGCGCGAACTCGGGCGCTCGCTCGCGCACGTGACGGTTGACTTTGCAGATGCTGGTTCGGTGGGCGCGGCGATTGACGAGGTCGGCGACACCGACATCCTCGTGAATAACGCGGGGACCCAGATCAGGCACGACGCCGTCGACTTTCCGCTCACCGACTTCGAGCGCGTGCTTGCGGTCAACGTGAACGCGGTATTCCAGCTCAGCCAGGGGTTTGGTGCGCCGATGGTCGCGCGCGGCTCGGGCAAGATCGTGACCCTCGCTTCGCTCCTCACCTTTCAGGGCGGCATGCGGGTGCCGGCGTATGCCGCGTCGAAGGGCGCGGTCGGGCAGCTCGTCAAGGCGCTCAGTAACGAGTGGGCCGCCCACGGCGTCAACGTGAACGCGGTCGCCCCGGGGTACGTCGCGACTGACATGAATGAGGCGTTACTCGCAGACCCACAGCGATTCAAGCAACTCAGCGAGCGCATCCCGGCCGGCCGCTGGGCGATACCAGAAGACATCGCGAGCGCGGTCGTCTTCCTGTGCACGCCCTACGCCGACTACATTCATGGCGCGGTGCTGCCCGTCGACGGCGGATGGCTCGCCCGATGACCGCCGGAACGCGGGCCGCGGTGCCCGCCGAGCTGCGTGACCACCCGATCATTGCGGTGCTGCGTGCACCGACCCCAGCAGAATATGCCCCGGTGATCGAGTCGCTGCTTGAGGGCGGGGTGCGTTTTATCGAGGTGACGCTGAGTACGCCGGGAACGATCGCCGAACTGCCGCGACTGGTGCAGCGATTCGGGGGCGATGCCAGCATCGGCGTTGGCACGGTGACGGAGCCTGACGAAGCAACCGCGGCGATCGCTGCGGGGGCGTCCTACCTGGTGACGCCCACGACCGACGAACGCGTCATCGGCGTCGCGGCCGCGGCGGCGATTCCCTTCTATCCCGGGGGATTCACGCCGACCGAGCTGCATGGCGGCTGGCGCCGCGGGGCCACCGCTGTGAAGGTCTTCCCGGCATCTCGCCTCGGCCCCGGGTATGTGGGCGACCTGCGGGGACCGTTCCCCGGTATCGAGGTCATTCCGTCTGGTGGCGTGGACGCGGAGGCGGCACTCGCCTGGTTACGCGCCGGTGCTTGCGCGGTGAGCCTCGGCGGCCCACTACTGCGCGACGCCTTTTCCGGCGGTGACCTCGGCGCGCTGACGACCCGCGCGCGTGAATTGCAGCTGCTCATTGAAGACGCGGGGCTCGCGCGGTGATCGGCGACCAGGCGCAACGCGCGGCGGCCGCACCGTACGTGCTCACGATCGGCGAGTCGATGGGCCTCGTGCGGCAAACGCAACCGGGGCGGCTCGTCACGCAGCGGGCGGTCGAATTCGGCTTCGGCGGAGCCGAGTCGAACGTCGCGATCGGGCTCAGCCGACTCGGCACCGCCGCCGCGTGGTGCGGCAGGCTCGGCGCAGACAGCGTGGGCGACGTGATTGAGCGGGAGTTGCGGGCGGAGGGCGTGCGCGCCGCCGTGATCCGCGATCCTGACGCCGCAACCGGGCTGATGCTCAAGGAGCGACCGACGCCGGGAACCTCCCGGGTCGTGTATTACCGGCGTGACAGCGCGGGATCGCGGCTGACCGCCGCCGACGTGCTCGATTCACTGATTACTGAGGCCGCGCTGGTACACGTCACCGGCATCACGCCAGCACTCTCGGCAACCGCGGACGCGGCGGTCGAGTCGACGATGCGCAGGGCCCGCGCGGCGGGTGTGCCGGTGTCGATCGACCTGAACTACCGCTCGGCGCTGTGGAGCGCTCGCGCCGCGGCCGACCGGCTCGCGGCGCTCGTACCGCTCGCCGATATTGTGTTCGCCGGCGACGACGAGGCGGCGCTGCTGCTCGGAGCGCTGGCGCCCGTCGAGCTCGCCAGCGGTCTGCAAGCACTCGGGCCGCACGAGGTCGTGATCAAACTCGGCGACCGCGGGTGTGTTGCGGTGGCGGGAGACGAACACCTCGCGCGAGATGCCGTGCGCGTCGACGTGGTCGACACGGTCGGTGCCGGTGATGCCTTTGTCGCCGGACATCTCGCCGAGTGGATTGCCGGTGCACCGCTCGCGCAGCGCCTCGAAACGGCCACTGCCGCGGGTGCGTACGCCTGCACCATGAGCGGGGACTGGGAGGGCCTGCCGCGGCGGGCAGACATCGCGGCGCTCTCAGCGGGCGGCGATCCGGTGCAGCGGTGATGCGCGGGCCACGTTGGTCCGGACGCGGTGAGCTGAGGCCAGACTGAGGTTCGGCTGAGGCCCCGCTGACTCATTACGCAACTCGCGGCCAGTAGTCGGGGGACCGGCGTAGGCTCGGCCCATGACCTCGATTCACGCCATCACCGTTGCCCAGGCCGGCGGCCCAGAGCTGCTGGAATTCACCGACGTTCCGAGCCCCGAGGCGGGTCGCGGCGAGCTGCTGGTGCAGACGCGCGCGATCGGCGTGAACTTCATCGAGACGTATCAGCGATCGGGTCTGTACTCGGTCGAGTACCCGTTTACGCCAGGCGGTGAAGCGGCGGGCGTCGTGCTCGACGTCGGCGAGGGAGTCGAGGGCTTCGCCGTCGGCGACCTCATCACGACCGCTGAGGCGACGCGCACGTACGCCGAACGGTTCGTCGTCGCGGCCGAGCGTGCCGTACACGTGCCCGACGGTATCGCCGCCGATGTCGCTGCCGCCATTCCGTTGCAGGGGCTCACGGCCCACTATCTCGCGACGTCGGCGGCGCAGCCGCGATCCGGAGAGACCGTGATCGTGCACGCCGGGGCAGGTGGTGTCGGGCTGCTGCTCACGCAGCTGCTTGTGTCGCGCGGGGTGCGCGTGTTCACGACCGTTTCGACGCCCGAGAAGCGGGAACTCAGCCTCGAAGCTGGCGCCGCCGAGGTCTTCGACTACGACGACTTCGCCGCACAGTCGCGCGAACTCACCGATGGCGAGGGCGTCGCGGTGGTGTACGACGGCGTCGGTGCGCGCAGCTTCGACGACTCGCTTGCGTCGCTGCGGGTGAGAGGCGAGCTCGTGCTGTTCGGGGCAGCGAGCGGACCGGTGCCCCCGCTCGACCTGCAGCGGCTGAACGCCGGGGGATCCCTGTCGGTCACCCGACCATCGCTCGGTCACTTCGTGCGCACCGGCGAGGAGCGCGCCTGGCGCTATCGCGAGATCTTCGAGGCGATTGCAGCGGGGCAGCTGCACATTCGCATCGGAGCCCGTTTTCCGCTCGCCGAGGCCGGCTACGCGCAGTCACAGCTCGAGGCGCGGGCGACAACCGGCAAGGTGATCCTCGAACCGTAACCAGGTTCGCGCCGCGGGGGTCGTGTGATTGCTCACCGACGCACGGTCGCGAGGTTGATCGCGACCGTGAGCAGTGCAACGGCGCACGCGAACGGGACCGGCTGTGCAATGCCGAATAGGAGCGCGGCGACCGTACCCGCGATTGCGCACACGACGCAGAGCAGCGTTGGCACGCGGCGGGCGGGCGCGTCGCTGCTCGTGACCGACGCCACCGCTTGCAACTGCGCGAGTACTCGACGTTCAAGTCGCCCCACCGCAACCGCGAGCGGAATCACGCAGACCCCGATCACCACGAGCCAGGGCAGTCGCGTCGCCCACCAGGCCGCGGAGTGCGGTGCGGGTAGCGGCAGTCCGGTCGCCCACATGATGGCGACGAATAGCAGCATCACCGGCATGTGCCAGAGGTAGACGCCCATCGCCGACGCGCTCGCGCGTGTGGATGCGAGCGCAACCCACGGAATGCGCGTCACCCGGTCGAGCTGCTCGCGGAGCAGCTGCAGGGCGCAGAACTGCGCAAAGCCGAGCAGCATGATCGCCGTGGTCGGCGGGTTCAGATTCTCGATCATGTCGGGCGACCAGCCGCAGGCGAGCAACACGAGCAGCAGCGCGAGTGAGACACGCACGCCGGTGACGAGCCGACGGCGCGACCAGGCCGCGCACGCGCCGACCTGCATGGCGAATCCCAGCTGCTGCATGAGCGGCCACACGAGCAGCAAATTGAGGTAGCCGATCGGCACACCAAACTGCGAGTGAGCGATATCGACCGCGAAGACGCCGACGCTGAGCGCCGAGATGGTCGCGATCGGGGCGCGATCGTGCAGCCACGCGAGAGCGGGTACGAGCGCCGTGGCGCCGAAGTAGACAGCGAGAAACCAGAGCGGCTGACCGATACGCAGGCTCGCTTCGCCGATCAGCGTTGCGTCGGCGCCGAACGCCCGGGCGGCAAGCAACACCGCGCCCACGACGCCGATCATAAGCGCCGCGGGCACAGCTAGCCGACGCACCCGCCCCGCCACATACTCGGTGGCGGTCACCCCGCGAGCTTGCATCCGCCGCCACTGCGACAGTGAGGCGAACCCGCCCGCAATAAAGAACAGCGGCATGACCTGCAGCACCCACGTCAGTGGCGCGAACCAGGGCTCACCCGACAGGGCGACGCTCGTCACCAGTGCGCCGCTCGGCGCAAGCTGCGCACCGACCATGAGCGCGTGCAGCACGACCACGATTAAGAGCGCGAAGGCGCGAACGGTGTCGATGGTCGCGTCGCGCTGTGGCGCTTGTGGCGCTTGCGGTGCTGCGCGAGGCGAGGTGTCGCGCGGATCGCGCTGGGGTGCGAGTGCTGCGCCGGCGGGCAGCGCGGGGGAGAGAGTCACTGGAGCTCCTTGTCTCGGGTACAAGAAGCAAAGCTAGAAGCGGGCTCACCACCCCCGCGTCACCCGCAGGGGTGAACCATGGTGAACCCGGGTGCCGTCTTCACCCCCCCCGCCCCAACCCCCTTGCCCCCCCGCCCCCCACCGCCCCGGCATTCTGTCGTCGCAAATGATCCGATCAGGCAGGTGAAGGGATCATTTGCGACGACAGAAAGGGGGAGCGGGAGCTCGGGTGAAGGTGGGGGGGGGGGCAAGGGGAGAGGAGGGGAGGGGGAGCTCGGGCGAAGCGCGTGCCTTTGGGTCAGCGGCCCACCGAGACGAGGCCCGACTCGTAGGCGGCGATGACGATCTGCGTGCGGTCGCGCAGCCCGAGCTTGCTGAGGATGCGCGAGACGTGCGTCTTCACGGTCTGCTCGGAGAGGAAGAGATGATCCGCCGCCTCCGCATTCGACTTGCCAACCGCAACCAGTTTCATGACATCGAGCTCACGCTCGGTGAGCTCCGCGAGCACCGCCCCGGACTTGCGCGGAGCCGGGCGCGACACGTAGTCGGCGATGAGCTTGCTCGTGATCGATGGCGCGAGCAGCGAATCGCCCGCCGCTACGACGCGCACGGCAGCAATGAGGTCGTCGGCTGTCGCGTCCTTGAGTAGGAATCCGCTCGCGCCCGCCTGCAGAGCTGAGAACACGTACTCGTCGGCGTCAAACGTCGTGAGCATGATCACGCGCGGGTGAGTGAGGCCAGGCATCGCGAGCACCGCGCGCGTCGCATCGAGGCCGTTCATGCCCGGCATGCGAATATCCATCAGGATCACGTCTGGCCGCGATCGCTGCACCAATTGCACGGCCTCAGCGCCATCGGCGGCGCTGCCAACGACCGAAATGTCTGGCTGCGCATCGAGCAGCGCGCCGAAGCCCTGCCGTACCATGGCCTGGTCGTCGATGATCGCCACCGCGATCGGGGAGTCTTCAGTTGTCGACGGCACCATAGCCCCGATGATAGCGAGTCGTCGATCGCGCGGAGGTCGCCCGAAAGTAGCATCGAGCTTCACCCGTTCGAGTGATGCCGTGCGCGACGGCCGCCTCGTAACGTGAGCCGCATGTTCCTCATTGCAGTGCTCCTAGCCGCCATCGGCGCGGTCGGTCTCGCGGTCGGCACGCACCTGCAGCATCGCGCGGTCGGCGCGGTCGGCGCGGTCGGCGCGGCTGACGCGGCTGACGCCGCTGATGCCGCCTCACACCGGTCGCGGCGGCTACCCGCATACCTGACGCACCCGCTCTGGCTGGTCGGTGGCGGGATCATCGTCGTCCAGACCGCGATCAACGTCGTCGCGCTCGGGCTCGCCCCGGTGGCCGTCGTGCAGCCAGTCGGTGCGCTCGCGCTCGTCGTCGCCGTCACTATCAGTTCTCGCGCGCTCGGCGTGCAGGTCACCCGCGGGCTGGTCATCGGCATTGCGCTCGCCGTTGCGTCGGTCGCGGCATTTGTCGCGATTTCGGCGGGCTTCGCGCAGGATCAGCGCGCAGACCAGTCGACCATCTCCTTGTTGATCGCGGTGCTGGTCGTGCTGATTCCGGCCGGATGGGGAGTGGCTCGCCGCAGCACCGGCCACTTCGCTCGAGTGCTCTGCGCTGGCACGGTGTTCGGTGCCGTGGCATCGTCAATGCACGTCGTCGCCGTCGAGGCGGTCGCGGCCCTGAACGGAGATGCGCTCGCGCCCCGGGTATGGGTGTTGCTCGCACTCCTCCTCATCGCCACGGCGGTCGGGGTCTGGCTCGTGCAGACCGCGTACGCAAGTGGACCACCCGAGACCGTGCTGGCGGGTCTCACGGTGCTCGACCCGCTCGTGGCAGTGCTCATCGGCGCGGTGCTGCTCGGCGAGTACCCTGAGATGTCACTGCTCGGAGGCATCGGGCTTGCGCTGAGTGGCCTCTCTGCGGCCGCAGCAATCATCATGATTGCGCGGAGCCACCCGGCGTTTGCGGGCGCGGGCGCCGCGGCTACCGCACCAGCCGCGCTCGCGAACCTCGTAGAACCCGAAGACCCCAAACACCCCAAAGACCCCGAAGAAACCGAAGTAGCAGTAATCGAAACAGCGGCCCCGCGGGCCGCGCTGATGAACGGGACACGCTGACATGGCACACGACACCTCGAGCGGCACGATCCCGCCCACGAGCAGGCCCCCGCGCATGCTCGCTCGGATGGGACGCGATTACGCGCTGATCCTGCCCGGCTTTTTCATCTCGCTGGTTGCGTTCGTGCTGCTCGTGCCGCTCGCGACCCTCTCGCTCGCGACGCTCATCATCTATCTCGGCGTTTTCCTGCTGCCCGTCACACTGCGGCTCGCCTCGGTCTTCGCCCAGCTCTCCCGCGCGCGCGTGCGGAACTGGGGTGCCGAGTTGCCGCCCGCGCGCTACGCTACGCGGCAACCGGGGTGGTCGCAATACATGCGGCTGCTCGTGGAGCCGCGTCGCTGGGCCGATCTGGCCTTTGAGACGCTGATCGCGTTTCCGCTGCACATCTTTACGTTCTGCGTCGCGGTGACCTGGACAGCGGGCGCGCTGGGCGGCATCACCTATGCGTTCTGGGGACTGTTTCTGCCCGCGAATGATCTGCCGCTCCCCGGTCTGATCCTGGAAGCGGTGACCAACGGTGCGGCATCAGCCGAGCTTGCCCACTCCTTCCTGCTCGACGCCGGCTTCAACTTCGTCTGCGGCCTCATCTTGCTCCTGACGCTGCCAGTGGTGCTGCGCGGACTTGCCCGCCTCGACGTGGTGGTGACCGCGGCGGCGCTCGGCGGGGCGCCGGCGAGCTCGGTCCCGGCTTCGCCGAAGGTGGCGCAAGCGCCCGATTCAATCTCACCGTCAATCTCACCGTCGGCCGCACCGTCATCCGCACCGTCGGCGTCATGGCCGGCCCCGACCGTCGCCGCGGCGTCCTGGTCGGGAGAGCGGTGGGCGTGGATCTCCGCAGCGTTCCTCGCCGTCGTCTCGACCGCGGTCGGATGGCCGGTGCTCGCCGCGATCTACGGCGTGAACGTCGCAATTGCGATGCTCATCGTGTTCGCCCACGCCGCTGCACTGCTGCTCGCCGTGCGCTGGCCGGTGGCCGGAGTACTGCTGCAGACGGGCGCCGCCCTGGCAACCGCGTTCGCGACAGTGCACGCGGCGACCGCCCTGCCCTGGCCGTGGCCCGTGATGACGCTGCTCGTGCAGGTCGCGCTCGTCTTGCTCGTGTCGCTGCGCAACCGCTGGTTCTGGGGCGCGTTCGCGTGGGCTGCGCCGGCGTTTGCCTGCCTCATCGTCGCGCTGAGCTACGGCGTCGATGGCGGTGGCTGGAGCAGCATCATTGTCACCGCATCGGTGAGTGCCGGAGCGCTGGCCCTCGGAGTGGTCGTTCGGCTGTGGGCCGAGAGCCGCGGTGCGCTGCGCGACGAACGGCAGACGAGCGCCGAGCTGAGCGCGCGCGGCACAGAGCTGCAGGAGCGCAACCGCATCGCGCAAGAGCTGCACGATGTCGTCGCGCACAGCATGTCGGTCATCAGCGTGCAGGCGACCACGGCGAAATACCGCTTGCCCGGTCTCGATACCGAGGTCGAACGCGAGCTCGAGTCGATCGCTGGCTCCTCGCGCCAGGCCCTCACTGAGATGAGAAGCTTGCTCACGCTGTTGCGCTCACCAGACGAGGATCGGGATCTGCAGCTCGTGCCGCAGCCGACGCTCGCCGACATCCCGTCGCTCGTTGAGTCGACGCGCAATTCGGGGGTGCAGATCGCGCTCACCGTGTCGGGGCCCGACAGCAACAGTGACGGCGGTGACTCCGCGTCGGCCCCGTCAGCCGCAGCAGGGCTCACTGCCTATCGCATCATTCAAGAGGCGCTGAGTAATGCCATGCGGCACGCGCCGGGTTCGGCGATCGACGTGAGCGTCGATGTGTCGCCGTCTACGGTTTCCGTGACCGTCGAGAACGGCCCCGCCGATGCGGCGAGCACCCAGCCAGCGGCTCCGGGTGCGGGCCTCGGTCTCGCCGGAGTGCGCGAGCGCGTGGCGGCGCTCGGCGGTTCGGTCGAGGCGGGGCCGACCGACCTTGGTGGCTTCCGGGTGCAGGCGCTGCTCGAGCTGGCGTAGGGAGTGGCGAGGCGCCCGCTACGGCACCCGGCGGATCCACTCCTCCGTCAAGAACTTCTTCTCGACCAGGCGTTCGGCTGCGTCCCACTCGCCCTCGGTGACCTCACCGTCGGTGCCGCCGTGGCGGCGCTTGAAGACCTCGATCATGCGCTCGATGATCTCCTCGCGCGGCAGACCAGTCTGGCTGCGCAGCGGGTCGACGCGCTTCTCGGCGCTGGCGGTGCCCTTGTCGGAGAGCTTCTCGCGGCCGATGCGCAGCACCTGCGTCATCGCCGTCGCGTCCATATCGTAGGCCATCGTGACGTGGTGTAGCACGGCGCCAGAGCCGAGCCGTTTCTGCGCCGCTCCGCCGATCTTGCCGTGCGGGCTGGTGATGTCATTGAGCGGCTTGTAGACGGCGTCGATGCCGAGCGACTTCAGCGCCTCGAGCACCCACTCGTCGAGATACGCGTACGAATCGGCGAAGCTCATGCCGCGCACAAGCTCACCCGGAACGTAGAGCGCGTACGTGATGCACGCCTCCGGCTCCATGTACATTGCGCCACCACCCGAGATGCGGCGCACAATTTGGGCGCCGCGCGCGGCGGCCTGCGGCTCGTCGACCTCGTTCTTCACCGACTGGAAGCTGCCGATGAACACCGCGGGGGCATTCCACTCCCAGATGCGCAGGGTCGGCCCGCGCAGCCCCTCGCCGACGGCGGCCGTGAGTACCTCGTCGAGCGCGGCGTTCAGCACCGGAGCGATGGGCGGCTCGTGCACGATCTGCCAGTCGTAGTCGCGCCAGTGCGCGGCGCCGGTCACGGCGCGGCGAATTGCTACGCCCACCGAGTCGGGCGTGAAGCCCAGCAGGTGCACCTCGCTCGGCAGCGCCTGCTGAATGGCGGTGGCGAACTCGTCAATCGTGCCGTTGGGGTGGTGCCCCTCGACGGCAGCATTGATGCATCCGAGCGCGTCGTCTGGCTCCAAGAAGAAGTCGCCGGACAGGCGGAAGTCGTGGATCCGGTCATCGACCACGTCGAAATCGACGACGACCAGCTTGCCGCCAGGAACCTTGTACTCGCCGTGCATGCTCATGGCTTCAGGGTACGCCCGCGCACCCGCCCGCGCCTAGCCCGCGCGCGGCCCCGCCGACCCTCAATCGCTCGCGACGCGCTCCTGAATCCAAGTCGCCACGTCGGCGAACACCTCGTCGCGGTTCGTCTCGTTCAAGATCTCGTGCCGAGAATCGGGGTAGACCTTCACCGTGACGTCGCGTACGCCCTTCGCGCGGTAGGCCTCGGCGAGCAGCCGCACGCCGTCGCCGCGGCTGAGGGGATCGTCGGAGCCAGACACGATCAAGATCGGCACCTCTGACGCGAGCCCAGACGCGGGCTTGCCGAACAGCCGTAGCCCGTCGGCCACGCCGAAGAGCTTCAGAATGTCGGCGTCGAAGCAGAGGGGGTCGGCGGCGAACGCCTCCGAGACGGCGGTGTCGCGACTCAGCCACTCGTAGCCGTTGGCCTCCGGGGCCTCCCACTTCGCGTTCAAGTTGCCGCTTTCCATGTGCCGGAAGGTGCGGAACGCCGAACCCGAGAGCACGACCGCGTCCCAGGTGCGGGGGTGCTCATTCAAGATGCGCTGCGTCATCAGTGACCCCCACGAGTGCGCGAAGATCACGAGCGGAAGCCCGGGGTGCCGCTCGCGCGCAATGTCGGCAAGCTGGCGCAGCGCGGCCTCTGCCGCGAGCAGGCCGCCGGGGCCGAGCTTGCCGAGCCGAGAGAGGTCACCCTCGTGCTGGCGTCGCCCGGTCTCGCCGTGGCCGCGGTGGTCGTCGGCGACCACGGTAAAGCCGATCCCGCAGAGATAGCGCGCGAACGCCTCGTACCGCAGCGCGTGCTCCCCGATGCCGTGCGCAATCTGCACGACGCCGACGGCGTCGTCGGCGCGCCACTCGTAGCAGTGAATCTCGACCCCGTGTGCGTCGACGTAGTCGAACTCGACGCGATCCCCCGTGTTGCTCATCTGCCCATTCTGGTGGCTGCTGCGCGCGGACGCCAGGGAAGCCCCTGAACGCGATAATCGCGGCGCGGGATCATGCGATGTTGCCGACCCCCCACCCGTATGCAAGCTTGTGCGCCTGCAACACGAAGAACGATTCGGTCGACACCACGCCGGGCACGCGCTGCAGCGTGTTGAACATGAGATCCGTGTAGTGATCGATGTCGCGGCAGACGACTTCGACCATCACGTCGAAGCCCCCGCTCGTGAGCACGACATAGCTCGTCTCGGCGAGCTCGACGAGGGCCTCACAGACCTGCGGCCCCGTGCCGGGTTCACACCGGATGCCGATCAGGGCGAGCCGGTCGAAGCCGATATTCAGCGGGTTGGCAATGCCGACAATCTGAAACAGGCCGCTGTCTTGCAGCCGCTGCACGCGGTAGCGCACCGATGAAGCTGAGACGCCGAGGTCTGTTGCCAGCGTGCTGAACGGCGTTCTGCCGTCGATCTGCAGTGCGGCGATGAGTTTGCGATCCAGATCATCGAGATCGAGGTGTGCTGCGGGCTGTTCGCGATCCGACATGGGACCTCCTCGGGGGTCGGGCACCCCGATCTTACCTAAGCGCGCACTTATGCGCCCGTTGGCGCCACCTGTCCATCGACCACGGTGAGCACCGCCGACGCGCCGAGCAGCAGTTCGGGTGCCTCGACGAGCGGGTTCGCCGCCCACACAACGAAGTTCGCCCGGTAGCCCGCGGCGATCCGGCCCAGCTCGTGGTCGCGGCCGGTCGCGTACGCCGTGCCGACGGTGAACGCCTCGAGCGCCTGCGGCGGTGTGAACACACGCTGCGGCTGGTACGGCGCGCGGTCGCGCTCAAGCACGGACTGGGCTGTCAGCGCAATGAAGAGGTTGTCGGCCGCTTCGTGCGGGGCGGTCGGCGCGTCGGTGCCGAGCGCGAGTCGCACGCCGGCCTCGCGGAACTTGTGCCACGGGAATCCGGTCAGTGCACGCTCGTCGCCGAGCACGGCCTGCCAGTTGTCGAGCACGGCGGGGTCGCAGTGCACGGGCTGCATCGACGCGGTCACGCCGAGTTCGGCCATGCGCGCGATCGTGTCGTCCGCGACTGATTCGAGGTGTTCGACGCGGGCGCGGCGCTCGGGGCGCGGCCCGTTCACTCGCTCGGCCTCGGCCACCATGTCGAGCGCGATGGTGCTCGCCTCGTCGCCGATCGCGTGCAGGGCGAACTGCAGCCCGGCGGCATCGGCTGCGACCGCAACGGGCAGCGCGAATTCGCGCTCCCAAATCGGGCCTGGCATGGCTCCGTTGGCGTAGGGCCCTCGCATCGCGGCGGTGCATGCGTCGATGACACCGTCGAGAATGAACTTGACGCCCGCGATGCGCAGCCAGGTGTCGCCGTACTGCGCCGCAATTTCGTCGCGGATGCGCGCGACCTCTGCGATCTCGGCGAGATCGGTGTTGAGGTCACCCGAGGCGGTGAGCAGCCAGTGCGCGTTGACCGGGAACGGTAGCCGCCCGTCGCGGTCGAGCACGCGGCGGTAGGTGGCGAGGTCTGCGTGCCCGAACGACATCTCGGTTGCGCCGGTCACCCCGGTTTCGAGGTAGGCCGAGAACGCATTGGCGAGAAAGCCATCGCGATCCTCGTCCGTCGCCATTGTTTCGAGATAGCCCCAGGCGTATTTGACGGCCGCGGTTTCGAGCAGAAAGCCGGTTGCGTTGCCATCGGCGTCGCGCACGATTTCGCCGCCGACGGGGTCGGGGGTGTCGCGAGTGATGCCCATCGCGGCAAGCGCGGCCGTATTCACCCACACCGAGTGAAGGTCGTTCGCGTCGAGCACGACGGGCACATCGGCGACGACCGCGTCGAGCATGGCTGCGGTCGGCCGTTCGCCCTCGCCGAAGATGTCGAACCGCCAGCTCACGCCGGTGAGCATCGCGGCGTCGGGGTTCGCGGCACGCGCGGCCGCGAGTCGCCGCTGCACCTCGGCAACCGAATCGGCGTCGCGCAGCTGTACCTTGCCGAGCGCCTCACCGAGCATCAGCATGTGTGCGTGCCCCTCGATGATGCCGGGCGTCACGAACGCACCCGCCAGGTTGATTTCCGGGGCATCGGGTGCGGCCTCACGCACGGCTTCGATGGAGCCGGCGGCGATGATCCGATCGCCCGCGACGGCGAAACTGTCGACCGGTTCACGGTCGGCGGGCCCGGTGAAGACGACGGCGTTGCGGTAGATGGTGGTGGCCGACATGAGGGGCTCGCTTTCGGTGGTCGGGGCGGTGCTGGTTGTTGCGGGGTGGTGGATCAGGCCCGCGCGGGCTCGGCGCCGCGCATCGCTGCTCGCGCCAGCGCGCGCTCGGCGCCGGTCGAAACGCGCGCCACGAGCACGACGGGAACAATCACCACGAAGCTGACGATACCGGTGATCAGCGTGAATGCTGCGACGCCGACCCACTCGATCAGCACGCCGCCGATCAACGGCGCGAAGCTCGAACCGACGAGGTACGCGCCGAGCAGCGGCCCCGACCACCGGCCGCGCGCGTCGAGTCCCGCCGCGGTGGCGATGAAGAGCGAGAACGCGAAGGCGTAGATCGAGCTGACGGCGATAATGAGCGCGGCGAATGTCGTTGCGTCGGTTGTGGCGCCCGTCCATACCTTGAGCACGCCGCCGAGTACGAGTGCGATCGCGAGTGGCCAGGCGCGGCCGAAGCGGTTGCCGATCACTGCCGCGATCACCATGCCGAGGATGCCGCCGGCTGCTGAGAGGCTGAGCGTGAATCCGAGTGACTGTTCGCTGATGCCGAGTGCGCCGCCGAGCACTGGGGCCATTGTCCAGATCGCGTCTTCGCTCGTGCCCCAGATGGGAAACAGCAGCAATATTGCGATGCCCGCGAGGGTGATTCGGCGGGGTTCTGCGATCTGCAGGCTTGTAGTGACGTCGACCGGTGCGGCGTGTTCGGGGGCGTTGGGTAGCCACGCGGCGAGCGCTAGGCCGACGAGCGAGATCAGCGCGAGAGTGCCGAACACGCTGCCCTGGGTGATGCCAATGAGCGGAATCAGGGCAAGAATCACGGTGATGAGGCCGCGGTTGACGAGTCCACTCGTTGCGGAGATGCGGTTGGGGTTGCGCAGCGCGGCGATCGCAGCGCCCGAGGTCGAGATCGCGGCGCCGACGCCCGCCCCACCAACGATGAGCCCGGTGATGACGATTGCCGGAGCGGGGACCACCGCGGCGGCGCCGAACGCAATCACCGCGATCCCCAAACCGACCATGGCGAGCGGGCGGCGGAGGTGCCCGGACGCGACGCGGCCGGTGCCGAGGCCGACGACGGCGGAGGCGAGCAGCGCCCAGGTGAGGATGTTGCCGGACGCGACCGGATCGAAGCCGAGTGCTCCGAGCGCCGTAATGATGAACGGTGCGAGATTCGCCATCATGAGGCTGGCCAGGGCAATGAGGAAGGTCGCGCTGCCGTTGCGCAGCGTGAGCGGCAGTCTCGGATCGGCGTCGATCTGCGTGCGTGACACGGGAACTCGTTTCTCCGGCGGCAGCGCCGGGTGCTCGTAAACCGAAATGGTTTCGGTTTACCCGCCACTATGTTCTCCCCGTGTGGGAGGATCTGTCAAGACAGGCTCGCAAACGAGGGTGGAAAGCAGGGGAAACGTGGCGCGACCGAAGACCGCACGGCTCAGCCGGGAGATCATCGGGCGCGCGGCGATCGAACTCGCCGAGTCGGGTCGCGAGCTGCAACTCGTGCCCCTCGCCAAGAAGCTCGGCGTCAGCGTCTCGTCGCTCTATCACCACGTCAACGGGCGAGAGGGCGTGATTCGCGCGATGCGCGAGGTGCTCGTGCCGCGCTATCTCGCCGATGTTCCCGAGGACGCGGGCTGGGAGCAGCGCATCCGCCTCGAGGTCGAACGCACCTGGCGTATGTACGCCGACCACCCGCGCGTGCTGCAGTACATGATGACCGCGGTGATCGACGAGCCCGATGTGATGCGGTTCTATAACGCGCTTGCCGAGGCGCTCGCTGAAGCGGGGCTGCCGGCGGCGGAGCTGCTCACCACAATCGAGGTGATCGATGCGTTCACATTTGGTGCGGCGCTCGATACCCTCTCGCCCGACACAATCCTCGACCCGGCGAGCGCTGGCGAGATACTCAGCGGGCTGCTGGCGGATCACCCGTCCGGCGCAGCGCGCAATCGCCGGCTGTTTGACCGCGGTCTCGATCTGTTGCTCGCCGGAATCAGCGCGCGCGTCGCGCATACACTGGCGGAGTGAACCGCTCACCAACGCGCTCGCTCGCTCGGCAGTCGTCGCGCAGCGGACGCGCGCCACGGCAGCCAAGACCGTGGCGGTCAGGGTTCACGCTGCTCGCGCTCGGCGCAGTGATCTTCGTCGCGATTCCCGCCGTCGTGTGGGCAGTGAGCACTGCGGACTCTGCTGCCCTTGGCGCATCAGGCGAGCTCGCGGCGGGCGCGGAATTCCTCACCGAGAAACAGGGAGTCACTGACATGCAGATCTCAGATATCACCGTGACGGGACCGGCGGCAGCGATCGAGGGAGGGGTGGGCGCGGCTGATCCGCGGTCACCCAATCGCGTGGGTTCGACTGAGATTCCCGTGCGCGTGTACGAACCTGACAGTGAAGCCTGGGCGACCCTCGTCTGGGCGCACGGCGGTTCATTCATTCATGGCCACCCAGACATGCCGGAGGCCGACTGGGCGGCGCGGCGGTTCGCCGAGGCCGGCGTGAGAGTGTATTCGGTCGACTACGCACTCGCCTCCGAAACCGTCAAGGCGCCGGCGCCGGCAAATGATGTGGCCGCGGTACTCGCGCGGGTCGAGACTCAGCACGCGGGCCCCATTGCCGTCGGCGGTGCGAGTGCTGGCGGGCATCTCGCGGTGGAGGCTGCTCTGCAGCAGGCGGATCGCGCGGCCGCGTCCGGCGATGCGAGCGTTCGCCCGGCCGAGGCGTTGTTGCTCGAGTATCCGACGCTGCATCGTGTGCAACGGCCCGACAGCGCTGTAGCTGCGGCCACGAAGGCGCTACCGGAGCAGTATCGATTTGATGCCGAGCGTGTTTCTGGGATGTACGACTTCTATCTCGGGGAGACGTTGGCGTCGGCCCGCGTGTCGCGTGGCGATGCAGCGTCTGCTTTTGGCGCCATCGTGGCCGGTGAACTCGATGGCTCGCGGCTGTCGCAGCTGCCGCCGACCGTGATGGTGAACGCCGATGCTGATGATCTGCGCGCCTCGGGTGAGCAGTTCGCCGAGCAGCTGCGTGCGGCCGGGGTGCCCGTCACGCTGTCGCTGCAGCCGGGCACCGTGCACGGCTACCTCAACCGGCCGGATGAGTCGGCGCAGGCGGGTGCAGATGCGCAGCAGACGATTGACCACTTTGTGGCGGAACTACACCGCCTCGTAGCGCCGGTCGACTGAGCACCGCGGGTAGCCGCCGACCAAATCCGAAGTTTTCTGTAATTGATAGTGGTACTCATGAGTCACATTATGTACGATGAAATAACTGGGGTCGGGAGCCAAAGTTAAAGGAACAATTGATGATTTTCGACCTGCAACGCACTCGAGCGATGTCGTTCATTGGCGGTGTCGCCGCCGTCGCAATCTGTCTCGGCGGCACCGCGGCTCACGCGGAAGTGCTTGATCCGGCCGCTGATCCGGCTACCGAGCTGGCCACTGATCTGGTCGCCGAGCCTGCAGCGCCCGCCGAGCCTGCAGCGCCCGCAGAGCCTGCGGTGCCTGCGGAGCCCGGCGTCGAACCAGCTGAAACGTCAGCAGAGGAGAACGGTGGCGATCCGGCGCCCAGCGAAGACGATGACCTGCGCGAGATTCTGGGTGCCGTAAGCGACGGATTCGGCGCCTCGGCCTACGATGGCGCACTTGAATCGCTGGCGGACACGTCGTTTGCCGCCGACGACGACGAGTCGGGGAGGACGATCACGGTCGACGACTCAGGAATGGTCTCGTTCTCGGCTGAGGGCAACGCCGGATTCGCGGTTACCTTCGACGACGCATCGAGCGGGCTCGTGAACGATTCCGACGGCGGGCCGCTGGCCTACGAGGCGGGCGAAGATGCGGTGATTGTTCCGCAGATCATCGACACGTATTTTCGCGGCATCTTCGTACTGGAAAGCTCCGAAGCGCCCAACGAGTTCTCGATGAGTCTGAGCAGTGACGACGCGCTCAGCCTCTCACCAGACGAAACCGGCGGCATCATTTTCACTGACGCCACCGGAGAAGAGATCGGCGGGTTCGCCGCGCCCTGGGCGAAAGACGCACGCGATCGCCCAGTGCCAACGCAGTACCTGATTGACGGGCAAACAGTGCGGCAGGTGGTTGATGTGTCGAGTCTCGGCGCCGACGACTTCCCGGTTGTCGCAGATCCGGCGGCATACGTGAACTTCACGAAGAAGTACGTGGTCGACGTCCGAAACCACGGCAACGTCGCAAAGTGGCGGTACCTGAACCAGTGCACGGCGAAGAAGGGCCTCTCGTGCAGCATCGGGCGCACCTACACCGTGTCGGCGAGCGTTCAGACCGCGTTGAACGCCTCATTTAAGTTCGTCGGTGCGTCGATCGGGGTGACGGCCGGGGCGTCACGCTCAGTGAACGTGAGCTGCTCGGTGAAGGGCCCCAAGAAGGTCACCCTGCACGCCAGCGCAACGAAGAAGACATACAAGATTCGCTCCGTGCGCACCTACGGAGTGCCGCCGTGGCTGAAGCGCGACGTTCGTACCAGTCACACCCTCACCGCGTACAAACCGAATGGGAAGTATGTCTGCTCCTAACCGGAAACCCACCGGGGTGATTGTCGGCGCTGCGCTCGCGCTCGCCGCGGTCGCCCTGGTGGTGTGCGTCGCGCTGTTTTTCGTGGATCTGCCCCGCGTCGCCCAGGTCTGCTCTGGCGACGTGGTGTCGACCGACCTCTGCGAGCCCGCCCGGCTCGGCCGCAGCATCTTCGGGTCGGTGCTGGCCGGCAGTGGCGTGATTGCAGCGGCGATCATTGGTGGAGCTTGGATGGCCCGGGGGCGCGGCTCGGCGGACGAGTCATGAAGGGTTCGGCCCGGAAGCCGCCGGGGCTGCTTGCGAGCCTGCAACGTGCCGAAGAGCGGGCGCTGGAGCGGGAGCTGGAGTTGGAACGGGGCCGCCCAGCTCCGTCGCGTTATCAGGTTCCGCCAGTGCTGTATCTTCCCGTCACCGCGGGCCCGAGCGGCAACATTGCTGAGGTTCGACCGACGCGGGAGGGGCGCCGAGCGCTGCTGGCATACAGCGCGCTCGATCGACTCCTGGCGCAGTGCGGTGACGATCAGCCCTGGGTGCTCGTGCAGATCGCTGACCTGGAAGAGCTCATGGCGGAGCAACCGTTCGATCTCATCGCGTTTGACGCGAACATTCCCCCGGGGATGAGCGAGAACGGGCGCCTGTCATGACTCGGATCTCAGTGGATCAAGAGGTCATCGCGTCGATCCTGAACAAGTACTCGTCAGTCGTTGACGACGTTGACGGCGAACTGGCTAGCTTTCCGGGTGTGACCGACGGGGGTGCGGCGTCAGCGAAGATTGGCGTCATCGCCGAGAACGCGATGCAGGTGGGCACCCTCGCCACCGTCGTCGAACACGCGTTGTGCGACGTGACGACTGAGGTGGTTGCGGCGCTGCTGAGCGACGATGAAGATGCGGCTGACGTGTTCGCCGGACTCGACGGGTACGGAGCGCTATGAGCGCACAGATCGATCTGCACATTCCGGGCGATAGTTCGGCGATCTATGCGCTGGGAGCGTGGCACGGCACCCGGGTGGGTACATCAATTGAGTTCATGGTCGAGCAGCTCAGGCGCACGCAGAGCGACGTGCAGTACTCCTGGGAGGGTGAGTCGGTGCAGGCGTTTCACACGGCATCGTCTGTGCACGCGACCGAGCTGAAGAAGCTGGCCGAGTACCTGCAGAAGGTGCAAGAGACGCTCGAGGCGTATGCCGACCGGCTCACGAGAGGCAAGGAGCACTTCGCTGGGTACGCGGACGAGGCCGCTGCCGCGGGCATGACCGTGACCGATGGGCGGTACATTTCGCCGCCCGTCAAGCCGCTCGACGCTGCAACGATGGGTTCGCTCACCCCTGCGGCAGAGCGCGACGCGGCGAGCGCGAAGCGCGCCTACGAGAACGCGGCGCTGCTCTTCGAGGAAATCCGATCGCTCGTCGAGGAGTGGAACCTCGACACACTCGATTGGATCGAAACGAACTTCGACCCGCTCATCGAACAGATCGGCGAGTTCGACCGCCTGCGCGGCCTGCTTGACTACTTCGAGGTGAACGGCTTCGCATTCGTGAGCGCCGGGCTCTCACTCGGTGAAACACTCGCGTCGCGTCGCCTCGGCAATTTTCGAAGCGAGCAGGCGCGACTGCAAGAGGAGATCGAGACGGGGCAAAAGAACACGCGCTCCGGGCACCCCGCGCGAAAAGAACTCGGTCAGGAGTACCGGGAATCGAAGCACGAGAAACGGACGGCACTTGAGCGCGCATCCCGGCACGTGAGTTGGCTCGACCCGACGACGAAGGTGCTGCAGGGTGCGGGGACAGTCACGGACCTCGTAGAAGCCGGGGTGAAACTGTCGGAGGGGGAGCCCCTGACGACTGTCGCAGTGGGGTTCGCGGGTGGGGTTGCCGGGGGTGTGGTTGGTGCGAAAGCTGGTGCTTCGATCGGCGCACAAGTTGGAGCGGCTGAAGGGCCTCTTGGGCTTGTAATCGGGAGTGCGATCGGCGCCGCCGCGGGGGGCGCTCTGGGTGGTCTCATTGGTAGCGGTGCGGCAGAAGCCACCTGGGAAACAGCGGCTCCACTCAAAGTGCGAGATGCGATTGAAGAGGGTCTGCGTTATCGAATCGAAGGCGAGTACCGGCTCACCCACCAGATCGAACACGAGAAGTGGGCGTCTGCAAAATGACCGTCGCAAAATTCGTGCTGCCCACCACCATTCGTGCCCCGCGCGGCAAGATTTACATTCGCTTTCCGGCGATCCATGCGCTTGTCTCGGTCGCGCTCATTATCTTCGGGCTGATCGCGAGCATGGTCATGGCCGGGGAGCCGCTCACGCCGACACGATTGTGGCGGCGCGCGACGTTTGCTGCGGTACCTGTCTTCGCCGCGCCCTTACTTCTTATAGTCCTGTGGAGGCCGAAGCCGACGTCCTACGTGACGGGGTCGGTGAGCTACGTGCGAGAGCGATCAGAGCTGACGATTCGTCCGCCTCTCGTATTGAAGGTGCTCGCAATCGCGTATTGGGCGGTGGCCTTTATAGGCCTAGGTGCATGCTCGGCGATCGCCTTCTACTGGACGTTTTCGTTCGGCATCGAACCAGGCTTCACCAGGTGGATCGGGATGGCGGCGACCAGCATGTTCCTGCCCTTCGGGATTGGCTTGGCAGTCTGGGCGATCTTGTATGTTCGCACGACGCGGGGCGTCACACTCGCCCCCGGTCATATTCGTGCGGAAGCCGATCAGAATCGATTGGGGGCAGTGAGCTGGGAACTACTGCGCTCTGTCGCGGTGACGCAATCTGAACTAGAAAAACGCGCCCCCTCGTTCAGAAGCCTCGCAATCACCACCGAAAACGGTGGCGTTTTAGTGAGCTCAATGAGTATCGGTTCGGACCCACATGCTGTGCAGCGGGTGATCGAGTTCTATCGGCAACACCCCGAGCATCGGCACGTGCTTGCGGACCCGAGGGCGGCCCTTGACCTCGTAAAGCAATCGATGCTGGCCGAGACGTGACCTCCCGACGCGCGACGATGACGCCACGGCGCCCAGAGCGAAAACACAGGAGCAGCGTGAAGATCGAGCGGTTTCACCTGCCGGTGACACGGCCACCTCGTGCTCAGGAGGCTAGTGTTCGTCAACCACTACTCCTCACTTTAGTGGGGGGTGCCGGGGTTGCGATCGCGCTCGTCATTGCCATTGGCAGCGTGGGACGGGCGCTGAGCCCGGGACAGCTTTATATAGCGGGGCTGTGCTGGACGGTCGTCTACTTCGGTATTCCGGGCATGATCATGTCGGTGACGAAACACGGGGCAGCGCGGTACGAGCGCGGGGTCGTGAGCTTCGTTCGGCAGCCCGGCGGCCTGGTGATTCGGACACCGCGTATTCTGAGAGTTGCAATCGGAGTGTTCTTGGCCATTGGACTCGTAGGCGTCGGGACGTCGTCAACGATTGCGTTCTGCTGGGCCATTTCGTCGGGTGCGAAAATAGGGCCGTCTGGGTGGCTCGTCATGGCCGTGACAAGTCTTCTTTTGCTCTTTGGCATCGGAATGGTCGGCATCGTTGTGAGAACCGTACGAGGGTCGTCAGGCATCACGCTCACGCCGACGCACGTGAGCGCCGAAGCGGAAGGGCGGAGGCTGCCGATGACGCCCTGGAAGGAGCTCGATCCGGTCGTGGCTGAGTACATAGAGCCCAAGCGGCACCCTCCTGGCTTCGCGCGTGTGCTCATCACTACGGAGTGGGACCGTTTTGCGGTCACCGCGCCCGGCATCGCCTCCGACCCCTACAGCGTCCAGTACATAATCGAGTTCTTCCGGCAGCACCCCGAGCACCGGCACGTGCTTGTGGACCCGAGGGCGGCGCTCAATCTGGTGAAACGGGCGCTCGCTGCCGGGCGCTGGGAGTAGGCCAGTTGTAGGGCCGGTTGTCGTGGCGGGCGTTCGGCAAGTGATCCGCGTTCTGCAAGTCGCGCGGACGGCAAATGGGCTTGCCGAACGCAGATCACTTGCGGAACGCGGGCGCCCGGACCCGGGCGCCCGAACCCGGACCCGGGCGCCCGAACGCGGGCGCCCACGCCCGCCGCGACCTCAGATCTGGTACTCGAGCTCGTGGTACTTGCCGCGGTAGAAGAGCAGCGGCGTGCGCTCGGGGTCTGTCGAGATCCCGGACACCGCGACGAGGAAAATGAGGTGGTCGCCCGCCTCAATCTCGCGCTCGATCTCGCCTGCGACCCAGCCGGTGCCGCCATCAAGCGTGGGTGCGCCGTTGCTCTCGGACGGATACCACTCGACGCCAGCCCACTTGTCGGTGCCCGACCGTGCAAACTGCCCGCTCAGGTGCTGCTGCTCGGAACTCAAAAAGTTCACGACGACCTTGCCGTGCTCACGGAGTGACGCGAGACTCCGCGACGTGCGCGCGACCGAAAACGAGATGAGCGGCGGATCAACCGAGACGCTGTAAAACGACTGGCAGGTAAACCCGACCGGCCCCTCGGCGCCGTGCGTCGTGATGATCGTGATGCCCGACGCGAAACCGCCCATTGCATCGCGGTACTCGCGCTGGTCGAACACCTGCAGCGTCGAAGAAATCGCGCTCACGAGCGCACCTCCGCTCGCTGCTGAGCTTGCCCAGCAGCCCCAGCTCCAGCCCCAGACCCATTACCCGCTCGCAACAGGTGACCCTCGCTCGCGATCCACTCGTCGAGTACCTCATCGCGGCGATCGAAGCGGGGCGTGGGAAACGCGAGTCCGCGGGTCGGCACGCTCGCCCCCAACTCGACGAGCAGCGGGCGCAGCGTGAATTCGACGGCGAGAGCGTGCTCATCTGAGGCCGTCGTAAAGATCGGGATCGCGGTCACCCCGCGCAGGGCCCGCGCCGGATAGCGGTCAAGGAAGGCCTTAAGCAGCCCGGTGTAACTCGCCTTGTACGTGGGCGTCGCGATGATCGCGTAGTCGGAGTCGCGCAACTGCTCGTTGAGTGGGTCGATGCCGGGTGCCGGCCAGGCGAAGAGGTCGGCGCCGTGGTCGATGAGGTCAACGGTTGACAGCACGGTCGCGCCGGTGATGGCGGCGACGCGTTGCGCGAGCTCCTCGGCGATCTGCCGCGTGCGTGACTGCGGTTTGGGGTTGCCAACGATAACGGAAATGGTGGACATGACGCTCCCTGTGTAGGTGGTGGGTCGTGATCCACGGTGTGATGTCGCGGAGTCGCCGCGGGATCTTATCCCTCGGAACTGCCATTCAGTGTAGGTCGAGGTTTTGCGGGGTCGCGAGCCGATTGCAACAGAGCGTAACGGTCATGGTTCGTCATCTTTCTTTCGAATTCCAGAATTCCCCCCATAAGCTCAAGGCATGTCTTCCATAACTACACCGAAACCGAACGGGCCCCACTTCTCAGTGGGCGTCGCGCTCGACGGCGCGGGCTGGCACCCCGCCGCGTGGCGTGAAACTACGGCGCGACCGGGCGATCTGTTCTCGGCCGGGTACTGGCAGCGACTCGTAGACATCGCCGAAGCGGCGGGTGTCGACTACGTCACGATCGAGGACGCGCTGCGCCTGCAGAGCGCGCCGGCGCTCGGCCGCGACGATAACCACGACGACCACGATAACTCCGGCGAGCGCCGCGACTCAGATATCAACCCCGCAATCGTCGAGGGTCGCCTCGACGCGCTCCTCACCGCGAGCTGGATCGCGCCGCGCACGCGCACCATCGGCCTCATCCCGACCGTGACGACCACGCACACCGAACCCTTCCACGTCGCGACGGCGCTGCAGACACTCGACCACGTCTCGAACGGGCGCGCCGGCTGGCAACTCAGGTTCTCTGCCGATCAAGCATCGGCCGACGCGTTCGGCCGCGGGCCCGCACCGCAGATCGACGCGGCACGCGTGCTCGCCGGAGAACCGGACGCCGAACTCGACGCGCTGATCGACGACGCGAGCGACGTTGCCGAGGTCGCCCGGAAGCTCTGGGACAGCTGGGAAGACGACGCGATCATTCGCGATGTTGCAACCGGCCGCTTCCTCGACCGCGATCGCGTGCACCACATCAACTTCACGGGCGACAACTTCTCGGTCGTCGGCCCGTCGATCGTGCCACGCTCGCCGCAGGGTCAGATCGTCGTCACCCTGCTGGCGCACGCCGCGCCGATCTACGCACTCGCGGCTCGCGCGGCCGACGTGGTGTTCATCACCCCCGAAAACGATGCGCTGCAGGCGGGCGCCTCGCGGGGGAAGAGCGTCGCCGCGATCATCGCCGAGGTGCGCGCGGCCGAGGCCGCCGAAGACCGCGCGGCGCTCGGATTGCAGCCGTTGCGCATCGTGGCCGACCTCGTCGTCGCGCTAGACACCGCGCTCGACGCCGCGACCGCCACGTCCTTCGCCAGTGACGCACGAATCGCGGCGGGGTCAGCCACCGAGATTGCCGACCTCATTGCAGCGTGGCACGCGGCAGGAATCGACGGGGTGCGGCTGCGCCCCGCGGTGCTCCCCACCGATCTCGAGCTGATCGCGCGCGACCTGCTGCCGATACTCCGCGAACGGGGTCTCGCGGCCCCTGAACTCGCGACAACCGAACCCGCTGCAACCGAACTCGCGACAACCGCGCCGACGGCCCCCGAACACCGGGTCACACTCCGCGAGCGCTTCGGCCTCGCCCCGGCCGACAACCGATACCGCGCAGAGCGCGCACCGCAGGAGGACGCAGCATGAGTAAGCGCCAGGCACGACTCGTCGCCCACTTCCCGGGCGTGAACAGCACGACGGTGTGGAGCGCTCCCGACTCGGGCAGCCAGATCGACTTCGCCTCGTTCTCGCACTTCGCGCAAACCGCCGAGCGGGGGCTGTTCGACTACGTCTTCCTCGCCGAGGGGCTGCGCCTGCGCGAGCACGGCGGCCAGATCCACGATCTCGATGTCGCTGGGCGGCCAGCGACCCTCGCCATTCTCGCGGCGATGGCATCGGTCACCCGCAACATCGGCGTTGTCGGTACGCTGTCGAGCACGTTCAACGAACCGTACGAACTCGCCCGCCAGCTCGCCACGATCGATCACCTCTCGGGCGGCCGCGTCGGTTGGAACGTCGTCACCTCACCCGATGCGTTTCACGGTGGCAACTTCCGCCGCGGCGGCTACTTGCCCTACGAGCAGCGCTACACGCGCGCCGAGGAGTTCGTCGCGCTCGCGAAGCGGCTCTGGGATTCGTGGGAAACCGGTGCGGTGCGGGCGGATCAGGCCGCCGGCGTGTTCGCGGACCCCGACCTCGTGCACCGGGTCACCCACAGCGGCCCGCAGTTCACCGTTTCGGCGACGAGCACCGTGCCCCGCAGTCCGCAGGGCTACCCAGTGATCGTGCAGGCGGGCGATTCACCGGCTGGTCGCGATTTCGCGGCGGCCAACGCTGAGATCATCTTCTCCCGCCACACGTCGTTCGCCGAGGGGCAGGCCTTCTATCGAGACGTGAAGGGCCGCCTGCCCGCGGCGGGTCGCACGGAAGACTCCCTGCTGATCCTGCCCGGCGCGACCTTCGCGATCGGCGACACCGACGCCGAGGCCCGCGAGGCCTCCCGCGAGATCGGCTTCGCGCAGACGACGCCGCAGACCGCCGTCGCCTGGATCGAGGCCATCTGGGGCCGCGAACTGCCGGGTCTCGACCCCGACGGTCCGCTTCCCTCGGTCGAGCCCGGCGAGGGCGACCAGCGCCTCGGGCAGGTCTCCACGAAGGTGCAGGATCGCGTCGCGCGCGCCGCCGAACTGCGCGCGCGGGCCGACTCCGAGGGGCTCACTCTGCGGCAGCTCGTCGCCGCAGAGACCGCATCTCACACCTTTGTCGGCTCGCCAGAAACAATCGCGGCCGAGATTGATCGCTACGTGCAGGGTCGGGCGTCAGACGGTTTCGTGCTCGTGCCGCACCTCACTCCGGGCGGGCTCGACACCTTCGTCGATCGTGTCGTGCCGCTACTGCAGGAGCGCGGCGTTTTCCGGGAGCGGTACGAGGTCGATGAGCAGACCGGCGAGCCCGTCACCCTGCGACGCACGCTCGGGCTGCCGCAGCCGCCCGCCCCAGCGTCCATCGACGCGGGCGCCGAGCCTACGGAGGCAGCAGCGTGACCGTGACGGCGCAGACGGGCGCGGCAGAGGCGGAGCAGCGGGTGGTTCCGGATCCCGAATTGTTCGAAGTGCGCATCGTGCATCCGCAAGATGACCTGGCCCAGCCGCTGCTTGCAGATCTCGAGCGCGAGTACGACGCCCGCTACGGCATAGAGGTGTTCGGCGAAACGGCCGCGGTCGAGCTGAACCGCTACCCCGTGGCGGCGTTCACCGCTCCGACCGGATCGTTCATCCTGCTGCTGCAGGGCGGCGAAGTCGTGTCGGGCGGAGCCTTCATGCGGTACGACGAGCACACCGCAGAGTTCAAGCGGATCTGGACGCGCGCCGATCTGCGCGGCCGCGGCCTCGCGAAGCGCGTACTCACTGCGCTCGAGCAGCGCGCGGCGCAGCTCGGCTACGACCGCGTCTATCTGACGACCGGCCCGCGCCAGCCCGAGGCGGTCGCGCTCTACTTGCGCGCGGGGTACACGCCGCTCTTCGACGGCGCGCTGACCGCTGAGGAGGTGGGCGTGCACCCGTTCGAAAAGGCCCTGCCGCCCGCCGCTACCACCCCGGCCCTCGACTCCGAATCCGATCCCGCAAAGGACACTCGCTCATGACCGCAACTCTTGACGCCCCTCAGCTCGAGGTGGTGAACCGCGTGCAGCCGAAGGCCCTCGACGTTGTGCCGCTGCGCCACTGGTGGCGGTGGGGTTTCAGCGTTGTTGCTGTGTTCCTGCTCGCACAGCTGATCTGGACGTTCTTCTCGAACCCGCAGTGGCGCTGGCCCATCTTCGCCGAGTACTTCTTTAACGCGGCCGTGCTGCGGGGCTTGTGGCTCACGCTCTGGCTCACCGCGATCTCGGCGGTCATCGGCTTCGCGCTCGGCGGCGTGCTCGCGCTCGCCAGGCTCTCGGGTTCGGGGCTGCTGAACTCGTTCGCGTGGGGGTTCATTTGGTTCTTCCGCTCCGTGCCGCTCGTTGTGCAGCTCGTCATTTGGTACAACCTCGGGTATCTGTTTCCGACTCTCGGCATCGGCTGGCCCTTCACCTACGACTTCTTTGTCGTCGAGTTCGATACGGTGCGGCTGCTGTCGTCGTCGGTCGCTGCGATTCTCGGTTTGTCACTGCACCAGGCCGCGTACTCCGCGGAGATCATTCGCGGCGGTCTGCTCTCCGTCGATCAAGGCCAACTCGAAGCAGCCCGCGCGCTCGGCATTCCCCGCAGTCGCAGGTTCTTCAGGATCGTGCTGCCGCAGGCGGCGCGGGCGATCCTGCCGAACGCGTTCAACGAGGTCATCGGCCTGCTAAAGGGCACGTCGGTCGTCTTCATTGTCGCGCTGCCCGAGCTCTTCTACACGGTGCAGGTGATCTACAACCGCAACCAGCAGGTGGTTCCGCTGCTGCTCGTGGCGGCCGTCTGGTACACGATCTTCACGACCGTGCTGAGTGTCGCGCAGTACTACATCGAGCGGCGGTTCTCGCGCGGCACGGCTCGCGAGCTGCCGCCGACGCCCATTCAGCGACTGCGTCGCAGGGTCAGCGCACTTACCGGCCGCACCCGTCGCGCGTCGGCCGAAGCCCGGCCTATCGCAACGACCGGCCCCGTATCCACACATTCCGTCGCGGCGATCACCGCGCACACCCAGTAAGGAAGCTGACATGACCACCAGTACAGCGGCTCCCCCCAGCGGACTCGTCGAGATCGAGGGCGTGCACAAGTCGTACGGGGCGAATGAAGTGCTGCACGACATCACGCTGCGCGTCGATCCTGGTCAGGTGGTGACCCTGCTCGGCCCGTCGGGGTCAGGCAAATCGACGCTACTGCGCGCCATCAACCACCTCGAAACCATCGATGGCGGCTCGATCACGATCGACGGCGACTACATCGGGTACGAGCGGCGCGGTGAGCGGCTGCACGAGCTCCCCGAGAAGCACGTGCTGCAGCGCCGCACTCGCGTCGGAATGGTGTTTCAGAATTTCAATCTGTTTCCGCACCTGACCGCCCTCGAGAACATTATTGAGGCGCCGATCGGACTGAAACGCGCGAAGCGAGCCGATGCTGTGGCGCAGGCGCGTGCGCTGCTTGAGCGGGTCGGCCTCGCCGACCGCGCAGACCACTACCCGCGGCAGCTCTCGGGCGGGCAACAGCAACGCGTCGCCATTGCCCGCGCTCTGGCGCTGGAGCCCGACGTGCTGCTGTTCGATGAGCCGACGAGCGCGCTCGACCCCGAGCTCGTCGGCGAGGTGCTGCGCGTCATCCGCGACCTCGCTCACGGCGGCACGACCCTGATCATCGTCACGCACGAGATCGGCTTCGCGGCCGAGGTCTCCGATCACGTCGTGTTTCTCGACGCTGGTCGCGTGGTTGAGTCTGGCCCGCCAGAGCAGGTGCTGCGCGCGCCAGAACAGGCCCGCACCCAAGAATTCCTCGACTGGGTGATCTAACGAACCAAAGCTCCACGTACCCGAATTACCCCCGCAATCCCGCACGCCCCGCACTCCCCTCATTTCCGCACCACGATCCGAAGGACATCACGCATGCCCACGCTCTCCCCCCGGCTCCGCGCCGGCACCGCCCTCGTCACTCTCACCGCCTTTGCCCTCGCCGGCCTGACCGCCTGCAGCGCGGTCGTTTCCGACGAGGATCAGGCCAACGCCGAGACCGGCAGCGAGTCGGCCGGCGGTGAATCGCCGTTCGACCTGACGAGCGCGAACGCCGACGATCGTCTCCACATCGAACCCGTGCCCGAGGCCGTTGAAGCGCTCAAGAAGAGCGGTTTCGATCCGATTCAAGACGGCAAGCTCACGGTCGCGGTGAGCGCCTACGAGGCGCCGCTCGGCTTCCTCGCCGAAGACGACAACAAGACACTTCTCGGCATCGAGCCCGACATTGCGAACCTCGTCGCAGACGGGCTCGGGCTCGACTTCGCACCCGAGAACGTGGCCTGGGCCGATTGGCCGCTGGGCGTCGAATCCGGCAAATACGACGCCGTGGTCTCGAACGTAACCGTCACCGAGGAGCGCAAAGACATCTTTGACTTCGCGACGCATCGCAACGACGTGCTCGCATTCTCGGTTGCCGCGGATAGCGACATCGACAAGATCAGCGAGGCAAAAGATGTTGCCGGCTTGAAGGTCGTCGTCGGTAGCGGGACGAACCAGGAGAAGATTTTGCTCGACTGGTTCGCCGAGAACGAGAAGAACGGGCTTGAGCCCGGGGAGCCCGTCTACTACGACGATTCGGCGGCGGGTCAGCTCGCGCTCGTCTCGGGTCGCGTCGACGCCGTGTTCGGCCCCAACCCGACCGCGTCGTACGTTGCCGCGGTGAGCGGCGAATCGAAGATCGTCGGCACGCTGAACGGCGGCTACCCCGAAAACGCCCAGATCGGCGTCACCACGGCGAAAGACAACGGTTTGATCGACCCCGTGCAAATCGTGCTCAACTCGATCATCGAGGACGGCACCTACGAGAAGACCCTCGCCCGCTGGAATCTTGAAGACGAAGCGGTCACCGAGTCACTCGTCAACCCGCCGGGATTGCCGCGCCCGTAAGACACCGGTGTGCGGCGGCCACTCCGGCCGCCGCACGATCCACGATCTGCGGTCCCGCGCCTCGCGCCCGCCCCGCCCGACACGACACGCCCCGCCCCACTGGAGGACCTCATGCACGCCCGAACCACACGATCCGTACCTCGTCTCGCGACGATGGTCGGACTGTTCGTCACTGCTACTGCCACTGCCGCGCTCGCGCTCACGGCCTGCTCGGCCGTGGTGACCGACGACGAAGCTCAGGGCTCAGGCGGCGGCGGCGCCTCGGGCGGTGCCGCGGCAACCGAAACGCCGTTCGACCTCACCACCGCGAACGTTGACGCGCGTCCCAGCATCGACGCCGTTCCCGAGGCCGTCGCAGCGCTGAAGGCGAGCGGCTTCACGCCGGTGCAACCGGGCAAGCTCACCGTCGCAATCAACGGCGCGGGTGCACCGCCGACCGCGTTCCTGGCGGAGGACGACGCGAAGACGCTGCTCGGCAGCGATCCCGACTTCGCCTCTTTGCTCGCCGACGGCCTCGGGCTCGAATACAGCCCTGAAAATGTGGCGTGGGCGGACTGGCCGCTGGGCGTCGAATCCGGAAAGTACGACCTCGCCCTCACCAATATCGGTGTCACGGAGGAACGCAAGGAACTCTTCGACTTCGCGACCTATCGCGACGCCGTGATGGCCTTCACCGTGGCCGACGGTTCAGACGTCACGGCAATTGACGAGCCCGCCGACGTGTCCGGTCTCAAGGTGATCGTCGGGAGCGGCACCAACCAGGAGCGGTACCTGCTCGACTGGTTCGATCAGAACGAGGGCGCCGGTATCGATCCGGGGGAGCCCGTGTACTTCGACGACATGGCCGCCGCGAGCCTTGCGCTGACATCGGGGCGTGCCGACGCGAGCATCGAACCGTATTCGGTGGCCGCATTCCGTGAGCAGACGCTCGGAGAGACGCGCATCGTGGGCAAGTTCAATAGTGCCTATCCCGTCGACGGTCAGATCGGCGCCGTGACCGCGAAGGGCAGCGGGCTCGCAGAGCCGGTGCAACTCGTGTTTGCCTCGCTGATCAAGAACGGGCAGTACGACGAGGTGCTCGCGCGATGGGGTCAAGAGGAAGAGGCGATCCCCGAGTCCCTCATCAATCCGCCGGGACTGCCAAAACCGTGAGCAGTGCGAACACAGTGAATCGGCCGGTCACCATTGTCTGCATTGGCGCCGGCCCGGGCGCCGTCATGCTGCTGGAGCGCTTCGTCGCGAGCCACTCGCGCGACAGCCCCGAGCTGCGCATCGACGTGCACCTCGTCGACCCGCATCACCCGGGTGGCGGGCGCATCTGGCGGCGCGAGCAGTCGCCGCTGCTGAAACTGAATTCGATGCTCGAAGACGTAGCGTTCTTCACTGACGCCTCGTGCACCGTCGACGGCCCGATCGCGCCCGGCCCGTCGCTCGCCGAGTGGGTGCGGGCCGTGCGCGCGGGCGACATCGCGCTGCCCGCGTGGGCCGACGACAGCATCACGCGCGAGATCGCGAGCATCGGCGACCGTGACTTCCCGACGCGGCGACTGAACAACGCCTACCTCGGCTGGGCCTTCGACGAGACCCTGCGGCGGGCGGCCGCGGGCCTCACGGTCGAGTGGCATCAGGACTTCGCGACCGCGGTCGAGGATCGCGCGGCGGGCGACCGCCCAGGCCAGACTGTGCGGCTCGCGTCGGGGGCTTCACTCGATGCCGACATCGTCGTGTACGCGCTCGGCCACAATGGCACGGAGCACTCCGATGACTCGGTGCGGCTCGCCGACTTCGCCGCGCGCCACGACCTCGCTTACGTGGCGCCGGCGTTCACTGCAGACCTGGACCTCTCCCACATCGCGCCGGGTGCCGACGTGATCGTTCGCGGCATGGGGCTCGCTGCCATCGATCTGACCGTGATGCTCACCGAGGGTCGAGGCGGCACGTTCAAAACGCGCGCCGACGGCACGCTGCACTACGAGCCGAGTGGCAACGAACCGACGCTGCACCTCGGTTCGCGTCGCGGGGTGCCCTACCGGTCAAAGATCACGAGCCGTGTGGCCGGCGACCCGGTGTCGCTTGAGTATCTCGGCGCGGAGTTTCACGCCTCGGTCGCCGCACACGATGATGCGCTCGACTTCGAGCGGGACGCGTGGCCGCTCATCGCAAATGAGCTGGTGACCGCGTTCGCCCGGGAGCTGTTTACGGCCCACCCTGACCGTGTCGTGGGGGACTGGACCGCGTTCGCGCCGCAATTGCGGAGGGTGCTCGCGCGCGAGCGCGGCTACGCGTCGGGGGAGCTCGCCGCGCTCATTGCCGCACACGTTCCCGACCCCGACGACCGCTTCGACCTGGAAGCCTTCGACCGGCCGCTCGCGTTCTTGCCTGGGGATAGTGGGGCTGGGGCTGGGGCTGGGTTTGGTGCTGGTGCCGCAGTTGGTGCTGGGGCCGCGGCGGGTCAGGAGCCCGGTGATGCCGTGCATCGCCGCGTGGTCGATCACATCGCGACGGATCTGCGTCACCGCACGAGTCAGCGCCACAGTGCCACACAGGCACTGTTTATGGCGGGACTGTTCAGTTATTTGTCACTCGCGGAAGTGCCACCGCAGCGCTGGAACGCTCGCAGCCGCACTCAGTTGCTACCTCGTCGCTGGCACACCTACTTCAGCTATCTGGCGAGTGGCCCGCCCGGGCACCGCCTCGAAGAACTCATCGCGCTTGCAGACGCCGGTGTCGTGCGGTTTCTCGGCGGCGACGTGCAGCTCGAGGCCGATGAACGGGGCGGCGTCTTCACTGCGTCGGGCAGCGCGGTGGTGGTCGGTGTTGGCGATCGTGCTGGTGTTGGCGATGGTGCGCCGCCGGCTCCCGTTATCGCGCGCACGAGTGTCACCGCTCGCGCGAGTGTGACCGCGCGCACGCTCATCGATGCGTGGTTGCCAGAGGCGCGGGCATCGCGCAGTGACAACCCCCTGCTGCGCCAGCTGGTCGACACGGGGCGCATCGCGGAGCTCAGCGTTGTCGATGAGGCCGGCGTCTATGGCTCCGGCGCTCTTAACTCCGGCGCGTTGACGACCGGTCAGATTGAGGCGGCTCTCAATGGCCGCGTGCCGGGCGAGGCGCGGCAGTTCGCAATGGGCCCGTTTGTGGCGGGTCCGACCGGGGGAGCGTTCACGCGACCGGGGCTCGACTCGCTCCCGTTCCGCATCCACGACCGCGTCGCCCGAGCAATCCTCGTGGAGGCCGCCGAACTCACGAACGCCGCCACCCGGGCCGACCCCAAGCTCGCCAACAGACCCGCCGCCTAACTCCCCCCTCCCCCTACCTCCACCCCTACCCCTACCCCCCCGATCCGCCGCCGCCGAACGTACGCAAATGGTCGAATACGCCGCCCAAAACGACCATATGAGTGCTCTCGACGGGGGCTCCGGGGGTAGGGGGGTAGGGGGGGGGCGGGGTTAGGGGGTCTGCAGGTTTAGGTTTGGGCGCAGTTCGCCCGCTTCTATGCGTACCTGGAGTCGGTTTTCGGGCGGCGGGAACGGGCAGGTCGCGCTCTCTGAGTACGCACACGGCGGGTTCGACGCACGATTGAAGTCGATGCGCACGGTGGTGTCGTTGACGGGCTGCACGCTCACGAAGCGGGCGGCCGGAAACGTAAGGTCAGCGCCCGACGCATCGGCGAAGATCGCGCGCAGATCTCCGCCAGCGGCCGATCCGAAGAGCGTGAGTGCGACCGGCTCGCCCCCGATCTCGAATTCGGCGACGCCCGCAGAATCATAGTGCTGCGTACGATCTGCGCCAGCCGCGCTGGCGACCTCGACGCCATCGCGCGGCTTCGGCACGAACCGCGCGGTCACCACCCAGCTCTCGTTCGCCGGAAAAGTGCCGGTGCCTGCGTATTCGGCACGGGCAGCCGCCGCCGGATCGCGCGGGCGCACAATGATGTTGCCGCTGCGGGCGGCGATCTCGATCTGCACGTCGCCCCAGCTGAGCGCGTCACCCTGCAGCCCGGTCAGCGGCCCGATCTCGACCCGCCCGAACGCGGGCGCCCCGTCGCGGGTCACTCCATCACTTTCGGCGAGCTCAACGGTCACGAGCCCAGAGGGTGCAGCGCTCCAGACGCCCGGCAGATCCGGAAGCCGGGACGGATCACTGGTCAGCCAGTGCATTGCGGTGGCGCTGAGCGGCCCGAACGGTGCGGTGCGGGCGCGCTCGACTTCGGCGTGCCAGGCGGCGTGTGCGTCGGTGAATGTGGTCGCGGTCGACTCGGTCATGGGGCTCCTTCGCGGCTGTGAATCCCAGCCCACCACACTCGCGCGCCGGAAAGTGCACTGTGACGTGAAATTTCGCTCACCCGCGCGCGGGGTGCAGAATGGCGCACATGGCACTTGATCACCCCGGCACACTCCGCGGATCCCTCGTCACGCTCGAGCCCCTCGCCCTTGCACACCTGGAGGGCCTCGCCGCAGCGGTCTCCGACGGCGAGCTGTGGAAGCTCTGGTACACCTCGATTCCGGCGCCCGACGAGATGGAAACCGAGATTCGCAGGCGACTCGGCCTGCAAGAGGCGGGATCGATGCTCCCGTTCACCGCGCGACGCAACGACACCGGCGCGATCATCGGCATGACAACGTTCATGAACATTGACTCGATCACCCCGCGCGTCGAGATTGGTTCCACGTGGAACGCGCTCAGCGCGCAGTCGACGGGCACGAACCCGGAATCAAAACTGCTACTGCTGCAGCACGCCTTTGAGGTCTGGGGCTGCACGGCGGTCGAGTTTCGCACGGACCACAACAATCACCAGTCCCGCGCGGCGATTGCGCGCCTCGGGGCCAAGCAGGACGGCGTGCTGCGCGCGCACCTGCGCCCCGCCGCCGGGTACCTGCGCGATACCGTATCGTTCTCGATCACGCACCCCGAGTGGGCCGGTGTGAAGCTCGGCCTCGAGCACCGCATCGCGAAGCACCTGGCGGCGTAGCGGCGACTGACCGGGCGCCCGCCGCGACCGCGCCGGTCTGTTCAGTTAGATCTCACTCGGGTCGCGGGCCCACGGCGACCGTGACGAGCGCCGAGATTGCGGCCTCGTCGAGCGATGATCGGCTGAGCGCCCGCAGCAGTAGCGCGCCGACGAGCGCCTCTGCAATGTCGTCGACCGGGGCGCCCGGCTGCAGATTCGGCTCGCTGCCGATGGCGGCGGTCAGCCGCGCCGAAAGTGCGCCGGATCCCGATCCCGCAATGGTGTCGCGCAGCCGCTGGGCCACGTCCGCATTGTCGGTCGCGGCCGCGATGAGAGACCGCGCGAGCCCCTCGCCCTGCGGGCTGAGGAGCACCTCGGTGATCGCGCGAAACCAGCTCGTGAGGTCGCGGCGAATGTCACCCGTGTTGGGTACGTCGAGGCGCTCGCGCAGGATCATGCCCTCGAGCAGCGCCTCCGCGATGATCGCGCTCTTCGACTTCCACCAGCGATAGATGGTCTGCTTGCCGACGCCCGCCCGCGCTGCGATGCCCTCGATGGCGAGGTGGTCGTAACCGCGCTCGGCAAGAATCTCAATGGCCGCCTGCAGGATCGCCTGGCGCGCTGCCTCACTGCGCACAGGTCCGCTGCGCGAGGTCGCTGCGCTGCGCAAGGTCGCTGCGCCGCGCGAGTTCGCTGCCACGAATGCTCCGATCAGTAAAGACGAGACGGTTCGTGTTATCTTATCCCGTGCTGGTCGACGACGATGGCGGCCACCGACGCTGCCACCCCTGCTGCGGCCACCGCGCGACATAGGGAGAACGCATGGCCGAGCTGCTGCACCGTTTAGGAACCTTCGCCGCACGGCGCGCCTGGACGGTGATTCTCGCTTGGGTGGTCATTCTCGGCATCGCGGTCGGCGGCTTTCTCGTCGGTTTCAAGGGCCTGAGCTCGAGCTTCGATGTGCCAGGCACCGCCTCGGGCAAGGTGCTCGAGAAGCTTGAAAAGTCGCTGCCCGACTTCAGCGGGGCCTCTGGCACCGTGGTCTTCCACTCGACGAGCGGCGAGGCGCTGACCGAAGCGCAGCGATCCGACATTTCGAAGCTCGCGGACGGGGCAAAAGACCTACCCGACGTCGCCGATGTCATCGACCCGTTCGACGCCCAGCAGCAGCTCTCCGATCAGCAGCAGCAGATCGCCGACGGTCGCAAGCAGATCGAAGACGGGCGCACGCAGGCAGCGGCGGGGCAGGATCAGCTCGACGCCGCCCGCGAGCAAATCGCCGCTGGTCAAACGCAGCTGGACGCAGCGAATGCTCAGCTCTCGGCGGCGGGCCTGCCCGAGGCGCAGCTCGCTCCGCAGCTTGAAGCGCTTGCCGCGCAGCAGCAACAGCTCGACGCGGGGAACGCCGAACTCGATGCGCGCCAGCAGCAGCTCGATGACGCCGTCGCCGAGCTCGACGCAAACCAGAGGAAGCTCGAACAGGGCGCGAAGCTCGCGTCGTACGCCGACGGCATTGGCGTCGTCTCGGACGACGGCGCTACGGCGCTCGTCAACGTTTCGTTCACAGAACCGCGACTCGACCTCTCCCAGGAGACGAAAGACGCCGTCATCGAGCATTTTGAAGGCACCGAGATCGACGGCGTCGAGGTCGCGCTGTCGACCGACATCTCGCAGGGCGTGCCAGAGATTCTCGGGGTGGGCGAGGCCGTCGGCGTGGTGATCGCGGCGATCGTGCTGATCGTGGTGCTCGGTTCGATTCTCGCCGCCGCCTTCCCGATCGTCACGGCGCTCGTCGGCGTCGGAATCGGCGCAATGGCAACGCTGTCGTTCTCCGGGGTCACGCAGATGGCGTCGGTGACGCCCATTCTCGGCGTGATGCTCGGGCTCGCAGTCGGCATCGACTACTCGCTCTTCATTCTCTACCGGCACCGCAAACAGCTGCTGCAGGGCGCGGGCGTCGTCGAATCGATCGGGCTCGCCAACGGCACCGCGGGTAACGCGGTCGTCTTCGCGGGCACGACGGTGATCGTTGCGCTACTCGCACTGAATATCACCGGCATTCCGTTCCTCGGTCTGATGGGCACCGCCGGTGCGGTCAGCGTCGCCGTCGCCGTGCTGATCGCGGTGTCGCTCACGCCAGCGCTGCTCGGCCTCGCCGGGACGCGTCTGCTCAGCCGCAAGGCGCGGGCGCGGGCCGAGATCGCCGCCGGAGTCGCCGTTGAGGCCGATCCGGCGCGTGCTGGTGCCGCGGGTGCATCTGCTGCCGCGAGTGTGCCGGTTCGTGGCGGCGTGAAGCCCATGACGAACGCCCGCGCGATCATCACGACGATCGTCGCCACCATCGTGTTGCTCGTCATCGCGATCCCCTCGATGTCGATGCGCCTCGGACTGCCCGACGGCGGGTCGGAGGCCGAGGGATCCACCGCGTACCGCGCGTACACCCTGACGAACGAGGCGTTCGGAGAGGGAGCGAACGGTCCGCTGCTCATCACCGCGGCATTGCCCAAGGGGCTCGACGATGACGGCGTGCTCGACGCGCAGGTCGCCGTCGCCGGAAAGCTCGCCGCCATGGACGACGTCAAGGCGGTCGCTCCGGTCGCCGTCTCCGACGATCACCGCCTCGCGGCGTTCCAGGTAGTGCCAGCGGAGGGGCCTAATAGTCTCTCGACCGAGACGCTCGTGCGTGATCTGCGCGAAATGCCGCCCATTGATGGCGACTACGCGCTCGGCGTCGCCGGGCAAGCCGCCATCAACATCGACATTTCTGAGGGGCTGCAAGACGTGCTGCCGCTCTATTTGGTGGTCGTGGTGGGGCTTTCGTTCCTGATCATGGTGATGGTGTTCCGCTCCCTCGTCGTGCCGCTGATCGCGACCGGTGGCTTCGTGCTGTCGCTGTTCGCGACCTACGGTGCGGTCACCGCGGTGTTCCAGTGGGGCTGGCTAGGGGAGTGGCTCGGTGTGCACAACCCCGGGCCGATCCTGAGCTTCTTGCCGGTGATTCTCGTCGGCATTCTGTTTGGTCTCGCGATGGATTACCAGCTCTTCCTGGCGACCGGCATGCGCGAGGCTTACGCGCACGGGGCGCCCGCGAAACTCGCGGTGGCGCAGGGGTTCCGCGCCGGGCGCACGGTGGTGATCGCCGCGGCGATCATCATGGTCGCGGTGTTCGGCGGGTTTATCGCGTCCGATTCGGTGATGATCAAGTCGATGGGCTTCGGACTCGCGCTGGGCGTGCTGCTCGACGCGATCGTGGTGCGCATGCTGCTCGTGCCCGCACTGATGCACCTCGTCGGACGTGGCGCCTGGTGGCTGCCCAAGTGGCTCGACCGCATCATCCCCAACGTTGACGTGGAGGGCGCGGCGCTGGAACGCCGCCACCCGGTCCACCACTAGTGGTGCCGTTGGTGGAGGGGCTGTTGCGAGCGGTGCTGGTGCGAGCGGTGCTGTTGCGAGCGGGGCGTTTGCGAGCGGGGTAACTTGTGACGCGTGTCGCGTACCCGACACGCGTCACAAGTTACCCCGCTTCCGGGCGCAGCGGTGTGCCCCGCTTCCGGGCGCAGCGGTCCGCACCGCGGTGTGCGCCGCGGTGCGTCCGTGCTGCTGTGTTAGCTGATGCGCGTAGCTTGGTTGAGCCGCGCCAGGGCCGATTCGATTGCCTCTGCCAGGGTTGTGAGCATATCGGCCATATCACTGAGATCGTCGTCCATGACGATGATCACCGTCCAGCCGGCGTTCGTCATTTGCTTGCGTCGGGCAGCGTCCCATCGCAGTTGCTCGGTGCTCGCGAAATGGTAGCCGCCCTCGTACTCGATTGCGATGCGCAAGAGCGGGTAACCGAGGTCGGCGTGTAACACCCGTAGGCGAGTCACGACACGACAGTTCACGACGGGTTCGTCGAAACCTGCGTCAACAATCGCTAACCGCACGTATGTCTCTGGCGGCGAATCCACCGGCCACCGGAGCAGTGCAATTGCGCGTTTGCGCAGTGGTGCACCGTGCGTATTGCGATGACGCAGGCGTGCGAGTTCGAGGTCAGCAGGAGTGCACAGCGAATCCGTGCGGCCGCCCCCACCTCCGAGTACTCGCGCCCCCGACAAGAGAGAGTCGCCCGCGGCGACGAGATCCGGAAATGACACCACCGCTGCCAATTGACACCACACGTCCGCTGCCGATGGGATCGTGATTCCGTCAGTCCGTTGCCAGTTCAGAACCCCGCTCTTGACGCGATGGCCTTCGACGATTCGGTGTTGGGGTGCCCGGTGCGGGGAGAAGGATCCAACATCGACTCGGCCGCGCACCGGAAGCGGGCACGGAATGCCGAACACTGTCGCGGCTGACCTTCGCGACAGAAAATGCTCGGGTCGCAGCGTCATACCGACGGCGATGCAACGGGCGCGGTAACTGAATGCGTCGAAGTCGTACTCCGGGTGCAGCACCAGACCGCGGCTCAGACGCCGAATGTCGCGAGCGCGAAGACGGTGCGCGGGCACGCCGCCGGCAATGAGCTCGGCAGCGCGATATGCCTCGGGGGCAAACTCGATGCTCTTTCTGTGCGACATCTTGCAAGTGTGAGTCGTCGCGCACGAGCCGGTGGGAGCCGGTCAGAATATGTGGATAACTTGCGCCGTTCAGCCTGGAGCGCCGCTTGTGAGCGGTTGCGCGTGTTCCTCTCGGCGCGGGCGCATTCGACCCTGCTGTCGAGACCCGGCTCACCCCTTCGGAGCGGGGTAACTTCTCGCGCGTGTCGGCCGCGCGACACGCGTCAAGAGTTACCCCGCTCGCGGCGATGCGCACGAAAATCGAGACAACTTAAGTCCGAAAACCTTCTAATGCCATAACTCTTCTTAAGCTCAACGCAATGCGTGTATGAGGTAATCGCTGCATCCATCAGATCGAGTCCCGACGATGGTCTGCGGGAGATTCGGGCCGGCCTCCACGAGCGAGGGGGAGGGTCATGAGCGACGAACAACGCGTGTCCCCGAGCGCGGACGCGGACGACACCGAATTGGTCGCCAAGTCGCGGTCTGGGGACCACCAGGCATTCGCGCTGCTCTGGCAGCGACACCATAATCGAGCATTCGCAGCGGCCAGAACCCTGGCACGAACCGAGGCAGAGGACGTCGTATCGGAGGCCTTCACCGCGGTCTGGGGACAGCTTCAACGAGGACGAGGCCCGAGCAGCGATTTTCGCCCCTATCTGCTCGCGACCGTTAGAAATCTTGCAGCGCGCACTTACAAACGCAACCTGCGGGTCGTCTCTCGCGCTGAGGTAGAAGCGGCTCCCGTTGACGAGACACATGAGCCCATCGAACGTGAGGAATCCGTTCGCAACATGGTGGACGCTTTCAACGAGCTGCCTCGGCGATGGCAAGAAGTGCTCCTGCTTGCGCTTGTGAGGGAAATGCCCAGAGCACAGATTGCAGCAGAGCTTCAGCTCAGTCCGAATTCGACGTCGCAACTGCTTCGGCGCGCGAAGGAGGGGTTGCGGGTTGCTTGGTTACGCCAACGAGTGTCGCTCGAAGGTGAGGGCGTGCATCGGCATATCGCGGAGTCGCTTCCGCGTTACATTCGCGGCGGCTGGCATTGTCGTAAACAGGCGGCGATTCGACGTCATCTCGAAAGGTGCGTCAACTGCCGGGCACTCGTGAGCAAACTGTGCCGCGAAAACGCCGTGCTTGCCGCAGTGTCGCTCACACTCGTGCCCATCATTGCGATTGCGGTGGCTCAAGGGCCGCTCACGGATGGGCATACAGCAGGATCAGGATCGGCGCTTGCCGCGGTTGGCAGTCTCACCCGTGTTCGCCTGCACGATTCTTCGCGCAGTATTGGCAACGCACGGTCAATCGGTAACCTTTCATTGCCGCGAGCCGAGTTGCGTGGACTGCACGGCTACGTCCGAATACCCGATTAAATCGGTCGACCGTCACTTTCGGGTGGCGCGATGCAGTTGGTAGGTGTGAGGCTTCCCCCTTCCCCGGGAGGCGTCACACTGTCGGGCGCTTCGCTCCCCTTCCCCTGAGCGGGGCGCCCGACCCTGTCTGCCCGCTGGGCGCCGATCCGCCCTCGCGAGCGGGGTAACTTGTAGGGCGTGTCGTGGGCGCGACACCCCCCAAAAGTTACCCCGCTCGCGAAAGGGCGGAAGCGGGTGGGGGTGGGGGCGGTGGCGGGTTAGTGGCCCGTGCGTGCGCGGGCCGCGGCGCCGGGCTCGATCGGGGCGAGGCGTTGGAGTTGGGTGACGTGGGCGGGTTCGAGTTCCGCGATCGATGCGACGCCGAGGAGTTTCATGGTGCGTTCGATTTCGTCGCGGAGGATCGCGATGGTGCGGTCTACTCCGGCGCGTCCGCCGGCCATGAGTCCGTAGAGGTAGGCTCGGCCGATGAGGGTGAATTTCGCGCCCTGCGCGATCGCGGCGACGATGTCTGCGCCGTTCATGATGCCGGTATCGACCATCACGGTCGTGTCGCGGCCGACTTCTTGCACGACTTGTGGGAGGAGGTGGAACGGGATGGGTGCGCGGTCGAGTTGTCGTCCGCCGTGGTTCGAGAGGATGATGCCGTCGATGCCGTGGTCGGTGAGTTTCGTGGCGTCTTCGACGGTTTGCACGCCTTTCACGACGAGTTTGCCGGGCCACATCTCGCGAATCACTTTCAGGTCGTCGTAGCTGATCGTGGGGTCCATGGCGGCGTTGAGGAGTTCCCCGACGGTGCCGCCGGTGGTGGAGAGGGACGCGAATTCGAGTTTCGGGGTGGTGAGGAAATCGATCCACCACCACGGTCGTGGGATCGCGTTGATGATCGTGCCGAGGGTGAGTTGGGGTGGGATGGAGAATCCGTTGCGTTTGTCTCGCAGGCGGGCGCCGGCGACGGGGGTATCGACGGTGAATTGCAGGGTGTCGAACCCGGCGGCTGCGGCGCGTGTGACGAGGCCGTAGGAGATTTCGCGGTCTTTCATGACGTAGAGCTGGAACCAGTTGCGTCCGTGTGGGTTTGCGGCTTTCACGTTCTCGATGGAGGTGGTGCCGAGGGTGGAGAGGGTGAACGGGATGCCTGCCTCGCCTGCTGCGCTGGCGCCTGCGGTTTCGCCTTCGGTGTGCATGAGGCGGGTGAATCCGGTGGGGGCGATGCCGAAGGGGAGTGCTGAGGGTGCGCCGAGGATCTCGACGGTGGTGTCGATGTTGGTGGCGGGTTTCAGGATGCCGGGGTGGAATTCGACGTCTTCGAAGGCTTGGCGGGCGCGGGCGAGGGAGAGTTCGCCTTCTGCGGCGCCGTCGGTGTAGTCGAATGCGGCTTTGGGGGTGCGGCGTTTCGCGATGGTGCGGAGGTCGTTGATGGTGAGGGCGTTGTTGAGTCGGCGTTTTTTGGCGTCGAGTTCGGGGCGTTTGAATTGCATGAGGTCGAGGAGCTCGACGGGGTTGGGAAACTGACGGGAAACCATAACTGAAACCTAACGCGAAGCGGGGGTGTAACGGATGGGGGCGGTGGATCGGGCCACGACGGCGCGCAACTCACTGAGTCCGGGCGCGATGAGTCCGAGCGTCTGCGCCTGAACGAGCAGATTGCCCATCGCGGTCGCCTCGACGGGGCCGGCGAGCACTTCGAGGCCCGAACGATCGGCGAGACGCTGGCACAGCAGAGCGTTTTGCGATCCGCCGCCAACGACGTGAATCACCGACACCTCGCGGTCGGCGAGGCGACAGGCGGTCTCGACGGCGTCGGCGAACGCAACGGCGAGGCTTTCGGTAATCGAGCGGACGGTTTCGGCACGCCCCTGCGGAGCGCGCTCGCCTCGCGATTCGAACCAGCGCACGATGCGGTCGGGCAGGTCTCCCGGCGGCAGAAACTGGGGATCGTTCGCATCGAAGACCGGGATCGGGCCGGTGACGCTCTCTGCCTCGGCGAGCAGTTCGCCGAGCATGCTCGACCGCTGCGCGTTGGTCGCACCGGGCTCCCAGTAGCGCAGCGACTCTGAGAACAGCCACGTTCCCATCACGTTGTGCAGGAATCGCGTGGTGCCCTCGATCCCGCCCTCGTTGGTGAAGTTGGCGAGCCGAGCGGCTTCGGTGAGCACTGGCGCGTCGAGTTCGAGGCCCACGAGGCCCCAGGTGCCGCACGAGATATAAGCGAAGTCGGATCGCGTCGCCGGAACCGCAGCAACGGCAGAGGCGGTGTCGTGTGATGCCACCGCGACAACGTCGATCGCGCGGCCGATGACCGACGCGGCCTCCCCGGTAAGCGGGCCTAACCGCGTGCCCGCGTCGATGAGCGGCGGCAGAATGCGAGCAGGAATCCCGGCCGCACTCGCCAGATCGGTGTGCCACGCGCGGGTGCGCGGATCCAGCAGCCCGGTAGTGGACGCATTGCTGCGCTCAGCCGCCTCGATACCAGTGAGCCAGTAGTTCAGGAGGTCGGGCACGAGCAGCATGCGATCGGCCACGTCGAGGAGGCCGTCTTCGGCCGCGAGCTGGAAGATCGTGTTGAAGGTGAGGTGCTGCAGGCCGTTGCTCGCGTACAGCTGCTCGGCCGATACGCGTGCCTGAACCGCGGCAACGCCGGTGTCGCAGCGTGCATCGCGGTAGTGATACGGCACGCCGAGGAGGCGGCCATGCCGCAGCAGGCCGTAGTCGACAGCCCACGAATCGATGCCGATCGAGGCGATCTCTCCGGGCGCGCTCCGCTCGGCCGCGGCCAAGCCCTGCAGCGCCTGGCTATACAACTCGAGGAATTTCCAGTGCAGGCCGTCGCTCGTGCGCACCGGGTCGTTTGCGAAGCGGGCGATGTGCTGGGTGCGCAGCACCGGGCCGTCGTCGCTCTGCTCGATGCGGCCGACGATGACGCGGCCGCTCGTGGCCCCGAGATCGACGGCCGCGACGGCTGTGCCCACGATCTCGGTCATCGCAGGAAGGCGGCCGCGACGCCCGAGTCGACCGGAATGTGGAGCCCCGTGGTGCGCGTCAGCTCGGGGCCGGTGAGCACGTACACCGCGTCGGCGACGTTCTCGGGGACGACCTCGCGCTTCAGGATCGTGCGGTTCGCGTAGTACTGACCGAGATCCTCTTCCTTCACGCCGTAGGTCGCGGCGCGGTTTGCACCCCAGCCTGCGGCGAAGATGCCGGATCCGCGCACAACGCCGTCGGGGTTGATGCCGTTCACGCGAATGCCGTGCTCGCCGAGCTCGACCGCGAGCAGCCGTACCTGGTGGGCCTGGTCGGCCTTCGTCGCGGAGTAGGCGATGTTGTTGGGGCCGGCGAACACGCTGTTCTTCGACGAGATGTAGATCACGTCGCCACCGAGCTTCTGCGCGATCATCGCGCGTGCCGCGGCCTGAGCGACGAGGAACGAGCCCTTCGCCATGACGTCGTGCTGCAGATTCCAGTCGGCCTCGGTCGTCTCGAGCAGTGGCTTCGAAAGTGAGAGCCCCGCGTTGTTCACGACGAGATCAATGCCGCCGAACGCGAGCACGGCGGCGTCGATTGCGCGCTGCACGGCCGCGGCGTCGGCCACGTTCGCTGCGACGCCGATCGCGACGTCGGTGTTGCCGAGTTCGGCAGCCGCCGACTGAGCCTTCTCAAGATCGAGATCAGCGACGACGACGCAGGCGCCCTCTGCCGCGAGACGGGTGGCAATGGCCTTGCCGATACCCGAGGCAGCGCCGGTGACGAATGCGATGCGCCCCTGGTGAGACTTCGGCTTCGGCAGTCGCTGCAGCTTCGCCTCTTCGAGTGCCCAGTACTCGATGCGGAACTTCTCGGCGTCGCTGATGGGCGCGTACGTGGAAAGCGACTCGGCGCCGCGCATCACGTTGATCGCGTTGATGTAGAACTCGCCCGCGACGCGCGCGGTCTGCTTGTTCGCGCCGTAGCTGAACATGCCGACGCCCGGCACGAGCACGATCAGCGGATCGGCACCGCGCATTGCGGGGCTCGCGTCGTCGGCGTGCGCCTCGTAGTACGCGCGGTAGTCGTTGCGGTAGGCCTCGTGCAGCTCGTGCAGGCGGGCGATCTGCTCTTCGGCGGTCGCCGTCGCGGGCAGGTCGAGCACGAGGGGCTTCACCTTGGTGCGCAGGAAGTGGTCGGGGCAGCTCGTGCCGAGCGCCGCGAGCGGCGCGAGCTTTTCGCGCGACAGGAAGTCGAGCACCGCGTCAGCGTCGGTGAAGTGGCCGACCATCGGCTTGTCGGTGCTGGCGATGCCGCGCACCACGGGGGCGAGCTGGGCGGCGCGTGCGAGGCGATCCGCCTCGGGGAGCGGCTCGAAACCTGCGACGACGCCACCGAACGGCTCGGGAGACCCGTGCTCGGCAATGTAGGCGGCAGCGGTGTCGATGATCCAGAGCGAGTTCTGTTCGCTCTCCTCGCTCGTGTCGCCCCAGGCAGTGATGCCGTGGCCGCCGAGAATGCAGCCGATCGCGGTCGGGTTCTCAGCCTTGATGGCGGCGATGTCGAGACCGAGCTGGAAGCCGGGTCGGCGCCAGGGCACCCACACGACCCGGTCGCCGAAGATTTTGGCGGTCAGCGCCTCCCCGTCGGCGGCGGTCGCGATGGCGATGCCGGAGTCGGGGTGCAGGTGGTCGACGTGCGCGGCGTCAACGAGGCCGTGCATTGCGGTGTCGATCGACGGGGCGGCTCCGCCCTTGCCGTGCAGACAGTAGTCGAGCGCCGCGACCATCTCGTCTTCGCGGTCGAGGCCGGGGTAGACGTTCACGAGCGCACGCAGGCGATCGATGCGCAGCGCTGAAAGCCCGGCGGCGGTGAGCGTGCCCAGGTCGCCGCCCGATCCCTTCACCCACATGAGCTCGACGTCTTCACCGGTCACCGGATCTTTCGTGAAGCCCTTGGCGGAGGTGTTGCCGCCGGCGAAGTTCGTGTTCTTCTTGTCGGCGCCCAACCGGTTCGAGCGGGCGATGAGTGCCTGGGCGGTGGGATCGGTGTGCGTCATTGGCGGCCTTTCGAGCTCCGGGGGTATGGATCAAGAATAGAGAGATGATCTTTCGAACACAAGCATGGTTAATTGCGTTTGAAAGTTGATTCGCTTTCAAGTCTCGCTTTGCGAGGCAGGATCGCGATAGAGTGACCCACTATGACCCCACCGGCAGAGCAGCGCGACGAGCGCATCCTGGGCTTCCTCGAGGGCCGCGAACTCGTGCCGGTCGGGGAGCTCGCAGAGCATCTGGGTGTGTCGGCCGTGACGGTGCGAAAAGATCTCGATCGCCTCGTGCGCAGCGCCGTGATCGAGCGGGTGCGGGGCGGTGCTCGGCTGCGCTCCGCAGAAGAGGGGCCGCTCGCCGAGCGGCTCGGGCAGCGCGTCGGCGCGAAGCGCGCAGTGGCGCGGCGCGCGGCTGAGCTCGTTGGCGCCGACGCGGTGATCGTGATCGATTCGTCGTCGACCGGCTACTACCTCGCGCTCGAACTCTCGGATCGCACCGATGTCACCGTCGTCACGAACTCGCTACGCGTCGCAAGTCAGCTCGCCGAGCGCAATGGCCCCGCCGTCGTGGTGCTGGGCGGCACGGTGCGGCGCACCTCGTTCTCCACGGTAGGGTTCCCGGCCGAAGTGCTGCGCGGTTACGGCACGATCGACCTCGCGTTTCTCGGGGTGTCAGCACTGTCGCCCGAGCAGGGGCTGCTCGAGCGCTCGTTCTCTGAGGCGGAGACGAAGCGCGCGATGGCCTCGGCGGCGCAGCTCGTGATTGGGCTGTTCGATTCGTCGAAGGCCTCCGGGTTCGGCCAGCATGCGGTGGTGCCCGCGACCGACGTTTCGCGCCTCATTACGGACGACGAGTTCAGCGAGGCGGATGCCGCGCCGTGGCGCGCGCTCGGCGTGACGGTCGACAGGGCGCTGCAGGGCAACTCCCGATCCTGACGCCCACGCGTCGCGCCCCTCTTACCCCCCCCTAACCAAATCCGGAGCGGGGTAACTTTTGGTGCGTGTCGCACGCCCGACACGCACCAAAAGTTACCCCGATCGCGGGCGGCGCCGGCGAATGCGCAACGTGAATGCCTTCGCTGTTGTGCAATCGGCAAACATTTGGTAGCTTCATTGAAGCACTTACGGTTCAATGAACCAGGAGTGATGACGAAGTCTTGCACGACCACAAAGGAGTGAGCAATGGCACAAGCGGGCCCATATGCAGGCGTCACGAGTTCGGAAGCGGCTATCGAGCGCGCAATGAACGATGCGAGCGGCGTGCTGCGCCTCGCACCGGCGTGGGTGCCGCGGGCATTCTGTACCCCCGGTAAACGCATTCGGCTGCACCCCGACGATTACTTCCCGCTGGGCAAAGACCGCGGTGGTATTGATGAACGCTGGTTGGCCAGCGCGATTCGCGCCGAAAACGGCCCGCGCACCGACCCGTTCGAGGGTCTCAGTCTCGTGCGCGACCCCGACGGCGGCGTGATCCCGCTCGACGAGCTCATCGCGCACGCGCAGGGCGACGCGATCGGCGGACTCTGGGCATCGCACGGATTGTGGCCGATGTACTCGAAGTTCTTCGACAACGAATTCCCGCTGCCGTTCCATATTCACCATCGTGACGAGCACGCCGCGCTGGTGGGCAAGCCCGGCAAGCCTGAGGCCTATTACTTCCCGCCGCAGATGAACAATCACGGCGGCCAGTTCCCCTACACCTTCTTCGGTCTCCACCCCGAGACGTCTAGGGAGCAGCTGCGCGACAAGCTGGAGGCGTTCCTTCGCGGCGGCGACAACCGCATCACCGATCTGTCGAAGGCGTACCGCATCACGCCCGGAACCGGGTGGGATGTGCCGGCGGGCGTTCTGCACGCGCCGGCGAGCATGTGCACCTACGAGCCGCAGGCGGCCTGCGACGTGTTTGCTATGACCGAGTCGTGGTCGAACAACCGCGAGGTGCCCGACGAGCTGATGTGGAAGGACGTACCGACCGACAAAGTGGGAGATCTCGACTTCATCGTCGACCTCGCCGACTGGGATCTGAACGTCGACGCCGAATTCTGGAGCCACCGATTCACCCCGCCCGTCGAAACCCTGGAAAGCCGCGCGGGGTCGCCCGAGTACGTTGAGCGATGGATTACGTACCGAGCGGCGGCATTCAGCGCCAAGGAGCTGACCGTCGCGCCCGGTGGTTCGGTCACGATCGCCGACCGCGACGCACACGGGCTCATCGCTGTCGCTGGCCACGGCAGCGTCGGCGGCAAACACATCGCCGCCATCTCGAGCATCCGCTACGGCCAGTTTTCGAGCGACGAGTTCTTCATTACGGCGGGTGCGGTGGCCGAGGGCGTGCGAGTCGTCAACACGTCGACCACTGATGATCTCGTGATCTTGAAGCACTTCGGCCCGGGCAATCAACAGCTCGCGGCCGAGCGCGGCGAATTGGGGCTGTAATCGTGGCTGACGAACCGCTGCTGTTCGGGCAGCCGCTTGCAGAGGCCAGGCGTCGCGTGGGCTCGCCGCGGCAGCTCGCGAGCATCGACGACTTCACCGAGAATCAGGGCGCGGGACGAGGCGCGCGGCGGCTCGTGCTGCGCTCGGGCGGGGGCCTCACCGTTGACCTCCACCCGGATCGCGCCCTCGACATAGGCGCCGTGTCATATCTCGGTACCCCGATCGCGTGGCATTCGCCGACCGGATTTGTAGCGCCCGGGCTCACGGTCGATGCGGGACGGGAGTGGCTGCGCTCCTTTGGCGGCGGGCTGCTCGCGACCTGCGGGCTCGACACGTACGGCCCGGCGAGCACCGACGAAGGTACCGACTACCCCATGCACGGCCGCATCGGCTCGGTGCCAGCGGTGGTCACGCGGGCACAGGTCACCGACACTGAAGTGATCGTTGAAGCTGAAGTGCGTCAGGCGAGCGTCTTTGGCGACAATCTCGTGCTGCGCCGTCGCATCAGCGTGCCACTCGGCGGTGCATCGATCACGGTTGACGACCGCGTTACGAATGAGGGCGCTGCCGCGGCTGGCCACATGGTGCTGTACCACGCGAACCTCGGCTGGCCGCTGCTCGATGCGGGTGCGGTGCTCGAGGTTCCCGCCAACTCAGTGTCACCGCGTGACAGTGACGCCGAGCGCGGGCTCGCTCGTTGGTTTGAGGTCGCTGCTCCCACCGCAGGGTACGCCGAGCAGGTGTTTCAGCACGACTTCGCGGGTCGGGGCGTCGCTGAGGTCTCGCTCGATAACCCCGCACGCGATGTCAGGATCGCGATTCGTTTCGACACCGCGACGCTTCCCGCGCTGCACCAGTGGAAGATGCTCGGCGAGGGTCACTACGTGCTCGGCCTCGAGCCGACGAATGTCGACTGGACCCGTGGGCGCGCGGCCGCGCGCGAAGCGGGAGTGCTGCCCATGCTCGAGTCCGGCGAGAGCGTCGATTACCGGATCGAGTTTCATTTCGGCTCGAGTCGTGCTGGGCACCCGGGCGAACGGGGAGGATCAGCATGAGTGTGGCCCTGGAGATGCGAGGCATCTCAAAGTCGTTCCCCGGGATCCGGGCGCTCTCCGACGTCGATCTGATTGCCCGCGCGGGGGAGGTTCACGCGGTCGTCGGCGAGAACGGTGCGGGCAAGTCGACGCTGATGAAGATCCTTGCCGGGGTGTATCAGCCAGACGGCGGCACCATCAGTCTCGACGGCGCAGAGACACGTATCTCTGGGCCGATTGACGCCCGCAGTCGAGGTATCGGCATGGTCTATCAGGAACTGAATCTCGTTCCCGACCTCACTGTCGCAGAGAACATCATGCTCGGTGCGACGCCGTCACGGTTTGGCTTCGTGCGTCGACGCGCGCTCTCCGAGGCGGCGGCGGTCGTGCTCGACGCGTTCGATGCGCGTATCGACCCGGCGGCGATCCTGGGTTCGCTCACCGTGAGCCAGCAGCAGATCGTAGAAATCGCGAAGGCCTACGCGCAGCGGCCCAGCATCATCGTGCTCGATGAGCCCACATCGTCGCTCAGCGAGCACGAGGCGCAGGCGCTGTTCCACATCGTGCGGCGGATGCGCGCAGATGGCATCGCGATTATCTACATCAGTCATCGTCTGCGTGAGGTGCTCGAGTTGGCCGATCAGGTGACGGTGTTGCGCGACGGTCGCCAGATTGAGACTCGATCGGCGGACGGGCTCACTGCGGGGGAGATGATTCGACTCATGGTCGGTCGTGACCTCACCGATATTTTTCCGAAGCGAGAGGTGCCCATCGGCGACGTGGTGCTCGAAGTCGACGCGCTGACCCGACCGGGCGCGTTTGCCGATGTTTCTGTGTCTGTCAGGGCGGGCGAGATCGTGGGTCTTGCGGGGCTCGTGGGCGCCGGTCGCACCGAGGTTGCACGCGCTGTTTTCGGGCTCGATCGGGCTCAGTCGGGTACGGTACGCGTCGATGGCCGCGACGTTTTCGCCCGGACGCCGGCCCAGGGTCTGGCCGCTGGCATCGCCTACGTTCCTGAAGATCGGAAACGCGACGGCATCGTGCATTCGGCGTCGATCAAAGACAATGTCTCACTGCCCGTACTGTCGTCGCTCTCGACCGGCGGGTGGATCTCGCGCACCCGCGAGCGCGCGATGGTGCGAGATCAGGTCGAGACTCTTGGCGTCTCGCCGCCCGTGATCGAGCGCGCGGTTGACACGCTCAGTGGTGGCAATCAGCAGAAAGTGGTCATCGCGAAGTGGCTTGCGGCCAAGCCCCGCGTATTGATTCTCGACGAACCCACGCGCGGTGTCGACGTCGGCGCCAAGGCAGACATCCACGAAATCATCGGCGCGCTCGCAGCGGCGGGAACGGCGATCCTGCTGATCTCGTCGGAGTTGCCGGAGGTGCTCGCTGTGAGCGACCGCATCTACGTGCTCCACGAGGGGCACGTGTCGGCCGAGCTCGATCGGACCGAGGCCACCGAGGCCACGGTCATGCACGCAGCAACCGGGGAGGCGGTGCGCTCATGAGTGGCACGAACATCGACGCGAAACTCGATACGACGGTGACCGGCGTTCCCGGGACGAGCCGGGTCACGCGCGCGAATCTCGGCGCTCGGCTCGGGCCGCTGATCGGCATGCCGGTTGGCATCGTGCTGCTGTTGATCATCGGAGCCGTGCTCTCCGACCGCTTCTTCTCGTTCGGCAATCTCGTCAACGTGCTGATCAACATCTCGATACTCGGCGTGATCGTCGTCGGCATGACCTTCGTGTTCATTACGCGCGGGCTCGCCGATCTCTCCGTGCCCGCCACCGTTGCGGTCGGCGCGATTCTGACCCTTGGACTGCAGCCCGCAATTGGTACCTTCCCCGCAGCACTCGTCGGCATCCTCGCGGCGTGCGGCGCTGGCGTGGTTAACGGAGTGCTGATCGGCTACGCCCGCATCAATCCCGTGATTACGACGCTCGGCGTCAGCACGATCGTGCTGGGCATCGCGCAGTGGAGCGTCGGCGGGGTCATCGTCTACGGCACTGACACCGCGGCACAGGCGTTCGTCAACAGTCGTGTGTTCGGGATCCCGGTGATCGTGATCATGTTCGTCGTCGTGGCGGTCATCGGCCATCTCGTGCTCTCGCGAACGACGCTCGGCCGCTGGGTGTACGCGGCGGGCAGTAATCCCGATGCGACCCGCGCGAGTGCGGTGCCACTGGCGCGCACGCGCGCCACAGCGTTCGTGATGACCGCCGGTCTCAGTGGGCTGGCGGGCGCACTGCTCGGCATCACGCTCCAGACCGCGCGGCCCGCGATCGGTGTCGGGTATGAGTTCGACGCGATCACCGCGGTGGTTGTCGGCGGCATCAGTCTGCTCGGCGGTGCCGGCAGCATTCCACGCGCGATCGGCGGGCTGCTGTTCGTGGCGCTTCTCAACAACATCCTCGTGCTGCAGGGGGTGCCGACCGCGGTGCAGGGCATCGCAAAGGGCTTGCTCATCGTGGGGGCGGTTTCACTCGACATCTACCTCCGACGGAAGGGAGGCCGCTCATGAGTACTGCAATCACTCAGCAGAGTGGATGGAGCCTCGCGCTCCTCGGGCTCGTGCGGTACCGCGTCATCGTGATTCTGGTCGCGACCCTGGTGATCGCCGCGACGTTTGTGCCGGGATTCTTCGAGGGCAGAACGCTGAGCCTCGGCGTCGACCGCGTCGCAACGATGGGACTGATCGCGATCGGGCTCACGGTCGTGCTCATCGCCGGGCAACTCGACCTCTCGGGCGGCGCGATCCTCGCCCTCTCCGGTATCGCAGCCGTTGGTCTGCAGGAGTCACTTGGTCAGGTGCCCGCAGCAATTGTCGGCCTCGGCGTCGGCCTGCTCGCCGGCTGCATCAACGGCGTGTTGGTAGTGCTGCTGCGCATCAATTCACTCGTCGCAACCCTCGCATCAATGCTGCTGTTTCGAGCAGTGTGCCACCTCATCACCGATTCGCGGCCGGTCAGCGGCATCGATCCGTTCTTCGGGATCCCGCTGACGCAACCGGTGCTCGGCACACTCTCGGCGCGAGTCTTCATCTTCGTGGTGCTGATCCTCCTGCTGCATGTCTGGCTGACACGGATGGTCTCCGGTCGCAATCTGTTTGCGGTCGGCAGCAATGCGACGAGCGCCGCGGCGAGCGGCATCCGGTCGCGCTGGTACCTGTTCGGCGCGTTCGCATTCAGCGGACTCATGGCGGGGCTCGCTGGAGTGACGTTCGGGATCGCATCGAACACGGGTTCGCCGGTTTTCGGCGACACCATCGTGCTGACCGCGATTGCCGCAGTCGTTATCGGCGGCACTCGGCTTGAGGGCGGGGTGGGGTCAGCGCTCGGCACCCTCGGCGGGCTGCTTACCCTGGCGGCACTGACGACGGCGATGGAGTACCAGAGCATCCCGGCGTATGTGCAAGACATCGTAACCGGGGCGATCCTGCTGCTACTCATTCTGCTTGACCGACTCACCCACGCGAAGCGTGGCACCGACGTTTCACCCGCTGCACTGCTGCGGCGGCTCTCATCGAAGAGAACCGCCGCTCCCACTCAGGAAACCGAAAGGACACCCGCATGATAAAGAAGGTATTCATTGGCGGCACAGCGCTCGCTGCCGCCCTGCTGCTCGCCTCGTGCTCCACAGGCGGCGGCGACGCGAAAGCCGCGTCGGGAGACGGAGCGGCAGACGGCTCAGGCAAAGAGATTTGTTACATCACGGCCGCAGAATCTCACGCGTACGCCACCCCCGCAAACGAGGCGTTCCAGGCGGCAGCGGACGAAGCCGGGGCGAAGGTCACGATGCTGAGCCAGGACTTCGACGTGCAGACCGGTACCGAACAGCTCACGACGTGCATCGGGCGGAGCCCCGACGGCATCGTGCTCTGGCCGCTTGATCCGCAGGCGTACATTCCCGGCCTGATTCAGGCACAGACGGCGGGTATTCCCGTCGTGCTCATTAACTCGCCGATGGACGATAAGGCGCTCGAACTGGTCGCGAGCTTTACCGGCCCCGACGTGCACGAGGAGGGCGTGCTCTCGGCCAAGGCAATGGACGAGGCGCTCGGGGGCACGGGCGGCGTGGTGATCATCGCCGGTCAGGCGGGCAACGGCACGAGCATCGGCCGCACCGACGGATTCACCGAGCAACTCAAGGAGCTCGGATCGGACATCGAGGTGCTGCAGACGGTGAACGCCGATTTTGATCAGCAGAAGGCGCTTGTCGCGAGCCGTGACCTCATCACTCGGTTCGGTGACGACATTGACGGCGTCTACGCGAACGACGACACGATGGCACGGGGCTTCATCGATGCCTGGGCGGAAGCCGGGAAGGATCCCAAGGAGATTCCTCCGATCGTTGGCATCAATGGGCAGAAGGATGCGTTCGAGTCGATTCGGGATGGTCAGTTTTACGCGACGATCGTGCAGTCGCCCGTCGAGGATGGCAAGCTCGCGCTCGAGACGATTCTGCAGGCCGCCGCGGGTGAAAAGGTCGAGGCGCGCATCCCGATCCCGCTCACGGTAGTGACGGCTGACAACGTCGAGGATGTCGAGCCCGCGTTCTAAGCATTCCCGAGCGTTCCAGAACACGCAAATGGTCCCTGCGCTGATCGCGCGGGGACCATTTGCGTTCGCTCGATCACGTAGAGGCGCGCACCACCAGTTCGGGTGCGAGCACGATGTGGTTCGCCTCTGGCATCGGTCCCGATCGATCGATGAGGCTGATCATCATCTCGACAGCGGTGCGCCCAAGCAGTTCGCGCGGTTGCGACACCGTGGTGAGCGGGACCGCGCCGATCGACGCCCACTCGATGTCGTCGTAGCCCACGACGGCAATGTCCTCTGGTACGCGCACGCCGGCGCCGACCAGCGTTTGAATGAGCCCGAGTGCGAGCATGTCGTTGGCGCAGAGCACTGCGCTGGGGCGTTTATCGTGTGGCCGCGTGGCGAGCGCCGCGCCCAGTCGCCGTCCCTCGTCGATTGTCCACGACGCAGTATTGACGACCTCGAGCGTGATGTCTCCCGCGGACTGCAGCACCACCTCGCGAGCACCCTCGTATCGCAGCCGCACCTTCGGCGAGCGGTGCGGATGGCCGAGGAACGCGATGCGACGGTGCCCGCGCGAGACGAGGTGTCGCGCGCCGAGGCGCCCGCCTTCTTTATCGTCGATCATCACGGACCAGACGTCGCGGTCATCTCCGACCCGGTCAACGAAGACCATTGGCACGCCCCGGTCCTTCAGCATGTTCAGTCGCGAACTCTGCTCGTCGACCGGCGAGATGATGATGCCCTGTACTCGCTGCTGCACGAGGAGATCGAGGTTCTGGGATTCGAGTTGCGGATCGTAGGAGCTGTTGCAGAGCACGACGCCGAAGTCACGCTCGCGGCAGACGGCCTCCGCACCGAGCGCGACGTCAACGAAAAAGGGGTTGCCCAACTCGGCGACAGTGATTCCAATGGTGCGCGTGCGCCCCGGGCGAAACTGGCGGGAGCGTTGATCAGGGACGAATTCGAGCTCGGAGATCGCCTGCAGCACCCGCTCGCGAGTGTCGACGCTCACGTACGAGGGGCGGTTGAGCACATTGCTCACGGTGCCTGCTGAAACCCCGGCGAGGCGGGCGACGTCACGAATGGTCGCCATGACCTAGGCCTCAGTGGTTACGCGGTGATGGTTCATTGAACAATGGTACCGCGCCCCACGTGCGCCGACACGCTGACCCCCACCCACCCCACCCAAACCACCTCACCTCACCCCTCCCCACCCACCTCACCCATCCCAAACCCGAAGCGGGGTAACTTTTGGCGCGTGTCGGGGGTGCGACACCCACCACAAGTTGCCCCGATCGCGATGTGGGCGGGAGGGGCGGGGGAGATGGGGAGGGGGGACGGAGGAAGGGGGTGGGGGAGAGAGGTAGGGGGAGGGGGGCGCAGCAGCGCCCCTACGCGCCCCAGCTCGCCTGGGCGCCGCCGACGCGGGCCGCGTTGATCGTCGCCTGGTAGTCGGACTTCGCGTAGGCGGCCATCGGATCGGCCGGCAGGCCGCGCGACTCGCGCCACTCAGCGAGCGCCGGGCGCACGTCGGTGTAGAACGCGTCCATCATGATGCCGTTCGCGCCGAGCACGTCGCCCGAACGCTGAGCCTCGCCGAGCGCGTCACGATCGAGCAGCAGCGCGCGCGCCGTCATCTCTTGCACGTTGAGCACGGAGCGAATCTGGCCGGGGATCTTCTCTTCGACGTTGTGGCACTGGTCGAGCATGAAGCTGACGTCGGGGTTGTTGAGCCCGCCGCCGCGCACGACCTCCACGAGAATGCGGAACAGCTGGAATGGGTCGGCCGCGCCCACGATCAGATCGTCGTCGGCGTAGAAGCGGCTGTTGAAGTCGAACGAACCGAGCTTCCCGAGGCGCAACAGCTGCATCACGATGAACTCGATGTTCGTGCCGGGTGCGTGGTGCCCCGTGTCGAGGCAGACCATTGCGCGCTCGCCGAGCGACGCGACCTGCGCGTACGAGGTGCCCCAGTCGGGCACGTCGGTGTGGTAGAACGACGGTTCGAAGAACTTGTACTCGAGCACGAGCCGCTGGTCGCCCGAGAGACGCGCGTAGATCTCTTGGAGGGACTCCTGCAGGCGATCCTGACGGCCCCGCATGTCGGCCTGACCCGGGTAGTTCGATCCCTCGGCGAGCCAGATCTTGAGGTCACGCGACGCGGTCTGATCCATCACGTCGATGCACTTCAGGTGGTGGTCGATGGCCTTGCGCCGAATCGCGGCGTCCTCGTGGGTGAGCGCGCCGAACTTGTAGTCGTCGTCCTGGAACGTGTTCGAGTTCACGGTGCCGAGCTCGACGCCCAGGTCTTCGGCGTGGCGGCGCAGCACCGAGAAGTCGTCGACGAGATCCCACGGGATGTGCAGCGCGACGCGCGGCGCGAGGCCGGTGAGGCGGTTCACTTCGGCGGCGTCCGCGATCTTCTCGAACGGATCGCGCGGGGTGCCGGGGGTGCCGAACACCTTGAAGCGGGTTCCCGAGTTGCCGTACGCCCACGACGGGACCTCAACGGCCTGCTGCTCGAGGGTGCTGAGGATTTCGGGTGTCAGCTGCGTGCTCATGATCTGCGCTTTCTGTCTGTGCGGCGCTATGCGCGGTTCGTGCCCGCGTGGTGGCGCGCGAGCTGGTGCTCGAGGTTGAATACCTCGGAAAGTCGGGGGGCCTCCTGGTCGGGGCGGCCCGTAGAGGCGACAAAAAAGTCGGCCATCTTCGCTTCCCACGCTGCGGTGCGCGGGTCGGCGGCGAGTGCCCGTTGGGCCGCCTCGTCGTCGTCGGTCTCGTAGTAGCCGATGAGCAGGCCGTCAGGCCTCAAAAAGAGTGAGTAATTGTGCCGACCGGCGTCCGCGATCGCCTCGAGCATCTCGGGCCAGACGGCCGCGTGGTGCTCGGCGTACTCGACCAGCCGATCGGGCTTGACCTGCATCTGAAAGCAGACTCGCATGGGATTCTCCGGCGTGTAAGTGGGCTGTGCTGGGCTGGGCGGCGACGTGACCTGGGAAGTGCAGCGGCGCGGGATCGATGGGGTGCGGTGCCCCGAAGGGCGGCGCGGGATCCTGATCCTGCCCGAGCAGGATCCCGCGCCGCAGCGATCTGCTGCCGCGCCTGCGACTTAGAAGTCGAAGTCGCCGATGTTGTCCGCGTTGAAGCGGAACGGATCGCCCAGCAGCACGACGCCGTCAGCGCCGACAGTGAACTCGCCGAGGTCGCCGGCTTCGAAGGTGTCACCCTCCTTGCCCTCGATCTCGCCCGAGGCGAGTGCGTTGGCGGCGTAGGCGGTCAGGTAGCCGAGGTCCTCGGGGTTCCAGAGTGCGAACTCGGTGACGGTGCCGTCTTCGACGTACTCCCGCATCTGATTCGGCGTGCCGAGGCCGGTCAGTGCGACCTTGCCCTTCGCGTCAGAGGTTGAGAGGTAGCGCGCGGCGGCTGCGATACCGACGGTGGTCGGCGAGACGATGCCCTTGAGCTCCGGGTAGGTCTGCAGCAGCGCGGCGGTCTTGTCGAACGACGCCTGATCGTCGTCGTCGCCGTAGACGACCTCGACGAGCTCGACATCGGGGTGGTTCGCCTTCAGCTCATCCTTCATCAGGTCGATCCAGGCGTTCTGGTTGGTCGCGTTGGCCGCGGCCGAGAGTACGGCGATCTGGCCCTTGTCGTCGATCTGCTCGGTGATCATGTCGACCTGCACCTTGGCGATGCCGGTGGCGTCGGCCTGGTTCACGAACAGGTCGCGGCAGTCGGCGCTGGTGTCAGAGTCGAAGGTGACGACCTTCACGTCGTTGTCGCGAGCCTCGTTGATTGCGTCGCAGATCGCCTTCGGATCGTTAGCCGAGATGGCGAGTGCGTTGACGCCCTGCTGCGTCGCGGTGTTGATGAAGCTCACCTGCGCGTCGGGGGTTGCCTCGGTCGGGCCGACCTCGTTGAACGTGCCACCGAAGGCCTCGACCGCAGCCTTGCCGCCCTTGCTCGAGGTATCGAAGTAGGGGTTGCCCAGGTTTTTCGGCAGGAAGGTGACGCTCGCGCCCGAGCCGCCCGAGCCTGAGTCGCCACCGTCGCCACCATCGCCGCCCGAGGAGCAGCTCGAGAGCAGCAGTGCCGCGCTTGCGGCGAGGGCGAGCACGGCGCCCGCCTTCCTCTTATTGTGTGTGAACCACATTGTTCGTGTTTCCTTTCGTAGCCCCGCGCCGCGGGTACTGGTATGGGTGGTCGGTGAAAAGTGGTGGGGAGTCGCCGGGTGGTGTGCCGCCAGGAGTTTGGCGATTTAGACCGTGGTGGCGGCCCTGGCTCCGGCGATCTGCAGTTTTTTGCCCGTTCGTCGCCGGTTCTTGATGGCGGCAATGACGCTCGTCGAGATCACGGCGCCGATCAGCAGTACGCCGGTGATGATGTTGATGACGTCTGAGGTGACGTTCGCGAGTCGCAGTGCGCTCCCCAGCACGCCGATCAGCAGTACGCCCGCAATCACACCGTGCAGGGCGCCGCGGCCGCCGAAGATCGAGACCCCGCCGAGCAGCACGGCCGCGATGACCTGCATCTCCATGCCGGTCGCGTTGTCGCCGCGAGCGCTGCCGTAGCGCAGCGTGTAGTAGATGCCGGCGAGCGCCGAGACCACTCCGCTGAGCATGAACAGCAGCATCTTCGTGCGCGCCACATCGACGCCAGAGAAGCGGGCGGCCTCGGGCGAGAGCCCGATCGAGAAGATGCCGCGGCCGAGCTTTGTAAAGTGCAGCAGGATCGCGAAGGCGACCGCGAGCACGACGAACAGGATCATCACGACCGGAATGCCGCTCGAGCCGAGCTTCTCCTTGGCGAGGTCTGTCCAGAACTCGGGGAAGTCGGTGACCGCCGTCGTGCCGAGCATGCCGACCGCGATGCCGCGATAGAGCGCGAGCGTGCCGATGGTCACGGCGAGCGAGGGGAGCCCGACCGCCGTAATGAGGAAGCCGTTAATGGCACCCGCGATCACTCCCGCGACGAGGGCGAGCACGATGGTGAGCCCGAACGGCACACCTGCCTGCGTGAGTACGCCGGTGAGTACGCTCGACAGCCCGACGACGCTCGCGACCGAGAGGTCGATCTCTCCGGTCACGATGATCGCGGTCATCGGCAACGCAATGATCAGGATCGGGAACATGTCGAGCAGCAGGTAGGTCATCGTGATCTTGCTGCCGAAGTTTGGCACCGCGACGCTCGCGACGAGCACGACGATCACGAAGAGTGCAATGATCGCGGTCTCGCGGGAGAGCAGCAGGCGCTGCCAGAGCGGCCGATCGTAGTCTGCGATGTGCCGCAGCGTGGTCGTCGACGTGCTGACGGTGGTCGTGGCGGTCATCGCTGCGTCTCCCGTTCTTCAATGAGTTTTCGGTGTTGTCGAAGGGACAGCACGCGGTCGAGCACGATGGCTCCGATGATGAGCACGCCGACGACGGCGCGCTGCCAGAAGTCGGGCACGCCGAGCACGGGGAGTGCGCGGTTGATGGTCATGAGCAGCACGGCGCCGATCGCCGCGCCCCACACCGATCCGACCCCGCCGAAGATGGCGACGCCACCAATGACCGCTGCGCCGATGGCGTCGAGCTCCCAGCCGGAGCCTGCCTGCGAGTTGATCGTGCCGTACCGGGCCGCGTAGAGCACACCGGCGAAGCCTGAAAGCGCACCCGAGAGCACGAACGCGGTGAGCACGCGGCGCGTCACGGGCAGGCCGTAAAGCTTCGCGGCGTCGGGATCAGACCCGATCGCGTAGCTCTCGCGGCCGCCGCGCGTGTTCTTCATCCACCAGGCGACGGCGATCAACACGATGACGGCGATGATCGTCAGCACCGGAATGGTGAGTACCTGCGCGGTGCCGAGCGAGAGAAAGCCCTTCGGCATATCCGAGGCGTTAATGCGATCCGAACCCGTCCACAGCACATTGATGCCGCGGAACGCGTACATCGTGCCCAGCGTGATCACGAGCGCCGGCACCTTCGCGAAGGCGACGAGCGCGCCGTTGATCAGGCCGAGCAGCCCGCCGAACACGATGGCAATGAGCACCACCACGATCGCGGGAAGCCCGGGCATATCGATGAACAGGCGGCCGGTGAGATACGCACTCAGGCCCAGGATCGAGCCGACCGACAGGTCGACGTTGCGCGTGATCAGCACCACGGACTGGCCGACCGCGACGAGCAGCAGCAGCGACGGCGTCAGCCAGAGGTCACGGTAGCCGTCGGCCGAGAACAGGAAGTTCGGATTCTTGATGGTCGCGGCGGCGACGACCAGCAGCACGGCGAGCAGAATGCTGGCCTCGCGTGCGCGCGTCAGCCGCCCGACGATCGAGCCGAAGCCCACGCGGGGAGCGGTCAGGGTGGTGGCGCTCATGCGACGTGCTCCGTCTCGGGGTTGGTGGCGGGGTTAGTAGTGGGGTTGGCTGCCGGGGTGGTGGTGCTGGCGGTGTCCGAGGCGTTCTCAGTCCCGTCGGCGCCCGAGCTGTGGGTGGCGGCGCGCATGACGTTCTCTTGGGTCGCGAGTTCGCGATCGATGGTCGCGGTGATGCGCCCCTCGTGCATCACGACGACCCGGTCGGCCATGCCGAGCACCTCGGGCAGCTCGCTCGATATCATGAGTACGCCCATGCCCTGGCTGGCGAGCGTCGAGAGCAGCCGGTGCACTTCGGACTTCGTGCCGACATCGATGCCGCGCGTCGGCTCATCGATGATCAGCACGCGCGGATCCGTCGCCAGCCATTTGCCGAGCACGACCTTCTGCTGGTTGCCGCCCGAGAGCGTCCCGGCGATGGTGCTGAGTGCGTTCGTCTTCACCTCAAGCTTCTCTGACCAGGGGCGGGCCGCGCGGTTCTCGGCGCCCGTGGTGATGAGGTCGAATTTCGCGAGCGAGTCGAGAATCACCGACGTGGTGTTGCGGCCGACGCTCGACTCGAGCACGAGGCCCTGCTTGCGGCGATCTTCGGGGACGAGCGCAAGCCCGGCGCGCATCGCGGCCGTCGGCTTGTTCTTGGAGACCTGCTTGCCAGCCACGGAGACCGTGCCGCTGCGGTAGTTGTCGACGCCGAACACGGCGCGGGCCACCTCGCTGCGACCGGCGCCGACGAGGCCAGCGAGGCCGACGATCTCGCCCGCGTGCACGGTGAAACTGATGTCGTTGAAGATGCCCGGGCTCGTGAGACCATCGACGACGAGCAGGGGTTCACCCACCTCGGTTTCAAGCTTCGGGAAGAGGTCGGTGATCTCGCGGCCGACCATCTCAGAGACGACGCTGTCGGGGTCGGTTTCGCTGATCGCACGGGTCGACACGTAGCTGCCGTCACGCATCACCGTGATCGTGTCGCAGAGCGCGAAGACCTCGTCGAAGCGGTGCGAGATGAAGACGAGCGCACGATTTTCGTCGCGGAGTGCGCGGGCAACCTGGAACAGTCGGTCGACCTCGACACCCGAGAGGGCCGCGGTGGGTTCGTCCATGACGAGCACGCGTGCGTCGAGCGAGATGGCCTTAGCGATCTCGATCATCTGCTGGTCGGCGATGGAGAGGCCGTCGGCGGTGCGATCCGGGTCCATTGCGACGCCGAGGCGGGCGAACAGCGACTCGACCTCGGTGCGCATCGCGCCCCGGTCGATGCGGCCGAAGCGGCCGCGGGGCTGGCGGCCCATGAAGATGTTCTCGGTGACCGAGAGATCGGGGAAGAGCGTCGGCTCCTGGTAGATGACCGCGATACCGGCGGCCTTCGACTCAGCGGTGGTCGAGAAGTCGACCGTCTCGCCGTCGTACCTAAAATCGCCGGAATCGCGTCGGTAGAGACCGGCGATGATCTTCACGAGCGTCGACTTGCCGGCGCCGTTCTCGCCGACGAGCGCGTGGATGGAACCCGGAAACAGTGCGAGGGTGCTGTCGCGCAGCGCGATCACCTGGCCGAAGGACTTGGCGACGCCGCGCAGTTCGAGCAACGGCTCGCCGGCGGGTGGTTTCTTCATTGAACTCACGAATTTCCTGCCATTGGAAGGGCATATCAGGTTGGTGCGGTCACGATGTAATGAATCGTTTCAATCGCAATTAGGGTGAGCTTATGGGGGAGAGCTTTCATGTGTCAAGTCGATCACGCGCCGGTTTCCAAGTCGTTATTGAAGCGTTTCAATTCGCGGTACCATCGGTAGACTCTTCACCCGGGGGAGCGCGATGAGGCATTCACACTGAAAGGACGACGCTATGGCAGCGAGTATCCGTGACGTTGCGCGTGCCGCTGGCGTCTCCGTCGGCACGGTGTCGAACGTGCTCAACCGCCCCGAAATCGTGGCCGCCACCACGGTCGAGCGAGTGACGCAGGCGATCGAACAGCTCGGCTTCGTGCGCAACGACGCGGCGCGGCAACTGCGCGCGGGCCGCAGCAGCAGCTTCGGGCTCGTCGTGCTCGACACCCGCAACCCCTTCTTCATGGATCTCGCGCACGGCGCGCAGCGACGCGCGATCGATGACGGCTACACCGTGTTGCTCGGTGGCAGTGACGACTCGAGTCAGCGCGAGCGCAGCATTCTTGAGATGTTCGAGGAGCACCGCGTCGCCGGGGTGCTCATCTCGCCCATCGACACCGACCTCACGCAGCTCTGGAAGCTGCGCCAGGGCGGCACCCCCGTCGTGCTCGTCGACCGCGGCTCAAGCGACCGATCGTTCTCGTCGGTGTCGGTCGACGACGTCGAGGGTGGGCGCATCGCGGCCCGACACCTGCTCGAACTCGGGCGGCGGCGCATCGCATTCGTCGGCGGGCCGGTGGGCATTAAGCAGGTCTCTGACCGACTCACCGGAGCGCGTTCGGTCGTCGCGGAGGTTGCGGGCGCGACGCTCGAGGTGCGCGAGACTCGGGCGCTGAGCGTGCTCGAGGGGCGCCGGATCGCCGAGGAGATTCTCGAGCTTCCCGCCGACCGCAGGCCCGACGCGGTCTTCGCGGCGAACGACCTGCTCGCGATGGGCGTGCTGCAAGCCTTCGTGATGACGGGTTCGCTGCGGGTGCCAGAAGACGTGGCGCTGATCGGTTATGACGACATCGACTTCGCGAGCGCGGCCGTCGTACCGATCACGTCGGTGCGTCAGCCAGCGGTCGAGATCGGCGAAACCGCCGTCGGCCTGCTGCTGAAGGAGGCCCAGGCCGGCCCCGACGCGGTGCGCGAACAAATCGAGTTCACGCCCGAGCTAGTGGTGCGCGCCTCAACGGTCGCGCGCTAGCGCGCCCACCACCCCACCCCACCTCACCTCCCACCTCCCACCCTCGTCTGGCGAGCGGGGCAAGTTGTGAGGGGTGTCGCGCCCGCAACACGCGCCAAAAGTTACCCCGCTCCGGTGTGCGCGGGCGGGTGGGTGGGTGGGAGGGAGGGTGGTGGGGCGGTCGCGGTGGGGGAGTTGGCGGCTAGCCGCGGGCGGTGGCGAGCGACGGGTTGGGAGTCGCCGCCGCCGGCGTCGGGCGGGCGAGGCGGCCCGTGCGGCGCAGCCAGATCTCCATCGGGATCGTGAACAGCGGCGGGATCGACGCCGCCAGCGCGAGCAGCGCGACGAACCACGACCAGCGCAGCTTGATCGCCGCCGCGATGGTGATGATGCCGTAGGCGATGAACGCTGCGCCGTGCAGCGATCCGAAAATGGTCACCACCATGGGCGTCGTCTCGGTGACGTACTTGAGGAACATCCCGACGAGCAGACCAGCCCACGTGAACGCCTCCACAAAAGCGATCCAGGCGTACGCGCGGCCAATTCCCGTGGGTTTCGTCATGATCGGGAGCCTATCGGCTCGGCCTCAACGAAGCCCGAGCGTGCAAACCTACGAACGGGTGTGCGCCCACACGACGGCTTGAATGCGATCGCGTACGCCGAGTTTCTGCAGCAGGTTCGAGACGTGTGTCTTGATGGTCGCCTCGCCGAGAAACAGCGCCGCCGCGATCTCGCCATTCGAGCGGCCCTCGGCGACCAGACCGAGCACCTCGCGCTCACGCTCCGTCAACCCGGCCGCCGTCATCGCGGCGTATGCGGCGGCTGAGTCGGGGGACGAACGCGGGACGGTGCCGGGCGCCGCGCTGGGCACCGTCGTCGCTTCGGGGGCCGGTGCTGATGCTGACACCGGTGCTGACGCTGACCCCTGCTCACCTACAGGCGCGGGATCGCGTGTGCTCCTGCGTTCCCTGTCGCGATCCGCCGCCACCCGCTCGATCACCGCGCGGGTCACGTCTGGCCCGAGCAGCGCATTGCCCGCCGCGAGTGAGTGCACTGCGTCGATCAGCTGTTCGGCCCGCGAGGTCTTGAGCAAGAATCCGCTCACACCGGCGGCCAGCGCATCGAACAGGTACTGCTCGTGCCCGAAGGTGGTCAGCACGAGCACGGCCGCGTCGTCGTTCGCGGCCAGGATGCGCCGCGAGGCATCGATGCCGTTGAGCACCGGCATCTCGACGTCCATGCAGATCACGTCGGGCCGCAGTTCCGCGGCGAGGGCGACCGCGAGCTCGCCGTTCTCGGCCTCGCCGACGACCTCGATGTCGGGCTCCGACTCCAGAATGATGCGAAAGCCGGAGCGCACGAGCGCCTGATCATCGACCAGTAGTACGCGAATCATGCGAGCCTCTCGGGGTGTGGGGTCAGCGCGGCGTGCGCGAGTGCGGGCAGCGGGCCGATGTTGGCGCTGCCGGATGCGCTCGAGGTCGAAGCGCCGGATGCGCTCGGCACGCTCGCGCGCACCATGAATCCGCCCCGCTCGCGGCGGCCGGCGCTGACCGTGCCTCCCACGGCGCCGATCCGCTCGCGCATGCCGCGCAGCCCGAGCCCCGAGCCGGCAACTCGGGGCGCCAGCCCCTGCCGCACTCCGTCATCGGTGATCTCCACCTCGACGGCGTCGGGGCCGAATCGCAGCCGCACCTCGGCTGCGGCGCCTCGGCCGGCGTGCTTGCGCACGTTCGTCAAGGCCTCCTGCACCACGCGATACAGGGCGACATCGATCAGCATTGGCACGGGCCGCGGCGTGCCGGCCACGATCAGGGTCGCCGGGGTGCCAGAACTCTGCGACTCGATAACGAGCGTGGACAGGTTCGCGACGCCGATGGTCGACGGCGCCGACGCATCTTTCGCGGGATCGCGCAGCGTGCCGACGAGCGCGCGTAGTTCGTCGACCGCGGTCGCTGCGCTCTCCTCGACGACTTGAAGGGCGGCCGCTGCCCGCTCCGGGTCCCGTTCAATACTGCGCCGGGCCGCGCCCGCCTGGATGCCCATGACCGACACGTGGTGCGCCACGACGTCGTGCAGCTCCCGCGCGATCGCGAGCCGGTCGAGTGCGACGGCCTGAGCTGCGCTGGTCTGCCGTTCGAGTTCGAGTTCGCGCCCCTGGGCTTCGAGCTGCGCCTGCGAGCGGGCAGCGCGCCACGACCGTTCGCCGAAGAAGTAGGCGCCCGCGAAGTAGAGCAGGTTCGTGATGATCTGGATCACGGCGTACGTCGCGAACGCCGAGAAGATGCCCGACCGTGAGAAGCCGGGGAATGCGTCCTCTTCCGAGGAGGCGATAATCAGCGTGACCACGAGCCACGAGATCATGCCAACCCCGATACCAATGCGCGCCCACACGGCGAGCGCCCGCCGTCGCTCCCACGCGCCAACGGTGTAGAGCGCGCAAAACAGGGTCATGTTGATGATGAGGACTTCTGGCACGCCGAACTGGCCACAAATGACGAATCCGATTGCGACCGCGAGCGCCACCGGAACAGGATATTTCCGGCGCAGCGCGAGTGGCAGTGTCGCGAGCCCCAGCCCGAGAATGCACACCCAGAGCGGCGCGGGCTCCGGGTACACGCCGGTCCTCGAATACAGCAGTGCCGTGGTGACTGAGGCCAGTGCGAACAGCAGGGCGAGACCGAGGTCGGCCCGGTAGCCGGTGCGGTCGGGGCTGGGCCGACTCCACGCTGCTGCTTCTTGCATGACCCCAGCGTAGAGCGCGCGACCCAACGAGCGCTTCCGCCGAGCGGGGGAGTAGCTCAGCTCAGCTCAGTTCATCTCATCTCAGCCCAGTTCAACTCAGTTCATCTCAGCTCATCCCTGCGGGGGAGGCGACCGGCGCCCGCAAGACGTCAAGCTGGTACCCAACGACAGAAGGGGATCGAGATGATCGACATCGCAGGCGTCTCACGCAGCTTCGGCGACCGACGCGTGCTCGACAACGTGAGTTTCGCGGTCGAGGGCGGGCGCATGACCGGCTTCGTCGGCGGCAACGGCGCGGGCAAAACCACGACCATGCGCATCATCCTCGGTGTGCTCTCGGCCGACGCTGGCACCGTGAGCTTGGACGGCTCACCGCTCACCGCCGCCGACCGCGCGCGCTTCGGATATATGCCAGAAGAGCGCGGGCTCTACCCCAAAATGCAGGTGCTCGAACAGCTCGTCTACCTCGGGCGGCTCCACGGCATGAGCGCCGCCGCGGCCAAGAAGTCGGCCGCAGCTCTCATCGAACGCCTCGGCCTCGGCGAGCGCGGCAGCGACACTCTCGAAAGCCTGTCGCTGGGTAACCAGCAGCGCGCCCAGATCGCGGCAGCGCTGGTGCACGAGCCGTCGGCCCTGGTGCTCGACGAGCCGTTCTCAGGGCTCGACCCGATGGCCGTCGAGGTCGTGCTCGGGGTGCTGCGCGATTACGCCGCGCAGGGCGCCCCGGTGCTCTTCTCCTCACACCAGCTCGACATTGTGGAGCGGCTCTGCGACGACGTCGTGGTGATCGGCGGTGGCAAGATCCTCGCCTCGGGTTCGCGCGAAAATCTGCGCGCCGAGCACTCGGGCGACAGTTACGAACTCGAACTCGCTGGCGCCGCAGCCGATGCCGGCTGGGTGCGCGAGCAGCCGGGCGTCGAGGTCACGCACCTCGACGGCGGTTTTGCTCGCTTCGATGCGCCCGACCCGGTGAGCGCGCAGGCCGTGCTCTCGCGCGCTGTGCAGGAAGCGCCCGCGGGCGTCTCGGTGCGCCGCTTCGCCCCCATCACCCCATCACTGGCTCAGATCTTCAAGGAGGTCGTGCGATGACCGCCCCCACCACTCCAACGGTGCCCAGCTCCCCGAAGACGCCCGGCGCCCCGCGATCCACGTCGCGTCCGATCACCGGCGCGCAGGGCGCGTGGCTCGTCGCCGAGCGCGAGATCACAACGAAGTTGCGCAGCAAGGCGTTTTTGATTTCGACCGGCGTGCTCCTGCTGCTCGTGCTGGGCTCGGTCGTCTTCAGCGGCTTCATGGCGAGCAAGGGTGGCTTCCAGAGCGATACGAAGGTCGTCGCCGTCGGAGCCGCGACCGAGCTGGTGCAGCCACTTGACGGCAACGGCTTCGAAGTAACCGAGGCGCCGGATCGCGCAGCCGCCGAGCAGGCAGTGCGTGATGGCGACGTCGAAGCCGCGGTGGTACCCGGCGGCGACACCGCTGTTGACCTGACCGTGCTCGCGAACGACAGCGCGCCGACCGGGTTGCTGCAGGCGCTCTCGGCAGCCCCAACGGTCGAGCTGCTCGAACCGATGACGGATAATCCGTTCCTGGCATATATCATCGCGATCGCGTTCGGCGTCGTCTTCATGATGAGCGCCATCACCTTCGGTACGACCATCGCGCAGAGCGTAGTCGAAGAGAAGCAGACCCGCATCGTTGAGATTCTGCTCGCGACCGTGTCGGCGCGCACGATGCTCGCGGGCAAGATCCTCGGCAATAGCATTCTGGCGCTGGCTCAGGTCGTGGCTATCGCTGCCCTGTCGTCGGTGGGCATGCTCGCGACCGGACAAGATCTGTTGCTCGGCGAGCTGGGAACGGCGCTGATCTGGTTCGGCATCCTGTTCGCGTTCGGGTTCGTGTTGCTCGCAGGCTTGTACGCCGCGCTCGCCGCGCTCGTGTCGCGGCAGGAGGACATCGGGTCGGTCACGAGCCCCGTCATGATGCTGGTGATGCTGCCCTACGTCGGTGTCATCGTGTTCTACGACAATCCCACGGTGCTCGCGGTGATGAGCTACCTGCCGTTCTCGGCCCCGGTGGGTATGCCGATGCGGCTATATCTCGGAACCGCCGAGTGGTGGGAGCCGTTCGCCTCGCTCGGAATCCTCATCGTCTCGATTGCAATCGTGATTACGATCGGCTCGCGCATCTACAGCAACTCCATTCTGCGCACGGGAGTGCGCGTGAAGCTGAGCGAAGCGCTCAAGGGATAGCTCGGCAGTCGATCGGGCAAGATCCAAAATCGATTCGGGATCAGCGGCCCGGGGCTCACGCCCCGGGCCGCTCTTCGTGGTTACGATTACGATGAAGCCATGGCCCTCGACATCGATTGGAATGCGTTGCAGGCGGCCGCCCTCGCCGCAGCCGAGCACGCGTACGCTCCCTATTCGAAGTATGCGGTCGGCTGTGCGGCCCTCGTCGACGATGGCCGCGTGATCGTCGGCTGCAACGTCGAAAACGCGAGCTACGGGGTGACACTCTGCGCCGAGTGCGCGATGATCGGCCAATTGCATCTCGGTGGCGGCGGTCGCCTCATCGCGTTCGTCTGCGTCGGGAACGGGCAACCAGTGACGCCGTGCGGGCGCTGCCGACAGTTGCTCTCGGAGGCTGCGGCCCCCGGCATGCTGCTCAAAACGCCGAGCGGATTCTGCACCATCGAGCAGATTTTGCCCGAAAGTTTCGGGTCAGCCGCCCTCGGAACCAACTCCCGCTAGCAATGTCCGAGGCGCGGAGTAGTCTTCTCGAGTGAGTACCAATACCCCCGCTGCCCCGAAGCCCGAGATTCGCCCCTGGCCCGCCCTGTGGTCGCTGGTGCTCGGCTTCTTCATGATCCTCGTCGACACCACCATCGTGTCGGTTGCGAACCCGTCCATCATGGAGGGGCTCGGCACCACGATGGTCGCGACGCTGTGGGCGACGAGCGCGTATCTGCTCGCGTACGCCGTGCCGCTGCTCATTACGGGCCGTCTCGGCGACCGGTTCGGGCCGCGCCGTATCTACCTCATCGGTCTGACCGTCTTCACGCTCTCGTCGCTGGCCTGCGGCCTGTCGGGCACGATTGAGGCGCTGATTATCGCCCGCGTCTTCCAGGGGCTCGGCGCCGCGCTCATGACGCCGCAGACGATGGCGGTCATTACGCGCATTTTCCCGCCCCGCAACCGCGGCTCGGCGATGGCCGTGTGGGGCGTCACGGCTGGCGTCGCGACCCTCGTCGGCCCGATTCTCGGCGGCGTGCTGCTCGACGGCTTTGGCTGGGAGTGGATCTTCTTCATCAACGTGCCCGTTGGCGTGGTCGGCTTCATTCTCGCGCTGCGCTTCGTGCCGAAGCTTGAGACGCACGCGCACCGCTTCGACTGGATCGGCGTGCTGCTCAGCGCGGCCGGCATGTTCATGGTCGTCTTCGGCATTCAAGAGGGCGAGAGCTACGACTGGGGCCAGATCTGGGGTCCGATCTCGGTGTGGAGCCTCATCATCGTTGGCGCGCTCGTGCTGGTGCTGTTCGTCTTCTGGCAGCGCGTGCAGCGCGGTGAACCGTTGCTGCCACTTGAGGTGTTCCGCGACCGCAACTTCTCGGTCGGCACCGGCACGATCACGACTGTCGGCCTCGCCGTCACGAGCATGGGCCTGCCGCTGATGTTCTACTTCCAGCTCGTGCGCGGCATGACGCCGACGCAGTCGGCGCTGATGCTCGTGCCGATGGCGCTGCTCTCGGCGGGCCTTGCGCGACCGGTCGGCCTGCTCATCGACCGCACCGACCCGCGTCGCATCGCGACGTTCGGCCTCACGCTGGTCGCCGTCGGCATGCTGCTCTACTACTTCCTCCTCACACCAGACATGCCGCTCTGGGTGCTGCTCGTGCCGAGCGCGGTGCTGGGCGTCGCGAATGCCTGCATGTGGGGCCCGCTCGCGTCGATCACGACGTTCAGCCTGCCGCCGCACCTCGCTGGCGCCGGGTCCGGCGTCTACAACACGTCCCGCCAGGTCGGCGCCGTGCTTGGTTCTGCGGCGATCGCCGCCCTGATGCAGGCGCGCATCACCGCCGAGCTCGGCGGCGCAGCCGGGGGAGCGGGTGCTGGCGAGGCCGGTATGAGCGGCCAGCTGCCAGAGGTTGCTCGCGAGGGCTTCTCGACGGCAATGGGCCAGTCGCTGCTGCTGCCCGTCGCGGCGATCGTCGTCGGCGCGATCATCTCGCTCTGGTTCGGGCGCCGCCCGGCCAAGACCAACACCAACCCCATCGAGGTGCCGGTCGAGGCCTGAGCGCTGAGCTAGCTCGGCCTGAACTGGCTCAGCCCCGAGCTGGTTCGGTCCTCGAGCCGGCTCACGCTCCGCCTCGCGGCCCGTCGCAAGCCCCACTACTGAAAGGCTCACGAACATGATCCTCGCATTCTCCGTCGCCCCGTCGGGCACCGGCAACGCCTCAGTCTCAGACGCCGTCGCCGAGGCGGTGAAGGTCGTGCGCGCCTCGGGCCTGCCGCACCGCACCTCGTCGATGTTCACCGAGATCGAGGGCGAGTGGCACGAGGTTTTCGACGTCGTCAAGCGAGCCACCGAGGCGGTGCTGCCGTTCGGCTCCCGCGTCTCTCTCGTGATGAAGGCCGACATCCGCCCGGGTTTCACGGGCGAGCTCGACGGGAAGCTGGAGCGGTTGGAGAAGGCTATCGAGGAGCCGAGCACATCGCAGACTGCCTAGGTCCCTCGACGGCGTGATGCTGGCGAGCGCCGAATCCTTTCGAATCAACGCGAAGCCTAGATTGTCCGCCAACGTGGAGTTGCACCGAGTGTTCAATTGCTGCTCGGTGTGCCGTCCACCGGGTCGATGGGTGTGCATCATTCGCGGCTGAATTGCGCAGTACGCACGGCGTTGGGTACTGCGCCTATGCCCGTGGCGGCGCGCCAGTGTGGACACTGTCTGGAGTATGCGGCCTCGAATCGAGAACGAGATCCCCAGCTAACCAAGACGGGAGTAGCGGCAGGATGGCGGAAGTAAACTCCCGCTTGTCACGCCCCGCTGGTTGTGCCAGCCACCCCAACATCGCGTGCAGGATGCCTCCGGCGATGTAGTCGCTGATCGTCCTGAGCGTGCTCGATGGCAAATCAGGCTGTTCTTCGCGGATGACGTTATCGAGGTTACCCGCAACCTGTGCGCTCAAGTGTTCGTGCAGCCGTTCTTCGGCCGAGGTCGATGGTCGACTCAAAAGGAAGTCGCGGTTGCGCTCCAACGCCTCCAAAAGCTCCGTGAGTGCTTGTACGGTCAATGTAGAGCGGGGGCTGGACGAGCCCCTCCGGCGTTGAAGGTCTCGTCTGCTGATCTCGTCGATGATCCCGTCCATGACGAAGACGAATACGTCGTCTACGGCGGAGAAGTGAACGTAGAACGTGCTTCGACCGATGCCCGCCTGATCGCAGAGACCCGCGACAGTGGGGAACGTGCCTTGCTCGAGCAGCTCCTCGAGTGCCTCGACGATCTTCCGTCTCGTGGCGGCGGCGCGGGGGTCCATCGTGACGGCTCGCTCTTGTCGGCGCGTTGCTTGCTTCGAATCCGTCATGACTCAATCATGCCCTGAAAGACTTTATAGCCAACTGTCTATGAACGGGAGTAGCCTCTTACGTGCGCGCAACGTTGCTGGTTGCTGATCCTTCGGTCTGCGGCGATCGCGTGTGATTACATCAACATCAACGTGCGAAGGAGCACCAATGAAGGCAGCAGTAGTCCGTAAATTTGGCGGAGGGTTCCACACGGAAGAGGTGACCCTCGCCGACCCGGTGGGTCGTGAAGTCCTCATCCAGGTCAAGGCGTCTGGCCTGTGCCACAGCGACGAGCTCGCCCAGTCCACGAACCTGGGATTCGATGTCCCAGTAGTGTTCGGCCATGAGGTTGCCGGCATCGTTACGGCCATCGGAGACGGGGTTGGAGACATCGTCGTGGGCGACCACGTCGTGGGATGCCTGGTTCAGTACTGCGGAGCCTGCCTCCAGTGCCTTACCGGTAATGTCAACCTTTGCCTCCACCCCGAGGCCACGGTCCGTGACCACCGCATCACCGACAGTGAAGGGCAGCCGCTCAACCAGGGCATGGGCCTCGGTGGGTTCGCAGAATACGCCCTCATCCATGAGAACCAGCTCGCGAAGGTGCCCGACGCGATGCCATTCCCGCAGGCCGCTCTTCTCGGTTGTGGCGTTGTCACGGGCGCCGGGGCGGTCATGAACACTGCCAACGTGCAGCCGGGGCAAACTGTGGCCATCATCGGCACCGGTGGCGTGGGGACCAATGCGATTAGCGGTGCCGTCATTGCCGGCGCAAGCAAGATCATCGCAATCGATGTTGCCGACGACAAGCTCGCCAACGCGCGTCAATTCGGAGCGACCGACACCGTGAACTCTCGCGAGGTCGATGCCGTCCAAGCCGTCAAAGACGCCACCGGCGGCCTTGGCGCCGACTTTGTCTTTGACTTCGTTGGTGCTCGCGGTGTCACCCGTTCCGGGTTCGACATGCTGGCCCAGGGCGGGGGCCTATATCTCATTGGTGTGCTCGATCCCGCCAACAGTATCGAAGTGTCCTCCTTCGAGCTCCTCGGCGGACGCAAGCGCATTGAGGGTGTGTACATGGGTTCGACGAACCCAAAACGCGACATCCCAATGATCGCGGAACTCTATCTGCAGGGCCGTTACAAGCTCGATGAACTGGTTTCGAAAGAGATCTCACTCGATGAGATCCCAGAGGGATACGCATCTCTGAGCGATCCCAAGATTAACCGCGTGGTCATTACCTCGTTCTAACGAGGACGGTCGGCGCCCCGATGTCTCGAGTGCGTTTTGGGCGCCGACTTGCGGGAAGCTGGAGCGGTCGGAGGCGGTGCTGGAAGCGTAGTTTCTGGCGGGTAGCTACCCCTGACCGCTGCAGTAGGCCGATAGGCGCTCCTCGCCAGCGGTCAGGGTCTCGTCCCAAACGGTGAACGCTGCATCGGCATCTGCGATGTAGGCATCGAGCTCTTCCGGGGGAAGCCGCTTCGCTTCCTCCTCCGTGAGCAGAGTTGTGACCGTGTCGTCGTAGTACGTCTCGTACGCGTCGTACATGCGTGCCAAATCCGCATACGCCTCGGGATCAGTCACCTGCGCGAGCGCCGCTTTCAGCTGCACAAGCCCGTCGCCCGCTTGGTGTTGAGCGGCAGCCACGTCACCGCTCGCCGCGATGCTGGAGGCGTCGCTAAACACCACTCCCGCGTCGACCCAGTCGCCGTTGGCGATTTCGCACGCCTGTGCTGCGGTTTGGCCGCTCTGCATCACACCGCATAGATCGTAACGCTGCACGTCTGCATCAGACATCTGCTGCTCAAAAGCGGTTTTCTGCTCCCCCAGAATGACCAGGAGATTCGCGGGATCCTCAAGATTGACGACGTACCCTTCCGGAACGTCGCCCATGCCGGGCCAAATGGTGTCAGCGTACTGCTGATGCGCACTGATCGACGCGTCGAGAGCCGTTCGCAGCTCGGGAGCTTCGACACGGTCCGCGATGTTTTGCAAGGAGGCAATCACAGCCTGATGTTCCGTGCGCTTCTGCGCGAAATCCTTGCTCTGCGTATCGGCTTCGAGTTCCACCCAAGGATCAAGAGCGAATCCCCATTCGGAGTTCACCGTCTCGCATGCGTCGTCAAGGCTCTGCTCCGCAGGCGATGTGTGAGCCGGAGCGGATGCGGTGTCGTCGCCGGCAGACGGGATCAGCGCCGCGCATCCCGCTGTGCTCACCGTCAACGCGATAGCCAACGCGACCATCCCGGAGCGTCTGGTGAAGCTTCGCATGCTGTCTCCCTGCTGGTCGCCGATATCACCGTCTTTCAGTGTAAGTGGACGTGCCCTGGCTGCGTCCATCATCAAGATCATGACGAGGGACTCAGGAACGAGGGGTGCCCGCCCGCCGTCAGAAAACGTGTGCGCAGCTGGTCACGTGGTCGCGCCAGTGTTCGCCCACTCCAGCGTCGACATCTTCGTCTCGATTGCTTCCAAGCCGACGTGCTTGCATCCAACCATGGTGAGCCTGCGGAGCAGCGGAAGATCGTTGATGGCAGCGATGCCGGCGATCTTCGCGCAGTATTGGATGTTCAGGATCTCGAGTCGCTGAAGCGCCGCCAGCTCTGAGATGTCGCCCAGGGACGTGAGGTTCTTCAATCGCAGGGCCTCCAGCTGAGGCAGCGCGCTGATCCCGGTGATCGATGTGAGCGCGCGTGAGTTCAGCAGCCCGAGCCGGCGGAGGTCGGCTGGTTCGAGGAGTGCGAACACGTCCTCATCAAAGGGGCCCCGCAATAGGTTCAGCTCTTCCAACGGAAGTTCGAGCGCCTGACGGACGTTCTTTAGGGACTTCTGCGGGGAGAACGACAGCTCCCGAAGCTTGGGGAAGTGCTCGTTCTTGAACCGGAAGGGGTCGTCAACGTAGAGGGTTTTCAGATTTGGCACCACCACATCCGGCCACACCAGAGTTCGTTCCCCCACGTGCACGGAGAGCCTTTCTAAGCTCTCGGGCAGGTCGCCCTGCCGCAATTGGGTGACGATAGTGGGGAGTACACGTCCCGGTCCGATGCTGAGGGCCTTCAACTCAGTCATTGCGGTAACGACTTCGGGAAGCCGGTCGATGGGCCCGTCGAGCGGAGACCACAGGTGCACATCGGCGACACGGGAAAGATGCTCTGCGTCGTAGGGCTGATCGTAGAAGATGAGGTCTCTGCCTGGCACGTCGAACTGCTCCCGATGTCTGCTGTGCAGCACCATCGTCTTGCTACTCATAACGCCCTCGTCCGTTCTCTACTGGCGCCGAAGCCTCGACACGTCTCTTCGGCTTTCAGATTATCGGTGGCGTGCACTCGCGGTCTGCCCGTCCTATCTCGGTAGCCTGGTTTCCGTGGAATCTCAGCGAATGGACGCGTCTGTGACACCTCGGGATCTTCGAGTTCCGGTCCCCGAAGATGCTCCGCATCATTTCGCCACGGCAACTGTCGTTCTTGGCGGGAGAGTGCTGCTCACCTCCTGGGTGGAGGGCCGCGCGAGCTACCGGCTCGGAATCCTCGACCTGCGCACCGGGCAGTGGCGGGTGATGGCGGGATTGCGCGGAACGCTCCGAGACGCGCTCGCGTTTGCGGACGACCGGGCTCTGCTACTCACCGACCATGCGCTGACCGAAATCGACCTGGCAACACACACGATTACTCGCCAACTGACGTCGAAGATCGGGAGGTACAACACGTATCTCCGCCGCGTAGACCGCGAAGACCGCGAAGACGGCGAAGACGGCGATGTCGTGGCCGTGGGGAGCGCCAACGCCGCTATGGAGACGCTCGTGTCTCTGGACGCGCTGACCGTCGCGAGGCGCCGCCGGCGAGGTCCTTTGGCTTCGGCGCTGCTGTCGACCGGCGCAACCCGTGCGGGCGCTGCACGCGTACTGGCCTCGCGGGAGGCGTTCGCGATCATTGCCACGGAGACGCGAGAGTCTGCCCCTCAACGCCTCCTCGTGCTGACGTCAGACGGTTACTCGGAGACGGTCTCCGTCGACTTCCCCAGCGGACTACACAGTGCGCACTGGGTAGCTGACGGCGCTCTCGCCGCGGGGACAGACATTGGGCAGGCGCGTACTCTCACCGTCATCCCGGCAGTGATCTCGAGCATCGCCGACTCAAATGGGATGACACTGGATGATCTGGTGTCTGCGGCGAATGAATCCGCCGCGAAAATACTGGACGCGCGCGCCCGCCGAAACCCGCCGCGCACGGTCTATCGTGATCTTCGGCTCGAGCCGGGTGAAGAGATAGCCGACGTCACGGCCCGTCGGGTCACTCTGGAGAATTGCGTCGCTGGCCGCGCTGCCGACAGACACGAGCGTCCCCGGATCACTCGCGTGCACCTCACCGACCTCGAGCTGCAAAACAGCTCCCTCAACGGCGCCGTCCTCGAGGACGTCACCGTCGACGGGTTGCGCTGCCCCGGGAGTTCAGGGTTTTTCTTCGGTTGCGAGCTCCACCGCGTCACCCTCACAGGACGCGTGCACGGACTCATCCTCAACCCCACCCTGGACGCCCTCGATCATGCGACCAGTGCCCGTTACGCACAGTGGCACCGCGAGCGGATGGACGATCCGGGATGGATGCTCGACCTCACCGAAGCGACCGGCAATATTACGATCCGCGGCTACCCGTCTCGGTTCATCCGCCGCAACCCGAACCTTCAGGCGGTAGTCACCGCGGAAGCTCTGCGCACACACGATTGGCGTGCGGTCGACGCGGGTCGCTCTTCGCTTCGAGTGTCTCTCCAGGAACTCGCCCGCTCCGACTGGGGAGACGCGACCCTGATCGCTGACCCGCACGGCCCTCGTGCCAACGATGATCTTCGCTACATCGAACGACTCCGGCACGAAGGAATTGCTCTGCCGGACTAAGCCTTCAGCCGGTGGCTACTCCATACCCTCGAGCAACTCGGAGAGTTCGTTGGGTGTGGCTCCCGAAGCTTTCGCGAGTTCTCCGAAGCGAGCATCCACGGCAGCTTGTTCGGCGTCGTCCGCATTCGTGAACAGCGAAATGTATTCCGCATCGCCGCCGGTTTCTTCGACCGACTGCACGCGGATGAGCCAGCAGGTTGCATCTGGAGTGAAGCCCTCATGGACTTCCCACGCGAGTGCGAGCGCAGCGATGCAGACGTTGTTGGCGAGGAGAAGATCCGCGGCCGTCGCGTCATCTTTCACGACCGCTAGCTCAAACAGGTCGGCCATCGTGTGGGTGGGTGAAATCTTCTTGTCGTTCGAGAGGAACTCGTCTGCAGCCTCGCGGTGCTCCTCGCACAAGAACCGCGCAGCGAGCCACGTCATCGCGGGGTCTTTCAGCTCTGATGCGCTGGCTGCGTCATCTGCCCGCGTGCAGGCATCGAGTCCCATCTCCACCACAGTTTCTCGCGTCGTTGTGTCAGCTTCATCCCACGCGGCGAGTTCTATCGTGGTCCAAGACGACGTGGGGTCAAGGCTTGCGACCATCGGGACCGCGAGTATCACGTTGTCGAAGAACTGCTGCTGCGCTGCTGGGTCTTCCCTGTTATCTGCAGTGCTGGGTGCGGCCGGCGCGTTCGAAGAACTATCGTCCGCTAAGAAGCTCGGCACCAATCCACATCCGGTCAACAACACGGAACCGGTAATCGCGGCGCAGGCCGCCAGCGCTGACCATGTCCGTCGTGATTGTGATCTTGACACTGCAACTCTCCTCGTTCTGTGCCCAGGGATGCCCGGGACGCCGTCGAAGGTGTACACGCACGCTCGCCCGTGTGCAAGACAAATCGTACCTCGTGGGCGCGTCCGTTGAGGTCGCGAGAGCGCTCGAGCAGATGGTCGCCGAGCGTTACCCCTCAGTAGACATCGCTGAGCGCCGCACTGATTTCGCGTCGGCTGCTGACGTCGAGTTTTCGCATGACGCGGTGCAGGTGGGTTTCGACCGTTCTGACGCTCAGTACGAGCTGGTTAGCGATCTCTTGATTCGAGAGCCCCTCAGCTGCGAGCTCCGCAACCTCGCGTTCTCTGTCAGTCAGCGTGACCGCGTTGATGGAGAAGCGTGAGACATCGATTCGTCGTGAGGCGTGCTGGTGCCGAATCTCCGCCAGTCGTGATTCGGCCCTTTCAGCGAGAGCGGACGCCGATTGGCGTTCACCCAGGGAGATTACGGTCTGGTACGCACGCATCGAGAGCCCGATCCTGCCCAGCGAATGGAGCTTGTCAGCGGCGCGCATCGTCTGCTCCATGTCTTCGGCGTAGGCGGCGGAGTAGTAGTCGGCCTGGGCCTGGAAGATGACCGGCACGTCGGCATTGTCGAGCCGCTGCTGAACCTGTTCCAGTCGATCCTTCGAGGGTGCGATCTCCAGTGCCGAGAGAAAGCACGACAGCGCTGAGAACCGGGCCCCCCGGCCCCACAGGGACACCGCCGCATCCCAGAAGATCTGCGCGCCCTGCTCGGGGAGGCCGTTGAAAACCGCGTACTGGGCTGTCGCCCAGGCCCTCGTCTGCCCCGGCAGGGCGCCGTCTGGCGTGTGGAGTCGGTCGATCTCCGCGATCAGGCGCTCGCCCGTCGACATCTGACCCTGACGGAACGCCGCGAGCGCGCCGGTCGACAACAGTGCGAGCTGGTTTCCGGCGGGAAACGGAGTGGGGTCACCCGCAGAGAAGATCGTCTCGACGAGCTCATCGAGTCCGTCCATGTCGCCCGAGTACACGTGGCACAGCAGCGCCGCGGCACCGAAGGTTCGCACGCCCTCAATGTCCAGGTAGCCGTGAGACTCGTCGAGGCCGCGCGAAAGCAACTCGAGCGCCTTGTCGCAGCGCCCGGTGCCAAGCAGGTTGATCGCCTGCAAGACCCGAGACATGGTCGTGAGTGGACCGAGCCCCTCCAGAACTCCCAGCACGCGCTGCGCGTCCCGCAGTCTTCCCGCACTCGTGAGTACCAAAAGCTGGGTCTGCAGCAGGGTGGTCTTCACGGGAAGCGGAAGTTCGTCAGATACCTCGAGGGTTGTCGCGAAGTCGTCCGGGCAGCCTTCCAAACTCACGCTGATCTCTACCGAGGTGGCGTCTAAGATCCTGGCGTACACGCCTAGGGGTCGCTTGGATTCAGCGAGGTAGTTGTGAGCCGCCTCGACGCTGTGCTCGACGTAGGCCATCCACTTGGCCTTCAAGGCATGGAAGCCAGCCTGCTCTGCGAGGTCTTCGGAACCGAGATCAGTCTTCGCGAACACGCGCTGCACGGTCGCTACGACCGTGGGCGTAAGGGTGTGACTCAATGCCTCGACATAGCGAATGGCATTCGACGGCGTGGGCGACGACTCCCACTCAGATGCCGTGACGATTCGGAGGGCGCGTGCCCGTTCGTGCAGCAGCCGCACAAACAGTGCTTCGCGTTCAGGAGTGAGTTCCGGCTGGTACAGCCGCTCGGAGAGAATCGCGGCAGCCGATTCGGCGGTCCCGAGCCGATTCACGATGAGCTCGGTGAGTCGTACCCGACGCGCATTCAACGGTTCATGACGAAAGAACTCAACGAGTAGCGGCGGAATCACCGCAATGAGTTGCGACTTTCCGCTCTCAATAAATGAAATCATCGAGCGTTCTTCGAGAAGTTCCAGGGTTCCCCAGTCCACGAGCTTACGAACTGTCTCGAGCGTGGCGAGACCCGCAATCGCGATGATCTCAAGCGCATCCCGAGCTTCTGAATCGAGATTTTCCAGGTAGCCCTCGAGCACCGCGCGCAGCCCAGGGCTCCACATGTCTCGAGCGGCAACCCACTCGCCGCTCCGAAGTACGAGTTGCCCCTCACGGGAAGTGGCATCGACCAGGTTCACTGCGAGCCCGATATTGCCGCCCGACTTGGCATAGATGCGACTCATGGTGCTCGACTCGACGGGCGCATCGAGGTACTCGGCGAGCGCACGCTCCATATCTTCAAACCCCAGTGGGGTCATGTCTATGACGTAGGAGGGTTCGAGGGTGGATGCATCAAGGCCGGTGGGGGTGTGTCGTGCGCGAAGCCCCTGAAGCCTCGAGAGCACGATCGCAACGCCGTCCCGGCGGCGAAGCGACTCGGCTACGCCCCACGATGATTCGTCGAGGTCGTCCCAATCGTCAAGAAACAGCACCGACTTCGCCTGATTGAGCTTGGTATGCAGGGCTGCGGCAGTCTCGTGGAGGGTGCCACTCGGCCGAGCCCCTCCGCCGATACCCGCGAGGTGCAGTGCCGCCAGGGGATGCTGTCGCAAAGACGCGATTCCCTGAACGGTGACGACCGTCCAATCGCTGTCAATGAGCTTTTTCTTGAGTGCGCCGAGGAAAGCGGTACGGCCGCTCCCGCGCCCGCCGACGACATCCACACTGATACCTGCCTGAACGAGGTCGACCGCTCGAGCCAGGGTTTCTCTTCGTCCAACTAGCATCGGCGCCCGCTTTCTCACGACTCCTCGCCGATTGCAGAGAGCTTATACCCAGCCCGGGTGCGCCGGATAGCCCGGTGGGAGGGACCCGCTATGGGAGCTGGATCGAACCCTGGCACTGTCGGTTCCATCCGGTTCCTTCATGTAGCGATGCAACAAGTGAGAGGCCCCGGCGCTCCAAGATTGGGGGGAGGGGGCGCCGGGGCAAGGAAGGCATCGCGTGCCGCATCAAGATCGGGGAATCCGACGCAAATCGCACTGATGATGTGCCTTCACACCGAAACTAACGAGCGAATCCCGCAACATTCGCGCGCGAGCGTGAACGTACGTAGTCACCTTGTGCGGATCTGAGTACTTTCCCCGGCGCCATACGTAGGTGACCCGTCGCAGATTTGGCGGGAGAGAACCGAAGTGCATCGGACTACTGAGCGGCGCTGCTGGTCCCACGTATGGATCTGCGAGAGCACGCAACAACCAGCTGGTCGCTACGTAAGTACGCCTCGAAACGGTCAAACCGTCGCTCAGGTACCGAATAGTGGTAATCGGACCGCGCTTCAGTTTCTCGTATCGAAGCGCGACGGCCTGAGGCGAGTGCCTGAGGAAAGCGTTGACAGCGAACGTGCACAGCACACTATGAAGGGATTTCTGGCTATGAGGCATCGGGCGACCACAGGACGCATTGCGTTGGGTCGGCATGCAGTGCCCGCCGGTCAGGGAAAGAAACTGCTGGGGCGGGGCGTTGCGGCGACCGTTGCGGTGCTCGCCTTGCTGGTGGCGCCACTCTTGACCGCGCCGGGGGCGCAAGCTGTCACGCACACATTTGAGATTGACTCACTCGACGCGACGATCACCGCAAAGGACCTCGTGGTTGGCGACGGTGTGTGCGCGACCGCCGCAGGGACCTGCACGATGCAGGCCGCGCTGCAGGAGACGAACGCACTGAACCTCCCGGCGGGTGCTGCACTCATCACGGTGAAGGCCGGCCTCACCGGCAATATCAACCCGCTGCTTGCGAGCCGCATGGACACCACTTCGATTTCGGATCTCGACACGGGCGCTCACTACCTCGTGACCGCGCCGGTCACCATCGACCTGAAGCACCAGGTCACCATGGAGACGCTGCTCGACTCTGCGCCAGCGATGTTCCACGTGAACGGGTCGAACATCAACTTCTTGAACATGGACAACGTGCTCGCCGGCGAGACCTCATACGTGATGGGGCCGAAGGCCGACGGTGTGGTCATTGACGGGGGCACCTCCCTCACCCAGCGCAGCTACGGCCCCGAGCGCTTCGTGGTCTACCGCGAGGGTGCGAAGAACATCACCGTGAAGAATTATCGGCTCCAGGGCTTCTACCCGGGCACCGCCCTGTTCTATTTCAACCAGCGCGCCAACACGCCCGTCGAGAACGTCGTCATCGACACAGTGCAGATCACCTACACCGTTGGTGGGGCGTGTACCGCGACTGACGGTTCCGGCTGCCGTACCGACCTCGTTGGCTTTCAACAGCGCGGCGCGAACGCCGTTCTCAATGGTTTTACGTTCACGAACTCGTTCGTCTCGAACATCACCACCAACGCGACGTTCCCCTTTACTACCGGCGCTGCGGTTGCCAACAGCGTCAATGCGTCGAACATCAATATCTCGAACAACCAGTTCATCAACATGCAGGGTTCGGGCGGCACTGGCGCGCACAACGCGTTCATTGCACTTCCGTACGGCCCCATGGGCGGTTCGAACGTGATCGAGAACAACAAGATCACCCGTGCCACCTCGGGGCATGCCTACGCCATTTCGTGGGCGGGCAATACCGCGTCGGGCAGCGCGGGCAAACTGCGGATCTCGAACAACTACTTCACTGGCTACACGGGCACCTCGATTTATCTGCATAACACGGGTGACGTGCTCGTCGAGAAGAACACGTTTGGCGGGCGCAGCGCGAGCCAGGCTCGGCCGGCGGTACTGGAAGAAACTCGAGACGGCACGACGACGCTCATCGACAACTACGTGAACGCCAACAACCGGATCAACACCTGGTATCCGTCCGCGGACGCAGCAGTGCTGACCACTGACGTCCCGGCCGATGCGCAGCACGTCGATTCGCCGCTGGCGGAGGACGTTCCGGTCTGTGTCGCGACGCTCGACGTGAAGTACCCGGCGACGGCGCCCTTCCCCTCCGAGAAGGTCGACCTTGACCTGTATTGGACGCAGGATCGCACCGCCGAGGTCTACCTCGGGCGCGTGGAGCAGGTGAGCGGATCGGCCGCGAAGCTCGTGATCGACCTCCCGGTTGGCGCGCAGAAATTCCCGTCCACGGTTGTCGACTCGTTTGACGAGGCAACGATCGTCGATGCCGCGACCGGCAAAGCCGGAGGCTACCTCCGCGTGCAAACGATCGCAAACAGTGGAACTCAGGCATCGCAGTTCTCCCGCACGGTCGGCTTCAGTGGGAACTGCCGCCCGGATCTCACGATCAATCAGGCAGACAACCAGAACGACTCGACGTTGGCGCGCGATCTCCACTACACGGTGGAGTCCTCGTTGCCGCTCGATCCGGCCTCGGTGTCGGCTGCGGTCGTTGACGTCACCGCGGTCGGGGTCTCCGAGACCATCGACGCAGGTCGATTGAACCCGCGTACGGTCACCGTGACTCCGATCGCCGGCAGTGCGAATAAGAAGTTCGATGTGATCGCGCGAGTCGATGATTCAGCGAAGGTGACCGCGACAATCGCCGCCGAGAAGGTGACGAGTGCCGGTGGTCTGAAAAACGCTGCCGCCGCGAAGAGCACCGATCCGAATATCACCTTCATCAACCCGATTTCGACGAAGCCCAGTTCGTTCACCCTCGTCACCGGCGAGCCCGACGGCAAGCAATACGGTTTCTCAATCGCACCTGGAGCGCCGACGCCGAGCGCCGACCTCAACTTCACCGGAGTCCTCGACCAGACCGACCTTGACCACAGTGTGCACCTGTCGACCGACAAGCCCGCGATCGCCGCTGGCGAAACCAGCTCGGACAAGGTGCGGGTCACTGCAGATGCCGGCGACGTCGTGGCGAACACACCGGTGAGAATCTCGCACACCGTCGCCTCGGATGACACGAACTATGACGGGCTGGTTGTCAGGGCCACCACCGTGAAGCTCTTCTCGACCGACCCATCGATTCAGATCACGAAGCGCGCATTCGTCGATGTGAGAGACAGTTCGACTCCCGCACAGATCATGGCGACGGGCACCGAGGCGCTCAGCGGCATGAGGCTCACGGACGGGCAGGCGGTCTGCTTCGTCTACCAAGTGTCGAACATCTCGGCTGACGACTGGGCCACGAAGCTCACGGACGTGAAGGTGACCGACTCCGATACACGCCTCGGTAACGGCGGAGCGATCGGAACAGTCGCTGAGCTGGGCATCGGCCAGAGCACGCTGCTGTCAGCCTGCGGAGCATTGATCCCCGTTGATACGACGGTGAGCGCTGCCGAGTGACCCTGCACAACACATTTCGAGCGGTAAGAAAGCGGGTGAGCGCGATGCGGTACAGAACAAAACTCATTGCGGGCACTTCGCTCGCCGTAGCGGGTGTGGTGAGCACGGTCAGCATGGCTGTTGCGCTCTGGATCGCGAACGACACGTTCTCTGGTGGGTCGGTGACCGCCGGGGAGCTGCAGGTCAGCGCGAGCGAGGCCGCCTGGAAGCAGGTCACCCCCGGGGTGGCCTCCCCGCAAAGCGGCACGCTCAGCGGTGGCACCGCCGACTTCACCACCATGCCGGGCGATGTGATCGAGATTTCGGTTCCGATCACGACGACGCTGCAGGGCGAGAACTTGAATGCGGCACTTGCCGTGGACACCGGAGCAGGCGCGGCCAGCGATATCGAAGCGGGCCTTGTTTCAGCCACTTACCGCATTGAAAACAGCGCGGGCGACCAGATTGCGCCGGCGGTGGGCGAGGCTGAGCTGGGTGCCCCCGTGCGTGTGCCCGGCCTCGCGAGCTCAAACGCGGGGGTTACTGCGAATTGGACGGTCTTTGTCACGGTTCAGGTGCTCGGCGACTATCGCTGGACCTCCGAGCAGCCAATGCTCGACCTCGCATCGTGGTCAGTGGACGGGATCGACATCGAATTGCAGCAGGTGCGCGGCGGCGACGCTGATGCGACAGCCGAAGGTGGTGCCTAATGCGGGCCCGCACTCGGATTCTGCTCGCCGGTGGCGCGGTTGTCGCGCTCACGACCGGCGCGCTCGTCGCGAACGCGCTCTGGAGCGCACAGACCGATGCCGCGGTTCCCGATTTCTCGATCGGTGCCGTCAGATTCGCGGCAGAAGCGTCACTCGACGCGGAAACACTGAACGTCTCAGATGGCGGCGCCCCGGTGAGTGTGACGCTGCCCGGGTCGAAGATCATCGAGGTGCTGGATCAAACCTCGATTGACGCGGCACCGGTTATCTGGCGCTTCACCGTAAAGGGCGAAGCGTTGGGCGTCGCCGGACTCAACTACAGCGTCGCCGCCACTGAGCAGCGTTCCGAGGAGAACTCGTACGACCTCAGTTCCGGCATTGCACAGCCCGGAACAGTCCTCGAGCGCACCACGGCCAAGGTGTATCCGGCTGCGGCCGGAGGTGACTGCTCAGCTGTCCCCGAGACACCGGAGCAGGGCGCAGACGAGACGCCCAAGAACGTGTACCTGTTCGACGCCGTCGATGCAGAACTCCAGGCTGCCGGCGCCGCGCTCACGGGTGCGGAATCGACGCAGGAGTGGTGCGTGGCACTCCACTGGAATGACATTGCGGACGGCACATACGTCAACGACGTGCAGGTGAGTGGCCGCGCCGAGGATGGCGGCATTCTTGGCGCAACCGCTCAGTGGCACGCAGCTGTCGGCTATCCGCCGGCCCTTGAACTGGCCGGGGTCTACCGCAACCGCGCGCTTGCCGAGGCCTCCGCGGAGGACACGACCCGCGTGCGAGCCACGGCCGACTGGTTTGCCGATGTGTACCCGGATCCGTCCGGTGAACCTGACGTGGTGATCGAGCTTGATCCGATCGTCACCAACCTGAACCCCAGCGTCGCCCCACGGGACTAGATCCCGGGGCGGCGGTGGCCTGAAGCAAGACCCCCCCCCAAAAAAAACTTGGCCGTATCGACGAGCGCCGTCGCGGCCCGATATCCCCTAGCGCTCACCAAACAGGAGATCACACATGTCTGAAATGAATAACGACCAGATCATCGTCATCAGCGAGCCGAAGAAGCGCCGTCGCGGCCTGCTCTGGGTCGGCGCGGGCGCCGCCGTACTGCTCGCCGGCGGCTCGACCTTCGCGCTGTGGGCAGCGAACGACACCTTCTCGGGCGGCACCATCACCGCCGGTGACCTGAACCTCGAGCAGCTTGCTGACACGAGCTTCTGGGATGTCTCGAATGACCGTGCCGACGCGATCGACACCGTTGGTGCATCCGACGGCTCGCAGCTCGGCCACGAGATCACGGACGTCAACACCTGGCGCGTCGCGCCGGGCGACAAACTCGCTGCCTCGTTCGAGGCCACCGCAACGCTTGAGGGAGACAACCTCGTTGCGCGCGTGGGCATTGACGGTTTGGACCAGCTGGACACCGCGATCACCGGCGTCAACTACAGCTACGAGGTCTACTACGGTGACACGCTGCTCGTCAGCGAGACCGCCCTGCCGACCGCGGCTGATGCGCCGCTGCTGTACCTCTCGGCACCCGCCACCGGCCAGGATTCCGGCGAAGAAGACGCCACGAACGGCATTCTTGGTTCGACCGCCACGGCAGTGACCGGGGCCGCCGCACAGACTGCAGTCTTCGGAATGCCCGCTACCACGGCCGACCTCAACGTCGTCATCTACGCCTCGTTCTATGAGGATCAGGATGGTGACTTCCGCTACCAGAGCACCGACGTGACGGTCGCGGATCGCACCGATGTGCAGCTCGCAGACACGCTGGGCGACCTCACCGTGTCGCTGTCGCAGGTTCGCGACGCTGGCGCTCAGTTCAGCTAACCGCCCCGTGTGTGGGTGCCGCTCGGCACCCACACACTCTCCTCATACCCACCCACGGCGCATCGGCGCCACACACGTTTGCAGCACCTGAAGGGAGCACAGCATGCGCGTTCATCGCAGGGTCCGTCGCCTCACCTCCCGCGGTGCGGTGAAGAGTAACTGGTTCGAGTCTCCGTGGCGTATCGCGGGCCGGGCGCTTGTTTCAGCGCTCGCGCTCGCAGTCATCATTGTGCTTGTTGCGCTCATTGCCTTGCCTAAGATCATGGGCGGTGACTCTTTCACGGTGCTCTCTGGCTCGATGGAGCCCACGTTCGCTCCTGGCGACGTTGTCGTCGCCAAAGGGATCACCGAGGCCGAGGTCTGCACCGATGTTTCGGTGGGCACAATTGTGACGTTCTTCCCCGAGCCCAACGATCCCACCCTGATCACGCATCGCGTGATCGGCAAGACAATCGGCACGTTCGATGACGGCACGGACTGTCGACTGATTACTCAGGGCGATGCCAACTCGTCGGCCGATGAGCCGGTCTCTCCCGAGCAGGTGCGCGGCGTGTTCATGTTCGGAGTACCGAAGCTCGGCTGGGCTCGGCAGTGGGTCAGCAAGAACACCATGCTGGTGGTCGGTATCGCCGCCGCCGCGCTCGTGGTCAGCGGTCTGTGGTCGTCGTTTCGGCGCCCCCGCACGACGGTGATGTCCGTTCCCCGGCCTGCCTCCGCGGCCACAGGAAATCGCATATCCACTCAGGGGCAAGATCTGGCGGAGCGTGACCTGGCGCTCCGCGAACGCGAACTTGAGCTGCGGGAACGCGAGCTCGCGTTCGCACTGCAGCGGGCGGAGCAGACGGCGTGAGTGTGCTTCCAGCTATCGAAACGAGCGACCCGAAAATGACTGAAATCACCATAGACTCGCGCGACGGGATGTCGACGCGCAGTCGGGCGATCGCGTGGGTGCTCGCGATCCTGCTGCTCCTGACGTCGGCGGTTGCGCTCGCAGCGGCCGACGCGCTGCCAATCACTGGCGCGCGTACGCAAAACTCGGCTGCCACAAATTCTGACGCCTCAGTTCCGGATCGCCTGGGTGGCACCACCTCTCACCCGTCCGCAACGGCAGTCGACTCCAGCGTCATCGAAGCGACATGGGACGGCCCAGCGGTGAACCTCGACTGGACCGGGGCAGAGTATGCCCGCGCTGAGACCACGTTCATCGGCGACCGCGTGGCCTCGCCCGGAGACCGTGTCGTGCGCACGCTCAACGTGGTGAACGCCGGGCCCGGCAACGGAGTCGCGACAGTCACGATCGACCTCTCAGAGGTCGTGCCCGAGGGGGCACACAACCCGCACCTCGCGGACGACGTGACCCTGTTCTGGGACGTCGCCGGAGTGGCAGGGGAAGAACGATTCTCGGCGCTGGTGCCCGCCGGTCGCGCCCGTGTCGCTGAGATCGCTGTACCGCAGGGCGGCCCCGTGCGGGTGACGGTCGGCTTCGAGATGGCCGCTGCAGTCGAGAGCTCCCGGGCGCTCGCTGCAAACTCAACCGTTCTGAGCTTCGACGTCGGGGTCGAGCTCGCGGGAGAAACGGAACCGCCGGTGATCCCGGCGCTGTCAGTCACCGGAGCCACCGGGATCCTCGCCCTGATCGGTATCGCCATCGCGCTGCTGCTCATCGGGTGGCTGCTGCTCGCGCTGCGCCGTCGTAGCCGGCGCTGCGACGAGTGCGATCGAGATCTCGCGCGCGACGAGCAGCGGGTCGAATACCGCGACGGCAGCGGCGCAAAGCGCACGCTGTGCGCGAACTGCAATACGATGTAGCTCGGTTATGTAGGGGTACACGGGTGGGGGTAGCAATTGAATATCGCGGATTGTTTGGCGAATACCGGCGGTTCGGCACAGACGGCACTGTTGCTCGTCGCGGTATCAGTGGTGCTGCTGGGGCTGGGGTTGCTCGCCCTGCGCGGCCGCAAGCACAAGAAGGCCGTGCTGGGCGCGCTTGCGCTCGTTGGCGCGCTGATGCTGGTGCCGCTCGCCTCGCCGAGCAGTGCGCAGGCGGCAACGGGCGGCTGCACGCCCGCTGCGTCGCAGCCTGCTTCGAACGGCGGCGCCGACGCAGGGGCTGACGCTGGCGCCGACCCGGCTGATCCCACCGATCCGGCCCCATCGCCGGGTACCGATCCCACGCCGGAACCGAACGTCACGTACGTTGCCCCCGAGGCCCCCACGACGGCCCCGATGTGCGGTGTTGCTCCGGTGATCACGACCCCCGAGAGCGAGTACTTCAGCTACGAGACCGCGCAGAACGGCACGTCGGCGACCGTGACGGCTAGCCTCAAGCCCGGGCTCGCTGACATTGCGGTTCAGCCGGGAGCGCAGACCACCTGGGTCTTCGACGTGTCATTCGACCCGGCCACGGTGTTGACGCCCGAGAGCTTCGCTTTCACATACGACGGGTCGAGCCCTGACCCGCGCATCAACGACGCGGCGGTCGCGGAGTTCCTGGAAGCCCAGGGCGCTCCGCTTGAATTTAAGACCGTCTCGGAGGTCAATTACACCTACGCCGTGTTCGATTTTGAGGGCAATCAGATCACCGCTCTGGGCGACACGACGCAGCTCACTCGGTATCAAACCGATTACTCTGCCGTGCAGTCAGGGCAGGACGTCGAGCTCACCTACACGGGAAGCTCGGAGGTCGACGGCTACGAGAAGGCGGTCGCTTATTTCGAAGCGCAGGGCGGTCTCCCCGAGGGAACGAGCATTGGGATTCGTAGTTCAAGTGCATACGAAAACACCGCGTTGCTGACTGCGTCGTACGTGAATGAGTGCGGCGTGGCCGGGTCCGTCACTGCGACGACCCCGTTTGAAATCGTTCCCGCGTAGCGGGTCGTCAGCTAGCGGCGCATTCGATCCGTCGAGTATTCGGGGGTCGCGTAGCTGCCGCCCTGAGGCGTGCCTGGGTCGATGGGTTGGCGTGATCCCGAACTTGCGGCGTTGTCTTGCGGGGTGAAGCCGATCGCTGCTCCAGCCTCGAGATCCCACCAGCTGTCGGAGTTCGCCGAGACCGCGTAGAACACGGCTGTGTGCTCAGTCGTCGACATTGCGGCCAGGAAGGCGCGCAGCGCGTCGGCCGGGCTGAGCCACGTGCGTTGTTCGCGCGCGGACGAGGGTTGATTCTCGTAGCTGCCGATGCGCACCGAGATCGTGCTGATGCCGAACTTGTCGGCGTAGAGCCGGCAGAGTGCTTCGCCGGCGACCTTTGACACCCCGTAGAACCCGTCTGGTCGCGGTGGCATCTCGGGGGACACGTGGTCGCCCGCGGTGTACATGCCGGTCAGGCGATTGCTGCTGGCGAAGATCACTCGCGGAACGCCAGCGCGTCGGGCAGCTTCAAGCACGTGATAGGTGCCGACAATGTTCGCGTCCGCGAGATCATGAAAGTCGGCTTCGTCGGAAATTCCGCCGAGGTGGATCACCCCGTCGACACCGGCGAACACCTCTACGAGCGCTTCCAGGTCTCCGAGTTCGGCCTGCACGAAGGTGTCGTGCGGCCCGATCGGCGCAGCGCTGCGCAGGTCAGTGGAGACGAGCGTGACGTGATGCTCCGTGAGAGCTTCGCGCAGTGACAGCCCGATGTTTCCCGCAGCTCCGGTGATGGCCCAGCGGCTGCCCGCGATAGTTGTCATCTCTGCACTCTAGGGGGTTGGGGTTGAGGGTTGCGGGCCGGGTTGTTCATTCAGGTGAGAAGCGAGGATCGCGGGCATAGTCTTCAAGCCGAAGATCAAGCGCCGCTCGAACCTGTGCGGGTGCATCGTCGCCAACCAACACGCGCAAGCGTTGATCGTCTTGGGCGGCGACGCGAGCCAGGATCAGCCCCGCGGCATCGTCCGCGGCCATCCCGCCCGAGGGCTCGCCCTGCGGCCACGGTACCTCGGTCGTGCCGAACAACTGAGTGCGTAGCTCGTCGTACGCACTCGCTGGGGCGCTGAACCGCATGCTGCTGCCCGCCCAGTCAGTGTTGAGCGCGCCCGGCTCGATCACCGAAACTCTGATCCCGAACGGTCGTACCTCAGCTGCCATCGCCTCACTAAACCCTTCGAGTCCCCACTTTGTGGCGTTATAGAGGCCAAGCAGTGGCATCGTTCCGACCGCGCCGACCGTGGAGATCTGAACAATCTCGCCTCCGCCCTGCTCGCGCATGATGGGAATCACGGCTTGGCTCAGCCACAGAGGGCCAAGCAGATTCGTGTCGACGAGTGATCGGGTATCGGCCTCTGAGGCTTCTTCAATCGCGCCGATGATGCCGTAACCGGCGTTATTCACGAGCACGTCGATGCGCCCAAGATGCTCAGCGGCCGTCTGTACGGCTCGGTGGGACGCTTCGCGATCGCGAACATCAAGGGTATGCACCAGGAGGCGCTCGTGCTCGGGGAGTGAGCGCTCGCCCCGCGTCGTGGCTACCACCGAGTGCCCGGCCTCGAGCGCGGCAAGGGTGAGTGCGCGGCCGAGGCCACGGTGAGCGCCGGTGATCATCCATGATTGGGCTGCAGACATATCGTCAGCGTAACTCAAACTGGACGATTCGTCCTGGTTCTTTGTAGAGTTGAGAAATGGCGCGACCGAAGACTCGTAGCAAGGTGTACGCGGCTGTTGTGGCACTCGCGCAAGACCAGCCGGTCGGTGCGATCAGCATGGAGCGCATCGCTGACCGGGCAGGGATGAGCAAGCAGACGCTGTACAGCAACTGGCCGTCGACCGGGGCTATCTTGTTCGAAGCGCTCCTGGATCGCAGCACGGACGCTTCCGGCACAGTCGTCATCCCTGACACCGGGGATCTCGCAGTCGATATTGCAGCGCTGGCGCACGGCACGGTCGCCGAACTCACGGATCCGCTTCAGGGTGCGCTACTGAGACTCGTGGCCGTTGAAATCCAGTCCGACGAGAAACTGGCGGAACAGTTTCGAGAAATGCTGCTCGCCCCTCAACTCCGAGCTATCTCGGATCGGTTTCGGGCCGCAGGCGTTACTGACGCGGAGGACATTGCTGAGCTCTTCGTTGGGCCGATTTTTCACCGATGGCTGCTGCGTAGCCGGCCGTTCGAGTCGGAGTGGATTGAGGCACACGTGGCTCGGACATTACTCGCGTCGCGCGTCTCATGCGATTCATGATCTTCACTGTCATTCCTACCTGAAACCGAGGAGACCGCCGTGCCCGCAACGTTCAATCACACCATCATTGCTTCGCTCGACGGGCCCACGTCGGCGCGGTTTTACACTGCGGTGCTCGAGGCCCTGCCCGCGCCGAGCTGGGGGCCGTTCACGAACATCACGCTGGCAGACGGAGTGCTGCTGCAATTCGCCGCTCCTCCCGTCGAGATCCAGATGCAGCACTACGCGTTTCTCGTCGACGACGACCACTTCGACCGCGCCTACGCGTGGCTGGTCGACAACGGGGTTGAGCACTGGGCCGACCCGCAGCTGACCCGCGCCGGAGAAACGAACACGGAGCACGGCGGGCGCGGCGTGTACTTCAAGGACCCCGCTGGCCACGGCCTCGAACTGCTGACGCACCCGTACGTGTGAGCGGGGTGCGCCGCCGGTCTTGACGAGTGGGTCTGGTGCGGGAATCTGCCTGAACCCCTCCGTTGTCGCCGAACCTCTCCGTTGTCGCCGAACCCCTCCCAAAAAGGCGTGTTCGTGGGAGGGGTTCGGCGAAGTGGGAGGGGTTCGGCGAAGTGGGAGGCCTTCACCGCGGGGTAACCGCCCGCAGCGAGGCCCACGATCACGCCGACCGCGACGCCGACCTGGGCGGCCGCGCGCTAATTCGAAAACGCTGCGTCAAGCGCCAGATTCAGCTCCACCACATTCACGCGCGGGTCGCCCAGATATCCGAGATCGCGCCCGGCAGTCTGCTGAGTGATGAGGCGTTCAATGGTGGCGACCGGCACCCCGCGCGCTTCGGCCACCCGCGCGGCTTGCAGTTGCGCGTACGCCGGACTGATCTCGGGGTCGAGACCCGACCCGGAGGCTGTAACCGCATCGGCTGGCACGTCAGCCTCTGGCACGCCGTTGAATGTGGCGACCCGGTTGCGGCGCTCGGTGATCGTCGCAACGAGTTCGCTGCTCTCGGGGCCGAGGTTCGATCCGCCGGAGGCCAGCGGGTCGTAGCCGTCTCCGGCGGCCGACGGTCGCGGCTGGAAGTATTGCGGCAACGGCGAGCCGTCGGCATCAAGAAAATTCTGGCCGATGAGTGACGAGCCGGCGATGTCGCCGCTCTGCGAGCGCACCAGTGACCCGTTGGCCTGAGTGGGGAGCGCGAGCTGCCCGATCGCAAGCACGACGAGCGGGTACCCGATGCCGAGCAATACGGTGAAGATGAGCATCAAGCGCACTGCGGTCCAGAGTCCCTGCAGGTTTCGCGTGAGTGGTCGGGTCATGATCTCTCCTCAGAATCCCGGCAGCAGGCTGACGACGACATCGATGATCTTGATCGCGATGACGGGCACCAGGATGCCGCTGATGCCGCAGATGAGGAGGTTTCGAGTGAGGGCCTTCGGCATATTTCGCGTCTTGTAGGGTACGCCGATGAGCGCGAGCGGGATGAGGATCACCATCACCACGCTGCTGAAGATCACCGTCGACAGGATCGCCGACGCCGGGGAGTGGAGGCCGAGCACGTTGAGCGCACCAAGGCCCGGAAACACGCCAACAAACAGCGCCGGAAAGAGCGTGAAGTAGCGCACCGCGTCGTTCGCGAAGTTGAACGTGATGAGGGCGCCGCGCGTCGCCATCTGCCGACGCCCCACCTCGATGATGTCGACCAGGTGCGCGGGGTCGTCATCGATGAGGATCATGTTGGCGGCCTCTTTTGCCGCCGGTGTGGCAGTGTTCATCGCGATGCCGATGTCGGCCTGCGCGAGCGCTGGCGCGTCGTTGATCCCGTCACCACTCATCGCGACGAGGTGGCCCAGCTTCTGCTCCTGCTCGATCAGCGCCAGCTTGTCTTCTGGTGTTGAATCGCCGCGGTAGTCTTCGATGCCGACCTCGGCACTGATCGCCTTCGCGGTGAGCACGTGGTCGCCCGTCACGAGTACGGTGCGCACGCCGATGTCTCGGAGTCCGGCGATGCGCTCGCGGATGCCCTCCTTGACGACGTCTTGCAGATGGATGACGCCAAGCGCGCGGCCGCGATCATCAGGCCGCTTCATCGCCACGGCGAGTGGGGTGGACCCCTCGCTCGCGATGCGGTGGGCGCTCACCTTCAGCTCCTTCAGGATCTCGCGCGGCGGCTGCGTGCCCTGCTGCTTCAGCCAGCCCGCGATCGCCGACGCCGCGCCCTTGCGGATGCTGGTGCCGTCGGCGAGGTCGACGCCAGAGAGCCGGGTGGTTGCCGAGAACTGGACGAACCGGGCGCCGACGGTGTCGGTGTCGGTGATCTCGACGCCGAGCTCGGCCGCGAGTTGCACGGTCGAGGCGCCCTCGGGGGTCGGGTCACCGGCCGAGGCCAGGGCGGCCGCGCGCATGAGATTGTGAGGACTATTTTCGCCCACCGTGACGAACGCGATCGCGCTGCGGTTACCGCGAGTCACCGTGCCGGTCTTGTCGAGCAGCACGGTTGTGATGTCGCCTGCCGTTTCAAGCGCCTTGGCCGAGGTGACGAGCACACCCCGGCGCAACAACTGGTACATGCCCGCGATGCCGGTCACCGACATCAGCGCGGCGATCTCGGTGGGAATGAGGCAGACCACGATCGCCACGAGCACCGGAATCGACACTGGCGGAGCGACCGGCGACACAGCGAAGTTCAGGGTCAGCACCATAAACACGAACGACAGCGAGAACGAGGCGAGCAGCGCGTTGAACGCGACCTCGATGGGCGACTTCTTACGACGGGACCGGCTCGCGAGCTGAATGGTGCGCTCGACGGCGCCCGCTTCGGGGGATGATCGCACCTGCACGACGATGCGATCCGACACGTCGCGCGTGCCACCCGTTACCGATGTGCGGTCGCCGCCCGACTGGCGGATGACGGCCCCGGGGTGCCCGGTGAACTCTGACTCGTCGACCTCGGCGGCTCCCCAGAGCACCTCGCCGTCGGCCGGGATGATTTCACCGGCGTCGACGATCACGACGTCGCCCCGGCAGAGCTGTCTCGCGTCGACGGTTTCGATGGTGGCGGACCGTGCCGCCGGATCCCGAAGCGCATCGTAAGCGGTGACGCGACGCGCGTTCGTCACGGAGCGCGAGCGGCGCAGCGAGGCGGTCTCGGAGCGCCCACGCCCCTCGGCGATGGACTCCGCGAGCGTCGCCGTGAACAGGCAGACCCAGAACCCGACCGCGAGCATCCACGTGAACCCGGCTGGTAAGTCAGTGCCGCCCGACGGCCGAGCGCCGCCCACGAACGGTTCTGCGATGGCGATGATCGTCGTGAGCGCGGCGCCCGCCTCTGTGAGCATCAGTACAGGGTTGTGCCGCAGATAGCGCGGGTCGAACTTGCGCAGCGCATCGCGCAGCACGGGCGCGATCGTGTTCCGCGTGATGACGGAGCCGGTTTCGAGTGACGCAGTGGTGGCCATCACAGCAGTCCTTCCGCGAAGGGGCCGACGAGCAGCATGGGCACGAACAGCGGCACCGTAATGAAGGCGATGAGCCCGACGAGCAGCACGACGAACTGCGGCCGATGCAGGGGGAGTTCGTCTGCGGTCACCGCGGTGCCCTGCGCGGAGAGCGAGCCCGCGAGGGCCAGCACGATCGCGATGGGGAGGAAGCGGCCGAGCAAGATTACGACGCCGATCATCACGTTCAGGATCGGGTGGTTCGCGTCGAGCCCGGCAAACGCCGAGCCGTTGTTGATCGCCGCAGAGATGAACGCGTAGATGACCTCGGTGAGACCGTGCGACCCCTCATTGGTTACTCGCGCGAGAATCTCTGCACGCAGCGGCGGGATCGCGAAGCTCAGCGCAATGCCGCCGATGGCGAGCACGGGCATGATGAGAATCGCCATGCTCACGAGCTTCATCTCGCGCGTGCCCAGACGTTTGCCGAGATACACCGGCGACCGGCCGAGCAGCAGCGCGGCGAGGAACACGGCGATCACCATCAGGATGAGCAGCGCGTACGTCCCCGAACCTGCCCCGCCGGGCGCGACCTCGCCGAGCGTCATGTTGAACACCAGCATCAGGCCGCCGAACGCCGTGTATGAGTCGTGCATGGAGTTGACGGCGCCGCCGGTGGTGCCGGTGGTAGCTGTGGCGAAGATCGTTGAGCCGACGATCCCGAATCGCGTTTCCTTGCCCTCGAATGCACCGCCCGCCAGTGCGGGGGCGGTGCCCGAACCCGCGTATTCGAACAAGGTCAGCGGGATGTACACGAAGATGAACAGTGTGGCCATCGTCAGCAGCAGTGCGTAGCCAGCGCGCTGATCGCCGACCATCTTGCCGAACGTTCGTGGCATCGAGAACGGAATGATGAGCAGCAGCACCGTCTGCAACAGGTTGACCCACGGCGACGGATTTTCAAAGGGGTGCGCCGAGTTCGCGTTGAAGAACCCGCCGCCGTTCGTGCCGATCATCTTGATCGCCTCTTGGGAAGCAACCGGGCCGCCAGGGATTGACTGCGGTTGCCCGGCTACGGTCGTGACGGTAGTGACATCGGCCATGTTCTGAATGACCCCGGCGGCGAGCAGTATCACGGCAGTGACGAGCGACAGCGGCAGCAGAATGCGCAGGTTCGCGCGCATCAGGTCGACCCAGAAATTGCCGAGCCCGCTGCGACCCCGCCGCGAAGCAAAGCCGCGGATCAGCGCGACTGCGACCGCCATGCTGACTGCCGCCGACACGAAATTCTGCACCGCGAGCCCGGCCATCTGCACGCCGTAGCCGACGGTCTGCTCTGGGGAGTACGACTGCCAATTCGTGTTGCCGACAAACGAGGCGGCCGTGTTGAATGCGAGATCCGGGCTCATGGGAGGGAAGCCAAGCGAGTACGGCAACAACGGTTGCAAACGGAGCATCGCGTACAGCAGCACCAGCCCGACGAATGAGAACAGCAGCACAGAGGCGAGATAGCGCCGCCACGACTGCTGCCGCTCGGGGTCGACGCCGGCGAGCCGGTAGCTCAGGCGCTCGATGCGCCAGTGCCGCTCGGTCGTGAACACGTACGCCATGTAGTCGCCGAGGGGGCGATACACGAGGGCGAGCACGACGCCGACGGTGAGCAGCGACGCGATCGTGAGAAACCAGTTCATTAGAGAGTGTCGGGGCGAAGCATTGCGTACACCAGGTACCCGAGGGACACGACCCCGAATATCACAGAGATGACTTCAATGAGCCCCACAATTTCTCCCTTGTCAGAATGGCTCGTTGAGCATACTCCTGCAGAGGGATTGGCGGCTAATTCGGGGGTGCTACTCAGGGTGTTGGGTTGCCATCGTCAGCTCGACGCGATTGAGATGCCTGCGGGAATCGGCGTACGAGCGCGAAATCTACCGAGCGTATTTCCGGGGTGGGCGATGCAAACAGCATCGGTGCGGATTCGCCAGGGTTTCGCTCTGAGCTGAGATCTGGCGCGTTCGGGCCGCCAAGCAGCTTGCGGGCGTACGCTGCGACAGTGGCCGGCACCCGAGCCAGGCCCGTGAAGGGAAACCAATGAGCATCATCTACACCGCAGAGGCACTGGCAACCGGCGACGGGCGCAACGGGCACGTGAAGACTGTCGATGGCTTGGTCGACACTGACGTGCGCATTCCGAAGGAGATGGGCGGCGCAGGCGGCGCCCCGAACCCTGAGGCCCTGTTCGCCGCCGGATACGCCGCGTGCTTCCACGGCGCACTGCAGGCGGTCGCGCGGGCACAGAAGGTTGATATCGCAGATTCGAGCGTCGGATCCCGCGTCCATCTGAGCGGCGGCGTCGACGGGGGCTTCCAACTCTCGGTCGAGCTGGAGGTCGTGCTCCCGACGCTCGAGCATGAGCAGGCTCAGCAGCTGGCCGACGCGGCGCACCAGGTGTGCCCCTACTCGAATGCCACCCGCGGCAACATCGAGGTCAACGTCACGGTCTCCGACGACTAACGCCGGCTGAGCCCGCCGAGCTTCGCTACCCCGCCGAGCCCCTATAAAGTCGCCGAGCCCCTCCCGAAAACACGTGTTTCAGGGAGGGGCTCGGCGACGAACGAGGGGCTCAGCGGGTTTTGGCGCGGGCGGCCGGCCGGCGCGGCCGCGCTAGCGGCGCTCGTAGCGGCGCGCGCCGCCCTGGATACCGGCGAAGCGGAACGGGGCCTTCGTCACGCGCGGGGTCTCCACGTCGACGTTGCTGGGCATCTCACGGGCGTGCAACTCGCGATATTCCGGCACGCTGAGCGGCACGCGAGCGTCGAGCGCCGACGTGAAGTGATCGCTGCGCGACGCGGCGCCGGGCAGCACGATCCCGGTCAAGAATTCGCTGACGCTGCCCGAGCCGTAACTGAACAGGCCGAGCCGCTTGCCGACGAGATCGGGTTCGTGGTCGAGCACCGATGCGACGCCCGCGTAGAGCGAGGCGGTGTACGCATTGCCGATGCGCCGATTGTAGATCGCGCCAGCCACGAGGCCGTCGTCGCCGAGATCGACGCCAGTGTGCTCGCCGAGGCGAGCCTGCGCCTTACGCGCCATCTTCGTGTACGGCTGGTGGTACACGAGGCGGTCGATGTCGGTGATCGCGGGCCCGCCGTGGGCAACCAGATCGTCCCACGCACCCGTCATAGCGTCGAGGTAGGCCGTGATCGACAGTGCGCCATCGACGATCGCGGTCGACGAATCGTTGGGCCGCCAGAAGTCGTCGACGTCGTCGGAAAACAGACCCGACGCCGGCTCGATCTCGATCAGCGCGGGGTCGGCCGAGATGAGCATGGCCGCGGCTCCAGCGCCCTGCGTGGGCTCACCGGGGGAGTCGAGCGCGTAGCGCGCGACGTCACTCGCGATCACGAGCACGCGCTCGCCGGGGTTGCGCTGCACGAGGCCGACGGCCGCCTGGATGGCAGCGGTTCCGCCGTAGCAGGCCTGCTTGATCTCGGCGACGCGCACCTGGGGCGGCAGCCCGAGCAGCTTGTGGACGAAGACGCCAGCGGCCTTCGAGTGGTCGAGGCCAGACTCGGTCGCGAACAGCAGCGTGCGCACGCCTTCGAGGCCATTGCGTTCGAGCAGCGCGAGAGCGGCGGTGGCGCCCATCGTGACGATGTCTTCGTCGGCGGCGGGAACGCTGAACTCGTCTTGGCCGAGGCCGAGACGGTACTTCGCGGGGTCGACGCCGGTGGTTTCAGCGAGCGTGCCGAGGTCGAGCAGGTGGTGGGTGCTCGCCAGTTCGATGTCGTGAATGCCGATGGTGGTCTGAGTGGTCATACGTTCGGCGTCTCCTTCCGCTCGATGCGCAGGTGCGCGGCCATGAGTTCGCCCGGGTTCGTCTGCGCCGCGATCAGCGACAGCTCTCCGCACAGCACGGTCGCTGCCATGAGTTCAGCGAGTCTACGCGCGTTTTCGCCTGGTTCCCGATCCTCGCGGCAGCCGATGCGCGTCAGCGCCTCTTCGATGTGCGGCAGATGCTTGCCGTTGCCCACCGTGCCGACGATCAGGTGCGGCACGGTGCACGAGAAATACAGGCCCTCTGGGCGGTTCTCGGCGTAGGTGATGCCCTGCGATCCCTCGACGATATTTGCGGCGTCTTGACCGGTGGCCAGATAGAACCCGAGCAGCATGTTCGCGTAGTGCGCGTTCGCCGAGCGAATCGCTCCGGCGATCGTGCTGCCCACGAGGTTCTTGCGCACGACCATGTCGGTGACGCGCTGCGCATCGGTGCGCAGGCCGCTTGCGACGAGATCGTGCGGGATCAAGATTTCGGCGACCACACTGCGGCCGCGCCCGAGAATGCCGTTGACCGCCGTCGCCTTCTTGTCGGAGCAGAAGTTGCCCGAGATCGAGCCGTAGCTCACCTCGAGTCCCCACGACAGGATGCGCTGCATCAGCGCATCGGCCGCGTTCGTGACCATGTTGTGGCCCGATGCGTCGCCGGTCGTGAACGCGAAGCGCACGAAGAGCAGATTGCCGACGATCTCGGGGTGCGCCTCAATCAGCTTCGCGTGGCGGCTGCCGGCGGTGACGACCTCCTGTAGCTCGGCGAAGCGTTCCGCGATCGTCTGCGCCACCATTTGTGCGCCGACGGCGCCCGCGGCGGTGAAGAGCACGGAGCGAGTCATGCGTTCGCCGGTGATGACGGTGCGGATGCCCCCCTCGACGGCGCGCGAGACGCGAGCGCCGCGGCCGACCGACGGCCAGAGCGGGGTCTCGTAGGTGGCGAGCGGGACCGAGATTTCGCCGCTGACCGACGATCCGGTGATCCGAATCGGGCCGACCCAGCTGGTGGGAATCTCGGTGACGGTCTCGCGGTGGACCTGTTCGGGAACGCTCATGGCTTCCTTCGTGAGTGAGAGGGCAGGATCAGCGCGAAGCCGATATGACGGGTCGTGGTCATGCGCGCGGCCGCTCCGAGCGGAGGGCGAGGGCACCGAGGTCTACACCGCGATCGGCGCAAAACTCTCGCAGCCGGCCACGCAGAATAAGGTCGGTGGCGAGCAGCTCGTCGCGGGTCGCGGCGCCGAGCAGCGCGTAGATCGCGCGGGTGCGCAGCTTCCAGTCGTCGACGAGGGCCACGAGGCGCTCGGCGCCTCCGGCCTCACCGTCGCTACCAATCGCGGCGAGGAACGTACCGGCGACGCCTACCGCCTGGGCGCCGGAGGCCAGCGCCTTCACGACGTCGAGCGGTGTGCGCACCCCGCCTGAGGCCAGCAGCGTGGGCGCCGGGTGCGGAGCGTCGAGCAGGCACGCGAGCGCCGACTGGCCGAAGCCGGTGAGCATGGCGTATTCACCGGCAACGCGGCGCGCATTCTCGATCTGCAAGAAGTCGGTGCCGCCGCGCCCGCTGACGTCGGCGATGGTGACGCCGATGTCGGCGAGCCGACGCAGCGCGCCGCGGCTCAGGCCGAAGCCAACCTCTTTGACGATCACGGGCACGGGCGAGGCGGCAGCGAGCTGTTCGACCGAAGTGATCCACGCCGAGAAATCGCGGGATCCCTCGGGCATCGCCGTCTCTTGCACCGCGTTCACGTGCACCTGCAGCGCGTTCGCGCCGAGCAGTTCGACGGCGCGCGGCGCGTCTGAAGCCGGCCTGCCGACGCCGAGGTTCGCCATCACGAAACCGTCTGGGTTCTCCTCGCGGATCACCGCGAACCCGCGCGCGGCGTCGGCGTCGTCGAGCGCGACCGACACCGAACCGCACGCCATCGGCAGACCGGTCTCGCGCGCCGCGATCGCGAGTTCGCGGTTGATGCGCGTGGTGCGCGCGGTGCCGCCGGTCATGCCGTTCACGTAGAACGGGGTTTCCCAGTGCCACTCTCCCGCGGCGTGCTGCGGGCCCGCGCCGAACGCGATGCCGACGCCCAGGTCGACGCGTTCCGCGTCGACGCCCGCGAGCGCCTGGTGCACGAAGTCGAGATCGTCGAACTCGTTGTGAGCGCCGCCGCCGCGCTGGCTCAGCGCAAGATCAACGTGCTCGTCTTTGCGCGCTGCGCGCGCATCGCCCGTACCGAGATCAGAATGCATCGACGCCTCCTGAGGCGGGGTGCGGCGCGAGGCTGAGGCGGCGAATATCGTTCGCCTCCCACTCGCGCAAGATGGGGTCGGTCGCGAGTTCCGCGCCCGCCAGCACGATACCGCAGTCGCCGCCGCCGGCGCCCGACGGCTTGCCGGATGCCCCGTGCCGCTCCGCGATGTCGCAGAGCGCCTGCAGCTGCGGGGTCTCGATCGTGATGCCCGACGAGGCACTCAGCCGCTGCAGCACGCGGCGCGCGCGCCCGATGACCGGCTCGGCGCCGGTGCCGTGGTGTTCGAACGCGGCAACGAGCGCGTCGACGCAGCTGCGGCTGTCGTCGATGAACGCGGGGTAAGGCGGCAGCGGTGTGCGTGCATCGCCAGCGCGTACCTGTTCGACGAGGCGCTCGGTCGACGCCGGCGATCCGGTCCAGCCGACGAGTAGCTGCAGGGCGTCGGGGTGCGCGAGGCGCGTGACGCCGCTGCCCGCCCACTCCTGGCTCGCGGCGAGCGTCGCCGCGACGCCGTGCACGGAGCGGTGCACGCGCAGAGCGCCGCGGTCGGGCGACGCGTAGCGGATCCACCCGCCGAAGGTGCTGGCCGCGAGGTCGCCGCCCGAGGCCGTCGGGGCGACCTCGATGGTCGCGAGCAGCGCCAGTTTGAAGCGCTCGCTGCGAGTGAGATCAAGCCCGTAGAACTCGTTCAGCGCGGCGACGACGGCGACGGTGACCGCGGCAGACGAGCCGAGGCCGAACTTGCGGCCGCTCACGTCGTCGAGCTCGCTGCCGATGTCGAGATCGTAGTAGCGGGGCGGCAGGCTGAGCTCGGAGCGCAGCTGTTCGACCGCGGTGATCGCCGCGAACACGTAGTCGTAGGGCTGGTGTTCGAGCACAATGCGATCGCTCGCCTCGTCGCGCACCCACACGAGCGGAGACCGGCCGTAGGCGCTCGATCGCACGCGCCCGACCTCGGATCCCTCGGTCAGCTGCACCGTGATGTAGCGGTCGACGGCGACGATCACCGCGGGCTGCCCGGGGTCAACGACGGCGTATTCGCCGGCGATGTAGAGCTTTCCGGGCGCCCGCTGCTCGATCACGCGATCGCCTCGATCAGTTCGGCGCCCGCGCCCGGCCCCACGAGGCGCACCGAGCCGAAGCCCTGCAGCGCGTTGCACAGTTCTTCGGCCTGCTCAGGGCGCACGATCACGGCGACGTTGGGGCCGGCGTCCGCCGTCGAGTAGGCGTCGAGCCCCTGATCGCGCAGCGCGGCAACGGCGTCGAAGACCGCGATGCTCGTCGGTGCGAGGTACCGGATGGGCGGGTCGCACGACTGAATGACGGCGTGCATGCGCAGCGCGTGCGATTCAGTGATGCGGCCAACGCGCGTGAAGTCGTCAGCTGCGCAAGCCTCGATCATCGCGGCGAGCGACTCCTCCGTCGAGGTGATCCAGGCTGGGAAGAACGGCGAGGTGAGCGCCGAGCGGCGCATCGCGGCGCGACTCGAGACGGCCTTCTGCGCGGTGTCGACGGTCACGATCACCATGCGCATGTCGGGGCCAGCGACGGGTTCGGCGAATGACTGGGCGTCATCGCCTGCGTGCCAGACTGCGAGGCCGTCAATGAGGCTGCGCGACGCGGATCCGGATCCCCGGCGCGCGAGCCGGCTCAGGTCTGCGCGATCGAGGTCGAGTCCGTACGCGCTCGCGGCCGCCGTGGCGAGCGCCGCGAATCCCGACGCCGACGATGCGAGGCCCGCACCGGTGGGCGCCTCGTTTGTCGAGACGACGCTCGCGCGGGTCTCGGAACCGGCGAGTTCGCGCACGCGATCGAGAAACCGGGTGACCCGGCCCGTCGCATCAGCTGAGGCGACGGCGCCGTTCAGACTGAATGCGTCGAACTCCGCCCCCTCGTCGAGCGCGACGGTCGTCGTGGTGGGGAGCGCATCGAGCGTCAGTGACAGGCTGCCAGCGACGGGCAAAATGAGGTTCTCGTCTTGCTTGCCCCAGTATTTGACCAGGGCGATATTGGGGAATGCGCGAGCGGTTGCGGTCGTCATGCGGCGGGAACCTCCACGGTCCAGGTGCGTTCGGCACCGGCGAGGCGCATGGCGGCGCCGATCTCGTCGGCGTGTGCGTCGGAATCGGCGACCGCGATGACGCAGCCCCCGAGCCCGCCGCCGGTGAGCTTCGCGCCCGCTGCGCCCGCGGCGCAGGCAGCAGCGACAATGGCATCGAGTCGTTCGGAGCTGACGCCAACGCGATGCAGGATCGAGTGGGCCTCGCTCATCGCGGCACCGACAGCGGTGCGATCGCCCGAGGCGAGGTCGGCGATCGAGTGCTCCGCAATCTCGGCGAGGCGTGAGAGCAGCGCATCGGTCGCTTCAGGCTCGCGCTCGCGCAGGGCCTGCACCGAACCGACGGCCTGCGCGGTAGAACCGGGGTGCCCGGTGTCGGCAAACGCAAGAATCAGGGGTGCACCAATGTGGATCGGCGCGACCGCTCCCCGATTGAAGCGAATTGCGCCCGTTGCGGCGACCGTGCGTGCGTCGATGCCGCTCGGCTTGCCGTGCGCCACGCGCTCGGACGTCTGAATCAGGTCGAACAGCGTCTCGCTGTCGAGCTCTGTGCCAGCGAGGTCAAAAGCTGCCCGGGCGATTGCCGCCGCGACGGCCGCGCTTGACCCCAGCCCGCGCTCGTGCGGGATCGAGCTGGTGATCGTGACGACGGCGCCGCCCTCGGTTTCGTGTGCGAGGCCCGCAAGCCCGGCGCGCTCAAGCGACGCCTTTATGGCGGTGACCACGGGCGCGAGCCGCGCTGGCGCGCCGTCGACTGGGCCGGTGTAGAGCGAGCTGGCGATCCCGAGCCCCGGCGGGCCGGCCTCGATGATGGCCTCCGCAGTGAGGCTGTCGACCGGGATCGCGATGGCGGGAGCGCCGTAGACGACCGCGTGCTCGCCGAACAGAATTGCTTTTGCGTGGGCGATGCCGACCCCGCGGCGCGCGTCTGCTCCTGGCTCCGAAACCGGGGCCGCCTGAGAGGCGCGCGACTCGGCGTGGGGGGTCTGGGACATTCGCATCCGTTTCGGTTGGCTCCCGGGGCGAAATCCGCGCTCGGGCACGCGTGTAGAGGGCCGGACACCCCCGTCCCCTGCACGTCAGATCTCTTAGGGTATGCCGATCTGGCTGAAGATGCGACCTGGCGCGGCTGCCTCGCGCGCGGCGCGTGTCAATGAAAGTCCCGGTCGCGGTGCCGTTCTGCTCGCAAATCAGCTGTCGGCGGACGGGCAGGGGTTGCGCCGCAGGGGAAATTGGCGCCGAGTGTCGCCCCGGAGCGCTATTCTCCGAAGCATGAGTATGGGTGGCGGGCCGGTCGGCCGCGGATCCCGGATCTCGGCCGGCGATGCCGATTTGCAGCGCAAGCTCAATCGTGACGCTCCTGCCGTGGCCGGGCTCGGGCGTCGCATTGCCGCGCTGTTTCGCCCGTACCGGCCGCAGCTGGTCGCAATTGTGACGCTGGTGCTGGTGTCGGCGGCGCTCGCGATTCTGCCGCCGCTGCTGACGCAGCGGGTGTTCGATGATGGCCTGTTCCCGCTCGATGGCGGCGGCCCGCAGCTGCACGTGCTCGCGTGGCTCGTCGGGGCGATGGTGGCCGTCTACATCTTCTCGGCGGGGCTCGGGATCGTGCAGACCCTGTTCACGGCGCGCGTCGGTAACCGGGTGATGGGGGATCTCAGGGTGCGACTCTTCGCGCACCTGCAATCCATGGAGCTCGGCTTTTTCACGCGGACGAAGACCGGTGTGATCCAGTCGCGGTTGCAGAACGACGTCGGCGGCGTCGCGAACGTGCTGACGAACACCGTGTCGAACATCATCGGCAACACCGTGACGGTCGTCGCCGCGATTGTCGCAATGCTACTGCTGAGCTGGCAGCTGACGCTGATCGCCGTGGTCGTGATGCCGGTGCTCGTGCTCGCGCAGCGCCGCGTCGGTCAGATTCGGGCAAAGATTGCCGGGCGCACCCAGGAGTCGCTCTCCGAGATGAGCGCGATCACGCAGGAGGCGCTGTCGATCTCCGGTGTGCTGCTCGCGAAGACGTATTCGCGTCAGGGCACGGAAACCGAGCGGTACGCGGCCGAGAATCGCAATCAGATCGACCTGCAGGTGCGGCAGACGATGAGCGGACAGCTGTTCTTTGCGCTCGTGCAGGTGTTTCTCTCGGCCGTGCCCGCGATCGTCTACCTGATCTCGGGCTGGCTCATAACGCGCGGGCAGAGCGAGGGGTTTGATCCGGGAATCACCGCCGGCACCATCGTCGCGTTCACCACCGTGCAGTCGCGACTCCTCTTCCCGCTCGTCGCCCTGATGCGGATCGCGCTCGACCTGCAGACCTCGCAGGCGCTGTTCGCCCGCATCTTCGAATACCTCGACCTGAAGCCGGCGATTGTCGATGCGCCCGACGCGCGAGAACCGTCCGACGAGCCCGGGCAGGCGGGGCGCATCACATTCTCTGAGGTGTCGTTCCGCTACCCCGACGCCGGTCCGGGCGACCGGCCGACGCTCGACGCCGTGTCGTTTCACGTGGAACCGGGGGAGTTCGTTGCGTTCGTCGGGGCGTCAGGATCGGGCAAGACGACGATCGGCTCGCTCATTCCCCGCCTGTACGACGCGACCGGCGGCACCGTGCGCTACGGCGACGACGACGTGCGCGAGCTGAGCCAGGAGGCGCTGATGGATCGCATCGGCGTCGTCACTCAGGAGCCCTACCTCTTTCACGCGACGATTCTCGCGAATCTGCAGTACGCGAAACCCGACGCGACGTTCGAGGAAGTGCAGGCCGCCGCGCGGCTCGCGAACATCCACGACACGATCGTGAGTTTCGCGGACGGCTACGAGACCGTCGTCGGCGAGCGCGGATACCGGCTGTCGGGCGGTGAGAAGCAGCGCATCGCGATCGCCCGCGTCCTGCTGAAGAACCCCCGCGTGCTTGTGCTCGATGAAGCGACGAGCGCGCTCGACACGGTGAATGAGCGCATCGTGCAGCACGCTCTTGAAGACGCCCGCAGTGGGCGCACCACCATCGCGATCGCCCACCGACTCTCGACGATCGTCGACGCCGACCGTATCTATGTCGTCGGCGCTGGCCGCATCCTGGAGCACGGCTCACACGACGAGTTGCTCGCGCTCGGCGGCGCCTACGCGGAACTCTACGACCAACAGCAGTAGGTGGTTGGTTGCGGTCGGCCACCCTCCGCCACCCTCCGCCACCCTCCGCCACCCTCTGGCGAGCGGGGTAACTTGTGGGGCGTGTCGCGGCCGCAACACGCCCCACAAGTTACCCCGCTGGAGGTTTGTCGCGGTGGTGAGCGCCGATCGGGGTTGCCGGGAGCTGGAATACTGGGTGCATGACGTCGAGCTCACGCCTGCCGCACCTGGTGCGGGGGAGTAGCGCGGCGTCCATCGCCACGTTTGCCGCGTTGCTCGCTCACGTCGCCGGGGGCGGCGCGCTTCCCGGGCTCGTCGGTATCGCGGCTCCGCTGATCCTGTCGTTGCTCGTCTGCACACTGCTCGCCGGGCGCACGCTGTCGCTGACGCGCCTGTCGATTTCGGTCGTGCTGAGCCAGACGCTCTTCCACGGACTGTTCGTGCTCGGCGCGCAGCCGGGCGCGACAGGGCAAGCACCGCCCGCCGGGGGCGCGGCACATGACCACGCGAGCATGATGCTCGCGGTCACGAGCGACGGATCCGGCACCGCAACCGCGCTTGCCGCACAGGTGCAGGCCGACCCGCTGATGTGGGGCTCCCACCTCATTGCGGCATTGCTGACCGTCGCGTTTCTGCACCGCGGCGAACGCGCGATTCGCTGGCTCCACGACCTGTCGCAGCGCATGCTCGCCTGGCTGGGCCTGCGATCGCTGACCGCCCGTCTCGTGCCACTCGGCACGGTGGCCCCGCGATCCGGAATCGTTCGAACTCCCGCCTGGTCGGTGATCGGTCGCATTATCGCGACAGCCCAGCCACGGCGCGGGCCGCCGATGGCGGCACGGCTCGCTCCCTGAGCCACATTCTCGTCGCAGCGGCGTCTCGCCTCTGCCCTTTTCTTGACCGAGCCGCCACTGCGCGGCCGGACGGTTCGTGGTGCGCCGCGAACCACACACCTCTGCCCGAAAGGCACACCCATGCGTTGTAACACTTCCCATACCGTCACCCCTGCCCGCACCCGGGCCGCACGCACACACATCTCGCACCCGCGCGCCACGCGTTCGGTTGCGACCGCCGCGCTCGCCGCAGCCGCGCTATTCACTCTCGCCGGATGCGCGGCGGGGACTGCGGAGTCTGCGGGGACTGCAGGATCTGCGGGATCTGCGGGATCTGCGGGATCGTCGGACGATGCCGCAACCGCGCAAGCGGATGCGATCTCGATTGAGAATCCCTGGATCAAGACCGCGGAATCCGGCATGACCGCCGGATTCGGCACGCTTGAAAACGACTCCGACGCTGACATCACCGTCGTTTCTGTCGCCTCCAAGGCTTCGCCCATGATGGAGCTGCACGAAACGGTGCAGAACGAGTCGGGCGAAACCATCATGCGCGAGGTGGAGGGCGGTTTCGTGATTCCGGCAAACGGTGAGTTCGCGCTCGAACCCGGCGCAAACCACATCATGATGATGGACCTGCCGAACCCGATCCTCGCGGGCGACGAGGTGACCTTCACGCTGACGCTCGGGGACGACTCGAAGTTTGAATACACCGCGCTCGCCAAGGACTACGCGGGCGCGAACGAAAACTACGACGACGCGGACGACGCGGCCGACACGGATGACGCAGCTGGATCGGACACGAAGGAAACTGATCACAGTGGCCACTGAGACAGCGGCCGCGGCGGCCGAAGCCTCGCCAGCGCCCCCGGTTCAGCGTGCACAACGCGCGCCGGCAGACGCACTCACCCGGCCACCATCGCGCGGCCAGCGCGGCTGGTTTCCGCAGTTGCTCCTGCGGCTCCACTTCTATGCGGGGTTGCTTGTCGGCCCGTTCATCCTGATCGCCGCGGTCTCGGGCGGACTCTACGCGATCGCACCCACCGTGGAACAGGTCGTGTACAGCCACGAACTGCGCGCGCCCGCGCCGGGCGACGCAGACGACCAGCTTTCCCTCGCCGCGCAGATTGAGGAGGCGCAGCAATACGCGGGCGGCGGGGCTACGCTGACCGCGGTGCGTCCCGCTCCCGCACCCGGCGACACAACGCGGGTGATGTTCGCTGATCCTGGTCTGGGAGATAGTGAGTCGCGCGCGATCTTCATCGATCCGAGCACCGGTGAAATCAGGGGCGACGAAACCGCGTACGGCACGAGCGGCGCGCTGTCGGTGCGCACCTGGATCTCGAACCTGCACCGCAACCTCCACCTCGGTGACGCGGGCCGGCTCTACAGCGAACTCGCCGCGTCGTGGCTGGGTATCGTCGCGCTCGCCGGGTTCGGACTCTGGCTCGTGCGCGTTCGCCGTTCGCGCATGAGGCGCGATTTCGTGCGCCCGAATCGTCGTTATTCGGGCCTCCGCAAATCAATGAGTTGGCACGCTTCGGTCGGCATTTGGGTGATGATCGGGGCGCTGTTTCTCTCGGCGACCGGGATCACCTGGTCGAAATACGCCGGAGAGCACGTGGGTGAATTACGCGCCGCGCTGGCCTGGGGCACTCCGTCGGTAAACACTGCGCTCGGTGCGGGATCGGGATCCGCCACAGCGAATCCCGCCACGTTTGACGCCGTGCTCGCGATTGGGCAGCGCCTCAACATCAACGCGGGGCAGGTCGAGATCAGGCCGCCCGCCGAGCCCGGAACGGCGTGGACGATTCGAGAGATCAAGAGTGAGTGGCCGACCGAGGTCGACTCGCTCGCGATTGATGGCAGCTCTCTGGAGGTCATCGATCGGGTCGATTTCGCTGACTATCCCGTCGCGGCGAAACTTGCGCGGTGGGGGATCGACGCCCACATGGGGGCGCTGTTCGGCATCGCAAACCAGATTGTGCTGCTGGCGCTCGCGGTCGGGATCGCCGCCCTCGTCGTGCTCGGATACCGGATGTGGTGGCAGCGCCGGCCGACTCGTGCGGAGCGTTTCGAGCTGGCGGCCGGCCCGCGTCGCGGCGCGCTGCGCGGGGCTCCGTGGTGGGGCGTCGGGCTCGTACTCGTCGGCGCGGTAGCGATCGGCTGGTTCCTCCCGCTGGTCGGCTGGACGCTCGCCGCGTTCGTGGTGATCGACGTGCTGCGGTCCGCCCTCACGTCGCCCCGCTAGCCGCCTACCCACCCCTCCGCCCCGCCCACCCCTCCGCTCGGGCGAGCGGGGTAACTTTTGGGGCGTGTCGGCGCCACGACACGCCCCAAAAGTTACCCCGCTTGGGTTGAGGTGGGTTGAGGTGGGGTGAGGTGGGTGTAGGTGCGGGGTGGGGCACCGGTGGCGCACAGGGGATGAGTAGGGTGGGGGTGTGACCGATCCCCAGCAGCCGGGCCAGCCGCCGCAGCCGTCGAATCCGCAGCCGCCGCAACAGCCGCAGCCGCCGTATCCGCAACAGCCGCAGCTGCCGGGCGGGCAGCTTCAGCCGCCGCCGTATCCGCCGGGCGCCGAGCCGCAGCCCTACACGGGCCAGCAGCAGCAGCAGCAACAGCCTGCGCAGCAACCCTACGGCCAGCAGCCATATCCGCAGCAGCCGCAGCCCTACGTGCAGCAGCCCGCGTTCCCGCCCCAGCAGCAATTTCCGGCATACCAGCAGCAGCCATACCAGCAGCAGCCGTACCAGCAACCCCAGCAGCCGCCCTACGCCCAGCCGCAACAGCACCCGTACCCGGTCCAGTACCAGCAACCCCCGCGCAAGGGCGGCGCAGGCAAGACCTGCCTGATCATCGCGATTTGCCTGCTCGCGGTCGCGGCGCTTGTCATCGCGGGGATCTTCGCGATCTTCAACGCCCTCGGCAAGATCGGCAGCGACATGGTCGACAACGCTGTCGACACGTATGGTTCGAGTGCGACCACGTACCAAATGGACGAGCGCCCCGGCTGGGACGCGATGGAAGCGCACGTCGTTGGCATCGTCGACAAGTACCGTGCCGCGGCCGAAGACGGTTCGATCCTCGACATGACCCCGAACGGGCACTCGGTCTCACCCGACTACTACAAGGCCTTCCTGATGCAGATCACTGATCAGCGGGCCGCGTTGCGCTTTTCTGGCACGACGACGAGCACCGATCCCGCGGAGCTCGACGACAGAATCCAGGCGTACGTCACCGACATTGACGAGATGGAGCGCAAATTTACCGCGGGTGAGGATCTCGACGTTACGGTAAAAATTACCGACGAAAACGGCGACGTCGTGGAGTACAACGGCGAGAACGTCACCAAGAGGCTCGACGACAAGCCGCTCGCCGAAGATCCAGAGTAATTCACCCGCAATTTCGATCCCGAACCCCGTGATCATCTACGTAAACAACACGGGCGAGTGGTATCCATCCAACCTTTCTGATCCCCAAGTGGTCGACGTGGTGCGCCACGAACTCGTACGCGGTGCTCTTCCTCGGTGCCGACTTCGATGAACTGCAGTCGCGATCCACGGCCGCTCCCGAGTACGAGATGACTGACGAGACAGACCGCATCGCGACGGCGCTGCACGACGGCAGGTGCAGTTGACCCGCCAGCCGCCTCGCCGTCCACCCCTCCTCCTGTCGGGCGAGCGGGGTAACTTTTGGTGCGTGTCGGCGCGATGACACGCACCAAAAGTTACCCCGCTTGGGCTAGTGATCCGCGGGCATCGTAGGATCGTGCTCGTGCGCAACATTACGCAATCACGGAAGCTCGCGGGAGTGCGGTACGACGTGCGCGGCCCGATCCTGCAGGAGGCCCAGCGTCTCGAGCGTGACGGCCACGAGATTCTGAAACTCAACATCGGCAATCCCGCGCCGTTCGGCTTCGAAGCTCCGCCCGAGATCGTGGAGCGGCTGCGAGAGGTATTGACGGAGGCGCAGGGGTACAGCGATTCTCGCGGCATCCTGCCAGCGCGCGAGGCGGTCGCCCGCTACTACACCGACGAGGGTGTCGCCGGTGTCAGCCCAGACGACATCTACATTGGCAACGGCGTGAGCGAGATGATTTCGCTCGTGCTGCAGGCGATGGTCGACGATGGCGACGAGATTCTTGTTCCCGCCCCCGACTACCCGCTCTGGACGGCGCAGGTCACGCTCTCGGGCGGACGCGCCGTGCACTACCCGTGCGACGAGTCGAACGGGTGGATGCCAGACCTCGAAGCCATCGAGCGCCTCGTGACGCCCGCCACCAAGGGCATCGTGCTGATCAACCCGAACAACCCGACGGGCGCGGTCTACTCGGCCGAGCTCGTGCGCGGCTTCGCAGCGCTTGCCGAGCGCCACGGCATTGTGTTGATGGCCGACGAGATCTACGAGCGCATCCTGTACGACGGTGCGGTCCACGAGCACGCGGCGTTGCACGTACGCGACACGCTCTGCCTCACATTTAGCGGGCTGTCGAAGGCGCAGCGGGTCGCTGGCTATCGCTCGGGGTGGCTTGCGATTTCGGGCGACACCGCGCGCTCGCGCGACTTTCTCGAGGGCTTGCAGCTGCTCGCGAACATGCGGATGTGCGCGAATGTGCCTGCGCAGCACGCGATCCCGGTCGCGCTGTCTGCAGAATCGAACTGGTCTGGCATTGCTGAGCTGTGCGCGCCTGGCGGGCGACTGCGCGAGCAGCGCGATACCGCGCACCGCTTGCTTACTGAGATTCCGGGGGTGACCTGCGAGCTGCCGGGCGGCGCGATGTACCTCTTCCCGCGGCTCGACCCCGAGGCCTACGGAGTCGTCGACGACCAGCAATTCGTCATCGACGTGCTGCGCGCGACCCACGTGCTCGTGACGAACGGCCGCGGCTTCAATCTGCCGACCCCCGATCACCTACGCTTCGTGACACTGCCGGCGGTGCCGGTGCTGACGGAGGCCATCGGCCGCATCGCCGAATATTTGGAGACGGTGCGCCGGTGAGCGTGCGCATTCTCGCGGTCGGCAAGAAGCACGAGGCGTGGGTCACCGACGGCATCGCGCGCTACGAGAAGCGGCTGCGCAAACCGTTCGACACGCAGTGGCAGCTGCTGCCTCACTCGTCGCGTGAGGGCGACGCGGCGCGCACTGAGGAGTCGGATCGGCTGCTCGGCAAGCTGGATCGCGACAGCTTCGTCGCGCTGCTCGACGAGCGCGGGCGCAATGTCGATTCGCCCACGCTCGCTCGCACCCTGCAGGCCGCGTTCGACGGCGGCCGAGCGGTGACCGTGATCATCGGCGGTGCCTACGGCGTCGACGACCGGGTGCGCACACGCGCCGACTTCGTGTGGAGCCTGTCGAATCTCGTGTTCCCACACCAGCTCGTCCGGTTGATGCTCACCGAGCAGCTGTACCGTTCGCAGGAGATCGCGGGCGGTCGTTCGTATCATCACGTGTGATTCGATCCGGATCGCCCACCCACTGATTCGCTCGCTGCCGTCCGCCGGTCAGCCAGTTTTTCCGTTTGCAGTATCGTCAGTTCGCTCGTTCGACAGGAAGGCCCGCAATGCCGCGCATCCCTCAGCTCGCCATCGTCGGCAGCATCAACATTGATCTGATCGCGCGCACGGCGACGCTGCCGCGCCCCGGCGAGACGATCGGCGACGGCGCGTTCAACCGCCTGCCGGGTGGAAAGGGCGCGAATCAGGCCGTCGCCGCCGCGGCGCTCGGGGTGCCGGTGCGCATGATTGGCGCGGTGGGTAACGATGCCGACGGTGAGCTGGCACGCGCGACGCTCGTGGCGGCCGGGGTCGATACGAGTGCGGTGCGCACCGTCGCCGAGCCGACCGGGGTTGCCCTGATCGGTATCGACGCGGCGGGGGAGAACCAGATCAGCGTGTGCCCCGGTGCGAACTCCGCTGTGACGGTGGAGGCCGACGCGCTCGGCGCGGGCGAAGCCGTGCTCGTGCAGCTCGAAGTGCCGATGGCCGCCGTGGTCAGCGCTGCGCGCGCGTGCACCGGTTTTTTCGCGGTCAACGCTGCCCCTGCCGCTGACCTGCCAACTGAAATACTTGAGCGCGCGGATCTCGTCATCGTGAACGAGTCGGAGTTTGCCGCGATCCCGGCGTTGAGCGGGGCACTGGCCGCGACCGGTCAGCGACCAGGGCCGCTCGTGGCCGTCAGCCTCGGGGCCGACGGTGCCAAGCTGCTGCGTGACGGCGTCGAGATCGCGCGTGCGTCGTCTCGGGCGACCGAGGTGCGCAGTACCGTTGGCGCTGGCGACGCCTTCTGCGCGGCCCTCGTCGCAGCGCTGCTGAGTGGAGCTGAGGAGGGCGAAGCGCTCGCCGCGGCCTGCGCGGTCGGCGCCGCAGCGGTCGCAGACGAGCGCTCGCAGCCGGAGCTGCAGCCGCTCGCCGCGTATCTCGTGAGGTAATTGCCCGGGTGCTGCCCCCTGCGCAGCGCGATCATGAATGTCGGTGGTTGCCCGCACCATTGATACATGAACCCCTTTCGCCTCTCGACCCGGCTGCAGCCGCCGGCGCACTCCGCGCCCCCGGCGGCTGCGCTGGTGCGGGCGGCGGTCGGGCGAGCACCGGTGCCCGCCGCGGTGCCTGCCACGGTGCCAGCACCGGTGCCCGCCGCGGTGCCAGCACCTGTGCCCGCCGCGGTGCCACCCACGGTGCCAGCACCGGTGCCGTCTGCGGCGGTCGCTGTGCCGTGGCGAATGGTGCTCCGGTCGCGTAGCGGGGTGATCGAGGTTGAAAACTCAAGTGCGTTCGCGCTGCACTCGGTGCGTTTCTCGCTCGCGGGCGACGGCATGCTCGGGCTATCTCTGCCGCGCACAGTTTTGCCGGGTGAGCGGCTGCGCGTGGTACTCCGCGGGGCGCGGTGCGAGGCGAGCGCTTCGGACGCCGATGCAGTGCTTGTGCTGCGCTGGTTTCAGCCCGACGGAATGGAGTTATTGTGGCCCATTTCGCTGTCGTAGAACGGTCCCCTCCGACACGCCGAGCAGGGTGTGGAAAGTGGAAATTTTCAGGGCCCCTCCTTCTGTGGATAACTCCCTGAGAAGTGCGAATCCGTGCCGAAAGTTCTCCCCAGATTGATCCTCGTGTTCGGGAAAACTCCGTGAAAAACTACATTGGTGTAACTACATCATGTTGTGGTCGGCCGCGGTGTGGTTCACTATATGTAGTGCCTCACGCGAGGCAAACGAGTTTTTGAAAGAAGGGCGTGACATGGCGATCACCGTATACACCAAGCCGTCGTGCGTACAGTGCACGGCGACCTACCGGGCGCTCGACAGCAAGGGAATCGAGTACGACATTCTCGACCTCTCGCAAGACGAAGCGGCGCTCGAAGCGGTGAAGGAGCTCGGCTACCTGCAGGCTCCCGTTGTGGTGACCGATGACGAGCACTGGTCGGGCTTCCGTCCCGACAAGATCACCGAGCTCGCCGGCCGCTTGGCATAAGGCTGATGCGATGAGGCGGGAACACGCATGGTTCCCGCCTCATGCAGTATCCGCAGTCGGCCGCACCGAGCGTGTGGCCAGCCCCGAAGAAGCGTGCTCGCAGCCCGCATCAGCTGCGCGGACGAGTTCGGGAGAAGTACCCGGAGGCGAACGGAAGTGGAGCGGATGTCAGATCTGGTCTACTTCTCCAGCGTCTCGGGCAACACGCACCGCTTCGTCGAGAAGCTCGGTCGCCCGGCGCAGCGCATCCCGCTCCGTGCCAGCGACGCACCGCTTCTCGTGCACGAGCCGTTCGTGCTCCTCCTTCCCACTTACGGGGGAGGGCCTGAAACGCGGGCCGTGCCGAAGCAGGTGATCGCGTTCCTCAACGTCGAGGAAAACCGAAAACACCTGCGAGGCGTCATCGCGGCAGGCAACACGAATTTTGGCGAGGCCTACGGTCTCGCGGGCGACATCATCGCCCGGAAGTGCCAAGTGCCCTTCCTGTACAGATTTGAACTCTTTGGAACCCCGGACGACGTCACCGCCGTCCAAAAAGGATTGGAACAGTTTTGGAAACAGCAGTGATGGAGCCCGGACTCGACTCATCGAAGATCAGCGACATGGATTATCACGCGCTGAACGCGATGCTCAATCTCTACGATGCCGACGGGAACATTCAGTTCGACCGCGATCGTGAGGCTGCGCGGCAGTACTTCCTGCAGCACGTCAACCAGAACATGGTGTTCTTCCACAACTTCGAAGAGCGCATGCGTTACCTCATCGACAACGACTACTACGAGTCGGCGCTGATCGAGCAGTACGGCGTGCCGTTCATCGAAGAGTTGACGAACGAAGCGTACGCAATGAAGTTCCGCTTCCCGACCTTCCTCGGGGCGTTTAAGTTCTTCACCTCGTACGCGCTGAAGACGTTCGACGGCAAGCGTTACCTTGAGCGTTTCGAGGATCGCGTTGTGATGTCAGCACTCGGCCTCGCTGAGGGCGACCGCGAACTCGCTCGCGGTCTCGTGCGCGAAATCGTGTCGGGTCGCTTCCAGCCCGCGACGCCAACGTTCCTGAACCTGGGCAAAGCGCAGCGCGGCGAGCTCGTCTCGTGCTTCCTGCTGCGCATCGAAGACAACATGGAATCGATCTCGCGCGGCATTAACTCGTCGCTGCAGCTCTCGAAGCGCGGTGGCGGCGTGGCACTGCTGCTCTCGAACATTCGCGAGACCGGCGCGCCCATCAAGAAGATCGAGAACCAGTCGTCGGGAATCATCCCCGTGATGAAGCTGCTCGAAGACAGCTTCAGCTACGCGAACCAGCTCGGCGCGCGTCAGGGCGCCGGCGCCGTCTACCTGTCGGCGCACCACCCCGACATCATGCGCTTCCTCGACACCAAGCGCGAGAACGCTGACGAGAAGATCCGCATCAAGACGCTCTCGCTGGGCGTTGTGATCCCCGACATCACGTTCGAACTCGCCAAGAAGGGCGAGGACATGTACCTGTTCTCGCCGTACGACGTCGAGCGCGTCTACGGTGTGCCCTTCGGTGACATCTCGATCTCCGAGAAGTACGCCGAGATGGTCGACGATGCGCGTATTAAGAAGACGAAGATCAATGCGCGTCACTTCTTCCAGACCATCGCCGAGCTGCAGTTCGAGTCGGGCTACCCCTACATCGTGTTCGAAGACACGGTAAACCGGGCAAACCCGATCAAGGGCCGCATCAACATGTCGAACCTCTGCTCCGAGATTCTGCAGGTCAACACCCCGACGACGTACAACGAAGACCTCAGCTACAGCGACATCGGCAAAGACATCTCGTGCAACCTGGGCTCGATGAACATCGCCGCAGCGATGGACGGCGGCAACCTCGGCGGCACCGTTGAGCTCGCGATCCGCGCCCTCACCTCGGTCAGCGACCAGAGCCACATCAGCTCGGTGCGGTCGATCGAAGACGGCAACGACAAGTCGCACGCCATCGGCCTTGGCCAGATGAACCTGCACGGCTACCTCGCTCGCGAGCACGTGCACTACGGCTCCGAAGAGGGCATCGACTTCACGAACATCTACTTCTACACCGTGCTCTTCCACGCGCTGCAGGCTTCCAACCGCATCGCCATCGAGCGCAAGAGCGTGTTCGGCGGGTTCGAAGATTCGCAGTACGCGTCCGGCGAGTTCTTCGACAAGTACACCGACCAGGAGTGGGCGCCCGCCACCGAGCGTGTCGCTGAGCTGTTCGCACAGTCGGGCATTTCGATCCCGACTCGGGATGATTGGCGCGAGCTCAAGGCGAGCGCTATGGCCCACGGCATCTACAACCAGAACCTGCAGGCCGTGCCGCCGACCGGTTCGATCTCGTACATCAACAACTCGACGAGCTCGATTCACCCGATCGCCTCGAAGATCGAGATTCGCAAGGAAGGCAAGCTCGGTCGCGTCTACTACCCGGCGCCGTTCATGACGAACGAAAACCTGGAGTTCTACCAGGACGCCTACGAGATCGGCCCCGAGAAGATCATCGATACCTACGCCGCGGCGACGCAGCACGTCGACCAGGGCCTGTCGCTGACGCTGTTCTTCAAGGACACCGCCTCGACGCGCGACATCAACAAGGCGCAGATCTACGCATGGCGCAAGGGCATCAAGACGATCTACTACATCCGCCTGCGTCAGCTTGCTCTCGAGGGAACTGACATGACGGAGTGCGTCAGCTGCATGCTGTGATCTTCCCGATCAGGGCAGAGTTTAAGAATCCACCGGAGTAGAAAGAACCCGATGAACTTCAAGCTGGGACACGCTGTTCAGGCGATCAACTGGAACCGCATCCAAGACGACAAAGACCTTGAGGTCTGGAACCGTCTCGTCAACAACTTCTGGTTGCCCGAGAAGGTGCCGCTGTCGAACGACGTCCAGTCGTGGGCGACCCTGACGCCGCAGGAGCAGTTGCTCACCATGCGCGTGTTTACGGGTCTCACCCTGCTCGACACGATCCAGGGCACCGTCGGTGCCGTGTCGCTGATCCCCGACGCAATTACTCCCCACGAGGAGGCCGTCTACACGAACATTGCGTTCATGGAGTCGGTGCACGCGAAGAGCTACTCGTCGATCTTTTCGACGCTCTGCTCGACGCAGGAGATCGACGACGCGTTCCGCTGGTCAGTCGAGAACCCGAATCTGCAGAAGAAGGCGCAGATCATCACCGATTACTACGAGGGTGACGATCCACTGAAGCGCAAGATCGCGTCGACGCTGCTCGAATCGTTCCTGTTCTACTCGGGCTTCTACCTGCCGATGTACTGGTCAAGCCACGCCAAGCTGACCAACACGGCAGACCTGATCCGCCTCATCATTCGCGACGAGGCCGTGCACGGGTACTACATCGGCTACAAGTTCCAGAAGGGACTCGAGAACGAGACCGAAGAGCGCCGCCAGGAGCTCAAGGACTACACGTTCTCGTTGATGTACGAGCTCTACGACAACGAGGTGAAGTACACCGCCGATCTCTACGACCCGGTGGGCCTGACCGAAGACGTCAAGAAGTTCCTGCACTACAACGCCAACAAGGCGCTGATGAACCTCGGCTACGAGGCGATGTTCCCGAAGGAAATGACCGACGTGAACCCGGCCATCCTGTCGTCGCTCTCGCCGAACGCTGACGAAAATCACGACTTCTTCAGCGGCTCGGGCTCCTCCTACGTCATCGGCAAGGCAGTCGCCACCGAAGACGAGGACTGGGACTTCTAACACCCAGCGCAGATTGTAATAGCCCCGGTCGGGCACCCCGCATGCGGGTGCCCGACCGGGGCTATTCGCGTTGGGTGCGGGATCCTTGAGCGGTTTGTGGTGGAGAAGCCGGGGTGGGATGAGGAACGCGGCACTCCGTGCGGCCGAGCGTCACCCGCAACAAAAGCTGTACCTAAGCCGGTTATCGACGTACCCTGAGGTATAGCATGCACCGCTGGGGGGAGTCTATGGTGAAATCGCTAGAAAACTTCTTGGGTCATCCAATTGTCGGCGGCTCCCAGGGTCGTTTGGGCTCAACTTCGGCGTGATTTCGCGCGAGCAGGCACCATTTCATCGACTGAGTTGAAAAGCTGTTGAAAACTGGTGCGATCGCCGTTTTGGGCTGCGCACAGGCATCACACTTAGTGACTACTACTGGTCGTGTGAACGGCCTTGTCTGGAGGAACTTTCTCGTGCAGCGCACTTCACATCGACGAGCTTCGATCATGAGCCGGGTTCGGCGCACGGTCGTCGCCGTCGCGGTCAGCGCACTTGCGCTGACCGGCGCGATCGCGATCGTGGCGAACCCGTTGGCCGACGTTCCCGCCGCGCAAGCGGCCGACCCGCTCGCTCCGCCAGAGGTCTTCAAGCTCCAGGGCGCCGCAGATCGCATTGGCGACGTCATCGACGAGCTCCGCATCGACTTCGTCGTCAAGGTTCCGCACGGGTACGTCAATCCCGCGACGGGCGCGATGCAGACTGTCGGTGGGAACCAGTTGCGCGTTGGCTACGACTACGGCAATGGTGGCGTGCGCAACATGGGGTACCTGAATACCATGGGCGCCGCAGGCGCGACAGCATGGGCGAACAATCGGAATGAGTACTTCACCATTCACAATGTGATCGTGTCGGGCGAAAGCGACTTTCTGGTGATGTCGCTCGAGGGTGACCTGAACTTTCCAGACAACGCGATCGCGAACAACGTCCCGGGCGGCAAACCGGGCTTCCTGAATCTGTACCTCAGCTATGCAACCGGCAATGTGCCGGGCTCGGGTGGTACCACCGCGTGGATCCCAACGGCGAAGACGGTGCACCCGTTCGATTACAACGAGTACTACGACCGCCTTGGGGCGACGAACGTTGCCGGCCCGCAGATCGGCATGCAGTTCGACGGTATCTACAACCTGTGGAGCGGCGACCAGGCGAACTGGGGCCAGGTGCTCGACTTCGGTCTCAACAACTATCCGGCGGGGGTTTTGCCTCCGAACTCCGTCGCCGTCGATCTTGCTAACCGGGCGTACAGCAGCGTGGCCGCTGGCCCGGCCGGTTCCGTGAGCGATAGCTTCTGGTACGCCTGGGTGCACGAAGACGGCTCGCTCGTAACGGACATCAACACCGCGCCGATCCACGTCACTGGCGTGACCCCGAGCAGTTCTCGAAACGGCACCTCAAACGTTGTGAAGAACCTCCCGTCAACATCGCCGACGCTCGCGTACACCGCGGCGCAGGGTGCACAGGGTCTCACCACGAAGGTGGGCGCAGACGGCGCAATTGACTTCACCACTGCCGGCGGCACCGGGTACTACCGCCTCGCGGTGTGGCCCGAATCCCGCAACCCAACGTCGGTCACTGCTGACAACGGTGCCCCACTGCTCTCGTACACAGCGGCCGACCTGTTCGATGCCAATGGCCTCATCACCGCGAGCGCAGACAATATCAAGTGGCTCGTTGGCTCTGCCTACTACAAGTACAACGTGCCGCTGCCGCCGGCTCCCGTGATCGACACCCCGGTGACGGGGTCGCGCACCAACCACAACACCTCGGTCGTAATCTCTGGTCGCGGTGAACCGGACCACACGATCACGCTGAAGTGGAAGTCGGGCACTGCGACGACAGACTTCAACGATCCGAATCAAACGCTGCTCGTTGACGGGCAAAACGGCACGGAAGTAACCGTGCAGCCGGACGGCACTTGGACGTACACCTACACACCAGCGTCTCCCATCGCCGACGGTACCTACTCGATCGTGGCCGCTCAGACGGAGCATTCGACCGGGTACGAAGTCACTTCGCCGCCGTCCAACCCGAACAACGCCACAACACCCACCGCGTGGGGCGTGACGTTTACCATCGACACGGTCGCGCCAACCGCGCCAGCATTTGCGTGCCCGGCGTCTCCGACGAGCAATCCGACGCCGTCGTTCTCGGGAACGGGCGTTGAGTCGGGCGCCGTTGTCGAGGTCTTCCAGAACAACGTGAAGATCGGCGAGGCGACCGTGACAGGCGCATCGTGGACGTACACAATCGACACGGCGCTCGTGAACGGCACGTACAACTTCACCGTCAAGCAGCGCGACATTGCCGGAAATCTCTCGGCAGCATCTGCGCCCGTCTGTACCCTGCAAATTGCGGCCGACGTGCCTGTGTCGGGTACGAAGGTCGTCACTGACGTGCACAACGGCGATCCCTCGCTCCCGGCGGTGAGCCCCTCAAACTGGGAGATTACCGCGACGACCGGTGGCACGACCTCCGTGATCAGCGGCAGCTCGAACTTCAAGTTTGTTCGCGGCACGAGCTACACGATCGGCGAGCGGCTGCGCAGCACGCCGACCCCCGAGGCGAACGCGCCGCTGTACACACAGCGAGGGCAGCTCGTCTGCACTGACGCGAACGGCGGTGCACTTCCCGCGGGCATCGTGAATGCGGCGAACCAGACAGTGCTCATACCTTCGGCCGCAGCGTTCCCCGAGCCGATGCGCTGCGAGATGACCAACAGCACGTCGCAGGCAACGTTCGTCACACAGCGATTGGGTGGCCAGACCACCGATCCGGCGGCCGACTGGACGCTGAATGCGGTGCACTCCAGCACCCAATACAACTTTGCCCTCGACTCTGCGGTTTCGACTCGCGTGGCTCGTCCCGCGGACTACAGCCTCACCGCTGACGCCCCCGACGGCCTCGCAATCATCGGCCTCCAACACCTTGACCTGAGCGTCCCGGCCTGTGCGGCCCTCGCGAATACAGCTGCGACCGCGCCCGAGAGCTGCTGGGTGCAGGTCGCCGGCGGCGCAACAGCTTCGGGCGTAGCGCTGCCGCAGGGGCAACACTCGGTGTTCCGCATCGTGGCAGCATCCCCAGCTGACATGCCGAGCATTCCGCTCACAGGCGGACTCGGATCATGGATCTTCACGGTCGGCGGCCTCGGCGCCCTCGCAATTGCCGGGCTCGCATATTTCCGCCGACATCGCCTGCAACTTGCGGCGGCGTCTCGCATTACGGAGGTGTCCGCTGAGTAGGCCGCGATCCGTGCCGTGAAGCCGCGGCCTTCACCAGGGCCCCAACACCACCGCGCCGAACGGCGCTCCCAATCTCCCCACTCCCCGATTCACACAGTGAATGACGAAAGGACCACCCAGTGAAGCACAAGACGTCACGCGGCGCCCGTGCAATTGCCCTGCTCGGCACCGCAGCAATCGCGGCCGGCTCGATCGGCCTCATCGCGACCCCCGCCTTCGCCGCACCCGGCGAAGGCGGAACGGGAACGCTCACCGTCCACAAGCTCGAGCAGCCCGACACCGACTTCGGCCCCGCAAACGGCACGGAGCTTGACCTCTCGGGTGCCGGCGCGGTCGGACTCGAAGCAGGCTTCACCGTCTGCTCGATCGACGGCATCGACCTGGCGAACTCCGCCGAATGGTCACGCCTCAGCAACATCAGCGCAAGCATCAACGGCAGCGGCGATGTCGTCGTGAATGAGGGCGGCAACACGCTCACCGTCACCTGCGCGGCTGAGCAGACCACCACGCTGCCCGCGGGCGCCACCACCTTCGACCTTGCCGCGGACAAGGCATACGTTGTGTACGAGAGCACGCCCGCTGAGAACGCCATCTCTGTCGCGCAGCCCGCCGTCGTCACCGTGCCGTACCCCGGAAGCGGCGCAGCCGGCGAAGCGGCGTGGAACTACAACCCGCACATCTACCCGAAGAACATCGTCGTCGGCTCAGGCGCGACGAAAGACGGCAAGATCGTCGGCGACAAAGTCACCTTCGACATCAACGTTCCGATCAAGCCGCTGAGCCAGGGCGAGACCTACACCGAGCTGCGCATCAACGATCAGCTCTCAGACTCGCTGCAGTTCACCGGCGGCACCGTCGTGCTGCAGAATTCTGCGGGCGGCGACGTCGCACTCGTTCCGGCTGACTACACACTCAGCACTCCGTCGGGTAACGGCGGCGACGAGGTCATCTTGAACTTCACCGCGAGCGGCCTCGCGAAGATCCAGGCCAACATCGGTGGCAACATCGTGTTCACGATCAACGCGGACGCAATCGGCACAGGCTCGACGGCGAATGAGGCGAAGATCACGCTCAACGGCAAGACGACCGACAAGGGCCCGGAGGTTCCGAACCCGTCGGAGTTCTTCGGTGGCGCGTACATCATCAAGCAGGCCGACAACAAGGGCGCCGGTGCGAACGTGCCGCTCGCGGGTGCAAGCTTCTCGATCTACACCGCAGATGCAGCAGCGACGACCTGCCCCGCAACGCCCGACGCAGCTGCAACCGAGGTCTTCGCTGACCAGGTCTCCGGCGCAGACGGCAACACCCCCGACGTTGTGCTCGCGGCTGGTAAGTACTGCGTCTACGAGACCGGCGTCCCCGCTGGTTATAAGGGCCTGAACGGCGGCCTCGTGCTTGAGGTCACCGGCGAGGGTTCGAACGTCACCGTGGTCAACACCCAGATCGGTGCCGATGAGGGAGACCTCCCGGCGCTGCCGCTGACCGGTGCGGCCGGTAGCTTCCTGATTCTCGGCGGCGGCGTTGTGCTGCTGCTCGCAGGTATCGTGCTCGTAGTTGCACGTCGCCGCAAGCAGGAAGAGGAGCTCGAAGAGGTCTAACCCTCGCGCTCTCCGAGAGCGTCGTCCCGAGGCCAGTTGCCTCGGGACGACGCTTTTCCCGTTCCGTAAGACGAAGGACCCACATGAACACCCAGGCCGACGCACCCAGCGCGCCAGGCGCGAGAAAACCGCGACGCCGCTGGAAGTTCAGCTGGCTCAACCTCGCGATCTCGATCCTGCTGCTTGCCGGGCTCGTGCTGCTCGTGTACCCAACGGCGGCCTCATGGGTTTCGCAACACAACCAATCGAACCTCATCACCGACCAGGCGACAGAAAACAGCCGCAAAGCGCAAGCTGAGATCTCGAAGTCACTGAAAGACGCGCACAAGTACAACGATCTGCTCGAATCGGGTGCGCTGTTGGCCTCCGGAGCGCACGTCGCCGAGGGCACGGGCACGACGGATACGCAGCTCGACTACTGGAAACTCCTCAAGGCTGACCCGACCGGGGTGATGGCGCGGCTCCAAGTTCCCGCCATCGACCTTGATTTGCCCGTGTACCACGGCACGAGCGACAAGACACTGCTCGCCGGTGTCGGGCACCTGCAGGGCACCTCGCTGCCGGTCGGTGGCACGGGCACCCGATCCGTGCTGACCGGCCACCGTGGGCTGGCGAACGCAACGATGTTCACGAACCTCGACAGGGTCAAGAAGGGCGACACGTTCAGCGTCGAGGTGCTGGGTGAGGTGCTCACCTATCGCGTCTTCAAGATCGAAGTCGTTGATCCCGATGCGACCGAAGAAATCAGGGCCGTCAAGGGCAAAGACCTGATGACACTCGTGACCTGCACGCCGCTCGGCATCAACACGCATCGCATTCTCATCACCGGCGAGCGCGTCAGCCCCACGCCGCAGAGTGACATCGACTCGATGAACGCTGCACCGGATGTGCCGGGCTTTCCCTGGTGGATCGTGGTCCTAGCGTCGGGCACCGTCGTGATCGGCACCTGGTATTGGCGGGCGGGGCTGGGCCCGCGCCCGAAACGCACGCGTGAAGAGAAAAGGTGCGCCCAAGACGGATGTGTGAAGCGCGGGGGAACCGCTACGGGGATAGTCTGAGCACGGAAGAGCTCATGGGAGAAGTTTCAGGGGGCGACATGGGTAATCAGTCGCAGTGGATCCAAGAGAGCGAAGAGGGCAGCGGAAGCGGCACCTGGACACTGGTGCTCGACGCCGCCCACGCCGTCATCGATGCGTCGCTGCGCGCCGGCGGCGTGCCGACTGCGCAGCAGCTCGACCTGATTCGCGCGGTGCCCATCGCCTCGTTCCGGGATCGGCCCCACAGTGAGCGGCGGGCAGTGATGGCCGGTCAGATCATGGCCCTGTCTCGCACCGGCATGCACGAGGAGGCGTTCGAGCTCGCGGAAGCCGCCGCAATCGTGCGGCCATCCCGGCTCGACTTCGACCTCAGTGTCGAAGAGATAATGGCGTTCCAATCAGCGATTTCCGAGGCGTTCCTCGGCGCCGGTTACCAGTCGAGGGCACTCGAATTCGCGATGCGTATGGTGAATTACGGCGAATCCGGTGGAGCACACCCCCGCTGGCAGCATCGCGCTCTGGGTCAGCTCGCGTCCGCGCATGCACTCAACGGCACCTTCGCTGATGCGAAGCGCACACTGAAGCAGCAGCGGGCGCTCGTCACCGCTCAGGGGTGGGACACCAACGAGTCCGACTATCTCGGTTCGATGGCTGAAGCTGTGCTCGCGTTCATGAGCCTCGATGCGAAAGCTTCGGCGTCGGTTGCGAAGCGGTTGCGCGCTCGCGTCGCGTCGGATCCCACGTCGCGGTCGCTCGTTGACCTGCTCGACGCCGTGGCACTCATGCTCAACGGTGACCCGTACGGTGCGTCGGCCCTCGCAGTGCGCGTCGCCCAGGGCACGTCGCAGCCGATGGGGCCGAGGCTCATTCAAGATTTCGGCGTCATGCTGCAGGCGTTTATTCTGCTGCAGGAGCACGAGCCGATGCGAGTGCTCGGGCTGCTGCGCGGCATGCAGCCAAGCGAGCACCACCTCATCTGCCCGGCAGTCGCCCGCGCGGGCGCATACCTACAAATGGGTGAATACCAGAATGCGTTGAGCGAGACGCGCGACTGCGTGAAGCGGCGCACCAAGCACAACATCTGGTTTCTGCCCTACGCGCTGCTCTGCCGGGCGATCGCGAACATGCGGCTCGGCCACGAGGCCACCGCGCTGCGCGACGCCGGCGCTGCGCTCGCGCACGTGCGTCAGAGCCCCGACCTCTCCGCGATCTTCGCCCAGTTCAATGCCGATGACCTGACGGCGCTGTTCGATCTCGTCGACAAGCGGATCCCGAAATCCGTGGCAAACACTGCCCCGTTCCGCAAAGCGCTCGAGCGGGCGGGAGGCACGAACAACCGCGTATTGGAGATTCCCAAGCTGTCGAAGCGCGAGAGCATCGTGGCTCACGAGCTGCGCAAGCGGGCAGGTTTCGCGGAGATAGCCAAGGAGTTGCACGTCTCGTCGGGCACGGTGCGCAGCCAGGCGGGAGCGATCTATCGCAAGCTCGGCGTTGACAACCGCGAAGAGGCTGTGCACCGGCTCGAGTCACTCGGGTTCTACGAGCTGTAGAGCGCTGTGATGGGCGCACCCCGGCCCACGAGTAGGCTGGAGACCTGATTCGGGCGCGGCCCGAGACGAGGAGGTGGCAGCCGGTGTCTGGTCACGGCGACGACGCGAGTGCTCCGACGAGTGACTCCGCTGCAGACACCATCGCTCTGCTGCGCGAACTCATCCGAGAGGCTTGCGTCAACGACGGCAGCGTCGGCTCGGGCCAAGAAATTCGCAGTGTGCGCGTGCTGCAGCGCTTTCTCGCGGGGGCGGTCGCAACCGGCCGCGTCGAAACGCACCTGCTCGAGTCGGCGCCCGGCCGCGCATCACTGGTGGCGCGCGTGCGCGGCACCGATCCTGACGCTCCGTCACTGGGCTTACTCGGGCACCTTGACGTCGTGCCCGTGGATCCGGATGGTTGGACTCGCAACCCATTTGGCGGCGAGCTCATTGACGGCGAAATCTGGGGCCGCGGAGCCGTCGACATGCTGTATCTCACTGCCGCATTTGCTTGCGTGCTGCGCGATCTCGCGTTCGCGCCCGAGCGCCCCCGCGGCGACCTCGTGCTGATTGCGGTCGCCGACGAAGAGGGCGGCGGCGAGTATGGCATTCACTGGCTCGTGCGTCAGCACGCCGAAACTGTGCGCGTGACCGAGGCACTGTCTGAGTCGGGTGGCATGCGGATGGGCAGCCACGTCGCGATTGAGATCGCAGAGAAAGGATCGGCCGGGCGGCGACTCGTCGTGCGCGGCAAGCCGGGCCATGCCTCGATCCCCTACGGCGCGATGAGCGCTTCGTACCGCATCGGTGACGTGCTGCGGCGGCTCGGTGAGGTCATGCCAGCCGCGCAGCTCGGCCCGCTCTGGAACGCCTTTGTCAGCGCTCGAATTGATGACCCGGCGCTCGCCGAGCGGCTGCGAGATCCAGTGCGCCTTGATGCCGCGCTGCCGCAGCTCGGTGGCATCGCGGGTTACGCGCACGCCGTGTCGCGCATCACCATTTCGCCGACCGTGCTGCGGGCTGGCGCGACCCACAACGTAATTCCGGCGACGGGTACGATCGATCTCGACATTCGCACGCTGCCCGGCACCACCGACGACGAGGTCGACCAGCTACTGCGCGTGGTGCTGGGTCCGCTCGCCGACGAAATTGAGATCGAGCACCTGCGCGGCTGGGCAGCCACGACCTCGCCAGCCGATACGCCCCTGTTCGCCGCGATCGAACGCGCAGTGGAGGCCGTCGCAGACGCGCCGGTCGTGCCGATTATGGCGGCGGGCGGATCCGACGCTCGCGTGTTGCGTGAGCTCGGCATTCCCGCCTACGGGTTCGGTCTGCTCGGCCCCGGCTGGAGCTACGAGCGGTATCGCGAAGGCGTACACGGCAACGACGAGCGCATCGATGTGGAGTCGGTGACACTCTCGCTCGCGGCGCTGCAGCGCATCGTGGCGGATCGCGTGGGCTGAGCCAGTGTCGGCGCCGCCCGCCGCTCGCCGCTCGCGTCGATGGTCGCGCGCACCCGCTACGATTTGGCTATGAATTCCCATCCTGACGGCAAGGATCGTAAGACGCTGAAAAACGGTGTCGTTGTGGTTGAGGCTCGTTGGTCGAGCATGTTCGCCGCGTTCGTCGTCGACGGGTTGATTGTGCTGGCGATTTCCGGGGCGGTGTTCGGGGCGATGGCGGCCGCGGCCGGACCCTACGGCGATCTGAGTGCCGCGTGGATCGCGGGGCTCGTGGCCTGGCCGGTCGGCGCTTTCGCGTACGGATTCACGACCGCCCACCGGAGGTCAATCGGACAGGCCATCGCTGGCACGCGCACGGTGCGCATTGCGGACGGGTCAGTCCCGGGGTTCTGGCGTGCGGGCTGGGTCATGTTCGGGCGAACGATTGGCTCGCCGATAGTGCTGCTCGGGGCACTCAGCGGTGCGATGACCGATACGGGTGTCGCGCACATGTCGATCGACGTCGCGCGGGCGCGCGCTGCGCAGGCGTGAAGGCATGTCGTTCGCATCGGTTCGTGAGTCGTACGGCGCCCGCGCTGACGAGTACATCGCGGCGGTCGGTGGTATCGAACACCTCGCCGCTGCCGACACCGCGCTTATTGAGCGCTGGGCGCGAGACCTCAATGGGCCTGTGCTTGACGTGGGGTGTGGGCCGGGGCAGTGGACGCACCTGTTCACTGGCCTCGGAGTGGACGCGTCGGGGGTCGATCCCGTGCCCGAGTTCGTCGAGCGCGCCCGGGCCTCATACCCCGCGGGCCGGTACCGCGTGGGTCGGGCAGAGAGCCTCGACGTCGCCGACGCGTCGCTTGGGGGAGTGCTGGCGTGGTACTCGCTTATCCACACCGAGCCGTCGGCCATCGGGGAGGCGCTGACCGAGTTCGCGCGGTGCATTCGACCTGGCGGCGGGCTGGCCCTCGGATTCTTCACGGGCGCTGAGCTCGCGCCGTTCGATCACGCGATCACCACGGCCTACTTCTGGCCCGTCGAGCTGCTGCAGCGCGAGGTAGAGGCGGCCGGCTTCACGGTCACGCACACCGAGCAACGCACCGACCGCCCAAACCGCGCGCACGCGGCGCTCTTGGGGGTGCGGGTCTAGCCCGTGTTGCGGTGGGCGGGGTTTGCGTTCTGGGGTCTGCGTTCTGCAAGTGATCCGCGTTTGGCAAGCTCCGTGCTGCAACATCGGGGTTGCCGAACGCGGATCGCTTGCGGAAAGCGCGGCGCGGCCGGGCGCCGGGCCGGGCGGCTACGCCGCGCGCTGCCAGAGGGGTTCGGGGCGGGAGGCGATGAGGCGTTTCGTGTAGTCCTCCTGGGGGTGCGTAAGGATTTGCGCGGTGTCGCCGTACTCGACGACCTCTCCGCGCTGCATTACGAGCGTCTCCGTGCAGATGCGCGACACGACGGCGAGGTCGTGGGTCACAAACACGATGGTCAGCCCGAACTGGTCACGCACCTCCTCGATGAGCGCGAGCACCTGCGCCTGCACCGAGACGTCGAGCGCGCTGGTCGCCTCGTCGAGCACGAGCAGTTTCGGCTGCGCCGCGAGCGCCTTCGCGAGCGCCACGCGCTGGCGCTGACCACCCGAGAGCGCCTTCGGCCGCGCGGTGAGCAACTCTGCGCGCACGCCGACGCGCGCGAGCAGCGTTGCTGCCTCGGCTTCGGCCGCGCGCCGAGTACCGCCCCGGTGCAGTCGCACGACGTCGGCCACGGAACGCCCGATTGGGATTCGCGGGTCGAGCGAGAGGTACGGATCCTGGAACACCATCTGCGTGCTCGATGCCAGCGTGCGGCGCTCGGCACCCGTCAGGTCGCGATGCGGCCGCGCCGCGCCCTCGACGACGAGCTCGCCGCCGTCCGCCTGTTCGAGCCCGACAAGGATGCGGGCGAGCGTCGACTTGCCCGATCCCGATTCCCCCACGATGCCGAGCGAGCCGCCCCGCGCGAGCGAGAAATCGACCCGTGAGAGTGCCACGACGTCGCTGCGGCCAGCGACCCGATAGCGCTTCGTGATCCCCTCGGCAACAATCAGCGGTGCCTCGGGCGCCGCGCCCGCCGAAACCCCCGCGCCCGCCGAAACCCCCGCGCTCGCCGAAACCTCTGCGACGCCGCGCACCTCGATGCGCGGCGTCGCAGCCAGCAGCTCCCGCGTGTACTCCTCCCGGGGCGATCGGAATACCGCCTCGGTGGCACCCGCTTCCACGACGAGACCTCCGCGCAGTACGACGACCCGCTCGCACAGCGACGCTGCCAGCCCGAGGTCGTGGGTGATAAACAGCATGCCCATGCCGCGCGCGGCCTGCTGTTCGCGCAGCAGCTCAACGATGCCGGCCTGCGTGGTGACGTCGAGCGCCGTGGTCGGCTCGTCGCAGAGCAGGAGATCTGGGGAGTCGAGCAGCGCCGCCGCGATCATGACGCGCTGCAGCATGCCGCCCGAGAGCTGGTGCGGGTACTGATCGAGCAGACTCTCCGCGCGGGGCAGCCCGACCTGTTCGAGCTGGGCGATGGCGCGAGCGGCAGCATCGGGCCGGCTCAGCCCGTGCCAGCGCACCAGGGTTTCGGTGAGGAAGTCGCCGAGCGTGCGCACGGGATTGATGCCGGCGCGCGGATCCTGGAAGATCATCGACGCGCGCGTGCGGCGAATGGTGCGCAGCTGCGCCTCAGACGCGGTCACCGTGTCGATGTCGCCGACCCGCACCGATCCCGAGAGCGATGCCCGATCGGGGAACAGGCCCAGAGCGGCGCGGGTGGTGAGCGACTTGCCCGATCCGGACTCGCCCACGAGCGCGACTGATTCGCCCGCGGCGACCGACAGCGAGACGCCGTTGAGCAGGGCGCCGCGACCCGGCACTCGCAACGACAGGTCGGCGACATTCAAGAGTGCGGTCATGAGAAATTGCCTCCGATACGATCCGACAGTTCTTCGCCGATGATGTTGATGGCGACGACCACGAGCACCACGACGGCGGCCGGGACGAACGTGGGCAGTAGCGCCCCGCTCATCAGCGCGCCGCGGCTCTCGTTGATCATTGAGCCCCAGTCGGCGGTCGGCGCTTGCACTCCGAGTCCGATGAACGACAGCGCCGCGAGGTCCGCGAGCACGTAGCCGAAGTTGAGCGTCGACTGCGCGCCGACCGTCGGCACGACGTTGGGCAGCACACGCCGCAGCGCGATCCACGATCCGCGGAAACCGAGCACGCGATACGCCTGCACGTAGGGCCGCGTGCGCTCGGCAACGATCAGCCCGCGCGTGAGCCGGGCGACGTAGGGCACGTAGGCAATTGTCATCGCGAGCACGGGGGCGAACATGCCCTTGCCGAAGAGCGCGACCGCCAGAATGGCGAGCAACATCGCCGGGAACGAGAACAGGAAGTCGAAGACGCGCGACAGCACGGCGTCGATCCAGCCGCCTCGCCAGGCGGCGACGAGGCCGAGCAGCAGGCCGAGCACGGTTGACCCGACGACGACGATGAGCGGGCCGATGAGCGAGGTGCGCGCGCCAAACATGAGGCGCGTCAGCAGGTCGCGGCCGAGCGCGTCGGTGCCGAGCCAGTGCGCCCAGGTCGGGCCGGCGAGCACGTTTTGCAGGTCGACGTGGTCGGGATCGTACGGCGCGATGAGCGTCGCGAAGGCGGCGGCGAGCACGACGATCGCGACGAACACGAGCGACACGGTCGCGGGCACAGAGAATCGGGTGCGACGCAGTGATTTCGGCACGGCGAGCGCCCGCGTCGTGTCGGGCGGCAGCGCGGGCGCGGAGCCCGACGCGGCGGGTCGCGGGGTGGCCTGGGGTGCGGTGCTCATCGGGTCTCCGATCCTGCAGCGATGCGCGGGTCGATCAGCGGTTGCACGAGATCGACGATGGTGTTGATCGTGACGAAGGCCACGACGACGACGAGCACGATCGCCTGCACGACCGGAAAATCGAGCCGGTCGACCGACTGCACGAGCAGCGAGCCCATGCCCGCGAGCCCGAAGGTCTGCTCGACAATCGCGCTCGAGACGAGCAGCCCGGCGACGAGCACGCCACTCACGAGCAGGATCGGGCCGACCGCGTTGCGCAGCACGTGCCGCAGCACCACCGAGGAGCGCGTCAGGCCGCGGCTCGTCGCGACCTCGACGTGCTCACGCACAAACTGCTCGTTCATTGACGAGCGCGTGACGCGCGCGATCAGTGCGACGAACGCCAGCCCGAGCGCGAGGGCGGGCAGCAGCAGATGCACGAAGCGATCCAAGCCCTCGTCGCCGCTACCGAACGAGGGGAACCAACCCAGCTGCACAGCGAAAATCGCGATGAGCAGGATAGCGATGACGAACGACGGCACCGCGCCGAGGGCGGTGGACGTCATCAGGATCACGCGATCCGTCAGCTTGCCGCGCCGCAGGCTCGCGAAGATGCCGGCGGCGAGCCCGATGACCACGATGAACACGGCGGCGAGCGCGACGAGTTCGAGTGTCACGGGGAGCCGCGACAGCAGCACCGTCGATACGTCGTCGCGGTATTGCAGGGAGCGCCCGAAGTCGCCGCGCACGACCCCGCTGATCCACGTGAGGTATTGCTCGATGGGTGACTTGTCGAGCCCGTACTGCCGAGTCACCTCAGCGATCGCCTCTGGGCTGGGGCTGCGCCCGCGCAGCAGGAAGCGCGCGGGGTCGCCCGGCACGACGAACCGGGAGAAGAAGACGACGAGCGATGCCGCAAAGAGCGTGGCGATCAGGCCGACGAGGCGGCCGAGCACGAACCTCGCGGTGCCCGCTGCGCGGCTCCCGCCGGTGCGCCGCGATCCTGCATCGTCTTCGCGCAGGCGCACGGCCCGCGTCTGCATGGATTGCGCGTCAGAAGCTGGCGATGCCATTACTCGGCCCTTCCGATGGTTGCTGCCCAGGGGTAGTACATGTAGTAAATGGAGGGATCGACGCCGGTAATGCGGTCACCGAGCCAGAGCGAATTCGGTACGTCGAACAGCGGGATCCACGGCAGCTCCTCGCTTGTCAGCCGCTGCGCCTCGGCCGCGAGGTGCGAGCGATCGAACGCGTCATCGGTCTGCAGGGCCCGGTTCACGATGTCGTCGAACTCGGGGTTCGACCACTTCCCGTAGTTTGAGAACTCACCGGTGCGAAGCACGGCGTACATCTCGAGCGGGTCGGTGCTTGAGAGATACCAGCGCGTGGTGAAGAGATCGACGCCCTTTAGCGCTTCGGGGTCGGAGAACAGCAGCGTGTAAGCGTTCGGCGTCCGGGTCTCGATCTCGATGTCGAGTCCGATCTCGTTGCCCGCCGAGGCGACCGCCTGGGAGATCACGTCGAAGGAGGAATCGATCGAGGCCGTCACGTAGGTGATCTTCGCGCCCTCGGCGCCGGCCTCCTTGACCAGTGCGCGGGCGGCGTCAAGGTCGTAATCGTGATTCGGCAGGTCATCGAACGCCTCGTGTGTCGCCTCGGGATCGCCATTGATCCAGACTGATTCGGAGGTGAGGGCGTCGGTCGGCGTTGCGTAGCCCTGAACGGCGGCGCGCACGAGCGCCTCGCGATCCAGCGCCATCGTGAGTGCCTGACGCACGCGCACATCACCGAGTGGGCCGTCCATGTCTGAGACCACGAGGCTCTGCACCGTCGCGTTGGTGCCGAAGTGCACGGAGCCCGTGTCGCTCGCCCGCAGCACGTCGATGGCATTGCTCGGCAACGACCAGGCGCCGTCGATTTCGCCGGTCTGCAGCGCGTTCACGCGGGCGTTCGGGTCGTTCAAGATCACGAACGTCATCTGCTTCGCCTTCGCGCGCAGCTCCGGGTCCCAATAGTCGTCGAAGCGATTGAGCGTGATCGATTCGCCCGAGCGCCACTCGCCAAACGAGAACGGACCGGTGCAGTTCACCCCGGTTGACTGGTTGCCGTAATCGGCCCCGGCCGCCTCGGTGCTCGCCGCCGACTGAATCACGCCGGGCGCCGCCGACATCAGCTGATTGAACTGGGAGTCGGGTACAACCGTGCGCACCGTCACCTCGTGGTCGCCCGTCTGCTCGATCGTGTCAACGTTCTTGAAGGTGTCGTACCAGAACGAGGCGACCTTGGGATCGAGGTGGCGGAGCAACGACACCACCACGTCGTTCGGCGTCATCTCGGTGCCGTCGTGAAATTTCACGCCCTCCCGGATCGTGTACACCCACGTCAGCGGATCGGGGTGCTCGAAATTCGTCGCGAGGCCGGGCGACACCGAGAGATCTGAGTTCCACCGCAGCAGTGATTCGCAGACGTTTGAGAGCACCGTGTTGTCGGCGTAGTCAAAGGCGTACGCCGGGTCGAGCGAGTACGGCTCAGTCATGAGTGCCCACGTGAACGAGTCGATGTCGCCGACCGGCTGCGGGGTGTGAGCCTCGAGTTCGAAGGTGCCGGCATCGGCTCCCACGGCGCTCTGACCGCAGCCGGCGAGGCCGGCGACGAGCAGGATCGCGGTGCCAGCTGCGGCGAGCGCGCGGCGGGGGCGCATCATGCGGGGCCCGCGGTGGTGCTTGCGGTGGCGCTTGCGTCGTCGTGGCCTGTCTCAGCTGAGCGAGAGTACACGCGCTCGCCGCCGATCCAGGTTTCGTCGACCCTCGCCGTGTGTATTTCCTCCGGCGGGAGATCGAACAGGTTGCGATCGAGGATCGCGAGGTCGGCGTAGTAGCCGGGCTCGAGGCGGCCGGTGGCGTGGTCGAGATGGTTGATTCGTGCCGTGCCCTGCGTGTACGCGTTCAGCGCCTCGGTCAGCGTGAGGCGCTGCGAGTCCGGGCCGAGCGGGCGGCGCTCACTGCCCGGCGAGACCCGGTTCACGGCGATGTGGATCGCCTGCACCGGATCCGGGCTCGACACCGACCAGTCGCTGCCGGCGGCGAGCCGGGCACCCGACGCGATGAGCTCACCAAAGGGATAGTGGTGCGCCTCGGCGTCGTCGGTTAAGAACGGCAGCGTGAGGGTGTCGAGCTGCTCTTCATGGCAGGCCCAGAGCGCCTGGATGTTCGCGGTCGCACCGAGCGAGGCGAAGCGCGCCACGTCCTCTGAACGCACGACCTGCAGGTGTGCGAGGTGGTGACGGTTGTCGGTCTCGCCGTTTTCGGTGCGGGCGTGCTCGAGCGCGTCGAGCGCGTCGGTGACGGCGCGGTCGCCGAGTGCGTGGAAGTGCACCTGCATGCCCTCTCGGTCGAGGGCCGTGACGAAGCGCGCCATGTCGCGCGGATCGAAGAACGATATACCGCGATTCTCGGTCGCGTCGCCGTGGTGGTCGCGGTAGCACTCGTGCATTGCCGCCGTGAAGTTCTCGGCGACGCCGTCGACCATCACCTTGACCGAGGCGAGTGAGAGGCGATCGGGGTCGCACTGCGCCGCCACCTCGTCTCGGCGGGCGAGGATCGGGTCGAGCTGCGCATCGCCGTCCTCCCGGTTCCACCACTGGGCACCGCGTACGCGCACCTTGAGCGCGCCGTCGCTCGCCGCGCGCAGGTACACGGGTACCGTGTCGGGGCTGCCCATGAATTCGCCGACCGCAGCGTCTTGCCACGCGGTGATGCCGAACGAGACGAGGTGCTGCTGCGCTGCGAGCAGCCCGTCGTAGGCCTGGTCAAGCGTCGGCCGCGGGCGCACGGATCCGAACAGGCTCATCGCGCCCTCGTGCACCGTGCCAGCGGGGGTTCCGTCTGGCTCGCGCTCGAAGCGGCCGTCGGCCGGGTCGGGTGTAGCTGCCGTGATGCCCGCGAGTTCGAGCGCGCGGGTGTTCACCCACGCGCCGTGGTGATCACGGTTTTCGAGGAGCACGGGGCGGTCGGGCACGACGGCGTCGAGCTGCTGCCGTGTGGGCGTACCGCCCGGGAAGGCGTCCATCGACCAGCCGGCACCCAAGATCCACTCGAGGTCGGAGTGGGCGGCGGCGTATGCCGCGATGACTGAGAGCGTCTCGTCAGCGCTGTCGCAGCCCGAGAGATCGCAGCTGAGCAGCTCGACGCCGGCCATGACGGGATGTACGTGGGCGTCTTGAAATCCGGAGATAAGCAGACGGCCGGCGAGATCGACGCGGTGAGTTGCCGTCTCCGCGAGTGCGGCTACTTCGGCAGCGTCGGTCGAGAGGATGCGCCCGTCTGCGACGGCGATACCTCCGAACGTGGGGGAATCCTCGGATCCCGTGTAGACCCAGCCGTGTTCGAACACGGTGTCAGCGGTCGGGGTAAGCGTCACCGCAGCCTCCTTCGGCGTATCTTCTTCGATGCGTGGAGCACACGCTATGCGACTTGCGACGCAATGTCAACGACGTTGACATTGTCGTTGACATTGCGAGGATCGGCGGGATTACACTGGTGCCGTACCGAAACGAATCGGCACTGCACAGCAACGGAGGCTGCACGTGACAGCGGAAACGAGCACGAAGCGCGTGCGGCTCGATCAACGCACAATCGTGGAGGCCGTGCTCGAACTCGCGCGCACCGAGGCGAACACTCGCATCACGATCAAACGCCTCGGCGAACACCTCGGAGTTGACGCCTCGGCGATGTACCGGCACTTCCGCAACAAAGACGAGATCGTTCGCGCGACTCTCGATCGGCTGAGCGGGTGGGCGTCAGAGGCTGGCCGCGCCGCCACGGGCACCTGGCGCGAACGCCTCGAAGTGCTCGTGATGCGCACCGCGGAACTTAGCCTCGAACACCCCGCCATCGCCAAGGAGGGCGCCGTCACCGACCCGGCCGGGCCGGGCGATGCCGCGGCCGTTGAGTTCCTGCTTGAGATGCTCGTCGAGGCCGGCCTGAGTGGTGACGCGTTGATTCGGTCGTACGCCGCGATCTCCGGCTTCATGCTGGCCCACTCGTCGGCGATGGCGCACGAGGCCTACAATCGCCACCCCTCCGAGCGTAACGGCTCGATCCCCTGGATCAGTACGTTCGGGCCGATCACCATGAGCGACTTTCCGCTCGTGAATGAGCACCGCGATGAGCTGCTCGCCGTCGACGGCATGGCGGTGTACCGCGCCGGCGTCGCCGCGATACTCGACTCGATCGAGCGCGCGGTCTCCTGAGCGCGCTCGCTGGGTGACTGCGACCTGCGTTCCGCAAGCGATCTGCGTTCGGCAAGCTCGTTTGCCCGACGCGGAGGTTGCAGAACGCAGATCGCTTGCAGAACGCGAGCGACGCTACGCCCAGCCCACGACGAGTCGTGCCGCCTCCGCCGGGATGAGCGGATCGACGCCCGTGAGGTCGGCGAAGCGGCGTAGCCGGTTCGCGAGGGTATTGCGGTGGCAGTAGAGCGCCTCGGCCGACGCTCCGACGCTGCCAGTCTGCAGGTAGCTGCGGGCAGCCTCTTCGAGGCGGGCGCGTTCGGCGGGCGTGCACCGCGCGAGCGCATCGTGGACATCGGCGAGGATCGGGTTGCCCGAGTCGAGCAGGCCGCGCGCGGCCAGCCGCGCCCAGCCGCGGCTCCACGGCATCGCCCCGGTTTCGTCGGCGGTGAACACGTGCGCGAGCGCGCCGGCGGTTGCGGCGGCCTGGCGCAGATCGGCGACGCCGTGCTGGGCGACGGTCGCGCCCACTCGCAGCGCGCGCGCCTGCGCGCCGATCTCGGCGAGGCGCGATCCGCGGAGCGCCCCCTGCCGCATGAACGCAATCAGCGTGTCGCCGAGATGGTGCGTGAACACGCGTCCGCCGGCCCGTTCAAGCCCCGAGATGTGCACCCGCAGCGCCGCGATGTCGTCACCGACGGCCGCAACGACCGTGAGCGGCGGATTGTCTGTGAGTTCGAGCTCGCTCGCGAGCGCCCGCAGCCGCTCGGGCGCGGGCTGCACGTCGTGGAAGAACGCGGCGATGAGACCCTGCCGCACCGACGCCTGCTCCTCGTTCATGCGCTGCAGCTCCGCGACATACGCCGCCTCGGTCTGGTGCACGTAATCATCGACGATGCGCATCACGATGTTCGTGTGCCGCACGATGAGTTCCGCGTCATCGGCGGTCGCCGCGCGCGTCAGCGCCTCCCACAGCACCGTGAAGTCGTGGCGAATGGCGGTCATGAGCGAGGTCAGCGGCACCCCGGCGCGCGCTCGCGAGACGCCGACATCGGTGGCGACGGCCACCGGCTCTGAGAAGCCACCGGCCTGCATCCCCTCGATGAGCGATACGAACGACAGCGTGCCCGTGCGCCGCAGCTCGGACACCGGAATCGGAGCGGGGGAGTACCCGGGAACCGACACCACGCGGTCGAGAAAGCGATCGGTGAGTGATTCGGGATCGAGCGTTGCGAGCAGTTCGAGCCAGCGCTCGCGGTCGGCCGCTGTCGGCGTATCGCTGAGCGCATCGGTCGGGCGGGCATCCATGCGCCCAGTGTATGTGCATATGCACTGGAACCGGCTCCCGATCGGGGGCGAATGGGCACTCCAAATGGGCGGATTCCCTGCGAGGATCGAATACCGGCGCCCACGCAAACGTGCGTGAGCCGCACTCACGGATCCCGCATCCTCGACGGAGAGAACGCATGAGCGAGACAACGCACACGGCATCGATTGAATACGGTGCCACGCAAGAACTGAGCATCAAGGACGCGAACAAGGTCGCGCTCGGTGCCCTGATCGGCACCGCACTCGAGTGGTACGACTTCTTCCTGTTCAGCGCAGCCGCCGCACTGGTCTTCAACGTCCAGTACTTCACGAGCGAGAACGCGACGGCCGCGGCGCTCGCGTCGTTCGCCACGTTCGGCGTGGGTCTCGCGGCCCGCCCCATTGGCGGTATCATCTTCGGCCGCATGGGCGATCGGATCGGGCGCCGCAAGGTACTGATGATCACGATCGTCGGTATCGGCCTCGTCACGGGTCTCATCGGCCTGTTGCCCACGTTCGCCGCGATCGGCGTCGCAGCGCCCATCCTGCTCGTGCTGCTGCGCGTGCTGCAGGGCCTGTTCGTCGGCGGCGAGTGGTCAGGCGCCATGACCCTCGTGGTCGAGAACGCGCCGCTCCACCTGCGTGCGCGCTACGCCGCGATTCCGCAGATCGGTTCGCCGATCGGCACGATCCTCTCCTCCGGCGGATTCTTCGTCATGACGCTCATCCTGACGCAGGAGAGCTTTAACTCGTGGGGCTGGCGCATCCCGTTCTTGATTGCCTTCCCGCTGCTGCTCATCGCGATCTACATCCGTTCGAAGCTCGAAGAGTCACCGGTCTTCCGTCAGCTCGAAGAAGCGGGTCAGATCGATAAGACCCCCGTTGCGAGCACGTTCAAGCACAGCTGGCGCCAGATCATCATCGGCATGGCGGCCGCGCTGCTCGGCGTCGGCGGCTTCTACCTCGTCACTGCGTTCTGCGTCTACTACGGCGTGAACGTGCTCGGTTACGACTCGTCGCTGATGCTGCTCGGCAGCATGGTCGCCGCAGTCGTCGAGATCTTCGTGCTGCTCTGGGGCGGGGCGCTCGGCGCGAAGTACGGTGCGAGCAAGGTTATTCTGTGGGGCGGCATCATCTCGGCGGTCGTCGCTATCCCGGTGTTCCTGATGCTCACCTCGGGGAGCCCCGTGCTCGTTGTGCTGTCGATGACGCTCGCCGTGGCCGCGCTGTCGCTGCCGTACGCAGCGTCTGGCACCGTGCTCACCGGCCTGTTCCCGGCGAAGACTCGCTACACCGGCGTCGGCCTCGCGCAGAACGCAGCCGGCATGCTCTCGGGTTTCATCCCGCTGCTCGCAACCGGTTTCGTCGCGGCGGCCGCCGATCACTGGTGGCCCGCGGCAGCGATGCTGATCTTCTTGAGCCTGTTCTCGGCGTTCGCCGGAGCAGTCGCGCCGCGCCTCAGCGTGAATCTGCCCGGGTTTAAGCACTAATCAAGCGGGCCGGTGCGGATCCCGATGGCAGCGGATCCGTACCGGCCTCTTCGTTCTCGTTTTGCAGCAGTATCCCGGAAGGATCGCACCACATGCCTCAGTCGGCCGGCCATCTCATCGTTCGCACGCTCGAGGCACACGGGGTGCAGCGCGTCTACGCCGTACCCGGTGAGAGCTACCTCGACGTGCTCGACGGCCTCCACGATTCGACCATCGAGACCGTCGTCTGCAGGCAAGAGGGCGGTGCCGGATTCATGGCGCTCGCCGAGGGTCGCCTGACGGGGGTGCCCGGCATCGCGATGGTGACCCGCGGGCCGGGCGCCGCGAACGCCATGATCGCGATTCACACGGCGTGGCAGGATGCGACGGCAATGGTGCTCTTCGTCGGGCTGATTCCCGTCGCGGATCGAGAGCGCGATTCGTTCCAGGAGTTCAGTCTCACCGGCTGGTTCGGGTCGACGGCAAAGCGCGTCATGACCATCGACGACGCGGATCGCGCGGGCGAACTCGTTGCCGAAGCCATGCGCATCGCGGCCGCGGGGCGACCCGGCCCCGTGGTGATCGGCCTGCCAGAAGACGTGCTCGTCGAGCTCACGGCAGCGGCACCGAGCGCCCCGATCGCAGTGCCGAACCCGCAGCCCTCGGTAGGCGAGGTCGCCGCGCTGACCGAGCGCCTCGCCCGCGCCGAGCGCCCCGCGTTCGTCGTCGGTGGCGACGGCTGGCAGGGCGGCGAGGGCCAGGCGGTGCTCGACTTTGCCGAGGCGGCCGGCGTCCCGTTGTTCACGGACTGGCGCGCCTACGATGCAGTGCCCCACTCGGGTGCGGCCTGGGCTGGCTGGCTGGGGTATGGCCGCGCCGACGCGGTCGCAGACGGCTACGCTGCGGCAGACCTCGTGATCTTCGTGGGGTGCGGCCGATCCGACGTGATGAGCGACGGCTACCGCCTCGGCTTTGAGGCCGAAACCGTGCTCGTGTCGGTCGACCCCGAAGCGACAATGCACGCCGGTCGCCTCGACCAGCACCTGCTCGCGACCCCGGTGGCGTTCGCCGGTGCGCTCGCGGACATCGACACTGCGACAGCTCGGGGCGCGCGCGACGACGCCTGGATGCTCGCTCGCTCGGAAGCACAGGCGCGATTCGCCGCCCACCGACCCGACGCATCGGTACCCGGCGTCGCGGGAGCCTCAGGCATTCCCGCCGACACCCTGGAGCCCGGCGTTGATCTCGGCATCGCCTTCGGGGAGCTCGACGACCGGCTCGCGGGCAACGCCGTGCTCACGTTTGGCGCGGGCAACGCGACCATCTGGGCGCACCGCTTCGTCAGACACCTCACCCCTGCGAGCCTCGTCGGCGCTCGCAACGGCGCGATGGGCCTCGCGGTTCCCGCGGCAGTCGCCGCGTCGCTCGCCTTCCCGGAGCGCCGCGCGGTCGCCGTCTGCGGCGATGGTGACTTCATGATGAACGGGCAAGAGCTCGCCACGGCCGTCGCGCACGGCGGCAAGCCGCTGATGATCGTCGTCGACAACGGCATCTACGGCACGATCGTGCAGCACCAGGAGCGCCACTACCCGGGACGCCCCTCGGGCACCCGCATGGCGAACCCCGACTTCGCCGAGTGGATGCGGGCATTTGGCGGGCACGGCGAGCGCGTCGAACGCACCCAGGATTTCGCGGCGGCGCTCGACCGCGCGCTCGCCGCCGACGCTCCCGCACTGATTCACGTGCTCATCGCCGACAGCGTGATGCCGCCCGCTTCATCTGAAATCGCAGCCTGAGGAATACGCCATGAAACTCGATCTGATCCTCACCGCCCGCGAAATTCTCACGATGGACCCGGCGCGGCCCACGGCAACGGCGGTCGGCGTGCTGCACGGCCGCATCGTCGGCTTCGACGACGAGATCGCCGGGCTCGACGCCGTGACGACGCTCGATTTCGGAAATGCCTGCGTCACTCCAGGGCTCATCGATGCGCACTGTCACACCTCGTGGTGGGGGCTGGGGCTCGCATCGATCGACCTGAGCGTCGTGCGCGGGCTCGACGCCCTGTACGAACAGGTCGCCGCAGAGGTCGCGCGCCTCGATGAGCTCGGCGATCCCGAAGCCTGGGTGCACGGCACCGGATTCAACCAGGCGCACCACGGCGGCGCGTTCCCCGATATCGCCCGGCTCGACGAGATCACGCAGGGCCACCCGCTCTACCTGCGCCACACCTCTGGCCACGCCTCGATCACCAACACCGTGACGCTCGACCTCGTGGGCGCACTCGATGCAGGGTTCGCGAACCCGACGGGCGGCGTCGTCGTGCGCGACGCCGGCGGTGCCCCGACCGGGCTGCTCGAAGAGGCGGCGCAGGGGCTCGTGCAAGCGCTGCTGCTGCCGTACTCGACTGAGCGACTCGTTGAGGCGCTCGACGCCGCGACCTCACGCTACGCCGAGCAGGGCATCACGAGCTTCACCGAGGCGGGTGTCGGCGGCGGTTGGATCGGCCACAGCCCGATCGAGGTCGCGGCTTACCAGGCGGCATCCGAGCGCGGCAAGCTGCACGCCCGCGCGCAGCTCATGCCCGCAATTGACGCGCTGCGCCCGCTCACCGGGCACGCAACCGACTTCGCCCGCGAGGGCGAGGGGGCCGGGCTCGACCTCGGCATTCGCGCCGGGTTCGGCGACGACGCGGTGCGGTTCGGGCACGTGAAGGTGTTTCTCGACGGGTCGCTGCTCGGCGCGACGGCCGCGGTCACCGAGGACTACTGCGGCCACGACCACAACACCGGCTATCTACTCGACGAGCCCGCGGTCTACCGCGAGCGGGCGCTCGGCGCGTACCGCGCTGGCTGGCCGCTCGCGCTGCACGCCATCGGCGACGCCGCGATCGACCTCGCGCTCGACCTCATCGAGGAGGCGCAGGATCGCTACGGCCGCCGAGACACGCCCTGCCGTGTCGAGCACTTCGGCATCGCGAGGCCCGACCAGGTCGAACGCGCGGGGCGGCTCGCGGTCGCGGTCACCCCGCAGGCCGGGTTCATCAGCTCGTTCGGTGCCCAGATGGCGGATCGCGTCGGCCCCGAGCGCGAGTCGTGGTTGTACCGCGGTCGCTCCGTGATCGACGCCGGAGTCATTCTCGCTGGTTCTTCAGACTTGCCGGTCGCCGACAACAACCTGCGGCGCGGCATGCAGGCGGCAGTGGATCGGGTGACCGACACCGGCTCGCTGCTCGCCCCCGATGAGGCGATCACGCCGGAGGAGGCGCTGCGCACGCACACCGAGTGGGCGGCGCGCGCCACGGGTGAGATCGCGAGCAAGGGCACGCTCGAGCGGGGCAAGCTCGCCGACTTCACCGTGTTTTCGGCGTCTCCGCTCACCGCCGATCGCATCGCCGACCTCGATATCGTGGCGACGGTGCTCGGCGGCGAGTTGAGCTACGACGCGCGATCCTGACCCCTGTTTTTTACCCGCTCTCACTCCGCTCTCGCTCGAAGGACGAACCCATGACGCAGCAGCTCGACGACGCCTTCCTCGCCGATTGGGCCGTGCACTCGCGCTTCGGTGCGGTGCCAGGCACGAACGGCGTTGATCGCCAGGCCGCGACCGAGGCCGACGGCGAGCAGCGTGCGTGGTTCGCGGAACTGCTCGAATCGAACGGGTTCACCGTCGTGCGCGACGCCATCGGCAATCAGTTCGGGCTGCTCGAACTCGTGCCGGGTGCGCCGTACGTGCTCACCGGGTCTCACATGGACTCGCAGCCAACGGCCGGGCGCTTCGACGGGGCGTACGGCGTACTGGCGTCGGCGCACGCGTGTGTCCGCGTGGCAGAGGAGCTGCGGGCTGGGCGTGGTTCGGGCGAGAGCGCTGGCGCCGGTGCGGTCGTGAATCTTGCCGTCGTGAACTGGTTCAACGAGGAGGGCTCGCGGTTCAAGCCGTCGATGATGGGCAGCTCGGTGTTCACGGGCAAGCTCGCACTCGCTGACGCGCTCGCGACGACCGATCCGGCGGGCGTGACGGTCGCCGACGCGCTCGACGCGATCGGGGAGCGGGGCGCGGGCGACGTGTTCGGGGGCGATTCGGGCCGCGAGGTGGCCTCGTATGCCGAGGTGCACGTGCAGCAGGGTCGCAGCATGGAGGAGGACGGTGTCACGATCGGACTCGTCAACGCGACCTGGGCGGCCCACAAGTTTGAATTCAAGGTCACCGGTGCGCAGGCGCACAGCGGCTCGACGCTCATGGTCGATCGGCGCGACGCGCTGCTCGGGGCTGCGCGCCTCGTCGTGGCCGCGCGCGAGCTCGTCGACGAGTTCGAGCCCGGCATGCTGCACACCGCCTGCGGCGAGCTGAACGTCTACCCGAACTCGCCCGTGGTGGTGGCGAGCGAGGTGGAGCTGCTGCTCGATCTGCGCTCGCCGAGCGCCGACGTGATCCGGGAGGCGCACGCCGCGCTGCAGCGCACCATCGAGCGGGTGCAGCGCGAGGATCGCGTCGAGATCGCGGTGACGGCTGAGCACAGCTGGGATCAGAATCCGTACCCCGAGGCCGGGGTGGAGCTGGCACGCGAGGTTGCCGAACAGCTGGGGCTTACGCACGACCGCGTGATGACGGTGGCGGGTCACGACTCGACCAACATGAAGGACTCTGTGCCAACAATCATGCTCTTCGTGCCGAGCGTCGCGGGCATCTCGCACAGCCTCGACGAGTTCACGAAGGACGCTGACCTCGTGGCGGGCGTAGACCACCTCACGGGAGTCATCTCCCGCCTGGTCCGAGGTTCCCTCCTCTAACTCGAGCCTTTACCCCCCCTACCTCCCTACCCCCCTTACCCAAGGCGCCCCCCGCTTCTGTCGTCGCAAAGTGTTGCTTCAGGGGCGTGACGGGATCATTTGGGGCGACAGAAGCGCGGGGGTGCGGGGGGGGGGGGGGGGGGGGCTAGTTCCAGACGAAGAGTTCTCTCGGGTGGGTGAGGCGCCAGCCGTAGCTGGGGGCGACGATCGGGGCGTCCGTCACGATGTCGGACTTGGTTGCGTCCTCTGAAGTCGGGCCCGTCGTAGTGAGGGTGGCGACTTGCTCGCCCGCGTCGGAGTCTTCGCCACTGATGGCGAAGTCCTCGCCCGCGGCCGCCCCCAGCGGCGTGATCGTGCGCGTCACTTCCTCGCCCGGGAGCAGCACCGACGTCGCGCCGACACTCGTCACGAGCGGGATCTCGATCCCGTCTGCCGTCGTCGCGGTCCCGACGCGTTCGCCGACCTTCGTAATCGTCACGGTCTGGTAAGCGGCGTCAAGTGCCGAGAAGGTGGCGAGGCTCGAGCTCAGGCGATCCTCGGCCGTGTCTCGCCCCAGCACCACCGAGAGCTGCACGACATCGTGGCCCGGCGCATCGCTCGCGCGGGCGGCCGCAAGGTTGTACCCGGCAGCGCTCGTGCGGCCGGTTTTCGCGCCGACGACCCCGTCGAGCGCCCGAAAGAGCGGGTTCGTGCTCGTGACCGTTCCGATGCCCCACGGCAGGTTCGCCTTCCGCAGGGCGACGATCTCGGCGACGGTCTCATTCTGCAGCGCGAGGCGGGTGAGCCGCAGCACGTCGGCGGGGCTCGCGGCGTTGCGCTCGTCCATGCCGGTCGGCTCAAACAGGGTGAGCGATTCGAGGCCCTCGCGATCCTGCCACTGCTTCACCGCTGCCAGAAACGCCTCGTTATCGCCAAAAACTGAGTAGGCGTAGGCCGCCGCAAAGTCGTTCGCCGACGGAATCAGGGCGAGCTCAAGCATCTCGCGCACGGTGACTTCGGTTCCGATCGGGATCGGAAACGCAACGCCGTCCGCGGCCAGATACGCGTCTTGCCGGGCAGCGTCAGCGGTGGTCCACACGTGCACGGGCCCGTCTGCGCCGGCTTCAACGGGTTGCGCATCGAGCGCGACGAGCACGGTGACGAGTTTCGAGATGCTCGCGATGGGCACCGGGGTGTCTGAGTTCGCCCACACCTCGTCGGCGTGCAGCCAGCCGACTGCTGTTGGTTCGGCCTGCGCATCAACGATTGCCTGCGCCTGCGCGTCATCGCCGGTAATACGGAGCGTCGGCTCGGCGATTGAAACGGTGGGCGACGGCAGGGGCGCGAGGGCGCACGCGGCGGCGTAGGTACCAGCGAGCACGGCGACGAGGCCGACGGTGGTCACACCGAGCACGCGGCCCACGCGCCGACGCCGCTTCGAGGGAGCAACCAGCGCGGGCGGCTGCGACGCCTCGTCTGAGCTCATTCCCCCACACTAGAGGCTCGCCCCTGCACAGTGCCTCAGGCAACGGCTGTGCGCAGTCGTCGCTGCCAAGTCGCCGCGTGTGAGGCAGGATGGGGAGTCTTCCGCCGCACCGCCGCACCAGCGCACCGCCGCATCAGCGCACCACCGAGGAGCCAGTCGATGTCCGCACTCATTGCCGGGTACGCCCGCACGCCGTTCACTCGTTTCACCGGGCAGCTGGCCGCGCAGCCCGCCACCGTGCTCGGCGCGCACGCGGTGCGCGCCGCCCTGCAGCGCGCGGGTGTCTCGCCGGCAGACGTTGACGCCGTGGTTGTCGGCCAGGTGCTGCAGGCCGGTGCGGGGCAGAACCCCGCGCGCCAGACCGCGGTCGGCGCGGGCATCCCGCTTTCGGTTCCGGCGATCACACTGAACGCCGTCTGCCTGTCAGGCGCGGAGGCGGTTTCGCAGGCGGTGCGCTTGATTGCCGCGGGCGAGGCCGACGTCGTGGTCGCCGCGGGCCAGGAGTCCATGTCGCTCGCACCCCACGTGTTGCCGCTGCGCGCTGGCACGAAGTACGGCGACGCCGTGCTCGTCGACACGGTCGATCGCGACGGGCTCTCCGACGCTTTCGACCAGGTCGCGATGGGGGCGCTGACCGAGACCGGTAATGCTCCGCTCGGCTTGACCCGCGAGCAGCAGGACGCCTTCGCCGCCTCATCTCACCAGCGCGCAGCCGCTGGCGCAGATTTTCTCGCGGGTGAGATCGAGCCGTTCACTGTGTCTTCGCGCCGCGGCGACACCGTCGTAGCGAGCGACGATGGCGTGCGCGCCGACACCACGGCCGAGACCCTCGCTGGCCTCCGCCCGGCGTTTGCGAAAGGCGGCACCATCACCGCGGGCAACGCCTCGCAGATCACCGACGGCGCCGCCGCACTCGTGATCGTCAGCGAAGCCGCCGCCGAGCGGCTCGGCCTTTCTCCGCTCGCACGGGTCGAGGCGACCGCGTTCGTGGCGGGCCCCGACACCCACCTGCACTCGCAACCGTCGCACGCCATCGCGGCCGCCCTCGCGAAAACGAGCGGCGTCACCGTCGCCGACCTCGCGGCGGTCGAGATCAACGAGGCGTTCGCGGCCGTCGGCGTGCAGTCGACGCGCGAACTCGGCATCGATCCCGCGATCGTCAACGTGCACGGTGGCGCGATCGCGCTGGGTCACCCGATCGGCGCTTCCGGCGCACGCATCGTCGGGACGCTCGCGCGTCAGCTCGCCGAACACGGCTCAGGGTCCGTGGGCGCCGCGGGCATCTGTGGCGGCGGTGGCCAGGGCAGCGCCGTCGTGCTCCGCGCGCTGTAGCGAGCGCGCGCTCGCGGCCAGTACACTCGCGGCTATGGGTGTGCAGCATGTAGCCATCGGCATTGATGTCGGCGGCACCGGAATCAAGGGCGCCGCGATCGATCTCGCGACCGGCGAGAGAATCACTTCGCGGCACAAGGTGGCGACGCCGGTGGGCGGCGTCCCCGCAGATATCGCGCGCGAGGTCGGTGCGATGACCGATGCGATTCGCGTGGAGATCGCGGATCGCGTCGCCGCTGGCGACGCAAAGGTTGCCGGTGTGGCGGGCATCGCCACTGCCGCTGAGGTCGCCGCGCTGCCGGTCGGTGTCACGCTGCCGGGTGTCGTGCGCAACGGCGTCATGCGCACCGCCGCGAACATTGACCTGAGTTGGATCGGCACGGATGCGCACGCGCTGCTCGCCGCCGCGGTGGCGGCTCCGTGCACGGTCGTGAACGACGCCGACGCCGCGGGTGTCGCCGAGGTCGCGTACGGCGAGGTGAGCGGCCTGCCCGGCGTGACACTCGTGCTGACGTTCGGCACCGGCATCGGTTCGGCGCTCGTCGCTGACGGTGTGCTCGTGCCCAACTTCGAGCTCGGCCACCTCGAACTCGACGGCTTCACGTCGATCGAGCACCACACCTCGGCGAAGGTCATCGAGCGCGAGGGCATCACGCTCGCGGAGTGGGCGGGGCGCGCAGCGCGCTACGTCGCGTACCTCGAGAAGGTCATCAACCCCGATCGCTTCGTGATTGGTGGCAGCATTAGCAAGGCGTCCGACGAGTATCTTCCGTTCGCCGGTGTCGCGGTGCCGGTGTCGCCCGCGCGACTTCGCAATAACGCGGGGATCATCGGCGCGGCGCGGCTTGCGGCTGAGGCGCTAGATCCCGACTCCGCGAACTCCGCGCCCTAACGCGGTCTGCGGCCGCCGCCGAACCTGAAAGAATAGGCGGGGCAAACGCAGACGGGGGTGCAGATGGCTGACGCAGTCGAAGACGGCGAATCGGCGACACCCAAACGCGGCTACTCGGCCGCACCGCCCACCGCGGTGATCAAGGCCGTGCGCAGTCTGTTCGAGATGCCAGCTGGCCCCGGCCCGCGCATCTGGATCGCGCTGCGCGCAGCTCTCTCGATCGGCGTTCCGTTCGGTTTGCTCACCGTGCTCGGCTTCCCGGGAATCGGTCTGCAGACAGCGGCCGGCGCGTTTGTCGCGCTGTTTGCCGCGAGTCAGGCGGCCGCCGAGCGCGCCAAGGTGCTGCCGTTTGTCGCGATCGTGCTCATCGGCTCCGCCGCCCTCGGCGCCGCCCTCTCGCCGTGGCCGATACTGCTCAGCATCGGGCTCGTGGTCGTCGCTGGCGTCACGGCGACGCTCTCGTTCGCGTTTCGGCTCGGCCCGCCCGGCCCGGTGTTTTTCGTGCTGAGCTACGGCCTCGCTGGCAACATCACGGCGGTCGTCGACGGGGAGCGACTGAACCCTCCGCTCGTGCTCATCGCAGCGCTCGTTGGCGGCGCGCTGTTCTCGTACCTGCTCGCCCTCGCGCCGCTCGTGAGCGCGTCTGAGCGTGCGAAACCCGTTCGCCCGCTGAGCGAGTTGCTGCCCGGCCCGTGGCTGGGTCCGGGTGAGCGCCGGCTGATCCTGCGCATTGTCATTGTTGCGGTCATCGGCACGGCAGTCACGGTGCTCTGGATCGATCCGCACCGCGCCTACTGGACGGTGTCGGCTGGTGTGGCCGTCATCGGTCTGAGTGCCGTGCGCCGGCACTCGCTCGCCCGCGGGCTGCACCGCACCGTCGGCACGCTCGTCGGCGCGGCCCTCTATCTCGCGCTGGCACCGCTCGGAGCGAATCCGTTCGTGCTCGTCGCGCTGCTGACATGCCTGCAATTCACTATCGAGCTCGTCGTGGTGCGCAACTACGCGCTGGCGCTCGTGTTCATTACGCCGCTCGTGCTGCTCATTACGGGGGCCGCTTCGGGCGGTGCGAACCTCGCTGCCGCGGCGAGCGAGCGCGTGCTCGACACGCTCATCGGCTCCGTGATCGCAATGGTCACAGCGCTGCTGCACCGCCGCGTCATGAAGGATCGGCCGGAGTAGTTGGCTCGTTGCGTTGAAACTATGCGACGCGGTGTGGCGCCGAGGGGTCAGGCGCTGCCGGCGCCTCATTGAGATACATGGTGAGTGCGTCACGCAAGATTTCGCTGGGTTTGCGATTTTCGGCGGCGGCACGCTGGGCCAGTTGCTCATCGAGGGGAACGGAGAGGCGCACCTGGCGCCGGGGTGAACGGCCACTGCCGACGGTACCGCTGAGTGACGGGCGGCCCGCGCGATGGCGCTCAACTTCTGCGATGTCGGCGGGGTCGAGCTCGAAATCGAAATCGCCTGTGCGCAGCTCATCACGTGTCTGGATCAAAGCATCGGAGGAGACTTCGAAGTCACCGCGTTCATAGCGGGCGACGCGGGCAGTGGGAGTCTCATTTTGCTGAGTGCTCATTGTTATTTCCTTCCCTGTGCGGCTTTAGCGGCGAGAATCTTTCGAATGACATTGGGCCGAGCCTGCATCATGTGGAACACCGAAATCTCTTTTCGGTCCGAGAGGATGTCTGCGAACACTTCAAGCTCAGTACCGTCGAGCGCGGGTCCGATGAAACCCGCAGGGTCTGGGGAACCTGGGATGCGGGTTGGCTCCATGGGGATTGCGCGGAGCCGCCAGCCCTGGATGACCGAGACTGCGTCTAAGCGACCCCACTCGCGTTTGAGGGCACTGGGCTTACAGGTCACTTTCCATTTGTGCCCAGCCATACCCAAATGGTACTACCAAAAGTGAACATTTGGTACTCCCTAATGCGTCGGGTTCGAGCCGACGTGTTGCCGATTCAGGCGAAGCGATACGTTGCGTAGCGCACCGCGGTCGCCGTGCGTTCGGCGACGGCCAGGTAGATCGAACGCTCGAGGTGCGCGAGTGCCGGTGCCGAGGTCTCGATCGTCACGTTCGTGCGGAAGTAGTACTCGGACGGGTCGACCGGCTCGCCCCTGAGTAGCGATTCGAGCACGTGCGGGTCGCCGCTGCGCACCCCGGACGCCTGCAGGTACAGCAGCTCCCCAGCTGGGGTGCGCGCCGAATAGCGGCCGTCGATCTCGATCGAACCGTCGCTGCGCACGACCTGCCAGTCGGCGCCCCCCGGCAAGATGTCAGCTTCGACGGCGCCAGTGATTCGCCCGCCCAAGATGGGGATGATGCGGCGATGCCCCGCGCGCGTGTGGCCGTGGTCTTCAAGCGAACCGAGCGTGACCTCGACGTCGAAGGCGTGCTCAAGTTGCGGGGTGGGAAGCGGCATAATGGGCTCCGTTTTCTGCTGTGGTCGCGGGGTCAGGATCGGCGTCGGCTGTGCCGGGGTCAGCGATCAATGCCGACAGCAGGCGTTCGAGCGCTGGCAGCGCCGCGGCGACCGCCGTCCGGTCAGCGGGGTCGAGTACGCCGAGCGCCGCGCCCAGTATGCGCGCGCTCGCGGCATCGAACGACGCGAAGATCGACCGCGCCCGCGCCGAGGTGGAGACGAGCGCGCGACGACCATCGCTCGGGTCGGGGCGTCGCTCGATGAGGCCTGACCGCTGCATTGAGGCCAGCAGATTGCTGATCGTCGAGCGGTCGAGTCGCAGCTCGTCGGCGAGGTCGCTCGGCGCGCGGCTCTCTCCGGCGGGGAGTGCGCGGATCACCTGAATCTGCGCATCCGGGATGTCGGGGAGATCGTGCGCTGCCCGCGACGCGGTGAGCAGCGCGCGGCGCAGCGGCGACAGGATCCCGGCGAGGCGGGCGGGATCGAGGGCGGGATCGAGGTCGGTGCCGAGGTTGACGTCTAAGTCGAGGTCACTTCGTGGGGAGTCCATCTGCTCACTCATCTCTTCTCTTCAGCGCGGCACGCTCAGCGAGGGGCGCTCGTTGAGTGACGCGGGGTGGAACCCGGCTGCCCGCTTGTACGCGGTCGCGACGGCTTCGAGCTCGGCGGCCGGAATCACGTCAGTGATGTTCGCGAAGCCCCCGGGTGCCCGCTCGGCAGCGAGGATCATGACCCGCTCCGGCCCGGCCTGGCGCGTCTGCGCGAGCAGCTCCGCGGTCGCGGTGCGGCGCTCGGCCTCGTACGCGCGAAGTCCCGCGCGGGGCGTCGGCGACGTGGCGAGGTGGTACGCGAGCGTGCGCGCGTCGAGCGTCGCCTGCGAGCCGCCGTTTGACCCGTTCGGGTACATCGCGTGGGCCGCGTCGCCGAGCAGTGTCGTGCCGTCAAACGTCCACTGCGGGAGCGCATCGCGATCCACCATCGGATACTCGAGTATCTCGCTCGCGGAGGCGATGAGACCGGGGATGTCGATCCAGTCGAACCGCCAGTCCGCGAAGAGTTCGACGATGGGTTCGGGGTCGATGGCGCGATTCCAGTCGACCTGGCCTGACCCGACGCCGCGCTTCTCCGCGATGAAGTTGAGCGGCATGAGGCCGGTGGCCGGGTCGACCGCCCCGAGCGGATAGGCGACGAATTTCTGCTCACCGTCGCCGACCATCACCATCGTGCTGCCGTCGAGAAACGGTGGCGCGTAGGCGACCCCGCGCCACAGCGTGAGCCCGTTCCAGGGCGGTGCACCCTCGTCGGGGTAGTGCGCGGCGCGCACCGCTGAGTGAATACCGTCCGCGGCAATGACGATGTCTGCGGTGACCTCGACCTCACCGGTTGCCGTCTCGAAGTGAGCGGTGTCTTGCGCGTCGCCGTGAGTGACCGAGACCACGCGGTGACCGGTGCGAATGATGTCGCCGACGCGGCGCTCAACGGCATCGCGGAGGGTGAGCTGCAAACGGCCGCGGTGCACGGAGAGCTGCGGCCACGCATAGCCGGCCGCGGTGCCGCGCGGCTCCTGCCAGATCGGCTGGCCGTGGCGGTTGTAGTAGGCCAGCGTGGTCGGCTCGACGCCGAGCGCGGCGATCTCGTCGACGATTCCGAGCTCCGTGAGCTCCCGCACCGCGTGGGGCAGCAAATTGATGCCGACTCCGAGCCCGCGGATCTCAGCGGAGCGCTCATACACCGTGATATCGGTGAATCCCGCCTCGTGCAGGCTGAGCGCCGTGAGTAGGCCACCGATGCCGGCGCCGATGATGACGATCTTCATTGATCACTCCAGTTCGCGGGAGCACTCCCGTGTTAGTTTTGTGTCAAAACTAACACGGGCGCTCCCGCGACACAAGGGCGATCGCGGCGGATCAGACCAGGCGCGTCTTCGGCGATACCCCGTAGGTGTCTTCGGCGTCGCGGTTCGGCACATCGCCGAGCGCGGTGTCGATCGCGGCGAGCGTATCGGCATCGAGCACCACGCCGGATGCCTGCACCGTGTCTGCCAGCTGCCCGGGGCGCGACGCACCGACGAGAGCGGCGGCAACGTTCGGATTCTGCAGCACCCACGCGATGGCGAGCTGCGGCATGGTGAGCCCGGCCTCCGAGGCGATCGGCTTCAGTCGCTGCACGGCCTCAAGAATCGGCTCGTCCAAGAACTTCTGCATGAACTCAGCGCCGCTCTTTTCGTCGGTCGCGCGCGACCCCGAGGGCACCGGCTGGCCGGGCAGATACTTGCCGGAGAGCACGCCCTGCGCCATGGGAGACCACACGATCTGCGAGATGCCGAGCTCCTCCGAGGTCGGCACGACCTTCCCCTCGATGACGCGATGCAGCATCGAGTACTGCGGCTGATTTGAGATGAGCTGCACGCCCAGCTGCTTCGCGAGCGCGTGACCCTCGCGCAGCTGCTCGGCGGTCCACTCCGACACCCCGATGTACAGCGCCTTGCCCTGGCGCACCACGTCGGCGAACGCCTGGAACGTCTCCTCGAGCGGCGTCTCGTAGTCGAAGCGGTGCGCCTGGTACAGGTCGACGTAGTCGGTGCCGAGGCGCTTCAGCGAACCGTTGATGGACTCAAAAATGTGCTTGCGGCTGAGGCCCGTATCGTTCGGCCCCTTCGGGCCGGTCGGGAAGTACACCTTCGTGAAGATTTCGAGCCCCTCGCGGCGCTGCCCTTCGAGTGCGCGGCCGAGTACAACTTCTGCCGCCGTGTTGGCGTACGTGTCTGCGGTGTCGAACGTCGTGATGCCGGCTTCGAGCGCTGCGTGCACCGTCTGCACCGCCGTGTCGTCTTCGACCTGGGACGCGTGCGTCACCCAGTTGCCGAACGTGATTTCCGAGACCTTGAGCCCGCTGTTTCCGAGATAGCGATAGTTGACCATGCGCTCACCCTATGCCCGGGCGCTGTCACGCTGCAGTGAGTCCGTGCATCTTCGGACGCGCGGTCGGAACCGCGGCGCAGGGGGCGCTGTCAGCGCGAAGTCCCGGCTAGTCGTTCGTCGTCGAGATGCGCTCCAGCAACCGATCGGGCAGCACGCGCGTGAGCGGCGTGAGTAGGCGGTACCGCCAGTCAGACACGATCACGCTGCGGCCCTGCCGCACCGCGATCAGTCCCTCGCGTACGACCCGCGCCGGGTCTGCCCACGCCAGCTTCGGCACGCGCGGCAGGTGATCCTCACCCATCCGCTCGTGGAACTCGGTGTCGAGCAGCCCGGGGCAGAGCGCCGTGACGTGCACGCCGCGACGGCGGTAGCGCGCATTGAGGGCGCGCGACAGCGACACGACCGCGGCCTTCGCTGCCCCGTAGGTTCCGGTGGGGGTGAACGCCGCGACGCTCGCAACGTTCACGATCCAGCCGTAGCCGCGATCCAGCATGCCGGGTACGGCCGCGTGCGCGAGGCGAAGCGGCACCCAAGAAAGTAGCTCGTGGAGGCGGCGTTCATCAGCGAGGTCGCTCGACTCGAACCCCTCGTAGACGCCGAAACCGGCGTTGTTGATCACGATGTCGACGGGGTGCACCGTCGCTTCCACCCGCTCTGCGACCCGCTCGAGGTCGTCTGTTTTCGTGAGGTCGGCGGCGATCACGGTCACCTCGACGGTGTAGCGGCCTCGAAGGTCTGCCGCGAGCGCATCAAGCCGGTCGCCGTCGCGCGCGACGAGCACGAGGTGCACGCCCTTCGCCGCGAGCTGGTGGGCGAACTCCCGGCCGAGCCCGGCCGAGGCGCCGGTGATCAGGGCCGTGAGCGGTGCGCTGGTCGACGCGGCTGAGACGGTCATGAGTCAGCGCCCCTGTCGCTCGCGCCGGATCGCCTGGAAGGCCCCGCACGACCAGAGCGCCCACAGCACGAGCAACGGCTGAAACACGAGCCGGATGCCGCGGGCCGCATCGCTGTCGAGCCCGAACGCGTCGGAGCGCGTCACGAACTGCGAGATGTTGCCTGGAAACACCGCGACGAAGAACGCGGCGATGATCCAGCCGACCGGCACCCGCAGGCGACCGAGCACGATCGCTGCGCCGCCGAGCGTGATCTCGACGATGCCAGAGGCGATGACGACGAAGTCTTTGTCGGCGGGCACCCAATCGGGTACCTGCGCCTGGAACGTGCGGCGCGCGAATGTGAGGTGCGCGATACCGGCAAACAGCAACCCGGCCCCGAGCAGTATTCGCGCGGCGTGCTGCAGCGGGGTCGCGGGCGGCGGTGACGTGGTGACAAGTGCGCTCATGGGGGCCTCCTGCGCCTCATCGTACGCGCGGTAGTCTCGTCGCAGCGAGTCAGGAGGCGGAGAGTGACGGCGACCCGAGACGGGAGCGAGGCGGAGCGCGGCGTATTGGCGCGGGCCCTCGCCGTGCTCGACTGTTTCTCGGAGGACGAACCCGATCTGACGGCCGTGACCCTCGCGCAGCGCACCGGGCTGTCGTCGTCGACGCTCCACCGACTGCTCGCCACCCTGATCGCCGAGGGGCTCGTCTCACGCCTGCCCGGCCACCGCTACGCCGTCGGTGCGCGACTCTGGGAGCTCGGGGAACTCTCGCCGCTGTCGCTGCGCCTGCGCGAGCGCGCGATTCCCCACTTGATGCGGTTGTACGAGGCCACCGGTGAGAATGTGCACCTGGGCGTGCTCGACGGCGAACCCGAGCGGGCAACCGTGCTCTACGTGGGGCGAGTGACGGGCCGCCGTTCGATCCCCACCGTGAGCCGCGCGGGTGGCCGCGGGCCGCTGCACACGACGGGCGTTGGCAAGGCGCTGCTGGCGGGGTGCGAGGAGAGCTGGCTCGAGCGCTACTTCACGGTGCCGCGCGACCCAGAGACCGTGCACTCGATCACCGAAGAGGGCGCGCTCCGGGACGATCTGCGCCTCACCCGGTCCCGTGGCTACGCCAGTACGCGCGAGGAGATGACGCTCGGCAACATCTCGATCGCGGTCGCGCTGCCGCGGGTGACGGGCCTGCCCCCGGTCGCCCTCAGCGTTGTCGTGCACATTGATCGCGCCGATGAGCGGCTGCTCGCCCGCGTGGTGCAGCAGGCGGCACGGGAACTGCACGCGGCGATCAGGGAGCCGTAAGTGGCCTGTGGTGCGGCGTCGGCACCGCACGATTCCCACTGAGTGGGAATCGTGCGCGAACTTGACGCGCGAAGCTGCGACCCTGGGCGGACGAACGGCGAGACCTCAAAGGAGCGCGATCCATGTCCGAGCACCCCCCAGCCGCGGCGCCGGAGTCGCTGCTCGCGGCCCCCGATCAGGCGTCGCAGGGCCAAATCACCGGCGAGATAGCGGCGATCCACGCGGAGTACGCAAAGCGCGTCGCGGCGGGTGAGCGCGTGCCGCGCACGCTCTACGATTTCGCCCCGTATCGCTCGAGCGTGCTGCGCCACCCCACGAAGAACCCGCGGCTCGTTGACCCCGAATCGATTGAACTCTGGTCGCCCGCGTATGGTCAGCGCGACGTCGCCGCCATCGAGTCCGACCTGACGCTGCAGTACTCCGGCGAACCGCAGGGGGAGCGAATGACCGTGACGGGCCGGCTGCTCGATTCGTGGGGGCGGCCGCTGCGCAATCAACTCATCGAGATCTGGCAGGCGAACGCGGCCGGGCGCTACATTCACCAGCGGGATCAGCACCCGGCGCCGCTCGACCCCAACTTCACCGGTGCTGGCCGCATCGTGACGGGCAGCGACGGCGAGTACGCCTTCACGACGATCAAGCCCGGCCCGTACCCGTGGAAGAACCACGTCAACGCGTGGCGCCCCGCCCACATCCACTTCTCGGTGTTCGGATCGTCGTTCACGCAGCGCCTCGTGACGCAGATGTACTTCCCGGGCGACCCGCTGTTTCCGCTCGACCCGATCTACAACTCGATCCCGGATCAGCGCGACCGCGACCGGCTCATCGGCGTCTACGACCACGACCTGACCGTGCCAGAGTTCTCGATGGGATACCGCTTCGACATCGTCGTCGACGGCCCGCAGGCGACCTGGTTCGAACCCGAAGAAGGGGAACACTGATGAGTGCACCAGCACCCGCGCCGCACGCAGGCTCGCCCGCACCGGCAAAGACCCACGAGCCCACTCCGGGCCAGACCATCGGGCCGTTCTTCGCGTACGGAACGACGTTCGTGAAGCAGCACGAGGTCGCGTTTCCTCACTCGGCCGGCTCGGTCGTGCTGGGCGGTCGCGTGTTCGACGGCGCGGGCAACCCGATCCCCGACGCGATGATCGAGATTTTCGGTGCCGATACCGACGGATCGGTGCCGCGAGCCCGTGGCACGCTCCGACGCGACGACCACTCGTTCACGGGGTTCGGGCGTGCGTTTACGAATGACGAGGGCCACTACGAATTCTGGACCCGAAACCCCGGCTCCGTGTCAGGCGAAGCGCCCTTTTTCGCCGTCGTCGTGTTCGCCCGCGGCCTCCCCAACAAACTGCACTCCCGGGTCTACCTGCCCGAGGGTGAAGCCGCGCTCGCCGCAGACCCGCTGCTGTCATCGCTCGATGCGGAGGAGCGCGCTACGCTCATTGCAACGCGCACGCCCGACGGATTTCTCACCCACGACATCCGATTGCAGGGCGAGAGGGAGACCGTGTTCCTTGCCTACTGAACCTGGTACCGGTGACGCCGTTGACACCGCCATTGATCGGGGTCTGCTCTCGCCCGTCACGGTCGGCTTCGATGCGCTGACCAGCGACGCCGAGTTCGCCGGCTGCCTCGTCGCCGCGGAGGTCGCGGTGGTGCGCGCCTGGGCGGCCGTCGGCGTCGCGCCGCAGCGCGTCGCCGAGCGCGTATCCGCCGCTCTGGGCTGGCGGGGAACCGGAGAGCCGTGCGATCTGAGCGCGCTCGATGCGTTCCCGCTCGATCAGCTCATCAACGACTCCGTCGCGGGCGGTAATCCGGTGATTCCACTCGTCGGGGTGCTGCGCGAGCGCGTGCCAGAGGACTGCCGCGCCTGGGTGCACCGCGGGGTGACGAGCCAAGACATTATGGACTCGGTACTGATGCTGCTCGCTGCCCGGGCGGGAGCGGCGGCACTCACGGGGCTTCGAGCCACGGAGGATCACCTCGCGGCGTTCGCCGCTCGGCACCGCGACGACGTGTGTGCCGCGCGCACGCTCACGCAGCAGGCGGTGCCGACCACCGTCGGGCTGCGGGCGAGCGGCTGGGTGCGCGGGGTGCGCCGTGCTGGGCTGCGCCTCGAGGCCGCGCTCAGTGAGCTCCCGGCACAGCTCGCGGGGGCCGCCGGCACGCTCGCCTCGTTCGCGGAGATTGCCCGGCTTGAACTCGGCACCCGCGGCTCGGCCGAAGCCAGCGCAGCGGCCGCCAGCGCGAGCGCTGCGACCGCCGCCGCACTCGCGCTGCCCACGGCGCACGCCCGCGAACTCGGGCTGTGCCCGCCCGAGGGGCCCTGGCACACGGTGCGCTGGCCCGTCACAGAACTCGGCGACGCGCTCGCGCAGACCGTCGACGCGGTCGCCGTCATCGCCGCCGACGTGGCGACGCTCAGTCGCAGCGAAATCGGTGAACTCGCGGAGGGCAGCGGAGGCGGTTCGTCGGCGATGCCGCAGAAGCGCAACCCGGCCCGCTCGGTGCTCATTCGTTCCGCGGCTCTGCGAGCGCCACACCTGGCCGCCACCCTCCACACCGCAGCCGCACTCGCCGTCGACGAGCGGCCCGACGGTGCCTGGCACGCCGAGTGGCCTGCGCTGCGCGAGCTGCTGCGACTGGCGTGCGGCGCGACCGGTCACGCGGCTGAACTCGTCGCAGGCCTGCGCACCGATCCCGAAGCGGCCCGCGTCAATCTCGCGCGGAGTCGCGGGCTCATTGTCGCGGAGCGCCTGGCAATCGTGCTCGGGCCGGTCATCGGCGCAGATCGCGTGCGACAGCTTGTGGCGGCCGCGGGGAAAGGCGACCTCGCCGCGCTGTTGCGCGACGAGCCACTCATTGCCGAGGCGGGCATCGACATCGCTGCGCTGCTCGATCCGGCGAACTACACGGGGCTCGCCGGGGAGATCGTCGACGCCTCGATACGCACCCATCCGACCGACGACACCCGCCAGGAGACTTCATGACACTGCCAGAGATCGCGCTCACGGAGCCCATCGGGAGCGGACCGCTGCTCGTGCTCGGACACTCGCTCGGCACGGGCCCCTTGATCTGGGAGCAGGTGGTGCCGACGCTCGCCGAGTCGTACAGCGTCTCGCTACTCACGCTGCCTGGGCACGGGGTCGCCCCGGTGCCGACCGCGGCGTTCACGATGGCGGAGCTGGCCGATGCAGTCGCCTCCCGCACCGCGGACGTGCTGGCGGGCGGTGCGGGCGGTCTCACCGGTCCTGCCGGTCTCGCGGGTCCCGCCGGTCTCGCGGGTCGGGCGCTGTTCGCTGGTGTCTCGATCGGCGGCGCCCTCGCCCTCACGCTGGCGCTGCGCCACCCCGAGCTGTTCGCCGCGGTCGCGAGCATCGCGTCGGCCGCCTCGCTCGGCGGGCGAGACCACTGGACCGCGCGCGCCGAGCTCGTGCGGGCGCAATCGACGTCGGTGCTCGTCGCGGCCTCGGCAAAGGCCTGGTTCGCGCCGGGTTCAATAGAGCGTGAGCCGGAACTGACCGGACGCATCCTGCGCGTGCTGCAGGAGACCTCGGACGAGGGCTACGCGCGCTGCGCCGAGGCGCTTGCGGGCTACGACATCACGGCTCAGCTGGGCGAGATTCGCGTTCCGGTGCTCGCGATGGGCGGCGAGAGCGATGACGTCGCCCCAGAGGATCGGCAGGGCGAGATCGTGGCCGGCGTCCAGTCCGGTCGCAAGGCGATGATCGCGAATGCCGGTCACCAACCGCCCGCCGAGCAGCCCGCGGCCGTCGCCGCCGAATTGCTCTCATTCTTCGGGGGCACCCGGTGAGCGAGGTGAGTGGGCTCTCCGATGCCGAGCGCTTCGACCGGGGCATGGTGGTGCGCCGAGAGGTGCTTTCTGACGCGCACGTCGACCGTGCGAATGCGGCGAGCACCGACTTCACCGCCGATTTCCAGGACTTCATCACGCGCACCGCGTGGGGCGACATCTGGTCGCGGCCTGGTCTCGACCGGCGATCCCGGTCGATCGCGGTGCTCACCGCGATGATCGCGCTGGGCCACCACGACGAGTTCGCGATGCACGTGCGTGCAGCGCGGCGCAATGGGCTGACGGTGGATGAGATCAAAGAGGTGATCTTGCAGGCCGGCGTGTATTGCGGGGTGCCCTCGGCCAACACGGCGTTCAAGCTCGCGCAGCGGGTGCTCGAGGAGCTCGGCGAGGCGTAGTCGCTGCGCTGCTCGCACCCGCGGCGCTTCCCTTTCGCTCGCATGCCGTCTAAACTATTCGCAGAACGAAGATTGGTTCGCAGAGCGAAAACATGGCAGCGGGTTCCAGTGACCCGCTCGCCACTCAAGGTGGAGGAGGCAGCGGATGATCGACAAGACCGTCCCGTCCGTGGATGAAGCGGTCGCGGGCATCCCCGATGGCGCGACAGTAATGATCGGTGGCTTCGGCCGCGCGGGTCAGCCGGTGGAACTCATCGACGCGCTGATCGAGCAGGGGGCGAGCGAGCTGACGATCGTCAGCAACAACGCGGGCAACGGTGACACCGGGCTTGCGGCCCTGCTCGCCAAGCGCCGCGTGCGCAAGATCGTGTGCTCGTTTCCCCGCCAGGCTGATTCCTGGGTTTTCGACGGGCTGTACCGCGAGGGTGCGATCGAACTCGAACTCGTTCCGCAGGGCAACCTCGCCGAGCGCATCCGCGCGGCCGGCGCGGGCATCGGCGCGTTTTTCACGCCGACCGGCGTGGGTACGCAGCTCGCTGAGGGCAAAGAAACCCGCGAGATCAACGGTCGTGTGTACGCGCTCGAATACCCGATCAGCGCCGATGTCGCGCTCATCAGCGCGCGCAACGCCGACCGCTGGGGCAATCTCGTGTACCGCGAGACGGCGCGCAACTTCGGCCCGATCATGGCGAGCGCGGCGACGTTGACGGTGGCGCAGGTCGACGCGTGCGTCGAACTCGGCGCGATTGATCCCGAGGCGGTCGCCACCCCCGGTATCTTCGTCGACCGCGTCGTCGCGGTGGGCGAGCGGCCGTGGCTGCGCGACGGCGCGTTCGTCGGCGGCGTCGATCTGGAAGGGAACGCACTCTCATGACCACGAAACTCACTCGACAAGACATCGCGGCGAGGATCGCCGCTGATATTCCCGAGGGCTCGGTCGTGAACCTCGGCATTGGCGCCCCAACGCTCGTGGCAAATTACCTCCCGGCCGACCTCGAGATTATCTTGCACACCGAGAACGGCATGCTCGGGATGGGGCCGGCCCCGGAGGTGGGCAGCGTCGATCCCGATCTGATCAATGCCGGAAAGCAGGCCGTTACGGCGCTCGCCGGGGCCTCCTACTTCCATCACGCCGACTCGTTTGGCATGATGCGCGGCGGGCACCTCGACGTCTGCGTGCTCGGCGCGTTCCAGGTCGCGGAGAACGGCGACCTGGCGAACTGGTCGACCGGCGCCCCGGGAGCGATCCCGGCCGTGGGCGGCGCGATGGACCTCGCGATCGGCGCGAAGAGTGTCTACGTGTTCACCGATCTGCTCACGAAGCAGGGCGACTCGAAGCTCGTCGAGGCGTGCGGTTATCCGCTCACGGGCGTCGGTTGCGTGTCGCGGGTCTACACCGATCACGCGGTGTTCGACGTCACACCAGACGGATTCGCCGTGCGCGAGCTGTTCGGCGACAACACGATCGACGGGCTGCGCGAGCTGACCCGATTGGAGCTGGTCGATGCGACCGGCGACCGCACCAGCGAAGGGAACGACCGATGACCGAGAGTTTCATTTACGACGCCGTACGCACCCCGTTTGGCCGAGCCGGCGGAGCGTTGGCGGGGGTGCGGCCCGACGACCTCGCGGCGATCGTGATGCGCGCGTCGGTCGAGCGGACCGGCGTCGACCCCGCTCGCGTCGCCGACGTGATCTTCGGTGACGCAAACCAGGCCGGTGAAGACAACCGCAACGTGGCGCGATTTGGCGCGCTCCTCGCAGGGTTTCCGACCTCCGTCACGGGCACGACGGTCAACCGGCTCTGCGCGTCGTCGCTCGAGGCCGTGATCCAGGCCTCGCGCGCGGTCGAGTCGGGCGACGCGTCGCTCGTGCTCGCGGGCGGCGTAGAGTCGATGTCGCGCGCCCCGTTCGTCGTCGAAAAGTCGGCGAAGCCGTGGCCCGCCGTCGGCAACCAGACCATGTGGAACACCTCGATCGGGTGGCGCATGATCAACCCGGCGCTGCCGCGTCACTGGACCATTTCGAACGGCGAGGCTGCCGAACAGACCGCCCGCGAGTGGGGCATCACCCGCGAGGCGCAAGACGCGTTCGCCGGGCGGTCTCACCGGCTCGCCGCGGAGGCGTGGGCCGCAGGCATCTACGACCCCGAGATCGTGCGGGTGCCTGGCACGGAGCTCGCGCGCGACGAGGGCATCCGCGACGGAAGCACCGTCGAGAAACTCGCGACCCTGAAACCGCTGTTCGCCGCAGACGGCTCGGTTACCGCCGGTAACTCGTCGCCGATCAACGACGGCGCCTCTGCGGTGCTCGTTGGCGGCGAGGGCGCGTGCGACGGTGAGCCGCTCGCGCGGATCGCGGGGCGGGCGGCGCACGGAGTTGATCCCGATCTGTTTCCGACCGCGCCCATCGAGGCCGCAAACAAGGCGCTCGCCCGCGCCGGTAAGACCTGGGCCGATGTCGACTTCGTCGAGCTCAACGAGGCGTTCGCGTCGCAGGCGCTCGCGTGCCTCGCTGGCTGGCCGGAGCTCGACCCCGAAAAGCTGAATGTGCACGGCGGAGCGCTTGCGATGGGGCACCCGCTGGGGGCCTCGGGCGGGCGCATTATCGGGCACGCGGCGCACGAGCTGCGGCGACGGGGGAGCGGCGTCGCGGTGGTCGCGATTTGCATCGGTGTCGGGCAGGGACTCGCGGTGGTGTTGGAGCGGTAGCCTGCCGATAGGGTGATCGCATGAGCGGAACAGGCGAACCAGAGGCTGGCATCGCGGGCCCCGATTTCGTGCAATCGCTCGCGCGAGGTCTCGCGGTGATCCGGGTCTTTGATGCTGAGCACCCCGAGCTCAGCCTGAGCGAGGTGGCGCGCCGGGCCGACATGCCCGCGGCGGCCGCACGGCGCTTTCTGCGCACGCTCGAAACGCTCGGCTACGTGCGCTCAGACGGCCGCACCTTCGCGCTCACGCCGCGCGTGCTCGAACTCGGATTCAGCTACCTCTCCGCCCTCTCGCTGCCCGAGGTGATGCAACCGCACCTCGAACGCCTCTCGCGCGAGGTCGAAGAATCGGTCTCGGCCGCCGTGCTCGCCGCCTCCGACATCGTGTACGTCGCCCGCGTGCCGACGCGGCGCATCATGACGGTGGGCATCACGATCGGCACCCGTTTTCCGGCCTACGCCACGAGCATGGGCCGGGTGCTGCTCGCCGCGCTCCCCGAGCCGCAGCGAACCGCGCTGATTGCTGGGAGCGATCTCGGCGGCATCACCGAGCGAACAATTTCGGATCCGCCCACCCTCGCGCGCGAGCTCGACGCCGTGCGCGAGCAGGGGTGGGCAATCGTCGACGGCGAGCTCGAGATCGGCCTGATTTCGGCGGCCGCCCCCGTGCGTGGCAAGGGCGGTGACGTCGTTGCGGCGATCAATGTGTCGACGAGTGCGAGCTGGACGTCGGCCGAACGCCTCCGCGAGCACCACCTGCCGCTGCTGCGCGAAACTGCCTCGGCGATCGAGCAGGAGCTCCGCCTCCTCTAACCCGCGCGCCTGCCCCCTGCCCCTGCCCCTGCCCCTTGCCCACTGCCCCCCTCGTTTTCCCGGTTGAGCGTTCGCAGATGGTCGTTATTCGGCGCCGAAACGACCATATGCGTCCGCTCGATGGCCGCGTCAGCGGGGCAGCGGGGGAGTGAGGCAGGGGGGTAGGGCTAGGGGGTCGAGGTTGGTGTCGTGACCCAGGCCACGATCACGTCGCCGATCATGCGGCGCAGGTGCGCGCGCTGGGCGGTCGTGTGCAGGTCGGTGTTGAAGAGATGGCCGAACGTGTACTGGTTCGCGATCTGAAACACGCAGTACGAGCTGATCAGCAGGTGGACGTCGAGCGGCTCGATCCCCTCCCGAAACACGCCCTGTTCGCGGCCGCGCTGCAGCAGTTGTTCGAGCAGCGTGAGCGCGGGTGCGTTGACCTCGCGTAGAGACTCGAGCTGCGCGATGAACCGGCCGTGGTGGATGTTCTCGATTGCGACGAGTCGAATGAAGTTCTCGTGCTCGAGGTGGTGATCGTAGGTGAGTTCGGCGATCCGGCGAAGCGCGTCGACCGGCTCGAGCCCGTCGACCCGCAACCGCTGCTCGGCATCGCGAATGCCGCGGTACGCGTTCTCAAGTACCGCGACGTACAGCTGTTCTTTGCTGCCGAAGTAGTAGTAGATCATGCGCTTTGTCGTACTGCTGCGGCGCGCAATCTCGTCGACGCTGGTGCCCGAATACCCGGTTTCGGCAAACGCGGCGGTCGCTTCGGTGAGCAGTTCGGCACGCGTTCGCTCGGCGTCTCGCTGCTTGACCGCGTTTTCTTTCACACGGCTAACTTTGCCCGTGGTCTCTCTGCGCCGCAAGCCGAACGGGTGCGCTCGCCGCGCCATATCCGTCGTACGCGCCCTGACGCTCGACGATCTCGAAGAAGAGGTTGCCGACGGTGGGCGTATAGAAATGGATGAATGTGCCCTCGGCATCTCGGTCGTAGAGCAGGTCGAGTTCGCGTAGTCGGCCGAGTAGCTGCGGGTCCAGGCCGAAGCGTGCCTCGAGGTCATCGTAGTAATTGTCGGGTATTGAGAGGAACGCGAGTCCCGCGGCCCGCGCGCGCTCGGCGACCGCGATCGCATCGTCGACGCGCACGGCGACATGGCTGGGCAGGGTCGACGCCGTTGGCGGCGAGAGATTCATCGCCAGGCGTACGGCACCGTCGGCGGTGCGCATCACCCGGCTGCGCACGAGGCCGCGCGGGCCGGGCACGTCGGCGGTGGTCTCCGCTTCGAGAGCGAGCGCGCTCGTGTTGAAGAGCGCGGCCTCGTCGAATTCGTGCCACGGGTGCGCCATGTTGAGGTGGTCGATCACTCCGCTGAGCGACGTCGGGCCCGCGGTGTCGCCGCCCTCGAATTCGCCGAGCCACGTGTTGGCGGCGGAGTTCGAGTTCCAGTAGACGCCTGTGCCGTCCGGTGCCGAGACCGCCGGCAACTCGGCGTCACCCGATCTGGTGCGTCGGAAGGCCGGAGGGGCGCCGATCGCGACGGCACGGCGTGCTGCGGCGCGGGCGTCGTCGACCACGAAGCCGAGCCCCGCGAGGTGTGCGTCGCGCCCGTGGCCCTGCTCGGTAAGGATGATGTTTGCCTCGCCCGCTCGCCAGAGGCGCACCGACTTGGTGCGGTGCCCGCCGCCAAACACGAAGCCGAGCTGCTGCATCGCCTGTTCGAGGCTCGACAGGTCATCGCCCGTGATCTCGACAAAGTCGACCGCGCGCGGTGGCTGCGGGGCATCCAGTTGCTCGTCGGTCCACGCGTTGAGCGCCGCGGTGCGGTCGTAGAGCCAGCGCAGCGAGCGGATCGCGTGCGCCGCAGTTCGCGTGACATCCGTCTGGCGGAACGTGTCGTTGAACACCTCGAGCGAGAGCGGCCCGGCGTACCCGGCGCGCAATACGTGGGAGAGAAAGTCGGTGAGGTCAAAGTCTCCCTCGCCCGGGAACAATCGGTGATGGCGGCTCCATGTCAGCACGTCGAGATCCATCGCGGGGGCATCCGCCAGTTGTAAGAAGAACAGCTTCTCAGCGTCGATCTCGGCGATTCCGGCGGGATCGTGGCCACGTGAGAGCACGTGAAAACTGTCGAGGCAGACCCCGAGATTCGGCCGGTCAGCGCGCTTCACGAGGCGCCAGGCGTCGCGGTAGTCGCTGACGTAGCGACCCCACGCGAGGGACTCGTAGGCAATCGAGATGCCATATTCGGCGGCCGCGTCGGCGAGCGCGCCGAGCTGTTTGACGGCGACGTCAGGGTCCGGTTCGGTCGCCGTGCCGACGTTGCTGCAGAGCAGGATCATGGTGGCGCCGAGCCGCTGCATCACGTCGAACTTCGCGCGGGCTCGCCGCAAGTTGTCGGCAAACACGTCGCCGGCGACGCTCTCGACGTCGCGCAACGGTTGAAACAGGTCGATCGTGAGGCCGAGACGAGCGCAGAGCGCGCGGATCTCTTCTGGGGACTCGTCGGCGGCCGTGAGGTCGGAGTCCATGATTTCGATCCCGTCGAACCCCGCGGCGGCGCAGGCGTGGAGCTTCTCGACGAGCCCACCGGAGAGGCACACGGTGGCGATTGAGGTACGCATGCGGCTAATGTACCAAACAGTTAATTAATCCGCTACGCCCCGCCCCGGTGGCGAACGGGGTAACTTTCGACGCGTGTTGCGGGCGCGACACCCCCTCAGAGTTACCCCGCTCGCGATGGGGCGGGGGAGTTGGGGAGGGGGAAGTGGGTGGGGGTGAGTTGACACCTCTGCGACGTTCGTTCATTATTAACTAACTGTTTAGTACATTAGGGCGCAGCTCGATGCTGCCCCGCACACGCTTACCGAAGGATTGACAGTGAAGTCACGCGCCGGATTCCTCATGGGCCTCGTCGGCACCGGCGTTACGCCGTCGCTCACGCCTCCCCTGCACATGGAAGAAGCGCGCGCTCAGGGACTGGCCTACATCTACCAGCCCATCGAGCTCACGGCCCTCGGGCTCGAGCCCGACGCGCTCCCGCAAATCCTGGACTGGGCCGAGCGACTCGGCTTCGACGCCCTGAACATCACTCACCCATGCAAGCGCACCGTGATCCCGCTGCTCGACCGGCTCGACCCCGTCGCCGCGGCGCTCGGCGCCGTAAACACCGTGCTCTTCGCGCCAGAGGGCCGCGTGGGATACAACACCGATACGAGCGGATTCGAGCGCGCGTTTCACCAGAGCCTTCCGGGCGCGGGCGTGCGGGGCATTGTGCAGATCGGTGCCGGCGGCGCAGGATCCGCTGTCGCGGACGCCCTTATGCGTGGGGGAGCCGAAGACCTCGTGATTGTTGAAATCGCGCAGGATCTTGCAACCGATCTCGCCGCCCAACTCTCGGCCAGGCACGGCCGCCCGGTGCGCTCAGCGACCACGGCAGAACTGCCCGGACTGCTGCGGAATGCCGACGGGGTCGTGAACTGCACGCCGGTCGGCATGCATCATCATCCGGGGGTTCCCTTCGATCCCGCGCTGTTGCACCCCACCCAGTGGGTCGCCGACATTGTGTACCGCCCGCTCGACACCGACCTGCTGATCGCGGCCCGCGCCCTTGGCTGCCGCACGCTGCACGGCGGCCACATGGCCGTCGGTCAGGCCGCGGACACATTTCGGCTTGTCACGGGCCGCGACGCCAATCTTCACCGAATGCACCATCAGTTCCGCAGCCTCATCGATGCTGAAGAGGCTGCATCCTCCCCGATGACAAAGGAGTCACTGTAGTGTCACCCACCCCAACCCCCACGAACCCGGAAGCTCTGGGTTCCGAGCAGCCAGTCACCGCTCAAAAGACACCCGTGAAAGCCGCAATCGCGAGCTTCATGGGCAGTGCCGTCGAGTACTACGACTTCTTTATCTTCGGTACCGCCTCCGCGCTGATTTTTCCGCACATCTTCTTCCCTGACGGAGACAAAGCGTCGCTCGTGATGTCGCTCGCGACCTTCGGGTTTGCCTACATTGCGCGCCCGGTCGGCGCCGTGATCCTGGGCCACCTCGGTGATCGCATTGGCCGCCAGAAGATTTTGATGTTCACGCTCGTGCTCATGGGAATCTCGACGTTCATCATCGGATGCCTGCCGACGTTCGCTCAAATCGGTTGGGCCGCGCCTATTCTGCTCGTGCTCTGCCGCCTGTTGCAGGGACTCTCGGCGGCGGGCGAGCAGGCCGGCGCATCGTCGATGACGCTCGAGCACGCGCCCGACAACCGCCGCTCGTTCTTCACGTCGTGGACGCTCTCGGGCACCCAGGGCGGGCAGATTCTCGCGGCACTCATCTTCTTGCCGGTTACGTTGCTGTCTGACGATGACCCGTTCAAGTACGACTGGGCGTGGCGCATCCCGTTCTGGCTGAGCGCGGTCGTCGTCATCGTGACGTTCTATATTCGCCGCACCCTGCACGAACCGCCGTCGTTCGCCGAGGCGAAGGCGCAGGGCGAAATCGCGAAGGTGCCGCTGTTTGACCTCATGCGCGACCACTGGCGTGATGTGCTGCGCGTCATCCTCTGCGCGTTCATCGCTGCGGTGTCGACGGTGTTCGGTAACCTCGCGCTCGCGTACGGCAAGGAGGTCGGGCTCAGCGAGAGCCTGACGCTCTGGCTCGTCGTTGTCGCGAACGTCTTCGCGCTGGGCACGCAACCGCTGTTCGCGATGCTCTCCGACCGCATCGGCCGCAAGCCCGTGTTCATCTACGGCGCGATTTCGTCGGCGGTATTCATGCCGTTCTACATGCTGTCGATGAGCGGGGACAACACGTTCCTGACGTTCGCCCTGGCCGTGCTCACGTTCTCGTGTGGCTACGCAGCGGCGAACGCCGTCTGGCCCTCGTTCTACGGCGAGATGTTCTCGGCGCGGGTGCGGTTCTCTGGCCTGGCGATCGGCACGCAGATCGGGTTCCTGATGGCTGGCTTCGCACCGTCGATCGTCGCCGGACTCGGCGGCGTGCAGGAGGGTGGCTGGGTGATCATCTCGATCTTCACGGGCGTCATCTGCCTGATCGTGACGCTCGCAGCGCTCACCGCGCGCGAGACCAAGGACGTGCCAACCGAAACCCTAGGCATCAAGGTAGTAGCCTAACCCGAGCCCCGGGCCCCGAGCCCCGAGCCCGGGCCCGGGCCCCAGGTGAGCGTACGCAAATGGTCGTTTCTCGTGCGAGAGGCGACCATTTGCGTACGTTCGACAGGCGCGGGCGCGGGCGCGGGCGCGGGCGGGCGGGCGCGGAAAGACGCGGGCGCGGGGTCAGTGCGCGTTGCGGACGCGCACTGAGAGGCAGGTGGGGCAGCCCTCGAGCTTCTCGTACTCGGCGAGCGGCACCTCGGTCACCGTGTAACCGAGTTCGCGCAGCATCTGCGCGGTCTGCGGGGCCGACGCCGAGATGATGAGCTCGGACTCGCTGAGGCACACGACCGCGGTTCCGTGCGGCTCAGGCACGGGGAGAAAGCGGTCGAAGATATCTGAGTTGTCGACGAACTCGGGGTAGCCGATGACCGTTCCGTCGGGCAGCGCGGTGACGGCGGTCTTAAGGTGCAGTACCTTTGTGACCGGCACGCCGACGACGTTCGCACCGAGCGGGCCAAGAATGCGGCGTAGCTGCGCGACGCCCTCGGCGTTGGTGCGTCCGCCGCGTCCGACGTACACCGTGTCGCCGACCTTCAGCACGTCGCCGCCGTCGAGGGTTCCTGGCGCGCGAATTTCGGCGATCGGCAGGCCGAGCTCTTCGAGTGCCTTGCGGGTACCAGCGGTTTCGGGCTTGCGGCTGTCAGCGCCGGGCCGCGAGATTACAGCCACGTTGCGGAACATCACGACGGTGTCTTCGATAAACACCGAATCGGGGCAGTCGTCGGCCGCCTCGACCTCGATTGTCTGCCACCCGTGGGCCTGCAGCGTATCGACGTAGCCGCGCCATTCCGTGCGGGCCTGCTCAAGATCGACGGCGACCTTTTCAATGTGGTCGACGATGCCGTTGTCGAGCAGGGGGCTGGGCTGGCGCACGAGTGCGATCTTGGACATGACGTCGATTCCTCGATTTCTGCGGGCGGGGTGGGCTGAAGCACTGGTCGGCTTCCAGCGTAACGTCAGCGCGCATCGCACCGCGCGCATCGCACCGAGCACCTCCGCCACTCACCACTCGCCACTAGCGAAATTCCGACCTCTGCGGTAAACTTGAGTCAACAACACTCAAGTTTGTGAGAACTGCCTGGTCGTCATTCGATTGGGCAGGCTCGCACGCATCTGCCGCACGAGGAAGGATCCCATATGCAGGCAAATTGGCAACCGGCTCAGGGCGAAGGCGAACAGAGCGCCCTCGAGCAGTTCGGCATCAACCTCACGGAGGTCGCCCGTTCGGGCAAGCTCGATCCGGTGATCGGGCGCGACTCCGAGATTCGGCGCGTGAGCCAGGTGCTCACGCGGCGTACGAAGAACAACCCGGTGCTCATCGGCGAACCGGGCGTCGGCAAAACCGCCGTCGTTGAGGGGCTCGCTCAGCGCATCATTGCTGGCGACGTCGCCGAGTCGCTGAAAGATAAAGAGCTGATCTCGCTCGACATCTCAGCGCTTATTGCTGGCGCGAAGTATCGGGGCGAGTTCGAGGAGCGCATGAAGGCGGTGCTCCAGGAGATCAAAGACTCTGACGGTAAGTTCATCACCTTCATTGACGAGCTGCACACGCTCATGGGTGCCGGTGGCGGTGAGTCGTCGGTGGCGGCATCGCAGATGCTGAAGCCGATGCTTGCTCGCGGTGAACTGCGTCTTATTGGCGCGACCACGCTCGATGAGTACCGTGAATACATCGAAAAGGACGCCGCACTTGAGCGCCGCTTCCAGCAGGTCTACGTCGGCGAGCCCTCGGTGACTGACACGGTCGGCATTTTGCGCGGCCTGAAAGAGCGGTACGAGGCGCACCATAAGGTGACGATCGCCGACTCTGCACTGATCGCCGCCGCGTCGCTCTCTGACCGGTACATCACGGCCAGGCAGCTACCCGATAAGGCGATCGACCTGATCGACGAGGCGGCGAGCCGCCTGCGCATGGAAATCGACTCGGCCCCGGTCGAGATCGACGAGCTGCGCCGCGCGGTCGATCGGCTGAAGCTTGAAGAGCTCGCGCTCAAAAAAGAGAAGGACGCCGCCTCAAAGGAGCGTCTCGCGAAACTCCGCGAGGATCTGGCCGCGAAGCAGACCGAACTCGACGCACTTGAAGCGCGCTGGGAGCGCGAGCGCGACTCGCTGAACCGCGTCGGCGCGCTCCGTGAAAAGCTCGACCAGCTGCGTATGTCCGCAGAGGTCGCGCAGCGCGAGGGCAAGCTGGAAAAGGCGTCGAAGCTGCTCTACGGCGAGATCCCGGTGATTCAGAAGCAACTCACCGAGGCCGAGAATGCCGAGGCCGAGGGGGCTGCCGCCGGTGAGGATCGGATGGTCAACGATCAAGTCACCGACGAAGACATCGCCGGGGTAGTGGCCGCGTGGACGGGCATTCCCGTCGGCCGGCTGCTGCAGGGCGAAACCGAAAAGCTGCTCGCGCTTGAGCACGAGCTCTCGAAGCGGCTCATCGGGCAGGGCGAGGCCGTCACCGCGGTCGCAGACGCAGTGCGCCGCACGCGCGCAGGCATCGCCGATCCGAATCGCCCCACGGGTTCATTCCTGTTCCTCGGGCCCACCGGCGTCGGCAAGACCGAGCTCGCGAAAGCGCTCGCCGAGTTCCTCTTCGACGACGAGCACGCCATGGTGCGCATCGACATGTCGGAGTACGGCGAGAAGCACTCGGTCTCTCGGCTCGTCGGCGCCCCTCCGGGCTACGTCGGCTACGAGCAGGGTGGTCAGCTCACCGAGGCCGTGCGGCGGCGGCCGTACTCGGTTGTGCTCCTCGACGAGGTCGAGAAGGCGCACCCTGAGGTCTTCGACGTGCTGCTGCAGGTGCTCGATGATGGCCGGTTGACCGACGGGCAGGGGCGCACGGTTGACTTCCGCAACGTCATCCTGATCCTGACCTCGAATCTCGGAAGCCAGTATCTGATCGATCCCGATATGGCCTGGGCTGAGAAGGAGGGGGCGGTGCGCGAGACCGTGCGCCGCGCGTTCAAGCCGGAGTTCATTAACCGGCTCGACGAGATGGTGATCTTCCACCCGCTCAGCGAGGCTGATCTTGCGCAGATCGTGGAGCTTTCGATCGATCGACTGCAACTGCGCCTGGCGGATCGTCGCCTGACGCTCGCGGTGACTCCCGACGCGCGCAGCTGGCTCGCGTCGAGGGGCTACGACCCGATCTACGGTGCGCGACCGCTGCGACGCCTCATGCAGAAGGAAATCGACGACCGGCTCGCTCGCGCGATTCTGTCGGGCGAGGTGCGCGACGGTTCGGCCGTGCGCGTCGACGTGGCGAGCGACGGCGACGCGCTCGCGCTCTCGGTGATGCCCGAGCTGTAGGGCGTCAGTAGTGCACGACCTGCGGGCCCGCCTCAGTATCCGAGGCGGGCCCGCAGGTCGTTGAGCGCCTGCGACGACCGCAACGCCGTGTCTGGCCCCACTGCTGAGACCGCCTGCACGAGCACATCGCTGATGAGAATGCCGGCGATGCCCTCGGAGGTCAGCCCGGTGGGTGAGTGCGGCGCGGAGAGCCCCAACGTGACGCGCGCGCCGAGCTGCTGCTGCAGTTCGTCGGTGACGAGCAGCACACTGGCGCCGACGAGCTGTGCCTGATCGAGCAGTGCCTCAATGTCGCGCGTCACGCGACCGGGGGCGAAGACCACGAGCAGATCGCGTGAACCGAGGCTCATTACCTCGTCGGCGAGCCGGAAACCGTCTGTTGTCAGGCGCCGCGTGCCGACGCCGATGCGCCGCAGGCGCAGCGCAAGATGGTCGGCCGCGATGCCGGAGGCGCCTAGCCCGTAGCAAAACACCGTGTCGGCGTGCACGATCAGATTGACCGCCGCTGAGTACTCTGCGTCTGAGTTCGCTCGGCTCGCGAGTGCGATGAGGTCTTGCGCCTCGCTCCAGATCTCGCGCTGAATCTGGCCAAGGTCTTGCCCCAGGTGCTCGAGGCGACTGCGCAGTCTGACCTCTGGAGCGACGCTCGAACTGAATGGCGCCGCGACCTCCTGCTTGAGCTCGGAGAGCCCGGAGTAGCCGAGCGTCTGCAGGGTGCGCACGACCGACGCGTTTGACGTCTTGCTCTGCGCGCCGAGCTCGGCGGCGCTCGCGTACAGCAGGCGCTCCGCAGACATCGCGGTGAGCACCCGGCTCACGGCGCGCTCGGACTTCGCGAGCCCGTCCCACCGCTCGGCGATCCGCTCGCGCAACTGCGTCAGCGCACGATTTTCCGTATCACTTGTTACAAACGGTTCCATTGCTGTATCGTTCTGTCCTAAAGGGGGGATTTCCGTAACGGATGTTCCACTCATCATTCTCCCGGAATCGCGGGAGCGCAAGCTGGATCGCCGATTACCGGCGATGACGGAGGGGTCAGGATGGTCGAAGCGACCGGCATTCGCGTGCTCGAAGTAAGCGGTTCGCCGCGCGAGCGCGGACGACAGTACGGCGCGGGGGCGAGCGATCTCATCGCGGAGGCTATCGCCTATTACACCGAGGCACTCACGCAGCAGACCGGTATGACCTGGTCGGAGGTTACGGCATCCGTGGCTCAGTGGCTGCCGATCTCAGAGCGGCTCGCGCCCCACCTCGTGGAAGAAATGCGCGGTATCGCGGAGGGCGCGGGGGTCCCGTTTCTCGAAATCGTGACGCTGAATGTGCGGGGCGAGTTCGTCTACAACCACCAGTCACGGCCGCCGTCGACAGCGGGTGAAGGCGCCGGAATCGCTGTCGGCGCTGGAGCAGCTCCCCTCGGCACAGACGACGAGCGCGACGCCGTCGATGGTTGCACCTCGTTCTTCCTGACGGGAGAGGCGAGCGGCACCGGCCACACGCTCGTCGGCCAGAACTGGGACTGGCGCACACTCACGGCGCCGACCACTCTCGTGCTGCGCGTAGTGCAGCACCCGTTGCCCACCGTGATTATGCAACTCGAGGCCGGTCAGGTCGGACGTCACGGCGCGAACTCCGCGGGCATCGCGCTGAACGCCAACGGCCTCGGCGGCAGCTTCGGCACGGAGATCGGACTGCCGCAGACCCTGATCCGGCGGCTCGTGCTCGACCGATCCGACCTCGCCGGTGCCCTGAAGATTCTCGTGAAGACTCGGCCCCACATCGCGAGCAACGCGTTGCTCGCGCACCGCAGCGGCTACGGCATCGACCTGGAAACGACACCCGACGGCGTCGACTGGATTTTCCCCGACGACCGCGGCGTCATTGCGCACACGAATCACTTCCAGGCGTCCGTGCCGCCGCAGCTGGCCGGCCACTACCGACCGGTGTCCGCTGATTCGCTATTGCGGCTCCCGCGCGTGCGTGCCGGGCTCGGCCGCGTTGCCGGGGCCCGCGATGCGGCTGAGAGTGTCGAACTCGTGCGCGCCGCAATGTCGGATCACCTCGGCTTCCCGGAGGGTGTCTGCACCCATCCGGATCCGGCCGCGCACCGCCTGAAGCAGTGGTCGACACTGCTGTCGAGCTGCGTCGACCTGACGACGGGCGAGTACCGCGTGGCCCCTGGCTTCCCCTGCGAGACCGAATACCAATTGCTTCCCTGGAACCTGTACGACACCGCTGCTGACGAGGAGATATTTCAATGAAGAAATCACTGCATAACCGGGCCCGCGTGGCCCTCGGGCTGAGCGCGATCGCCGCGCTCGCGCTCACGGGCTGTTCGAGTTCGGGCGGATCCTCGACCGATGGTGCCGCGATCGACGCGCCCTTCGGCGACATGACGCCCGCCGCCTCGGGCCCCATCGACTCCGTGACCTGGATGCTGGGCAGCGAGCCGACCACAATGGACGCTGACATCGATGCCACGACGGCCGACGACACGGTGCTCGCCAACACCTGCGACCGGCTGATGCAGGTGCAGCCCGATCTGACCCTGGGGAACGGTATCGCGTCGGATGCGAAGTGGGTCGACGACACCCACGTGGTCTTTACCGTGCGCCAGGACGCGAAGTTCCACGACGGCAGCCCGGTTTCAACCGGCGATGTGCTCTGGAGCATGCAGCGCCACGCAGCCGAGGGCGCCGCGGAGTCTGACGAATACGAAAACGTCGTCTCCATGGAACAGACCGGCGACGACCAGATCACTGTCACAACGACGCAGCCCGACGCGATCTTCCTGCAGGCAATGGCTGGCGACGGCGGCATTGTGTGGAACCCGCGCGTGATCGAGGCGGAGGGTGACGACTTCGGTGGGCCTGGCTCGGCGTCGGCGTGCAGCGGACCGTACGAAATCTCCGCTTGGGAGCCGGGATCGCAGCTGACCATCACCCAGGTCGCCGACTACTGGAACGCCGATGTCGACGCGAATGCGCAAGAGGTCATTTTCCGCTGGGCCGACGAGTCGGCCATCGCCAATAGCCTCTCGGCTGGCGAAGCGCAGGGCGCCTATCTCGAGAACGCGGGTTCGGCGGCGGCGTTTGCTGGCACGGATGACGTCTCGGTCTTCCAGGGGCCCTCGACGAACGCGTGGGTGCTCGAGTCAACAGACCGGAGCATTTTGACTGACGCTGACGTGCGCCGCGCGCTGTCGCTGGCGCTCAACCGCGAGGGCGTCGCGGCAGCGGCGTTCAGCGGCCTCGCGCAGCCGTGGAAGACGCCGGTCGGGGCGGGGGCCTGGGGGTACGAGGTCGAGGCCTTCGAGGCAGCGTTCGACGAGCTCGAGGGTGCGCCGGCGAAGCCGAGCGACGACGACATCGCAGCGGCGAAGCAGCTGATCGCGGACGCCGGCGCCGAGGGCAAATCACTCGTCGTCGCGTCGAACGGCTCGTCCACCCACAACGTGATCGCCAACGCGCTCGTTTCGGCCGCGAAGCAGATCGGGCTGACAGCCGAGATTCTGGTCGTGCCGCAGGCACAGTACGGCGACTTCTACTCGGACGCTGAGCTGCGCGGTCAGGCCGACCTCTGGCCAGACGAGTACTACATCTCGAAGAACGACCCGCTCGGCTTTTACAAGAACGGCAAGTCTGACGCGAGCGTGAACTTCGGCGTCTTCGCCGATGATGAGTACGACCGAATCGTCGACGAGGCATACGCCGCGACCGACGACGCAGAACGCGCTGAGCTGACGATCGATCTGCAACAGCGGTGGACATCGAACGCCGTCTGGATTCCTGTCGTTGCAACGCCGTCAACGCTCGTCATGTCGAACACGGTGAGCGGGGTGCCGTCGTCGGCGGCGTTCATTTACTACCCGTGGGCCGTCGATCTGGGAACGGCGAAGGGCTGATCTGAATGTCCCGCGCACTCCGACGGGTTGGCGGCATGCTGCTCACGCTGCTGATCGCCTCCTTCATCATCTTCGCCGCGATGTATGCGGCGCCGGGTGATCCCGTCACGTTCCTCATCGGTAATCCCGAGAACCTCACCCCAGAGCGCATTGCGAGCGTGCGCGCCCAGTACCACCTCGACGAGCCAATGCTCGCGCAGTACTGGCACTGGGTGTCCGGGGTCGTCACCGGCGACTTCGGCCGATCGTTTCAGTACCACCAGCCGGTCGCCGCCATCCTCGCGGCGCGCGTGCCGATCACGCTCGCGCTGGTCGGCTACGCCTCCGTGCTGCTGGCGATCGGCGGCATCGGGTTGGGCGTGCTCGCCGCGGTGCGCCGCGGCAAGCCGACCGACACCGCGATTGTCGGCGGCACCACGCTCGCCGCGAGCATCCCCTCGTTCGTGCTGGGCATCGCGCTCGTCGCGTTGTTCGCCGTGCAGCTCGGCTGGTTCCCGGTTGCGGGGGCCGGGGCAGGCGGGCTCGACCGGCTGTGGGCGCTGACGCTGCCCGCACTGACACTGGCGATCGGCGCGCTCGCCATCGTGAGTCGCGTTACCCGCCAATCGATGATCGAACAGTTCTCGTCCGAGCACGTCGAGGCGGCGCGCGCCACCGGCCTCGCGGAGCGGTTTGTCGTGCGCGACCACGTGCTGCGCGGTTCGTGGGGTCCGATCATCACGATGGTCGCGCTCGTCATCGCGAGCATGATCGCGGGCACCGTAGCCGTCGAGACGGTGTTCGGCATCTCGGGAGTCGGCTCGCTGCTCGTCGACGCGATCAACACCCACGACTTTCCCGTGGTGCAGTCCGTGCTGCTCTTCATGGTCGTTGCCTACATGGTCGTCACGACCGTTGTCGACCTGCTGCTGCCCGTGCTCGACCCACGCATCAATCGAACGGCGGTGACGGCATGACCGCGCTGATACTCCCGCGGCTGCAGACGAAGCGGCGCCGCGGCACGGCGATCGGATACTGGGTATCCCTTGGATTCCTCGTGATCGTTGCGATCGCGGCGATTCTCGGGCGAGTGCTCGCGCCCTACGACGCCGACGAGATCGACTTCGCGGCAATTTGGGCAGCGCCCGGTGGGGGCCACCTGCTCGGCACCGACCAGCTCGGCCGCGATCTGTTCTCGCGGTTGCTGATCGGTGCGGGGGAGACGCTGATCGGGCCCGTGCTGCTGCTCGCACTCGCGACCGTGCTCGGTGTCGCGATCGGGGTGCTCGCCGCGTGGCGCGGCGGCTGGGTCGATACGCTGCTCGCCCGCATCACCGACGTGATGTTCGCGTTCCCTGGCCTGTTGTTCGTCGTGCTCGTAATCGCCGTGTTCGGCAAGGGTCCGGTGACCGCGATCGTCGCGCTGGCGCTCGCCTACGCGCCGGTCATTGCGAAGTACACGAGAAGCCTCGCGCTCAGCGAGATCTCTCGACCGTACGTCGATGCCTACCGCGTGCAGGGCATTGGCGGCCTTGGCATCTGCCTCAGGGCGATCGTGCCGAACCTACTGCCCGCGCTCGTCGGCTACCTGGTCGTGCTGTTCGGGGAGGCGCTGATGAGTCTCGCGACGCTGAGCTTTCTCGGCTTTGGTGCGCAGCCTCCGAGCTCGGAGTGGGGCCTCATGGTGCAGGAGGGACAGGCCGGAATCATTCAGGGCCATTTCCTGCCGACCCTCATTCCGGGTGCAGCCATCGCGCTCGTCGTCATCGCCGTCAACATTGTCGGCGTGCGCGTCGCCGACCGACTCCTTGCGAAGGGGTGAACCGCATGCTCTTGGAAATCGAACAGTTGCATCTCGCGTTCGTCGCGGGCGACGAGCCCGCACACATTCTGCGGGGCATCGACGTCTCAGTCGCTCCGGGCGAGCTCGTCGGGCTCGTGGGCGAGTCAGGATCGGGCAAGTCCACGACCGTCCGCGCCGCACTGCGGCTCTACGGCGACGAAGCTGACATCACCGGCAGTATTCGTCTCAACGGCACCGACATGGTGAACGCTGACGCGGCCACCCAGCGCCGCGTGCGCGCGGAGTCTGTCGCGCTCGTGCAGCAGGATCCCCGCGCTGCGCTCAACCCGGTGCGCCGCATCGGTGATTCGCTCGCCGAGCGCCTCGTGAAAGTGCACGGCCTGCGTCGCGCCGACGCTGATGCGCGCATCCTCGCGCTGCTCACCGAGGTCGGCCTGACGCTCCCCGAGCGCCGTATGCGGCAGTACCCGCACGAATTGTCGGGTGGCATGCTGCAGCGCGTCGTCATTGCGGCGGCGCTGAGCACCGATCCGAAACTGATTCTTGCCGACGAGGCGACGAGTGCGCTCGATGTCACCACCCAGGCCGAGATCATCGCGATGTTCCAGCGGCAGATTCGCGAGCGCGGGCTCGGCATGCTGTTCATCACGCACGACCTGCACCTCGCGGGGGCGATCTGCGATCGCATCCACGTACTGCAGCACGGCGAGGTCGTCGAGACGCTCAGTCGCCCCGGCCTCTTCGATACCGCCACGCATCCCTACACGCGCACGCTCATCGAGTCGGCGCCCACTCTCGCTCGAAAGGACCGCTCATGAGTCTCGTCGAGGTCGACGCACTGCACCGGGTGTTTCGCGTGGCGCGCGGCGCCGACGCCGTGACCGCCGTCAACCGAGCTTCATTCTCAATTGACGCTGGCGAAGCTGTGGGGCTGGTCGGGGAGTCCGGATCGGGCAAATCGACAATCGCCCGCATCCTTGTCGGCCTGGAACGCGCCGATGCAGGCACCGCCACGATTGACGGCCTCGACTGTCTGCAACCCGCGCGCGGTCGCGCAGCCCGGTTGCGGCGAGCGCGGGCGGTGCAAATGGTGTTCCAAGACCCCAATGGATCGCTCGATCGGCGTGTGTCGATTGGCGAAATGCTGCAGCGCACGCTGCGACTGCACGGGCGCGTTGCATCTGCCGCTGAGGCACGGGCCGAGGCGCTGCGGCTGCTCGATCAGGTGCGACTCACGGATCGGCACGCCGCGGCAAAGCCGCACGAGCTCTCGGGCGGGCAGCGTCAGCGAGCGGCGATCGCGCGGGCGCTCGCCGTCGAGCCGAAGCTCGTGGTGCTCGACGAGGCGGTCTCGGCGCTCGACGTCTCCGTTCAGGCGCAGGTGCTCGACCTGCTCGCTGAGATTCAGCGCGACTCGGGCGTCAGCTACCTGTTCGTGAGTCACGATCTCGCCGTGGTGCAGCAGCTCTGCCAGCGCACGCTCGTGCTGTTTCGCGGCACGATCGTGGAGCAGGGTGCCACCGATCGAGTGCTCGAGGCACCGGAGCACCCCTACACGCGGCTGCTAATCGCATCGACCCCAGGCGACGATTGGGACCCAGAGCGCGTGGTGCGCGACCGCATGACCTTCACGCAGCGCATGTCGGTGCTGCCGGAGGAGTAGGGGTGGGGTGGGTGCCGAGTGCTGAGCGCTGAGTGCTGAGTGCTGTACACCGTCACACCCGCAAAAGGATGAAATCGCGGGCGAAAAACGCGCTTTTCGCGCCGCACTCGCCCGCCGCGTCGATACCCTGAAATTTCGCATACAGGGGTACACAGGGCTGACGCCGGGGGGCAACACGCAATGACGCATTGGATTTCGGATACCGGGGCGACGGACGAGCACACGAACACGCAGGTTCTAGCGGGAGCCGGTGTTTCGGGCGCAGCACACAACAACTCAGCGCCGCGCAAGCGCAGCAAGTGGCTCTCGATCGGGGTGCCGGTCATCTGTTCGTTGCTTGCGTTCGGGCTCGGCTCGGCGGCGGGATCGTCGGGCTCCGCCGGAGAACGAAGCTCGCTGGCCGCGTCTGAGGAGCAGCTGCAATCGGATCTCACGGCCGCCAATGTCGCCGTGGACGAAGCCGAGACGCTCACCGCCGAGGCCGAACAAGAAGCCGAGGCGGCCCGCGACAAGCTCGCCGAGAGCACTGAACTGGCGAGTAGCCTGCAGGCGCAGGTCAAGGCGCACGAGACAAAGGTTACGGAGCTCACGAGCAGTAACGAGACGCTCACGGCTCAGGTTGCCGATCTGCAGGCGGCACCCCCTGCGGCGCAATTCGCCGAGACTGCGCCACAGGCCGAGACGTCTGCGCCAGCAGAATCTGCCCCGCAGCCCCAACCGGGCGCGTACTACCAGAACTGCACGGCCGCCCGAAACGCGGGCGCGGCCCCGCTGACTTCGGCGTCACCCGGATACGGTCCTCACCTCGATCGCGACGGCGACGGTGTTGCCTGCGAGTAGCCGGAAACGGCTTTGCAGCGCGAAAACGTGGGAGCTGACGAGCATCCTCGCGATCCCGCGTCGCGATCCGTCACACCGGAATGCGGCAGCGGGTCGCGCTGTTAGCGTCGAGTGGAAGCACCGCAAGGTGACCGGCATCGCGAAGGAGACCCCATGACTCAGGCTGCACGGACCCGCATCGGAACATCTGACCTCGACATTGCACCGCTCGTGCTCGGTGGCAATGTGTTTGGCTGGACGGCGGATCGCGCCACCTCGTTCGACGTACTCGACGCGTTCATCGCGGGCGGCGGCAACTTCGTCGACACCGCCGATGGCTACTCGCACTGGGTGCCGGGTCACACGGGCGGTGAGTCGGAGACGATCATCGGTGACTGGTTCGCCGAGCGGGGCAACCGCGACTCGGTCGTGCTGGCGACGAAGGTCTCGACGCATCCGGAATTCTCGGGGCTCGCTGCCGCCAACGTGCGCGCGGCAGCCGACGCGTCGCTGCAGCGCTTGCAGACCGACCGCATCGATCTGTACTACGCCCACTTCGACGACGCCGAGACGCCGCTCGAAGAGACCGTCGCCGCATTCTCCGAGCTCGTCGACGCCGGCAAGGTGCGCGCAATCGGTGTATCGAACTACACCGCCGATCGAGTGGCTGAGTGGTTCCGGATCGCGCGGGCCGGTGGCTACCACCTGCCCGTGGCGCTGCAACCGCTCTACAACGTGGTCGAGCGCGATTTCGAGTCGAACGGGCTCCAGGCGGTCGCCGAGGCCGAACAGCTCTCGGTGTTCCCGTACTTCTCGCTCGCCAAGGGCTTCCTCGCGGGAAAGTACCGCGACGCCGCCGATGCGACCGTCGCCGGTGCGAGCCCGCGCGCGGGCGAGGCGGCCGCGTACCTCGACGATCGCGGGCGGGCCGTGCTCGCGGCGCTCGACGCCGCTGCCGCAGCGCACGATGCACCGGTTGCCGCGGTCTCACTCGCGTGGCTGCGTCAGCAGCCGACCGTGGGTGCGCCGATTGCGAGCGCGCGCAACCTCGAGCAGCTGCCCGCACTGCTCGCGTCGCTTGCGGTCGAGCTCACCGACGACGAGTTGGCCAGCATCACTGCCGCATCGGAGTAACGCCCGATAGGGTGACCGCATGCGCACTTTCACACTGCCGGGAACCGAGCTGACCGTCTCCGATGTGGTGCTGGGGTTGATGCGCATCCAAGACAAGTCTGACGATGAGGTGCGCACGCTCGTGCAGACCGCGCGTGATGCAGGCATCAACTTTCTTGACCACGCCGACATCTACGGCAGCTCGGTGCACGGCTGTGAGCGGCGCTTCGCCGAGGCGCTGCGGCTGTCGCCCGCCGAGCGTGAGCAGTGGGTCATCCAGTCGAAGGCCGGCATCATCACAGACGGGCCCTACTTCGACTTTTCGTATGAGCACATCATCGAGACGGTGCACGGCACACTCGAGGCACTTGGCACCGAGTACCTCGACATTCTGCTGCTGCACCGTCCCGACGCACTCGTCGAGCCCGAAGAAGTCGCGCGCGCGTTCGATGAGTTGCACGCGGCGGGCAAGGTGCGATCGTTCGGTGTCTCGAACCACACCCCTCGCCAGATTGATCTGCTGCGCAAGTACGTGACGCAGCCGCTCGTCGCCAACCAGCTGCAGCTCTCGATCACCCACTCGCCGATGATCGCGCAGGGTGTGGCCGCCAACATGCAGGGCCTGCCGCAGTCGGTCACCCGCGACGACGGCGTGCTTGATTACTGCCGGCTCAATGACATCACGGTGCAGGCCTGGTCGCCATTCCAGGCGAACTTCTTTGACGGGCCCTTCCTGGGTTCGGATCGCTATCCAGAACTCAACGCGGTAATCGACCGCCTGGCAGCGCAGTACGGTGTGCCGCCCGAGGCGATCGCGGTTGCGTGGATCACCCGCCACCCGGCGCGCATGCAGGTCGTGCTCGGCACGACCTCACCCGACCGTGTCGCGGCGGCGGCACAGGGCTCTGACATCACGCTGACCCGAGCCGAATGGTATGAACTCTTCCGCGCAGCGGGATACACGGTCCCGTAACCCCGGCCCGCCCAGGCCCCCGCGTTCCGCAAGTTATCTGCGTTCGGCAAGTCGCCCACGTGCGAGTTCGTGTTGCGGAACGCGGATGGCTTGCGCAACGCAGCGCAGCGTAACGCCGCGAACCCAACGCATCACCGCGCCGCTACCCCAGCGCGGCGGTGATCCGCTCGGGGGCGAGAGCAGCGTCGATCGCGAGCTGCGCGGCGCCGTAGATCGCGGCGTTTCCGGCGGCGCGCGACGGCGCGATCGTGAGCTGTTCGGTGGAGAGGGGGATCGAGCGCGCGTAGACGACCTCGCGCACCCCGGCGACCAGGTGCTCGGCCGCCTGCGCCATCGTGCCGCCGATCACGATCGCCGAAGGGTTCATGATGCTGACGCAGGCCGTGAGTACTTCGCCCACGTCGCGACCCGCCTGCCGAATCTTCTGGATGGCGTTCACGTCTCCCGCTTTCGCGAGCGCCACGACCTCGCTCGGTCGGTGCAGTGGCACCGCTTCGGTACTCAGGGCGCGGGCGAGGGCGCGGCCTGACGCGACCGCTTCGAGACAGCCACGGTTGCCGCACGGGCAGGGGGTGTCGGTGGCGCGCGCGAGCGCGATGTGGCCGATGTCTCCGGCGGCGCCGTTGGCCCCGCGCCGCAGTGATCCGCCCGAGATGATGCCCGCCCCGATGCCGCTCGCGACCTTCACGAAGATCAGGTCGGTGACCCCGTCCCACGACGTCGCGAGCTCGCCGAGCGCCATGATGTTGACGTCGTTATCGACGAGTACGGGGGCATCAATGCGTGCGCGGATAGCCGAGGGAATGTCGAAGCGATCCCATCCTGGCATGATGGGCGGATTGATGGGCCGCCCGGTGGAGAACTCGACCGGGCCCGGCACCCCGATCCCGACGCCGGCCACCTGGCTCACGTCGTACCCGAGGCCCGGCAGCAGCTCGTCAGCCGCGTCGAGGATCCAGCTGATCGCCGCTTCTGGTCCGGAGGCGATTTCGCGCGGGGTAGACACCTCGGCGAGCAGTTCACCGCGGAGGTCGGTGACGGCGACGCGCGCGTGCAGCGCGCCGAGATCGGCCGCGAGCACTACCCGGGCGCGCGGGTTGAAGGCGATCTGCGCAGAGGGCCGGCCGCCGGTCGATGCCGCGTCGGCCACGGGGGCGATGAGCCCGAGGTCGATCAGCTGATCGATGCGCTGGGCGACCGTCGGGCGCGAGAGTCCCGTCAGTTGCGCGAGTTTCGCGCGCGTGCGGGGCTGCCCGTCGCGAAAGAGCTGCAGCAACCCGCCCGCGGTTGAGGCACCCGGTTCTGCTGGTAGTGGTGGCACGATCACGCTTTCAGTAAATCACACGGTGAACTTCGATAACGGTTTGGTCACTTATGAAAAAGAGTTGACAAAAGTGGGGAGACGGGAATCACAATAGAGACATGTCCCCGCAGACGATGGAGTCTCGCTGGTCGCCGAGCATTGGGATGCTCGGCGCCGGCTTCATGGCTCGCACGCACACTCACGCAGCCCGCCTCGCCGGGGCGTCGCTTGCCTCGCTCGCTTCGTCGAGTCTCGCGAGCGCCGAACGCGCGGCTCAATCACTCGGGTACGCCCGAGCGACCACCGCCGACGATCTGATCGCGGAGGGCCTCGATGTCGTGCACGTCTGCACTCCCAACACCAGCCATCTCGACCAGGCGCGCGCCGCGCTACTCGCCGGCTCGCACGTCATCTGCGAGAAGCCGCTCGCGACGTCGGCGACCGACGCAGCTGAGCTCGCTGAGCTCGCCCGGTCGCGAGGGCTTCTCGGGGCCGTGCCCTTCGTGTATCGGTACCACCCGATGGTGCGCGAGGCGCGAGCGCGCATTGCGTGTGGCGATAAAGACGCCGTCGTCACTGTCTCGGGCCAGTACCTGCAGGATTGGCTGCTCGGGGCTCAAGACGACAACTGGCGGGTGGCGGCCGATGCTGGCGGCCCGTCGCGCGCGTTTGCCGACATCGGATCGCACCTCGTCGACCTCGTCGAGTTTGTGAGCGGGGACCGCATCACGCGGCTCGTCGCGACGACCCGCACCGTCCACGCCGAACGCAATGGCCAGGAGGTCGCAACTGAGGACGCCGTGGCGCTGACCCTCGAACTCGCGGGTGGGGGCATTGGTTCGATGCTCATCTCGCAGGTTGCGCCCGGGCGCAAAAACGGCCTCGTGCTCGAGATCGCGGGCTCGACTGAGAGCGTCAGGTTCGATCAAGAGGACCCCGAACTGCTCTGGGTCGGCCGCCGTGCGGGTTCGCTGCTGCTGCGACGTGATCCCGACACGCTCTCCGCAGACGCCGCGCGACTGTCGCGCGTGCCTGCTGGTCACGCCCAGGGATACCAAGACGCGTTCAACGCATTCGTTGCGGATGCCTACGACGCGGCAGGCGGAGGCACTCCGGAGGGGCTCCCCACCTTTGCCGACGGACTGCGCGCGGCGCAGATCACCGACGCGGTGCTCGCATCGGCCCGCGTCGGAAACTGGGTGGAGGTGAGTGAAGCATGAGCGCACACGAATCCGCACCGGCGCACCCAGCTGTCACTGCGCCCGTACTCTCAGTCACCGACATTCGCAAGCAGTTCTTCGGCAATGAGGTGCTGCACGGCATCTCGCTCGACCTTGTGCCGGGCACCGTGCACGGGCTCGTCGGCGAAAACGGTGCGGGCAAATCCACCCTCATGAAGATCGTCGCGGGCGTCTACCGCCGGGACGGCGGCGATGTGCGCATCGACGGCGTGAGTGTCGATTTCGGGCACCCGGTCGAGGCCGCTGCAGCCGGGGTTGCCACGGTGTTTCAAGAATTCAATCTGCTCTCCGACCGCTCCGTCGCGCAGAACGTCTTCCTGGGACGCGAGCCCCGCAGGCGCGGTCTCATCGATACGGCCCAGATGCGACGCGCAACCGCCGCGCTGCTCGACGACCTCGGAATCTCCGGCATCGACCCTGACTCGCAGGTCGGCAGCCTGACGGTTGCTGAACAGCAGATCGTGGAGATCGTGAAGGCGCTCTCGATCGACGCGCGAGTGATTTCGATGGACGAGCCGACGGCGGCGCTCGCTGATCACGAGGTCGCGATCCTCTACCGCGTGATTCGTCGCCTGCGAGACCGGGGCGTCGCGATTCTGTACGTCTCGCACCGGTTGAAGGAGATCTTCGATCTGTGTGACACGATCACGGTCATGAAGGACGGCTCGCTGGTGTCGACGGACCCGGCGGCGGCGCTGGATCAGCCGACCCTCGTGCGACGCATGGTCGGCCGCCCGATCAGCGCTTTCTTTCCCGACCCTGAGCCTGGCACCGAGCTCGGCGCGCTGCTCGTGCGGGTGCGCGGCGGCGGGAACACGCAGCTCGATGACATCGCCATCGACCTACGAGCCGGTGAAGTCGTCGGGCTCGCGGGTCTGCAGGGGTCGGGCCGCACAGAACTGGTCGAAGCGCTCTTTGGCGCCGCGCCGTTTACCCGCGGTCAGGTCACGCTCGCTGGCGCCCAGCGTACGATCCGCAGCCCGCGCCAGGCGGTGCGGCTCGGCATTGCCCTCGTGACGGAGGATCGCAAGCGCACGGGTCTCGCCCTGAACCAATCGATTCTCGACAACGCACTGCTCGCGATCCGCAGCGTCTTTCCCCGCCGCACGCGGGCCGAGCGAGCGTCGATCCCGGGTGTGTTCGACGCGCTTGAGCTCGTGAGCCGCGGGCCGAAGCAAGAGGTCCAGGCGCTGTCTGGCGGAAACCAACAGAAGGTGGTGCTCGCGAAGTGGCTCGCGACCGAGCCGCGCATCGTGCTGCTCGACGAGCCGACTCGCGGTATCGACGTGGGCGCGAAGGTCGCGGTCTATCGCCTGATCCGTGAGTTGGCGAAGCGCGGCGTAGCGATCCTGCTCGTCTCGAGCGAACTTCCGGAGGTGATCGGAATGGCCGATCGGGTGCTCGTGATGCGCGACGGGCGCGTAGCCGGTGAGCTGCCAGCAGGGTCATCAGAAGAGACCGTGCTGGCGCTCGCGACCGGCGCCAGCGACGAACGGAGCGCGGCATGAGCCTCACACTGCCACGCCGGCTCCGGCGCATTGACACGATCGGGATCGTGTTCATCGCCCTGATCGCCGTGCTCGTGCTCAGCGCGATCCTCGTATCGACTGTCGGTCGCAACCTTCTCAGCGCGGGCAGCATTCGAGACATTCTGACCGGTATGAGCGTGCTCGGCTTCGTCGCCATCGGACAGACGCTCGTGATTCTCGGCGGATCGCTCGACCTCTCCGTACCGTACGTCGTGAGCCTCACCAGCTTGATCGCGGCCCAGACGATGCACGGACAGGCGGGCATGGTCGTGCCAGGCATTCTGCTCGCACTCGGCGTTGCCGCCGTCATCGGGCTCGCCAATGGCCTGATCGTTACGTTCCTGAACGTGCACGGCTTCGTCACGACACTCGGCGTCGGACTCATGCTCAAGGGCTATCTCGACACCAACTATCAGGGCACGGCGGGGGAGGTGCCGTGGGCGTTCCAGCTCTTCGGAGCGACCGGCCTCGGCCCCGTGCCGGTATCGACGATCGTGATGCTCGTGCTCGCCGGCTGCGTCGCCTTCGTGCTGTCACGCACCACCTTCGGCCATCACCTCTTCGCTGTCGGCGGCAACGCCGAGGTCGCTCGGCTCTCGGGCGTGCGTACGCGTCGCCCCATCATTTGGGCACACGTCATCTGCTCAGTCTTCGCCGGAATCGCGGGACTCCTGCTCGCCAGCCGTCTCGGCGTCGGCAGCCCGACAGTCGGCGTGCAGGGTGGCTACGACCTGCTTTCGATTGCCGCGGTCGTGCTGGGAGGCACGCTGCTCGCGGGCGGTCGCGGTTCAATCTGGGGAACCATCGGGGGCGTCGCCATCTTCGCGGTGCTCGACAACTTGATGAGCGTGCTGCAGGTCAACCCGTTCCTGAAAGACGTGGTGCGGGGCGCTGTCATCGTGATCGCCGTGGCGATTTACTCGCGACGCCGACTCATCGCGCGCCGCGAACGGTTCACGCGCGGCGGCGAGGTGGCCCCGGCACCCGCGGACGTACCGTCTGAAGTCGCTGCCGATGCGCCCAATGAGGAGGTTGCGCGATGAGCGCCACGAGTTCAGACGCGGTCCGCACGGGCAGCACAGCAGGCCCCGGCCCCGGCGGCCTGGCTCGCGCGCTTCGCACCGCCGTCAGCCCGCGCGGCGCGGTCTACCTGCTACTCGTTGTGCTGCTCGTCGCCGTGGTGATCCTGAACCCATCGTTCGCCGAACCGGGCCAGCTGGTGCGCTATATCCAGCGCGTCGCGCCAATCGCACTCGTTGCGATCGGTCAGTACTTCGTCATCGTGAGCGGGGAGTTCGACCTCTCGCAGGGGTCGCTCGTCACGACCCAGGTGGTGCTCGCAGGAACCCTGATCGGGCAAGACGACGCGAAGGCGATCCCGGTGCTAGTGCTGCTGCTCGTGCTCGGCACCGTCGTGGGGATCGTCAACGGAATCGTCACCACCTACCTCAAAGTGCCGTCGTTCATCGTCACACTCGGCATGATGCTCGTGCTGTACGGCGGTGTGATGTGGTGGACTGGTGGTGCCGCCACAGGCAATCCTGCGGATTCCTTCCGTCAGATCGGCCGCGGCGGCATTGAGGGCGTACCAGTTATCGGTCTACTGCCCTGGGCGGTACTGGTGCTTGCGGCAGTCGTCGCCGTGGCGGTATGGCTCTCGCGGAGGCCGTTCGGCCGCACCCTCATCGCGATCGGTGACAACCCCGCCGCCGGGGTCTTCGCGGGCGCATCCGTGTGGCGCACCAAGACCGCTGCGTTTGTTATCTCCTCGCTCTGTGCGACCACAGCGGGGGTGCTGCTCGTCGGGTATGCGGGGGTACACCCATCGGTCGGCAAGGGCTACGAGTTCATCGCGATCACCGCGGTCGTGCTCGGCGGAGTGGTGCTCGGCGGCGGTCGCGGCTCAGTGTGGGGCGCGCTCGCCGGAGCGTTCGCGCTCGAAACCCTGTTCACCCTGCTCAACTTCACTTCGGTACCGTCGACGATGCGCGACGCCATTCAGGGCGCCATCATCATCGCGGCCGTCGCCTATTCCGGCGCAGTGTTTCGCGCTCGCCGCAAGCGGCCGACGAGCGGTCTCGGAGCGATTGCCGACGCCGCGGCACCAGCTGGCCCTCACGATCCAGCGTCTGCGGCGTCACCCGCCGCCCACACACCTCCCGGGCCCACCGGGACAGAACCGACGGGGAGCATCCCGTCACCCGATCCCGCAGGCGACGTTGCCGTGCGGGGCGACCAGATGAAGGAGAATCGATCATGAAACGATCGCTGAGCATTGCGGCGAGTCTCGCCGGCGCGGCATCGCTGATATTGCTCGCGGGGTGCACCACCGATCCCTCGGTGGAATCCCCGGCGGGTGAGTCGTCGAGCGAATCGAGCGAGTCGACGGATTCGACCGAGTGGTTCGATCAGGAACTCTTCGATAAGCAGGACGCCGAGCGATCGGTGACGCCGGAGGGCCCAGCAGACGAGCCGTATCTGCAGATGATCAATGCCGAGATGAAAGACACCGCTGAGTTCAAGTCGGACGGGGCCAAGAAGGTCTGCTTCGCGAACGCCTCGATCTCGAATCCGTGGCGCCAGACAGGCTGGATCACGATGAACGAGCAGCTGAAGGTGCTGCAGGAGTCGGGCGCGATCTCCGAGATGGAAACGCGCGACGCGAAAGACAGCGACGACACCCAAATCGCCGACATCGACTACTTCATCGCCGAGGGCAACTGCGACGGCTTCATCATCTCACCGAATTCGACCGCGGCGATGACCCCGGCGGTTGAGCGCGCGTGCGAGACGGGCAAGCCGGTTGTGGTGTTCGACCGGGGCGTTGAGACCGACTGCGCGGTGACGTTCATCCACCCGATCGGCGGCTTCGCCTGGGGCATCGACACCGCCGAGTTCCTGATCGACAACCTCGATAAGGGTGACAAGGTCATCGCACTGCGCATTTTGCCGGGCGTCGACGTGCTCGAGCAGCGCTGGGCTGGTGCCGAGGTGCTCTTCGAAGACGCCGGCATCGAGGCCGTCGACTACTTCACCGGGGCAGATCCGGCCGAGATCAAGAAGATCGTCTCCGACGAACTCGCCAAGGGCGACGTGCAGGGCGTCTGGATGGATGCCGGCGACGGCGCCGTGGCTGCGATCGAAGCGTTCGAGGATGCGGGCAAGGACTACCCGGTAATGACCGGTGAAGACGAGCTCAGCTTCTTGCGTAAGTGGAAGGACACGGGCCTCACCGGGCTCGCGCCGGTGTACTCCAACTTCCAGTGGCGCACGCCGCTGCTCGCGCTCGAGAAGATCTTCGACGGCGAAGAGGTACCGACCGAGTGGGTGCTGCCGCAGAGCCCCATCACCGAAGACGATCTCGATGAGTATCTCGCCCTCAACGATGGTATGCCCGATGGGCACTACGCAAAGTTCGGCGGCGAGAATCTGCCGGGGTACCCGAAGGTGTGGCAGGAGCGCCAGATCCCGTAACTGACGCTGAGCCGATGACCGCGGTTCGAGCGGTGGCGGGATCCGCAATCTCGCCACCGCTCGAATGCGCACGAAGGGAGCACGATGCGCCGGACACTCGGTGTGAACACGTGGGTGTGGGCGTCCCCACTCGATGATGATGCGCTGCTGCGGATCGCTAAGCGCGCCCGCGGTATCGGCTACGAACTGCTCGAACTGCCCGTCGAGTCGCCGGGCGACTGGTCGCCGACGCTTGCCGCTGAGCGGCTCGGGGTGCTCGGCATGGGTGCGCGAGTCGTCGGGGCAATGGGCGCGGGCCGCGACCTGCTCGATGATGCGCTCTGCGCGTCGACGCAGGCGTACCTGCGCCACTGCGTCGACGTCGCAACCAGTGTCGGATCGCCCACCGTGGCTGGACCCTTCACCGCCCGCACCGGCAGGGTCTGGCGCATGAACGCAGCCGAGCGATCGGCCGCCGTCGCGAGACTGCGAGAGGCCCTGCGGCCCGTCGCGGCGTACGCTGCCGATCGCGGAGTGATGCTCGCGATCGAACCGCTCAACCGCTACGAGACGAGCCTCATCAACACGGTCGAGCAAGCGCTCGACGCGCTCGAGCCGCTGCTTGACGGCAACGGTGTCGGGCTCGCGCTCGATGCCTACCATCTGAACATTGAGGAGCGATCGCCCGCGTCTGCGATACGCGCCGCCGGTCGGCACCTTGCCGTCGTGCAGGTGTGCGGCAACGATCGCGGGCCCGCCGGGCCCGACCACACCGACTGGGACGCCTTTTTCGATGCACTCGACGACGCCGGATACTCGGGTGCGCTCACTCTTGAGAGCTTCACCGGTGACAACGACACGATCGCGACGGCCGCGTCCATCTGGCGTCCGCTCGCCGAGTCGCAAGACGAGCTTGCAAGCATCACCTACGATTTCCTCACGGACCTCCAGCTGCGAAGGAGCGGCACACCATGACTCACGACGCATCGCACCCAGTCACACTGTTCACCGGCCAGTGGGCTGACCTGCCCCTCGAAGAAGTTGCGCGACTCGCGGCGGAGTGGGGATACGACGGGCTTGAGATCGCTGCGTCGGGTGATCACCTTGATCTTGCGCGAGCCGAGGCTGACGACGCCTACTTGCAGTCTCGGCTCGACATTCTCGACCGGCACGGCCTCAGGGTGTGGGCCATCTCCAACCACCTCGCCGGTCAGGCCGTCTGCGACGATCCGATCGACTTCAGGCACCAGGCAATCGTGCGGCCTTACATCTGGGGCGATGGAGAGCCTGAAGGGGTGCGCCAGCGCGCGGCGGCCGATATGCAGCGCGCCGCTCGCGTCGCGCGCAAACTGGGTGCTGATGTCGTAACCGGATTCACTGGCTCGAAGATCTGGCCGTACGTCGCGATGTTTCCTCCCGTGCCAGAGTCGGTCATTGACGAGGGGTACGAAGACTTCGCGCGGCGCTGGGCGCCGATTCTTGAGGTGTTCGAGGGGGAGGGCGTGCGGTATGCCCACGAGGTGCACCCGTCTGAAATCGCGTACGACTACTGGACGACGGTGCGCGCGCTGGAGGCGATTGACCATCATCCTTCCTTCGGGCTGAACTGGGATCCGAGTCATCTCGTCTGGCAGGGCATCGACCCGATCGGCTTCATCGTCGACTTTGCGGACCGCATCTGCCACGTCGATTGCAAAGACACGCGACTGCGCCCACAGACCGGGCGATCCGGCATTCTCGGATCCCACCTGCCCTGGGGTGACCCCCGCCGCGGTTGGGACTTTGTGTCAACGGGCCACGGCGACATTCATTGGGAGGATGCGTTTCGCGCGCTCGCCAGTATTGGCTACGCGGGTCCGATCTCGATCGAGTGGGAGGATGCGGGCATGGACCGGCTGCACGGGGCTGCCGAGGCGGTCGACCGCATTCGCGCGCTCCTCTGGCGGCCCCCGACGTCCTCCTTCGACGCGGCCTTCTCCCACCATTAGCGCGCTCCCCGCGCCCCGCCCCGCGGCCCGCCCCGCGGCCCGCTCCGCGCCCGCCCCGCGGCCCGCTCCGCGCCCATCGCGAGCGGGGTAACTTGTGGTGGGTGTCGTCCACGCGACACGCCCCACAAGTTACCCCGCTCGGAGTTGTGCGACTGGGACGCCCGTCGCCCAAGCGGTCACGTCGGAAAGGAAGTGCGTGTAGGCGGGGTGCGTGAAGCTACCGAGATTATTCGCGTAGGCGCCGAGACCGTCGATCGCGATGAAGATTCTGACGCAGGCGGCAAGGGTGTCCGTGCATGTGAACTCATTGGCCGCAACGCCCTCGTTCAGCAGGGCAACCATTTCCTGGCGGTCGAGGCTTTCCTGCTGCACGACCGCAGAGGCAAGTTCGGGGCGAAACCGGGATAGATTCCGCGCATTCATCCAGAGCCGAGCGAGCTCCCAGGCGCTATCGCTTTCTAGGTGCGTAATCAGCGCGGCCAAACGCTCGGTCGGCGTACCCGTCGTCGCAAACAGCTGACGGGGCTCTCCCGCGATGGCGAGTTCGAACGCAGCAACGACGAGCGACTCGGCAGATGTGAAGTAGTGATGGATCAAACTCGGCTGCACGCCGAGCGGCTCGGCGACTGCCTTGAGGGTGACGCGCTCAAGACCGTCTGCCAGCGCGATGCGTGAGGCCTGACCGAGGATCTCAGCCCGACGCTGCGACGGCGATTTTCGAGTGCGGGGCACATCTCTGCTTGACAGCATGGGGCCAATTGTATTGGATGAACGCATAATAGGTTATTGAATATGCATTCAATAAGCGACTGATGCGTGCCGTGCGAGCTGTGCGTGCCGTGCGAGCCGTGCACCGAGGCCTGTGTATCGCTATAACGAAAGGATTTCGATGTCGAAATCGCACGACCAACGAGCTCTTGCGAAGCGGAGAGACACCGCGAATCAACCCGAGACCCGCGGAATTGATCTCGTTCCGGAGGCTGATCGACACGGACGAGCAAGAGACCTGTTTGCCGTCTGGGCTGCTCCGAACATCAGCGTGCTGAACTTCACGATCGGTGCCACGCTCACGCTGGTGCTCGGTCTTGAGATTTGGCAAGCGATCGTCATCATCGTTGCGGCGCAAATCTTGTGGGTGTTGCCCGGCGTCGTCGCGATCAGCGGACCCGCTGCGGGGACCTCTGGATCCGTGATCCAGCGGGCGATCTACGGTATTCGAGGCAATCGCTTCGTGATTGCGATCTACGGTTGGGCGATCTCAGGAGTGTTCTTGGCGCTGAACTGGGTCGCGTCATCGTTTATGGGGGCGGAATTGCTCGTTCGATGGGGATTCCCCGACCACACGGCCGCGCTTCTCATCGTGTCAGTCGTCGTTGCTTCTGTTACGGTGCTCGTGGCGGTGTACGGGCACGGCATGATCCTCCGCTCGTACGGAGTCGTGACCGTTTCGCTCCTCGTGATCTTTCTCGTCGTCACCGGGTACATCGCACCAAGCATTGACTGGGCGTATCGTCAACCCGAACCGGTGGCCGGGGCGGCGCTGTGGGCGAGCGCCTCGATAGGCTTTGCGATCCTCGCTTCGACACCGCTCTCGTATTCAAACAGTGCTGACCTGGCGCGCTACATGCCACGGAATACGGAGCCGCGAAGCATCATCGCGGCGACGGCGCTGGGTGGTGCGCTTCCGAGCTTGGTGTTCATTACGGTCGGTGCATTACTGGGCACCGTAATCTCCTCGGCGGAGATGACCGAGGGTATCGAATACGTGCTGTTTGACATGCTGCCCGCCTGGTTGGGCCCCGTATTCGTGCTCGGCGTGATCGTGAATACGGTCGCGCTCAACGCGATGACGACGTACACGGCGAGCATGGCGCTCCAATCCATCGGCGTGCCCATTCGGAGAGTCCCGTCGGCAATCGTCATTGGTGCGCTCGGCACGGTCTTTACCGTGGTGCTCGTGCTCTCGACCAGTTTGATAGGCGCCGTGAACCTGATGCTGCAATTCTTGATTGTGATTTCGGCGCCGACGATTGCCGTGTACGTCACCGACATCGTGCTGCGGCGCAATCGCTATCAGGGCGACGATCTATTTGATGAGCGACGCGGCTCAACATTTTGGTACCGGGGTGGCTATGGGTGGGCGGGGCTGAGCGCGGTATTGGCCGGTGGCTGCGCTGCGGCGCTGTTCATCTCCACCGACGTGTGGACGGGGCCGCTTGCGCGTGCGATCGGGGTGATTGACCTTTCAGCGCCTATAGGCATGACCGTCGCTATCGCAGTGTATGTTGCCGCCACTCATCGGAGTCGACGCGCGGGAGAGTGGGGGAAGGCAGGCTGAGGGGCGCCGGGGGCGCCGCAGCGTGGGAGAATCTTGTGGTGACTGACAGCGCGCCCGAGACCACGCCCACGCCCGAGCGTTCCACCTCCGGGGTGGGGCCCTGGCCGGGCGGACGAGACGCGTGGCCCACCGAGCCCCACTATGACGCTGAGCTGCTCGAACACGGCGACACACGCAACGTGGTCGATCGGTACCGATACTGGAATATGGCCGCGATCGTGGCTGATCTCGATGAGCATCGGCACCCGTTCCACGTTGCCATCGAGAATTGGCAGCACGACATGAACATCGGATCGATCGTGCGCAGCGCCAACGCCTTCGCGGCCGACACGGTGCACATCGTGGGCCGGCGCCGTTGGAACAAGCGGGGCGCAATGGTGACGGATCGCTACCAACACGTCGAGCACCGCGAGAATGTAGCCGCACTCGTTGAGTGGGCTCGTGCCGAAGGAATCCCGATTATCGCAATCGACAACGTTCCGGGCTGCGTGCCGATGGAAACGTTCGACTGGCCAGAGCGCTGCGTCATGCTCTTCGGCCAGGAGGGCCCGGGTCTCACCGCAGAGGCCATCGCGGCGGCTGAGGCGGTCGTGGAGATCACCCAGTACGGTTCCACCCGCTCGATCAACGCGTCAGCCGCCGCGGCAGTCTCGATGTACGCCTGGGTGCAGCAGCACTCGCCGCTCCGCCCGCGCTAGCGCGCTAACACCCCGCCGAACGCGAGGGTTCTCCGCGAGAACGATGGCTTTTTCGCGTGGAAACCCCTCGTGCTCGCCGCTAACCCTCGTGTTCAGCGGGGACAGGGCGGGGGCGCGCCGGCGCCCGCCCGCCTAGTGGCCGCCGCCCGTGTAGGGGCCCGTCACCTTGAGTCGGTCGAGGTGTGCGGTGAGCGCGAACCGCGGATCCCAGCCGGTCACCGCGTCGAGGTCGTCGCCCGCGGCAAGTTGCGCCGCCCACTCGCCGAGCTGCGGCGAAAACTTGAAGCCGTGCCCCGACAGGCCGGTGATGGTGACGACGCGTCCGCTCGCGTTGCGGTCAACGACCGGAAGCCGGTCGGGCGTGTAAGCGCAGTGGTGCACGCTCTGCCGCACGGGCTCGGGGTTGATCGAGGGGAAGAGTTCGGCGGCGCGCTGCCCGATCTTGATGAGTTCAGCGCGGGTGTGCGATTTCGGCACGTCGTCGACATCGCGAAACACCGGCCACTCGGGGTTCGTGCACGCCTTGAACGAGTAACCGTCGAAGCTCGGCGCCCCGAAGAAGTGCACCGGCCCGACGTCGCGCAAGAACGCAGGGAACCGCTCGGGCACGAACTGCTCGGGGTGCCGCGGCATGAACCACGTCAGACCGAGCACCTGCAGGCGCAGCAGGTCGTTGAGTTCGGGGGAGAGGCGGCTCGACCAGGATCCAGAAGCGACGACCACCGTTCGCGCCAGCCAGGCGCCCTGGGGTGTGCGCACCACGACGCCGTCGCCGCGCTCTTCGATCTCGAGCACTGGGGTGTTGAAGTGCAGCTCTGCACCGTTCGCTTCGGCCAGATCGAGTGCGGCCATCACGGCGACCTCGGGTCGCAGCCCGCCGCCGTGCTCGTCGAGCAGGCCGACGTCACCGTCGCCGATAGCGTGCTGGGGGTACTCGCGGCGCAGATCCTCGGTGCTCAGCAGGCGGTGCGGAATGCCGAACTGCTGCACCGTGCCGATCGCCGTGGCGAGATCCGGAAACCCCGCGGGCGCAATGCTCAGGCACCCCACCTCCGCGTAGATATCGCGGCCCGACTCCCGCTCGAGTTCACGCCACAGTGCCCGCGAGCGCTGAATCATGCCAACGTAGGTGCCGCCCTCGTGCACCGCGGTGCGGAAGACGCGCGACTCTCCTGCGTAGGAACCGTGCGAGTGCACGCGTCCGTACTGCTCGATGCCGACGACCTTCAGGCCCTCGCGCTTGCTGAGCTGCCAGAGAGCCATCGAGCCAACAGTGCCGGCTCCGATGACGATCACGTCGGTGTGCTGCAGATTCATCAGTCCTCAATCTCGAATTGTTCGTGTGGAATACCGCATACCCGCGCGCCAGAGCACGAGGACCGCAGCACCTAGGCCAGCGCCGGAGTATCCCAGAGGTTCAATTTGGTGCCGATCCCGTCGCGTACCGCGTTGCGGTACACCTGCGTCGCCCAGGCGACATCCTCGACCGGCATGCCGCCGACCGAGTAGATGAAGACCTCGTCGTCGTGCTGCCGCCCGGGCGTCACGCCGCGAATGATCTCGCCCACGTCCTCGAACTGCGCGGGCGTCATGCGCCCCTCGCGCACCCGGTCGACGAGATGAATGCCCCAGATGCCCACGATCTCGTGGGCTGGCTCGGGGAGTTCTTCGGCCCAGGCTTGGTAGATCTTGCGGGCGTCGGCGACGTGTCGAGAGCGCTGCACGAGCGATTCCTCGACGGCGAGGTGCGCCGAGCAGCAGATGAACGCGCCGGGCTTCACCCACTCGTCGCGCACGAGCGGGTAGTGCTCTGATCCGGCCTTGCTCGGCACGGCGATGCTGACGATGTCGGATCCGCGCACCGCGTTCTCGAAGCTGTCGACCTGCTCGATCGTGAGCTGCGGGAAGCGCTCGGCCGCCCAGGTGATGAACGTGTCGATGCCGCCCTGGCTGCGCCCGAAGACGCGTACGGTGTCGATGCCGGGGCGCACGGCGAGAAACGATTCGAGCGAGGTGCGATTCATCGGGCCCGGGCCGACGATCCCGACCACGCGTGCGTCTTCGCGAGCGAGGTAGCGTGCGCCGACGCCGGGGATCGCGCCCGTGCGGTACGCGCTCAGGAGGTTGGCCGACATGATGGCGAGCGGGGCGCCCGTGTCTTTGTCGCTGAGTGTGAACATCAGGATCGAGCGTGGCAATCCGCGCTCTTTGTTCGCGACGTTCGAGCCGTACCATTTGCAGCCGGCGGTCTGGTAGTCACCACCGAGATAGGCGGGCATCGCCATGAAGCGACGGTCGGGGCCGTCGACCGGCATGCCGGGGAACGTCTCTTCCTCGGGAAAGAAGATCTGTGCGCCGTGCGAATTGTTCTCGGTGCCCGCCATCCGGTAGTCGCCAGCGGCGAAGAGGCCGAGCATGTCTGCCATCGTGTCGACGCACGCGGGCATGTCGGTGACGCCGGCGCGAATCATGTCGGGTTCGCTGAGGTACAGGAAGTCAATGCGGGTATCGCTGGCGGATGCCTCTGAGGTCTGCGGCACGTCGGTGTGTCCCTTCGATCGTTCCCGGCGGCGACGCCGGTCGGGTCCGCTTGCCGGGATCCGATTCGGTAGCGTCAGCCTAGGACTATCCATATGGATAGTCAAGGGCGTAATTTCACGCCAGCGGTGCCGGATCGCCAGGCTGCCGTGCTCAGTGCTGCGTCTGGGCCTGTGCCACGAGTGCGCGAACGCGTGCAAGCGCGGGTTCTACGCTTTCGGGGAGCACGAGTTGCTTAAAGACGATGCCGTCGAGGGTGAACCAGATCAGTTCGGTGAGTTCGGCATCATCGACCCCGAGCCGCGCGAGTTGGCGCGAAATCGCCTCGCGGTACGCGAGATAGTGGCGTTCGGCGAGCGGGCGCAGTTCGGGGCGACGCCGCGATTCGAGCAGCAACTCGTACTGAAAGGCCTGCGTGCCGCTCTCGCGATCGGCGAGGGATTCAATTCCAGCGGCAAATGTGTCGGCCGTCAGCCCCTCCTCGACCATGTTCGAGCCTCGGAGGCTCTCGTCGATGGCATACTCCATGGCTTCCGCGACGAGTTGATCGCGCGTACCGAAATGGTGGCGCACGAGCCCGTGGGAGACGCCGGCTTCGGCGGCAACGGCGCGATACGTGAGCGCGCGCAGGCCGCCGGACGCGACAACAACGACCGTCGCCCGCAGCAGCGCTTCGCGCCCGGATACGTCTTTCATGGTGTCGAGCGTATCGGTTGATGCCATCGGCTTCCGGCAGACGAACTGGTCTCTTCGCGTGCGCTGACCGCGTCTCGCGTGGACACCGCGATGTCCGATTTCCGCGTGTGTCCACAGCCACCGCCCGCGAGAATAGTCACGTGCCCACTACGACCCCCGCCCTCCCGCTCGACTTCGACGCGTGCTACCGAGCCGCCTCGGGGCGGGATGCGCGCTGGGACGGGCGCATCTATCTCGGCGTGACAAGCACCGGTATTTACTGCCGTCCGTCGTGCCCGGCGAGAAAGCCGACGCCCGCGAATTGCCGCTTCTTTCCGAGCGCCGCCGCGTGTGTCGCCGCGGGCTTCCGCGCGTGCAAACGGTGCCGCCCCGAAGCCGTGCCCGGAACGCGTGATTGGGATGCGCGCGGTGACCTCGTGGCGCGGGCCGTGCGGCGCATTCGCGATGGAGCGATTGACGCGGTCGGGGTGAGTGGGCTCGCGCAAGAGCTCGCGGTCAGCGAGCGGCACCTGCGGCGCATGCTGATCGACGAGGTTGGCGCCGGTCCGCTGCAGCTCGCTCGCACGCGGCGGGCTCACGCGGCTCGCGCTCTGATCGACGAAACCGATCTGTCGCTCGCCGACATTGCGTTTGCCGCCGGATTCGGCAGCGTGCGACAGTTCGGCGACACGATGCGCGAGGAGTTCGGCGTCGCGCCGTCACAATTGTCTCGGCGTGCGCGAGCTGCATCGCTTGCTTCCCCAACTTCCGCCGCGAGCCATGACGCGTTGGGGCCGGTGTCTGACGAGCGCCCGACGCTGTCGCTGCGGCTGCGCACCCGCGCGCCGTTCGACGGGGCGGCCCTACACGCGTCGCTCGTCGCGCACGCCGTGCCGGGCCGAGACGTGATTCACGCCGACGGCACGACCGAGCACGCGATTGATGTCGCCGGAGGCACCGCTGTAGCGCGTGTGCACTGGCCAGAGGTGCCGGGCGGCGAACGGAACGGGTCGCTCTCGTCCGGGGAGCGGGCCCTAGCGGGTGCCGCGATCGGCGTACCCGTCTCGATCACGCTGCCCAGGCTTGCCGACGCCATGCCCGCGATTCGCACCGTGCGCCGCATGCTCGATCTCGATGCCGACCCCGGCCAGATCGCGGAGGCGCTGAGTTTCGATCCTCGTCTCGCGCCGCTCGTACAGGGCCGCCCGGGCCTCCGATTGCCCGCGGCACGCGAGCCGCGAGAATCAGCGCTTGGCACGGTGCTCGGGCAGCAGGTATCGCTTGCGGCGGCGCGCACGCTGCAGGGCAGGCTCGCAGAGCGGTTCGCGACGATGCCGGTCGCGCCATCAGCGGTCGCGCCGGGGTTCCACGGTGTGCTCGACGTGTCGGCGGTCGCTGCGCTGCCGGCGGCCGAGCTGCGCGAAATCTTACGGATCACCGGCAGTCGCTCCGAAACACTGCGCGCGCTCGCGCTGGCGATCGAGGCGGGCCTCGATTTGGGGTCGGGGGCGGATCGCGCCCGCACGCGTGCCGAGCTCGCCGACATCCGCGGAATCGGGCCGTGGACGGTCGAGATTATTGCGATGCGAGCGCTGGGGGATCCGGACGCGTACCCGGCGGGCGACCTGATCCTGCGCCGCGCGCTCGGCGATCCGGCCCCGAAGCAGGGCGAGCAGATTGCCGCGCCGTGGCGCCCGTACCGCGGGTATGCCACGCAGCATCTCTGGGCAGACTTTCTTGAAACCACTGCACGAAAGGGAGCATTATGACTTCGAATTTGGCTCCGGACTTGGCACCGCTGAATCGCACGGTCGTCGATATCGTTGGCGCCCCGTTCCATGCGATCTGGTCGCCGGAGGATGGCGCGATTCGCGCCGCTGGGTTCGCGACCGATGCCGACCCCGACGCGGACTCGCTGGCGGAGCGGCTGTTCCGCATCGATGCGGACGCGGCTGCGCGCGGTGTCGCCGAGTCCGTGCAGGGCGGCGATGGACCTGTCGCGGATGCGCTGCGCGCCTACGCTGGCGGGCAGCTTGACGCGATCGACGCATTGGCCGTGCGGCAACCCGAGACGCCGTTTCGAGGTGAGGTGTGGCGTGCCCTGCGTCGCGTCGATGCCGGACGCGCGGTGACGTACACCGAGCTTGCCGGCCTCGCGGGGCGGGCGTCAGCGGTGCGGGCCGCGGCGTCAGGGTGCGCGAACAACCTCGTCGCCCTCGTGGTGCCGTGTCACCGCATCGTGCGCACGGACGGTGGACTCGGCGGGTACCTGTTTGGCGTTGACATTAAAGAGCGGCTGCTGCGCCACGAAGGTGCGTTGCCGGAGATGCTGTTCGCCGGGTAGTGCGGGTGCTGAGCGCTTAGGCTGGCGAGAACCGGTTGCGCAGTTCGGCAGCACGACGAATGTCGCCCTCGAGCGCTGCGGTCTGCTCGGAAGTGAGCGACCCATTCTTCTTGGCGGTGTCGAGTTTTTCGAGCCCGGCCTGCACCTCGTTGTCGAGTCCGTCGAGCACAACCTGCTGAATGCTCTGGGGAAGGCGCTGGAAGCTTGTCGTATCCATACTGACAAGGTACAAGGTGCGGGCCCATTCCGTCACATTGTCGCGGCGATTATTGTGCGTGTTGCGGCCCGATGGTGCCTCTTCGGTGGCTCAACGCCACTTCACCGCAGATTCAGCGCGGAATCAACACCGTTTCGACGGGTCGTCTGCCTCGTCTCAATTGCGCGGATGCGGCGCTACGGTTCCCCGAGGCTACGGCGCCTCCACAGTGACCGCGATCGTTGACGTTTTCTGCTCGGCCGGGTCGTCGGGAACGGCGCCCCGAAACTGATACTCGAACTGAATCTTCGTCATCCCGGACCCGACCGCGGCAAAATGGTACGTCAAATGACTCGGGCCGCCGACGCTGCCCTTCTCTCCGAGATACTCGGACTGCGCATCGGCCGGGCCCAGGACGGCGGGGTCGGGCTGCGCGACGACCACCCACTCTGATCCCACCGAGTGGTTGACCTCGCCGAAGTCGATAACGAGCTCTTCGCCCTGCGTGACGGTCACCTCGGACTGCGTAAACCCAATGGTTTCCGTCTTCGCGGCGCAACCGCTCACGCCGACCGAAATCAGGCCGACAACGGCTGCAACAAGTAACCCCGCGACGCGATTCTTCATGCGCCCACCCTAGTGCTCGCGCTGCCGCCCGCCGCTAGCGCCCTCTGGAGGTGACAAAAACTCCGCTTAAGACGGCGTTTTAGGCGGAGTTTCTGTCGCCTCCTCCCGCAGAGCAAGGTGGATGAGCCCGTGATCAGGGCTTCTTGATGCGCCCCTTGATCGTGCCGACGATCAGCGTTCCGAGGAAGAGAATGATCCCGATGACCGCGAGCCAGAGCAGTCCCTTGAAGACAAATCCAATGACCGAAAGGATCGCCCAGATCACGAGAAGAATAACGACGACTGTCCATAAGTTCCTCATGGAACACATCGTATGTGTGTGCGGTGCGAGGTGACACCCCTTGCGCCTGAATCCCAAGCCGTGCTGGCGAGCGTACGCATACTGCCCGAATCAGGGAGAACTGGCGCCATTTGCGTACGTTCGAAGGCCCAGGTAGCACGCGACGCAGCCCAAGGCTGTCTTGGGAAACAAAGAACGGGCCTTCTCGTGGAGGAAAAGGCCCGTTCAGAGGGGATGACGGGAATCGAACCCGCGCTATCAGCTTGGGAAGCTGAAGTTCTACCATTGAACTACATCCCCGCGTGAGGATCACTGCGATCCCGACCCATCTACCGTAGCAGAGATGACCGCCTCGCCCGCCTCAGCCCACCCCCGCGGCGACAGAAACTCCGCCTAAAACGCGCTGAGAGGCGGAGTTTTCGTCGCCTCCAAAGGAGCCGAGAGGGCCTGGCCCGGGAGCCGGGGAGGAGCCCGGGAGCCCGGGAGCCGGGGAGGGGCCGGGCCGGCTACTGGCAGACGGCGAACTTCGCCAGCTTGGCGGCCTGGTCGTCTGCGGTCCAGCCGAGCTCGGGGGCGACACCCTGAGCCTGCGCGAGCGAGGCGAGCTGGTAGGCGAGCGCTTTCGCAAACTTCGCGCCGGCCGACGAGTTGTTCAGCGACACGACCACTGAGAAGCCACTGTCAGGATCGGAGTAGGCGGCGGTGATGGTGCCCGTGATCGCGCCGGAGCGACCGTACAGCGGGCCCTCCTTCTCGACGCCGAAGCCCCACTGACGGCCGTCTTCCGACACCTCGGAGGTCGGCTCACCATTTTCGTCGCGTTCCGGGTTTGCTACCGGGGCCGTCTTCGTGACGACGTCGGCGTTCTTGCCACCGAACGTGCCGCCGAGGTAGCTGTCGTAGAAGTTCTTGAGGTCGGTGGCGGTGGTCACTGTTGCGCCAGCGCCACCCAGCATCGACGGCGAAACCTCTGCGATCTTCATGGGCTCCGCGTCGCACACGGCCTTTCCGCCACTCGACGGGTAAGCCAACCCCGCGAGTGTTGTGCCCGACACCGTCGTGCTGTCCATGCTCGGGAAGTAGCTTGAGCCCATCTTGGCATCCGAGAAGACGTGCTCGTTCAGCAGGTCGGGAATCTCTTCGCCGGTCTTCACTTTCAGTGCACGCGCGAGCAGCACGGCGTTCGTATCCGACTGGTGAAAGTCGAGCCCGGGCCACGACTCGGGCGACTTCGAGAGGCCCTGTGCGATGAGTTCCTGCTCGGCCCAGGGTCGAGTCGGGTTATTCGCGAAAATATCGTTGTACGCGCCCTTGTAATCAGCGATTCCGGAGCGCATCTCGCACAGCTGACGGTACGTGACGTCTTCGATATCTGACTGGCGCGTGAGGTCGTCAGAGACCTTGCCATCGAGCTTGATTGTGCCATCAGCCGCGAGGTCGAGCACCAGCGCGCACATCACCGGCTGCGTCGCCTGAGCGCCGCGAATGCGTGCAGATCCATCGATGCCGCTGTCGCCGTATCCGCGCAGGTACTCGCTCCCGTCGTTACCCCACACGCCGACGACCGCTTCGGTCGAGCCGCTCTGCTTCATCGCTGTGGCGACCGCGTCGTCGATGCTGTTCGCGAGGCCAGCGTCGACGGTGTTGACGTCGGCGTTACTGCCCGTCGAACCTCCGCCGGAGCACGCTGTCAACCCGAGGGTCGCAGCGACAAGGGCCCCAACAACCAGCAGGCGGGTGCGAGGAGCAAAGCGCGGAATCAAATTCAGCCGCCAATCTCGGAGGTGAAACGGACACAGAACACCGGGAGTCTACTGTGTGCAACTGAGAAGATGGCCGACAGATGAAGTAAAGTGAGGCAACCCTTACTAGACTAGAGCGGTGACGATTTTTGCGGATGACGTGATCTCGGGTGTGACCCGGCACATGAACGGTGACCATGCTGGCGATAATCTCCTGATCGCCCAGGCTTTCGGGTATCCCGAGGCAACGGAGAGCACGATGGTTGGCGTCACTGACGCCGCTGGTCAGTGGCGCGTGACTGACCCCGCGGGTGAGCACGAGCTGTCAGTGTCGTGGCCAAACGGTCCGATCTCTGAGCGCCCGCAGATCCGCAGCGCGGTCGTCGAGCTGTATCAGGCAGCCTGCGCGAAACTGGGTGTCCCAGCTCGCGAGGAACACCAGGCGCCAACAGCAGCAACAACAGCACCGCACGGCGAACACGGCGCTCACGCCCACGCGCACGGCAAGCAGGCCGACGCCGCGCAGTCCGACGCCGCGCAAGGCACCGAAGACCGCCCGTTCTCGGTGGTCATTCGTGAGAGCTCGTGGTCGGATCACTCCGACAGCGAGGGCGCGACGTTCATGGAAGACATCATGCGCGGCAAGGGTTCGCTGCAGGACTACATCGACCTCGTCGCCCAGCACTTTTTCATGTACGAGGCGCTCGAAGCAGCGGCGGATCGGGTCGCAAGCGACCCCGACTTCTCCGGTTTCCACGCGCCCGCGCTCGTGCGGCTCCCCGCTCTCGAGGCTGACCTTGCGCACCTCATCGGCGCTGACTGGCGTGAGCGGATCGTTGCCGCACCCGCGACTGCCGCCTACGCCGCCCGTATCAGCGAGGTTGCCGCCGAGGGCTGGGTAGCTGGCGTCGTCGCGCACCACTACACGCGCTATCTTGGCGACCTGTCGGGTGGTCAGTACATCGCGAAGCGCGTGGCGAAGCAGCACGACCTGCCTAGCGCGGGCGTGGAATTCTACGACTTCACTGAGCTTGGGGATCTGGCCGAGTTTAAGAACCAGTACCGGGCCGCGCTCGATGTGCTTGGCACTCGTCTTGATGAGGCCGAGCGCGCACGCATGCTCGACGAGGTGCGCACCGCGTACGCATTCAACACGGCGGTGTTCCGCGACCTCGGCCAGGCAAAGCTCGCGGCGTAGCGCCCGCGCTTCGCTCTGTGGGCTGCCGCTGTGGCGGCACCAGTGACGAGCGAACAGGCTACGCCTGTTCTTCGCGTCCCTCGCCCCGCGCTTCGCTCTGTGGGCTGCCGCTGTGGCGGCACCAGTGACGAGCGAACAGGCTACGCCTGTTCTTCGCGTCCCTGCATAAATCTCACTACGTTCGGGTCTACGATCACGTCGCGGGGCTGGAGCGGGCGCTGGAGGTAGAGGCCGTCGAGCGAACGCACACGGCTCAGCGCGACGTAGGTCTGACCGGCGCTGAACGCGCGCGGCCCCAGATCGACGACGGCGGCGTCGTACGTGTGTCCCTGTGACTTGTGCACCGTGACTGCCCACGCGAGTCGCAGGGGGAACTGCTCGAACTCAGCGACGACCTCTTTCTCGAGCTTCTTTGTCTCTGCGTCGTACCGATAGCGGTACCGCTCCCAAACCATGGGCTCGACCTCGAACTCCTCGCGATCAACCTCGACCCAGACCGTCCCATCGACGCGCGACACCGTGCCGATGGTGCCGTTCACCCAGCGTCCATCGGAGTCGTTGCGCAGAAACATCACCTGCGCACCCGGTTTCAGTTCGAGCACCTCGTCGGCTGGGTACGTGTTCTCGCGAAACTCACCATTGATCTCGGCGACGGCGCGCAGCGAGGATCCCTGAATTTCGGCAAGCCGTTGAGCATTGAGCCGGTTGACGGTGGCGTTCGTTGTCGCGAGCGTGATGACGTCGCGGGGAGCGGGGCGCGCGCCGGCGGCGTTCAACTCGTTCGCCTGATCCTCGGCTACGACTCCGTGACGCACCGCGCCCAAGATCTGCTTGAAGCGATCGTCGCGCTGCCGGTGCACCTCAATGAGTTCGATGGTGGAGAGCGGAGTCGATGTCCAGACGTTCGCGTCGAAAAACCACAGCGAGCGGTACGTGTCAGCGAAATAGGCCCGCTCATGCGGGTCGCGCGGCGGCACCGGCGGCAGCTGATACGGATCGCCGAACATAATGATCTGCGCGCCGCCAAACGGGTCGTGCTTCTTGCCGCGGGCGAGACGCAGTGACCGATCGATGGCGTCCATCAGATCCGCCGAGACCATCGAGATCTCGTCGATCACGAGGGTGTCGATCGCGGCGAGCATTTTCTTGAGCTCGGCGGGCTGATCGAGGTCGTGATCCGCGATGATTCCCGTGGGGAGTCGCAGTAGCGAGTGAATCGTCTGCCCGCCCACATTCAACGCCGCGACGCCGGTCGGGGCACAGACCGCGATGATCTTGCTGGTGTTCCACGACAGGTGATTCAGGATCGTCGACTTGCCCGTGCCCGCACGACCCGTGATGAACAGGTGCTCGCGAGTGTGCTCGATCCGTTCATAGACGGCGAGCTGCTCGGCAGAAAGTTCGGGGCGGGCCACCTGAATAGGCTACTGCCCCTTCACCCGCACTGGCAGCAACAGCAGCAGCCCAATGAGCAACACGATTCCGATGCCGATGATGCCGAAGATGGTGGATCCGCCGATCGCGATCGCGATCGTGAAGCCCGCCGGGGCCAGGAACGAGACTGCGCGTCCCGTGGTGGCGTAGAGACCGAAAATTTCGCCCTCGCGCCCCGGCGGGATGAGGCGGGCGAGGAACGAGCGGCTCGCCGACTGCACCGGACCGACGAAGATGCAGAGCATCAGGCCGAACACCCAGAACACCCACGTTCCCGCGTCGTGCAGTGCGAACACGAGCATTGCGCAGATCACCATGAGCAGAATTGACGAAACCATCACGCGCTTCGCGCCCAGTCGGTCCTCGAAGAAACCGACGAGGATCGTCGCGAGGCCAGCAATCACGTTGGCGGCAATCGCGAATAGGATCACCGTCGTGTTGTCGAAACCGAAGCTGCGTGCCGCGATCACGCCACCGAACGTGAACACCCCAGCGAGACCGTCGCGGAAGACGGCGCTCGCGAAGAGGAAGTACAGCGTCTGCCGGGCGTCTCGCCAGAGTCCAGCGACGCTCCGGAACACGTCAAGATACGCGGTAAAGAACCAGTGGCTCGAATTCTTCGGGTGCGCCACGGCTTCGATTTCAGGGACCGCGAAGAAGACCGGGATCGCAAAGACCGCAAACCACACGCCCGACAGCAGCATGGCGATTCGCACATCCCAGGACCCCTCGGAGGTGACGCCGAACCAGCCGACATCGGGGAAGATGAAGCCGATCAGGATCAGGGCGAGGAGCACGATGCCGCCCAGGTACCCCATGCCCCAACCGACGCCAGAGATCTTGCCGACGTTTCGATTGTTCGCGATTTGACCGAGCATCGCGTTGTAGCTGACGCTCGCGAACTCGAACGCGACGTTGCCGATGGCGAGCAGCACGAGCCCGAAAATCAAGAACTGCTCGTCTGGTGCGACAAACACCATCAGCAGGGTGCACGCCACCACGATGGCTGTGTTGATCCCGAGCCAGGTCTTGCGGCGACCGGCTTGGTCGGTGAGCCGCCCGATCACGGGGGCGAAGAGCGCGACTACGATGCCGGCGACGAGTAGCGCCGTGCCCAATTCGGCCGAGACCTTTTCTTCGGGACCGAACGGCGCGCTAGTGATGTAGACGCTAAACACGAAGGTCGTGACGACCGCGTTGAACGAGGCTGAGCCCCAGTCCCAGAGTGACCACGCGAACACGGTTCGCTTCTTCACAGACTGGGGAGCTGCGGGGCCCGACGCAGCGGAAGCCGGCAGCACGTGCTCGCTCATAGCAACAGAGTAGTGGTCGGTTGCGCCCGCCAACCATTGAAATCTGAGAGTTGAGTGAGATCGACTCAAGTTTTATCGACTGAGCTTGACGTTCGCCGAGGCTTTGGTAAACTTGAGTCCATCAGGCTCAAGATCAGTGTGAGCGGCGCTCAGTCGCCACCGCGTGATCGAGGGTTCAGGCTCAGGGCAGGCACACCGTCGGCCCGATTCATTCGACAGAAGGAGTGCATATGTCACGCGCAGTAGGCATCGACCTCGGTACCACCAACTCAGTAGTCGCCGTTCTTGAGGGCGGCGAGCCCAGCGTTATTGCAAACGCTGAGGGTCTTCGCACGACCCCCTCGATCGTTGCGTTCACGAAAGACGGAGAGGTGCTCGTCGGCGAGACCGCGAAGCGCCAGGCCGTCACCAACGTCGACCGAACGCTCTCCTCGGTGAAGCGCCACATGGGCACCGACTGGAAGACCGACGAGATCGACGGCAAGCGGTACACCGCGCAGGAGATTAGCGCCCGCACGCTCATGAAGCTGAAGCGCGACGCTGAGACCTACCTCGGTGACAAGGTCACCGACGCGGTTATCACCGTTCCCGCTTACTTCAACGACGCCGAACGTCAGGCGACGAAGGAGGCCGGCGAGATCGCGGGCCTCAACGTGCTCCGCATCATCAACGAGCCCACCGCTGCCGCACTCGCGTACGGGCTCGACAAGGGCAAAGAAGACGAGCTCATTCTCGTCTTCGACCTGGGTGGCGGCACGTTCGACGTCTCGCTGCTCGAGGTGGGCAAGGACGACGACTTCTCGACGATTCAGGTGCGCGCCACGGCCGGTGACAACCGCCTCGGTGGCGACGACTGGGATCAGCGCGTCGTGCAGTGGCTCATCACGCAGTTCAAGAACTCGACCGGTGTCGACGTCGCAAAGGACAAGATCGCCCTGCAGCGTCTGAAGGAAGCCGCAGAGCAGGCGAAGAAGGAGCTCTCGAACTCGATGAGCACCCAGATTCAGCTGCCCTACCTCTCGCTCACCGAGAACGGCCCGGCGAACCTCGATGAGACGCTGACCCGCGCCAAGTTCGAAGAGCTGACGAAGGATTTGCTCGAGCGCACCCGCAAGCCGTTCCAGGACGTCATTGCAGAGGCCGGCGTCGGGGTGTCTGACATCGCGCACGTCGTGCTCGTCGGTGGCTCGACCCGTATGCCCGCTGTGACCGAGCTCGTGAAGTCGCTGACCGGTGGCAAGGAGCCCAACAAGAGCGTCAACCCCGATGAGGTTGTCGCCGTGGGTGCCGCGCTGCAGGCCGGCGTGCTGAAGGGTGAGCGCAAGGACGTGCTGCTCATCGACGTCACCCCGCTGTCGCTCGGTATCGAGACCAAGGGTGGCATCATGACGAAGCTCATCGAGCGCAACACGGCGATCCCGACCAAGCGCAGTGAGACCTTCACGACCGCGGAAGACAACCAGCCCTCCGTGGCCATCCAGGTGTTCCAGGGCGAGCGCGAGTTCACCCGCGACAACAAGAACCTCGGCACGTTCGAGCTGACCGGCATCGCGCCGGCCCCGCGCGGCATCCCGCAGGTCGAGGTCACGTTCGACATTGATGCCAACGGCATCGTGCAGGTCTCGGCGAAAGACAAGGGCACCGGCAAGGAGCAGACCATCACCATCTCCGGTGGTTCGACGCTCTCGAAGGAAGACATCGAGCGCATGGTGCGCGAGGCTGAAGAGCACGCTGCTGAAGACAAGCAGCGTCGCGAGGCGGCCGAGGTGCGCAACAACGCCGAGCAGCTCGCCTACTCGACCGAGAAGCTCATCTCCGAGAACGAAGACAAGCTCCCGGAAGACGTGAAGACCGAGGTGCAGGGCGATCTTGACGAGCTGAAGTCGGCGCTCGCTGGCGAAGACGACGAGGCAGTGAAGACGGCCTCTGAGAAGCTCGGCCAGAGCCAGTCGAAGCTCGGCGAAGCGATCTACGCGGCCGCGCAGGCAGACGCCCCCACCGAGGGCGCCACTGAGGAATCGTCGAACGACGATGACGTGGTGGACGCCGAGGTTGTTGAGGACGACGAGGAGAAGAAGTAACCATGGCACACGAGGAACAGCGCACGCCCGGGGAAAACCCGAACGCTGACGAGGTTCCTGCTCAGGAGCCGGAGTCGAACGACTCCGGCTCCGTGCCCCAGCCCGACCTCACGGTCGACGACATCCTGGGTGCCGAGCAGAGCGAGGCGGCGGCCGAGGCCGGCGCGTCAGCGGACGATGCCAACAACCCGTACCTTGATGATCTGCGCCGACTGACCGCGGAATACGCGAACTACCGGAAGCGCACGGAGGCGAATGCCGCCATCGAAAAGCAGCGGGCAACCGCCGCGGCGGTGGCCCCCATGCTGACAGTGCTCGACGATCTCGATCGCGCGGAGAAGCACGGTGACCTCACCGAGGGCACCCCCTTCGCGACGATCGCGCAGAAGATTCGCGGAACGTTTGAACGGATCGGCGTGCAGAGCTTCGGCGAGGTGGGAGAGAATTTCGACCCGCAGCTGCACGAGGCCATCGCACAGGTACCGGTTCCAGGCACCGAGCAGCACACCGTGCTCGACGTCATCGAGCGCGGGTATCGCATCGGCGAGGTCGAACTGCGCCCCGCCAAGGTAGCGGTGGCGGTGGGAGCGGATGGCTAGTCAGGATTGGCTCGATAAAGACTTCTACCAGCTGCTCGGCGTCTCGAAAGATGTCGGAGACGCCGAACTCAAGAAGACGTACCGCAAGCTCGCGCGCAAGTATCACCCGGATTCCAACCCGGGTGATGCCGTAGCAGAGGCGAAATTCAAGGAGATCAGCGAGGCCTACTCGGTGCTCTCTGACGCTGAACAGCGTGCTGAATACGATCAGATTCGCGCCATGGGCGCAGGCGGTGCTCGATTCACGTCGGGCGGCGGCGGCAACCAGGGCTTCGAAGATGTCTTTGGCGGAATGTTTGGCGGTGGAGGTGGGCGCAACACCCACTTCCAGTCGGGCGGCCCGCAGGGGTACGAAGACATCTTCGGCGGCATGTTTGGCGGCGGGGCACCCCGTGGCCCGCAGCGGGGACGTGACATCCAGGCAACGACGACGCTCGACTTCGAGACGGCGGTGCAGGGTAAGACCGTTACGCTGCAGGCATCAACCGGTTCGGTCAAGGTCAAGATTCCCGCGGGAGTCTCAGACGGACAGAAGATCAAGGTGCGCGGCAAGGGCGAGCAGAGCCCGAACGGCGGGCCAGCGGGCGACATCATTCTCACGGTCAGCGTGCGTAAGCACCCCGTCTTTGAGCGTGATGGCCAGAACCTGCGGCTGAAGCTGCCGGTGACCTTCTCGGAAGCGGCGCTCGGCGCCACAGTCGAGGTGCCGACACTCGGCGGGCCTCCGGTGAAGCTGAAGGTGCAGCCGGGTACCCCGAGCGGTCGCGTGCTGCGCGTCAAGGGTCGAGGCGTCTCCAGTGCCAAGGGCACCGGAGATCTCCTCGCCGAGGTGCAGATCGTAGTTCCCTCTCACCTCTCACCCGAGGCGGTCGAGGCGCTCGAAGCGTTCAAGGCAGTTGAACCACAAGAAAACCCGCGCGCAGATCTGCTGTCGCGGGCGAAGGGGTAACACCCACTGATTGTGCGGGGTGTGCGAGGGCGGCCGATGTGGCCGCCGCCGCACACCCCGCACACGCTCACGAAAGTAGGTCAGGATCATGGCGGATCCGCAGATGGATCGCTTCACGCCGGTCTTCGCGATCGCCGCGGCGGCCGAACTCGCTGAGATGCACCCCCAGACGCTGCGGCAATACGACCGCATCGGGCTCGTCTCACCTCAGCGCACGCGCGGCAATACGCGGCGCTACTCGCTGCACGACGTGGCTCGGCTGCGCGAGGTCGCGAGACTTTCTTCCGAGGGGCTCAGTCTCGCCGGAATTCGACGCGTCCTCGAACTTGAAGACGAGGTGCGCCAGCTTGAGGGTCGCGTGCGAGATCTCGAGCGCGCGCTCACTGAAGAACGGCTCCAGCGCCCCGATCGGCGCGTATTCGCGGCCGGTTCGGCCGGCGGCGAAGTCGTCACGCTGCGACGCGGCACGCGCCTGCGCCGCAACGCAGAAGTCGTCGTGTGGCAGCCGTAGGCGCCGGCGAAGGCGCAGGCATGAATATCGACGACCGGCTCAGCTCACTCTTCGCGCAGCTCACGCGCGATCCCGATTTCGACGCTGAAGAGCTGCAGGCGTACGACTCGGCTGACCAGCTCATCCTCCGCACCGCCGCGGAAGAACTCGCTGCACACCCGCTCGCTCCACCGCTCGCCGCCGGGCAGATCGTCGTCATCGGCGACCGCCACGGCGCGCTCACCCTGGGCGCGGCCACAACGCTCGTCGCTGACGTGGACGTGGACGTGGACGTGGACGTAGACGCAGAAGCCAGCAAGATTCGCGTCCACCAAGACCCACTGCTGGGGGAGCGCGCGCTCGCGCAGAACGCCGAACGCCTCGGACTCGCAGGCCGCTTCACGAATCACAAGCTTGACGCCGAGCTGTTGCGCGGTGCGCGCGTCGTGCTCGTGCAGTTGCCCCGGGGGCTGTCGCAGCTCGCGGAGGTCTCTGAGACGATCGCCCGGTGGGCAGATCCTGACGTGATCGTCTTCGCTGGCGGCCGTGTGAAACACATGACCAGATCAATGAATGAGGTGCTCGCGCGCGACTTCGAAAACGTCAGCGCGGGGCTCGGCTGGCGCAAATCGCGCGTGCTGCGGGCCGCCTCGCCCCGAACAGTGGTTCGACCGGATGGCGCCACGGCGCCCGCGGCGGCGTTCCCGAAGTGGGGCACTGACCGCGACCTCGACTTCTCGCTCGCGTCGTTCGGCGCAACGTTCGGCGGCCCGGTGCTCGATCACGGCAGTCGGCTGCTGCTGTCGACACTCGCCGGTTCTGACCGCTTGCCGCAGCGCATCGTCGATCTCGGCTGCGGCAATGGTGTGCTGGCGGTCGCAGCTGCCAAGCAGTTTCCCGAATCCCGGGTGATCGCAACCGATCACTCGATAGCGGCGGTCGCTGCGACGAAACTCACGGCGCAGGCGGCGGGAGCGGCGGATCGCATTGACGTCTACCGCGCCGACGCCCTGGAGGCGGTGCCTGCCGAGTGGGCCGATCTGATTCTGCTGAATCCGCCGTTTCACACCGGCGCGACCGTGCACGCGGGTGTGGGCCAGCGCTTGATTCGTGCGTGCCGACCGGCCCTCGCCCCCGGCGGTGAGCTGCGGCTCGTCTTCAACTCGCACTTGAATTACCGCTCCCTGATCGAGCGGGAGATTGGCCCCGTGCGCCAGCTCGCCCGCACCTCGACGTTCACGGTGCTCTCGGCGACACGGCGCGTGTAGCAGCGGCGACGGGCGCGGCCCGCACGGCTCGTCGGAGCCCCGCGCGGGAGTACATTGGAAACAATGACGAATTCGGCACCGGCGTTCCTGTGGCGGCTTGCCCCGAGCATTTACGGGCCGTCGATCCTCTTCTCGCTCGGTGAATACGCGATCCTGCCGCTCGTCGCCGTGATCGCGGTTGGCATGGGGGCGAGCATCGCCCTCGCCGGAGTCATCGCGTCGGCCGCCGTCGTCGGCCAGGTGCTCGGTAATCTGCCCGCAAGCTGGGTCGTCGCCCGCGCCGGTGAGCGCACCGCGATGCTGCTCGCCTCGGCGGTTGCCCTGCTCGGGTGCGTCGGGCTCGTGTTCGCGCCGAACCCCGCGCTGCTCGGCGTGGCCGTCCTCGTGATCGGTTTCGCCGGTGCCGCCTTCGGCCTCGCACGGCACTCGTTCATGACCAGCCGCGTGCCCGTGCATTTCCGGGCGCGTGCGCTGTCGCTGCTCGGCGGCACCAATCGACTCGGCCGGTTTGCCGGGCCTTTTCTTGCTGCGGCGCTGATCAGCGCGACGGGGAACCCTGAGGCTCCGGTCTGGGCGTTTGTCGCGTGCCTGGCGCTCACAGCAGCGCTGGTCGGGTGGGCGCCCGATCCCGAACGGATTGTTACCCAGTCTGCCGCGCAGCCAACGGAGCGCCCGGGCTCCCCCGACGCAGCGACGGCCGCCGCGACCGCGCCGCCCTCGGTGCCGGCCCCGGCGCCGAGGGCTAGCGTGATCGGCGCGGTGCGCGACGGCGGTGCGGCGCTGCTGCGCATCGGCGGCGCTTCCGCGATTCTGTCGGGCATGCGATCAATTCGCGACGTGTTGCTGCCGCTGTGGGGCGTTTCTATTGGGCTTGACGCAACGCAGGTGGCGCTGGTGGTGGGTATCTCCGGCACGGTCGATTTTGCGCTGTTCTACACGAGCGGCCAGGTGATGGACCGCTACGGTCGGCTCTGGGCGAGCCTGCCGGCGATGCTGGTGATGGCGGCGGGATTCCTGGTGCTTGCAGGCACGCACGACCTGCCGAGCGCTGGGGCCTGGTTACTGGCGGTCGCGATCATCGTCGGTCTCGGCAACGGGCTGTCGAGCGGTATCAATATGACGCTCGGCGCCGATCTTGCGCCTCCCGACCAACCGGCCCCGTTTCTCGCAGCCTGGCGCACTCTCACCGACTTCGGCGGCGCCGTCGCGCCGCTCGCAGTTTCGGGACTCGCCGTCGTGTCGCTGCCGTTTGCGAGCGTCGCGGCCGGGGTGCTCGCGCTCGCCGGAGCTGCGGGCTTCGGCCGCTGGATACCGCGGTATTTGCCGCACGTCGGCCGAGCGCGATCACGACCTGACAACTGATCAGTTTCGGAGCCGCGCTTTGTAGACTGTGAGCATCTGGTGCGCCACCCGCGCGCACGCTGTTCCCATCTCCGACCGAAGGACTCCCGCACACCGTGAGCACCACCGATCGCTCGGCACCACTGCGCATTTTGCAGGGCTGCGACACTTTTTATCCCGACGTCAACGGGGCCGCCCGCTTCGCAGAACGACTCTCCGCAGGGCTCGTGCAGCGCGGCCACGACGTGCACGTCGTCGCACCTTCCCTACGGATCAGCCAACACGGCACGTTCGTCGAAACCATCGAGGGTGAGCGGATGACCGTGCATCGGTGGCGCAGCTGGCGCTGGTATCCCCACGACTGGCTGCGATTCGTCGAGCCGTGGCGTGCCAGAGGCTACGCGCGCAAGTTGCTCGACCGCGTGCAACCAGACGTTATTCATCTGCAGTCGCACATTGTGGTCGGTCGAGCGCTCGCGATTGAGGGTTCGAAGCGCGGCATTCGCATCGTCGCGACGAATCACGTGATGCCTGAGAACGTGCTCGATTTCACGCTGCTACCCGAGCGGGCGAAGCGTGTGTTCGTGCGCTGGGGGTGGAACGCCGCCGACCGCGTGCTGCGCCTTGCGGCCGCTGTGACGACGCCCACGCGCCGCGCCGCCGACTTCTTGGAACGCAACACGCATCGGCGAGACGTGCGGCCAGTGAGCTGCGGGCTGCGGGCTTCTGATTACACCGCCGACCTGACTCCGCGCGCCACGAACAAGCTGGTGTTCGTCGGACGCGTGACGCTCGAGAAAGAGATCGACGTCATTCTGCGCGCGATTCCGCGCCTCGACCCGGCTCTCAATGTGACCTTCACCATCGTCGGTGACGGCGATCAGCGCAAGAATCTCGAGAAGCTGACCGAAGAGCTCGGCATCGCGGACCGCGTGGAGTTCACCGGCCGCGTCACTGACACAGAACTGCGGGCGCATCTGACGAGCGCGAGCGTGTTCACCATCGCGTCGATTGCCGAGCTGCAGTCGATCGCGACCATGGAGGCAATGGCCTCGGGGCTGCCAATCATCGCCGCGAACGCGATGGCGCTGCCTCACCTCGTGCACCACGGCGAAAACGGCTTCCTGTTTCAGCCGGGCAACGACCGCGAGCTCGCGAGTCGCATTACGCGCGTGCTGCAGATGCCGCCGGAGGAGTACCTGCGCATGCAGCAGGCGTCGCTTGAGGCCGTGCAGGTGCACGATATCGATCGCACGCTCGACACGTTCGAAGAGCTGTACCGCGGCGACGTCGACCCGAGCTGATCATGCACATTCTCATCGTCACTGACCAGCACGCCGAGTCGCTGGGCGGGGTGCAGGTGGCGATTCGCATGCAGCGCCGCGCGCTCGAGCAACTGGGGCATCGGGTCACGGTCGCGGCCCCGGCGCTGCATCGCCCCGGGTATCAGACAGCGGCGCAGGATCGCGATGCGTACATCGACCTGCCTTCTCGGCCGATCACCGCCGACCGTGAATATGGCATTACCTGGCCGGGCAGGCGCACCGATCGCGCGCTCGCGCGCGCTCTCGCCGACCGGCCGCCCGTCGATCTGGTGCACGTGCAGGGCGACTTCTGGGGTGCCATGATCGGCGTGCGCGCTGCGCGTGGGCTGCGGGCTGCCTATGCGCGGCGCGTCAACGGTGAGCGGCCCGTGCCACCTGTGTCGAGTGTGCCGAGTGTGCCGGGTGTGCGCGGTGTGCATGGCGTGCCGGGTGTGCGCGGTGTGCATGGCGTGCCGATTGTGCACACCATGCACAACCACGTGGATGAGGGCACACGCGCCGTGACCCCGTTCGCCCCGCTCGCGTTCGTCGGGCTGCGCGCCTGGCGCGCGCTCGCGCTTGGCCGGGCACGGGGGGCCGTCGATCGCGCGTCTCGCGGGGCTTGGCGCTACCTCGCGGAGCTTGCCTCGGAGGCCGCCGTCGTCACCGCGCCGTCTCAGCACTTCGCAGAGGCGTTGCGCGCACACGGGGTCGCGGCGGACGTGCTAGTCACACCGAACGGCGTCGGCGACGAGGCGATCGCGGCTGCAGGATCCATTGAGCGGTCTGCCCGTCGCAGGCCGAAGCTCGTGTGGCTCGGTCGCATGAGCCACGAGAAGCGTGTGCTGGAGTTCGTCGAGGCGATCGCGGCCTCCGGTATCGACGCGGATGTCGCGCTACACGGCGCTGGCCTGCTGTTGCCGCGGGTGCGCGAGAAGATAGCCGCGCTCGGTCTCTCCGACCGCGTGACGATCCCCGGCCCCGTGCCCTACCCAGAGGCGCTGGCGGCACTGCATGACGCTGACGCGCTCGTGCAGACGTCGATCGGGTTCGAGACGCAGGGCCTTACGCCGTTCGAGGCGGCGGCGCTCGGAACCCCGACGATCTTCTCAGACCCCGAGATCGCTGAGGATGTCGCCGTCACGCCGCACTGGGTCGTCGCTGACGGAAGTGTCGGTGCGCTCGCGGACACGCTGCGGCGGGCCGTTGCTGAGCTGTCGGCCGGGGGAGCAGAGCTTCGTGTCGATGCGTCGGTCGCGTCGCGGTTCTTGCAGTCGACCCGAACGGTCGAGATGCTCGCAGTGTACGACGCCGCGTTGGCGGCGTCGAGCGAGCACACTCGCTGAGGCTTAGAAGCGCCAGACTGCTGCGGTGAACCCCTCGGGGGGATCCGGCGTCCAGTTCTTCTCCTGAGTCACCAGACCGGAACCGCCCGGGCTATTCGACTGAATGATGGTGAACGTACCGTCGTCATTCACATCGGTGATGAGTACCGTGTGGACGCCGGTGACCCACGAAGTGGGAGACGAGGTGTACTCGTACTGGATCACGTCGCCAGCTTCGGCGTCTGAGAGCGTCACGCGGGTCGCGCCGTTGTAGTTCGCGACGGGATCGCCACTGCCGTTCCAGGCGCCGCCGCCCGCCTTGACCCAGCGCTGGGCTGACATGATGCACTCGCCCGGAGCGTTCCAGCCGGTGGGGCGGCTCGTGCCGATCTCGCTCTCGGCAAGATCAATGGCCGCGGCCACGTCATAGCCGTGCGGCACCTTGGCAACTTCTTCAACCTGCAGCACCGAATCGATCGAGGTGCCGGCGAGGGCGTCGTCTGTCGTGTCGAGCTGCTGCGCCACCGTGGTTGACGGCTGGATGGCAGCTGCTGCTGACGAGAAATCTTCCTGCGGCACGTCGGCGACTGCTGGTGCTGCGCCGACGGCAAAGGTCACGCAAGAGATCAGGCCGACAACGAACACCTTGGCAGATACATTCACGCGATAAACTCCGACTTTCCAACAAAAAGCGCCGGGCGGAGGCCCGTGCGCCTCAACCAGTATGCGTTACCGTTCTGTTACTTTCAAGTTCGGGTTCGTGTTGTGATGAAAATCCAAGGTTCTTCCGGCGTTCACCTGCTGATTATTCGGCCGGGTAGCGGTTGGTTTTCTGCAGGCATGGCGCAGGTGTTGCGCAGGTCTTGCGCCGGACCCGCGCCGGTTCGGAGCCATTTGGGGGCCGGTTCGGAGCCAAGCTGAGAACCCGCTAGACTGGTACGCGCTGGCTTCGGCCAGTGAGGAGGATTCGCCTAGCGGCCTATGGCGCACGCCTGGAACGCGTGTTGGGTTAACGCCCTCGGGGGTTCAAATCCCCCATCCTCCGCGGTAACGAAACAGCCCCTCACCTGAACCCGCGAGTTCAGGTGAGGGGCTGTTTCGTTGAGTGTGCTGGACTTTGGCTCTGTGCTTGCGCTCTTAGCTCGGAACGCTGCGATGGCGCAGCGTTGCGCAAGTGATCTGCGTTCTGCAAGCCCCGCGATCAGCATTAGGACTTGCAGAACGCAGATCACTTGCCGAACGCCGATTCTGAGGGGTACTCAGTACTCAGTACCCAACCTCCCCAACCGCTCCACCGCCGTGCGCAGGGTGTCCTCGTCCTTCACGAACGTGAACCGCACCCACGACGACAGGGCCGCCGCGGTGGGGGAGCCCTCGCGGCAGAATGCCGCGATCGGCACGCACGCAACGCCCACGGCACCGGGCAGGGCGCGGGCGAACGCTGCGCCGTCGGGCACATCGTCGCTTAAGAACGGGGTCGCGTCGGCGCACACGAAGTAGGTGCCGCCCGGCACCACGAGATCGAATCCGGCCGCACGGAGGCCCGCGATGAGCAGGTCTCGGCGATCCGACAGTGAATTGCGCAGCTCCAGAATGTCGGGGTCACCTTCGGTGAGGGCGCGGGCGATTGCCGGTTGGAACGGGGCGCCGCCCGTATAGGTGAGAAACTGCTTCACCGCGGTGATCGCCTCGATAAGATCGGCCGGGCCGACAGCCCAGCCAATTTTCCAGCCGGTCAGGGAGAACGTCTTGCCCGCCGATGAAATGGTCACTGTGCGCTCGGCCATGCCCGGCAGTGCGGCGAGCGAACGATGCCGCTGCCCGTCGTAGACAAGATGCTCGTAGACCTCGTCGGTCAGCACGATGGCATCGACGCGCTGAGCGGCCTCGGCGATGAGGTCAAGCTCGTCGGCAGTGAGCACGGTGCCGGTCGGATTATGCGGGGTATTGATGAGGATCACGCGTGTGCGCTCTCCGACGGCTTCGGTGAGTGCCGCGCCATCCATGCGGAATGTTCCGCCCTCGGGAATCAGCGGCACAGTCACATGCGTCGCCCCCGACATAGCGATGGCGGCGGCGTAGGCGTCATAGTAGGGCTCAAGCGTGACGACCTCGTCGCCGGGGCCAGCGAACGCGAGCAGCGCCGCGGCGAGTGCCTCAGTCGCGCCGGCTGTGACGAGCACCTCTGCGTCGGGGTCGACGGCGATTCCGGTGTGACGGAGCCGATGGTCAGCAACTGCCGTGCGCAGCGCGGGAATGCCTCGCCCCGGCGGGTACTGGTTCGCCCCGCTCATGATTGCTTCGGCCGCGATCCGGCGTACCCACTCGGGACCGTCCGCGTCGGGAAAGCCCTGGCCGAGGTTCGCTGAGCCAGTGGAAGTCGCGAGCGCCGTCATCTCCGCGAAAATGGTGGGGCGCGTGGTGCCGTCGGGTGCCGCAAGGCCTGCCGCGGTCGCAACGGACCGCCATCGCTCAGTCATTCCGTCAGTCTATGCGCGCTCCCACCTGACTCGCGGCATGCTGCCAGCATCGCAACCTAGGCTCGGCGCATGACCACGCTCGCCACGACCCACCGCAGCCGGTTCGCTCGCGGCGCCGCGTGGCTGCGGGCGGCGATCAGGCGTCGCCGTTGGCTCGACGCGCTCTACCGCGTTGCTGTCACTGCGGTTGGCGCGCTGGTGATGGTCGTCGGGCTGATCCTCGTGCCGCTACCCGGGCCAGGTTGGCTGATCGTGTTTTTCGGGCTCGCGATTCTCGGCACCGAGTTTCACTGGGCGCGACGCCTCCTCGGATGGGCTCGGATGGCCGTTGCCCGCGTCGCCGAGCGGTGGCGAGGCTGGCGTTCGCGCCGCGCGGCTCGCCGCACCGCCTACGGCACATGAGTGCAGCGATCCGCTGCAATACGCCGTAACTCAAGCGTTTTCAGCGCCCCGGAAGGGTACGATCAGTCGATTCGTTCGAACTCACGGAGGCTGCATTGACCGCATCGATAACGGTGTCCGCTGACGTGGTCGTCGTCGACCTCGAGGGCACGACGAGCGCCGCGGGGTTCATTCTGGGTGACCTCTACGACTATGCGCGCCCGCGTCTTGAGTCGGTTCTGGGGCGCTCAGACAGCGTGGTTCGCGAGGCGCGCGCGCAGGCGATAGCCGAGGCGGGGCTCTCCGCCGACGCCAGTGACATCGAGGTTGCCGTCGCACTCAGAGAGCTGATGGCCAACGACGTGAAGTCGACACCGCTCAAGACCATTCAGGGCGTCATCTGGGCCGAGGGCTTCGAGGCGGGGGAGATCACGTCTCATTTTTTCCCCGATGTTCCGGATCGCCTGCGCTCGTGGACCGCTCGTGGAGCGCGGCTCGCCGTCTATTCCTCGGGCTCGGTGGCCTCCCAGCAGCCGTGGTTTCGGCACGCCCCGCAGGGTGACTTGTCCGGCCTGGTTGAAGCGTGGTTCGACACGGTGAACGCTGGCCCGAAGAAGGATCCCGCGTCATACGCCCGCATCGCCGAAGCGCTCGGCGTTGACCCAGCCCGCGCCCTGTTTCTCACCGACCATCCGGCCGAGGTGAGCGCCGCGTTGGAGGCCGGTTGGCAGGTCGTCGCCCTCGACCGACCCGGCGAGCCCTGGGCCGGCAGCGACTTCGCCGCCCCCGCAGTTTCGAGTTTTGCAGAGATCGAGGTCACCGTATGAGCCTGTTGGCAGCGACAACCGTAGGCGACCCGCACTCACTCGCGCAGGTCACCGCGCTCCACGATGCGGGCGCCGTGCTCGCGCGCGAGGCCTCGCGCTTCGCCGATTTTGGTTGGATGCGCGGTACCGCCGGCAACCTGTCGCTCGTGCTTTCGCGCGAGCCACTACGCCTCGCCGTAACCGCGTCGGGGCTCGACAAGTCTGAGCTCACCGCGGCCGATGTCGTGCTGGTCGACGAATTCGGCGCCTCGGCCGACGATGAGGATCCCCGCCGCCCGTCGGCTGAATCGGGCCTCCACGCGCACATCGCCGCGCGCACGGGTGCGAACGCCATCTTCCATGTGCACGCGCTCGATGCCGTGCTCGCCGGTCGGCTCTGGCCGGAGGGGGTGGAGGTCAGCGACCTCGAGATGCTGAAGGGTATCGGTCACCCCGCGCACGACGCGACGGTCACGATTCCGGTGATTCAGAATCATCAAGACATGCGCGTCGAGGCCGAGCGCTTCGACGCCGTGTACGCCGGTGCGAGCGATGTGGCGCCAGAGGTGCCGGCCGTGATCGTCGCCGGGCACGGCATGTACGCCTGGGGCAACAACGCGGCTCAGGCGCGGCACCACCTCGAAATTACCGAGTGGCTAGTGCGCTACGCGGTCGCCGCTCGCTGAGGCGACACAGCGTCGCGCGCTGAGTTGACCCACCCGCCCGGCGCGCTGATCCCGAAATTTCTGTCCTACACACTGCACCGCTAGCCATGAGAGAAGAGACCCATGACACTCCTCACTATCTGGAACGAGACTGACCCGACGACCCCGATCGTCGAGACGACCGATGACGCCGAGATCGGCGAGCTGCTCCACGGGCTCGGCGCGCGTTTTTCACACTGGGAGGTTAAGGAGTTCGCAGACGACGCGACGCTCGACGAAATTCTCGCGCTGTACGCCGACGAGGTCGAGTCGGTGAAGCAGAGCGAGGGGTACACTCTCGTCGACATCGTCGGCCTGGGTCCGTCGCAGCCGAACTACGACGAGGTCAAGGGGCCGTCGCGCGAGAAGTTCCTTTCAGAGCATCGCCACGATGACGATGAGGATCGGTTCTTCGCGAAGGGTGCTGGCGTTTTCTATCTGCACGTCGACGGAAAGGTGCACGCGCTGTACTGCGAGCCGGGCGACCTCGTCTCGGTCCCCGCGAACACGACGCACTGGTTTGACATGGGCACTGCGCCCGAGTTCACCTCGATCCGCTTCTTCCACGATGACGACGGCTGGGTCGGCCACTTCACCGGTAGCCCGATTGCGAGCACGTTCGCGACCTTCGATGAGCTGCACGCGCGTCGCAAGGAACTGGCTGCGGTGTAACACCAGCCACACAACGAACAGCGCCCCGGCTCCGCAATTGCGGAGCCGGGGCGCTGTTCGTGCGCTCGGAGTATTACTTGATGAGCGGCAGGTTAAAGATGAAGCCGGGCTGCTCGCCGCGACGGAAGCCCTCGCTCGCCTTGACCGCGGCGATGATGTGGAACACGAACAGCACGGCGGACCCGATCCACAGCACGAGGGCGAGGAGCCACCCGATGTAGGGAATCATCGCCAGGATCCACGTCGCGACGCCCACGCCAACGCGCAGCAGCGAGAAGTTCAGGTTGTCGCGCTGGTACGCGTACACACGCTGGTCGCCCTTATCTTTATCGATGAGGAAGAAGATCAGCGCGGGAATCCACGAGAAGAACACCGAAAGCCAGTAGTTCAGCACGATGTTGGTCGCAGGGTCTGCGGCGGGCTGGCCGTAGCCCGCGGGTGGCTGCTGGTAGCCGCCGGGCGGCGGCGTCTGGCCCGGGGCGCCATACTGCGGAGCCTGGTGCTGCTGCGGAGCCTGGTGCTGCTGCGGAGCCTGGTGCTGCTGCGGAGCCTGGTGCTGCTGCGGAGCCTGGTAGGTCGGCTGCGGCTGCTGGGGCTGCTGCGGGGGCACCGGCGGGGTCTGCGGTGCAGCCGGGGGAGCCTGGAACTGCGGGGCAGCAGGCGGGGCCTGCGGTGTGGCAGGAGGAGCCTGGGGCGCTGCGGGCGGCGCGGGGGGAGCCGTCGGCGGAGTAGTGGGAGCAGGATCGCCTGCTGTGTGACCGGCGGGCTCGTGTCCTGCCGGATCCTCGGGGGGCAACGTAGTCATGTTCGGTCTCCTTAAGAAGTTATAGGATGCGCTATTTGAGAGTACCGCAGCCGAACCTGGCGCGATACTCCTTAACTCCGCGTGACCGGGAGGATGGCATCAGTGTGTCGACGGTGGGGCTCACCCGCCGACCCCGTTCTAGAATGCGTCGGGGCTCGGCGCCGCGGTGTGCAGAATTGAGACGTCTGCGTGGCGGTCGAAGCGGTACCCGGTGCCGCGCACCGTGCGCACGATGTCCTGGTACTGCGCGAGTTTCACGCGCAGACGACGGATGTGGACGTCGATGGTGCGCTCGCTCGGTGCTTCTTCGTCGCTGCCGTCGCTCCACAGTGCCGTGATGAGCTCTTCGCGGCTGATCGTGCGACCCTCGCGCAGTACGAGGTACTGCAGCAGCTCGAACTCACGGAACGTGAGAGCGGCCGACACATTGTCAAGCAAGACGCGCTTGCGGGAAAGATCGAGGATCACGCCGCTCGCGGCGCGATCCTGCTCGTCTGCCTCGTGCTGCTTCTGACGTGCGTGGGCAGCCGGGTCGCCGAGCGCGAGGCGCACGACGTCTACGTCGCGGCCACCGGTGTGCTCGGGAGCGAGTGCGACGGCGGCATAGGTGTCTGCGGCCGGGGCGAGTTCTGCAACGAGCTGCTTAATGCGCGTGACGATTGCGCCGAGCTTCGGGTCGCCGTCGGCGATCTTGTCGTCGGCGAGGCCGACGTAGAGGGCGAAGCCGCGCACCTCGGTGCCCTCGGGCACTCGGCGTTCGGGGGCAGCCTGCGGAGCGAGGTCTGCGGAAAGGTCGGGGCGAGCGGCGCGGAGGGTCTGAGTGGTCGCGTTCATGATGTTGTCCTTCAAGGCTGTCGAAAGCGGAGCGGCGCGGCTGTGCGCGGAACCGAGTGGCCGGGATCCGGCCGGGTGTGCGGGTCAATCACGTGCGCGGGTTCGATACGAACCGAGAAACGGCGCAAACCGTGAGAGCGGTGATCGTTACAGATCCACCGGGTAAGACGTACTGAAAAAGTCAGTTGCACATTCGACAGCGCATGACACTCTGCCCGGACATCATCATGCCGGGGTTCCCAATGTTCACCTCGAAGGCGGACAGAGGACGAGTGATTTCATGCATAACCGCAAGTTAAGCAAAGCATTGCTCAGTGTGTCAAGCGAAACTTGCGGAATGGATGCGTGAGTGTGGCGGTTGATGTTGCGGCCGCCGCGGCGGCGTTAGTCGCCAGCGGTGCCGTACAGCCGGTCGCCCGCGTCGCCCAGGCCCGGCACGATGTACGCCTGCTCGTTCAAGCCCTCGTCGAGAGCGCCGAGCACGAGCGTGACGTCGCGATCACCGGCAGCCTCGCGAATGGTCTCGACGCCCTCGGGCGTGCCGAGCACGCAGATCGCCGTGACGTCATCTGCGCCACGGTCGAACAGGAACTTGATCGCTGCGGCCAGCGATCCGCCGGTCGCGAGCATCGGATCGAGCACGAAGCACTGACGCCCCGCGAGCGAGTCGGGCAGACGCTCAGCGTACGTCGTCGGCTGCAGCGTTTCTTCGTCGCGCGCCATGCCGAGGAAGCCGACCTCGGCGGTCGGTACAAGCTTCACCATGCCCTCGAGCATGCCGAGCCCCGCCCGCAGAATCGGAACGATGAGTGGCAGCGGTTCACTCAATCGCACGCCGGTCGTCGGTGACACGGGCGTCTCGATCTCGTGCGGCTCGACGCGCACCTCTCGGGTCGCCTCGTAGGCCAGCAGCGTCATCAGCTCTTCGATGAGCAACCGGAACGTCGGCTGGGGGGTCTTCTTGTCGCGCAGCACGGTCAACTTGTGGGTGATGAGGGGGTGATCCGCAACAAAGACTCGCATGGACCTATTCTATTGGCGTGACCACCATCCCTCCATCGCGCGCTGAGTTCGACGCTATGGGACTCGCGCTTGCGGAGGCTCAGGCCGCCGCCACCGCGGGGGAGATCCCGGTCGGAGCCGTCGTGCTCGATGCAAACGGTGCTGTGATTGGCGCGGGTCGGAATGTGCGCGAGGCGGTTCCGGATCCGACTGGCCACGCCGAAGTGATCGCCATTCGCGAGGCCGCGGCGGCACTGGGTGATCGTGTGCTCGAGGGCTGCACGCTAGTGGTGACACTCGAGCCGTGCGCCATGTGCGCGGGGACCATCCTGGCTGCGCGCTTGCCGCGCGTTGTGTTCGGCGCTTGGGACGAGAAAGCCGGAGCCGTCGGCAGCGTCTACGACCTGCTGCGCGACGGCCGCTTGCCGCACGCGGTTCCCGAAGTGGTCAGCGGTGTGCGCGCACAGGAGTGCGCCGCCCTGCTGCAGTCGTTCTTCGACGCCCGCCGCTAGCGCGCTGCGCCGCGTGGCACCTCCGGCCGCCCGCCACGAGGCGCCGCCGACGAGGCCGCCGGCGCCGAGGCCGCCGGCGCCGCCGCCTCGAGCGGGGTAACTTGTGACGCGTGTCGGCGGTGCAACACGCGTCACAAGTTACCCCGCTCGCCAGAAGGGAGGGAGGGAGGAGGGGAAGGGGGAGGGGGAGTCAGCGGAGCGGGCGGGCGTCAGGGGCGCGGGGCAACCGTTACCGGTTCGGGGGCGAACGAGACCACTACGCGATCTCCCGCGCGGAACGGGTCTTCGGCCGAGTGCTGCGACGCGAGCTCAGTGCCGTCGTCGAACTGCACCACAGTGCGCCGGATCGGGCCGAGAAACCCGCTCGACACCACGACGCCGCTGAGCGGGGTCGCAAACGATCCCGGCGCTTCAGCCGCGAGGCGCACGTGCTCTGGTCGAACATATGCGGTCACTCGCGCGCCGGTCACACCGGTCAACCCGTCACCAGCGCCAGCACCAGCGCCGACCCCCACGGTCACCGGCAGCAGCGCGCCGCGCAGGTTCACGAGGTCGTGCTGCTGCGTCGCTTCGAGCTGATTGCTGAGCCCGACAAAGTCAGCCACGAAGGGTGAGGCGGGCCTGCGGTAGAGGTCTTCGGGGGTGCCGAGCTGCGCGATCCGGCCCCCTTCCATGACGGCGACGCGGTCAGAGATTGACAGCGCCTCCTCCTGGTCGTGAGTCACGAACACCGTGGTGATACCGAGGTCGGTTTGAATGGCGCGGATCTGCTCGCGCAGCCGCACGCGCACCTTGGCGTCGAGCGCCGACAGCGGTTCGTCGAGCAGCAGTGCGCGCGGGCGAGTGACGAGCGCCCGCGCCAGCGCGACGCGCTGCTGCTGACCACCCGACAGCTCGTGCGGAAAGCGCTCGGCGAGGTGTGACAGTCCGACGATCTCGAGCATCTCGCCCACGCGAGTGATGCGCTCGGGTTTCGCGACGCGGCGCATACCGAGCCCGAATTCGACGTTGCGGGCGACGCTCAGGTGTGGAAACAGCGAGTACTGCTGAAACACCATGCCGATGTCGCGCCGGTTCACGGGCACCGCGGTGACGTCGTCGCCGCCGATGATGACGCGGCCAGCGGTGACGTCTTCGAGCCCCGCAATGCAGCGCAGCGCCGTCGTTTTGCCGCAGCCCGATGGGCCGAGCAGGCAGACGAGCTCGCCCGGATCGAGGGCGAGGTCGATGCCGTGCAGCACGGTCGTCGCACCGTAGGCCTTCGTGACGCCTTCGAGGCGCACTGCAGCGCCCGATCGGGTCTGTGCCATCGTGTCGGTCATGATCAGGACTCCTGGGAATGATTCGCGCGGGTTCCGCGCCGCTTCCGCCGACGCGGGGCGCCGCCGGTGCTGCTGACGAGGAGAAGAACGAGGAAGGCGCCGACCAGCGATAGCAACGATACCGCGACGGCGACGAACGGATCCGACTTCGAGATCTGCAGGAGCGCCGTCTGCAGCGTCACCCGATTCAGCAGCGACGACACGGTGAACTCGCCCAGCACGATCGCAATCGTGAGGAGCGACGCGGCGAGCAGTCCACGCCGCACTCCCGGCGTGACGATGCGCACGAGCACCGTGCCCCAGCCCGCGCCGAGCGAGCGGGCTGCCTCGGTGCGCGTGCGCGCATCCATGCCCTGCAGATCAGAGTTGATGGCGCGGTACGCGAACGGCAGCACGAGCACGCCGTACGCCAGGCAGAGCGACCACGATCCCGACCCCAGCGCGCTCCCGAGAACCCGATAAATCGGCGCGAAACCGACAACGAGCACGATGGCCGGGATCGCGATGGGCAGCACGGTGAGCAGGTCGAGCGCCCGTTCGAGCCGGGGAAACCGAAGGTGCACGAGCACGATCGTCGGGAAGAACACCCCGAGCACGATGACGAGCGTCAGCCCAGCGAGCACCAGCGAATTTCCGAGACCCTGAAACAGTGGCCGGTAGGTGCGGGCGTGTTCGGGATCAACGAGCGCCGTCCAGTGCTCGAGTCCGTATCCGCCGGCCGTTTGGCGCAGCGTGAACTCGAGCATTGCGAACAACGGGATGAGAAAGACGAGGCCGATGATCGTCACGACCGCGTAGGCGACACCGCGCCGTCGCCGCGCGACGGCGCTCATCGCTGCCACCGTCCCGCCCGTGCCATGAGGCGGCCGTAGACGAGCATTACGACGGTCATTACGACGATCATGCCGAGAGCGAGTACACCGGCTGTTGCGGAATTGGATCCGCCGGTCTCGCCGATCAGTGCCGCGCGAATTTGCAGTGGCACGATCTGCGCCCCCTGGCTGATGAGGGCCGCCGCCGTCGCGTACGAAGAGAACGCGTTCGCGAAGAGCAACAGTAGCGACCCGAGGAAGGCAGGCGCGAGCACGGGCAGCCCGACCCGCCACCAGTAGCTGAAACCGGTGCCGCCGAGTGTCGCGACGGCCTCTGCCCAGCCGGGCTTCAGTGCGACAACGGCCGGCAAGAAAGTGATGACCATGAGCGGCACCTGAAAGTAGACGTAGGGCAGAATCAGGCCGGGCAGCTCGTAGAGCCAGACACCGTTCGCGAACAGGTCGACGCCGAGTCGTTCGCGCAGGTTCACGGTGATGAGGCCCTGGATGCCGATCGTTGCGACGAACGCGAACGCGAGCATGACGCCGCCGAACTGAGCGAGCACGGAACTTGCGGCGTCGATCACCCGGCGTAGCGGACCGGTCTCGGAGAGTTCGGCGAGGGCCCAGCACAGGATCGCGCCGATCACTGCGCCGACGAGCGCCGTGACCACGCTCACCCAGACGCTCGCGCCGAACGCGCTGAGCGTGGCGGGCGCAGCGAGTACGCCGAGGTTCGCAAGGGTGAAACCGTTGTCATCGGCGAAGCCGCTGCCGACGGCGAGCACGGTGGGAACCGCGAGGAACAGCACGACATACACGGCGAAGGGGGCGAGCCCGAGCGTCGAGAGGAATCGTTTCACGAGGACTCCGGGGTCAGTAGGCGAGGCAGAATGAGGCGGGGAGATGAGGCGAAGTGCGGGCGGCCGCGGTTCGCGGCGGGGCCCGGTGGCTCGGGGCGGGGTACCGGATCGTCGTCGGCCACCCCGCCCCGAGCAGGCAATCGCTACTGAATCGCGGCGGCCCAGCGCTCGCTGAGGAGCTTGTTGGCGGCGGCGGTCTCGTCTTCGGTCGGCGTGATCCAGTCGTCGCTCGAGGTGCCGAAGGTGGCCGCCTCGATGAGCGAGTCGTCGGCCGATCCCGATTCCTTCAAAGCGTCAACGCGCACGGGCACGGCGTTCGCCTCGAGGTATAGGCTCTGCGCCTCGTCCGAGAAGATCCACTCCTGCCACAGGCGAGCTGCGGCCGGGTTTGGCGCGTCCTTATTGATCGCCTCGTTGTAGAAGGAGACGTAGGCGGGGCCGTCGAGCACGGTCGTCTTCCAGCTCGGCTTGTCGGCGGCGGCCGCGACGTTGTTGAACGACCAGTCAAACACGAGCGGGGTCTCGCCCGAAGCGATCGTCGCGGGCGTCGGGTCGACGGTCAGCAGGTTGTCGGCCTTTCGCAGATCAGCGACGAAGTCGACGCCGGGTCCGAAGTCGTCGACACCGCCACCGTTCTGCGCGGCAATCGACCCGACCGCTGCGAACGCGGCGCCCGCCTGGGTCGGGTCGCCGTTGAGCACGACAGATCCCTTGTAGTCCGAGCCGAGCAGATCGTCGATCGCCTTCGGCTCGGCCACCTGATCAGAGTCGTAGCCGATCGACATGATCCCGGAGTAATTGTTCACCCAGAGGCCGCTGGCCTCCTTGTTTTCTGCGGGAATGTCGTCCCAGGTTTCCACCTGGTACGGCGCGAACATGTCAACGTTCTCGAGCGCGACGGCGGTGCCGAGGTCAAACACGTCGGGGGCGGTGTCTTGCCCCTGCAGGTTGTCGGCGGCCTGGATCTCTTCGGCGCTCGACGCGTCGGGTGACGCCGAGTTGACGGTGATGTCGTACTTGTCTTCAAAACCGCTGATGATCTTGCCGTAGTTCGCCCAGGTCTCGGGGAGGGCGATGACGTTGAGCTGGCCCTCCTTCTGTGCCGCGGCGACGAGCTCGTCCATGCCGCCGAAGTCTTCGGCGCTCGTGGCGGTGGCGGCGTCAGTGGCCGAGCCGGAGCCGCTGTCGGCATCGCTCGCCGACGAGCAGGCCGCCAGCGAACCGCCCATGAGCAGTGCGGTGATCACGGCGGCGGAGCGCAAAATGGCGCGAGAGGTCACGGTGTTCCTTCCAACGAGTGGGGTGCGGATCGCCGGGAGGCGCGTGCGGCTGGCCAAAATGTGGCCAGCCGATCCGTCACCTCACGCTAGAAGTGCGCGGTGACCTGGAAGGGGCGGGGAGGGGACCCTGGGGTAGCAGCGGGGTGAACGATGTGTGTCCCCGGCGCCCCGTTGACGACATTGTTAGTCGCTCGACAGCATCACGATCGAGCTCGTCGACGGCGTCGCCGCATTCGGGTCAATGTAGACGTCGGGTTCGATGTAGATGATGCGCGCGGCGGGCACAGCCTCGCGCACGCGACGTTCCGCGAGGTTAATGATGACCGACACCTCGTTCATCGTTTTGGTTGGGGCGATATCGACTTTCGCGCCGACCATGAACTCGTCAGGGCCGAGGTAGAGCGTCTTCATGTGGATGATGCGGCCGATGTCCTGCGACTTCAGCAGCGCGGCCTCGATCTTCGCGACGTCGTCATCGTTTGCTCCCTCACCGACGAGCAGGCTCTTCACTTCCACGCCGAGCACGATCGCCACCGCGACGAGCAGCACGCCGATCGCGACGGTCGCGATACCGTCGAAGAGGCCATTCCCCGTGAGTACGGTGAGGCCGACGCCAGCGAACGCGAAGACGAGGCCGAGCAGCGCCGCGAAGTCTTCGAGCAGCACGACAGGCAACTCGGGCGCCTTTGAACGGCGAATGAACTGGATCCAGCTGGACGAGCCCTTGTGCGGGCGGCTCTCACGAATTGCGGTGCGCAGTGAGAAGCTCTCGAGCACGATCGCGATCAGCAACACCGCGAGCGGAAGCCACCACACCTCAAGGGCGTGCGGGTGCTGAATCTTTGAGATGCCCTCGTAGACGGAGAACACGCCACCCACGGAGAAGAGCACGATGGCGACGACGAACGCGTAGACGTAGCGCACACGTCCATAGCCGAACGGGTGCTCCTTGTCGGCTTTCTGCTGCGCGCGCTTGCCGCCGACGAGCAGCAGAATCTGATTGCCGGAATCGGCCAGTGAATGCACACCCTCTGCGAGCATCGACGATGACCCCGAGAACGCCCACGCAATAAATTTCGTGATCGCGATACCCAAATTGGCGAGTAACGCCGCGATAATCGCCTTGCTGCCGCCTGACGCGCTCATTCCAGCTGCCTCCCTGACCGGGCCTCAGAGTGCCCGAATTGCTGGCCCAAGTCTATTCGGCTCCGCGATTCGCCGGGGCATGGAAACGGACAAGACCCGGCCCGCATTCTGTCGGGGGTGCTCCATACACTGGGGGAATGAGCGATTCGAAAGATGCACCCACGTCAGACACACTGCCCCGCATCGCCATGATCGGTGTGGGCTCGATGGGTGGCGCGATCCTCGCGGGCCTCCGGGCCCCAGAGGTAGACATCGCGCTGCCGATCGTCGTGACGACGAAATCTGTGACGAGCGCGCAGGCCTTCGCGGGCGACGACGACGTGACGGCGCTGTCGTCGGAGCAGGACGCCGACGCGAATAAGACCGCGGTGCGCGACGCTGAGCTCGTGGTGCTCGCGGTGAAGCCGTGGATGGTGCGCGACGTGGTCCGCGAAATAGCGAATGACCTCGCTCCGGGCGCGGTCGTGGTGAGCGTCGCCGCCGGTGTGCCCAGCTCGGCGATCGAAGACAAACTGCCTGACGGAGTGCCCGTGGTGCGCGCCATGCCCAATACGCCGGCCACGATCGGTCTCGGTGTCACCGGTATCGCCGCGGGTGCCGCCGCAACCGACGCCCACATCGAGCTCGTGCGACGCCTGTTTGCGACGGTCGGCGAGGTACTCGTCGTGCGTGAGGACCAGATCAACGACATCGCGGCCGTCTCTGGATCGGGCCCTGCGTACCTCTTCCTGTACGCGGAAGAAATGACTCAAGCGGCCGAACGTCGTGGATTCGATGAGGATCAGGCGCGCGTGCTCGTGCAGCAGACCATCGTCGGCGCGGCCGAGTTGTGGGCGCACAGCGACGACACCCCAGAAGAGCTGCGTCGCAAGGTCACGAGCCCGAAGGGCACGACCGAACAGGCCGTGCTCGTGTTGCAGGAGGCGAACTGGGGCGAGCTCTTTGACCGCGCGCTCGCCGCAAACGCTCGCCGATCCGAGGAGCTCGAACGCGGGGAGTAGCCGCGGGGAGTGGCCGCGGAGAATAGCCCTGCTACCCAGGCGAGTCGGACGCAGCGAGCAGCGCGATGATGATGTCGAGGTCGATCTGTTCGTGCGCGTGCGACAGGTCGAAAGCCGCAACGCGATCGCCCGCGGTGATCGCAGCAAGTATCGCGCGGTGGTCGCGCAGAGCCCGCTGCTGCATGGCGCTGTGCTGATCCGGCGGCCCCCAAATGTGCTGCGAGGTGCCGATACTGATGCGCCCATTCGCGAGGCGCAGCATGTCTCCCAGCAGGGGTTGGTGGGCGGCAACGAGGATCGCGTCGTGGAACCGCGCGTCTGCCGCCTGAGCGGCGGCCGCGTCGTCGGCGTCGACCGCTGCGGCGAAGACGTCGAGCGCCAACGCTATGCGGCTCAGGTCTTCGGCCGTTCGCCGGAGCGCCGCGGTTTCGGCAATGAGTGCATACATGAGGGCGGAGGCATCGACCGCCTCGCGTAGCTCGTCGAGCCGCGCGCGCAGCACACGATCGACCTCGCCACTCGTGTCGCGGGCCTGCACATCGAGCACGAACGCTCCGCCCGAACGCCCGCGCCGCGTCTCGATGTACCCGCGGTCGCCGAGTCGTTTCAGCGCGAGTCGAACGGTACCGCGCCCAACCGCGAGGGACTCGGCGAGTACGCGTTCACTCGGCAGCCTTGAGCCGGGCAGAAATTCGCCGGCGGCGATTGCCGAGAGAAGTCGGTCGGTGATGCCGGCGACCTTTGGGTCCGCAGGAATCGGTTCGAGCGCTGAAAAATCGCCCCCCACGCTGCCTCCCTGCCTCGGTGAATCTGCTCGGCGGGAGGCTCGCTGTTCGACTGCCCTCCCGGTGCGACCAGACTAGCGAGCATAAATGGCCTTGTCAGTGAACCATTGCTGGGGCATACTGAGGGCGCCGAATGTCAGCACGCCGATTGTGAGCCCGCCGATTGTGAGCCCGCCGAGCGTGAACTCAAAGGAGAGTCGTATGCAGCGAGCCGTTTCACGAGACGCCGACTGGTCAGTCACGACGCGCACCGTTCCGTTCGAGGGCAACGAGACCTGGGTGCGCATTTCAACACCGCTCACGCCCGACCCTGATGCGCTCCCCGTGATCGTGCTCCACGGTGGGCCGGGCATGGCTCACAATTACCTGCTGCCGCTCGAGCGCTGGGCCGGCTCGGGCCGCACGGTGATTCACTACGATCAAATCGGCTGCGGCAACAGTTCACACCTGCCAGAGGCCGATCCGGAGTATTGGACCCCGGCGTTGTTCGTGCGCGAATTCATCAACCTCGTCGACGCTCTCGGCCTGGTCGACTATCACGTCGTCGGCCAATCGTGGGGTGGCATGCTCGCGGCAGAGATTGCCGTGACGCGCCCGTCGGGTCTGCGGTCCATCGCGATTTGTAACTCGCCAGCGTCGATGGAGCTGTGGGTAGCCGGCGCCGCGCGCCTGCGCACCGAACTGCCCGACGGGATGGACGAGGCGATGCGCCGCTTCGAGGACGCAGGTGAAACAGACGCGCCTGAATACCTCGAGTACGTCGATGAGTTCTACCGACGCCACGTCTGCCGCACAGAGCCGATGCCCCAGGAGTTCGTCGACAGTTCGGCGCAGATGGAGGCCGAGCCCACGGTTTATCACACGATGAATGGGCCGAATGAATTTCACGTGATCGGCACGCTGCGCAACTGGTCGATCGTGGATCGCCTGCCGCAGATCGAGGTGCCGACGCTCGTGCTCGCGGGCGAATTTGACGAGGCGACGCCTGAGACGTGGGCGCCCTTCGTCGAGCACATTCGCGACGTGAGATCGGTGGTGCTGCCAGGCACCAGCCACTGCTCGCACCTCGAGGATCCCGATCTGGTGCTCGACACTGTCGGCGCCTTTCTGGCCGACCACGATTAGCCACCCGCCGCACCCCTGAAAGGACCCACGATGGCGCAGACGCCACGCGACACAGAAGTCTCGGTCGAGTCATTCGGCTACAAGCAGGAACTGAAACGCTCAATCTCGACGACCGACCTCATCATCTACGGCCTCATCTTCATGGTGCCCATTGCCCCGTGGGCGATCTTCGGCACGGTGTATAACGAGTCGAAGGGCATGGTGCCGCTCGTCTACACGATCGGCCTCATCGCGATGATTTTCACGGCGCTGTCGTACTCGCAGATGTCGCGCCGGGTGCCGCTCGCGGGATCCCTGTTCTCGTATGTCGGCGTCGGCATACACCCGAACGTCGGGTTCTTCGCGGGCTGGTTGATCCTGCTCGACTACCTGCTCGTGCCGACGCTACTCTACGTGTTCGCGGCAGAGTCGATGATCGGCATCTTCCCGGGCACGCCGCGCTGGATGTGGGCGCTCATCTTTGTGGCGATTAACACCGTGATTAATCTCGCGGGAGTGAACTCGATCAAGCTCATGAACCGGCTGTTCTTGATCATGGAGCTGTTCTTTGTGGTCGCATTTGTCGTGATCGCGGTCGTCGCGCTGAACGGCGGCACGATCCCTGACGCAGAGTGGTCGACGGCCCCGATCTGGGATTCCGAGAAGGTCAGCGCGCCGCTGATCGCCGCGGCACTGAGCATCGCCGTGCTGAGCTTCCTCGGTTTCGACGGCATTGCCACGATGGCGGAGGAGTCGACGGGCGGGCACCGCTCGGCCGGCCGCGCCATGGTGACCGCACTGTTCATCGTCGCGGGACTCTTCATCGTGCAGACGTGGCTCGCGAGCCTGCTCGCCGGTGGCGTCGACGCGTTCCCCGACGACAAGGTGGGCAACGCATTCTTCGACCTCGTGGCCGCCGCCTCTAACAGTGGCTGGGCGAAGGCGTTCTTGACCTGCAACGTGCTCGCCGTCGGCATTGCGAACGCGATGGCCGCGCAGGCAGCGACGTCGCGCCTACTCTTCTCGATGAGCCGCGACGGCAAGCTGCCCGGTTTCCTGAAGCAGCTCAACCGCAAGCAGGTGCCGCAGAACGCCATCTTGCTCGTCTCGGGTTTGAGCGCCGTGCTCGTCGTCTTCTTCGTCGGCCAGATCGGCCTGATCTCATCGATGGTGAACTTCGGCGCCCTGTCTGGATTCGTGCTGCTGCACGTCTCGGTCGTGTGGGCGTACGTCGTGCGCGACAAGTCGAAGAACTACCTGATGCACGTGATTGTGCCGGCGATCGGGTTCTTGATTATCGGCTACGTGCTGCTCAACAGCGACATCGCGGCGAAGCTCGGCGGGCTCGTCTGGCTCGCACTCGGCGTCGTGGTATTTCTGGTCTACCGCAAGAAGGGGGTCGGCATCAGCGCGAGCGACGCATGAGCTGACGAGCCATCACTACGGGTCTCGCGCCGAAGCCCACGGCGCGATCCGGCACGAAACGAATCGAGGATCACCATGACCGCAATCGACCACAGGCTTGATAAGTCGCACGGCAAGCCCGGCTTTGACGCGAGCGCGGAGCCAGCTCTCCGCATCGCACCCGGCACCGGCGAAACGATCGGCTTCGAGACGAACGACGCCGTCTACGCGCAGCTGTTCGAGCGGGGATCGCTCGACCAGGTGACCGCGCAGATTAACCCGATCACCGGCCCCGTGTATGTCGAGGGCGCCCGGCCTGGTGACACGCTGTGCGTCACCGTGCACGAGATCCAGCTGATCGACCACGGCTGGTCGGTGTACCTCCCTGGAACCGGCGCGCTCGCGGGGCGCATGGGTGACGAGGCGATGGCGCGCCGCATTCCCATCTCGCAGGGTGAGGCAGTGCTCACCGAAACCGTGCGAACGCCAGTGCTGCCGATGATCGGATGCATCGGCACCGCGCCGGCGGAGGGGGTCGGGTCGACGATCATGCCGAGCTACTCGTTCGGCGGCAACATGGACCTCACCGACGCGCGGCCGGGCGCAAGGATCTACCTGCCCGTCGAGGTGCCGGGCGCGCTGCTCTCGATCGGTGACATTCACGCCGTGATGGCTCGCGGCGAATCATCGTTTGTCGCAATCGAGACCGAGGGTACCGCGGTTGTTTCGGTCGAGCTGGTGCAGACGCGGCCGCTGCGCGCTCCCCGCATCGAGACCGATGACGAGTGGTTGTTCGTGGGGCTCGGCGGCCCCGTTCAGGAGTCGATCAACCGGGGCTACGAAGACATGTTTGACTTCCTGGTGCTCGACCACGGCTGGGCGGCCGACGACGCCTACGTCGTCATGAGCGCTGTCGCGCACTCCGAACTCGGTGGCCCGACGGGTGCACTCGACCCCGACCCGCTGCACCCCATGACGGCGCGCGGCGCGGTCACGGTGCACCGGCTGCCAAAGTCGGTGCTGGGCGGGTAGGGCGGGGCTGGGCGCCCACCCCGCCTACCCAATCGCTGCGAAGCGCTCCACGTCTGCGGCCGTGCCGCTCACGATGATGAGGTCATGCGTCGAAACGATCGTGTCTTGCGTCGCGTGCGTGAACGGCTGCCCGGGCGTCTTCACGCCGACGACCGTGACGCGGTAGCGCGTGCGCACGCCGCTGTCGGTGAGGGTGCGGTTGCGAATGGAGCGCGGCGGGTACATCTTCGCGATGACGTAGTTGTCGTCGAACTGAATGAAGTCGAGCATGCTGCCGCTCAGCAGGTGCGCCACGCGCTCGCCCGCTTCGCGCTCTGGGTAGATCACGTGGTTTACGCCGATGCGTTCCAGAATCTTGCCGTGCGAAAGTGAGATCGCCTTCGCCCAGATCTGCGGCACTCCAAGATCAACGAGGTTTGCCGCGATCAGCACACTTGATTCGATCGAAGCGCCGGTCGCGACGACGGCGATTTGAAACTCGTCGGCCCCGATCTGCTTCAGCGCCTCCATGGAGCGGGCGTCGGCCTGCACCGCGTGCGTGACACGGTCTGCCCACTTCTGCACCAGGCCTGGATCGGTGTCGACGACCAACACCTCGCGATCCTGACGGTCCAACTGACCGGCCGTGGCGGCGCCGAAGCGCCCGAGCCCGATCACAATCACCGGGGCGTCACTGCGAATATCAACCAACGATCGGCCTTTCTTCTGGGAGGCGGAACATGCGTGAACGGCTTGTCGCGGCGACCGCCGCCGCAAGCGTAACGGTTCCGACGCGGCCCGCCCACATGGTTGCGGCAAGGATGTATTTACCGGGGTCGTCGATTTCGGCCGAGAGTCCGGTGCTGAGACCGCAGGTGCCGAAGGCAGAGATCACCTCGAACAGCACGTAGTCGAGCGGTTGCCCGGTCATCTGCATGATGGCGACCGACGCCGCGAGCACGATCGTGGCGCCCCAGATCAAGATCGAGACGGCGACGCGCAGCACCTCGTTCGGGATGCGGCGGTCGAACGCCTGCATATCCTTGTAGCCGCGGGCCTCAGCGTAGGCGGCGAGGAACAGCACGGCGATCGTCGTCACCTTGATGCCGCCGGCGGTCGACGCCGAACCGCCGCCGACAAACATCAGCATGTCCATTACGAGCAGCGTTGACCCGTTCATGTCGGTCGGATCCATAACGCCCAGCCCGCCAGAGCGCGTCATCACCGACATGTAGATCGAGCTGAAGAGGGTGTCTCCGAGGCCCTGGGAACCGAGAGTTTTCGTGTTGTTGAACTCGAGCCCGGCAATCGCGATCCAGCCAAAAATGACAAAAATCAGCGTCGTGGTGAGTGTGAGTTTCGCGTGCAGGCCGAGGCGCTTGTGCGTGCGCCAGCCGGCGCCCACGACGTAGCGATAGAGCGCGAAAATGACGGGAAAGCCGATGCTGCCGAGAAAGACGCCAACGGCGAGCACCGACAGTAGATAGGTGTCGGTGGCGAACGGTGCGAGGCCGCCGGGCAGCGGCACAAAGCCGGTATTGGTGAACGCGGACGCCGCGAGGTAAAACCCGTTCCAGAGCGCGTGCGCGAACGAGTACCCCTCCATCATGAGGCGGGGCGTGATGAACGCCGTGAGGGTGACTTCGATCGCCACGAGGCTGATCGCCACGGCGCTCAACAGGCCGCCGATCTCGCCGAGCCCGACCGCCTGGCTCTCAGACACATCGCGCCCCATGCGCATCGGGTTCGTGTCGCCGGCGGCGAGCAGGCGCGTGCGCAGCCCGAGCCTGCGGGTGACGGTCAGGCCGAGAATGCTCGCGAGGGTGAGCACACCAATGCCGCCAATTTGCAAGCCGCCGAGGATCAGCAACTCGCCGAAGATCGACCAGTGCGTGGCCATGTCGACGGTCGCGAGGCCCGTGACGCAGATCGCTGAAACGGCCGTGAAGAGCGCGTCGGCAAGCGGCGTCACCTCGCGACTGCTGCTCGCAATGGGCAGCGACAGCAGCGCCGTCCACAGCAGAATCAAGCCCGTAAATACCAGCAGTGCGAAGCGTGCGGGCGACGAGTGGATCATGCTGCCGAGCCACGACTTCGGCGAAAGCAATCCGGCGAACCGGAGGCTCGCAGCGCGTGTCCTCACGATTCCTGCTTTCTGGCGATGGTTTCAGTCGGGAGCCTGCCACGGGCCCGGCGCGATGCTGTCATGCTACACATCTGCAGGGCGCCGCGCGCACGCTATCACGTAATGAGGGCCCGCTGCCAGGACAGAACCCTGCCGCTCCGACTACTCTGGGGGCTATGCCAGATATCTTCGGAGTCATCGCCGATGCCACACGGCGCGACATTCTGCAATCCCTGCTCGAAAAGCACCTGCAGAACGCCGAGATGAGCGTCTCAGAAATCGTTGGCAAGCTCGAAATTAGCCAGCCCACTGTTTCGAAGCACCTGAAGGTGCTGCGCGAGGCTGAGCTGGTGACCGTGCGAGAAGAGGGCCAGCACCGCTTCTACTCGCTCGACCCAGAGCCGCTCGAAATGGTTGAAGACTTCGTGATTCCTTTCCTATCGGCGGGATTCGACACCGAGGTGACGGTCGAATACCTCTCTGAAGACGGCGAGCGGGTCTCAGGGCCCGACGAATACGACGAATTCGGCGAGGTGCTGCCCGAGGAAGCGACGGCGGCCGCCGAGCGCATCGGTCGCGCCGCGGCACGCGCCGAGCACCGCGTGAAAGAGCTCGTCGCACGCTTCAAACTGCGCGGATAATCCGCTCGCTGATGGCGTTCACGCCGCTCGGTTCGCGTCAGGCGGCGAGGCAAGCTAAGATATATGTTTTATGGGCCCCGACTCCCAGCGGCCCGAGAGACGTTGTGAGGTTAATGTGGGTTCAGTAATCAAGAAGCGTCGTAAGCGCATGTCGAAGAAGAAGCACCGGAAGCTGCTTCGTAAGACGCGTCACCAGCGCCGCAACAAGAAGTAATCGACGCCGTCGCGAGACGGTTGATCGATGAAAAGCGTCGACCCCAGGGTCGGCGCTTTTCGTGTACCCGGGCGGGCTCGCGCCTCTAGACTGGGCGCATCATGTCTGCCGTGCGTCTGACCCTCATCGGTAAACCGGGCTGCCATCTCTGCGATGACGCCCGCGACGTAATCGTTGGGGTGCTTGAGAGACTCACCGAGCGAGGCATCGAGACGACCCTTGAGGAACTCGACATTCTTCAGGACGCGGCACTCGCCGAGGAACACGCGGAGCACATCCCGGTCGTGCAGATTGATGGGCGTCGGCACGCGATTTGGCGAGTGGACCCGGATCGCCTCACCACCGCCGTGGTGAAAGCCGCCCGTAATCCGCTGCGCGCGCTGCGGCGCCGCTAGTTTTACCCTGTTCGTCCCTACATTTCGAGGAGCCCTCATGGCACTGCGCCACATCGTCAGCTGGAAGTTCGCCGGAGACACCCGCGAGGAGCGCGACGTGCACGCCGCTCAGGCGATCGCTGCAATCGATCCGCTGCGCGAGATCGTGCCCACCGTGCGGGCGCTCTCGCTGCACCGCAACGAGCTGTTCGACGGTGCGAACTACGACCTCACGCTGATCGCCGACTTCGACGATGAAGACGGCCTCGCGGTCTACGCGTCGCACCCCGAACACCTCCCGGTGATCGCCATGATGAAGGAAATCACGACGGCACGGACGGCGACAGACTTCACGGTCTAGCGGTTCTCGGCGGCGCCGAGCCCCTATGTCGGCGCCGAGCCCCTTGCGCGGCGCCGAGTCCCTTGCCTGGCGCCGAGTCCCTTGCCCGATCGGGTGTTTGGAGTAGGGGTTCGGCGACGAGCTAGGGGTTCGAAGGGCTGGGCGAATCGGTGCGGGATCCTTGGAGCGGGCGGGGTCCAACGTGCGCGCCGAACCCCTCCGAAGAGCGCCGAACCCCTCCGACGAACGCCGAGTTCCTCCTGCGACGCCGAGCCCCTATGCCGGCGCCGAGCCCCTCTTGAAACGCCGAGCCCCTTGCCCGATCGGGTGTTTGGAGTAGGGGTTCGGCGACGAACTAGGGTCTGGGCCCCGGCGGGGCTAGTGCGCCGCTAGGCGGAACGGGGGCGGCGGCTGGCGCACGCCCGTTGCGGCGTCTGCGAGCACGCGGCCGATCGCCGGGGTGAACTTGAAGCCGTGGCCGGAGAATCCGGCGCCGACGGTGACGGGGCCCACGGTGTCGAGCACGAAGCGCCCAGATTCGGTCGACGTGTACGTGCAGCTGATCTCGGCGGCGGAGTCGGGGTCGAGTCCCGGGAACCAGTCGGCGACATAGCGGCGCAGCCGGTCGCGCTGCGCGTCGCTCGCGCGGAACACGCGGGCATCGGGGTCGACGACATCACCGACCTTGTGGAACCCGACCTTCACACCCTCTCCCGGAGTCGGCATGCCGTACACCGGCGCGGCGAACTCCTCCAGCAGGTCACCCGCAAGCACGTGGTTGAACGACGGCCACACGATCGAGGGTGACCGCGGGGCGAAGTGCGCCGGGTGCTCCTCGGTAACGGTGAGCGGCGGCAGCTCGACGATGCCCGCCAGCAGCGGCCGAGCCCACGCGCCCGCCGTCACCGTGACGTGGTCGGCCGTGAGTTCGCGCACCTCGCCATCGGGGCCAGCGCTCACCACCCGCGCTCCCGAGCCGTCAGCAAACGGTTCGACGCGCAGGACGCGCTCACCCCGTTCGATGAGCGCGCCGTGGTGCGCGGCGCCAGCCTCGAGCGCTGTGAGCGCGCGGGCGGCGTGCACGATGCCCGCTTCGCGCCCGAAGAGTACGTCGCCCTCAAAGCGCATGCCAGACCAGCGGTCGGCCGCGTCGTGAGCGTTGAGCAGGGAGACCGCCGCGCGGCGCGCGACGAGCGCGTCGTGGGCGCTGCCGATGGCATCGGGGTCGCCGTGCGTGACGAGCCCGTGGAGGCCCAGTAGCTCGCTGCCCGATTCCGTTTCGAGCGCGCGCCACAGGGTGACGGCCTCGTCGAACAGATCGAGATAGGTGTCGTCGTCGTAGGCGTTATTCAGGTTGCGGGTCGCCCCGTGCGAGGCGCCGCGCGTGTGGTGCGGTTCGAACTGCTCGAGCAGCCGTACGTGCGCTCCGCGAGACGCAAGCTGCCACGTTGTGGCGAGACCCATCGCGCCACCGCCAATGACGATGTGCTGCGTGTGACCCGCGCTCACAGGCGCGCGATCTCTTGGCGCGGGCGCACCGCGATGTCGGTGAGGTGCACATCCGCGGGAGCATCAACGACGAAGCGCACGGTCGCGGCGACCGACTCGGGCCGAATGTACCGCTCGGGGGTGTACTGGTCGGCCGGGATTCCGGATCGCAGCATCTCCGTATCGGTCTGACCCGGAGCGATCGTGACGACGCGCACGCGGTGCGGCTGCTCGTCGATGCGCAGCACGTCGGCGAGGCCGCGGAGTGCGTGCTTCGTCGCCGTGTAGACCGCGCTGCCGGGCACCGGCTTCGTGCTCGCACCCGAACCGATAAACACGACGGTGCCGGCTGCCTCCCGCAGTGCGGGCAGCGCGGCGCGCGTGATGAGCGCCGGGGCGGTCACGTTGACTGCGAGGTGGCGCTCCCAGTCGGCGGCGCTTGCCTCGTCAGTAGCGAGGTGCTGGCCGATGGCCGCGGCGTGCACGAGCACATCGAAGCGCTCAAGCTGCGCGATTCGATCGCTGAACTCCGCGGAGTCCGTGACGTCGAGCTGCCACGCCTCCGCGCCGGTCTCGGTCGCAATCGCCGCGAGTCGCGCCGTGTCGCGCCCCACGGCAATGACTCGGTGCGTTCGGGCGAGGTCGCGCACGATCTCGCGACCCATGCCGCTCGACGCGCCGGTGACGAGCGCGACGGGAAGCTGCGCAGGGGCAGCAGTGGTCTCGGACGCAGCAGCAGGGGCAGCAGTTGCAGCAGGCGAAATAGAAGTATCAGGCACTGGGGGCTCCTTCGAGCGTTCGTGAGTTGGCGGCGGCACGCAGCGCGATCTCGACGAGGCTGCGGGCGACCCGATCAGTCTCGCGCAACATCGGCGGATCCGTGCCGGGCATCGGGCTGATGATCGTGTCGTGGAGTTGCTCGTCGACGGGAATGCCCGCAACGTGCACCGTCGTATCACGCTCACCGCCAGGGTGCACGAGCAAACCGGTCGCGGGGTCAACGTCGAACGCGCCCGTCGCGCGCGTGCCACCGAGGCGGTCGGAAATGCGAAACGCTCGCGCGCGCCCCGCCCGCACGAGGCTCTGCGCCAGCGGATCGGCGGTCTCAGCCAGGTCGTGGAAGTGCATCCACGCATCGATGAGCGTCGACGACGTCACCTCAGAATCCGCGACGAGCGGCGAGGCGGCGGTGAACCCTCGATCTGAGACGCGAACTCGGGCGGCGGGGCCGATGAACTTCACGAGACCGACGGCCGCGAGTGCCAGTAACTGACGCGTGCGAAATGCCGGGGGCCCCGATCCTGCCATGCCGCCCACGGCCTGCAGCATGGCGAAACCTGACTTGCGTGACTCGGCATCGAAACCGCCGAGCGAACCGACGCGGTTCGCGACCCCGCGCGCCGAGCTCACCGACCACAGGCCCGCCTTGAGTGCGCTGTCGCGGCCGAGTTCCGCTTCGGCGAGGTCGCGCGCGACGCGCTGCACGACCCAATCATCGAATTCTTCGGCAGATTCGACGGGGTGCGCGACGGGTCGCATCTCGCTCAGCAGATCGAGGCGGTCAGCGGGATCCGGCACGAATTCAGCGACGGCAGCGGCGACGGCCGAGACGACGGCCGTGAGCGGCTCGCCCGCGCCCGGTGCGTGCGCCTCGCCCCCGGCCACCGTGTGCGGCTGGATCGCGGAGCCGATCACCGACTCGACGATCTCAGCGGGAGCCGTCGTCGCCGCTGCGCGCACCCGCCGCAGCGTGCGGTAGTGGTCGAAATAGGCGTCGGCGACGATCCGCGGCCAGAACTGGCGATCGAAATCTATGGGGCGGGCCTCCCGCGACCAGTCCACGCCAAGCAGGAATCGTTGTTCAGAACGCGGAGGGAGCGAGCCGTAGAGCGTTTTCGCGCGAAACGGCACGCCGCGGCCCGAGGTCACGTGCATGATCGGTTCGCGCCCCGATTGCAGATACCGCAGACCCCCTGGCGCGGTCGCGTCATCTTCGAACTCGCCACCGCGGCCGAGGGTCAACAACGCCATCGTGTCGAAGAAGCCCATGCCGAGGCCGCGCACGATCACATTGCCGCGCTCGGGAACACCACTCAGATCCTGCTCGACCGGGCTGCCCGGGCGCACCCAGACGAGTTCCGGTCGCTCGCTGACTTGGCGTCCGAGTTCGCGCTCGGTCTCGGTGTCGGCCCGCGGCATCCACCCCGTCGCGAGCGCGACCGCGTCGGCGTCGATGCGCTCGCCGCCGGCGAGTTCAATGCGCTCGCGGCCCGCGCCGACTCGGGTGATCGATACGGCTCGACCGGTGTGCCGTACAACCCGCACCGCGGCCGGAAGCTCGGAGACCGCGCGCTCGAGGCACCACTCGAGGTACTCGCCGTAGAGCGCACGACTCGGGTGCGTCTCCGGCCGGAACGCGGCGAGTTCGGCGCGATACTCGGCCGCAAACCCGGTGCGGATCGGGTGGGCGTCGACCTGCGCTGCGTGCGTGGCCGGGATCCGCGCTATTGCTTCCGAGAGCGCCGGGTCGAGTCCCGACGGGCCGTCGACGCCGGTCGCGGACTCTCGCGCGAGCGCAAGCAGACCCCACTCGTACAGCGTCGGCCCCTCGCGCACCGGGCCAGCGATCGAACTCGTGGGCTCAGTGAACAGCGTGACCGCATCGGCGAGCGTGTTCATGCAGAGCTCGCGGGTCTGGTCGGTGCGCCAGATGCGCCCTGCACCGAACGCCGACTCCTCGATGAGGTGCAACTCGAGGGGTCGGGGCGCTGCGCCTGCATCGTCGGCCGCGCGCAGATGCGCGCCTATGCGCTCGATGAGCGATGTACCCCGCGGCCCGGCCCCGATGATGGCGATCGAGGGGAGCGGGGTCATGGTTCCGTTATACGCCGAACCGGCACGGGGCGACGGATCGCATGTCCGAATGTGACGGGAGGTGTCACGGGGGAGGGGTCGCGAGCTCTTCATGAAGTTCTGTGACACCCCGTGTTTCCACTCGCTTATGAGAGCTATAACATTAGCCGGGTTGCCCGTTCGATTCCGAACGGGGTCACTGCACAAGCCTGAACGAGGAGCACCATGAAGAAGCACCGGATCGCCTGGATCGCCGGTTTGGCCGTTGCCGCGATGGCCATTACCGGGTGCTCGGCGAACTCGGGCGGCGGCTCGGGTGACGGCACGGCCGCCGAGGGCGGGACGCTCAGCTACCTCGAACCGCAGACGTGGAACACGCTGTACCCGCCCGCCGGCGGCTTCTACCCGAACGGCGGCGTGCTGAATCAGGTCACCGACCGCCTGCTCTTCCAAAACCCAGAGACCCTCGAACTCGAGCCGTGGATCGCGAGTGAGCTGCCCGAGGTGAACGCCGACGCGACCGAGTACACCTTCAAGTTGCGCGACGGCGTTACCTACTCCGACGGCACTCCGCTCGACGCTGAGAACGTAGTCAAAAACTTTGACCTGTACGGCAAGGGCGACACCGACCGCGCCCTGTCGATCTCCGAGGCGATCAACAACTACGACCACGGCGAGGTCGTCGACGACCACACCGTGAAGTTCTTCTTCAGCGCCCCGTCACCGGGCTTTGCTCAGGCTACGTCGACCATCAATTCAGGGTTGCTCTCGAACGATACGCTCGACCGCACGAATGAGGAGTTCGGCCCGGGTAACGCCGCCGACATCGTGGGCAGTGGTCCGTTCGTTATTTCCGATGAGCAGATCGGCAAAGAAACCGACCTCACGGTTCGCAAGGACTACGACTGGGCACCCAAATCGCGGGAGCATCAGGGGCGCGCGCACCTCGATGAGATCAACATCATCGTCGCGGCGGAGTCGAGCGTGCGCGTCGGCACGGTCACGTCGGGTCAAGCGCAGATCGCTCGCGCTATCCCGGCACCGGACGAAGCTCAGTTCACGGGCGATAATCTCGCGCTCGTCGACGCGGCCACCAACGGCGTGAACAACAGCCTCAGTTTCCGCTTCGGCCAGGGCCCGCTCGCAGACATCAAGGTGCGCCAGGCAATCATCGCCGGCATCGACCGCGACGCGATCGTCAGCACGCTCTTCACCGACAACTACCCGCTCGCGACTGGCATTCTGGCGAAGTCGGCGCTCGGCTACACCGACACCTCGAAGTTCTACAAGTACGACGCTGATCAGGCCAAGAAACTGCTCGATGACGCTGGCTGGAAGCCGGGCAGCGACGGCGTGCGCGAGAAGGACGGTGAACGCCTGTCGATCACCTTCAACGAGGCGCTGCCGCAGCCGCGCTCCAAGGAGGTCGTGACACTCATTCAGGAACAGCTCGCGAAGCTCGGTGTCGAGGTCAAGCTCTTCCCGGGCGACCAGGCCGCGCAAGACGAGGCCCGACTCGACGCCGACACGATCCAGGTATACCACTCCATGGTCGGCCGCGCTGATTTCGACGTGCTGAAGTCGCAGTTCTACTCGACCAACCGCAATGCGAATCTGAACCTCGACGCGAAGACCGGCAAGATCGCCGACCCCGAGCTCGACGCCGATCTGCTCGAAATCGCTTCGGTGCCCACGGCTGACGAGCGTGCTGCTGCGTCGGCGAAGGCGCAGCAGCGGCTCGCCGAGCAGGCGTACGTGCTGCCCCTGTTCGAGGAGCCGCAGGTCTTCGGGCTGCAGGCGTCGGTGCAGGGCTTCACGACCGAATCGATCGGTCGGCCCTCGTTCTACGACGTACAGCTCAGCAAGTGACCGGAGCGGCGCTGCTGCGACGCGTGGGCCAGGCGATCCTGGTCCTCGCGCTCGCGTACACCGCCGCATACGTGCTGCTCGCGGCTCTGCCTGGCGACGCGGTGATGGCGCGGTTCGGCAACCCAGACCTCGGTCTCTCGAGTGAACAGCTCGCGGAAATTCGCGCGAGCTACGGTGTCGACCGCCCGTTCTTCGTGCGGTTCTTCGATTCGGTCGGCGCGTTTTTGCACGGCGACCTCGGGTACTCCGTTCAGAGCGGAGCGGCCGTGTCGACCCTGCTCGCGGAGGCACTGCCGTCGACGCTGACCCTCGCCGTCGTCGCGCTGATCCTGGCCGTGTTTCTCGCGGTCGTGATCGCTTTCACCGCGAGCTACGGTGCCGGCTCGTGGCTGCGACGGCTGTTTCGCAACATCCCGCCGCTGTTCGTATCGCTGCCCGTGTTCTGGATCGGGATCGTGCTGATTCAGGTCTTTTCATTTCAGCTCGGGCTCGTGCCGACTATCGGCGCGAGCGAGGGGCAGGCGCTGATTCTGCCCGCTATCACCCTCGCGATCCCGATCGCGGCACCGCTCGCGCAGGTGTTGCTGCGCAGCATCGATGACGTGAGCGACCAGCCGTTCGTCGCGGTCGTTCGCGCGCGCGGCGCCAGCACCAGCTGGTTGCTGTGGCGAAACGTCGCGCCCAACGCGTTGCTCCCGGCGCTCACGATGGCTGGGCTGCTGTTCGGCGAGCTCGTCGGTGGCGCGATCGTGACCGAGGCGGTGTTCGGCCGCGTCGGCATCGGCGCGCTCACCGCGCAGGCGGTCGCGAATCGCGACACACCAGTGCTGCTCGCTGTCGTGGTGATCGCAACCGTGGTGTTTGTCACCATCAACCTCGTGGTCGATCTGCTGTACCCCGTGCTCGACGCGCGGCTGCGGCAGCGCACCGCGCGCAAGTCGGCAGGAGTGCACGCATGACCGCGATCGACGTTTCGACGGCGGCCGCTGTGCCGCCGAGTGGCGGCCCGCGCGCCTTCGATTGGCGCGCGGTGGTGCGTCCCGGTGTGCTGCTGCCCGCGCTGATGCTGTTGCTCGCGCTCGCTTGGGCCGTCGTGCCCGGGCTATTCACCTCCGTCGACCCGACCGAGAGTGTCGCGCCTGCGCTCCAGGCACCGAGCGGCGCGCACTGGTTCGGCACCGACGCCACCGGCCGCGACCTCTACGCTCGCGTCATCTACGGTGCATCGCAGTCGATCAGCGCTGCGCTCATTGCCGTGCTCGTCGGCCTCGTGGTCGGCTCGCTCATCGGCATCACCGCCGGCGCAGTCGGCGGCTGGGTTGATGAAGCCCTGATGCGGCTCGTCGATGTGCTGTTGGCGATCCCGACCCTACTGTTGTCGCTGAGCATCGTGATTCTGCTGGGGTTCGGCACCGCGAACGCTGCGATCGCGGTGGGCGCGACATCGATCGCTGTGTTCGCCCGCCTCTCGCGGTCGCAGGTGGTGAGCGTGCGCGCGAGTGAGTTCGTCGAGGCCGCATACGGTTCGGGCGGCACATTCTTCGGTGTGCTCTGGCGACATATCTTGCCCAACTCGCTGACCGCGGTGATCGCGCTCGCTGCGCTGCAGCTCGGCTCTGCGATCTTGCAGATCTCGACGCTCGGTTTCTTGGGGTACGGCGCTCCGCCACCCACGCCTGAGTGGGGGCTACTGATCTCTGAGGGACGAAACTATCTCGCGACGTCGTGGTGGCTGACCGCGCTGCCGGGCATCGTCGTGGTGCTCGTCGTGCTCGCGAGCAACCGTCTGAGCCGGGCCATTAGCGACGGAGGCAACGCATGACCGCCGAGACATCACCCCTGTTGAGTATTCGAGACCTGTCTGTGCAGTACCGCACTCGGCAGGGCACGGTTGACGCCGTTTCGGGTGTCAGCTTCGATGTGCGCGCGGGGGAGGTCACGGCCGTCGTTGGCGAGTCGGGATCGGGCAAGACCACCGTCGCGCAATCGGTCATCGGGCTGCTCGCGTCGAACGGCAGCATCGCTTCCGGCACCATCACCCTGAACGAGCGGCGACTTGGCACGACCGAGCTCGTCGGGCTGCCCGAGCGGCGCTGGCGTGACCTGCGCGGCCGCTGCATCGGGCTCATCCCGCAGGATCCGGGCAACTCGCTGAACCCCGTGCAGTCGGTGGGGAAGAGCATCAGCGAATCGCTGCGCATTCACGGCCGTCCGAGCCGCGCCGAGGTGCACGACCGCGTGCACGCGCTGCTCGAACAGGTCGGCATCGATGATCCGATCAAGCGGGCGAAGCAGTTTCCGCACGAGTTCTCGGGCGGCATGCGGCAGCGCGTGCTCATCGCAGCGGCGCTCGCCAACGATCCTGAACTGATCATTGCCGATGAGCCGACCTCAGCGCTCGACGTGACCGTGCAGCGCACGGTGCTGGACCTGATCGACAAGCTGCGCGAAGAGACGGGTACGGGCGTGCTCTTCATTACCCACGATCTCGCTGTCGCCGCGGATCGCGCCGACAGCGTCGTCGTGATGCGCGGCGGCGAGGTGCAGGAGTCTGGCCCGGCCGCGCAGGTACTCGCGCAACCGGCGTCGGCCTACACCCGGCAGCTTATGGCCGATGCGCCGTCGTTTGGCAAGCTGGTCGAGCGGGAGTCAATCGCGGTGGCCTCGGGAACGCCGCTCATTGAGGTGCGCGAACTGCGCCAGGAGTTCGGCCGCGGCGCCGACGCGTTCGTCGCCGTCGACGGCCTCTCATTCTCGGTTGCGCGCGGCACGACCCACGCGCTCGTGGGTGAGTCGGGATCGGGCAAGACCACGACCGGCCGCGCCATTGCCGGCTTCGCTGCGCCAACCTCTGGCAGCGTGCGCGTCGACGGTGTGGAGGTGACCGAGCTGCGCGGTGCGAAGCTGCGGGAGTATCGACGCACCACGCAGATGGTGTACCAGAATCCCTACGGCTCGCTCGATCCGCGACACTCGATTGGCCAGACGCTCGCCGAGCCGCTGAAGAACTTCGGCATCGGGGCCGGCACCCGTGCCGACCGCGCGCAGCGCGTGGCCCAGGCTCTCGAGGTGGTGTCGCTGCCAGCCGAGTTCGCGCAGCGGCGGCCGCGTGAACTCTCGGGCGGTCAGCGTCAGCGCGTCGCGATCGCGCGGGCGCTGATCGTGGAACCCGAGCTCGTGGTGCTCGACGAGGCCGTTTCGGCCCTCGATGTCACCGTGCAGGCGCAAATTCTGCGGCTGCTCGCGCGGCTGCAGCGTGACCTCGGCCTGACCTACGTGTTTATCTCGCACGATCTCGCCGTGGTGCGGCAGATTTCAGACACCGTCACCGTGCTGCAGCGCGGCGCGCAGGTCGAGCACGGCCTCACCGAAGACGTCTTCAGCAACGCCCAACACCCCTACACCCAGCGTCTGATTGACGCGATTCCCGGCGCCTCGTTGTCGTCCGGGCACTGGGTGATCTGACTCGGAGGAGCACGACCATGACCGAACCCAAGCCCGCGGCGGCGACTTTGCCTGCCGTTGCCGACGTTATTGGCGCGTTGACCGGCATCGCCGCCGGAGACCAGCTTGACCGGGTGCGCGACCGTCGCCCCGAATCGAAAGAGCACGCTCAGGGCAGCTTCAACGCCCTGTTCGTGCCGGTCGACACCGCGCACGTGTCACTGCCTGAGCGGGCTGCGGTCGCGCTGTTCGTCGCGCGCCTGCACGAGGAGCCCGAGGCCGTCGAGTTCTACGGTGCGCTGCTGCGCGAGACCGGCGGGGGCGCCGGGCTGGAGCCGCTGATTGTGGCCGAGGCGGGTCGCGCTGCCGGATCGGGCCCATACGGCGCGTTCCGCGCCGAGAACGCCTCCGAGAGCGTCGCCGGGCCCGAGTACACCGTGGCATCGGTCGAGGCCGCCTACGCGCTCGGCGATCGACTCGCGGCGGCGCTCGAGCACGCTCACATGCTCGTGCTGCACCCGCGCGACGCGAGCCGCGAGCGTTTGCAGCCGCTGCTCGACGCTGGCTGGAGCACGACCGGGGTCGTCACGCTCTCGCAGCTCGTGTCGTTCCTCGCCTTCCAGCTGCGCGTGGCGCACGGGCTGCGCGAGTTGCGCGAGAGCATCGGCGGGGCTGCGTCTGCGGCGACGGCTGTTGCGGATGTTACGGCCGTGTCCGCCGCCACGCGAGATTCGCTTGAGGCGCTCGCTGCGACCGTGGCGCGCGCGGCGCGGGAGCGCGTGGGAGAGGAGGGCGCCGCGGCTGCGGCCTCCGCCCCGAGTGTCACTGAGCAATTGCCGGCAGCGCCCCGCGTCACCGAGCCTCCGCGCTTCACGCAGGACGTGCTCGGCTGGAAGCCGTGGCTCGAACCGCTGCCGGTCGCCGAATTTACTGAGTCGCACTACGACGCCCTCGTGCAGCGCGACCGCGTTCATATGCCCTACTTCCGGCTGCTCGCCCGTGACCCCGAGGCGCTGCGCGAGCGCACACTCACGGACATCGACATCTTCTTCAATACCGACGCTGGCCTGCCGCGCGCCGAACGCGAGCTCGCCGCGGCCGCGGCTTCCCGCTACAACGGATGCGTATTTTGCGCCTCGGTGCACTCGCGTTTCGCCACCGAACAGGGCGCCGACCGGGCCGAAGTGCAGCGGCTGCTTGACGAGGGTGTCACCGCGCGTGTGGGAACCAGGATCGACGCCATCGTCGACGCAACGGTCGCTCTGACGGCGACTCCGCCCCGATTCGGTCAAGCCGAGCTCGCCACGCTGCGCGAGGTGGGGCTCGACGAGCTTGAACTACTCGACTCAATTCAGGCGGGGGCGTTCTTCAACTGGGCGAATCGCCTGATGCTGTCGATCGGTGAGCCTTCGCTATAGGGGCGGCCGCGTCACGACGGTACTCGCTCGGGGTGACGCCCAGCACCGCCTTGAAATCAGTTGAGAAGTGCGCGTGATCGGTGTAGCCGAGGGCTGCGGCGAGCTCAGCGATGCTCGCCGTCGGGTGGTCGCGGAGCCGTTCGGCGGCCTCTTGGAGGCGGCGCCTGCGAATCATCGCGTGGAGGGGAAGCCCAAACGCGCGCTCCGCGATTCGCTGGAGCGTGCGCGGCGACACGTGCAGCCGCTCAGGCAGCTGGTCGACGCGGGTGATTGACGGATCCCCGAGCAGCTCGCCCAGTGCGTTCGCGAGCTCGCCATCGCCCGCGCGCGCTGGCAGCGGTACACGCTCGGCGATCCAGCGCGAGAGTGCGTCGATAGCGGCTGCGCGCCGTGCCTCTCCGGGCACGGTTGCGTCGGTCATCGCGGCGACGATCGCCGCGTGCAGTGCGGGGTCGGCGACGCTGCGGGTTGCATCACGCAGCTCGGCCGGCCGCAGATCGAGCGCGCGGGTGGCTGCGGGCCTCAGCAACGCGCCCACCGCCCAGCCGGCTCCCGTGAGCACGCGCTCGGAACGGCGGGTCGCCGGGCCAATCGCCTCGATGCCCGCGGGGTCGACGACGAGGTTGCACGCTGGGAACGGCAGCACGTGCTGCCGCGATTCAACGCCGTCAGGCAGCTGCCACTCGGGCACCCAGAACCACTGCACGGCGTGCGAGATGTCGGTGGCGGCCGGCACACGGTGAAACTCCGGAAGACGATCGGGGTAGAGCACGCCGCGCCGATCCTGCTGCATGGCCCCTCTTCTCGCTGCTTCGCTGCTTCGTGTGCGCTAGTTCGTGCCCGCTAGCTCGTGCCCGCTGCTTCGTGTGCGCCGCGATCTGTGCGGGTGGCGCGAATCTGCAAGACGGCGCCCTGTTCACGATCTTACGATGAAGCCATGAGCACAGAAACCACCCCGAATGCCGCGCCCTCGCGCGCCGTGACCGGCGCGCACGCAACGAACGGCATGCCCCATGGATCAACGAGCTTGACCCCGTTCCTCGCGATTCCGAACGCGGCCGCGGCGATCGAGTTCTATCGCGACATTTTCGGCGCGCGCGTCGTGGACACGACTGAGTTCGGGGGGCTGGTGGCGCACGCTGAACTCGACTTCGGCACGGGGCATCTGCAGCTGGGCGAACCGATGCCCGACTATCACCTCGTCGCGCCCCCGGCAGGCGACGACGATTGCTATTCGATGGGGATCTACGTCGCCGACGTTGACGATGTGGTGGAGCGCGCCGTCGCGGCAGGCGCCGTGGTGCGCGAGCCCGCGACCGACTTCGTGTCGGGCGACCGCTTCGCGAGCATTCGCGACCCGTTCGGGGTGCGCTGGTCAGTGCTGACCCGGGTCGAGGATCTGTCGGAGGAGGAGAGCGTCGCCCGAGTCCGAGAGTGGGCGGCGTCGTACGAGGGGTAGTGGTTGGGGGCTCCCGCCCTCCCTCCCTACCGTTCGCCCTCCCTCCCTCCCGTTCGCCCCGAGCGGGGTAACTTTTGACGCGTGTCGAACCTGCAACACGCGTCAAAAGTTACCCCGCTTCGGGTTTTTTGGGGAGGGGCGGGGCGGAGGGGGAGGAATTGGTTCATTTGGATTGACTTGTTTTGGATCTTGAGGGGGACCACTTGCCCGCGGCAGGCTGAACAGTATGACCGAAACGACTACTGCTGACACGTCCGCCTCGACCATCTCTTCTACCGGATCACCACTCGTGAAGCGCGGCCTCGCCGACATGCTGAAGGGCGGCGTGATCATGGATGTCGTGACCCCCGAGCAGGCGCGCATCGCCGAGGACGCTGGTGCTGTTGCCGTCATGGCGCTCGAGCGCGTCCCCGCTGATATTCGCGCACAGGGTGGGGTTGCGCGCATGAGCGATCCGGACCTGATTGACGCCATCAAAGCAACCGTGTCCATCCCGGTAATGGCGAAGGCTCGCATCGGCCACTTCGTCGAGGCTCAGGTGCTCGAAGCGCTCGAGGTTGACTACATCGACGAGTCGGAGGTGCTGTCGCCCGCTGACTACGTGAACCACATCGACAAGCGCGGATTCACGGTGCCGTTCGTCTGCGGCGCGACGAATCTGGGCGAGGCGCTCCGGCGCATTGCAGAGGGCGCAGCGATGATCCGCTCGAAGGGCGAGGCCGGCACTGGCGATGTCTCTGAAGCCACGAAACACATTCGCACGATCCGGCGCGAGATTGCCCGCCTCACGACTCTCGGCACCGATGAGCTGTATGTCGCCGCGAAAGAGCTTGCCGCGCCCTACGACCTCGTCGCCGAAATTGCGGCCACCGGGAAGTTGCCCGTCGTGCTCTTCACCGCCGGCGGGGTCGCGACGCCCGCTGACGCGGCGATGATGATGCAGCTGGGAGCGGATGGCGTATTTGTCGGATCCGGCATCTTCAAGTCGGGCGAACCGGCTAAGCGCGCCGCCGCGATCGTTCGGGCGACGGCTCGTTTCGATGATCCGAGTGCCATCGCCGATGCGTCGCGCGGGCTTGGCGAGGCGATGGTCGGCATCAACGTGACGGATCTCGCGGCCCCGCACCGGCTGGCCGAGCGCGGCTGGTGAGCCCGTCCGACCGGCGGCTTACGGTTGGAGTGCTCGCGCTGCAGGGGGGCGTCGCCGAGCACGTCGAGATGCTCGAACGACTCGGCGCGCGCATCACGATCGTGCGCCGCGAAAGGGACCTCGCGGGCGCCGACGGCCTGCGGGTCGATGCGCTGGTCCTGCCGGGTGGGGAATCGAGCACGCAGGATCGGCTACTCCGCCTCTTCGACATGGCTGCGGGTCTGCGCGGGGTCATCGAGCAGGGCGTGCCGACGCTCGGAACCTGCGCCGGGCTCGTGCTGCTCGCTCGGGAGGTGCATGATCCGGCTCCGGGGCAAGGCTCGCTTGCCGTCTTGGATGTTGCGGTGCGGCGAAACGCTCTCGGCTCACAGGTGGAATCGCGCGAGGCCGAGATCGCGGTCGATGCCGGGGATGTTGTCGGGCAGCGGGAGGGCCGCGTTCGTGCCGCGTTGATTCGGGCGCCCGAGGTGGTCTCCGTCGGAGACGGTGCGCGCGCGATATGCCGGATCGACGGCCGTGTGTTCGGCGCGACGTCGGCGGTTGAAAGCGAGGCGTCGACATCGGAACCCGACGCAGTTCTCGCTGGCAGCGACCGCCCGAAGAACGACCGCCCGATGCGACTCGGCTCGGTGACGGGTATCGCGTTCCACCCGGAGCTCACGGTCGACCCGGCGTTCCACCGCGCGCTGCTCGCCCAAGCTGCTCGGCCGACCGGCCGACCGGCCGACGCCGAGCGGGGCAAATTCTGACGGGTGTCGCGACCGCAACACCCGTCAGAAGTTACCCCGCTTCGGGTTGAGCGGTGGTGGGTGGGGTGGTGGGGGTTGGGGTGGGGGTGGCCGACGCCGGGAGGCCCGGACCACTGTGGAGGTGCAGTCGTTCGCCGACCGAGTTGAAGATGCTGATCACCTCGCATCCGCGGGCCCCCTCAGCTCGCATGCGGTGCGGCACGGAGGTGTCGAACTCCGCGGCCTCGCCACGACCGAGCACGTGTTCGCGGTCGGCGAGCGTGAGCCGCAGCTTTCCCGACAGCACGTAGAGCCACTCGTGCCCCTCGTGCACCTGCAGCTCACGCTCGGGCGCATCTGGGTGGTACGTGATCTTGAACGCCCGCACTTCGGACGCCTCCCTGGTGAGCGGCGCGATGGTCATGCCGTCGCGGCGAATGGTGGTGCGGTGCACGCGAGGGTCGCGATCCGGCGCGTCGAGCAGGTCATCGACCCTGATGCCGAGCTGCCTCGTGAGCGGCAGCAGCAGTTCCAAGCTCGCCTGACGCTTGCCCGATTCGAGTCGCGAGAGCGTGCTCGGCGACATTCCGGCGCGCTCGGCGAGATCTTCGAGGGTCCAGCCGCGATCTTGCCGCGCAGACCGCAGCCGCGGCCCGAGTCGCTCAAGCTCGTTCATGTGTCGACTCCTCACGGTTTGCCAATAGTGCAAGACAGATTGCAAGTATTGCACGCGGGCCTGATGCTGAACGTATGACTTACACACACTGGGATGCCATCGTGATCGGCGGCGGGGCCGCCGGGCTCAGCGCCGCACAAGCCCTCGGGCGTTCACTGCGCCGCACGCTCGTAATCGACGGCGGCCTGCCCCGCAACCGCTTTGCTTCACATATGCACAACGTGCTCGGCCTGGACGGCACGCCGCCGCTCGAGCTCGTTGCGCGCGGCCGAGCCGAGGCAGAGGCGTACGGCGTCGAATTTCGAACCGGCGCGGTGCGCACGGTGCGCGACGGCACTGCTGACACGCACGAGACAACGAGTGCCGGATCGCCAGCCCCCGACCGCGCCACCGCTCCCAGCGGGTTCGTGTCGATCGAACTCGACTCCGGCGAGACACTGCTGACCCGCGCCGTCGTTGTCGCCACTGGTGTCACCGATGAGCTGCCCGAGATTCCAGGTCTCGCGGAGCGCTGGGGTGCGAGTGTGCTGCACTGCCCGTACTGCCACGGTTGGGAGGTGCGCGGGCAACGCCTCGCGGTTGTGACCACATCGCCCATCGGACTGCACCAGGCCAAGCTGCTGGGTCAGTGGAGCGACAACCTGACCGTCTTCACCGCCGGGCTCGTTGACGACGCGGGGGTCAGTGCACTCGACGCCGTAACCGAGCGCGGGCTGCTTGCCCGCGGCGTGCACCTGGTCGCGGCCCCCGTCACCGAGGTGGCGGGTGATGGCGCGCAGGTAACCGCCGTCCGCACGGCAGACGGGCAGGAATACCCGGTCGACGCCGTCTTCACCGGTTTCTCGATGGTGCCGCACGACAGTTTTCTGCGGGACCTCGCGCTCGATCGCAGTGAGACGCCGATGGGAGCGTTCATCAGCGTGGACCCGATGCAGCGCACCAGCCACCCGCGTATTTGGGCGGCGGGAAATGTGGTCTCGCCCGCGGCATCAGTGCCGATGGTGATGGGCGCAGGCACTCTGGCGGGAGCAGCCGTAAACGCAGCGCTCGTCGAAGAGGACATTGCGCTCGCCGCAGCAGAGAGGGCAGGGATCTGAATGAATACGCACACCCACGGAGCCAGCCACGACCACGGTGCCCATAACAATCGCGAGTTGCCAGATGCTCTGACCGACCCTGTCGAATTCTGGGAGGGGCGCTACGGTTCTGCTGAGCGGGTCTGGTCGGGCCGAGTGAACGGCACCCTCGCCGACCTCGTCGGCGACTGGTCGCCCGGTAGCTCGCTCGATCTCGGCAGTGGCGAAGGCGGCGATGTGCTGTGGCTTGCTGAGCGAGGTTGGCGAGCCACCGGCATCGATTTGTCGGCGACGGCCATCGCGCGGGCGCAGCGCGCGGCTGCAGAATCGGCGTTCACCGGTGCCACATTCATTGCGGCCGACCTCGGCGACTGGGTTGATGATCCGGCATCGATTGATCGAAGTGATGAGCCGTTTGACCTCGTCACCGCAAGCTTTTTCCAATCGCCCGTGGCATTGCCGCGCGAGCGCATCTTGCGTGCCGCGGCGAACCACGTCGCAGCCGGTGGTGCGCTCGTGATCATCGCTCACGCGGCGGCGCCCGAATGGTCAGAGCACCACGACGCTGAGTTCCCGACGCCGGCGGAGGAGCTCGCGACGCTCGAGCTGTCACCGCACGAGTGGGTGGTCGACGTCGCCGAGGTGCGGGAGCGCGAGGCCCTCGGTCCCAACGGAACCCCAACGCTGTTGCTCGATTCGGTGGTGGTTGCCCGCCGCAAGCGCAACTAGCGAGCTGCCCGGATCGTCGCCCGGATGATCCCACGGGTGAATGATCGCGCAAGGCCTGTTGCAAACCCCTCTGACGTCGTAATCTGTCACCATAGTGCCGCCATAGCTAGGTGGGAAGAATTACAGGGGGTTACCGAAATGGCTTCTGATCAGGTACAAACAACTGCTTCGCCGAAGCGTGGCTGGACGAAAGCGCGGGCGATACTCGCTGGCGGTCTCGTGCTCGGAGTCGGCGCGGCGATCACTCTCGCTGCGTGGACCGATAACGAGTGGGTCACGGGCCTGTTCGGGAGCGGTAACTTCGGCATTGAGGGTTCGACCGACGGCACCGCATTCACCGATCACGAGACCGAGGCTGGCGCGGCAGTGCTGAACTTCCAGGTCGGCGCCGACAACCTCGCTCCGGGCGACGCGGTGTACGCCGGATTCGCGGTGCGCCTCGAGCAAGACTCCACCTATACGGCAGACGTTTCAGTCGCGCAGGTGATTGATCCGGCGCTCGTTGGTGTCACCGCCGATTACGTCTTTACGACGACATTCGGCTGCGACACCGCCGCCTACGCCGCGGGGTCTGACGAGAATGCCGCGAGCTTCACGCTCGATACTCTCGCCGACGTCTCGTATGTCTGCTTCCGTGTGAGTGCCGACGATACGCTGCCGCAGGGTGTTGACGGCAATATCACCTGGGACTTCACCGGCGTCTCGGGCACCTCGCTGTAGGCCGCCATGAGTCGCGACAGCCGACAGGCAACTTCGCCAACGGGCGGGCACGGTCACGGCACACGACCCGGTCGCTGGTTCACAAAGGCGAGGGCAGTCCTAGCGGGCGCCCTCGTGCTCGGGGTGGGCGGATCGCTCACCCTCGCGGCGTGGACCGATACCGAGACCGCGCAGGCAACCTTCACCGCCAGCACATTTGGGATCATCGGTTCGGTCGACAACGGCGCGACCTATGCCGAGCACCCCTCGACGGCGCCAGCAGCGCTGAGTTTCGTTGTGGCCCCGACGGCCATGTCGCCGGGAACGACCACGTATTCGAAGTTCCTCGTGCGCACGACCGATGCGACGAATGTCACGGGAACTGCATCGCTGAGCGCCGCGACCACCACCACTTCTACGGCGACGAACCTGGGAGGGTTTCTCACCTACGGCGTGCGTGTCATTGCGGCGGGAGCCACCTGCGACTCGACGTCGTTCGCAGCATCTACGACGATTCTCGTTGCCAACGGCAGTGCATTGACGGTTGCCGGCACGGGGACGTCTCCGCTCGCTGCCGCGGGCGCCAGCCCGGTCGCTTACTGCTTCGCGGTCACACTGCCCGCGGGTACGGCGAATGCGGCGCAGGGGATGAACACGACCGCGACGTGGACGGTGACGGGCACATCGACCTCATAGTCAGCGTTCGCACGAAAGGGGATGAGCGATGACACGGGACAGGACGGGCCGAGTCATCGGGAGCGTGCTGCTGAATATCGCGGCGCTCGGCGGCCTCGTGTGCATCGTGCTCGTGCTCCTGTCGATGATCTTCAATGTGACGCTCATCATGTTCAAAACGGGATCGATGTCGCCGACGATCCCGACGGGCTCGCTCGCGGTTGTCCGCGAGATTCCGGCATCCGAGATCGAAGTCGGCAACGTGCTCACGGTTGAACGCGCCGGAATGCTTCCCGTCACCCACCGTGTGACTTCGGTCACGGGATCGGGCGACACCCGCACCATCACCATGAAGGGTGATGCGAACGACGCAGAAGACCCGGCGCCGTATACGGTGAAGGAGGCCCGCATCGTCATGATGTCGGTGCCTGAACTCGCCAAGGTCGTCGTGTGGTTCTCGAATCCGTGGGTGCTCGGCGGCCTCACCATGGGCGCTTCGGTGCTCGTCACCTGGGCATTCTGGCCCAGGAGGTCGAAGGACTCCCGGCCCCCGCGCCACGGCACGGAGCCTGCGGATAATCAGGATCAGGATCAGGATCAGGATCAGCGCCCAGGGCGCATCGCCGCTGCCGGTGGTGCCGCACTGTGCGCGCTCGTACTCGGCATCACGGGCGCGGTACTACCGCACGGTGAGGCTGCCGCGGCTTCCCTGCCGAGTGCCGCGCTGCCGAGTGCCGCGCTGCCGAGTGCCGCAACGCCCGTGGTGACGCGCGGCGAACACATCACGCTTACGTCAATCGGTGATGCGGACGCAATGCGTACGATGCGTGCCGGGGTACCCGTGCCCTGGCAGGTCGGCGTGAGCGTCGACGCGAGTGACCCCGGAGCCGTGCAGGTGACACTCGAATCTGCCGGATCGCGTGACCTCGGGCTCGTCGTCGACGTCCGCAGTTGCAGCGTCGAGTGGGCGAACGGCGTGTGCGGCGGCGTTGAGCGCGCAGTCGGTACGCAGGGTCCGGTCGATGTCGGCGCTGCTGCCGTCCCCGTGACTGCGCTGCGAAGCGCCGAAGAAGTGTGGCTGCTGGTCTCCGCGACGATTCCCGAGCCCGCGACGGGCCAGGTCGCACTGACGCTCCGCGCCACCGGCAGCGGTGACGACGTGTCAACCACCCCCGGTCCGCTGACGACGCTGCCGGTAACCGGCGCTTCGCAGGCGTGGGTGCTCGCCATCGGCGGCGTTGCCGCAGGGCTTGTCGCAGCCGGTGCAGCGTCGGTGCTGCGCGGTCGGCGGAGGGCGGCGCAGCCATGAGATGGCTCGCGGTGCGGAATCCGCGGCGTGAGGCCGGTCGTCTGAGCGTGCGCACGCGACTGGCTGCGGGGATCGTCGCGCTCGGGGTCGTCGCCGCGTGCATCGCTCAGCCGCCGCAGGAGACCGAGGCCAAGTGGGTCGATGCCGAGGTCGGGCGCGCGACCTTCACGGCGCTCACGGTGCCGACGCCGATCAGTACCGCGAACTGCGTGACGACGCCCGGATTGCTCGGCGCCGACCCGCGAGTTACGATCTACTGGCGGCCACCGGCGTCGGCGACGGGATACACGTCGGCGAACGCCGAGTACGGATACGTTTCTGGCGGGGGCCTCATCCCGGTCACCGGTCCGCTGCTCGGGAGTGTGGCCACGACGGGTACTCCCACCGCGTACACAACGGTGGTGGGCGCCGGGTTGCTTGGCGGTTTACTCGGCGGCAGCATCGTATTCGGCATCCGCTTCGTGGGCCCGGGCGGCTGGCAATCATCATGGCTCGTCGCCACCGCCACGATGGGTCTGGCCGGAACAAACCCAACGTGCACGCTCAGTACTCGCCCGAGCACCTAGCCCGGCAGCCTGCGGAGGGCGCGGGCTACGGGAGTAGGCGGTTCGGGCCGCGGAAGAGGTAGGTCACCTCGCGAATCGACTGCTGCTTGAGCAACAGCATCAGCACGCGGTTGAGGCCCATGCCGAAGCCACCGTGCGGCGGCACGCCGTAGCGGAAGAAGTCGAGGTAGAAGCCGAGCTCGGCCGGGTCCATGCCCTTCTCGACCGCCTGCGCCTCAAGTACCTCGATGCGGTGCTCGCGCTGCGCGCCCGTGGAGATCTCGGTGCCGCGGTAGATGAGGTCGTAGCTCTCGGTGAGCTGCGGGTTGTCGGCATTGCGCATGTGATAGAACGGGCGAATCGACGAGTCGTACTCGGTGAGGAACACAAAGTCGTGGCCGAACTTCTTGCGCACGTGCGCGGCAATCCGGCGCTCGCCCTCCGGGTCCATGTCGGCGTCGGCGCGGGGCACCTCGTAGCCCTCGGCCTTCACGATCTCTTTGGCCTCGGCGAGGGGGATACGCGGGAACGGACGAGTCGGCACCTCGACCTCAATGCCGAAGAGCTTTTCGATCTCGTCGCCCAGCTTCTCTTTCACGGCGGTGAGACCCGCGACGAGCAGCTCCTCGTGGAGCTCCATGACGTCCTCGGGGGAGTTGATCCAGCTCAGCTCAGTGTCGATCGAGGTGAACTCGGTCGCGTGGCGTGAGGTGAACGAGTGGTCGGCGCGGAAGGCCGGCCCGACCTCGAAGATGCCGCCGAAGCCCGCGGCCTGCGCCATCTGCTTGAAGAACTGGGGGCTCTGCGCCAAGAAAGCCTTGCCCTCGAAGTACTCGACCTCAAAGAGCTCAGCGCGTGACTCTGACGCGCTCGCCATGAGCTTGGGCGTCTGAATCTCGATGAATCCGCGATCGACCCAGACCTGGCGCAGCGCGTGCAAGAACGCGGTCTGCACGCGGAAGACGAGGTTCTGCTCGGGGCGACGCAAATCGAGGAAGCGCCAGTCGAGACGAACGTCGATGCCCGAGTCCCCGGCAACGGGGTTGTCGGGGAGCGACGTCGTGACGACCTCGATCTCTTCGATCTGCACCTCGACGCCGCCAAGCTTGACGCGCTCGTTGTGCTGCAGCTCGCCAACAACCGTCACGAACGACCCCTGGGTCAGCTCGGAGATCGTGGTGGTGCGGGGCACGAGAATATCGGAGCGCGGGTTGTCTGCGTCGGGCTCGCGCAGCACGCCGCCATTGACGAGCTGCACAGCGCCAGACTCGTCGCGCAACACGACGAACTGCACGTACCGCTGGTCGCGCACCTTTTCAACCCATCCGGAGACACGCACGGTGCCGTCCTCGCGGGCGGCCAGGTCCTTGATCAATACACGCTCAGTCACCCCGACAGTCTAGCTGTCGCTGTGATGGCCCCCGAACTCACAGATATGGCGAACGTACAATGGACCCGTGAGCGACAAATTGCTGCATTTGGTGCGCCACGGCGAGGTCCACAACCCCGACCGTGTGCTGTACGGACGCATTCCGGGCTTTCGCCTGTCCGAACGCGGCCATCAGATGGCCGAGGCAGCGGCTCTGGAGATCGCGGGCAGTGACCGCGTGGTGACCAAGTTGTTCGCGTCACCGCTCGAGCGTGCCCAGCAGTCGGCGCGGCCCATCGCGAGTGCGCTCAGCCTTGAGATTGCAACCGAAGAGCGCATCATCGAACCGACGAATGCGTTCGAGGGCATGGTGAACTCCGGTCCCGACGGTGTCTTCAAGAACCCCAAGTACTGGTACCGCTTCTGGAATCCGTTTCGCCCGAGCTGGGGCGAGCCCTACCGCCAGATCGCTGACCGCGTGCGTTCGGCGATGGATGACGCCTGGGCCTCGACGCGCGACGGCGACATCGTGATGGTGTCGCACCAGTCGCCGATCTGGCTGGCTCACCTCGACGTTGCCGGCAAGGCACTGTTTCACAACCCCGCTTCGCGCCGCTGCGAGCTGTCGAGCATCACGACCTTCGAAAAGCGCGGCGAGCGCTGGTTCGAGGTCGATTACCGTACCCCCGCCGCCGGCCTGCTCGACGACGCCGTAGATGTAGGAGCCGTATGAGCTTGCGACGCACCGGATCAGCGGTCGCCCTCACTCTGTCAGCGCTATTGCTGCTTGCCGGATGCAGCGGGGAAGGCTCTGACCTCGCCTCGCAGTATCGCGAGGGCAGTGACAAGGGATACGTCTCTGGTGACGGATCCTCCCTGAGTATTCCTGCCGAGAAGCGCACCGAGCCGGTCGAGTTCTCGGGTGAGGACGAGAGCGGCAAGACCTTTGGTTCCGCCGACACCCTCGGCGACGTCACCGTCGTGAACTTCTGGTACGCCGGGTGCGCGCCGTGCCGCGTGGAGGCGCCCGACCTGGTCGAGGCATACGACGAGTTCTCGAGCCAGGGTGTGCAATTCGTGGGAGTGAACACCCGAGATCAGGTCGCGCAGGCGCAGCAGTTCTCCGAGGAGTTCGGCATCGAGTACCCCTCGATCATGGACAACGCGGGCGGTCGCTCGGTGCAGCTTGCGTTCGCAGGTCAGGTGCCGCTGAATGCGGTTCCGACGACGCTGGTGCTGGATCGCGAGGGGCGTGTGGCGCACCGCGTATTGGGGCAGCTCGCCGCTTCATCCCAGCTCCGCACCTTGATCGACGAGACGCTCGCTGAGGAAGACGGCGGTTCTACCGACAGCACCTCTACCGACAGCACCTCTACCGACAGCACCGAGCAGTAGCGGTGGACCTGCAGGGCATCGTCGCTGACGGGCAACTGCTCGTCGCTTCGCTCATCGCAATCGCGGCGGGGCTGCTCTCGTTCCTGTCGCCGTGTGTGCTGCCGCTGGTGCCCGGGTATCTCGCGTACGTGGGATCGACGGCGACGTCTGCGCCGGGTGAACGCGCTCCGCGCGCCCGCGTGCTGTTTGGCTCGTTGCTGTTTGTGCTGGGCTTCACGGCCGTGTTCGTCGCGGTGATCGCGGCGGCTGGCACGGTGGGCGTGTGGCTGATCGAGTGGGAGAACCTCATCACCCGCATCATGGGGGTGCTGATCATCGTGATGGGGCTCGTCTTCATTGGGCTCTTCACGAAGATGCAGTCGACAAAAAAGATGCGCATCAAGCCGAAGTTCGGTCTCGCAGGGGCGCCGCTGCTCGGGGCGGTCTTCGCGATCGGCTGGACTCCGTGTATGGGGCCGACGCTGAGCGTCATCATGAGCCTGAGTCTGCAGCAGGGGTCGGTGCCGCGGTCGGTGGTGCTCGCGATCGCGTACTGTATCGGTCTCGGGCTGCCGTTTATTCTCGCGGCTTTCGGTTTTGGGTGGCTCACGCACACCATGACATTCTTTAAGCGGCATATTCGTGCCGTGAACCTGATCGGCGGCGGGCTGCTGATCCTCATCGGTCTCGTAATGGTGACCGGCCTCTGGAGCAAGATGATGTACGCACTGCAGGCGGTGATTGGCGGATATGTCACGCCCCTCTGATTACGACGATGGCACCGGCGCCGGCGGGTCGCTCCGCGCCGAGTCTCCCGAGATCGGCCTGAAGGGCTGGTTGCGGTGGTTCTGGCGCCAGCTCACGAGCATGCGTGTCGCACTCGTGCTGCTCCTGTTGCTCGCGGTCGCTGCGATTCCGGGATCGCTCGTGCCGCAGCGAAGCGCAGACCCGAACGGCGTTATTCAGTACCAGGCTGAGCACCCGAAGCTCTTCCCGATCCTTGACGCATTCCCGATCCAGGCGTTCGATGTCTACGGGTCTGTGTGGTTCTCAGCGATCTACTTGCTGCTCTTCATCTCGCTTATCGGCTGCGTGATTCCGCGCATTACGCACCACTGGCGTGCGTGGCGTGGCAAGCCGCCGAAGACGCCCGCGCGTCTGCAGCGCATGGCCGGATTCTCCGAGGTGCGGGTATCGAACCCCGAAGCGGGCGACGAAGAACGCGCCGCGTTCGCCGAGCGCGCCATCGCTGAAGCGGCGCGGCTGCTGAAGAAGGCGCGCTACCGCACCGAAGTGCAGCGTGTGTCACGCGGCGGCGTCGAGACGGTCTCGGTGTCGGCGGAGCGCGGGTATCTGCGCGAGACCGGCAACCTGATCTTCCACATCTCGCTACTCGGTGTGCTGATCAGCGTGGGGGTAGGCGGCTTGTTCACGTTCAATGGGCAGAAGGTGCTTGTCGAGGGCGAGACCATGGTGAATCAGCTCATCGACTACGACACGGTAAACACGGGGCGCGGCTTTGATTCGTCGAGCCTTGAGCCGTTCGGCCTCACTCTCGATTCGCTCGACGTCACGTACGTCACCCCGGACGACGGCAATACGCACGCGATCGGGCAGGTGCGCGATTACACGGCAAACCTGCAGCTCATTGATCCTGATGGACAGAAGAGCGACGAAACCATTCGCGTGAATCACCCGCTGCGCGTGCACGGATCGCCGATCTATCTGATCGCGAATGGGTACGCGCCCCGCATCACCGTGAAGAACGCTGAGGGCACCGTCGTCTACAGCGAGGCTATGCCGTTCATTCCGCAGAACAACATGACGATGACCTCGCTCGGCGTCGTCAAGGTTCCCTATGGCCTCACCGATACGGCGGGCGACAGTGTTCAGGTCGGCCTGCGTGGGTTCTTCTACCCGACGAAGACCGAGCTCGACACTGGCGCCTACACGTCGAACTACCCCGACCTCGAAAACCCGGTGCTCACGCTCGACGTGTTCGTCGGCGATCTCGGCATCGACGATGGCGTTCCGCGCTCGGTATATTCGCTCGACACATCGAACATGAAGCAGCTCACGGGACGCGCTATCGACAAGGATTCGCTTGAGCTGACCCCCGGTCAGACGACCGAATTGCCCAACGGCATGGGGACGATCACCCTCGACGATGTGCCGCGGTATGCGTCGTTCGATGTGATGCGGAATCCCGCTCAGGAGTTCGTACTGATCTTCGCGCTGCTCGCGCTCGGCGGGCTCGTGTGGTCGTTGTTCGTGCCGCGCCGACGCATGTGGGTGAAGGCTGTGCCGTCCGCTGACGGCGTCGTGCTGCAGTACGCGGCGCTCGCGCGTGGCGACGATCCGGCACTCGAACGGGCAATTGACGAACTGCGCGATCAGCACCGCGACGGCCTGTAGCGGGCGCGGGGCCGATGGGCAGGTCACGGTTGCGCGATCCGCGGCCCTGAATGCCATCTGCCGCGGATAACGGCGTGGCGAGCGCCGTATACTAGCGAAATCGTGGCACGCTCTGTGCGATCGCGAGAATCGGAGGAGAACGATGAGCATTCAGGTGCCATCTGCAACCCCGAATCGACTTCGCAACGCAGCGCTCGCGCCCATCGGAGACGAGGGACGCATTGAGTTGGTTGAGTCTCGAATCGTCCAGGCCATCACGGCGGGCGCGTTCACTGAGGGTGAGCGTTTGCCCAGCGAGACTGAGCTATCGGCCCTGCTCGGCGTAGCCGTGGTCACTGTTCGTGAGGCGCTCAGTAATTTGCGGCATCGCGGTTTGATTGAGACCCGACGCGGTCGCAACGGCGGTAGCTTCGTGCGGCTGAGTCACGGCTCGATCGAGGAATCCAACGCCCGCGCCCTGCGCTTAATGTCGCGTGTCGCGCTTGCCGACCTCGCCGTGCACTATGAGGCCGTGTGTGGTGCGTGCGCTGAGTATGCGTGCCAGCGTGCCACTCAAGGCGAGCTTGATCTGGTCGCCACGGTGCTCGAGCGCGCACGCGGCCTCGACCGGGTTGCCTGGCGTCGCCGCATTACCGAGGTGCAACTCGAACTGGCCGCGCTCAGCCAGTCGGTGCGGTTGACCAAAGCGCACGTGCGCGTGCAAACCGAGTTCACGCCGCTACTCGCGCTGCAAGACATCGACAAGCAGGCTCGGGCCGCGACGCAGGATGCGCTGATGGCTCAGATTCGTGCGACGCGCGAACGAAACGTAAACGGTTCGCGTAATGCGGTGCGTGAAACCGTGCGGGCATCGGCGCGGTGGCTCGTGAGTCTCCAGGCCGATTTGCTCGCGGTTCCGCACGACGAGGATCTTCGTGCCACACTGGAAGCGCGTCGCCGGGAGCGCTAACTCACGCGCTCAGTGGTGGCTTCAACGGGGAGGGAAAGTGTCGTGACTGCAACGCCCGATACGATTGATGCCCGGCTTGATTCTGCGATGCGCCACGTTGATGACTTCTTCGACGGCGTGTTCGCCCCGCTGGAGCGTTGGCTACCGCGCCTCGTCTCATCGCTCCGGCAGAGACGCGCAGACGGTGAATTAACGGGCGCTCAGCTGACCGCGCTCGTCGAGCCCGGCGCGAACGACGTGCTCGACACCCGGGGGCGACCGCTCTACGGTGCCGGTTTCTGCGCGAGCGAACGCTTGATCGCTGGCGGCAGCCCGCTCGCCTGGTGGCAGGGCCCCGAGAGGAGTCTGCTCGCGACGTCGACGTTCGGCCCGGGGTATGAGACGACCGACCTGATGCGCCTGGAGTGGTACCGCGTGCCCGAGGCGACGGGCGACCGCCACGTTGCGGGGCCATTCGTTGACTACATCTGCTCGAACGAGGTCGCAATTACCTCGTCTATGCCCGTGCTCGCCGACGGGGAGTTCTGGGGTGTTGCGTGCGCGGACGTGCTCGTATCGTCTCTAGAAAACGCGCTGTTGCCGATCTTCGCGGGCCACGCGGGAGTCACCCTCGTGAACGAGAACGGACGGGTGGTGCTGTCAAACGATCCCGACTACGTGACGGGGGATCGGTACGCGCCGGCTGACCCCGAACTCGGCCTCGCCGACCTCGAACGCTCGGGCGCGGCACGCCGCGTAATGTCGTCGATCAGCTACCCGTTCGCCCTCGTCGCGGCCTGACCCCGAACGCGGCCTGACCCCGAACGCGGCCTGACCCCGAACGTGGCCTGGAGGCGACAGAAACTCCGCCTAAAACGGGCTGAGAAGCGGAGTTTTTGTCGCCGCCACCCGGGGTGGCCCCGGATCGCCGCCGCTCGGGATCGCCGCTGCCTTACAGCAGGTGGCCGCCGCCCGTCACCTTCATGCGGTTGACCAGATTCTTGACGTCTTGTGCGCGACTCTTCGACGTCACCAGCAGAACGTCGGCGGTGTCGACCACCACGACGTCTTCCACGCCCACGAGCGCTACGAGACGGTTACTCTCGGAGACCACGATGCCGCTCGACGCGTCCGACAGCACCTGGGCGCCATCGCCGAGCACGGCGAGATCGCTTCCGCGCCCGCGGGTCAGCAGATTCGCAACCGAGGCGAAATCGCCCACGTCGTCCCAGTCGAAGTGCGCAGCGACGCAGACCATCTTTCCCGCGGCCGCGGCCGGCTCCGCGACGGTATAGTCGATCGCGATCTTGGGCAGCGTCGGCCAGAGCCGTTCACGCACCTCGGCACCGCGCTCCGTGTCCCACGCCGCCGCGATCTCGCGCAGCGACGCGACGAGGGACGGCTGATGCAGTGCCATTTGCTCCAGCAGCACTGACGCCCGCGCGATAAACATGCCAGCGTTCCAGAGGTAGCCTCCGTTTTTGAGGTACCCCTCCGCCTGCGCGGCATCCGGCTTCTCGACGAACTCGGTCACGTCGTAGACGTCGAACGGTGCCAGGTCGCGGCGCGCGTCCCCGCACGAGATGTATCCGAAACCTGTCGCGGGGTGGGATGGATGGATGCCGATGGTCGCGATGTACCCCTGATCCGCCGCCTGCACCGCGGTCATCACGGCCCGCTGGAATAGCACCTCGCCGCGAATGACGTGATCCGCGGCGAACGAACCCAAAATCGCGTCGGGATCGCGCAACTCGAGAATCGCTGCGGCGAGACCGATGGCCGCGGAAGAATCCTTTGGTTCGCTCTCCGTTACGAGGTTCGCTGGCAACAGCTCAGGCAGCTGTTCGGCGACGGAATCGCGGTGCGAGATCCCCGTGACGACCATTGTGCGTTCGGCGGGCGCGATTGGCGCGAGCCGATCCCACGTCGCGCGCAGCAGTGAATCGCCCGATCCAGTGAGGTCGAGCAGAAACTTGGGGGCATTCGCGCGCGAGAGCGGCCACAGGCGAGACCCGACCCCGCCCGCCGGAATGACGCAGGTGAGCCGCTCGATGGCGGGCGTGGGCGCGGGGCTCTCGGTCATGACAGTCAGCCTACTGCGCGGCCCCAGGAGAGAGACTGACCGGCGGCGCTACGCGCCTGCGGGATGCCGAGCGGGTTTTCGTCTTGCAGTGCCGGAGGCAAGAACGCACTTGGCGCATTCTGGAACGCGACGGGGCGCAAGAAGCGACTGAGAGCGCCCGTACCGACGGAGGTGCTTGCATCGTTGGTTGTCGCGGGCCACGGGCCCCCGTGCTGCTGCGCTGGCGTCACCGCGACGCCCGTCGGCCAACCGTCGAACACCACCCGGCCGGCGTGCGCGGTGAGCTCGGCGATTAGGGCCTCGAGGGCTGGGCGCAATTCGGTCTGCCCGGAGCGTTCACCGGCGCTCAGGTGGATCGTGCCGGTCAGGGTTCCCGTCACGAATTCGCCAACGAGCGGCGCCAGATCGGTGTCCTCCGGCACGTCGACGACGACGGAGAACGGGCCGAAAAGCTCCTCGGCGAGCAGCGCACGATGCGCGCGAAACGTGTCGAGAGTGACGCGAACAATGGTCGGCGTCACCCATCCGTCGCCGTGCTCGTCGATCCGGATCGAACCAGACACGAGGGGCTCGACGCCGTCGATAGCGAGCACCTCGTGGAGGCCGACGCGGTAAGCGTCCGCAATGCGCGGGCCAAGCATGCGGTGTTCCGCGCTGGGGGCGGAAGCCGAACCCGAACCCGAACCCGAAGCCGCGGCGACAAGCGACCGAATGAAGTCGTCGTTCACCGCTGCAAACACGAGACCAGGCTTGGTACACAGCTGGCCGGCTGATCCAGAGACGCTCGCGAGGTACTGAGGTGCGAGGAGGGCGCCGCGCTCGGCGATCGCTTCGCGAGTAATGAACACCGGATTGACACTGCCAAGCTCGCCGTAAAACGGGATGGGGGCGGGGCGAGCAGCTGCGATGTCCGCGAGGATGCGGCCTCCGTGAGTGGACCCCGTGAACGATCCCGCGTGAATGCGCGCGTCTTTCAGTGCGGTGACGCCAGCGCGTTGGCCGTGGATCACCTGCAGGGTCCCCGCAGGCAGATTGAGTCCAGCAATGACGCGCTGGGCGACCGCCGCGGTTGCATCGGAGAGCGCGGGATGGCCTGAGTGAGCCTTTACGACAAGCGGGCAGCCCGCGGCGAGGATCGAAGCGGAGTCGCCCCCGAGCACCGAGAACGCGAACGGAAAATTCGACGCCGCGAAATTGAGCACGGGCCCCACAGGAACGTGCGTGCGACGTAGATCCGGTCGCTCACCCAGTGCGAATTCGGGATCGAACTCGTCTATCCGCACGTCGAGGTGTGCGCCCAAGATGGCGGCGTCTGCGAATAACCGCAGCTGTGTGGCCGTGCGCGTGACCTCGCCACTGAGTCGTGCTCGCGTGAGCCCGGTCTCCCGTTCGGCGATTTCAATGAGACCGTCTCGGTCTGAGTCGAGTGCGCGCGCGAGAGAAACGAGGAGCGCGGCCCGAGATGCGGGAGAGAGTGCGGCGAGCGTCGGCGCGGCAAGCGCCGCCTGGGTGAGCACCTGGTCGAGTGCTTCGGGCGTGGTGTCCAAGGTGAGTTCCCTTTCAGTGCATCGGGTCGTGATCCGAGCGAGGTCAGTGAGCGGAGGGGTGGAGCGCGAGGCTGAGATCAATCTCGACGGTCGCGTTTTTCGGGAGCCGGGGTACGCCGATGGCGGTGCGCGCGTGGCGCCCGGCTTCTCCGAGCACGCTGCGCAGTAACCGTGAAGCCCCCTCGGCGACAGCCGGTTGGTCTTCGAACTCCGGGCCGCTCGAAACATAGACCGTCAACTTCAGTAGCTGTGCGACCCGGTCGAGTCCAACCGCGTGGTCAATCTGTGCCAGCGCGTTGAGCGCGCAGAGCTCGGCCGCCTCGTGCCCGCGGGCCACGTCTGCTGCTGCCCACACCGCGCCGGTGAAGGCGACGACGCCGTCGAGCTTGGGGATTTGACCCGAGACGTATCCGGTGTCATTCCATACGACCACGGGATCGTACGAATACGACCCCGAGGTCACCCGAGGTAGGTGGCGCCCGAGCGAGATGAGGCGTTCTGCGGGGGTGGACGATGGGGAACTGGTGTTGCTCATCACTGAGCCCCTTCCTAGGTGTGCGTGTCGCGGTGCACTGCCAGTGAAGCGATCGCGAACGTTCGCGTCCAGTATCGTTTTTAGTTCGAATGATGCGCTCTCGGTATTGAAGCGGAGAAAGCCGTGTCACCCATTGAGTGATGCTCCAAAGGTCTCAATAGATGCTGAAAGAGTGTTAGACAGGTATCTGGAGTGGCTTCAATACTGATGATCATGCTTCGTCCGCCTCATCGCCGAGGACTCGTCGAGAGTGGATGCGCTTCCGAACTGACTCGCCCCGTGCGTGTCATCACACTTCGAACTAAGGAAGGCCATGAACATCGATACTTCGAAGCACACGTTGGTGCAGGACCCGCAGAGCATCGCCGCTCCGTCGAGCCTCACTGAAACCATCGCCACCATTCCAGTCGTGCGTCGCCGCGTACTTCCGAGCGGCGTCGACAAAGCGATCAAGGCCGTCGTCGGCATGCTCGCGATCCTCGCCATCTGGGAACTCATCGTTCGTGTTTTTCAGATTCCGAGCTACCTACTCGTGGGGCCAATATCCGCGTTCGAAAAGCTCTTCGCGCAGCCCGACTACTTCGCGCACCACGCTTGGGTGACCGTAACTGAGGCCCTCGCCGGCTTTGCCCTCGGCACAGGGCTCGGTGTGCTCTGCGGCGCGACGCTCTTCTACATTCCGGCTGTGCGTCACTTCCTGTATCCGGCGCTCATTGCCGTGGACACCATCCCGAAGGTCGCGCTCGCGCCGCTCTTTATCGTCTGGTTCGGCTTCGGTTTCGAATCGAAGGCGTTCGTCGCGATGGCGATCGCGTTCTTCCCGCTCGTCATCAACACCTTCGACGGCCTCTCGGCCGTGCCGAACGAGCTGAAAGAACTCGCACGCATCAACAATGCGAGCGCCTGGATGCGCATGCGCAAGATTGAATTCTGGTACGCGCTTCCGTCGATTTTCTCGGGTGCGAAGATCTCGATCTCCCTCGCGGTGGGCGGCGCCGTCGTCGGTGAATTCATCGCGGGCACCGATGGACTGGGCCAGGTGATCCTCCGGGCGAACGCGCAGAGCGACCTCGCGACAATGTTCGCCGCATTCATGGTGCTCGCCGCCATTTCGCTCCTGCTCTTCTACCTCATCACAGTGATCGCGGCGCGACTGCTGCCCTGGCGCAACCACGTCAAGTAGTTCCCACGAACCGCAATCGCCCCGCTGCATATTCGTCTCAGAAAGGAAGCCCGCACATGCGCGCACAGAAATCAGTGGTCGCGGCAATGATCGCCGCAACCGCACTCCTCGCCACCGGCTGCGCCGGATCCGGTGAGGCCGCCGAAGGCGGAACTGACCAGGTCAACTTCATGCTCGATGTTGCCGTACTGCCCAAGCACGCCCCGTTCTACGCCGCTGTAGATGCCGGGTTCTTCAAGGCAGAGGGTATCGACGTCGAGATCATGCCGGGTTCAGGCTCTGCCAACACCGTCGCCTCGGTCGACACCGGTCGTGTCGACTTCGGGTGGGCCGATTACAACGTGTCGATCTTGAATCGGGCACAGGGGGCATCCATCCGTCAGATCAACCTCGTGCAGGGTAAGTCAGCGTATGCAGCGCTCGCGCTTCCCGATTCTGGAATCAGCGATTGGGACGACCTCAAGGGGAAAACCGTCGCCACCGAGGGCAATGGTGCCATGGTGGCGATGTGGCCAGCCGTGCTCGACAAGCTCGGCTGGGAAGAGGGCGACGTCGAGATCGTGTCTGCGGCCGGCGAAGCCAAGATTCCGGGTCTCATCGCGGGGCAGTGGGATGCGAATCTCGCGCTGTCCGTTTCAGACGGCCCCACCCTGATCGCCGAAGGGTACGACCCCGTCATTCTCAACTGGGCAGATCTCGGGCTGCTGTACTACGGCAATGGCGTGATCACCTCCGATAAGACGATCGAAAAAGATCCTGATCTCGTCAAGCGCTTCAACCGTGCAATGCAGCGGGGGTTCGCGTGGGCATGCCAGAACCAAGACGAGACCGCGAAGTCATTCGAGGCCGAGGTGCCGGGCTTCGACGAGGCGGCGGTGGCTGACGCGATTTCTGGTCAGTGCGATCTGATGTGGGACGACGAGAACGTCGAGACCGGCTTCGGCACAATGAGCGACGCGGGCGTTCAGAAGCAGATCGATCTTGCCACCGAGTATCTCGGACTCGAAAACCCCGATGACATTTCACCCTCGGATATCTACACGAATGACTATCTTGAGCCGCTCGGACCCGATGAGCAGATTGAGGCGCCGACCGCGTAAGCGGATGGCGGAAGGGATACCGATCATGACGATCACTGAACCGGTCATCAGCGTCCGCGACGTGGGCATGACGTACACCGCACGAGACGGCTCGAGCAACACGGTGTTGCGCGGGTGCAACTTCGACATCGCCCCGGGCGAATTCGTGTCCATCGTGGGCCAGTCCGGCGGCGGCAAGACCACGCTACTGAAGATCATCTCCGGGCTCCTCGAGAACACCGAGGGGGAGGTGCTCGTGCGCGGACGCGGAGTCAAGGAGGCGTTGCGCGACATTGCGATGGTGTTCCAGAGCCCAACGCTGCTGCCCTGGCGCAACAATCTCGCGAACGTGCTGTTGCCGATGGAGTTTCGCAAGCGCGCAAACCGTGAGGCGCGGGCTCACGCGCTTGAACTCCTGGAGCTCGTGGGCCTGGGCGACAAAGCGAAGAACTACTCCTACGAACTGAGCGGTGGCATGCAGCAGCGCGTCGCCATCTGCCGAGCTCTCGTCTCGCACCCGGAGATATTGCTCATGGATGAGCCATTCGGCGCGCTCGACGCGATGACTCGCGACTCGATGAACTTCGAGCTGCAGCGCATCTGGCAAGAGACGAAACGCAGCGTGCTCTTCGTCACGCACAGTATCCCCGAGGCGGTGTGGCTGGCAGATCGCGTACTCGTCGTTGGCGATCGCCCCGGGCGCATCATCGCCGACATCCGGGTGGATCTCGCGAGACCGCGATCGAAAGACTCGCGCTACGCCGACGAGTTCGCAGACCTGGTTGCGCGGGTCGAGGGGCTCCTCGGCGTCGAAGCCGGCATCAGCTGAACGAGAATCACGAAGCAGTTAGGAAGACACTCACCATGGCAAGAATTATCTGCGACCCTCAGGCCGTCAGTGACCGATACGGTTTCGTTCCCAACGACCGACTCTTGTTTTCGGCAATCCGGCTGGACTCGTTCCCGTTTGTCACCCCGCTCATCTTCGAAGATGGCGACACCGAACTGATGCTTGCGCGACAGCAGGAGCAGGGCAACATCATCACGGGCGGCGGTGTTGATCCCGAGCAGATTCGTTTCTATGAGCCCTGGGTCACCATCGACCCGCGCCCGGTGGCTGATTTTCCGGCCGCGGCGAATCTGCCCGCGCTGGTGAAGGAACTCGTGGGGGATCGGCCCGTCGATCTGGACCCGCGAGCGCCATACACCCACTACCTCAAACTCACCGGCGAGGTCGACGTGCGGGTGGACCTACCCGCGGCGAACCCGGTGCATGTTTACGAGGTCGATCAGGCAGCGGTACTCACTCGTTTTGCCGCCTGGCGCGCATCAGGGGTTCCCGTCGCTGAGCGGCTCATCGCGGACGTAGACCACCTCGCAGGGCTCGAACGTGAGCTCGACACCGGCACCGACACCCGCTTCTCTGCGCTGCCGGGGGTCGAGGAGCAGCTCGGGGTGGATGCCATCCTGCTCTCCTCACCGCCCAATTTCTCCGAGGTGACAGGCACCGTCTGGCAGCCCGGCACGCTCGCGCTGTGGGCCGGCGGCCGTGTGTATGTGATTGCGGATCAGCAACTGCGCGGAATCTCAGGGACGCCCGCTGGCGCACACGCCTCGGCGGGCGACGCGATCGGGGCGCTCGCGGGCGGACCGAGACTCGCGTTCGAAGAGCAGTGGGAGCAGAGCGCTCTCGGCATCAGTCTGACCGGTGCGGGTGCGGTACTTGTCTCCGCCTCGCGGGCGCTCGGTTCGTGGCGAGACGAGCGCGACAATGAGGATCTCCCGTTCCAGGTGATTGCCGCTCGGGCATCCACCACCGCCATCGAGCAGACCGTCGCGTGGGCGCACGAGCACCTCGATGCGGGGGAGAAATTCACCGAGAACGTACTGTACGACCGGTACCTCGAGTTCCTCGACCTGTTCCGCAACGAGCATCAGATTCCGTTCGGGATCGAGCCGTACTTCACCAACCTGCATTCCTCTCAGCGCATGCTCTTCCCCGGCCCGCCCACCGACTTCCCCCTTGACGCCAGCACCACGTGCATCCAGCTTGATGCCGGCGTGAAGGTCGTCATTGACGGAATCGTCGTCGCGACAAGCGACATGGCTCGCTCGGTGCTGCGCACCCCTGAAGGGCGCGAAGCGTACGAGATCTTGACGCACGCGGTGCGCGAGGTGATCATTCCGCAATTGCGCCCTGGCGTGATTTGCGAGGACGTCCACGCGCGAGCGCTCGAGCATCTCGCGACGGTGCGGCCCCGCATGCAAGAAATCGGCCTGCTCGGCGACGAGGTCGACTTCGACGTCGAATACAGCAAGCGCAACGTCGGCCACCTGATGGGCAAACAGGAGTCGTTCGCCAATGAGTTGCGGCCCGGGTACCGATTCGAGCTGCGCGCGGGCTCTTACGGCGCCGCCGAGATTCCGTGGCGTTACGATCGCCACGCGATCGGCACGGAGGATCTCTGGTACATCGGCGCGGACCGCACGTACAACCTGACGCTTCGCGAGCAGTAGGCGGGTGGTCGCCCGACGAGCACGTGTGGCATCGGAAGGCAGCGACGCGGATCTCCAGCGCCGCTGCCTTCCGAGTTGCGGTTAGTGCCGCTCCGCAGCCTCGCGGAGCTCGTGCACGATGCGCCGCGTGAGCGGTCGCGTGTCATCGTCGCGCCACACGGCGTGCAGTTCGATGGGGCGCGGCTCGCTGGTGGCGAGCGGAGCGTAGGTGACGCCGGCGATGCCGAGTGTGGCGGCCGACTCTGGCACCAGCGCGACCCCTGTGCCCGCGCCCACGAGGGCGACCATCGTAGACACCTGGCTGACGGTGAAGCGATGTTTCCAGCGCGAGATCGGCATCATGCGCGTCGCAATGTCGTAGAAGTAGCGCGCCTCAATGGGCGAGTGCATGATGATGTCTTCGTTTGCGAGGTCTTCGACTCCGATGGGGCTGGTGCGTCGCGAGAGGAGGTGCCCCTCTGGCAGCGCCACGAGCAGTCTCTCGCGGTGGATGCGCATGGACGCAAAGTGCGTCGGGTCGAACGGCGGCCGCCCGATAGCGACGTCGATTTCGCTCTTCGTGAGGGCTTCGAGCTGGTGCTTGGTCACCATCTCTTGCAGCTCGATAGTGACATCGGGGAGCGCCTGCGTAATACGTGACAGCATTGGCCCGAGCAGCGTGAACGCGCTGGAGGCCGTAAACCCGATGCGCACAATGCCCGACAGGCCGGCCGCGACGGTGCGCGCGACCTGCGGTGCGCCGTCGGCAATGGCGAGGATGCGGCGTGCCTCGTCGAGAAACGCACGCCCAGCATCGGTGAGTTCGACGCGGCGATTGCTGCGCCGCAGCAGTTGCACGCCGACGATCGCTTCGAGGCGCTGAATTTGGCGACTCAGGGGCGGCTGCGTCATTTGCAGGCGCTCGGCGGCCCGCCCGAAGTGCAACTCTTCGGCAACCGCGACAAGCGCGCGGACCTGATCCAGCGTGTACGACATGACTTCTCCTCGGGATCAAGCTGCGTGAGAACCGCGCCATCAACGATACCTTCAATGCATGAAATGATCTAGAACAGATGTTGGACAGGTATCTACCTCCGAACCTAGCGTGAAGCTATCGGATTCACAGAATCCCGATCGCCCCGTCTCAATGGTGCGTTTCATATATTCACTGGAGGTTGAACGTCGTGCCCAATTTGGAACCAGCTGCACTCGCGAGTCAGATCGGCTCGGGGCTGCTCTCATTCCCTGTAACCCACTTCGACGCCGAGCAGGAATTCGCGGAAGAGACCTACCGCGAGCACATCGAATGGCTGAGCGCCTACCCGGTCGCCGGTCTCTTCGCGGCGGGCGGAACGGGTGAGTACTTCTCGCTGACGCTTGACGAGGTGTCGCGGGTCGTCGCCGCGGCAGTGCAGCAGGTCGGCGGGCGCACGGCCGTGCTTGGCCCAGCCGGTGGGTCGGTTCGTGCCGCCGTGGCCCAGGCGCGCGCGGTTGAGGCTGCGGGCGGCGACGGCATTCTGCTCTTTCCGCCGTACCTCACCGAGGCCGGGCAAGAAGGCCTCGCCGCGTACGTCGAGGCGGTCTGCCGGGCGACGAATCTCGGCGTCATCGTGTACCACCGCGCGAACGCGCAGTACTCGGCCGAGACGCTCGTGCGCCTGGCTGACCGCCTGCCCAACTTCATCGGCTTCAAAGACGGTGTGGGGTCGATCGAGCAAATGACGCACATCTACTCGACGCTGGGGGACCGACTGACATACGTCGGCGGGCTGCCAACGGCCGAAACGTTCGCCCTGCCGTACCTCGAACTCGGGGTGACGACGTACTCGTCTGCGATGTTCAACTTCGTGCCCGACTTCGCGATCGACTTCTACAACGCTGTGCGCCGACGGGATCACGCGGCGGTGTTTACGGCGCTGCGCGAGTTCGTGCACCCGTACCTCGAGGTGCGCAACCGTGTTCCCGGCTACGCCGTCTCGATTGTCAAGGCGGGCCTCGACGCGGTCGGCCGCACGGGTGGCCCGGTACGGGCGCCGCTCCAGGAGCTCACACCGGCCGACCGAGCCGACCTCGCACGAGTGATCGAGCGAGCATCAATCCCGGCCCTGGTCTAACCGCCCGCCCCGCCCCGCCCCCGCCCCGACCGCCCGCCCCACCCGCCCCCGCCCACCCAACCCCGCTGAGCGCGAGGGTTCTTGCCGAACGTGAGGGATTCGTCCGCGAATATTCCCTCGTGCTCGGCGAGAACCCTCGCGCTCAGGCGTGTACGAGAGGCACCGACGAATGGTGTCATAATAGATGCGCAGTGGATTCTCAGCCATGCTCTGTGACGGGGAAACCCGCGCGTGGCGAGATGGCTATGTCAGCCGCCGGGTGACTCTCGGCGAAGCCCGACGAAGGAGGAAGCCCGTGACAGCCCAAACGGCAGCAGCCGCACCCGTGGCCAGGAAGAAGGTTCGCCCAGGCGGAACCCTCTACCGCGGTAACGAGGGAATGTGGTCCTGGGTGCTGCACCGCATCACGGGAGTCTCCATTTTCTTCTTCCTGCTTGTGCACGTGCTCGACACCGCCCTCGTGCGTGTCAGCCCCGAGGCGTACAACGCCGTCATGAGTACCTACAAGACTCCGGTGATGGGCCTGGGCGAGGGCGTGCTTGTCGCGGCCATCGTGTTCCACGCCTACAACGGCGTCCGCATCATCCTGGTCGATTACTGGAGCAAGGGCGCGAAGTACCAGCGCACGATGTTCTGGGTCGTCATGGCGCTGTGGGTCGTCACGATGGCCGGCTTCCTGCCGCGCCACCTGATGAACGTATTCGGTCACTGAGCGCGAGGAGATAAGACATGTCATTGACGATTGATGCTCCGCGCGCACAGACGCCGGCGAAGAAGCGCACCAACTGGGAAAAGTGGGGCTGGGTCTACATGCGCGTCTCGGGCGTGCTGCTCATCGTGCTGGTATTCGGCCACCTCTTCTCGAACCTGATGATCGGTGACGGCGTGCACGCCATCGACTTCGGCTTCGTCGGCGGCAAGCTGTCGCAGCCGTTCTGGAAGGTGTGGGACACCCTGCTCCTCTGGCTCGCACTCATTCACGGCGCGAACGGTATGCGCACCATCGTGAACGATTACGTCGTTCGCCCGGGCCTGGCCAAGGGTTTCAAGGTTGCGCTGTTTCTCTCCGCCGCCCTTCTCATCCTGCTCGGCACCTTCGTGATCTACACGCTCGACCCCTGCCCCGCGGGTGCAGACCCGGCGCTCGTCGCCTCGTTCTGCCCAACCCCGTAGCTCCAGCGCGCAGCACCGGATTTCGAAACGAAGAATAGGATTCACGTGACTACAGACACCCATCAGGGCGAGGACGTGACCGTCAAGGACGGCGTCACCTATCACCAGTTCGACGTTGTGATCGTCGGCGCCGGCGGCGCGGGCATGCGCGCGGCGATCGAGGCTGGCCCGAAGGCCAAGACCGCGGTCATCACGAAGCTTTATCCGACGCGTTCCCACACGGGTGCGGCACAGGGCGGCATGGCTGCTGCGCTCGCGAACGTCGAGGAAGACAACTGGGAGTGGCACACGTTCGACACCGTCAAGGGAGGCGACTACCTCGTCGACCAAGACGCGGCCGAGATCCTCGCTCGTGAGGCCATCGACGCGGTGATCGACCTCGAGAACATGGGCCTGCCGTTCAACCGCACGCCCGAGGGCAAGATCGATCAGCGCCGTTTCGGCGGGCACACACGTGACCACGGCAAGGCCGCAGTGCGCCGTGCCTGCTACGCCGCCGACCGCACCGGCCACATGATTCTGCAGACGCTGTTCCAGAACTGCGTGAAGCTCGGTGTGAACTTCTTCAACGAGTACTACGTGCTCGACCTCGTGATGACCGAGGTTGATGGCGTGCGCAAGCCCTCCGGTGTCGTGGCCTACGAGCTCTCGACCGGCGATCTGCACGTCTTCCAGGCGAAGTCGATCGTGTTCGCCACGGGTGGTTTTGGCAAGATCTTCAAGACGACGTCGAACGCGCACACCCTCACCGGTGACGGCGTCGGCATCGTGTGGCGTCAGCGCCTGCCGCTCGAAGACATGGAGTTCTACCAGTTCCACCCGACCGGTCTTGCCGGTCTCGGCATTCTGCTCACGGAGGGCGCCCGCGGTGAGGGCGCGATCCTGCGTAATGCGTCGGGTGAGCGTTTCATGGAGCGCTACGCCCCGACCATTAAGGACCTCGCGCCGCGCGACATCGTGGCCCGTTCAATGGTGCAAGAGGTGCTCGACGGCCGCGGCGCCGGCCCGCACAAGGACTACGTGTACCTCGACTGCACCCACCTGGGCGCCGAGGTGCTCGAGACGAAGCTCCCCGACATCACCGAGTTCGCGCGCACCTACCTGGGCGTCGATCCGGTGACCGAGCCCGTTCCCGTGTTCCCGACCGCGCACTACGCAATGGGCGGCATCCCGACGAACAACGATGCCGAGGTGCTCTCGGACAATACGACCGTCGTCCCCGGCCTGTACGCGGCGGGCGAGTGCGCGTGTGTATCGGTGCACGGCTCGAACCGTCTCGGAACGAACTCGCTGCTCGACATCAACGTGTTTGGCAAGCGCTCAGGAAACAATGCGGCCGACTACGCGGCAACCGCTGAGTTCGTGCCGCTGCCCGAGGATCCCGCGAAGATGGTCCGCGACATGGTCGAAGGCTTCCGCAACGGTACCGGCACCGAGCGCGTCGCAGACCTGCGCCGCGAACTGCAGGAAGCGATGGATCGTGGCGCTCAGGTGTTCCGCACCGAGGAGTCGCTCACCGAGGTACTTCGGGTGATCCACGACCTGCGCGTGCGCTACCTCAACGTGGGCGTGCAGGATCGCGGCAAGCGGTACAACACCGACCTGCTCGAGGCGATCGAGCTCGGGTTCCTGCTCGATCTCGCAGAGGTGCTCACCTTTACGGCGCGCAACCGCAAGGAGAGCCGCGGCGGCCACATGCGAGACGACTACCCGAATCGCGATGACGAGAACTACATGCAGCACACGATGGCGTATCTCTCAGGCGACCCGCACTCCGCAGATCCCGATGACCACATCCGCTTGGACTGGAAGCCCGTCGTCGTGACGAAGAACGAGCAGGGCGAGTTGCGATACCCGCCGCTGGAGAGGAAGTACTAGCTCATGAGCATTGCAACCGCTGAGGCTCCGACCTCTGAAGCTCCCGAAGCGCCGAAGCCCTTCACCGTCACGCTGCTCATTCGTCGCTTTGACCCCGAGTCGGGCCGCGAGGCGTTCTGGGAAGACTTCGACGTTGAGATGTACCCGACCGACCGTATTCTTGACGCGCTGCACCGCATCAAGTGGGATCAGGACGGCACGCTCTCGTTCCGCCGCTCCTGCGCGCACGGCATTTGTGGCTCGGATGCGATGCGCATTAACGGTCGCAACCGTCTCGCGTGCAAGACGCTGATCAAGGACCTCGATATTTCGAAGCCGATCTACGTAGAAGCCATCAAGGGCCTGCCCCTTGAAAAGGACCTCATCGTCGACATGGAGCCGTTCTTCGCCGCTTACCGCGAGGTGCAGCCGTTCCTGGTTTCGAGCTCGGCTCCGGCCGGTGGCAAGGAGCGCATTCAGACGATTGAGGATCGCGAACGCTTCGACGACACCACGAAGTGCATTCTGTGCGCAGCGTGCACGACCAGCTGCCCCGTGTTCTGGACCGATGGCCAGTACTTCGGCCCGGCCGCGATCGTGAATGCTCACCGCTTCATTTTTGATTCGCGCGACGAGAACGCCGAGGTCCGCCTCGACATTCTGAACGACACCGAGGGCGTGTGGCGCTGCCGCACCACCTTCAACTGCACGGACGCCTGCCCGCGCGGTATTCAGGTCACCAAGGCAATCGCCGAGGTCAAGGCCGCAATCCGCACCGGTAAGACCGCGTAGCGCTCCGAGGTCTCACCTCGGATACAGTTACTGCATGACGACGCCCCGGGATGCCTCCGCTCACGCGGAGGGATCCGGGGCGTCGCGTGTTTCAGAGGTCGTCGAGCGGGGCCGGGAACGATGGGGCTGGGCTCAGCGGCTACGCCCCGTGCGCACGTATATGCACTTCTCAGATGTCGGCGGTGTCGTACTCGCCGGCGGCATGAGTTATCAAGCACTGTTCGCCGTATTTGCCGCACTGTGGCTCGGTTCTGGAATTTTCGGCATTGTGCTGCGAGATCGACCGGAACTCCTCGAGTCTGTGGTCACCCAGATCAACCTGTTTATCCCGGGGCTCGTGGGTCCCGGTGGTGCGGTGCCGATCAGCGCACTGATGAGCGCGCGAGCGTTCAACTGGTCGAGTCTCGTCGCTGGCGCGGTGCTGCTTTGGGTTGCACTCAACTGGTTCACGGGAACGCGCAGATCGATCCGGATCATCTTTGGTTTGGAGGTGCGTCTCTATCGGAATCCTGTGCTCTTGAAGCTGCGAGACTTCGTGCTCGCCATCGTGTTCTTCGTCGCTATCTTCGTGTCGGCCGCTCTCACCGTGCTGAGTTCAACCGTCGCCGATCAGTTCTTGGGCTGGGTCGGAGCGGATGCGGACAACTGGTTCTTTGGCACGCTCGGAACTATATTGCGCTATGCAGCGGTGTATGTATTCGACGTGCTTCTCCTGCTCGCAATGCACAGATTCCTGGCCGAGGTCATCGTGCCACGATGGCGGCTGATCATCGGGTGCGGACTCGGCGCGCTTGTGTTGCTCGGGTTGAAGGTGCTCGGCGGTGTGCTGATCAGCGGTGAGTCAAGTAACCCGTTGCTCGCGACCTTCGCCGTGTTTGTCGGCCTGCTGCTCTGGTTCAACCTGATTTGCCGCACCCTGCTGCTGACCTCGTCGTGGATCGCGACCGGGCTTAGTCCTGAGCTGGGGCTCCCACCAGCGGAGCACAGAAATCGTTGGAGCCTGTGAGGTCGAAGTACGGGTCGGCGGCAAAGGGCACTTGGGTCCACGTGGAGTAAGTGTCGCTGGCATTGCGGATGTAACGGACTTCGATCACGACGCTGTCGGTGGCATCCCAGTGGATTTGATCATTGACGTACGTTGACGACCACCAGAACCGACCCTGTGTCTCCATCCGCTCGGCGAGCTCCACTGGCGCATTGCCATTGATAGTGACGCGACTCACAACCGAGCCATTTGGCTCTGAGGTGCCGGCAATAAAAACGCCATCACTCGTGCAGCGCGTCCAATTGTTGAGGAATTCGGGGGCGAGCGCCGGGTCTCCGTCGTCGGGAGTGGTGCCGTCAGCATCGGCAGTCGCACCGCTGTCTGCGGCGGTATTGCTGTCTGCCGAGGTATTGTCGGCAGCAGTTGAAGCGGCAGCATTCGCGGCTGTGCCAGCGCTGCTTGCCGTCGCGCTAGTGGCACCGCTCGCTCCGGAATCGCTGGACGTCGTAGCTCCCGCGACGGAAGTGCTCGCATCGGCGACAGAACCAGCAGTCGCGTTGGCACTCGCTTCTGCTGCGTGAGAAGAGCCGTCAGCTGAGCCAGCGGCCGAGGCCGCAGCATCTGCGGAAACTCCGGTGCCGCCAGTGCCAACGGTGCCGCCCGTAGTGCCGTTCCCCGGCTCATCGACGGCGGTGCTCGGCACGTCGACCGTGCTCTCGTTGTCGTCGATCGTTTCTTTGGGGGTCTTCGGTTCTGGGGTGCGCTCGCTAGTTCGCTTGTCCGCTGGTGTGTCGTCAGCTTGAGTGGTCGGCGTGACGAGCGGTTCGGCCGCTACCGCAGGCGTCTCAGCCGGAGCGCTGCCCGATTGCGACATCCAGATTGCGCCGCCGCCGATGACGAGCGCTGCGGCCGACGCTGCGGCGATGAGCAGGGTTGCAGAGACGCCGCCGAGCACACCCCCGGTCGCCGCGACAGCCGTGCTGCCGCCAGCTGCTGCGGCTCCGGTTGTCGTGCCGCCACTCGAGGCGCCGGCCGCTCCGCCAGCGAGCGTCGCAGCAGATGCGGGCGCGGCAGCGCCAAAGTTTCCGAGAAAGCTGAAGGCTGACCCGCCGCCGAGCAAGATGCCGACGAGCGTAAGTGCGAGTTGGCGGTTGAGTACCGCGTACTCCTTGGCCGCGCGTGCGCAGTCCTCACAGATTTCGAGGTGCGCCTTCACATCGCGGCTCGCGGCAGCGGTCAGCTTGCCACGCTGGTACCGCTGCAGGTTTTCGAGTGTTACGCGGCAATCGACGTCGCTGAGTTCACGATCGACGTGCGCCTCAACCCAGGCCGACTGCAGTGCTTCGCGGGCGCGCTTCGCGAGAGCAGAAACGCCGTTCGCCGAGAGGCCGAGAAGTTTCGCGACTTCGCGGGGTGGCATGCCCTCGACTTCGGTGTACCAGAGCACCGACTGCCAGCGCTCGTTCAACGATTCGAAGGCGCGCGCGGCGGCGTTGCGATCGAACGCACCGTCTTCCCAGGGGCCCGCCTCCGTGAGGTCGGGGACCTGGTCGAGCGTGTCGCTTGTGTCTTCGGGATTGCGCCAGTGGTCTGCGGCGATGGTCTGCACCGTGCGATACAGGTAAGGGCGGAAGGCACCGTGCGGCCCACGTCCATCAATCACGAGTTCGAGAATGCGGAGATAGGCCTCGGAGACAATGTCTTCGGCGTGCGAGGGTGAACCCAGGTGTCGGGCAGCGGTCAACCCGGCGCGACTGTGCCGCTCCCACAGCACTGCGAACGCAGCTGTGTCTCCGGCACGGGTCGCGTCAAGCAATTCCGCATCGGAAAGTTCGGGGTGCGCTGAACGGGGCATCCGTCTTCCTCTTCCGTCTTCCTCTTCTAATCGGGCCCCCAAAAAAACGAGAACCCGAACTCGCCGCGTCCCACCGCGGCAATCCCCCTTAGAACTAGTATGCGCTCTTTTCTGCTACACGCCGAACATTGGAATTTGGACCCCGATAAAACTTTTTTTAAATCCGCGCGTCACGAAATGGACGATTCGCCGTTTACTGTGCGAGCTCGGCCCTTGCCCTTTCCCCCCTTTTGTACCCGGGGTGGGGGCCGAGCAACTTATTTACATAGTCACCCAACTCAATTACGCACCTGGAGCAGATCGATGCGACGAAGCCGTCAACCAGCACACCGACGTCAATCGACGTATGGTCGAGTCGCTGCGGCGACCCTCGGATTTGCCCTCGCTCTGGGAGGCGCAGTCGCTGTCGCTCCTGCAGCGCAGGCGACCATTAATTCGCCGAGCGTGAGCTCTACTCCGACGGGGGTGACGAGTGTTGCCCAGACCGCGGGCAAGGCGCGTGGCACCGGCTTGTGGGGGTATGCCGGCGACGTGAAGACTCGCGTCTCGGGTTCAGTGTTCTCTTACGGCACAGCCATCAGCCCCGTTGATGGCAGCCTCTGGGTGGCTGACAGCGCGAAGATCGGATACGGCTCGCTCGCCGTCACGCTCTGCTCGTTCCAGGGTGGTGTCGTCATGGGCACTTCGTGTTACATCGGTGACTCGCGCGTCATGAAGTATGACGCCACGGGCACGGATTGGAGCGTCGGCCAGTATCAGGGCAACGGTGCCTATGCTGCAGCTCCCGCGAACAACGCGAACGGTGGCATTGGCGCGAACTACCAGTCGCGCGCCAACGCGACCGTGCTGACGGGGTCTACGCTCCCGAACGGCGAGTTCGCCGGCGCCCGCGGTGTCGCGGTGAGCAACACGGGTACGGCCTGGGTGATGGACTCCGATTACGCGGCAGCTGGCTTCGCAAACACGAAGAAAGCGGTGCGGCTCGTCAACGCCGACGCTACGGAGGGAGCCTCATTCGGCCAGGCCACGTGGGCTTCGGGAACGGGCTGGACGAACCGCTATGACCCTCAGTCGCTCGACTTCAACGTTGGCGTAGCACGCCAAGACAATGGCAATATGCTCGTCACGAGCCAGACTCCCGAGCTTCTGAAGGAGTACACCGACGCCGGCACGTTCGTGCGCAACATCTACCTCAATCAGGCTCCGGGCACTGCGTACGCCGGCGACGCCGGCTATCGCTCGCCCTACGCGGTCGCTGCTGATCCGACGACGCCCGGCAACGACGCGCTCGTGGGCTACATCGATCCGGGCGCGGGCCAGCAGAGCTTCATCGAACGCATCGACCTCGACTCGTGCACGAGCGAGCCCATCGGAAACCCGACCGGTTCATCGCGGGATCGCTGCACCGTTGTGCAGCGCATCGGTCTCGGCACGCTCGCGAACGGCGACGGCGGCTCGAGCTCGTCTCCGGCCGTCACCTTCGCGATCCAGGTTGATCCGCTCACCGGTGATATCTACGTCGGTCAGCGCTCAGGCGTGTTGCGTGTGTTTGCGGCCGACGGCACGCCGAAGGGTTCGTTCTCGGCCTACGGTGCGGGCACGACCAACGGCCAGGTGCAGACGGTGCGCGGCATCGCCTTCGATCAGCGCGGGTTCATGTACGTGACCGTCTCAGAGGGCACAGCATCGACCCGTGTTGAGATCTTCGCTCGGACGCCCGACGCGATCACCGGGCTCACGGGCACGTACACATCGGCGGCGAAGACCGAGGCGACGCTGAGCTGGGATGCTCTGGCGACCGGGGTCACCGGTGACGGGCAACTGCCTGTGCGCGACTACGTCGTGGAGCAGTCGACCGATGGCGGCGCCTCCTGGAGCGTCGTGAACACTGCGACGAACACCGACGCGACTGCGACGGTCACCGGGCTGAACCCCGCGTCTGATTACCAGTTCCGTGTTTCGGCATGGAATGAGGCTGGCAACGGTGATTGGGCGGTAACGCCGCTGGCGCTGCAGCCGTCAGAAATCTCCGTCGTCAAGTCGGGCAATGGTGTCACGACCGACACCGCGAGCGACGCACTGCAGGTCGCGGCCGGTAGCGATGTCGAATTCAGCTACACGATCACGAATGAGGGCGAAGCCGACGTCACCGATATCGAGCTCAACGACAGCGTGCTCGGCGATGTGACGACCGTGGTCGATCCCGCAAACTTCTCCGGCACGCTCGCGGGCGGTGAAAGCGTCACCTTCACGGCGTCCGGCCCCGTTGCGGCAGGTCAGTACCAGAACACCGCCACGGCGACGGGCGAGTCTGAGGGGCAGGCCGTCACGGCCAACGACACCTGGTATGGCTTCGGATACACGACCGGCCTTGAGGTGGCGAAGACCGGCAACGGCGAGGTTGCACAGACCGAGGCCGACGCGGTTGACGTTGCAGCAGGTGCCGATGTCGTGTTCAACTACACGGTCACGAACACCGGAAACGTTGTCGCCACCGACGTTGCGCTCGACGATAGCCAGCTCGGAGCGGTGACCCAGGTGGTCGCTCCCGTTGGATTCGACGGAACGCTCGCGCCGGGCGCGTCTGCGACCTTCACCGCCTCCGGGCCGGTGGCCGCCGGTGCGTACGTCAACACCGTCGATGCGACCGCGACCTCAGCGGGGGAGACGCTCGCCGCCGAAGATGAGTGGCACGGCTTCGGTATCACCGAGGGGCTCACCGTCGTGAAGACCGGCAATGGAGTTGCCACGGCTTCTTCGGCAGCACCGTTCTACACGTCGGCTGACGCAACCGTTGATTTTGAATACACCGTGACGAACACCGGCAATGCCGAGGTCACAGTCAGTAGCGTCGTGGACAGCGTGATTGGAAGGCTGACCGCACCGGCTGGATTTGATGGCACGCTCGCGGCGAATGAGTCGGTTGTGTACACCGCATCCGGCGCGGTTGGGGCGGGCGCGTACGAGAACACCGTGACCGTCACGACGGCTGACCAGGAGACGGCAACCGACACCTGGTACGGCTTCGGTGAGACCGGTGGTCTCACCGTCGTGAAGACGGGCGACAGTGTTAGCAACGACAGTGCAGATGACGCGCACGCTGTCACAGCAGGAACCGACGTACCGTTCACCTACACCGTGACGAACGAGAGCAACGCTCCCATGACGGCCGTTGGTGTGACCGATGATCGCATCGGTGCAGCAACGGCCCCGAGCGGATTCGACGGCACCCTCGATGCCGGCGAGCAGGTCATCTTCACGGCGACCGGTCCGATCGCGGCGGGTGACTACACCAACGTCGCAACGGCTTCAGGCGTCGACGCCGTCGGTGATGCTCACTCTGAGACCGACGACTGGTTCGGCTTCGGAGTCACCTCGGGGCTCAGCGTCGTAAAGACGGGCGCTGGTGTGCAGGCTCCGCTCGAGACGGCACCGCTCCACGTGGCCGCCGGTTCGGCGGTTGAGTTCACCTACGAAGTGACGAACACGGGCAACACCGCGGTGGCGCTTTCGTCAGTGGTTGACAGCGTGCTCGGCACAATTGCCGCACCAGCGGACTTCTCGGGCACGCTCGAGCCGGGCGCGAGTGTGACCTACGCGGCATCGGGCGACATCGCCAAGGGTGCGTATCGCAACGATGTCGAGGTGGCGGGCACCGAGAGTCTGCTCGGCGGCGACCTGTCTGCAGACGCAGTCTGGTTCGGCTTCGGCGACACGAAGACCGATCCGACCGATCCCACGGACCCGACGGATCCGACGGATCCGACCGACCCGACTGATCCGACTGGCCCCGCAACCCCCACAACACCGCCAGCTGCCACCGGCACTTCAGGGCTCGCCGTCACCGGCCAGTCCGGCGTGATCGGTATCGCGCTGGGCGGCGCACTGCTCCTCGCATCGGGCGCCGGTGTGCTGCTCGCACGACGCAACCGCCGCACGGCCTGATCCGGCCGGATCCGCCCGCTCAGTGGCCGGGGTGCGAGTCACCCCGGCCACCCACGAACCTCGAATAACAACGAAGGAAAAGAGATATGAAACGACGATTGAAGATCGCCGCAGTTCCGGGCATCGCGCTCATCGCGCTGACGCCGTTGCTGTTCGCGCCGGCCGCAAACGCTGCCGAGACCGACATCTCCGTGGTGTACTCAACGCAGAACAACGTTAACGCTCCGATTGATGGCAGCTACACCGTGCACGGCCGCGTTGGGCAGACCCGCGACGACATGCAGGTCAAGTACACGATCGAAAGTGATTCCGTCGCGTTCCCGATTCCGGTGCTGACCTACACGGGCGACTTCACGGCCTCGTCAGAAGCGACCTACACGTTCCGCTTCGGATGCGACAGCACCGTCACCGGAAGCGACTGCGCTGCGTACGCGGCTCAGGTAGACGCGATGAACGCGATGGCTGCGTCACTCGATGGAAACTCCATCGAGACCTTCACGGACGATGTGACGCCGATCATCCTCGCGTTCGGCGGCAATGTCCCGCCGGGAATCACCGGCACCGTCACCGCGTCTGTGACCTCAAGTGTTCCCGGAACCGGCCAGCTCGAGTTCTTCCTGCAGGAGGGCACCGCGGCCGACGCTGAGCGCCTCTCGCCGACGGCCGTCACGCCGCTCTCGATCACGCAGCCCGAGACTACGGCATATTTCTCGACTGCATTCTGCGTCGCTGGACTAGAGAAGTACACCGAAGGCGACACAACGTACACGCCGACGAATTATGGTCGTGACTCCTTCGAGGTGCCGTCCGACGAGGTCGACGCGGGAATTCTTCCGGATGATGTGACCCCCGTGGGTGTGGATGTCAATGACATTCGCTACGCCGTGAGTAACGGTTCGGCAAATGCATCGGGGCTTACCAATGCCGAGCTCGTCGGCTACCTTCTGGATTCTCCTGCTGGGACCTACGACATGGTGGCGAGCTACACCGCGCCTGACGGTGTGCCCGCGTTGGATATTTACCAGTCGATGGCCGTACTCGGTGCCGACGAGCCTGCGTGCTGGTCAGCGACCACCGAGCCCGTTGACCCGGTCGATCCCGTCGATCCGGTGGACCCGGTTGATCCTGTGGATCCTGTTGACCCCGTGGTGAACACGAACCCGTCTACGCCGACTCAGCTCGCGCAGACGGGCGCCGATCAGGGCACCCTCGCAGGCGTCGGCATCGGCGTCGGCCTGCTCGGTGCGGCGCTGCTCGCCGGCGCCATGCTGCGTCGACGCGCGGCCTAGTTCAGGCCCGATCGAAGTACGACAGGGGTTCGGCGGAATTCACCGCCGAACCCCTGTCTCCCCTCACACGTTCATGATCGCGTCTCAGTGACGATGACGCATTTCTCCTCCGGACCGAAGGAACACCTGTACCCATGAAGCTCACACAACGAGCCGCGATCGCGGCGGGCGTGGCAGTCGGCCTGCTCGCGGGCATGTTCAGCGTTCCCGCTGTCGCAATGGCCGCGGTAGGAACATTCGACTCAGTGGCCTTCAATCAGGTGGCCGACGGATATTCATTCACAAATAATCCGGTTGATGCCAATAATGACAACGACATCGTCGCCGTGCGCGATCGCGTGGGCTTCGAGATTCAGGCGGTAACGTCGGGCGCGGTGAACGGCGCGACGATGACTCTGACCAAGCCGAGCTGCTGGGTCTGGGACACCACGGTCGACGCGAACCTCAACTTCAGTAACCTCGGTGGCGTGCAGACGAGCGGCACGGTCGCGCATCCTGATGCCGACACCATCGTCGTGACCTGGTCTCAGGCCGCGAACGGTGCGGTGCTCACGCAGCCGTTCCACGCCAAGGCGGGCGAAGGCTGCGCGGACGGGTCAACGTGGACCCCCGAGCTGACCTTCACGGACGACTCGGGATCGCACGTGCTCACTGTGGACGAGATCACCGTGCGCTCGGTCGCGAGCGCAGACATCTCGCTGTCAGCTCTTGGCTCTCCCGCTCTGCAGGCGTCGGTGTACCTGGGCGGTGCCGAGTTTGGCCCCGGGGGAGCTGGCCCCGCGTGGTCGCAGCGCTGGGCGGTCAGGCTGCAGCCCGATTCGCTCGCGAAGACCGGCTACGCCGACCCCAACGGCAACATCACCTTCACGGTCGCTTTCTCGGGTCCGAGATCAGCGTTTCAACTGCCCCGCACCGCGTCGACACAGGTGCCAGTTGGCGGTGGATGTTGGGCATTCGTAGGTCCAAACCCCTACAACAACAACCAGTACTACCCGTCGAGTTCGACGCAGACGGTCACCATCACGATGAAGAAGAACCCTGCGTGCGAGGCGATGCTCGCGGACCAGGGCAATGTGCTCTACATCGACTCTTTCACGCCGCAGAAGGTGCTCGAAGAGGAGTATGGCTGCCAGGCGACGCTCAGCGCTCACGTTTCGGCAGGAAACTGGGTCGATGCGCATGGCCGCCCCATCACTGATTCGAATCCGAACAACAACAATGCGAGCCGCGCGCTCGCGTGCGCGACCGTCGAATACGGCTACCAGCAGGGCGCTGCCTACTTCACCCCGAAGGTCGCGGACGCTGACCTTGTCGATGCATACCCGTGGCGCAGCACCGCGCAGCCGGTCGTGCGAACTCCCGCCGCTGGCGAGTGGGCGCTCCACGCCGACATCAACAACCAGGGCTACATTGGGAAGAACGGCACATTCACGAGCGAGACCGTCTACGTTCCCGAAGAGCCGTCGCTCACGAACGTGACGAGCTTCCACTTCTGGAGTCCCGCCAAACAGCACCTTGACCTCGACAACATCGACGGGGCCGTGCTCGGCGTCGTAGCGCCCAGCCAGAGCGCTGCGGCCAGCGATCCGTCGATGGACACTCGTGCCTTCCCGGCCTCGTCGTACACCGTGCAGTGCACCACCGACTTCACCGGGACAAACTCGGGAGCGGCTCCGACGATGACCTGGACCGATTGCGCAACGCTCGATCCGGCCCAGATCAGCGGGCTCCGATTCCTCCGCGCTGGCGCCTTTACCGGCGTGAACTTCGGTGCGAACTTCCCGAACAACAAGCTGCTGTTCTCGCAGGTGCCGATGATCGCCGTGGGAAATATCGGGGACCGGCTGCCGACCGTGACTCGCTGGATTGCCGACGAGTTCGCGGCGAAGCCGGCCCGTCAGAATACGGTGACCACCGAGATCATCGGCAATGTGGTGCGGATCGCTAAGGACGTAGCTGAGACGCAGGCGATGCCAGAGGACGAACTGCACTACACGATCAAGCCGACGGTGACGGCCGGAGCGGGTACGTTCCTGCCCTATTCGGTCGATGATCTGCGAGTAGTCGACACGCTCGATATCGGCATGCTCAGCGTCGACACCAGCGATCTCGATGACTTCTGGGATGTCACCCAGACGCCCGCTGATTTCGGCCCCGACGGGATCCCGTATACCGCCGATGATGTGAGCGGCATTGTGCTGACCTTCACGCCGAAGGGCGCGGTGCAGACCGACACGGTGCTGCCGCAGATTACCTACTCCGCGAAGCTCGGCGTGCTGCTGCCGCCGCAGGCGGCACCGTACAACGCCACCGTGAAGAACACCGCAAAGATTGAGTCGACGGGCATGGACCCCGAGGTGGCGGCCGGTGTATCGCCGAAGCGTCACTCCGACGTCGCCACGGTGCTCGCGGGCACACCTCAGGCCGCCTTCTTCTCAAAGCAGCTCATCTCCGAGCCGGAGATCGAGGTTGAGGACATTCCGACCGCGTGGCGCCTCCAGTGGGTCAACTACAACAACTACAGCCTCGGCCAGGGGCGCTTCGTCGACGTTTTCCCGTTCGACGCTGACGGGCGTGGCAGCGAATTCAGCGGCACCTCGAAGCTCGCGAGCATCGGGCGGATCGGTTCCGCGAACCAAGCAGACACCGTATTCGAGCTGACCAACGAAGATCCGACCACCATTGGATCCGGCACGCAGTGGGAAACAGTGGACCCGAGTGACCCGAGCACGTGGCCACAGAACCCGACCGCGATCCGTGTGACCGTGCTCAATATCGCGGCGAGCACGCAGGGTTACGGCGCGGTCGACCTCGGTTTCGAGGTGGATGGTCAGGTCAAGAACGACATCTACTTCAACGACGCATCCGGGACGGTTTACGACCCAGTGCTGGATCGCACGCTCAACCTCGGCAAGAAAGACGCGGACCCCGTGCGCGTTGTCGCCAGCTCGATCGCCGGGGTCGCGTGGGTAGACCGCAATGCCGACGGCATTCGCCAGGATGATGAGGCGCTGCTGCGCAACGTGCCCGTGCACCTGTACCGCGACGGCGACACCACCACGCCATTCCGCACGCTGACCACCGACGCGAGCGGGGCGTACCACTTCACCCAATTGCACAGTTCCGACTACCAGGTCGTGTTCGACGTGGACGAATTGCGCGCGCTTGGGTACCGTCTCACAGAGCAGGCTGTCGGCGATAACACTGATATCGATTCGGACGCGAACATCGACACGGGCGTCGTCGATCAGCTGACGCTGCCCCGCAATAGCGATGTCGCGCACCTCGACGCCGGTGTGATCGCGACCGGCCTGCAGGGTGAACTGAGCGCTGACGCGTCACTTACTCGGACGTACGGGTGGGACATCGCGAAGCGGGCGACGAACCGCGATGCGCTCGCAGTCGATCCTGACTCGGGTGCCGCGACCATCGATTACGAGGTGGTGACCACCGAGGGCGACGCCGTTGACTCGGCTGCTCGCATCGGCGGCACCGTCGTTGTCACGAACCCGTCGGAGGAGAAGCAGTACACATTCACGGCGACCGTTGCCTCAGACGGGTCGGGCGTGACGTGCACCGTGACCAACGGCACGAACCGCACCATTGCGGCCGGAGCGGTGATTACGCTCGCGTACGAGTGCACCGGCGCCCCCGGCACCGATCTCGATCGCGAACTCACGGCTACGATCGCCGCCGACGATATCGACCCGGCGACGGGGCAACAGCTGGCGCCGGTCGACGTATCGACCGCCGCGAGCTATGCGGTCACCGAGGTGAATCGTACGGTGAACGTCACCGACGATCTCAAGATCGATGGCGCAGCGACCAGCGACCGCAACTTCGGGCCCTACACCTGGAGCGCGGCTGGCACCGAGCACCCGGAGACATACTCGGAAGACGTGACCGTGCCAGCGGGCGACTGCCTGACGGTCGACAACACGGCGGTGATCGACGAAACCGGGCAATCGGCTTCCGAATCGCTCACCGCGTGCCGCCCGGCCGACCTGACGATCGAGAAAAACGTCGTTACGGGCCTCGAGCGCAGCTACGGTTGGAGCATTGAAAAGCAGCTGTTGAACCCCGACGCGCAGCTTGACGCAGACGGCCATGCGCAGCTCGACTACGAGGTCGTCGTCACCGAGGGTGACGCTGCCGACGCAACCTGGACGATGAGCGGAACGGTCACGGTCTCGAACCCGAACCAGTACCGCAGTGTCGATGCGGCAGTCACCGACGCCGCCGACATCGGGGGTGGGGCGGTCTGTACGTTTGCCAGTGGCTCGTCGGTGACGCTCGCAGCGGGTGAAACGCGCGAGCTGCCCTACAGCTGCACGTTCACGTCTGAGCCCGCCTACGCCGGTGTGAACACGGCGACGGTGACCTGGCGGAGCGACGTTGCGGGGACCGACCGTACGTTGGTCGAGGAACGCAGCGCGACGGCCACGGCCGAGATTCGCGAGGAGGCCTGGCAGCTCCACGAGTTCCAGAAGACCGTGACGGCCGAAGACATCATGGCCATCGATTCGACAGAACAGGCGCCGCGCGAGTTCGGTCCCTGGACCTGGAGTGCTGCCGGAACTGAGCACCGCGAAACCTATTCGGTTGATGTTGCGGTCGACGCGGGCACCTGTGCCACGGTCGATAACACCGCGACGATTGCCGGATTGGGTATCAGCGCCGCTACGCAGCACCAGCTGTGCCGAGAAGCGCCGCTGAAGATCGCGGATCCCGCTACCGCGAGCCTCGTGCGTAACTACGAGTGGAGCATCGACAAGGAACTCACGAACCGTGAGGCCATCGCCGCCGACACATCGCCGGAGAAGGTCGACGCTGAATACGCGGTGAAGGTCACCGAGGGTGGGTTCACTGATTCCGCGCACGAGCTCTCGGGCCAGGTTGAGATCACGAACCCGAACGACTTCCGGCCGTACACCGTGGATGTCGCCGAGACGGTCACCATTGACGGTCTGGAGTGCGAGATCGACGGGGCAACCGGAGTGGTCGTCGCGGCAAACAGCACGGTGACGCTGCCCTACACCTGCGCGGGTGACCCGGGCACCACGCTCTCGGGCTCCCACGACGTCACGGTGACGGGAGCAGATATTGATCCGCTCACGCTCGAGACGCCAGTGAGCTACTCGATCAACGAGCAGCATCGCACGGTCACCGTCGCCGACGATCGCTACGAGTTCGACCCCGCCTGGACCATCACGTGGATGGCCGCCGGCACCGAGCACGTGCGCGATTACGGTATCGAGGTGGCGACGGAGCCTGGCGCTTGCCAGGAGTTCGTGAACACCGCTTCGCTCGTGGAGACCGGGCAGAGTGCGCGAGCACAGTTCGAGGTCTGCGCGGAGGCCGGTGGCAGCCAGCCCGGCGGCCCCGCGACCCCGGCGGGCGAGCAGCCGAACGGGCTCGCGTGGACGGGTGGCAGCATCGCGACGGCGCTGATCGCCGGAGTGGGACTGCTGCTTGCGGGCGGCGTGCTGCTCGTGCTGCGTCGACGCCGTGAGAGCGAGTCGCGCGCGTAGGGCGCGGTACGAGAGGGGTGGGGCGCGCGGTGCGTGCCCCACCCCTCTCGTGTTCACGGCGCACTTCGTGCTCCCGCAACACCTCGTTTACCCTGAACACATGGAACAGCAGCGCGCGGTCGAACCGTTTGACGTCGTCGATCTGATCACCACGAAGCGATTCGGGCGGGCGCTCGAACGAGAAGAAATCGCCTGGGTGGTCGACGCGTTCACCCGCGGTGTCGTCGCCGCCGAACAAATGAGCGCGCTGTTCATGGCGATCGTGATTCAGGGCATGGAGCGCGACGAGATCACCGCGATGACCGAGGCCATGATCGCGAGCGGCGAGCGCATGGACTTCACGAAACTGGGCCGCCCAGCGATCGACAAGCACTCGACTGGCGGTGTCGGCGACAAGATAACGCTGCCGCTCGTGCCACTCATGGCGTCGCTCGGGGTCGCCGTGCCACAGCTCTCGGGGCGCGGGCTCGGGCACACGGGCGGCACGCTCGACAAACTCGAATCGATTCCGGGCTGGCGGGCATCGCTTTCAAACGACGAAATGATCGCGATGCTCACGGACATCGGCGGGGTCATCTGCGCCGCCGGGTCGGGTCTCGCCCCCGCGGATCGCAAGATGTATGCCCTGCGCGACGTGACGGGCACGGTCGCTGCCGTGCCACTCATTGCTTCGTCCATCATGAGCAAGAAGATCGCTGAGGGTGCCGGTGGCCTCGTACTCGACGTGAAATTCGGATCGGGCGCATTCTTGCCCGCCGTCGCCGACGCGCGCGAGCTCGCCACCACAATGGTGCAGCTCGGGGCCGATTCCGGTCTACAGACGGTCGCCCTGCTCACCGACATGGACGCACCGCTCGGTCGCGCGGTGGGAAACGCGAACGAGGTGCGCGAGTCGGTGGAGGTGCTCGCGGGTGGCGGGCCGCGCGACGTGGTGGAACTGACGCTGGCGCTGGCGCGGGAGATGCTCGCGCTCGCGGGCAAGGCCGACGTCGATCCGGAACCGGCCCTCTCAGACGGCCGTGCGATGGATGCCTGGCGTCGTCTGATTGCCGCGCAGGGCGGTGACCCAGACGCCTCGTTGCCGGAGGCAAACGAGCACGAGACGGTGCGCGCCGAGCGCGACGGCACCGTGCAGCGCGTCGACGCCCGCGCCGTCGGCGTCGGCGCGTGGCGGCTCGGAGCGGGCCGCGCACGCCCCGGCGACCCGGTTGATCACGCCGCGGGCGTCGAGGTGCTCGTGCGACCGGGGGATCGCGTGCGCGCCGGTGATCCGCTCTTCATCGCCGCCTGCGACTCCGCCGGTCGGATGGCACGCGGCCTCGACTCATTGCGCTCCGCGGTCCAACTCGGGGACTCGGCGCCGCCAACCCGCCAGCTCATTGCGGGGAGGATCGCGGGGTGAGACGGGCTTCACGCGCATACGCGTGAATGGACATCGTCCAGCGCAGCTCCTTCATGTCCGAGGCCCAGCAATGCCGTCGCTGCGGCAAGGTCGCTCACGAGCTGGATGAGTACGCACAAGCACTGCCCGCCTGGCGGGAGTTGTTGGGAAGCGGTTGGTCATAGGAGAACCATTTGATAGGCGACCTAGCTCGTTCCGTGTTCCGCGCACCGGCTCCACCTGAGCTTCGGGCTCGTTTTCGGTCACGGGATGTGACGAGACCGGCGCTACAGCGGGCGATTGAGGTGCGAAGCGTCTTCGGCCGACACTGCTTCCCCGTTCCCTCGTCGACCAAAGCGATGGTTGAACGGGAAGAAGGCATAACGCATGTCGGAGAAGAAATCCGCGAGTTCGTCTGTCACCGACTCAGCTTCTTCAACAGAGCCACACAAAGCGAGTATCCGACCTTCATCTTCACCGAGCGCCTGAACGATCCAAATGCCGCCGGATTCACTTCTCAGGTCTTTCCCCATGGCTCTCCCCTTCTCCCTTGTTGGGCCGACGTGAGCGAGTCAGCAATTCAATTCGTACCACTCAGAGGTTTGGAAGCGTAAGTCTGGTGGAAAGTACCCCTACGGTGCAATCGGTGGGAAGCCGAGCATCTCCTGCAACATGCCTGTCACCCATCTCTCGCTGAACACCACTGTTTACAAGAAGACCACCTGGGGTTGGTCGAAGGTCGCTGGCCCGTTCAAGAACCAGAACTGGGGTGCGCAGTCTCTCACGCAGAAGAGCGTGGAGTACAAGCGCACGAAAGCCAGTCCGTACAATTATTTCCGACTCGTCGCGAACGGTTCGGTGACCTACCCTGGGTTGAAGCCGATCGCTGGCGGCTCCTATTCAGATACTCAGAAGCCGGGGCTTCCCTGTAGCTGAGCATTTCACGCCGACACTCGGCTGTCAGCCCGTAGATTCACGGTTGCGGGCAGACAGCCCGCTCTTCTTGCCGGCTGAGTTCTGGGCCGGTGCTGAGCTGTTGAGCCTGCGCCTGAGTGTGTTCGTGCGGTGAGAACGTTATCGCCGTGAACGATCGCGTTTGGGTAAATCATTTACATCTGAGGTTCGAGTCTCGTATTCTATTTCCGTAGCGTCATCGGTGACGCTCCGCGAAATGGAGACTCACGACTGTGGACACCCTCGTTCGGCCGACACGCCTCCCGGCGCTCTTCGTTGCGTTCGCGGGCATGGGCATCACGGCCGCGGCGGTGCCAGCAACGCTTCCGGCCTTCGCGCAGGCGCAGGGCGCGCCGCTGCAGCCCTACCTCGCCGCGGTGCCAGCGCTCTTTTTCGGGTTGCTCGTTGGAGTGCTGCTCAACTCTGCGCTCGCCGGGCGAGTGTCGACGCACGCCCTCACCGCGGTCGGCGCGGCAGCGCAGGCCCTCGGATTCGGTGCGCTCGCCCTCGCTCCGAGCGCTGACTTCTTCATCGGTGCGGCTGGCGTCGTCGGGCTCGGGTTCGGCATCGTCGAGGCCGGTGGCAGCGTGCTGGCGCGCGAGCTCGCCGGGGAGCACACGGCGCGGCTCCTCTCGGCACTCACGGGTACAGTGGCCGTCGCCGCAGCGGTTGTTCCGCTCGCGATCGGCCTGACAGCGCTCGGCGCGCACCCCCGCGCCGTCTACGTGGCGGTAGCGGTGCTGCACGCCGCGCTTGCCGTGTGGTGGACACTCGATGCGGCGCGGCGCCGCGAACCGCGCGGGGGCAGGATCAGCGCGAGCGCAGAGCGGCCAATCGCCGCGCGACTGCTGGACCGACGGACGGCCGTGGCCCTCGCTCCGATTGCCGTGGCGCTGTTGCTCTATGTCGGCGTCGAGACCGTCTACGCGGGCTGGTCGGCGGCTATTCCGGTGCAGGTGCTTGCCGTGAACGCTGAGCAGGCGGCCATCGGCACGGCCGTATTCTGGGCCCTGCTCGCGACCGGACGGTACTTCGCGGCGTACGTGCTCGGTCGCGGGGTCTCGAACCGGGTGTATCTGATGATCTCGGCAACGACCGCAGCCGCGGCACTGGCCGTGTCAGCGGCGACCATCGCGACGTCCCCGGCAATTTCAATCGCGGCCCTCGCCGTCGCCGTTGCTGCGCTCGGGCCGTGCTACTCGCTGATTCTGGGCATCGGGCTCGCCCGCGTGCCGGTCGCGAGCGCGCGACGAGCGACCGGGGTGCTTGTTGCGTGCGGCGCGCTCGGCGGGTCGCTGATCCCGGGCATCGCACTGCTTATTTCTGACGACCCGACCGCGCCCATTGTGCTCGCGCTTACGGCGATCCTCACGATCACCGTGGGATTGCTCGTACTCGCGGGCGGGGGAGCGGCCCGCGCGCGCCACGTCACCGACGACGACCGCATTAACCAACCGAAGGGATCATGATGGCATCGCTGCACAACATTGACGAGGGTCTCACTGGCGCCGCACCCACGGCGCCGCCCGCCTGGGCGAACGTCCACCTCACCACTCTGAACGGGGGCACCGTGGTGCACTCGGGTGGGGGCGAACTCTCGGGCGGCTGGCACTCACAAGACAGCGATGAGATGCTCATCGTGCTGTCGGGAGCCTGCACCGTGCACACCGACGATGGTCCGGTGCGGGCCGGCGCGGGTGAGGTGGTGTGCATCGCCGCCGGAGAAGCACATCGCATCGAGACTGCCGTGGGCACGAGACTGGTCGCCGTTGAGGCGGTCGACGCTCAGCGAACCTCGCTCAACCGGGACGCGGAGTGACGCACCCGCTCGCCCGCGTCGCAGCCCTGCTGCCGGTGTTCAATGACGCGCGGTATCTGCCTGGCTGGTTTGAGGCCGTCGGCCAGCACGTCGGAGCGTGCGTAGTGCTCGACGACGGCAGCACCGATGGCTCTGTTGAACTGCTCGAATCGAACCCGCTGGTGACGCGGCTCCTCCGCGTCGACCCGGCGACAAAGACGGGTTGGGACGAGCCGGCGAATCGCGAGCGTCTCGTTCGTGCGGGCCAGGAACTCGACGTCGACTGGTTCGTCGCGTTTGACGCCGACGAGCGGCCCGCCGCCGAGTTGTGGCGCGCGTGGCCCGAGCTGGTCGCTGCGGCTGATCGCGCCGGCGCAGTCGGCATCGATCAGCCGCTCCGCGAAATCTGGGACTCGGCGGACACGTACCGGAGCGACGGGGTGTGGGGCCAGAAACGAAAAATAGCAGCGTTCCGAAACCTGGGTGCGGAACACACCTTCGACCCCGCGCAGTGGCACGGCGAGTGGTTTCCGGCGCAGTACATCGGCTCGGATGCGTTTCTTCGCACGGATATCGAGCTGTACCACCTGAAGATGCTGCGCGCAGAGGATCGGCTTGCGCGGATGCGCCGGTACCAGGAGGTCGACCCCGGTCGCGCCTTCCAACCCATCGGCTATGAATACCTCACCGACGAACGCGGACTCGCACTCACTCCCGTGGATCCCGAGCGAGGCTACACCGGAGTTCCGGTGTTCTGATGACCGGTCTGCTGCGCTTCCGTGGGCGTCTGGTGGTCGTGTTCGCCGCGACGGCCCTCGCGCTTCCCCCAACGAGCGCGTTCGCCCTCGAAGCAGGCTGGCCACCCCAACTCGTCGGCGGCGCGCTCGCCGCGATGACCATCGCCGGGGTCGTGACGGCACCCGCGTGGGGCGCGCTCGACGACCGAGTCGGGGCGCGGGGGCTCGCAACCGCCGCGGTGGTTTCGGCAGCGGCCGCGATTGCGCTCTGCTGCGCAGCTCTCGCGGGATTCGAGCCGGGGGCCGTGATCCCCGCGCTCATTATCTTCGGCATCGGCAGTGGCGCACTCGACGCGATGGTCTCCGCGCGCATCCAGCGTCGCGGCCTGACGCACGCGCTGCCGCGACTGCGCGGCTACGGATCACTCGGGTGGGCTGTCGGGTTGGCGCTCGCGTCGCTGCTCGTGTGGGCGGGTCTCGGTGCCTGGGTGTTTGCGGCGGCAGCGCTCTGTTGCCTCGCACTCGCGCTCCTCGGGTATCGCGAGCCGGTCGTCGCCGTCGCGGTCGATGCGCCGACGGTGCATCGCGGTGCGCTTTCGCCACCGGTGCTCCTGCTGCTGCTCGTCGGGCTGCCGGTGCCCGTGGCAGCGTACGGCTATCTGCTGTACTCCAGCACCGCGCTCGATGCGCTCGGCGGCATTGCCCCCGGAGTGCCGCTGCTCACACTGCTCTTGCTTGCCGTGATCGAAGTTCCCGTGTTCGCGCTCATCGCGCCACTGATCGCCGGCCGGCGCATCACCGTGCTCTACGCGGTGCTCCTGTTGCTCCTCGCAGCTTCTTGGCTCCCGTTCGTGATGCCCACGCCCGACTGGCTGCGCACTGTCGCCCTCCTGCCGTACACGCTCGCCGTCGTCGTGTGGAGCTCAACGCAACCTGCGATGGTGCGCTCGTTTGCCCCCAACCGCGCGGCCGGGCTCGCGCAAGCGACGGCCGCGTCGCTCACGAAGTGTGCGGCCGCCGTGGTGTCGGGCGTCGGCATCGGCGCGATCGATAGCGCCTTCGGCGGCCGCGCTGCGCCGCTCGCACTGCTCGTGCTCGCGCTCGCGGGAATGCTGCTGCTGAGCCTCGCGATACGCCTCTTCCCTGATCTCCGGAGCGTCACCGTTCCGGCCGCTGTAACCCCAATCGAAAGGACCCATCATGCCCACTGTGATCGATGAACTCCTCGAAACCGATGGCACCGCCCGCCTTCTGGCCGATCGTGACCGCGCCTTCGTCGCGCGCCCGACCGAGCGCATTCCCGTTGCCGTCGCCGGAGGTGAGGGGGCGACGCTGATCGACGCCGACGGTCGCCGCCTGCTCGACCTCACCTCTGGCTGGAACGTCGCTAACACCGGCTGGAACCATCCGAAGGTCACGGAAGCACTGCTCAAGCAGGCCGCGCAGATGCCGTTTTCGCCGCCGTGGTGCACGCACGACGGCCGCTCCCGGGTCGCAGAGCGACTGAGCGACATGCTCGGCGGAGGTTATCGCGCGCTCTGCGGGGCAACCGGAAGCGAGGCTGTCGAGGCGGCGTTGAAGGTGGCGAGGCGCGCGACGGGTCGCCAGGCAGTGGTGGGATTCACCGAGGCGTACCACGGCGGCACGCTCGGGTCGATGCACGCAGGAGGTGTGCCGCAGCTGCAGGGTGTTGACGTGCCCTCGACCGAGTTCCACCGTCACGCACCGATCCCGGATCGACTTCGTGCGAACGGCCGTGACTACGCGGAACTCGTGAGAGCCACGCTCCGCGAGCAGCCAGCACCGGCGGCGATCCTGCTTGAACCGATTTTCACGAACCCCGGCGTCATTGCCGGTGACCCCGAGTTCTATCGCGCCGTGCAGCAGACCGCGCGCGAGGTCGGCGCGCTCGTCATCATCGACGAGGTCGGAACCGGCTTCGGCCGCACGGGCCACGACTTCGGCTTCCAGCACTGGGACCTCGACCCCGACATCGTGGTCGTCGCGAAGGCGCTCACCTCGGGGGCAGTGCCGATGGCGGGGGCGCTTATGCGCGACGAACTCTCGGCCGCCGTTTCGGGGCCGGGGTTCTCGTCGACGTTCGGCTGGGTGCCTCTCGCGTGCGCCGCGGCGCTCGCCTCGCTCGACGTCATGGAGTCAGAGCAATTGCCGGCGCGGGCAGCGCAGCTCGGCACCCTTGCGATCGACCGGCTGCGCCCGCTCATTGACGCCGTACCCGCCGTCGCCGACGTGCGCGGCTTCGGGCTCGAACTCGGCATTGAATTTACGGACGCGGCGGGCGACCCGTTCGCGCGACCGCCGATGGAAGAGTTGACCTCGCGGCTGCTGCGACGCGGCATCTTCGCGGAGCCGTCGGCCTACACGTCAACACTCCTGTTGATGCCGCCGCTCGTCATCGACGAAGACGTCTGGACCGGGGCGCTCGACGCGATCGCCGAAGAAATCGTTGACATGGATCGTGCGGGGGCCTGGGTATGAGCGCCGGAACAATCGCAGTCATCGGTCTCGGCGCGATGGGTGGGCCCCTCGTCGCGCACCTGCGGGAACGCGGCGAGACGGTGCTCGTGTCAGACCTCGACGAATCACTGGTCGCCGCCGCGGTGGCGCTCGGCGCAGAAGAAGTGCAGCTCGCAGATGTGCGATCGCGGGCGGACTGGGCGCTTCTCTCGCTGCCCGGTCCCGTCGAAGCCGAGACCGTCGTTGAACAACTGCTGGCGTCAAGCGACGAGAAATCCCGGCTCGCGGGGATCGTCGACCTGACCTCGAGCGACCCGTCCGTGAGCCGAGACCTCGCTGGACGCGCGCTCGCCGCGGGAACGCGTTACGTGGACGCTGGCGTGCTCGGCAACCCGCCGCTCGCTCGCACGGGGTCGTTGATTCTGCTGATCGGTGCGCAGGCCGAAGAGGTCGCGGAGCTTGACGCGCTGCTCGCGGCGATCTCTCGGTTGCAGTTTCCGCTCGGAGAACGCGGTGCGGGCCACGCGGCGAAGCTCGCGGCGAACGAGCTGTTCACGGCCCAGGTTGCGGCGATGGCCGAGGCGCTGACTGTGCTCGACGCGACGGGCGCTGACACCGCGGTGTTTCTGGAGGCGTTGAGCGCGACGGGGGGCCGAGGTGTCGGGTTGGCAGACATCGGCTCGACGATGGTGGGCGAGCCACCGGCCACCGGTTTCGCGCTGCGACTCGCGGCGAAGGATGTGCGGCTGCTGCACTCCCTCGCGGGCGGCCTCGAGCGTGAGCTTCCCGTGCTCGCCGGTCTCGAGCAGCTCTTCAGGGAGGCCTCGGTTGATCGACCCGGCGACGACTACACCCGGGTGTACCAGCACCTGGCCGGTTCAGCGGCGGTCGGGAGTTGACCGAAACCCGGGCGACGGATCGTGCGCTGCCCGCCTTCGACGCGCTGATTCTCGACATGGACGGGGTCATCGTCGATACGCCGTCGCTGCACCGCCGGGTGTGGACAGAGTTCGTCGAGCGCGCGCCCTGGCCAGAGGTGCGCGCCCAGCGGTCGCGGTCGAGCGGCCGACGCGCCCAGGACGTGCTCACTGAACTCCTGGCGCATCGACTCAGCTCGGGAGAGATCGATCGGGTCGTGGAGGAGCTGCACGGCGACTTTCTCCGGTTGCGAGGCGACCTCGATACGGTGTTTCCGGCGATGCGGGAGCTGATAGGCGCGAGCGACTTCCCGCTCGCGGTGGCTACGAGCGCGCCCCGCCACGTCGCTGAGGCGTTGCTGGGCGACCTCGTCGACCGCTTCGAGGTGGTCGTGACGAGCGAGGACTGTGCGGCCGGAAAGCCGAACCCCGAGGCGTACCGGCGGGCGCGCGAGGGGCTCGGTGTGGCCCCCGGCCGCGCACTCGTCGTTGAGGACACGGCGATCGGGGTGACCGCCGCCGTGGCTGCCGAGTGCGTGGCGTGGGCGATCGTCAGTGACGACGCAGCTGCCGCGGCCTGCTACGCGGCTGGCGCCGCAGTACTGTGCCGCGATGCGGCGACCGCCGCTGGGCTGGTGCGGTCCGAGTTCGAGGCGACCCGCAGTCTGCAGCGCGCGGGCTAGCGCGAACCGCGAACCGCGGCCCGATCCCAACCTCGTTCCAACGAGTGCTCGGGGTCGGGCCGTTACGCGTGCTAGGCCGCGCTAGGCCGTGCTAGACCGTGCACTCACCCTGCAGTCAGCCCGCCTGCTGCGCCCCAGACTCGGGGTGCAGCGCCTCGTACGTGCGATGGATCGCGGCCATTGAGCGCTCGTAACTCGCCTGCGTGACGCCGATGAACAGGCAGTCGACGACCATCAGCTGGGCGATGCGGCTGCCGAGTGCGCCCGAGCGAAACGGGGTCTCGCGGGCGGCCGTAATGAGCGAGACATCGGCGAATTCGGCCAGTGGAGAATCCGCGAAATTCGTCACCGCGATCGTGGCGGCGCCAGCCTCGCGGGCGAGCGTGAGGTAGCGCACGACCTCCGGGGTGCGCCCCGAGTGCGAGATCGCGATGGCCACGCTGTCGTTGCGCAACGTCACCGCCGAGGTCCACGCCGCGTGCGGGTCGCGCCAGCTGAGGGCGGTACGGCCGATGCGCGTCAACTTCTGCTGAAGATCGAGGCCGACGATCGAAGATGCGCCAATACCGAAGGTGCTCACCTCGCGGGCCTCGGTGACAAGCGCCACCGCTCGACCGAGCGCATCGATATCGAGGGTGGCCGAGGTGTCTGAGATCGACAGGGTCTCGTTCACGACAACCTTCGACACGATGTCGGAGAGGTCGTCGTCGCGGTCGATATCGCCGGTCACCTGCGGAAAATCGGCGATCGCGGCGCGCTCGCGCACCGTCTCGGCGGTGAGGTCGAGTCGGAAGTCGATGAAGTGCTCGTAACCCAGGCGGCGATAGAACCGCACGATCGACGTGGTCGAGGTTTCGCACTGCGCGGCGAGCTGCGTGATCGGCAGTGTCGCCGCGGCGGGGTCGTCAATGCAGAACCGTGCGATGCGCTGCTCGGCGGGCGGCAAGCCCGGCAGCGCCGCGCGCATCTTGAGATGGACATTCGCAGGAGCGGGTGCGGTCATCGTGTTCCGTCTCCTTCTCCGTTGCCGTCGCACAGGAACGGCTGCGCCCAGTTTGCCACAGCGCGGCGGGTCGGCGTGATTACGCCGTCGAGTGGCCTGCGGCGGGTCACGGCCGGGTCGCCTCCTCCAGCAGCTCGAGCACGTGCCGGTACGACTTCCCGGTCGCCCGCGTCATGCCGATCTCGCAGGTGCGGTTGCACGAGGCGTGTGCCGTCGCGTTGATCGCGCGCACCTCGGCGGCCTCGGCCGCCGTTGCCGCCGCGGTGAGTTCTGGGTGCAGCATGCCGCGGTCTCCGGCGAAGCCGCAGCACCCCCAGGTCTCGGGCACGCGCACCTCGCTCGCGACCGCGCGGGCGACCTCCAGTAGGGCGGACGTGGTGCCCAGCTGCTCGGACGAGCAGGTGGGGTGGATCACGAGGCTGTCCGTGCGCGGTGCCACAGTGAGCCGCGGCAGCAGCGTTTGCGCGGTGAAGGCGACGGCGTCAATAACGTCGACCCCGAGCGGTTCCAGCAGCGACGCGAACCCCTCGGTACAGCTCGAAGCATCGACAATGACGGGCACTGATGCTGCGCGCGCGGCTTCGGCGACGCCGGCCGCGCGCCGTCGCATCGTGTCGAGGCCGTGCGAGCGCCCCTTCGACGACCAGGGCGTGCCGCAGCACAGGTTTTCGACGTCGTCGGGTACGTGAATGCCGACGCCCGCGCGAACGGCGAGCGCGAGCAACGCCTCGCCCGCTGGCATGCCGCCGTCTTCCGGGCCAAACATGCTGCCGACGCACGCGGGAACGAAGATCGCGGCGACTGGCTCTGTACCGTGCACCCCGGCAACGCGTGACCGGGCGGGCCCGCCGCCAGGCAGCCCCGCATCGTACCGCGGCACCGTGTCGGCGCCCAGTACCGCGCGCCCGAGCTGCGTCGCTCCCCGCACCAGTGGTGTGGGGAGCGCCCGCGCGGCCGTCAACGCGCGGGCCCCGCCGCGAGTCGCGACGCCCCACTGTGTAGCGAGCGTCGACCACAGCGCGTCTTCGGTCTTCGAGCTCGCCTCGCGTCGCAGTCGCTTCACGAGGTCACCCGTGTTGATGCCGACGGGGCACGCGGTGGCGCACATGCCGTCGACAGCGCAGGTCTGCACGCCGTCGTAGTCGTAATCGGCCGCGAGGGCCGAAACGAGTTCGCTGTCACCCGCGAGCTGCGCCCGTTCGCTTGCGCGTCGCACGGCAATGCGCTGTCGCGGGGTCAGCGTGAGATCCCGGCTCGGGCAGACCGGCTCGCAGTACCCGCACTCGACGCAGCGGTCGGCCTCTGGCTCGATCGTCGGTGTCTCAGTGATGCCGCGCAGATGGATCTTCGGGTCATCGCTGATCAGCACGCCCGGGTTCATGATGCCGCGCGGATCGCACAGCCGCTTCAGCGTGACCATCACGTCGTAGAGTTCATCGCCGTATTGGCGGGACACAAACGGTGCCATCGCGCGCCCGGTGCCGTGCTCGGCTTTGAGGTTGCCGCCGGCGCCGAGCACGAGGTCGACGAGCGATTCGGTGAAGGCGACGTGGCGCGTCAGGGCGGCGGAACCCTCGAAGCGATCGGTGACCATGAAGTGCAGATTGCCGTCTTTCGCGTGGCCAAAGATCACCGCGTCGCGGTAGTCGTGCTGGGTGAACAGCGACTGCAGTTCGGTGCAGGTTCCGGCGAGCTCGGCCGGCGGCACCACGATGTCTTCGAGCAGTGCGGTCGTGCCGCTCGGCCGGGCCCCAGCTACCGAGGCGTAGAGCCCCTTGCGAAACGCCCAAGCGCGGGCGCGGGCGCCAGCATCGGTCGAGAACGCCGCTGGCGCGTGCAGCGGGAGATCTTCGAGAACCCGTGCGCCCGCGGTGCTTGCCTCGGCGAGTGCGTCGTCGTCATCGGCGCGGTACTCGATGAGCAGCGCGGCCTGGGTGGTTGGCTCGAACCCGACGATTTCGGCGGGCGGCCGGTCCAAGCGTTGCCCGACGGCGAGCGACGTCGCGTCCATGAGCTCGATGGCGGCGGCTCCAGAGGCGGTGATCGACGGCAGCGCTGCGACGGCCGCGTCGAGGGTGGGGAGCACGACGAGCGCGGTCGCGGCTTGCCGCTGCACGGGCACAGTGCGAAAGGTGGCCTCGGCGATGAACGCGAGTGTGCCCTCTGACCCGACGATCAGGTGCGCCAAGATCTCGGTGGGCGAGTCAAAGTCGAGAAACGCGTTGACGCCGTAGCCCATCGTGTTCTTCAGCGCGAACATGCGCTGGATCGCGGCGACCGAGGTCGGGTTGCTGCGCACGCGGTCGCGCAGCCATTCGAGGCCAGCGAAGAGCTCGGGTTCAGCCTCGCGGAGGTGGGCATCGGCGCCGTCTCTGGCCGTGTCGACTACGGTGCCGCTCGGGAGCACGACCACGAGGGATTCGAGGGTGCGATAGCTGTTCTCGTCGGTGCCGCAGGCCATGCCGCTTGAATTGTTCGCGATCACACCGCCAACGGTGCAGGCGATTTCGCTCGCCGGATCGGGGCCGAGCCGGGTGCCGTGCTTCGCGAGCCGCACGTTCACTTGCCGGACGGTCGCGCCCGGTTCCACACGCACGCGCTGGCCATCGTCGAGCACTTCGACGCCGCGAAACCGCTGCCGAACGTCGACGATCACTCCGGCGCCGGATGCCTGCCCCGAGAGGCTCGTGCCCCCGGAGCGGAAGGTCACCGGTTCGCCACTGCGGCTCGCCGCGGCAAGGATCGCCGCGACCTCGCGCGCTGACTCGGCGATCACGGCCCCTCGCGGGGTGAAGAGGTAGTGAGAGGCATCGCTCGCGTATGCGGCGCGGTCGATGGGCCGCTCGCGCAGCCGCGCCGGATCGGAGACGCACCCCCGAATATCAGCCGGAATGCCGCCCGTGTGGTTCGTGTGGCCGCCGCGGCCGAGGCGAGCGCGACGGGTCACAGCGCAGCGCCGGGAATCGCGGCGATGAGCTCCCGAGTGTAGGGGTGCTGGGGGTGCGAGAAGATCTGCTCCGGGACGCCCGACTCGACGATGCGCCCGCCCTGCATGACGTGCACCTCGTGCGACAGCATGTTCACGACCGCGAGATCGTGACTGATGAAGAGGTAACTGAGTCCGAGGCGCTGCTGCAGGTCTACCAGTAGATCGAGAATCTGCGATTGCACGAGCACGTCGAGCGCCGAGACCGCCTCGTCGAGCACCACGAGCTCCGGTTCGAGCGCGATGGCGCGCGCGATGGCAACGCGCTGCCGTTGCCCGCCCGACAGCTCGTGCGGCAGGCGCTCGGCGGCCGTGGCCGGGAGCGCAACGAGCTCAAGCAGCTCGCGCACGCGCTCCGCGCGGCTCGCCCGATCGCCGATGCGGTGCACGCGAAGCGGCTCGGATACCGAGCGCTCTATGGTGAAACGCGGATCCAGCGACGCGAACGGGTTCTGGAACACCGGTTGCACGCGGCGACGCACGGCCAGCAAGTCGCCGCCGCGCAGCGATGAGAGCTCTCGGCCGCCGATTTGGATGCTGCCCTCCGACGCCGTTTCAAGGCCGAGCAGAATCTTGGCTGTCGTGGATTTCCCCGACCCTGATTCGCCGACGATCGAGACCGTTCGGCCCGCGGGGATTGCGAATGACACGTCGCGGGCCGCCCAGAAGTCATCGCCGCGCGCACCGCGCCTGCGGTACTTGCGGCCGACTCCCGAGACGGTGACGAGGGGCTCCGGAGCGGGAACCGACGCCGACGCTTGGCCCGTGCCCGGTGCGGATGCATCGCGGGCGTCGCGCAGCGCGGTGCGATCGATCAGCGGCGTGGTCGCGAGACTCGGCGCAGCCTGCACGAGCCGCTTGGTGTACTCGTGCTGTGGCCGTTCAAGCAGCTCGCGCGCCTCACCGACCTCGACGAGCTCGCCGCGATACATCACGAGCGCGCGGTCAGCGCGCTCGGCTGCGAGCGCGAGATCGTGCGTGATGAGCACGACGGCAGTGCCAATCCGCGACGTCAGCTCGTCCATCGTGTCGAGCACGCGGCGCTGCACCGTGACGTCGAGGGCGCTCGTCGGCTCGTCGGCGATAAGCAGTTGCGGCTCACAGGCGAGACCGATCGCGATCAGTGCGCGCTGGCGCATGCCGCCGGAGAACTCGTGCGGAAACTGCTGCGCGCGCTGCTCCGCGTCGGGAATGCCGACGAGTTCGAGCAGCTCGATGACGCGGCGCTTCGCTGCGTCACCTCTGCCCCGGCCGTGCACCTCGAGCGCTTCGAGCACCTGGGCGCCGATGGTGTGCACCGGATTCAGGTTTGACATCGGGTCCTGGGGCACCAGGCCGATACCCGCACCGCGCAGCGAGATCATTTCGCGCTCGGGCAGGCCGGTGAGTTCGCGGCCACCGAACCGGATCGAACCGGAGCTGATGCGCCCGTTGCTCGCGAGCAATCGGTTGATGCTCGCCGCGATCGTCGATTTGCCCGATCCCGACTCGCCCACGATAGCGACCGTCTCGCCGGGAGCGACGTCGAAACTCACCCCCGAGACAGCCTCAAACGGGCCGTTCGGCGTCTCGAATGAGACGCGGAGGTCGGTGACGGACAGGAGTGGCTCGGTCACGGGTGGATTCCGTTCTCTACTGGGTGGAGCGTGTGATCTGCGGTGCGCATCGCGCGCTGCCAGAGCGCCTCGGCGGTTGGTCGTGATCGCACGCGGGTGGCCGGCACGCGGTGCAGGCGGTTGGTGAGGATCGCGACGCGCAGCGCGGGCTCACCGTCGACCGCGGTCGAGGCGGCCACGCAGCCGCCGGTGAACCCGCCGTGTCCGATGAAGCGGCGGGCGCGGCCGTTCCAATCGGCTGTGAAAATGCGCACGCCGCTGCCCTGGCCGGGGTCAAGTTCGTGCCAGAGCGCAGCGCGTGAATCATCGGTCAGACCGAGGCATTCGGGGTGCGCGAGTCCGTCGGCAAGGCGCAGCAGACCAGCGACATCGCCGAACCACCCGGCGTGCCCAGCGGCCCCGCCGAATACGTGGTGGGCATTACCGTCGCCGATCTCGCCTTGCAGCACCGACGTGCGCCAAGCAAAACCCGAATCCGCGACATCGACCCGGTAAGGCACATCCGAGCGGACCATCTCGCGCTCGATATCATCGCCCGTCTGGCCCGCGAGGACCGCCCGCCCGGCGGGTGCACCGCCCGCTGTGATTGACGACACCGAGAGCGGATCGAGCACAAGTTCGCGCACGGCGTCCGCGAACGGCAACGAGGTCGCGCGCGCGATGACGCCGCCGAGTGCCTGCATGCCGAGATCGGAGTAACGGTGAGCCGTACCCGGAGCGTTCGCCGCAGGTACGGCGAGCGAGGTTGCGAGCGGGTCGGCCGTGTCTGGCAGCAGGTAGAGCGGAAGCCAGGGTGCGAAGCCCCCGCGGTGACGAAGCGTGTCGTCGAGAGTAGCGTCGCCGTGGGTCGCGGCCGATCGCCCGAGCAGGCTTCCCAGGGAGTCAGTCGGGTGCAACTCGCCGCGCGCGAAGAGCACGTGGAGTGCGAGCACGGTCAGAAGCTTGCTGACGGAGGCGAGGTCGTGCACGTGCGCCGCGGTGGCGGGCTCGGCACCGAGCTCCGCGGCACCGAGCTCCGCGGCACCGAAAGCGGTCGCGTGTGAGTGCTCGCCCTCGGCGATCGCGAGGATAGCGGCCGGTGGCCCGTCGGCCGCCGCCACAACTTCGGCGGCAGCAGCGTCCACCGCCGCTGCGAACTGAGACGGGCTGATCACGCGTGACCCGCAACTCGCACGAACGCGGGCCGCGTGCGCGGCTCGGGCAGCTGCAACGGCCCTGATCCGGGTGTGAATGATCCGAGCACCCGCGCCGCAGTTGCTCCCGTTGCCGATGGCACGCTCGCGGCGACGCCGTGCCACCCCAGCCAGCCGATGAGCGCCATCAGTACGGCTTCTTTTCCGTCTGGGCTGATGCCGAGTGCACCGAAGTCGAGCACGTCGGTGCCGGGGAGTTCTCGCCGCAGCCCCGCCATAACGGTGCCGTTGTGGGCACCGCCGCCCGAGACAAACAGCTCGCGCAACCCGGCATCGCGCAGGGCGTCGGCCACGGTCAGCACGGTCAGCTCGGTGAGCGTGGCGACGAGGTCGTCGTCTGAGATATCGAAGCCACCTGAGGCGAGGTGCTCGGCAACGTAGTCGGAGTGGTAGAGCTCCTTGCCGGTCGTTTTCGGTGGCGCGAGCCGGTAGTACGGCTCGGCGAGGAGCTGCCGCAGCAGCCCGTCGTGCACGTGCCCGCGCGCCGCAATCGCGCCACCCTCGTCGTACCCGCTCGGGTGCAGGCCGCGCTGCAACACGACGGAATCGGTGAGCGCGCCAGCCGGACCGATGTCCCAGGCGCGCGCGTCTTCGACGGCGTCGACGATCGTCGCGTTCGAGATACCGCCGAGGTTCAGCGCGCCCGTGCGACCGGGCCGCCCGGCGAGCAGCAGCGCGTCGAGCGTGGATGCGAGCGGAGCGCCCTGCCCGTTCGCTGTGATGTCGCGAATGCGCAGGTCGGCGAGCACTGGTGAGCCGGTGCGCTCCGCGATCCACGCGGGTTGGCCGATCTGCAGGGTGCCGTGCACCGTGCGATCCTCGACCCAGTGGTACACGGTCTGCCCGTGCGAGACGACGAGGTCGACGGCCCCGGTCTCGGAGATGGCCCCCACCGCGGCCTCGGCGAACGCCTGACCGATTTCGGTGTCCAGTCGCGTGACCTCGGCGAAGGTGGTGTCGGCGGGCGGCAGCGCCGCGATGAGTCGCGCGCGCAGCTCGGGCGCATACGCGCTCGTGCCCTCGCCGAGCACCTCGATCGAGAGGCCCTCGCCGTCGGGGGAGAAGTTCACGACCGCGGCGTCGATGCCGTCGTGCGACGTGCCAGAAATGAGTCCGAGTACCTTCATGGTGTCTCCTCCGAGTGTTCCAGTGCCGTGCGGAGCCGCCCGTCTGCGGCATCGAGCTGTGTGCGAGCCGCGTCGGCAGAAAGCCCGCGCAGCAGCATGAGCGATGCGACGGGTACGGCGTAGTCGGTGGCCTCGAGTGCGCGCTGCGCGTCGTCGCGAGGGGCGCCCGAGATGCGCATCACCATGCGCACCGCGCGCTCACGCAGCTTCTCGTTCGAGGCGTTTACCTCGATCATGAGGTCACCGTATGTGCGCCCGAGCCGCACCATCGAGATCGTCGAGAACATGTTGAGTACGAGCTTCTGCGCCGTGCCTGCTTTCAATCGGGTCGATCCGCTGACGACCTCTGGGCCGACGACGACCTCGATCGCGTGGTCTGCAGCGGCGCTCAGTTCGGTGTCCTGATTGCATGAGAAGCCGACGCCGAGGGCCCCCAACTCGCGCGCACGGCGCACAGCGGCGATCACGAACGGGGTGCGCCCGCTCGCGGCCACTCCGACAACAGAGTCGAGCGGACCGATCCCGGCCTCGTCGACTGCGCGCGCGCCCGCCGCGGCATCGTCTTCAATGCCTTCGACCGCGTTGAAGATCGCGTCGCGACCACCCGCCATGATGCCGACGACGCGACCCTCGACGGAGAACGTCGGCGGTATCTCCGAGGCGTCGAGTACGCCGATGCGACCCGGCGTGCCCGTGCCGACGTAGAACAGCCGCCCGCCGCGCTCCATGCGCTCGCTCACGAGGGTGATGCCCCGCACGATGTCGTCGAGCGCGGCGTGCACGGCCAGCGGAACGCTCTGGTCGGCCTCGTTCATGAGCGTCGCGAGTTCCGCGACACCGAGCAGGTCGATGTGCGCGTGGCGCGGGTCGCCAGATTCTGTCGTGAGATTTTCGAGATTGGGATGCATGGGGGTCACCGCGCCTTCCGGTGGGGGTCGAGGGCGTCACGCAGGCCGTCGCCCAGCAGATTCAGTCCGATGATGAGGAAGATGAGTACCGCGCCGGGAGCGAGCATGGTCCACGGCGCGACGGTGACGAGCGTCTGCGCGTCGAACACCATCGACCCGAGCGATGCCGCTGGAGGAGGGGTGCCAAACCCGAGGAAGCTCAGTGAAGCCTCGGTCAGCACGCCCCACGACAGCGACAGCGTGATCTGTACGATGAGGATGCTCGTGAGGTTGGGCAGGATGTGCTGCACCATGATGCCGACCGGGCGCATGCCGGTGGCGCGCGCCGCGCTCACGTACTCCGACTCCCGAAGCGACAGCACCGGCCCGCGGGCAACGCGCACGAAGATGGGTGTGTACACGACCGCGATGGCCACCGCGACGGTGAACCACGTACGATCGAACACCGCCGCGAGCGTCAGCGCCAGCAGCAGCGGCGGGAACGCGAAGAGCACGTTCGTGATGCCGCCGATCAGGGTGTCGCCGACGCCGCCGAGATAGCCAGAGACGACGCCACCAATGGTGCCGACGACCGCCGCGAACAGCACTGCGACGAGCGCGACGAGCGCCGAGTTAGCGACGCCCGAGGCCGCCCGCGAGAAGATGTCACGTCCGAACTGATCGGTGCCGAGCAGGTGGGTGCTTGAAGGCGGCTGCAGCCGAGCGGTCGCGTCTTGCGCCGCCGGGTCAAAGGGCAGCAGCCCGAACGCTGACGCGAGCGCGACGATGCCGAGCACGGTCACTATGACGGTGCCGACGAGGCCGCTGGGGCTGCGCAGGAGTGCTCGAACGCCGCCGCGGCGGGGCGACACCTTAGCGGTGCCGATGGCTTGTGTACGGGTCATGATGCACGCACCCTCGGGTCGATGCGGCGGTAGAGCAGGTCTGTGAGCAAGTTCACGATGACAAAGAGAAGGGCGATGACAAGAACCGTGCTCTGCACGACTGCGTACTCTTTCTGATTGATGCCGAGCAGCACCTGTCGGCCGATGCCCGGAAGCGAGAAGATCTGTTCGACGACGACGGCGCCTCCGAGCAGGTAGCCGAACTGCATGCCGGTCATGGTCACGATCGGAACGAGTGCGTTGCGCAGAACGTGCCGCCACTGCAGCCGCCGCGGGGGTACGCCCTTGGCGCGAGCGGTGCGCACGAAATCGAGCGATCGAATCTCGAGCACCGCGGTGCGGGTCGTGCGCATGATCGGTGCGGCGATGCCGAAGCCGAGCACGATCGCGGGGAGCGCCATCTGCTGCAGATTGAGCCCCGGGTTCTCCCACAACCGGGCGTAGCCGAGGCCGTTCGGGTTGAAGCCCCACTGCTGCGCCGAGATTGCGAGCAGCGTGACACCGAGCAGAAACGCGGGAACGCCGAGCCCCGCGAGTGCGATCGCCTGGCCGAACCAGTCGCGCACCGCGTCTTGCCGTGAGGCGGCGAGCACGCCGAGCGGAACACCGATGAGCAGGGCAACGGTGATTGCCAGCAGTGCGAGTTCGATGGTGACCGGCAACGCGAGCGCCGTCATCTCGAGCACGCTCTGCTGCGCCCTCGCCGAGAAACCGAGATTGCCGGTGAGCAGCTGGCCGATCCACGTGAAAAATTGCAGGATCAGCGGCTGGTCGAGGCCGTAGTAAGCCTCGAGCGCGGCGCGCTGGTCAGCGGTCAGCGCGGCGGCTTCGGTGCCGTAGCTGGCGGTGATCTGATCCCCGGGGATCGCCCGCAGCATCAGGAAGACAGCGATGGCCACCCCGAGCAGGGTGAGCAGCGCGCCGCCGATGCGCCGGGCGATCGTCGAGGTGAGTGAACGGGACAGGGCCGTCTCCTTCCATGACGGCTGCCCGGCCGATCAGACCGGGCAGCCGATGAGCGGAACTACTTGACGGTGACGTTGCGGAGGTTCTCGAGGGAACCGTTGGCGAGCGGAGTGAACCCGCTCACGCCATCCGCGAGGGCCGTGTAGCTGTAGCCGGTGAAGAGCCACACCCACGCGGCGTTGTCTTCGAGTTCGGCCGCGACATCGTTGTAAATCTTGACGCGTGCCTTCTCGTCGAGCTCTGAGCGGCCCTTCGCGAAGAGTGCATCGAGCGAGTCCGAGCTGTACCCCGCGACCGCATTCAGGTTGCCCGTGCTCGTGAAGTAGCGACCGTACATCGTGTCGGGATCGGGCTGGCCGCCGTTGAGCGCGACGGCGAGTTCGAAGTCGCCCGCGACCCAGCGGTCGACGTAGGCGCCGGATTCGAGCGGCTCGATGTTCAGCGTGATGCCGACCTTCTTGAGCTGCGCCTGCAGGTTCTCGGCCTCGGCGACGGCGGTGGAGTACCCGTCTTGCATCACGATCGCGTTCAGGGTGAGGCCGTCGGCCTTCCCTGCATCGGCGAGGTGCTTCTTTGCCTGGTCGAGGTCGACGGTCGGGCACGGCCGAGCGTCGGGGTCGGAGCGGAACGCCGGCGAGGTGATCGGCCCGGTGACCTCACCCGCGCCGAGCGCGGCGGAGTCGAGCACCTCTTGGCGGTCGATGGCGCACGCGATCGCGAGGCGCACGTCGACGTTGTCGAGCGGTGCCTTGTTCGCGTTCAACTGGAGCGCGTGGTAGCTCAGCTGCGGGGTCTCTTCGACCTTGACCGAGCCGCCGATGGTGTCGGCGACGAGCTTGTCATCGAACACGGCCATCTGTACGTTGCCAGCCTGCAGCGCCGACACGATGGCTGACGAGTCGGGGATCACGCGGAACTCCACCTCGTCGACCTTCGGAGCGCCATCCCAGTACTTCTCGTTTGCGGCGAGGGTGAGCGATTCGTTCGGTGTGCGCGATTCGAGCGTGAACGCGCCGGTTCCGTTGGGAGTCTTCTCGATGGCCGCGAGATCTACATCGGAGGGCAGGATCGCCATGGTGATGACGGCGAGCTTTGAGACGAGCGCCGCGTCGGGAGCGCTGAGAGTCATCTCAACAGTGGTCGGGTCTGGTGCTGTCATCTTCGTGACCGAGGAGAGGTTTGCGGCGGAGACCGCGGCCGTCGACTCGTCTTGAATCGCCTCATACGATGCGATTACGTCAGCAGAGTCGAACTCTGATCCGTCGGCGAATGTGACGTCGGGCCGCAGCTTGAAGGTGACGGTGAGGCCGTCGTCGCTGGTCTCCCAGCTCTCTGCGAGTCCCGGCACGACCGTGAGATCGTCATCGAGTTCAGTGAGGGTGCCGTAAAGATTCTGCAGCACGTTCACCGACTGGAACTGGGTAGCGGTCCACGGCACGAGCGTGTCAATATCGGTGGTGACGCCCACGACGAGCGGGCCGCCGCCGCCGCTTCCCGAGCCTCCGGCGTCGCCGCCGCCTCCCGAACACGCCGTGAGGGCGAGTGCGCCCACGGCGGCAATACCGAGCAATCCCTGCACGGTGCGGGTACGCATCTGACGTTTCATACTGACATCTCCTTGTGAGCAACTCTGGTCACGAACCCCGCCCGCGCGCAGCGAGACAGGTTGTAGGAAACAGTTTACCTATCAGGTGCTCAGAATGTAAATCATTTTCTAAACAAGGCTCCACGATTCTTGGAAGGAGCCGGATTTTTCCGCGCAGGAAAAGTCCGAAATGAGGAAAATTGCCGACTTTGCTCAAGTGTCGTTCTGTTTAACGTATGTTTTCAGTTGATTACTCGGATAAACCCGTTGTCGATAAGGACGCGCTAGATGGATGATTTTGATGCAACCCACGAAGCAAATAAAGCTTTTTGTAGGAACCTCGCGGTGAAGTTTCCTGCGCTTCCCCCGATTCTCAAAAAGAATCTGGAAGACGAAGATGGAGACCTCAACACGTACCTTTTTGCATCTGCTGTCGTTGAGTGGGCTGAGGCGAACGTGGTGTCTAGAGAGTCTGATGTGATGCAGCTTCTTGCGGCGCTCAACCAGGGGCTTGCCGAGGGCGAACGCGAAGTACCAAACTTCATTGCGGTAGGTTTCGGCGAATCAATTTCGCACGAGACACCGTTGTTGCCTTTTCTGCAGGGTGATCTCAAAGGTTGGTACGAATATGACGTTGGAATATCTGATGAGCACCCTCGTTTGAGGAGCGGAAATTAGCCGAATAGTGTGTTCGGTGAGTGTTTAGGTTAGCGTTGCCGCCATCTGTGGCGGGGAGGCTGGTCTGTTGCGGGTGCGTGTGTGGGACCGGCGACAGGCTGAGATCAGTGCAGATACTCAACCCATGGTGGCATTCCTCTTGGGGCGTAATGAGAACGAGATCGTAATTGAAGAAGTGAAGCGTCCAGCAGGCGCAGTTTCGGCCAGAATGAGCGCCTTTGATAAATGGGCGGGCTGCGTCGCTGGGTTCTGTCCTGTCTGTGCAGGTGGATGCTGGGCAACCGGGCCGGGGTATGTTCCGTGCGTACTCGCCTGTTGCGTGGGAGTACTTGCAACGTGCGGCATCTTCAACGGGTAGGGGCACAATGGACGAGGATCGAAAACACAATCCTGCGCCCATCGAAGTTCGGTTGCAGAACCTCCCTATGGATGACCGGCGCGAGGTACTTGAAGCAGTTCGACTAGGTCGCGCGGTCAGCCGCATTGAACTGGCACCTTTGGCGCTCGAGTACGCCAATGATTGGCAGCGCAGCGGAGGACATCGTCTGTATACCAAGTGGTACTACTGGCTGGCATGCGTCATTGCGGGGGCGCTCGCGTTTGTAGCATTCGGATGGTGGGCACCCGTGATTGTCGTTGTAGTTATGACGCTCGGGCCGCTGCTGTATCGAGACCGAGTCGCTCTCGCCGGGCGCGCGGCCGTGCTCAATCGCGAGCTGCTCGATCGCGGCGAGCAGCAACACTAGGCGCTCGCGGCAGCGATGAGCGCGGCGAACGCGACCGGAATTGCCGCCGCGACGTCGCCAGCCGTGATCGGCCTACCGGCGCCCGTCGCGTCGGCGTCGCCCGCCGCATGGCGAGCCGCGTAATCGTGCAGGAGAGCGGCCGTCGCCCCCAACTGCCCCAGGAAATCTGCGTCATTGCGAACGTCGTCGGCGCGCCCGGCGACTAGCGCGCCGATGATGCCAGCGAGCACATCGCCGGTGCCAGCGCTCGCGAGCCACGGCGTTGCCGGCCCAACGCTGCGCACCCACCCCGACGGCGTTGCGCAGATGGTCAGAGAGCCCTTGAGGAGCACTGTGACGCCGAGCGTCTTCGCGAGTCGTGAGGCAGCCGCTGCGCGCGGCGACGAGTCAGAACCGCGCGGCTCCCACCCCTCAGGAAAATCTCCGAGCTCGGCGGCCCGCCACAGCCGCTCGAATTCTCCGCCGTGCGGCGTGAGTATCGCGGGGGCGGCGTGTGACGCACCGGCCGCACCGCCGCCAACAAGATCCAGTGCACCCGCATCCACCACCACGGGAGCGTCACCCGCGAGCAGCGTCGCGAGTTCGCGAGTCTCGGGCGCCGAGCGCGTCGATGCATCCGTACCCGATCCGATGAGCCAGGCGTCGCACGGCTTCCCAGCGGGCGGCCCAAACACGGTCTCGGGCCGCGCCGCGAGCACAGCGGCGGCGGCGGTCGGCAGTCCGAACGGTGGCGCGGAATCGTCGACCGGCGGCACGTACCGCACCATGCCAGCCCCCGCACGCCAGGCCGCGCTCACGCCGAGCACCGCTGCGCCCGGGAAGTGCGCAGCGCCGGTGCGCACGCCGAGCACGCCGCGGCGGTACTTGTCATCGTGCTGGCCGGGCGGGCGCAGCAGAGCCGCTGCGTCCCGCGCCGTCCAGGAGTCGATCATGCGTGTGTCGCCGCCGACTGCAGCGCACCGAGCAGATCCCGCACTGAACGTTCGAGCTCGGCGAGCGCCTGTTCTGCCGCGGCCCGACGCTCGGACGCGCTGCCCGCGTCGCTGAACGTGTCGAGGTAGACCTTCAGCTTCGGCTCGGTGCCACTCGGGCGAATCATGACTCGGGAGCCGTCAGCGAGCTCGTAGCGCAGCACGTCGGCCGGCACCTCGGCCTCACCGGGCAGCAGCAGATCACGATGCGCGGTGACGGCGGTGTCGCCAAAAGCCGAGGGCGGATCCTGACGGATGCGAGCCGCCAGCGCAGAGGCCGCGGGCATCGACGGCAGTCGGAGCGTGACCTGGCCGCTCGCGAAGTGGCCGAAGCGCTCGCTCGCCTCATCGAGCCGATCCCAGATCGTGCGACCCTCGGCGGCGAGCTCGCGCACCATCGCGATGGCGTCGGCGCTCGCCGAAATGCCGTCTTTGTCGCGCACGATGCCGGGGTGAATGAGGTACCCGAGTGCCTCTTCGAAACCGAAGATGAGACCGGGAACGCGCGACACCCACTTGAAGCCCGAGAGAGTTTCGGCGTACCCGAGTCCGTACTCCGTTGCGACCGCGCGCAGTGCTGGGGACGAAACGATGGTGCAGGCGAGCGAGCCGTCGACGACGACACCGCGCTGAGCGGCAGCGGCAACCGCGCGCTCGGCGGCCCGCCAGCCGAGCAGCAGGCCAAGCTCGTTGCCCGTCAGGCGACGGTAGCCTGAGGCTTCGTCTGGGTGCGGCGCTGCGATCGCGAGTCGGTCAGCGTCGGGGTCGTGCGCGACGATGAGGTCCGCCTGCACGCCTCGGGCTGTGCGGAAGGCCAGATCGAGCGCACCCGGCTCTTCGGGGTTCGGGAAGTCGAGCGTGGGGAAGGCGCCGTCGGGAATGAGCTGCTCGCGTACTGGCGTGACGCTCGGCAAGCCAGACGAGAGGAACACGCGCCGCGCGATCTCGGCGCCGACGCCGTGCATCGCCGTGTACACGACCGAGATATCAGTGTCGCCGCCGCGAGCCACGCCCGGGGCGTCGGGTCGCTGCGGCAGACCCGCGAGAATCGCGGCCGACGTCTCCGCGACGTAGGCGTCTGCAACCCCGCTGCCGAGCACCGAATATCCGTGTGCACGCGGAATCTGCGCCAGGGGAGTGGTCGCCACGCGCTCAATGTGCGCGGCGATTGCGGCGTCGACGGGCGGAACGATCTGCGATCCGCCATCGTCGTCACCCAGGTACACCTTGTAGCCGTTGTCGCGCGGCGGATTGTGGCTCGCGGTGATCATGATGCCGGCCGACACGTCGAGGTGCCGCACCGCGAACGCGGTGAGCGGCGTCGGGCCAGCCTCTGGCAGCAGGTAGACGTCGACGCCGGCGCCGCTCATTACCTCGGCCGCATCGCGCGCGAAGATCGCTGACCCCACGCGGGCGTCGTAGCCGATCACCACCGACGGAGCAGTTCGGGATCCGCGACGCTCTGCGGCCTCGCGCAGAAACGCGGCGAATCCGGCGGTGGTCTGGGAGACGACCGCACGGTTCATGCGCTTCGGGCCCGCGCCCAACCGCCCGCGCAAACCAGCGGTGCCGAAGGCGAGTCGGCCACCGAACGACGCGTGCAATTCGGCGGCCGCTTCGGCGTCGCCGGCGGTCGCCCGAGCGATCAGCGATCGCGCCTCAGCGCGCGTGCTCGCATCGATGTCGGCGTCGGCCCACGCGGTCGCCTCGGCGATCAACTCTCGCAGCACGGCTGCGTCGTCAGTCGCCTCAGCTGCGCGAGCTCTGCGCGGCGATCCCGTCTCAGACTGTTCCATCGCGGCGTCTCCCTTCACCCGGCGAATGCCCGTTTCAAGCTACCACTTTCAAGGTTGGATCATGCTGGCGTGCGATGATGGTGGGCGCGTTCGAAACGTCGGATTCGTCGCGGGAGAGAGGAAGCCAGTATGTGCTCACCGGTTCGTTGTTCCACCTGCAATAAGGTGACGTGGCAGGGTTGCGGGCTGCACATTGAAGAGGCACTCGCCGGTTTCACGGAAGAGCAGCGCTGCACCTGCGAGCGCTAGACCCAGTTACACCTCGCTACGCCTCGCCGGGCCCGGGCGGCACGATTGCTTCGCCAGCGGGCGGCAGGTCGCCGCAGCCTATTGCGGCCTGCACCGCGAGCCAGCTTTCTGCCGCATCCTCCATTGATGAGAGGTCGCGGTCGACGATCTTCTCGATGCGCGAGATGCGAGCAATGAGCGTCTGTCGGTGCACGTAGAGCCGCTCTGACGCGCGCACCCAGCTGCGGTTCTCCTCGAGAAACACGCGCAAGGTCTGGGTGAGTGACGTGCCGCGCTGCTGATCGTAGGTGAGTAGCGGCCCGAGCACCTGCCGCGCGATGCGGCGCAGCTGGTCCACATCGTTCGGTAAGAATAATGATGTCGACTCGTGCTCCTCGTATTTGACCACTCGGCCGTCCTGATTACCGAGTAGGCCGCTCCTCGCCTGCCTCAGCGCGACCGGCAGCTCGTCGAGTTTCTGAAAGTACGCGCTGAGTGCGACCCCGCCGAACGAGGCGGCCAGCGTTTCGAATACGGCCTGAGTTGCGGCGCCCGGCTCGGCGAGCAGCAGCAACTGCCCCTCGCGCGTGGTCGCCAGCATTGGAATCTCCGAGGCAGCGCAGATCTCGTGCGTCTCGTCGAGTGCCGCGCGCGTGTCCGTGGGTTGCGCGACCGCGATCATGTACGGTGCCGTGAGGTCGTAGGCGGCGACGAGTCGGGCGGCCGGTTCGGCGGCAACGGTGCCGTCGCACAGCTCCGAGAGCAGCAGCGAACCGTGCAGGTGTTCAGCTCGCCGAGCGCGCACGTTGCGCTCGTGTTGAGCGGCGTCGGCGATCGCCATTGCGAGCGTGATGAAACGCACCTCGTGGGCCGTTTCGAGCACCGGGAACCCGATACTGCGCGCGTGCTCAAGCGCTTCCGGGGTGAACGGGGTCTCGATCATGACGCTATCGATCGCGACCGCCGCGAGGCCCGCGTGCAGCATGCCGTCGAGGTAACTGCACTGTTCCGCGGTCGTCGCGGGGACGCCGATGCCGGTCGTCATGACGAGCGTGTCTGGCACGAGCCAGTGCCACGGCTCACGCAGCTCGCTAATGTGCCCCCAGACAATCGGGCGTGTTTCGCCGACGCCCGGGGTCAGCGAAACGGTGCCGGCTGCGGGCAGCGCGAGCAACGACCCGACGGTGAAGGTCATGGCCTTAGCCTACGATGGCCCGCAGCGCCGCTCGCGGCAACCGCAGCAGTCGCGACCGCACGCGCCGTAATGTCGAGTCTCCCCCCGAAGCTCGTCGTCACCCTGAGAACGCGGCGCTGCTGGCCAAAGCCGCTGCCGCGCGATAGCCGGAGGCAACGGCCCCCGAGAGTGACTGGGCGAGCCCCGTGTGCTCGCCCGCGATTGCGACCCGTCCGGCGGCCACCTCGAATGCCGTGGCGTCGGCAGCATCCCAGTCAAGGTTCGGGGCGGAGTACGAGCCGCGCGCCCATGGGTCATCGGCCCACGTCGTGAGGAGCACGTCACCGTCGATTTCAAGTTCTGGCCGCATAGCGCGCAGCTCGCGCACCCAGCCATCTGAGCCGGCGGTTACGCCGAGCGCGTCGAGGGCGAACGGCCCGCCAGCGAACGACGAGAGTGCATTGATGCGGTGCTCGCCGTCGACCGATAGCGACCGCCATGACCACCAGGTGTGCTCGGGGTTCTGCAGTGCAGTATCGGAGTCGACCCGCGATATCGACACGCCGAGCTTGGCAGCAACGCCCATGAAGCGGTGGTCAAGTGCGCGCTGCTGCGCCTCCGGCAACAGAAACCCGAGCTCGAGTTCCCGCAGCAGCGGCAGCGGTGCGGCGATTACCGCGGCGTCGGCGTCGATGCGCGTACCGTCGCTCAGCGTGATCTGCACGCCGTGTTCGGTCTGGTCGACACCCGCGACCGGGTGCTCAAGGCGAACTTGGTCGCCGAGACGGCGCGCGAGTTCGATCGAGAGCGACTGATTACCACCGACGAAACGCCCGCCGTCTTCGACGTACCCGCCGGTCGTTGACGATTCATGCAGCAGCACCGCCTTCGCGCTCACCCGTTCGGGGTCGGCAGCCGCCGAAGTTGTGGTGCGGCGATACACAGGGTCGAGTCGGTAGTCGGCGCCGAGCGACGTGGCAAAGGCCCGCTCCAGCGAAACGCCGGTCTCGCCGTCGGCAATCATCTCTGACAGGGTCGCGCGCACTTGATCCACCGTCGCGTTCAGCTCGTCGAACGAGATCACGCGACCGTTTACGGTGCGGCGGCCGTAGCGTACGTTGTGCGACATGATCGGCACGCCGATCTCGGCGGAGAGCCGACGGATCGCGAATTCGGTCGGAAACACGTACTCGCCCCCGCGCTCGGTCACCTCGCCATTGCCGAGTCGCTGCGACCAGGTGCGCCCGCCAACGCGATCCCGCGCCTCGAGCACCGTGCAGCGGTGACCGGCCTTACCGAGTTCCCATGCAGCGGTGAGGCCGGCGAGGCCGGCTCCGACGACGACAATGTCCATGCGTGTTCCTCCTTGAACAGCGAGCGATGAGTCGCCTCCATCGTAGGTTCGACCGCTTGCTTTGTGGGGCGCAGCAGAGGGGAAACGACGGAGTTCTTATGTTCGTACTACCCCCGCTCAGACGACCGTACGAATCTATGAAAAACGGCCGCTGGCGGTAACGAAGGGGTAACAACGGCACTCGCGGCGAATGCCCCAGGCTAGCTTCAGAGTGACCCGCCGGGCCACGACACCGTGGCTGCCCCGTACGTAAGGGCACGGAAACGGCCGGCTCGGGTCCCCATCACGATGAAGTGAGGAACCACATGTCCACTTTCAAGAAACTTCGAGCCAGGCGCGGGATCGCGATCGTCGCGGGCGCCGCGGCGCTCGCGCTCACGATGGTCGGTTGCAGCGGCGGCGCAGACGCCGAGCCCGCCCCCGAACGCGACCTCGGCACGGCCGTTGCCGGCGAGGTCAAGGCTGGTGCCTTCGACGGCACCACGCTGACCTTCGCTGGCTCCGGCGGCATCTTCCAGGACGGCCAGACCAAGGCTCTCTGGGATCCGTTTGCCAAGGCTTCCGGTGCAACGTTCAACCAGGACGCGTTCGACGCGGGCAAGCTCAAGGCCATGGTCGACAGCGGCAACGTCAGCTGGGACATCGTCAACACCTCGCAGTTCGATACCGCTCGCGGCTGCGGCACGCTCTACGAAAAGTACGATTACGATCAGGTCGACATCTCGAAGGTGCCGAAGGAACTCATCACCGATGAGTGCATGGTGCCGCAGATTCTCTACGGATTGGTCGTCGTCTACAACACCGACAAGTTCGGCGACAACCCGCCGACGAGCGCGGCAGACTTCTTCGACACAAAGAAGTTCCCTGGCAAGCGCACCGTCAGTCAGTCGACCTACGTCGACCCGCAGACCATCGAGTTCGCGATGCTCGCACAGGGCCGCGACATCAACGATCTGAAGGTCGATGACATCGCCGGCGGCATGGACATGTACAAGGACCTCGGCGATGATGTCATCGGCTGGACCACGGGCGCGCAGGCACAGCAGCAGCTCGAGTCGGGTGAAGCCGTGATGGGTCTCGTCTGGTCGGGTCGCGGCTACGGCGCGGCGGCGGCCGGTGCACCGGTTGCCCCGATGTGGGAAGACTGGATGGTGATGGTCGACTCGAACGGCATCCCGAAGGGCGTCAAGGACCCGCAGGCAGCGTTCGCGGCGGTCAATTACTCGATCGGCGCTGAGCAGCAGGCCGAGATGACCGAACTCACCTCGTACGGCGGGGTCAATTCCGACTCGAAGCCGAAGGTAGACGACCAGCTCTCCGAGTGGCTCGTGACCGAGCACCTTGACACCGGTACCACCCCGAACATCGACTTCTGGGTCGAGAACTACGACGCTGTCGCGTCGACCTGGGCTGCCTGGGCGACGGGTAGCTGAGTGCAATGACCGACTACACCGTCACCGGGGGTGTCCCCGCAATCGCGGGCACCCCCGGTGCGGATGTCGGAGCGCCGAAGGTGCGGGGGCCGAAGAACTGGCGACCGCTCCTCCTGCTGATTCCGGCATTCGTCATTGTTACCCTGTTCTTCCTCGCTCCGCTCATCGACGTGTTTATTCGGTCGGTGACCGACCCGCAACCCGGGCTCCAGAACTACGAGTGGTTGTTCTCGACCCAGGCGAACCTGAACGTCGTGCTGCGCACGTTCTCGACCGCCGCGATCGTCACCGTGGTCTGCCTCGTGCTCGCGTACCCGTACGCGTACCTCATGACGATCGTCTCGGACCGCACGCGAAACATGCTGCAGCTGTTCATCATGATGCCGCTCTGGACCTCGATCCTCGTTCGCACCCTCGCCTGGATGGTGCTGCTGCAAGACACCGGCCCGATCAACGGCATCTTGGAAGCCTGGTTTGGGATCGGCCCGGTCCCGCTGATTCGCACCACCTTCGGTGTGGCGCTCGGTATGACCCAGGTGCTGCTGCCGTTCATGGTGCTGCCGCTCTATTCGTCAATGGCGAAGATCGACAAGCGCCTGCTGCCAGCAGCGTCGAATCTCGGCGCGAACCCGGTCACGGCCTTCTTCACGGTGTACCTGCCGCTGTCGAAGCCGGGCATTTTCTCTGGCGGCGTGACGGTGTTCATTTTGGGTCTCGGCTTCTACATCATCCCTGCACTGCTCGGGTCTTCGAAGGAGACGATGATCTCCGCGTTGATTCAGCAGCAGATCAGCGTGTTCCTCATGTGGGGTCAGGGCACGGCGCTCGGCATATTCCTGCTGGTGTGCACAATCCTGATTCTTGTCGTTGTCTCACGATTCAATAAAAACGGCAGCTTGTTCCCGGGGGTGGATCGCTAATGGCGTCAAAACGCTTGCTCGGCGTCTTCGCCGTCATCATCGTGCTCTGGCTGATCGTGCCGACCCTCGTGATCGTGCCGATGTCGTTCAATGAGGCGCCGTCGTTCAACTTCCCGCCCAAGGGATTCTCGACCCGCTGGTATGAGAACTTCTTCACCGATCCGCTCTGGCTGAAAGCGCTGTTCTCGTCGCTGCAGGTCGCGGTGCTCACGATGATCGTGGCTACCACGGTGGGTGTGCTTGCGGCGCTCGGCCTCTCGAAGGTGCGATTCCGCGGCAAGAGCCTCATGGAGGGCTACTTCCTGTTGCCCCTCATCGTGCCCGGGATCGTGCTGGCCGTCGGGTTGTACTCGCTGTTTCTGCGCATGAATCTGCTCGGCACCCTGCCCGGCTTCGTACTGGCGCACACGATCGTGTCAATGCCGCTCGTGATCACGAACGTGATGGCGTCGCTGCAGGGCCTCGATCCCCGCCTCGAACAGGCGTCGGCGAGTCTCGGTGCAGGCAAGATGCGCACGTTCTTCAGCGTGATCCTGCCGCTCATCGCACCCGGCGTGACGGCCGGCGCACTGTTCGCCTTCGTCACCTCCTTCGATGAGGTGGTGCTGTCACTATTCATCCAATCCCCTGCGCTTCAGACGCTGCCGGTAAAGATCTTCTCCAGCGTTACGCAGTCCAATGACCCGACCGTAGCCGCAGTGGCGGTCGTCACGATGCTCACCTCGGTGGTCGTGATGCTCGTCGCACAGTTTGCTACGCGGAAGAGAAAGCGACCAGTCGCGTGAACGCTATGACCCACAACGACATCCCCGTTCCCGAGGGGCACGAGCAGGCGCTGCGCGCCGAGGGGCTGAACACCTCGGTGATTCACACCATCGGCGAGGCGGGCATCAGCCTCAACCAGGTAACGAAGCGCTATGGCGACAGCACCGTGGTCGACACGATCGACCTCGTGATCGAGCCGGGCGAATTCATGACCTTCCTCGGGCCGTCGGGATCCGGCAAGACTACGACGCTGAACATGATCGCCGGCTTCACGTCGGTGACCGAGGGGCTGCTGCACATCTACGGCAAGCCCGTCGCGAAGCTGCCGCCGCACAAGCGCGACATCGGCATGGTGTTTCAGAACTACGCACTGTTTCCGCACAAGACCGTCGCGGAGAACATCGCGTACCCGCTGCAGCGTCGAAAGCTGAGCAAGGCGCAGCAGAAGGAAAAGGTCGCCAACGCGCTCGGCATGGTGAAGATGGGCGACTTCGGCGATCGCTACCCCTCGGAGCTTTCCGGTGGGCAGCAACAGCGCGTCGCGCTTGCCCGCGCACTCGTGTATGAGCCGCGCGTGCTGCTCATGGATGAGCCGCTCGGCGCACTCGACAAAAAGCTGCGCGAGTGGTTGCAGACCGAGATCAAGCGCATTCACCGCGAGGTGGGTTCCACGTTCGTGTACGTGACGCACGATCAAGAGGAAGCGCTGTCGATGTCTGATCGCATCGCCGTCTTCAACAACGGCAAGCTCGAGCAGGTGGGCACCTCTGAGGATCTGTACGAGGCGCCGCAGACCCTGTTCGTCGGCCGCTTCCTCGGTGAATCGACGGTGCTGCTCGGCAAGGGCACCGCGGTCGGTGACCGCCACACCGCGATCGAGGTCGCGGGCCACCGCGTCGTTGCGGACGGCCAGTCGCAGCACGAGGATCTGGCGATCCTGATCCGCCCCGAAAATCTGCGCCTCGAACCGGCCGGCTCCGTGCCCAGCGATACGCAGAACTCGATTCCGGTCACGATCATCGACGTCACCTACCTCGGGGCTTCGCGCCGCTACACGGTGCGGCTACCCGACGGCACCGAGGGCGCCGTGCGGCTCGGGCAGGACGCCCGCATCCACAACCGCGGCGACGCCGTGGAGATGATGTGGGAGATCCCGTCCGGTGTGCTCCTCGTTGATACCGGCGACGCGGGGGAATCAGCGACGTAGGTCGCTCCACCGCACGCAACTGAGCCCGGCTCGCGACCCCGCGTGGGGAGCGAGCCGGGCTCAGTTGTTCGTGTGCGACGCCAGCGGCGCTTGCACGGTGGCCGTTAGGCGTCGATGTCGATGTCCTTCGTTTCCTTCGTGAGCAGCAGCGAGACGAAGGTGATGAGGCCAGCACCCGAGAGATACAGACCGACGAGCAACGGGCTGCCGTCGGCGAGACCCCACAGCCACACGGCGACGATCGGCGCGAGAGCAGCACCCAAGATCGACGACACGTTGTATGCCACTGCCGAGCCGGTGTAGCGCACGTTCGTCGGGAACATCTCGGGCAAGAACGCGCCCATCGGCCCGAACGTGAGCCCCATCAGCGTGAAGCCGAGCGCGAGGAAAAACATCACCATCGGCGTGCTGCCGCCGCCGAGCATCGGCACGAATAGCAGCCCGAAGAGCACGATCGCGCCGGTCACGACGAGCAGCGTCTTGCGGCGTCCGAAGCGGTCAGCGAGCGGGCCAGAAACCAGTGTGAAGATACCGAAGAAGACCACGCCGAAGACCAGCATCAGAATGAACGCGTTGTACGTGTAGCCCGCGCCCGGAACGTCTGCGTCGGTCGGACGCGTGCCGTAGGTCAGCGTGAACGACGTCATCAGGTAGAACAGCACGTAGGTCGCGAGCATCGCGAACGTGCCCAGGATGAGACCCTTCCAGTGGAACTTAAACGCCTCGGCAATGGGCATGCGCTTCACGCCACCCGTCTTCTTCGCCTGCTCGAACGCGTGCGATTCAACGAGCTTGAGACGCACCCACAGGCCGACAATCACCATGAACGCCGAGAACAGGAACGGGATGCGCCAGCCCCACTCAAGGAACGCAGCCGAGGGCTGGCCCGGGTTCGACGGATCAGCGAGCACGTGATTGATCGCGTAGAACAGCATGTTCGCGATGATGAAGCCGATCGGGGCGCCCAACTGCGGGAACGTGCCGTACCAGGCGCGCTTACCGGCCGGCGCGTTCTCGGTCGCGACGAGCGCAGCGCCCGACCATTCGCCGCCGAGCGCGAAGCCCTGGGCGAGGCGCATGATGAGCAGCAGCACTGCGGCCCAGAGACCGATCTGCGCGTGCGTTGGCAGCAGTCCGATTGCGAACGTCGCAATGCCCATGGTGAGTAGTGACGCGACCAGCGTCTTCTTGCGGCCGAGCCGGTCACCGAGGTGGCCGAAGAAGATCGCGCCGACCGGGCGTGCGAGCATGGCCGCGCCGAACGTCGCAAACGACGCGAGCAGCGCGGTGGTCTCGTTCTCAGACGGGAAGAAGAGGTGCGGGAAGACGAGCACCGCCGCGGTGGCGTAAACGTAGAAGTCGTAGAACTCAATGGTGGTGCCGACGAGGCTCGCGAGAATCACCCGCGAGCGCGAGTTACGTGGAGTCGTCGGAGCAGTGGAAAGTGGCGTAGCTGACACGGGGTGCTTTCGGAGAAGACGGAAAGGTCGTGCAGAGATGCCGAGGTTGGGCTCAGTGCTCGACGTCGGGCGTGTCCGCTTGTGGCAGAACGGGGCAATACTACTCGGTCGTCGCTGCCCGGTCACGTTTACGCGGTCGCGATTGCCCGGTTACGCGCGCACCTACGCGGTCACGCGCGCACCTACGCGGTTACGCGCGCACCGAGGTGGCGTTTGCTGGCGGTTCGCCGACCTCGTGAATTGTGTGGCCGGTGCAGGGCGACTGCGTGACGCTGGCGCGCTCAACGCGCGTCACGGCGAACCATCGGATCGCGGTGCGCAGCCGGCACCAGCCGACGAGGTACCACTGGCCGTTCGTGGACGCGAACATTACGGGCTCGACGTCGCGGGTGGTCGTGACGCCGTCACCCGAGGTGTAGCGCAGGCGCACGACGCGCTGCTCGGACATCGCCTCTTCGAGCGCCGATCTGATCGCACGTGAAGTGGGCGCGGGTGCGTTCACCCAGACGCGAGCGGCGAGTTCGTCGGCTCGCGCTCGCGTGTCAGGATCGAGGACGTCCAGGATCTTGCGAACCCCGGCCGCCGCGTGGTCAGCGTAGGGGGCGTCCGGTGCCGCCGAAACCGCCGCCAGCATCGCGACTGCTTGGGCCGGAGACAGGCTGACCGGCGGCAGGGTCGCAGCCGCGGCCAGTCCGTATCCGCCGCCGGGGCCGGGGCGCGACCAGACGGGCGCGCCGCTGTTCGCGAGTGAGGCGAGGTCTCGTTTGACGGTGCGGACGGAAACGCCGAATTCTCGCGCCAATCGATCGGCAGAAGTGCCACGCGTGCCGTTGCGGCGCAGGGTTTCGGAGAGAGCGTGGAGCCGTTCGCTGCGTTTCATAGCAGGGCCGCGCACGTGGGCTCGCACGCTCGGATATTCATGACATAAATAGTGACACACTGTTGCCTGCGACGGGTGCGAAGGTGGGGCTATGACAACGAACGCGAGTACGCCGACCACCATTCTCATCGCGGGCCACTGGCTGGGGGCTTGGGCCTGGGATGAGGTCCGCGAACACCTGGAACGGAATGATGCGAGTGCGCCGACTCGCGTGCACGCGATGACGCTGCCTGGTCTCGACCGCGACGACCCCTCGCGTGCCTCGAAGACCCTCGACGACCAGGCCATCGCGATCGTCGATGTGCTCGACTCGCTCGGGGTCACCGCAGTCAAACCAGCGACGGTCGTCGCCCACAGCGGCGCGAATGCGCCGGTGAGCCTCGTGTTGGATCGACACCCCGAGCTGGTCGGGCGAGTGGTGTGGGTGGACTCCGGCCCGGTGGCGACCGGGAGTGTGTTCGCCCCTGAGATCGGTGAAGAGCTGACGGAGCTACCGTTGCCGCCGTTCGAGGAACTCGCGCAGCAGGCGAGCCTCGACGGGCTGAGCGACGCAGTGCTCGACAGGTTTCGCGCGCGAGCGGTGCCCGAGCCCGGACCCGTGCTTCGCCAGCCGGTCGAGTTGAGCAATGACGCGCGCCGCGGGGTTCCGACGACGCTCGTGTGCTGCTCGATTTCGAGTGCGCAGGTGCTGGAACTCGCCCAGGCCGGCCACCCCATGTTCGCCGAGATCGCGCACCTCGAACACCTCGAAGTGGTGGATCTGCCAACCGGGCACTGGCCCATGTGGAGCCGGCCCGTAGACCTGGCCCGCGTCATTCGGCGTGCGCTGAGCCCAGCTGTGTGAGCTGGGCTCTGCTGCGTGCGCTGAGCCCTGCGTGCCGAGCCCGCGTGTGCCGAGCCCCTCGTCGGCTGCCGAGCCCCTAGCGAAAATGCGTGCACGGGCGAGGGGTTCGGCGGTGGGGAAGGGGCTCGGCGGTCTCGTAGGGGCTCGGCCGTGAGGGAGGGGCTTGGCGCTCGCGTAGGGGTTCGGCGGGACGGAGCGCCGGGCGATCGCCAGCGCAGCCCCTCGCCATCGCAGCAGCGCCGGTGTACAGTGAGGTCGTATCACTGAACACTGTGTTCAGTGGAGCGGCCGGGGGGCCGCCGCGGAAACAGCGCGTTACGCAAGGGGGCGAAGTGTCGATGGTGTCGACGGCAGACTCTGACGCGTCCGAAGAGATCGATCTCGGCCGTCGTGTCGCGTCCTTTCGCGGCCTACGGGGCATGAGCCTTCGTGCGCTCGCGGCCGCCGCAGGCGTGAGCTCGAGTTTTCTGAGCCAACTCGAAAACGGTCACACGAACGCGAGCGTGGCGTCTCTCCGCAAGATCGCGACGGCGCTCGGCGTCACGCCGGCGCAGCTGCTCGACGATTCCTCCGCGCATACCCGCGGCGTGCTGAGGCGTGAAGATCGCCCGACGCTGCCACTTGAGGGCGCCGAGAAATTCGTGCTCTCAACACCCCCGCTCCGAAACCTCGAGGTCTACGCCGGCCGGTTCGAGCCGGGCGGAAGCACGGGCACTGAACCTTACACGCACGGGCACTCGCAAGAGATGCTCGTCGTGACAAGTGGCGAAGTCGTGCTCGAACTCGGCGACGATCGCTACACCCTGCGAACGGACGACTCCATCGAGTTCTTGAGTTCAGTGCCGCACAAGGTCGTCAACCGGTCTGGAGTGACGGCGAGCGTGGTCTGGATCAACAGCCCGCCCACGCCCGACTCAACACCGCACACCGTCGAATACCAGCACAATCGAAGAGGTCAGGACGCACAATGATTAACGGCAACGTCTCGCACTGGTGGCAGCAGCTCGGCTCGCCGATGCCGCGGCCCGAACTGCCGGGCAACATCACGGCTGATGTGGCGATCGTCGGCGCGGGGTACACCGGTCTCTGGACGGCCTACTACTTGAAGCAGCAGCGCCCCGATTTGCGTGTCGTCGTTGTTGAGCAGCGGCACGCGGGATACGGCGCTTCCGGTCGCAACGGCGGGTGGCTCACGAACTCGATCACCGGTGGCCGCGAGCAGTACGTGCGCACCCACGGCCGCGACGCGGCGACGCGCTTCCAGCGCGCGATGAACGACACCGTCACCGAGGTGATCAGGGTCGCGGCGGCCGAGGGGATCGACGCCGACATCAAACAGGGCGGAGAGTTCGAGGTCGCTTACACCCCGGCCCAGGAGGGGCGGCTGCGTGCGTTCGCCGCGGCGGAGCAGACCTGGCAGCACACCGACGTAGAACTGCTCGAGGCGCCGGCGGCGCAGGCCAAAATCAACGTCGCCGACACGCGGGCGGCGGTGTGGCACCCGCACGCGGCCCGCATTCAACCGGCAAAGCTCGTCGCCGGTCTCGCGGCCGCCGCCGAACGGCTCGGGATTGAAATCTATGAGCGCACGCGCGTGGTCGAGATCGCTCCGCACCGCGTGCACACGACGCACGGCACGGTCTCGGCAGAGTTCATCGTGCGCGCCACTGAGGGCTTCACCGCGAACCTCAAGGGCCTGCACCGTCTGTGGCTTCCGATGAACTCTTCGCTCATCGCGACCGAGCCGCTCGGCGCAGAGGTCTGGGATGAACTGCGCTGGAACCAGGGTGAAGTGCTCGGCGACTTCGCGCACGTCTACATGTACGCGCAGCGCACCGCCGACGACCGCATTGCCATCGGCGGCCGGGGTGTGCCCTATAAGTACGGTTCGAAAACCGACACCGACGGGCACACACCGGAATCGACCGTTGACACGCTGAGCGAGATCCTGCATCGCTTTTTCCCGGTCACTCGGGGTGCCGCCATCGATCACGTGTGGTCTGGTGTGCTCGGCGTGCCGCGTGACTGGGCCGCGACGGTCGGGCTCGATCGGGCGACGGGCATCGCGTGGGGCGGGGGGTACGTCGGTACCGGGGTCACGGCGACGAACCTCGCCGGGCGCACCATCGCCGACCTCATCATCGGAAACGACAGCGAAATCACCGGCCTGCCGTGGGTGAATCACCGCGTGCGCACGTGGGAGCCGGAACCGCTGCGGTGGCTCGCGACCACCGGGCTCTACGCCGCTTACGGGTACGCCGACCGCACTGAACTGGCCGGGCGAGCCCAGACATCGCCCATTGCGCACATCGCCGACGTCGTCACCGGCCGGCACTGAAAGGAACCTCATGGAGCACCACGGAAGCGACCTTGCGCTGATCGGCGCGAGGCTGCGCACCAACACGGAGGCCCACTCGAAGGCCACCGCGATCCTCGTCCGCGAGGGGCGCATCGAACTCATCGGTGATGATGCCGAGATCGTGGCCGCGGCAGAACAGTTCGCGATCCCGGTGCGGGATCTCGCGGGCGCGACCATCACCTCCGGCCTGTTCGACTCGCACACGCACCCGCACTGGGCGGCGACTGTCACGGCGGGCATTGACCTGGGCGGCCTTGAAACGATTGATGAGCTGCGATCGGCGCTGGCCGCAGCGCACGCGCGGCTGCCTGAGGACGCCTGGCTGCGCGGGTGGAACCTCGAATACGAGGCGTTCGAGCACACGGGCCTGCGCGGCGATCTGCTCGCCGACGCCGCACCGGGCCGTCCCGTCGCGCTCATCTGCTACGACCTGCACACGGCGATCGCCACGGCCCCCGCGCTCGCCGCAGCCGGCATCACGGGCGCACGTTCGTTCGACGACGCGAGCGAGATCGTGGTCGACGAGACGGGGGAACCGACCGGTGAACTGCGCGAGCCAACGGCCTACAACCTCGTGTTCGACGCGGCGCCGAAACCCGCGCACGACGAAGACCGGGACGCGCTGCGCGACATGTTCCGCCGGCTCGCCGCGGTCGGGCTGACGGGCGGCGCGATCATGGACGGCAAGGACAGCACGGTCGAGCTGCTCGCGGAGCTCGAGGAGCGGGGCGAGCTGGATCATCGTCTGACCGTGCACCACTGGCACGCCGTCGGCGACACAGACGCCGATGTGGCCCGGGTCATCGCGGCGAAGGATCGGGCCGGGCGACTCTGGCAAACGGGCGCGATCAAGCTGTTCAGCGACGGCGTGATCGACACCGGTACGGCCTGGCTGCACGCTCCCGACGCGTGTGGCGACGGTCGGGTGCCGTTCTGGCCGTCGTGGGATCGGTTTGGCGAGGTCGTGCGGGCGTATCACGACGCCGGCATGCTCATCGCAACGCACGCTGTCGGCGACTACGCGGTCAGCCGCGTGCTCGACGTGTACGCGACACTGCCGCAGCGGGCAGGGCTGCCGTTCCACACGATCGAGCACCTTGAAGTGCTCTCGGATGCGGACGTCGAGCAACTGCGCGGCAGCGGGGTAACGGCTTCGATGCAGCCGCTGCATATGCAGTGGCGGTCAGCGGACCACAGCGACGGGTGGGCGACGCGCCTCGGTGAGGGCCGCAACGCGACCGGATATCGCGTGCGCGACGTGCTCGATGCCGGGGTCACGCTGACGCTCGGCTCGGACTGGCCTGTCGCTCAGTACGATCCGCGGCTGGGCATGGCGTGGGCCCGCGGGCGTCGCACGCCGGGGGACCAGCACGCGAACGTGTTCGAGCCAGAGCAGCGGTTGACCGCCGAGGAAGCGCTGCTGGCGTATACGCTGTGGCCCGCGCAGGCCCGCGGTCACGTTGATCGCGGCGTGCTGGAAGTTGGCGCCGTCGCCGACTTGACGGTGTGGGGCGCTGACCCGGTGGAGGTCGAAGTTGACGAGTTGCCGACCGTCCCCATCGTGCTGACGGTGGTCGACGGCCGCCCGGTCTACGAGCGCTAGGCGCGGCGCTGCGGGCGCATGCTGCGCTGCGGGCGCTGCGCTTGCGGCGCTGCGGGCGCTGCGCTTGCTGCGCTGCGCTTTTGCGAGCGGGGTAACTTGTGGGGCGTGTTCCACGTGCAACACGCCCCACAAGTTACCCCGCTCCGGTGGTGGGAGATGGGGGAGGTGGTTTGGGGAGGGGCGGGTTACCGGCGCAGCGACTTCGCGATGTTGCGCGCCTCGCGCAGGCCGCTTTCGATCGCACCGTCGACGAACCCGCCCCAAAGGTTGGCGTTGTCGGTCGTCGCGAAGTGCACCACTCCGTGCGGGCGCTGCATCTCCGAGAGGTCGCGCGTGAGCTGCCCGGGCCGGTGCGTCATCCACGTGTTCTGCGAGAGTTCGTCGGTCATCCAATCGTGCGCGGTCACCCCGGTCACCTCGATCCCCGGACGGAACGCGTCAACCGCCGCCTGCACCGCCGCCACACTCTCAAGATCAATGCGCGTGTGATCAGGGCCAAACCCGACGAGCAGCGTGTACTCACCGTCGTCGTCGACCCCGTAATACTCTGCCTTCAGTACTGACAGCGGATCATGCTGGCTCGCATACGCAAAGAATCGCGGCACATGTCCGCGCGCCCGGATCCATACCTTCGTCCCCTGCGACGCGACGCGCTCCTGGCCGAGTCTTTGCCAGACCTCGGGTAGCGGCGGGTCAAACTTGATTCCCGAAATTGCGTTCGCTGGCAGGGTACTGACGACACGTCGGGTCCGGATCCGGCTCCCGTCTGCCAGCTCTACCTCTGCCCCGTCGGCATCGTGTGTGACAGACTCAACCGTCGTGCTGAGACGCACGTCTCCGGGCACGTCGGCCGCGATTGCAGCTGTGAAGGAGCTCATGCCGCCGACCACGCGGTAGGTCGCGGACGCTTCGTGCATGAGTTCCCAGTGCCCGCCGGTCGCCGAGACCCAGCGCAGCGCGCTCGACAGGCCGACCTCGTCGAGCGGCGCGTTGACGTGTCCCACCCACACCGATTCCGTCGCCGCCTGCGCCTCGGGGTCAAGCCCGAGGGAGTTTATGCGATCCTGAATGCTCATCGAGTCGAGCGCCTGGATGTTCCCGGCAGTCGGCTCAATGCCGCGCGGAATCGCCTCCCGCACGTCGTCGATGACCCGCTGCTGACCGTCGCTAATGAGCGCCATGAACTGGGCGAGCGTGCCCTGGCGAGTGGATCCGTCGGCGCCACGCCAGTAGGCCTCGTCGGCGCTCGGGCTGCGCTCGACCTCGCGGCCGTAACGCGTCGCCTCGGCCCAGGTGTGCGGCTGGACCCAGTGGATCCACGTCCCGCCGAGTTCGAGATCGTGCCCGAATCGGTGGTCGGTCCACGTTCGCCCGCCGACGCGGTCGCGGGCTTCGAGGACCACGACATTGAGCCCGGCGTGGCCGAGCTCACGGGCGGCGACCAGCCCGGCGAATCCTGCTCCGATGACGACGACGTCAACTGACTCCATGCGCTCCTCCTTGAGTGCTGCGCGCTGCGCGCACGTACCCACTGAGCCTAGCGCGCGTCGCCCCGTGTTTCGCCGCCGCGAGCCTTCCTCCCGCCCATCGCGTGCCTTCCTCCCGCCCATCGCGAGCGGGGTAACTTGTGGTGCGTGTCAGGGGCGCGACACCCACCAAAAGTTACCCCGCTCCGGAGGGCGCGGGCGCGCAGAGCACCGGGCGCGGGCGTGGGCGCGCCTTAGAGGCGCGCGACCACGCGCGAGAGCAGATCGGCGAGGCGTGGCTCTGCGGCCTTGCCCTCGGCGAGCACCTCGGCGTGGCTCAGGGGATCGCCCATGCCAGCCGCCGGGTTCGTGATCAGCGACAGCCCGAGCACCGCCATGCCTGCCTCGCGCGCAGCGATCGCCTCGAGCGCCGTCGACATGCCCACGATCTGCCCGCCGACGGTGCGCAAGTAGTGAATCTCGGCCGGCGTCTCGTAGTGCGGCCCGGGCAGCTGCACGTAGACGCCCTCCTGCAAGCTGGGCTCGACCGAGCGCGCAATATCCCGCAGGCGCGACGCGTAGAGATCGGTGAGGTCGACGAAGTTCGCCCCCTCGATCGGCGACACGGCCGTGAGGTTCAAGTGATCGCTGATAAGCACGGGCTCACCGGCACGGAACGCAGGATCAACCCCGCCAGCCCCGTTGGTGAGGATCATGATCTCGGCACCCGCCGCCGCCGCGGTGCGCACGCCGTGCACGACCGACCGCACACCCCGACCCTCGTAGAAGTGGGTGCGTGCACCGATCACGAGCGCGTGCTTTCCGGTTGCGAGCCTGATCGAGCGGAGCGTTCCCGAATGCCCCGGAACGCCGGATGCGTGGAAGCCGGGCACCTCCTCGGCCGGTACCACTGCGACTGTCTCGCCGATTACGTCGGCGGCCTTGCCCCAGCCGCTGCCAAGGGTCAGCGCGATGTCGTGGCGCTCAACGCCGGTGAGGCGTGCGATGGCAGCGGCGGCCTCGGCGGCGATGTCGGCTGGTGTGGTTGCGGGCTCCGTCGAGATGGCGTCGTTCATGCGCTCAAGTGTAGAGCTGCCCCACCGAACACGAGGGTTCCCGTTGAACGCGAGGGGAAAACAGGCGCAAAAGCCCTCGCTCTCGACGAGAACGCTCGTGGTCAGCGGGATTGGGGCGGCGCGGCGGGGCGGTGCGGCGCGGCGGCGCCCGGCCGCCTACTCCGGGCGGAGGATGCGGTAGCCGCGGCGAGCGTCGTAACCGTGGATCTCGCGCGTGTCGAGCACCGCCATGAAGTCGAGCACCTCGGCCGAGATGACCTGACCGGGCACGAGCACGGGGAAGCCGGGCGGGTAGGGGGTCACGAAGCCCGCCGACACCGGCACCTCGCCGTTGGCCACGCGCTCGCGCAGCGCCGCCGGTGACACGTGCTCTACTGCACCGCGCTGCTGCCCGCGGAAGAACGCCGCGCGCATGTCGCCGTCTGGCAGCACGCCGTCGGTCGCGTACGCGTTCGAAAACGAGCTGAAGTCGGGCAGCGGCGGCATCGGCGTTTCGTCGGTGACGAGGAACGACGGATCCTGCTGCGCGCGCTCGTCTTCGAAGCGTTCCGCGAGCTTTACGAGCACCTCGATGAGATACGCGATAGCGCTGCGCGAGGTGCCGATGTTCGTCATGAACAGCACCGTATTTCGGCTCGTCTTGTTGACCTGAATGCCGTAGCGGTCCATCAGGTACTCGTGCTTGAACGTGTCGCCGTCGACGCCGGTGCGACTGATCTCGATGGTGATGCGCGACGGGTCGACGACAAATTCGTCGGTCGCCCACGCCTGCCACATTGATGAGAGCCCGTCGCGGAGCGGCATGGGGCGGCCCGATTCGCGATTCGCCGACGGCACGAGATCGTGTGCGGTGAGCACCCGGAACGTGCGGCGCAGCAGCGGGTGCCGCGCGATCGCCTGCGAGAGGCTGGTCGCCAAATCGAGTTGGCGTTGCACGAGCTCGAAGCCCTCGAGTTCGACCTGGCGGCGCCCGATGTCGAGCGACGACAGGATCTGATAGTTCGGCGACGTCGAGGTGTGCGTCATGTACGCCTCGTGGAATGACTCCTCGGCGTCGCGCACCCAGTCTTGGTCGTACACGTGAATCATCGAGCCCTGGCGCAGCGCGGTGAGCGTCTTGTGCGTCGACTGCGTCGCGTACACGCGAATGCGCGCCTCGGGTGACGGGATGAGCCGCTCAGACAGCCACACCTCGTCGCTCGCAGCGGCACCAGCGTCACCCCCGGCACCGTCAGGGAACAACCGCGCCTGCTGCGCCCGATACGCCGCGGCGTGCGTCGTCGTGCTGAGGTGCTGTTCGAGCCGCTTCGCGGCCGCCATCGCGGTGCGCCGCCGCGTCACGGGGTGGAACGCAGCGAACGCGAACCACGCCTCGTCCCACAGAAACACCAAATCGGGCTTGATCGCGAGGCACTCGGCCATCACCCGCTCGGGGTCGTACACGATGCCGTCGAACGTGCAGTTCGTGAGCGTGATCATGCGCACCTCGTCGAGCCGCCCCTGCGCGCGATAGTCGAGCAGCAGCTGCTTGATGCTCGAGAGCGGCACGGCCCCGTAGAACGCGAAGTCATTGAGCGGGTACGCCTCGAGGTACGCGGGGCGAGCGCCCGTGAGCATGACGGCGTGGTGGTGCGACTTGTGGCAGTTGCGGTCAACGAGCACCACGTCGTTCGGCGCCATCAGTGCCTGGTGCACGATCTTGTTCGCGGTCGACGTGCCGTTGGTGACGAAGAACGTGTGCTTCGCTCCGTAGGCGCGGGCGGCCAGATCCTGGGCCTTCTTGATGGCGCCGGTCGGGGCGAGCAGCGAATCGAGCCCGCCGGAGGTCGCTGACGTCTCGGCGAGCAGCAGATTCAGGCCGTAAAAGTCTGCGAGATCGCGAATCCACTTCGACGACACGACGGAACCGCCGCGGGCGACGGGCAGCGCGTGGAACACGCCTACTGGGCGCCTGGCGTGATCCTGAATCGCCGAAAAGAAGGGGGTGTCGTAGAGGTGCGACACTCGGCGCAGCAGTGTGAGGTGCAGCTCGAGCTGATCCTCGCGCCGAAACACCCGGCGGAAGCGGCGCGTGAGCGCGCCGGCCAGATCTTCGATGTGAGCGCCCGCGACGAGATACAGATCGAGTTCGGGCCGGATCGCGGAGAGCGTCTCGGCGAGACCCAAGACGCGCTGTACCGGCGCGAGCGAACTGCGAGGCGGGGCCGCGCTCGGCACGACCTCGGCGCGCGCAAGCCGGATCGCCTGCTGCAGATCGCGACTGAGCGTTTGACGCGTGCGCTCGCTGAAGCCCGGGCGCACCACGCAGGCGAGGATGTTGGGGTTCGTGAGCACCGCGGCGACCGCGTCGTCGGCAGATGGCACCACCACGTAGTCGTAGACGAAATCGTCGGCGGCCGCGCGCAGGCGCAGCACCTCAGCGCGCAGTCCGTCGCGATCCTGCGCCGTTGTCTCATCGACGACCAGCACCTCGAAACGGGGCCGAGGGTCTGAGTCGACAGTGAACTCGGCGCGCTCCTGCTCATCAAGGAACTCGTCGCGCGGCTCGTCGGGCACGGTGTCGTTGCGCAGGCGCTTAACGACGCGGCCGATACGGTCGAGCGCAGTGCGGTAATCACCGGTCTCGAGCAAATCGCCGATCGCCCGCACGTAGCGCTGCCCGAACCCGGCCCAGTAGAGCTCGATCGCTTCGAGCGCGCGCAGGTTGCGGTGCACCTCTCCATCGGCGGCGAGGGTGTCGGGCGAATCCGAGTCAGTCGCGAGACGCTTCACCGCGAACCGCAGGTATTCCCAGGCGTCGCTTCGCAATCGCCACGACGATGCGGGCATTCCGGGGTCTCGCTCGAGCACCGCCGGGGCTGCGGAGGGGTCGGTCCTCGTCATAGCTGTGCAGTCCTTCCAACATCTTCGTTCGGTGGGGCGCGGAGCGTTCCTCAGTGATTTCTGATCTTAGGCGACCGGTGATGCGCGGCCGGGCACGTGACGCCCCGCGACCAATGTCATCGAATTCGCTGTGAGATCTTCCGACCTTGGTTAGGTTCACCTAAGATGAAGGCGTGAACTACTCCGAATCGTCCGACTTCCCCGAGGCTGTCTCGGTCATCGACCCCGACGGGATCGACTGCGTGCTCGCTGCCGGCGACGCATCAGACCTGGTGCAGCTCGGCGAGTGGTTGCGTGAACTTCCCGACACGTCGTACGGGCGAGTGTTCATCGAAGTGTTCTCAGAGATTCAGATCGAGACGCTGCCGGCTCCGCCTCTCGTGGGCGTGACGTGGCTCTGTCGCGAGCAGCGCGCTGAGAGCCCGCGACCCGGCGTGGGGCGCCCGCGCGGCGAGGCGCTCGCCGGAGCGGTCGATGCCTGGTTTGACGAGTGGCTGTGGGCCGACGGCGAGGCCGTTCGCAACATCCAGCTCTGGATGGGCGCGCGCACCAGCTCCGTCATGCAGTCGTACTGGATGGGCCTCGATCACCGACTCGAGAAGCGCTGGCCGGGCTACTGCGAGCGCGAGTGCCGCACGGAGTGCCAGCGCGGGGAGTAGTCCCGCGGCGCGACCCGCTCTCTCTCCCCCCCCCCCCCCCGCAGCATGCCTCGCCAGCGTGACCCCGCTCGGCTGCGTAGACTTGCCCCATGGCGAAAGCGAATGAACGTAAGCATCGGATCGCGATAGTCGGCGGCGGCCCGGGCGGCTATGAAGCCGCACTCGCCGGAGCCCAGCTCGGCGCCGAGGTCATCTTGATCGAGCGCGCCGGTGTCGGCGGCGCGGCCGTGCTCACCGACGTCGTCCCGTCGAAGAGCCTCATTGCTACCGCCAGCGCGGCTCAGAGCGTGCGCGATTCGGGCAAGCTCGGCGTGCAGGCTTTCGTGCCCGGCGGTGACGGCAAGCCCGTGCGCCCCGAGATCGCCGTGAATCTTGCAGCCGTCAACAAACGACTGCTCGCGATGGCGGGTGCCCAGTCCGTCGACATGCTGCGCTCGCTCGAAGAAGCGGGAGTGCGCGTCGTACAGGGCGAAGGCCGTCTCGACGGGCACAATGCCGTCGTAATTTCGACCGCTGCGGGCGGTGGCGGCACCGACTTCGACCGCGTCGAGGCCGACACGATCGTTGTCTCGGTCGGATCAAGCCCGCGCGAGCTCGACTCGGCAAAGCCCGATGGTGAGCGCATCCTCACGTGGAAGCAGCTCTACGATCTTCCCTCCGTGCCCGAGCACCTCGTGGTCGTCGGCTCCGGCGTGACCGGTGCCGAGTTCGCGAACGCCTACCGCACCCTCGGCTCCGAGGTGACGCTGGTCTCGAGCCGCGAACAGGTGCTGCCGGGTGAGGATCGCGACGCCGCCGGCGTTATCGAGCGTGAGTTCACCCGCCTCGGCATGCAGGTGATGTCGAAGTCGCGTGCGACCTCGGTCACGCGCACGAAGGAGGGCGTGCTCGTCGAGCTCGAAGACGGCCGCACCATTGAGGCGACGCACTGCCTGATGGCGGTCGGCTCGATCCCGAACACCGAGGGTCTCGGCCTCGCCGAGGCTGGAGTTTCGCTCACCGACAGTGGCCACATTCGCGTGAACAAGGTTGCCCGCACGAACGTGCCCTCGATTTACGCAGCGGGTGACTGCACCGACTTCTTCCCGCTCGCGTCGGTGGCGTCGATGCAGGGTCGCACCGCGATCATGCACGCGCTCGGCGACTTCGTGCGCCCCATCGATCTGCGCAACGTCGCCGCGAACGTCTTCACGTACCCCGAAATCGCGACCGTCGGCTGGAACGAGAACTCCCTTGCGGAGGCGTCAGATGTCGCGAAGGCGATCTCACACACGATCCCGCTGAGCCTGAACCCGCGCGCAAAGATGATCGGCTTCACCGACGGTTTCGTGAAGCTCTTCGCGTGGAAGGCTTCGGGCACGGTGATCGGAGGCGTCGTCGTCGCGCACCGCGCAAGCGAGCTGATTTTCCCGCTCGCGCTCGCGGTGGAGCACCGACTCACGGTCGACCAGGTCGCCTCGGCGTTCGCCGTCTACCCGTCGATGACGGGCGCAATCACCGACGCGGCCCGCGCGCTGCACCAGCACTGAGCGGGGAGCTGGTTTCAATGACGCATGACATCTCACGGCGTCGCTTGCTGAGCGGTGCCGCAAGCGTGTTCGGGATCGGGGCCACCGCCCTGCTCGTGGGCTGCGCCCCCGGCAAACCCGAGCCCGTGCCCTCCGATGACGACGTGAAGGCGGTCGTGACGGTCACCGTGTCCGACAACACGTACGACCCCGCAGAGGTTGAAATCGCGCCCGGTCAGGCGGTCCGCTGGGAGTTCGTCGGCCCCAACGAACACGACGTCGTGGCCGAAGATCGCAGTTTTGTCACCGAGCTGGTCACCGAGGGCAGCTACACGCACCGCTTCTCGAAGGCTGGCGAGTTCAACTACATCTGCTCGATACACCCCGAGATGCGCGGCGTGGTGCGGGTGGTCGCGCCGTAGTTCGATGGCTCGCTGAGCGACGAGAGTGACGGAAACGGCGGCATCGGCACGAGGTCAGAGATGGCTGAACCGGCCCGAAACACCGAGGCTTCGGCGAACGGATGACCGACAACCTGCACGCCAATCGGCACGCCGACGGGTGACACCCCAGCCGGAACGGCGAGTACGGGCACCCGGTTTGCGATGTTAAACGGGCTCGTCAGGTGCGCTTCCCAGTAGTGTGCGAGGTGCCGCGGCGTGCCGTCGTGGTCGTGAACATCAATCCCGTCGAGATAGTCTCCGTCGGCGTCGAGCATTTCGACCGCCTGAGTGGGTGCCAGCAGCACGTCGACGCCCCGCATTGCAGTGGCAAGCTCGGCCTGCACGGCCGCGTCGAGCGCGAGCGAGTCGGGCAGGCTCACGTCGGCCGCGGCACGCTCGGCATCCGCGATGAATCGGCGGGTGTACACCGCGAGCTGTGACTCCGTGCCCGCGGTGAGCCGTGTCATCGCTGGCCCGAGGATGTGCCCGAAGTGAGCGAAGGCGGTGCGGCGCAGCCGCTCGGTGGTCCACGGTAGCGTGACCTCGATGATCTCGGCGCCGGCAGCTTCGAGGGCCCGCGCAACGCGCAGTGTGCGGTCGCGGATTGACGCCGCGACGGGATAATCGCCGAGTGTGAGTGAGAGGCCGATGCGGAGCCCCCGCGCCCCCTCGGCGCCGCGCAGGGCGGCTGTGAGATCGCTCCCGCCGTGCGGCCCCCACGACGCGTGGTCGGCCGCGTGACGCCCGCTCATGACCTCGGCAAACAGCGCCGTGTCGGCGACCGTCCGGGCCATGGGGCCATCGCCCCGATACCAATCCGCCGACAGCGGGGCGATTCCGGGAATCCGGCCATAGGGGGCCTTGTAGCCGACGGTGCCCGTGAACCCCGCTGGCACGCGCGTGCTTCCCGCGATGTCGGATGCCGTTGCGAGCACTGCCATGCCAGCCGCGAGCGCTGCCCCCGCGCCGCCCGACGAGCCACCGGGGGTGGCCGCGAGATTCCACGGATTACGGGTGACGCCCCACATCGGGGAGTGCGTTGTGGTCGCGCACGAGAACTCGGGGGAGGTCGTACGTCCGTGGATCACCCCGCCCGCTTCGAGGATGCGCTGCACGACCGGGTGGTGAGCGGTGGCCACCTCGCCGCTGCAGGCGGCGAGACCCTGCACGAGTGAGCGCCCCGCGATCCCGTGCTTCTCTTTTGTTGCGATGGGGATGCCGAGTAGCGCTGGGAGTGGCGCATCGCCCGGGCGGGCCGCCGCAAACGCGGCGTCTGCCGCTCGCGCGGCCTTCCGGGCTGAATCGGCGAGCACCTCGGTGAAGGCGTTCACGCCTCCCCGCTCGGCGTCACCGTTAACGTCTTCGATGCGAGCAAGCGTGGCCTCAAGGAGTGCGCTCGGGGTGAGATCGCCGTGTTCGAATCGTCGCCGTGCGGTGTGAGCGTCGATGTGAGCGAGGTCCTGAACTGCAGTGCCGGTTGGGGTGGTGACTGACATGGCGGCTTACCCCTCACTCACGCGTGCGCCGCGGCGGTGGCGGAGGTACCCGACAACCCGGCGTCTTCCGCTTGAAGCGCCCCGTGCGCGAGTCGCCACCCGACCTCGGCCAGCATCGCGACACCCTCGACCATGTCTTCGTCTCGGGTGAACTCCCGTTCGCAGTGGCTGACGCCATCGACCGACGGCACGAACAGCATGACGGTTGGCACGATCCGGTTCATTGCGACCGAATCGTGGCCCGCCATCGTGCGGATGCGCCGCGAACCGAGGCCGAGCTCAGCGGCGGCCGCCTCGGCGAGGGCCAGGCCCGATTCGGGGTAGTGCTGGTTATCTCGCACGTCGAAATCGCGGGCATTGATCGTGAGCCCGTAGGCGTCGGCGATCTCCGTGACGTCGGCGAGGAGTTGATCGCGCGCGGCGAGCACCGTAGCTGCGTCGTCGGCGCGGAGGTCGGCGATGAGGTGCACCCGTCGTGCCACCACGATGGGGGAGTTCGGCTCCAGCGTGAGCTGGCCGACGGAGGAGACGAGGGTTTCTGGTTCAAAGAGGTCGGTGACCTCGTGAACCTTCGCGATCACCTTGGCGGCACCCAGCAGTGCGTCGTGCCGATCCGCCATGGCGGTCGCGCCCGTGTGGGACTGCTCGCCGAGCACCTCGATGTCGAGCTTCTGGGTGTACCAGCTGCGATCGACGGCACCGATCGTCAGGCCCTCGCGCTCGAGGATGCGACCCTGTTCGATGTGGATTTCAGCGTAGGCCGAGACGACCGGCCGCTCGTCAGTGCCGAGATATCCGATGCCCGCGAGCGCCTCGCGCACGCTGATGCCGCTCAGGTCTCGCACCTCGAGCATCTCCTGCTCGTTCTTGATGCCGGCGAACACGGAGCTCCCCATGATCGACGGCGCAAACCGTCCGCCCTCTTCGTTGAACCAGTTGACGACCGCGACGTTGTACACGGGGCCGGCGGTGGCACTGACGGCGCGAGCGGCGATCCGCTCTGCCGCGTGCAGCCCGGCGATCACGCCGTAGGCGCCGTCGAAGCGACCGCCGAGTGGTTGTGAGTCGAGGTGCGAACCCAGCAGCACGTAGGGTGCGCCTGGCACGAGTTCGACGAGCGCGAATTGATTGCCGATGCTGTCGACGCGCGTCTCCCAGCCGCGTTGCTCAGCGAATGCGCGAAACCACTCACGAGTCTCGCGGTCGGCGGCGGTCGCAGCCTGGCGATCGACGCCGTGAGCCGGTGTCGCCCCAATCTGCGCGACGGCGTGAAAATCTTCGAGGAACGAAACGTCTGAATCGCGGGTCATCGGGCAACTCCTGTCGCGGGCTTCCGCTTGAGCGGGTGGGTTTCGGGAATTCGTGTGAACACAAGCACCAGGAAGACGATCGCGGCGGCAATTGCCATGTACACGCCCGGGCTCGCGTCGAAGCCGGTGCTCTCGACGAGCCACGTGCCCACGAACGGGGCGGTGCCGCCGAAGATGGCGTAGCCGACGTTGTAGCTCACGGCGGCGGAGGTGAATCGGGTGCGCGTAGTGAAGATCTCGACGAAGAACGTGTAGCAGCCGCCGCCGTAGATGCAGACGGCACCGACGAAGATGAACTGGCCGAGAATCGCGAGCGGGAGGGATCCCGACGTCACGAGCAAGAAGGCGGGCACCGCGAGCACGGCGATGGTCGCGGCGCCAACGATCAGCATCGGTTTACGCCCGACCCGATCGCCGATGATGCCGCCGATCGGCAGCAGCAGCGCGTAGAGCAGCATCGCTGCGGCGTTCGCGAGCAGGGAGCTCTCGCGAGAGAGATCACCGGCCGTTTGTACGTAGGAGACGAAGTAGCCGGAGAGGAAGTAGAACCCCATCGCGGTGAGCCCCATCACCATGATGACCTGGAGCATCTTCAACCAGTTCTCGCGAAAAGCATCGCGGATCGGGGTCTGGCGTTCGTCGCTCTGTTGCTGTTCGGCCTGCACCTCCTTGAACGCATCCGACTCGTCGGTGCGTGAGCGGATCCAGAGACCGAACGCGGCGAGCGGCAGCGCGAGCAGAAATGGCACGCGCCAGCCCCAGCCCTCGAACGCTTCGGCCGAGAGGTTCTGCGAGAGCATCAAGATCAGCGCGCCCCCGATGACCGATGGCAGCGCCGTCGCTGCGAGCGTGATGTTCAACCACATGCCGCGGCGATGCTTCGGTGCGTGCTCGAACACGAAGGCGGGTGCGCCGACCGACTCGCCACCGGCGGAGAAGCCCTGCAGCAGTCGGCACAGTACGAGCAGCACGGGCGCAGCAACGCCGATTTGAGAATACGTCGGCAACAGCCCGATACCCGCGGTCGCGACGCCGATCGTGAGCAGTGTGATGTAGAGCACGGGGCGACGACCGTAGCGGTCACCGATGGCGCCGAAAAACAGGCCGCCAAGCGGTCGAATGAAGAAGGCGACGCCGAAGGCGGCGAACGTCGAGAGGAGTCCGACGGCCGGGTTGTCGCTCGGGAAGAAGAGTGTGGCCAGCGTCAGCGCAGAAAGGCCATAGAGGCTGAAGTCGTAGAACTCGATGAACTGGCCGACGCTGCCGGCGAGCAGTACGCGAAGACGTTTCTTGTCGAGTTGTTTGCGTTCCGCGACCGGCAGGGGTCCTGTTGGCAGGTTGACCGGGTCAGTGGGTGGAAACGTCGTCCCGTGTTCGGACGGGGGAGCGGTTGCGAGCGGGCGGGCTTGATCGGAATTCGGCGTCATTGCGTCCTCCATGAGTGTCCCGGTCGGGTCGGGTCGGTGCGCGGCATCGGCGGTGACCGGGTTCCCCAATCCTCGAAGACGGGGCAGGTCACGTCTAATGGGAAGTTTCGTTGTCGCCGATCGAAGGAGTCGATGACCGCGTGCGGCCAGCGTAAATGTCCCGACAGGTTTCAATGAACGCCTGTGCCTTGCGCGTCGACGAGATGTCGCGGCGCTGCACGAGTGAGACCTCCGTCGGTGGGAACTCGTCGGAGAGCCTGAGCGGAATCACGCGCTTGCCCGAGTAGGTCAGGCTTTGGTCGAGCCACTGATTCAGGATCGAGTACCCGTGCCCCCGCGCGACGTACGAGCGCACAGTCTCGTAGCCGAGTGACACGTGCCTGATGCGCGGTTCGAGCCCGAGTTGTCGAAACAGGCGCAGGTAATAATCACCCGTGTGGGGCAGGTTCAGCAGAATGAAGGGTTCATCGGCGAACTCCCGGAGGCTCACGACGGATCGCCCGGCGAGCGCCTGGGCCCGCGCCTCCGGCACGATCACGTGGGGCGGCACGCGGTCGATGACAGTGCGTTCGAAGCGATGGTCCACACCGAGGTCGTACATCAGCGCCACTTCGCAGCGCCCGTCGTGCAGGGCGTCTTGCAGGCTGCCCTGGTCGCCCTCGAAGAACGTCAGTTGCACGTCAGGGTAAGCCGCCTCGAACCGGTCGAGTATCTCTGGCGCGCGAAACGGGGCGAGTGGCGCATAGATGCCAACAGTGAGCTCGCCCGAGAGCGCCGCGCTCGCCGAACGCACCGACGTCGCGAGCAGCTCCGCCTCTTCGAGCAGGGCTGGGCCGCGCGCGAGTAACGTTCGCCCGGCGGGTGTCAACTGGAGGCCACGCCCGCGGTCGCGCGTGAAGAGCTCGACAGCGAGCTCGCGCTCGAGCTGCGAGATCGCGCTCGACAGTGTCGACTGCGTGACGCTGAGTTCGGCCGCGGCAGCCGTCATGTTTTCGAGCCGCGCGACCGCGCTGAAATACGAGAGCTGTACCAGTGTGAACGCCGTTGTCATGTCCCCATGATCGCAGCGAACTATTTCAGCGCGGTTGCGGAGGTGCAGGTGTCGCGGTGCGCCTACGCCCGCTGGAAAACAGCGAGCGACTCGAAGTGGTGCGTATGCGGGAAGATATCGAACGCGCGGAGCCCCGTGAGGTCGTACCCGGCATCACGCAGCGACTTCGTGTCGCGCGCGAGCGCCACGGGATCGCAGGCAACGTACACGATGTTTGCCGGGGAGAGTTCAACAAGCTGCGCGGTCACACCATTGCCGGCGCCCGAGCGGGGCGGGTCGAGCACGACGGTGCCGCGTCGCAGCCGATCCCGAACCGGGGCAGCGGCCTTGAGTAGATCGGCCAGGTGGCGATCGACGCGTGCGGTGTGCGCGAGCGCGCCGACGATCTCTGAGAGATTTTCTGCGGCGTCTTCTGTAGCGGAGGGGTCTGACTCGACGGTCGCGATCTTGACTCCCGGGCCAGCGGCCTCGGCGACGGCAGCGGCCAACAGCCCGGCGCCACCGTACAGGTCAAGGTTGCCGGCCCCCGGCTCGAAGCGCCCCTCAGCAATGAGATCGGATACAGCATCGCGCACCGCGGTGAACAGCACCGCAGGAGCAGCACGGTGGACTTGCCAGAAACCGCCAGCGCGCACGAGGAATCCGCGATCCTCCACCCACTCGCGAATCGCATCGGCTGAGCCGGAGCGCTGCTTCTCGCCCGCGAGCGTCAGCAGCATGCGGGGGTCATCGCCCGACGGGGCGACGAGATCGATGGTTTCGACGCCGGGCATGAGATCGGCGAGCGGCGCAATCTGATTGACGGCCTGCGATGCCAACGGCAGCGATTCGACCGGGATCACGCGGCGACTGCGCGCCGCGTAGGGGCCGACGGCGCCGGTTTCTGGATCGACGTGCAGCCGAACGCGCGTGCGGTAGTGCAGACCCGTATCTGCGTCAGTGTCGGCGTAGGCGTCGGACTCGTCGTCGATAAACCCGGGCGCTGGCTCGACGATCTCGGCGAGTGCGCTGGGGAGGTCTTCGTCACCCTCAGTGGCGAGTTCTACTCCGCCGAAGCGCTTCATTGCGTCTGCGAGTACTTCCGCCTTCAGCGAGCGCTGGCGATCAAGCGAGATGTGGCCGAATTCTGCGCCGCCGGCGCGATCCTCTGGAGCGCGGGTGACGGCTGCTTCGGCCCAAATGTGTTCGCGGCGATCGGCGGAGGCTTCGAGAACCTCGATCGTCGTCGCGCGAGCGAACGATTTCTTACGTGCGTCGGTGACGAGGGCGCGAACGCGCTCGCCGGGAATCGCGTCAGCGACGAAAACGACGCGACCTTCGTGGCGTGCGACACCGACACCGCCGTGGGCGATGCCGGTAACGACGAGGTCGACCTCTGCGCCGGGTTCGAGAGGGGCTGAGCTGTGCAATGCAGACATGCCCCTATTCTCCCACTGCGCGAGGTCGACCTCGCTCGTCGGTGCCGATTAGGCCGCGGTGCGACCCTTGCGGCCCGTGATCAGGCCCCAGATCAGCAGCACAACAATCGAGCCACCAATTGCGACCAACCAGGTCTCAATCGAGAAGAACTCTCCGAGATCGGCGCCGAAGAGCACCGAACCAAGCCAGCCGCCGAGCAGCGCGCCGACAACACCCAGGATGAGGGTGGCGATCCAGCCACCGCCCTGACGTCCCGGCAGGATGGCCTTCGCGATGGCGCCTGCGATCAGACCGAGTAGCAAAAATCCGAGGAAACCCATGGGAGAACTCCTTCCGTTATACGGGGAGGCACGGTGCGACCCCATGTACACACCGTACGACCGTCGTGGCGGTGCAGAACAGGGGGTTGTCGCGTCTCGCCAGAAAGGTGTAGCGCGCGTGATACCAGGGAATCAGGGGTGTCGCGGCCCGCGTCTCGGCTGTGCTACTAGCGGGTGCCTAGGGACTGCGCCGCGCTCGTTAGTCTTCGGGTTCGGGGGTGATACGCAAGCCGACGGGCGAATTCGACGATGCGCCGAGTTCTTCCACCCACTTGCGGTTGATCTTGGGCGTCTCTGCACTGTCGAACTCGAAGTGCATGGGTACAGAAGGGTGTAACCAGATGCTGCGCTGTTTTCCGCTGTCAGTCCACGTGAAGAGAAAGCTCTCGTGCATCATGAACTTCGACACGATCACCGTGCGCAAGTGCGTCAGCGCGCGGTCGTCGAATTCGAAGACGTTCGTGTGGTCATAGTGCAGTTTGCCCACGGTGTACTCCTTCTGTGGGCAACGCTGCCCGATCGATGCTGTTAAGCGGGCGGGTGCTGCGCCGCGTGCAGCTCGGCTTCTTTTTCGGAGATGAGCAGCAGGCCACGCGGGGTGTTCGACAGCTCGCAGAGCACGTCGACCCAGGTGGAGTTCAGCTCTGGCAATCGGCTCCCCGAAAACCGGAAGATCAGGGGGATCGAGGGCGAGAGCCAGAGCGAGATGCGCCCGCTGCCGCGATCGGCAGGATTGGACCAGCTGAGGAAGAAGCTCTCTCGGCGCCGGAACTTCACGCCCACCGCCGCTTTGACATGCGCCAGCATCCGATCTTCGACCGGATACTCAACGGTCGCTGCGTATACCAAGTGCCCCATAACCCCAGATTGGCACGGTTTCTCAAACTTAGCTAGGGGTGCAATTCAGAGTGCCGGTGGGTGCTCAGGAAGACTGCTGATTTGCGCTGCCCGTACACTTCGAGGCATGCGTCTGATTCTCGCTTCTACGTCTCCCGCCCGACTGTCTGTGCTGCGGGGAGCCGGTATCGAGCCCGTCTGTTTTTCGCCAGAGGTCGATGAAGAGGCCGAGGTCGCGGCGCGCGAGGCGCAGCTCGGTCGCGCGCTGACAGCGCCCGAACTTACGGAGTATCTCGGCCGGCTGAAGGCGGAGGATGTGGTGCGCAGATTCGGGCCGGAGGGCACGGGCGAACTCGACGGGCTCGTGCTCGGCGGAGACTCGATGTTTCTGCTCGACGGCGAGATTCTCGGCAAGCCGCACCTGCCGGAGGTTGCACTCGAACGCTCGAAGCAGCATCGCGGGCGCACCGGGGTGCTGCACTCTGGCCACTGGCTCATTGATTGCACGGGCGGCGCGGTGCGCGGCGCCGCTGGCGCGGTAGACACCGCTTCGGTGACGCTCGCGGCCGACCTTGGCGACGCCGAACTCGCCGCGTACGTGGCGACCGGCGAACCACTCGAGCTCGCCGGTGGGTTCGCGATTGACGGCCTCGCCGGAGCCTTCATCGAACGCATCGAGGGCGCGCCGAGCTGCGTGATTGGGCTGTCGCTGCCGGCGCTGCGTCGGCTGGTTATCGGGCTGGGCCATGAATACCAGAGCCTCTGGTCGAACTGACGGGGTCGCCGCTGTCAGTCGCTGCGATCAGTCGCTGCGCGCGAGTAGCGCGACGGTCAGCGCAGTGATCGTGGTGCCGTCGGCGAGGTCGACGCCGAGCAGATCTTCGATGAGCGCGAGCCGCTGGTAGAACACAGATCGCGACAGTCGCGCCTGTTGCGCCGCCAGTGAGCGATTTGTGGGATGCGTGAGGTACGCGCGCAACACCCGAAGCAGATCGCCGCTGTGCCCAGTGCCCGTACCCGCATCGTGCGCGATCACGGGACCGAGCGTGTCGGCCGCGAACTCCTGCACCTCGGGCGTCGCAGACAGCCCGCGCACGAGGTACGCAAGCGCCTGACGCTCAGCCTGCTGCACGGTGACGCGGCCAACTGAGGCGGTCGGCCGCAGTCGCCCGGCGGCGCGCACGCGCTCAAGCGACGTGATCAGGGATCGCAGCCCTCGGCCGGGAGCACCGAGCCCGAGGTGCGCGCGCCAGGATGCTGGCGTCGGGGTCGGGATCAGCATGTCGAGCTCGTGCGCCAGCCGCGCGGCGAGCGGGGGAGCCGCGGCTGAACCCGCCGCAGCCGCGACCCGGGGGTCGTCGGCGGGAAACGAGAGCAGCGCGAGCAGCGGCGTGCGGCCAGCGCGGGCCGGGTCGCTGCTTTCCGCCGAAGCGGCGGGAGACGGGGGATCGGTGGGTTCCGCTGGATCCGGGATGAGGATCACGCGGCCCTCGGGGGCCGCGGCGCGGCGCAGCGCCGTCTCGAGCACCGCGCGCTCAAGGGAGCTGTGTCCGCCGAATTCTTCTGTACCGCGCAGCGTCGCCCCGAGCAGCACGCGCCCCTCGATTGGCAGCCCCGCCGCGGCGAGCTGGGCCGAGAGTTCGCTGTCGCTGCGGTAGCGGCCGCCCAGCAGCGCATCGAACAGGCGTTTCGAACTCAGCTGCAGCCACTGTTCGCCGTCTGGGTCCGCAAGCTTGCCGAGCGCCAGTGCAAACGCGCCGAGTTCAAGCACGGTGCGACGCCCAGCGGCGTGCGGCGGCCCCGGCAGCGCCGAGAGCCGACCCCACCGTTTCCCCTGTGCTTCCACCGCGACGGTTTCCGCCTCCGGCGGCAACGCGGGCGTCGCGCTCGCCGCCGTGCCCGCGCCAGATCCGACGCCCGATCCCGCACTCCCGACCGCCGCGACCCACGGCGCCAGTGCCTCCTGCGGTGGGAGTTCGCCCCCGGCCCAGGCGACGACCCGGCCGGCCGAGTCTTCGAGGATCACCGGCGCGTCGAGGGTCTCGGCGAGACGCTCGACCACGTAGTCGACGGGGCTGCGGTTCAGCCCGAGCTCGGTCAGCATCGTGTGCACCTCGGCGCGTGCCGCCAACGCCTCGGTCTGCGCGGCGAGCACACGCTGGTGGATGCGCTGGGTGATCTGCACGAACCGTACCTCGCGGTGCAGCACGATCAGCGGAATTCCGTGACGTTCGCACGCGTCGACGAGCTCTGCGGGCGCAGCGTCGAAGTGGGCGCCGAGCTCAAGTATGGCCGCGGCAGGGTTGGCAGTGACCACCGAGGTCGCGATGTTGTCGAGCGCCGAGTGATCCCCCGGCCAGCCTGCTCCCGTGGTGAGAATCAGCTCACCGCCCTCAAGGAGGGGGATCGCGCTCGCTCCCGCGACGACGTGCGCCCATCGAATTGAACGGCCGAGGCCTGTGCGCCCGGCGACAAGCTCGGGATCGCCGGCTTGCAGTTCAGGGAGTGCGAGGGCGTCGGTCACGGTGACGGGCGGCGCGTCGGTGCGAGTTTCAGACATATCGGACACAGTGTACGGCAGCGACGGAAATAGTGGATGGATTGTGGGTCGCTCCGGTGCAGGTCTCCTGTCACACTGGGAAATGGCGGGGTCACCGATCCCGAACAGATTGCCCGAATCGCGCGCTTGGTGCGCGACGCGCATCGCACCACACGGCACTGAACCGAACTCAGCAGCACCAGCAGAAAGCAGGCGGACGCATGGCACGCATTCCCCACGTCATTGGCGGCGAAAAGATCGACGCGGCTGAGAGCACTCAGCCCGTGTACAACCCGGCGACCGGCGAGGCGCAGCACGAGCTGAGCATTGCATCGGTCGAGACCGTCGAGCGTGCGATCGCAGCCGCGAAGGATGCGCTGCCGATGTGGCGCAAGACGAGCCTCACGAAGCGCGCCGACGTCTTCTTCAACCTGCGTCAGCTGCTGAAGCAGCGCACGCCAGAGCTCGCCGCGATTGTGACGAGCGAGCACGGCAAGGTGCTCTCGGACGCCGCCGGCGAGATTGCGCGTGGTCTCGAGAACGTCGAATTTGCGTCGGGTCTGCTGCACCTGCTGAAGGGCGAACGCGACGAGCAGGTCTCGACCGGCGTCGACGTGCACTCGATTAAGCAGCCCGTGGGCGTCGTCGCTGCGATCACTCCCTTCAACTTCCCGGTGATGGTGCCGCTCTGGATGATCGCCAGCGCGATCGCGTGCGGCAACACCGTCGTGCTGAAGCCGTCGGAGCGCGACCCCTCCGCTTCGGTCTTCATCGCCGATCTCTTCCGCGAGGCAGGCCTCCCCGATGGCGTGCTGAACGTTGTGCACGGCGGCAAGTCGGCCGTCGACACGCTGCTCGACAGCCCCGATGTGAAGGCCGTGTCATTCGTCGGCTCCACCCCGATCGCCCGCTCGATCTACCAGCGCGCCGCGACCAACGGCAAGCGCGTGCAGGCTCTCGGTGGTGCGAAGAACCACATGATGGTGATGCCCGACGCAGACATCACGGTGACCGCTGACGCGGCGATCTCGGCCGCTTACGGCTCGGCCGGCGAGCGCTGCATGGCCGTGTCGGTTGTCGTTGCGGTCGGTGACGTCGCAGATCGTCTCATCTCCGAGCTCACGAGCCGCATCGCCAACCTCACCATTGGTGACGGCACCGATCCAGCCTCCGAGATGGGCCCGCTCATCACCCGCGAGGCCAAGGAGCGCGTCGAGGGCTACGTCGCCGGCGCCGAGGCCGAGGGAGCCACGGTCATCGTCGACGGCCGCGAGGCGAAGTTCGAGGGCGACGGCTTCTTCACCGGTGTCTCACTCATTGATCACGTCAAGACCGACAGCAAGGTGTACCTCGAAGAGATCTTCGGCCCGGTGCTCGCCATTGTGCGCGTCGACAGCTACGAGGCCGGCCTCGAGATCATCAACTCGCACCAGTTCGGCAACGGCACCGCGATCTTCACGCGCGACGGCGGCGTCGCGCGCCAGTTCGAATTCGAGGTCGAAGCTGGCATGGTCGGCGTGAACGTGCCGATCCCGGTTCCCGTCGGGGCGTTCTCGTTCGGCGGCTGGAAGGACTCGCTGTTCGGCGATGCCCACATCTACGGTCCCGAGTCGATCAACTTCTACACTCGTTCCAAGGTCGTCACGACCCGCTGGCCCAACGCCGACCAGTCGAAGATCGACCTCGGCTTCCCGAGCAACCACTAAGGAGCTGACCGCAATGAGCGACTACATCGATCTCACCGGTGCCGAGCAGAGCTTCGGCGACACCGAGGCGCAGCGCGAGGTGCGCAGCAACGATCGCGAGTACGTCTTCCACTCGTGGTCGGCGCAGGGCGCGATCAACCCGCTGCCCGTGGCCAAGGGTGAGGGCGTGCGCTTCTGGGATTACGACGGTACTGAGTACCTCGACTTCTCGTCGCAGCTCGTCAACCTGAACCTGGGGCACCAGCACCCCGGGCTTGTCAAGGCGATTCAAGATCAGGCCGGGCGTCTCGCGACGATCCAGCCCGCGATGGCAAATGACGTGCGCGGCGAGCTGGCGAAGCGCATTGTGGAGCACTCGTTCGAGGGCGCCCGCTCGGTGTTCTTCACCAACGGCGGCGCTGACGCGGTCGAGTACGCCGTGCGCATGGCGCGCCACCACACCGGGCGCCAGAAGGTGCTCGCGCGGTACCGCTCGTACCACGGCTCGACCTCAACGGCGATCACGCTGACGGGTGAACCGCGCCGCTGGGCGAACGGCACGCTCGACGCGGGCGTCGTCCACTTCCACGGCCCGTACCCCTACCGTTCGGTCTTCTACTCGGAGACCCCCGAGCAAGAGACGGAGCGCGCACTCGCGCACCTGCGCTCGACTATCGAGCTAGAGGGGCCCGCGACGATCGCCGCGATCATCCTGGAGAGCGTGACGGGCACGAACGGCATCCTGATTCCGACGCCCGGCTATCTCGCTGGCGTGCGCGCACTGTGCGACGAGTTCGGCATCCTGCTGATCGCCGACGAGGTCATGGCTGGCTTCGGCCGCACCGGGCACTGGTTCGCCTTCCAGGCGTTCGACGTGAAGCCCGACCTCATCACCTTCGCGAAGGGCGTCAACTCGGGCTACGTGCCCCTGGGCGGCGTGGTCATCTCTGAGGCCGTGCACAACACCTTCGATCAGAAGCCGTTCCCGGGCGGGCTCACCTACAGCGGGCACCCGCTCGGTGCGGCGGCCGGTGTCGCGACCTTCGACATCTTCGAGGAAGAGGGCATCCTCGAGCGCGTGCGCGACCTCGGGGAGCGCGTCGTGGCGCCGCGTCTGCGCGAGATCGCGGAAAAGCACCCTGCGGTCGGCGAGGTGCGCGGCACAGGGCTGTTCTGGGCGATCGAGCTGGTGAAGGATCGCGATACGCGCGAGCCCCTCATCCCGTTCAACGCGGCTGGCGAGGCTGCGGCCCCGTTCAACGCCGTGGTGGCCGCGTGCAAGCAGGCCGGCCTGTGGCCGTTTGCCGCGGGCAACCGCCTGCAGGTGGCGCCGCCGCTGATTATTTCGGAAGCGGACCTCGTTCGCGGCCTCGACATCATCGACGAGGCCCTCTCGGTCGCCGACACCTACTACGAGGGCAAGATCTAATACCCCTCTACCCACCCCTCGCGGGGGGGGCAAATTTGGCCACAAAAAAACCCAATTTGGGGGAAAATTGAAACCCCCCGGGGGGGGTGTGGTTTGGGGGGGCATGTGTGCCGGGGGTGGGGGGC
>NZ_JBHXHV010000001.1:743062-827350 GCF_042726155.1 Leucobacter sp. NPDC058333
AAACAACGCGGCCATCAACAACACCCCACCAACCCCCCCCTCGGGGGTGACCAAATTCCCACAAAAAATCTCCCGATTTGGTCGAAAATTGCTCACCCGCGAGGGGTGTTGTGGTTAGGGGGTCATGGTTCCCGTGGTTGGGGTGCCCGGGGCGGGCTCGTAGCGGAGCTGCACCGCGCCCGCGCTGCCGCTGAGCGGGGGCTCGATTAGGCGCAGGTTGGTGGGGAGCGCTCCCGTCGGGAAGACCTTCTGCCCCTCGCCGAGCACGATTGGATACACCCAGAGGCAGAGCTCATCGAAGAGGCGCTCTGCGATGAGTGTCTGCACGAAGTCGATGCTGCCGACGACGTGAATCTCGCGGTGGCGCTCGCGAAGCGCGCGCACCTCTCCCGCGAGATCGTCGCCGATGCGCGTGGTGCCCTGCCAGGGGGTCGGGAGCGCAGCGTCGCGGCTCGCCACATACTTCGGCGTCGCATTGAACGTGCGCCCGATCACGTTGTCATCGTGCTGCGGCCAGTACTCCGCGAAATTCTCGTAGGTGCGTCGCCCGAGCAGCAGCGCGTCCATGCGATCGACGTACCCGAGCACGCTCTGCCCGACCATGTCGTCGTCGATCGGCGCCTGCCAGCCACCGAAGCGGAAGTTGCCCCGCGTATCCTCTTCGGCCCCGCCCGGCGCCTGCGCGACGCCGTCAAGCGTGGTGAAGAGGTCGATGATGATGCGCCCGGGACCCGTTGGTGTGGTCATCTGCGGCTCCTTTGCCTGGATCAGCGGTACTCCCGCTGCCTCGAATCGTCCTCGCAGCACCCCCGGGTGTCAAGCCGTGATGAGTTCACGCGAGCCCGCGCGCAGCAAATTGCATAGCACTACGATGTAAATAGTGATAAAGTTCCATTCATGATCGAACAAGTGCCAGGTAGTGCATCAGGTGCCGATGCGTTGGCGCTTGACCTGACCCGCGTCACCGGAAGGTTCGCGCGCGTCGCTGGCCGCGTCGCGGGCGGCGGCTACTCGCTGATCGCGTGGCGCGTCCTCGCCGAGCTCGAACACTCGGGAGCGGCGCGCATCAGCTCGCTCGCGCATCAGCAGCGGGTTGCGCAGCCGTCGATGACGGGGCTCGTGCAGCGCCTCGAGAGCGAAGGATGGGTGTCGCGGAGCCCCGACCCCGACGACGGCCGCGCAACCCTCGTGAGCCTCACGCCCGCCGGCCAGATCGCACTCGATGAGTATCGGAGCAAAGCGGCCGACCGCGTTCGCCCACACCTCGAAGCGCTCTCTGAGTTCGATCGCGCCACACTCGCTCGCGCCGCCGAGCTCATGCAGCAGCTGGGCGACCGCATCGACGACCCCTCGGGGTAGCCGGGGTAGCCGGGGTAGCCCGCCCCTCCACAACGCACAACGCACACACTCAGCACCGGGAGATTCTCACGTCCACGACAGCTCATTCCTCAGCTCCCAACCCAGCAGACACCGGATCGCACCGGCCGACCCCGCCGCAGCCGTCGAAGCCCTCGATCTGGCGCCAGCCGACCGCGGTCTGGGCGATCGCGTTCGCCTGCGCGGTCTCGTTCATGGGCATCGGATTGGTCGACCCGATCCTGCCCGCCATTAGCCATGAGCTGGGGGCGAGCCCGAGCCAGACGATGCTGCTGTTCACGAGCTACCTCTTCATTACCGGCGCGGCGATGTTCTTCACGAGCTGGGTGTCGAGCCGCATCGGCGTGAAGCGCACGCTCATCGCCGGGCTCGTGCTCGTTGTGGTGTTCGCGGCGCTCGCGGGGGCGTCAGGCACGGTCGACGCGATCATCGGCTTCCGCGCGGGCTGGGGTCTCGGCAATGCGCTCTTCATCTCGACGGCGCTTGCCGCGATCGTGGGCGCAGCCTCGGGCGGAGCCCGCCAGGCAATCGTGCTGTACGAGGCCGCGCTCGGCGTCGGGCTCGCGGTCGGCCCGCTCGTCGGCGGTCTGCTCGGCACGCTCTCATGGCGAGGGCCGTTCTTCGGCACCGCGGCACTGATGGCCATTGCGCTGATCGCGATTCTCGTGCTGCTTCGCCAGCCCAAGCGCGGCTCAGACGCCGCGGCCGAACCCGCTCCCGTCGTCGAAAAAGTCTCGATCGTGGCCGGGTTCCGGGCGCTGCGCAACCCCGCCCTGCGTTCGCTGTCGATCGTCGCACTCTTCTACAACTTCGGATTCTTCGTGCTGCTGGCCTACAGCCCGTACCCAATGGAGGCCGCGGCCGCATCGCTCGGGCTCGAATTCGGCGCGCACGAACTCGGCCTCGTGTTCTTCGGCTGGGGGCTCGCCCTCGCAATTACCTCGGTGCTGGTCGCTCCGGTGCTCACCCGCCGGATCGGGCTGCGCCCCGTGCTCTTCGCCATGCTCACCGGTCTGACCGTGTGCCTGCTCCTGCTCGGTTTCTTCACGGGGAACCTCACGGGCCTCGTGGTCGTCGTGATCATCAGCGGTCTGCTGCTCGGTGTCATGAACACGGCACTCACCGAGGCGGTCATGGAGGCGACCGACCTGCCCCGCAACGTCGCCTCCTCGACATACTCGGGTGTGCGCTTCATGGGCGGTGCTGTCGCTCCGGCCGTGGCCGGCCCGATCTCCGAGGCGATGGGCGCGGGCGTACCGTACTGGTTCGGTGCCGCTTCGATTGTCGTGGCGATGGTCGTGCTCGGCTTCGCCGGTAAGCACCTCGCGCACATCGGCCGCGCACACGAGACCGCCGTGGAAGAGGCGCAAGACATCACGGCCGGCGACGCGTAACATCCGCGCTCGCGGCGTCGGTCACAATTGTCCGTCACAATAGAGGGATGCCCGCGAACACGATCCCGCTCTTTCTCGACTGCGACCCCGGCATCGACGATGCCATCGCGATCGCGTATCTCCTCTGCCAGCGCGACGTCGAGATCGTGGGGATTGCCGCGAGCGGCGGCAACGTCTCGACCGCGCAGGTCGTGCGCAACACGCTCGGCTGGCTCGAACTCGCGGGACGCACCGAGCTACCGGTGTATCGAGGGGTCGCGCAGCCGCTCGCGCAAACAGCCGACGCTGTCGAGGCCGCAGATGTCACCGACCCCGCTGACGCCACCAACCTCACCGACCCCGCCGACCCCGCCGACCCCGCCTACGCCGAGGTCACCCACGGCGACACCGGCAGCGGCTACGCGACTCTGCCAGAACCGAGCTTCTCGACTCGTGACACCTCGGCGGCGCAGGCCTGGGTCGACGCCGCGCGGGCGCATCCCGGTGAGCTCATCGGCGTCGTCATCGGCCCGTCGACGAACCTCGCACTCGCGCTCGAGATTGAGCCGGAGCTGCCGCGCCTCGTGAAGCGTCTCTTCGTGATGGGCGGCGCGTTCAACTACCGCGGCAATACCCATCCAACAACTGAGTGGAACATCACCTTCGATCCCGAGGCGGCCGCGCGCGTGTTCGCCGCGTTCGGCGATGCGTTCACCGCGGGCAATGCACCCTTCGCTCCGGTGATCGGCCCGATCGAGGCGACGGAGATGGTAGAGATGACGCCCGAGCGATTGGCCACGATCCTGACCGCGTCGTCGCCGACTCCTGCCTGGTCAGCGGTACTGCGCGAGCTCGGTGAGGCGCTCCGCTTCTACTTTGAGTTTCACGCGGCAGACGGACACGGCTACCTCGCACACATCCACGATCCCTATGTCACGGCCACGGCCGTCGAGTGGGCGCGCGGCGAGCTGGCCGGAGAGCAACAGGCGCGCGGCGAGCTCGCGAGCGAATCGCGCGCAGGATCCGCCGCGCCCGCGACCGGCTCGCTGCCGTGGGCGACGATCGCGTTTGCGCCGGTCGACGTCGAACTCACCGGCACGCTCACGCGCGGCGAGACCGTCGCCGACTGGCTCGGGCGATGGAACAAGCCCGTTAACGCCGAGATCATTCGAAGCGTCGACGCCCCCGCATTTCTTGATCACCTCACCGACACCCTGATGGAAGGACCACACGATGGCCACACGCGATAGCGTCTCTGGGCAGGGGCTCGCCACACTGACGAGTCCCGGAGAACCCCGCCACACCGCCCCGAAGTGGGCGTATCTATTGACCGCCGCTGGGGCGGTCGTCATTATTGCGACCTACGTCGCCGTGCTCCTCACGCAGCCGGCCACGCTCGGCCAAGACCTGGGCCACGCAACGCTCTGGGTGATGGTCGGCTATCTCGCCGGTGCCGCGCTCATCGCCGCCGGTACGCTCCCCATGATTCCGCGCAGCATCTTCGCGCTCATGCCGGTCGCGATCGCCCTGAACATCACCGTCGGGCAGATCATCGGCACGCTGACACCGCTGCCCCTCTACCTTGACTCGCTCGGATCGGTGATCGTTGGCGTGCTCGCGGGCCCTGCGGCTGGCGCACTCACCGGCGTGCTCGGCAACCTGATCTGGGGCGTCACGATCAACCCCACCGTCATCGCGTTCACCGCGGGCGCCGCGTTCGTCGGCGCTGCCGCCGGCTGGGCGGCTCGCATCGGGGCGTTCCGCGCCGCCTGGTGGGCGGTGCTCGCGGGTGCCGTCGCGGGCATTCCCGGAGGCGCGCTCGGCGCTCCGGTTGCGGCGTTCGTCTACGGCGGCGGGCTCGGCGTCGGCACCGGCGGCATTGTCGCCACGCTGCAGGCCGCTGGCCTCGAGATGCTCAACGCCACCACGGTGCAGAGTCTCGCGTCAGACACGGCAGACAAGGCGATCATCTTTCTGCTCGCGTTTCTCGTGCTGCGCACACTGCCGAAACGCATCGTCAGCCGGTATCCGCTCGCGATGCGCTCGCTTGCGAACGGCCGCGGGGGTGGGCAGTCGCGGTGGCAAGCTTCAACGCCCCGGTGACCTCCGAGCCACGTCACGCGGCGCTCCACCCAGCCACCGAGCTTGTGCTGCTCGTGTGCGGGTTGCTGCTCACGTATGGCATCCCGTCGCCGATCGTGCCGACCGCGCTGCTGATCGGCGCGGTCGTCGCGGCGATGGTTTCGCCGCGCGTGCGGTTCTCGCGCTGGCTCATCACGGTCGGGGCGCTTGCCGTTCCGATGCTGATCATGATCGGCATCGTGCAGGGGCTGTTTTACCCGGCCGACGGCGCTGAGGTGCTGTGGCGGTGGGGCGCGGCGGCGATCACGGTGGAGGGGCTGGCGGTCGCGCTGCAGCTGTGGCTGCGAGTGGCCGCGATGATCGCGGTCTGCGCGCTCTTCGCGTTCGGGTCTGACGCCGCGCGTACCTTCGACGGCATGATCCGGCTGCGCCTGCCGCTCGCGATCGCGTATGTCTGCGCGACGGCGATGAGCCTGATCCCGCTGCTGCGGCAGCGGGTATCGCAGTCGCTCGCTGCGCGCGCGGCGCGCGGTTGGAATACGGCTCGCCTCGGCACGCGGCTGCGCCTGCTGCCGGGCATCATCGCCGGATTGCTGACCGCCTCGCTCGTGCAACTCGATCAGCGCCACGACACGCTCGAACAGCGCGGGTTCGGGCGCGCTCGGCGCCCGGCGCCGCTGCAGTTGCACGCCGACGGAGCTGCGCAGAGTTGGCTTCGGTGGGGCGCGCCCCTGCTGACCGTGTCGCTCATCGTGCTCTCTCTGGCCGGCGCGCTCCCCCTCCCGACCGCCTCTGACGTGTTGGGGGCGCTTCGTGACTGAACCGATGCTCGCCCTCGAACTCATCGACGCCAGCTTTCGCTATCACGGGACCGACACTGTCGCGCTCTCGGAGCTCAACCTCACGGTGCAACGCGGCGAGATGGTGGCGGTGCTCGGACCGCAGGGATCGGGAACCTCGACGCTCTGCCGCCTCGCCGCGGGGCTGCTCGGAGACCGCGGTGACGCCGCGGGGAGCGTCCGCAGCGCGCCCGGAGCCGTCGCGATGCTCGGCGACGATCCTGAATCTCAGATCACCGGCATGACGAGCTTCGTCGACGACGAGGTGCGGCTGCCGACGCGGCTTTTCGGCAGTGACCGAGCCGTCGATCCGGGTACCGCACTCGCATCGTTCGGCATGGCGCGCCTGGTCGGTCGCCGCCTCGACACGCTCTCGGGCGGCGAACGCCAGCTCGTCGCGCTCGCGAGTCTCACGACGCTGAGGCCAGAGCTATTGATGCTCGATCAGCCTGCACTCTCACTTGATCCGGCGGCTCGCGCGCTGCTGCTCGCGGCGCTGCGTGGTTTCTGTGCGGGTGGCGGCGCGGTACTGCTGGCGGGCCATCAGCACGACGAACTCACCGCGGCGGCGGATCGCGTAGCGTTTCTCCGTGCCGGCCGCAGTGTGCGCCAGGCTGCGCCGCGCGACCTGAACGATGAGGCGCTGGCGGCGCACGGCGTCTGGAATACGATGCCGGGGCCGGATTCGGATCTCGCTGCTTCGAGCACGCCCGAGTCCGTGTCAGCGCTCGAACGCGCACCCGGATCGGCTCCCTCCCCGCTTCTCGAAGCGCGCGACCTGACTGTGACCCGAGGCGGTACGCCTATCTTCTCGGGCATTGACCTTGGTGTCAGTGGCGGTGAAGTGCTCGCCGTGGTCGGCGCGAATGGTGTGGGCAAGTCGACGCTGCTCCGCGCGCTCTCCGGGCTGCTCGGCCGTGACGCGAGCGTGACGGGCGAGATCTCGGTGCGCAACCGTGGCGGGGCCGGAGCGGGCGCCGTGCGCATCGACAGGCTGCCAGCGTGGCAGCGGGCTGGATGGCTGGGCTGGGTGGGGCAAGATCCGGGCGCGCAGCTCTCGGCAGCGACCGCGCTGGCCGAGCTCGAAACGTCGACCCCGCTTCCGCCGCATCGGCGTCGCGAGCGCGCCAGGCTGCGTGACGAGCGGGCAGTTGCGTCGGGTGAAATGCTGCTGCGCGTCGGCCTGGGCGAGCAGGCAGACGATCACCCCTACGATCTGAACCCCGCCCAGCGCAAGGAACTCGTCATCGGCTCGGCACTGCTGTTGCGGCCAGACGTGCTGCTACTTGACGAACCCACGCTCGGACGCGACCTCGCGGGCATGCGGCGCCTAGACCGCATCGTGCGCGACTTCACCGAGGCAGGCGGCGCGGTCGTGGTGACGACTCACGATCTGCGCTGGGCGCGTGAGATCGCTACGCGGCAGCTCAATATGCCCGTACACCTTCGGTGAGAGATTCGGCTTCGGTCGGCGCGGTTCACGCCGGTCGGTGTCACCGAAGCCGAATCTCTCACGGAATCCGGAGCCGCCCGCTCCGCTGGAAGAAGTGGATGTAGCTCAGTGCCCGCCCGTCGCGAGGCGCATCAGATCGGTGTCAAAGTCGATGCCGAGCTCGGTGCCGCCGGCGCTGCCGTAGGAGTGCTGGTACGCACCCCAAGATTCGCCGCGAACTGACTCGCGGAAGCCGCCGGCGACGAGCGCGATGAGCTCGGTGGCGGCACGCTCGATGCGGGTGCCGAATTCGCGGCTGGTCCAGTCGTCCGGCGCGGCGAAGAGCCCGGTCGGCACGGTGATCGTGCGCAGGTATGAGAACAGGCCGCGCAGCTGGTCGTCTACGACGAGCGCGTGGCGCGCGCTGCCCGCTGTCGCTCCGAGTGCGACGGGCGTGCCGATCAGCAGATCGTTGTCGAGCACCTGGAAGAAGGCGGTGAACAGCCCACTCGCGCCCGCCTTGTAGACGGGAGTGGAGGCGACGATCGCGTCGGCGTCGCGCATGATGTCGCTCGCGGCCTGCAGCGCGGGGGAGACGTGCTGTGTGACGAGCGCGGTCGTCACGTCTTCGGCGAGGGCGCGCAGATCAACGAAGCGGATATGCAGCTCGATACCGCGCTGGGCGGCCATCTGGGCGGCCTTATCAGCAACGCGGTTCGCGAGCATCGTCGTGGTCGACGGGTCACTCGTACCGGCGCTGACGACTGCGAGGGTTCGCGGTGTGGGGCTCGCTGGCTCGGTTTCGAGGGAGCCGGGCGCGGCGGGAGTTCCGTCGAAGGGTGTGTTCATGGGGTACTCCTCAGAGAGTTCAAGTGTGTGTGAGCGCGTTGGGCGCGAATCAGTTTGCGGGTGCGCCGGCGAGATTGCTCGCGGTCTTGCCCGCGAGCTTGCCCGCGATGCGGCGCAGCTCGTGCATTTCGTCGGCGGTGAGGGCTGCGCCCAGGTGTCGCGCGATGCTCTTGGCGTGTGCGCGCCCCACCTGCTCTTGCAGTGCGGCGCCGTCGGCGGTCAGGCTGAGCAGCACGGCGCGGCCGTCTTCGGGGTCGGGCTCGCGGGCGATGAGCCCGCGAGTCGCCAGCCGATCAACCATGCGAGAGAGCGCGGGCTGGCTGAGCAGCACGCCGCCCTGTACGTCACACATGCGAATCGGCTTGTCGTGCTTGGAGAGCGTGTACAGCACGTCGTACTCGCGCATGCTGATTTCCGACCACATGTGCTCGGCCTCGAAGACCTGCATCAGTGTCGAGTGCGCCGACATCACCGACTCCCACGCCTCATTTGCGAGGCGCACATCGATACGAGTGGCTGAATCCATCTCGTGTTCTCCATTCGTGCGGTGGTTTCGTCGGGATGCTGCGGAGCTGCTCGCACTGAAAAGCGGGTCGGGATCATGCGATCCCGAAAGCGGCTCCCTGCTTTGCCGGCGAGTCCTGGTAGGGCGACCCGCCCGTTACATTGTCCCCCCGATTGGCGTTCGGGCGCGGTTGGCGCGGCGCATCAGTGCCGTACTTGGTGGTGATCAGGCTCTGGTGGGAGGGAGATTCGGCGACCTCTGGGTCGCGATCCTTCGCTATTTCTGCCCGCAGTACCGGGAGCACCTCGGAGCCGAACAGGTCGAGCTGCTCAAGCACTGTCTTCGTGGGGAGACCGGCGTGATCGATCAGGAACATCTGGCGCTGGTAGTCCCCGAAGATCTCGCGGAAGCCGAGGGTCTTGTCGATGACTTCTTGCGGGCTGCCGACGGTCAGCGGAGTCTGGCTCGCGAAGTCTTCCAGGCGGGGGCCGTGCCCATACACGGGTGCTTCGTTGAAGTACGGGCGGAACTGCGACACAGCGTCCTGCGAGTTCTTCGCCATGAAGGCCTGGCCGCCGAGGCCAACGACGGCCTGCTTTTGCGTGCCGTGGCCGTAGTGCTCGAAACGCTCGCGGTAGAAGCGCACGAGGCGCAGCGAGTGCTCTGAGGGGGCGAAGATGTGGTTCGAGAAGAATCCGTCGCCGTAGTACGCCGCCTGTTCGGCGATCTCGGGGGTGCGGATGGACCCGTGCCACACGAACGGGGGCACGTCGTCGAGTGGACGCGGCGTGCTCGTAAAGCCCTGCAGCGGCGTGCGGAAGTTGCCCTCGTAATCGACGACGTCCTCGCGCCACAGGCGGTGCAGCAGGTTGTAGTTGTCGAGCGCGAGCGGCAGGGCCGAACGGATGTCCTTGCCGAACCACGGGTACACCGGCGCGGTGTTGCCGCGGCCGAGCATCAGGTCCATGCGCCCCTTCGCGAGGTGCTGCAGCATTGCGTACTCTTCGGCGATGCGCACCGGATCGTTCGTGGTGATCAGCGTCGTGCTGGTCGAGAGCTTCAGCGTCTTCGTCAGGGCCGCGATGTATGCGAGAAAAGTGGTGGGGCTCGACGAGAAGAACGGTGCGTTGTGGTGCTCGCCGACCGCGAAGACGTCGAAGCCGACCTCTTCTGCGTGCACGGCGATCTCGGCGAGACCCTGAATGCGGGCGGCCTCGCTCGGCGTCTCACCCGACACCGGATCGCGGGTAACGTCGCTGACCGAGAAGATGCCGAATTCCATGATGTTCTCCTGTGTGTAGCGCGCGGCCCGGTGCGGGTCGCTGCTGAGGTGTTCACTTATATGCGCTTGCATACAAATGTAACACGGGTCCTCCCAAATCATTCCCGATATCTTGGGATCAATGTTTCGAGCGCGTCGCAGTCAATTATTCGCCGTCGGAGGCGGCGTGATTGCGGCGCTGCTGGTGGCCGGAGGCGTAGCGGTCTTCGTGGTCTGCGGGGCGCAGGGCGGCGAGGCTGTGGGAGACGTCGTCGCTGATCCTGCCGGGTCTGCGGCCCCTTCGCATCGCTCGGTTCCCGGAGCGTCCGGTGCTCCCGGCGCCGTTGACGCGGCTCGGTCAGCACTTCCGGCGGCGGATCCGATTTGGATCGAAAGGGTCGCCGCAGAATCGGGGATCCCAGAGCGGGCGCTCAGCGCCTACGCAACGGCGGCGCTCACCCTCGCGGAGGAACAGCCGGGTTGTCGTATCGGCTGGAACATGCTCGCCGGTATCGGGCAGGTTGAGTCAGAGCACGGCAGCATCAACGGTTCGCGCCTGCTCGCGAGCGGCGAGACGACGCCCCGCATTATCGGAGTGCCGCTCGACGGCAGCCAGTTTCTCGCAACGCCAGACACCGACGACGGAACCATCGACGGCGACACGGAGTGGGACCGCGCGGTTGGGCCGATGCAGTTCATCCCGAGTACCTGGGCGATGTTCGGTCGGGACGGCAACGGCGACGGCCGCATTGAAATCGACCAGATCGACGACGCGGCACTCTCGGCCGCGACCCTGCTCTGCGACCCGGGCCTCGACCTCACTGCCGGCGAACACTGGATCGCGGCACTCGACGGATACAACCCCAGCGTCAGCTACAACAACGAAGTAGCTGACGCCGCGGAGCGCTACGCGGAGTTTGGGTAGCGTGCTCCGGGGGACTCGACCGACTACTCGCTCAGCAGCGCCTGAATGCGGCGCACGCCCTCGACGAGGGCTTCGTCGCCGAGTGCGTAGCTGAAACGCAGGTAACCGCTCGGGCCGAAGGCCTCGCCCGGAACCCCCGCGACCTCGGCCTCGGAGAGGATCAGGTCTGCGAGTTCGAGCGACGACGATGGCGTGACGCCGCGGTAGGTCTTACCGAGTGCCGCGGTGACGTCGACGTAGGCGTAGAACGCGCCCTCGGGGGTCGGGCAGTGGAAGCCGGGCACCTTGTTGAGTTCCGCGACGATCAGCTTGCGGCGGCGATCGAAGGCCTGGCGCATCGCCTCGATCGGCTCCTGCGGGCCGGTGAGGGCCGCGAGTGCTGCCCGCTGCGCGATGTTGTTGACGTTCGAGGTCAGGTGCGACTGCAGGTTAGAGGCGCCCTTGATGATGTCGGCGGGGCCGACCATCCAGCCAAGTCGCCAGCCGGTCATGGCGTAGGTCTTCGCGACGCCGTTGACGAGGATCGTCCGATCCTGCAGCGCAGGCACGGCCTCGACGATCGATACGGCGCGGACGCCGTCGTAGGTGAGGTTCTGGTAAATCTCGTCGGCGATGACCCACAGGCCGTTCGCTTCGGCCCACTCGCCGATTGCCTTCGTTTCCTCTACCGAGTACACAGCCCCGGTCGGGTTCGACGGTGACACGAAGAGCAGCACCTTGGTGCGCTCGGTGCGCGCGGCCTCAAGCTGGTCGACGGTGACCTTGTAGTTCTGATCCGCGCCAGCGAACACCTCGACGGGCACGCCGTCGGCAAGCTGAATGGCTTCGGGGTAGGTGGTCCAGTACGGCGCCGGCAACAAGACCTCGTCGCCCGCATCGAGCAGCACCTGGAACGCCTGGTAGACGCCCTGCTTGCCGCCGTTGGTCACGACGACCTGCGACGGTTCGACAGCCCAACCCGAGTCGCGAGCGGTCTTGTCTGCGATCGCGCGCTTCAGCTCAGGGAGACCAGCGGCCGCTGTATAGCGATAATTCTTCGGGTCGTCGAGGGCTGCGCGGGCGGCGTCGACGATGTGCTCGGGCGTGGCGAAATCAGGCTCACCTGCCGCGTAGCTAATAACGGGTCGACCCTCGGCCTGCAGGGCCTTCGCCTTGGCATCGACCTTGAGTGTCGCCGACTCGGCGATAGCGGAAATCTTCTTTGACAAACGGGAGATGTGGCTCACCCTTCGATCCTAACCCGGGGAGTGCGCGACCGGGGCATACCGATCGGCGCCCGCGCGCGACGCGCCCGGGCGCACGGCTCCCGGTTCGACACGGGCAAGTTGATCCCGTAGAGTGTCTGTTGGTAGTTGACTTCTGCCAGAATTTCCTGTGCCTGCCGGGCTCAGAAATTCCGGCGGAACACTCCATAGGGCAGTGGCGCAATTGGTAGCGCAGCGGTCTCCAAAACCGCAGGTTGCAGGTTCGAGTCCTGTCTGCCCTGCAAGTCTCGTTCGGTGTGCAAGCGCCGAACGGGGGTAACCGAAAGGACACGCGAGTGAGCAGCACTGAAGTCGAGGAGAGCGGCGGCGTTGTCGATCGCGCCAAGGCCGATCGCGCGGCGAAGCGCAATTGGTTCAGCCGCATCGTCCTGTTCATCCAGCAGGTTATTGCTGAGCTGAAGCGGGTCGTCACTCCGACGCGCAAGGAACTCATCAACTTCACCATCGTGGTGATCGCATTCGTGCTGGTCATGATGGCGCTGGTGTGGGTGCTTGATCAGTTGTTCAGTGTAGTAACGGTCTTCCTATTCGGAACGACGCTCGGCTAATCAGCCGCCGAACGAACCGACCGCAGAGCAAGGAAAGCAAGTAAGAGATGACGAGCGAGAACAATACTCCCGAGGCAGACCTCGACGCGGCACTCGACGCACTTGTGCTGTCGGCTGACCCCGATGTGGACGCAGCGGTCGAGGATGCGCTCGATATCGACAGCGTTGAAGAGGCCGAAGCGGCCGCCAGCGCTATCGTCGATGAAGAGACCGAAGAAGACGCTGAGGGTGACGGCGAATCTGCTGAGGATCCCTACAAGGCGTTCAAGAAAGACCTGCGTCGCCGGCCAGGCAAGTGGTTCGTGATTCACACCTACGCCGGTTACGAGCGCAAGGTGAAGTCGAACCTGTGGAACCGTCGCGAGACGATGGGCGCAGTTGACGACATCTTCGAGATCCAGGTCCCCATGGAAGAGGTCATGGAGGTCAAGAACGGCCAGCGCAAGATGGTGACTCGCGTGCGCATCCCCGGTTACGTGCTCGTTCGCATGCACCTCAACGAGACCACCTGGTCCGTCGTTCGCCACACGCCGGGTGTCACCGGCTTCGTGGGCAATGCTCACAACCCCGTGCCGCTGCGCATCAACGAGGCCTTCGAGATGCTGAAGAGCACCGTCGAGCTCGAGCCGGCCGCGACCGCCAAGGGCAAGGCTGCAGCGAACGCTGCCGCTCAGGGCAACGTTGAAATCGACTTCGAGGTCGGCGAGACGATCACCATCAAGTCGGGCTCCTTCGAGGGTCTGCCAGGAACGATCAGCGAGATCAACCCCGCGGCTGGCAAGCTCACCGTGCTGGTGTCGCTCTTCGAGCGCGAGACCCCGGTCGAGCTCAGCTTCGACCAGGTCACCAAGATGGTCTAACGAAACATTCGCAAAAAGCCTCGCTTCGGCGGGGCTTTTTGCATGTGTTCTCGGTTACGGTGAGCACATGCACACGGGCCAATCAAGGATTCGGATCGGCGCTGCCGCGCTGGGCGTCACCGCCGCGCTCGCGGTACTCGGAGCGGCCGAACTCGTAGCCGTGTTCGTCAGCCCACGATCCTCTCCGCTGTTCGCGGTTGGTTCGCTCGCGATCGACCTCGCGCCGAGCTGGGTCAAAGACACGATGATCACGCTGTTCGGCACCGGTGACAAGGTTGCGCTGTTCGTGATTCTCGCGATCGTGCTCCTTGCGCTCGCCGTGATTGCGGGATTCGCCGAGGTTGCGCGCCGCGGGCTGGGCATGCTGGTGCTCACAGCGGTATCGGTCGTCGCAGTGGTCGCAATCCTGACAAGAAGCGAGTCCACACTGGCGTGGGCAATGCCAACGGTGATTGGCACGCTCGTAGGTCTCTGGGTGCTGCTCAACGGCAGGCCCAGGCTGCTCGCGTGGCGGGAAGCGGCACGCGCCACCGATGTCGAGACGCCCACCACGGCTGGAACAGTGCACGCCAAGTCCGAGGACGCGCGGCTCGCGCGCCGCAGCTTCCTGATGTTCGCGGGAATCACGGCGGTCGCCGCGGTCGTCGTCGGTGTCGGCGCCCGCGTCAAGAACGGCAGCGCGGCTGCGTACACCGCCCTGCGATCCGCGATCACGCTGCCGAGGCCAGCAATGCCCGCGCCGCCGGTGCCGGGTGGGGCGAGCATCGACGTTGCCGGTATCACGCCATTGATCACCCCCAACGCGGATTTCTATCGCATCGACATCGCCCTGCAGGTACCGCAGATTGACCCGTCGACGTGGCAGCTGGAAATCGGCGGAATGGTCGATACTCCCGTCACGCTGACTTACGCGGAGCTTGTGGCGCTGCCGCTCGAGGAGCACATCACCACGATCGCGTGCGTGTCGAACACTGTGGGTGGCGATCTTATTGGCAATGCGACCTGGCTCGGGTACCCCGTGCGAGAACTCCTGGCGCGCGCCGGTGTCTCGGACAGCGCCGACATGGTGCTGTCGTCGGGGCCCGACGGATTTACCGCCGGCACGCCCCTCGAGGCGCTCACCGATCCAGAGCGAAACGCACTGCTCGCTGTCGGCATGAATGGTGAGCCGCTCCCCGCAGAACACGGGTTCCCGGCGCGATTGATCGTGCCTGGGCTCTACGGCTATGTCTCGGCGACGAAGTGGGTCACGAAGCTCGAGGTCACGCGGTTTGCTGATGCCGAGGGGTACTGGACCCCGCGGGGCTGGTCGGAACTCGGGCCGATCAAGACGGCGTCACGCATCGATGCGCCGCGATCCGGCGCGCAGCTCGACTCTGGTGCGACGACGATAGCGGGGGTCGCCTGGGCGCAGCACACCGGTGTCGCCCGCGTCGATGTCCAGATAGACGACGGCCCCTGGCAGCGGGCCACGCTCGCGAAGGCGATCTCAGACGACACCTGGGTGCAGTGGACGTTGCCGTGGGACGCCAAGTCGGGGCGGCACCGTGCACGCGTGCGCGCGACCGATAAGTCGGGGTACACGCAGACCGCGACGGAGGCGCCGCCCGCACCCGATGGCGCCACGGGGTGGCACACGGTCGACTTCACGGTTTAGTCGCCAAACAGGCTTCGTCGGCGAACAGTGCGCGATCCGGGATCTTGAGGTAGACTTACCTGGTTTGCGTCTGCGAACGCCTCTGGCGTGTGCGAGCGGAAACACACACCGCATCCGGAACGGCCGGACTCGCGGGAGAGCGCGCACACTCGTGCGTGTTCGAAGGAAAGGAAACAATCATGGCAAAGGCCAAGAAGGTTACCGGTCTGATCAAGCTTCAGATCAATGCCGGCGCAGCCAACCCGGCGCCCCCCGTGGGACCCGCCCTGGGTCAGCACGGCGTCAACATCATGGAATTCTGCAAGGCGTACAACGCTGCGACAGAATCCCAGCGCGGCAACGTCGTTCCGGTGGAAATCACCGTCTACGAGGATCGCTCGTTCACCTTCGTACTGAAGACGCCGCCGGCAGCTGAGCTGCTCAAGAAGGCGGCTGGCGTGCAGAAGGGCTCCGGCACTCCGCACACCGTCAAGGTCGCAAAGGTCACCGCCGAGCAGGTTCGCCAGATCGCCGAGCAGAAGCAGGCTGATCTGAACGCGAACGACATCGACGCTGCGGCGAAGATCATCGCGGGCACCGCTCGCTCCATGGGCATCACGGTCGAGTAAGGGGCATCGGACATGGCACAGAAGTCAAAGGCGTACCGCGCCGCTGCCGAGAAGATTCAGGCAGACAAGTTCTACACTCCCGCCGAGGCAGTCGCCCTGGCGAAGGAGACCGGTTCCACGAAGACTGACTCGACCGTTGAGGTCGCTGTCAAGCTCGGTGTGGATCCCCGCAAGGCTGACCAGATGGTGCGTGGCACCGTCAGCCTGCCGCACGGCACCGGCAAGACCGCACGCGTTATCGTGTTCGCGGTTGGCGCTGCTGCTGAGGCTGCAATCGCCGCAGGCGCCGACGAGGTGGGTGGCGACGAGCTGATCGAGAAGGTGGCCGCTGGCTACACCGACTTCGATTCGGCCGTCTCGACCCCCGAGCTCATGGGCAAGGTTGGTCGCTTGGGTAAGGTGCTTGGCCCCCGTGGCCTCATGCCCAACCCGAAGACCGGCACCGTGACCCCGGATGCAGCGAAGGCTGTCACCGAGATCAAGGGCGGCAAGATCGAGTTCCGCGTTGACAAGCACTCCAACGTGCACTTCATCGTTGGCAAGGCCTCGTTCACGGCCGAGCAGCTCGCCGACAACATCAACTCGGTGCTCGACGAGATCTCGCGTCTGAAGCCGTCGTCGGCAAAGGGCAAGTACGTGCAGAAGGGCGCCGTTTCGACGACCTTCGGCCCGGGCATCCCGCTCGACGTCTCGGGTCTGTAACCAGACTCAACTCGTCAACAGCCCCCGGTCGCGCTCGCGGTCGGGGGCTGTTGCGTTGTGAGACTTACTCGTCCACAACGCACTTCCCGTTCGTGTCTGTTACCGATGCTGTGAACAACGCATCAGAGAGCGGCCTCCTCGATTAAGATGTTCACGTGACACTCCGTTCTCGAGCCGCCATCGTCGGCGCGCCCCAGTGTGAGGCGCGAGATCCGCGCACCGTGAGGGGAGTAACGCATGGCTGAACGCACACCCGTTGGTGCACCCGCGATACCGGGTTTCAGCTACGTGCGCCCGCTCGGGTCGGGTGGCTTCGCGCAGGTGTTCCTGTACGAACAAGACATGCCACGACGACTCGTTGCGGTGAAGGTGTTGAACGGTGCCGCGAAGGGGCCGGCCGCCGTCGCAGAGCTGCGCGAGGTGTTCGAAAGCGAAGCCGATGTGATGGCGCGGCTCAGCAGCCACCCCTCCGTGGTGTCCATTTATCAGGCGAGCATTTCGCTTGAGGGGCACCCGTATCTCGCAATGGAATTCTGCCCGGCCTCGATGGGAGCGCTCACGAAGGGTCAGCCGGCGAGATTGCGCGACGTGCTCGACGCCGGCGTGAGAATTGCGGGCGCTCTCGAAACCGCGCACCGCGCCGGAGTGCTGCACCGCGACATCAAGCCGTCGAACGTGCTGCTCACGACGCTCGGCCGGCCGGCACTCTCCGACTTCGGTATTGCACAGGTGCTGGGCCGGCGAGAGCTCGACGGTGAAATGGCGATGTCGATTCCGTGGTCAGCGCCAGAGGTCGTTGGCCTAAAAAGCACGGGCAGCGTCGCGACCGAAGTGTGGTCGCTCGGCGCCACGCTCTATTCCTTTGCCGCGGGGCGGTCTCCGTTCGAACTGGCCGACCGCGCACAGAATTCCCGTGCAAAACTAACTGAGCGCATCTCGAAAGCCATGTATCAGGCCATTCCGGGTGCGCAGGGGTACGAGCGCTTCGACGAGGTCATCTCGACTGCGCTGCGCAAAAACCCGCACGAGCGGTATCAGTCGATGGCGCAGTTCGGCGAGACGCTGCAAGAGTTGCAGCGCGGTTTCGGGTACGACGTGACGCCCCTTGAGGTCGTCGCCGAGGCTTGGCTGCCGCGCTCTGAATCGGTTCCAGCGGGCACCCGCGGGCCGGTCGTGAGTACCGTCGGCCGCGTCACCCGTGCGGAGGCGCGCGCTGAAATGCTCGCGCAGCGCCGCGGCACGGACGACGATGGGCTGATCCTCGACCGCCCTGCCTCGCCGTGGCGCGCAGGGCTCATTGGAGCGGGCATCGCGGTCGTTGTGCTCGGCGGCGCGGCGAGCGTCTTCTGGGCACTCAGCGGAGGTGCCGGGTGAGCGCGGTTTTGACGGAGGGGCGCGGGGGCTTCCGCAAGCTCCAGTGGTGGATCGCGGGGGCGGTCAGTTGCGCCCTAATCGCCACGGTCGCTGTAATCGCGAACGGGTACGACGCACGCGAGACCCCGCGCGAAGAGCCGGGCGTCTGGGTGGCGCGCGAGGCCGGCCAGTACGCACGGGTCAATACGGACACCGGCGAGCTCGACCTCGTGCGCAAGGTCTCAGACCCGAGCGGCCTGCTGCAGTCTGGTGATCGCGCAGCGGTGCTTTCCAACGGCAATGGCCGCGCCTGGCCCCTCGACGCGGCCTCGCCCGTTGACCTGGGCGACAGCGTGGCCAGCGATAAGAAGACTGACGACGCTGATAAGAACAGCGGCTCCGGATCAACGAAGACCGTCTCCGAGACCGAAGCTGCCGTCGACTCCGCTGCCGACGCCGAGGCAGCGTCGGCCGTGCGCATGCCTGACGGCACTCGTGAGGTAGTCAGTGCCGGGCGTTTCGTCGCGGTGCGCACCGAAGCGGGCGCGGTCTATCTCGGGGAGCTTGTCTCCGACGCTGCGGCAGCTCCGCAGTTCGCGACCACCAGTGATGACGGCGCGATCTCAGATCTCGAGTCCCGGTTGGGCTCTCTTGAACGGGTCGACCCGCTGGCGGAGGAGGGCCGCGATGCCTCGGCTGACGGCGCTGAAGCGAGTACCGACGGCGGATCAGGCTACCGGGCGAATGCGATCGCGCTCACCGAGGGCGGGCGACTGGCGCTCTTCTCGGCCGAGGAAGACGCCGTGCGCGAGTACGATGCCGAGAGTCACGAGTATGTGGGCGGCAAAGCCGACGTTCCCACCGCCGCTGGCGAAGCCAAGACGCCGCAACTCGCACTCGTTGCGGGGGAGTGGGCGCTGCTTGACACCGAGTCGGGGGAGCTGTGGCGCGAGGGTGGCGCGAAGGTGACGCTCGAACTCGACGGGTCGCCAACCCTGCAGGCGAGTGGGGGCGACGGGGCACGCGACGGTCGAAACGTACTCATCGCCGATACGAGCGGCCTGATGAGTGTGAATTCAGAGGGCACGGCTGAACGCGTCGTTGAGACGACCGGCACGCCGGCGCAGCCCGTATACGTGGGCGATGTCGCCTACGCGGCCTGGATCGGTCAGAAGTCGGGCAGTCTCTGGACCTCGAAGGAGGGCGAAAAGCCCCTCACCATCGACGACTCCGCGCGTGACTCTGGCGATCTGCAGCCAGTAATCCGCTCGAACGGAAAACGTGCGGTACTCAACGAGATGCGCACGGGCATGCTGTGGACGCTGCCCGGCGGCGAGCTGATTCCGCTTTCACAGTGGACGATCTCTGACCCGCCGAAAGAAGATCGCGGCACCGTACTCGTCGAAGACGTGACCGAGCAGGTCAAGCCGACCGCGGTTGATGATGCGTTCGGTGTTCGCGCCGGCGAAGCTGCGCCGGTGCCCGTCATGCTGAACGACTACGACGCGAACAAGCGTGATGTGCTCACGATCGTGCCTGATTCGCTCGGCGAGGCGGGCCTCCCAGAGGCGTTCGGTACGCTCCAGCTGATGCCTGACGGCCAGTCGCTGAGTGTGCAGCCGTCGGCGAAGGCCAGCGGAACCGCGACGTTCACCTATCGCATCACCGACGGTGCGCTCGTTTCCGATCCGGCTACCGTCACGCTGACCGTCGTCGGTGACGACACCAACACGGCCCCGGCGTGGTGCCCCGTCGAGGGCTGCCAGCGCGAATGGGGTGTGCCCGCGATCGCGCCGGGCGGAACCCTCGTGTACCCGATTCTCGAGGGCTGGGTTGATCCTGAGGGCGACGTGATAACGCTTTCGGACGTCGAGGCTTTGCGCTCAGACGACCCGGTGCGCGCGATCATCACCGCTGACGGTCGCCTCGCGGTGCGTCACACCGACCCCAACGCGGGCGCGTCAGAGATCGCGCTGCGCATTACCGCGCGCGACGGTCGCGGCGAGGAAGCTCAGCGCGAGCTCACGCTCGTCGTCGACCCGAGCGCGACTCCCGAGTTCACCCCAACTGCGACCACGGTTCAGGTGGGGCGCTCGGCGACCCTGCGGCCCCTTGAGCGCGTCGCCGGCGGATCGGGGTCTTACGCCCTGCTCGACGCGACCGATCCGAGCGGCAAGATTCGCGTGACGCCCAAGGCGGCGACCGGCACCGTCGAGGTTCAGGCCGATGACGCCGGTAGCGCGACAGCCACGGTCACCGTGCGCGACACAGTGACGGGCGGTGAAATCACGGGTCAAGTGCGCATCACCGCGACTCCCGCGGGACCGACGCTCGCCCTCCCCGCGCTGCGCGCGTTCGTGCGTCCGCTCACTGACACGACGGTGGAGATTTTCGACGCGATTCCCGGCGCGGATTCCCGCTCGCTCTCGGTAGCCGACGCACAGGTCGCCGACGGTGAGCTGCAGGCCGACATCATCGATCATGCCCAGGTGCGCGTCGCCGGCAGCACGGCCGACGGAGCCGCCGGGCGAATCGGCTCTGTTGATGTGACTGTAGCCGAGGGCGACAACCGCGCTCAGGGCAAGCTCACCGTCTTCCAGGTACCAGATACGGGTTCGACGGGCGCGATTGCGGTTGCTGACACTGCGACGGTGCGCGCGGGCTCAGTCGTCGACATCCGCGTTCTCGACAACGATGTGGCAGCCCCCGGCGAGCGGCTCGTGCTGCACCCCGACGTGGTTGGATCAGGCACGAAGGGCGAGCTCGCGTTCGCCTCGGGCAGCGTACTTCGCTATCTCGCACCCAAGCAGGCCGGTACCTATCGCATCAGTTACACCGCGTTCGGGGCTAGTGATCCGGCGGCCGGAGATGTTGGCTCAGTCATCGTCACCGTAGTTCCCGCCGACTCAAATCGCGACCCGCAACCGGCCGCAGTAACGGCGCGGGTGAGCCCCGGAGCCTCGGCGCAGGTGCGCGTGCCGCTCTCGGGGGTGGACCCCGATGGCGACCGCGTGCGCCTCGTGAGCGTCGATGGCAACGCCGATGCGGGTGTCTCGGCGACCATCAACGAAAACGGCAACGGTTTCGTCGTGGGTGCTGCGGCCGGGGCCGCGAATGGCACCGTGCAGGTGAAATACGGCGTGCGCGACGCGAAGGGCGGCTCCGCCACCGGCACGCTCAATGTGATCGTCGTGCCGGCCTCGGAGTCGAGCGCGATCATCGCGTCGACCGATTACCTGCGCCTCACTCCGAAGAGCGATGCCGCCGTGGTGCGCCCACTCGACAACGACATTGACCCCGCAAACGGCAAACTGACGATTGAGTCGGTCGTGCCCAACGTGGTCGGCGGGGCGAAGAGCAGCGCGGCGAAGAAGCTCGCGGAACGTCTCGACCTGTCAGCTCTGAAGGAGGGGCGGGTCACGGTGCTGCCCGGCAAAGACCTCGGCACTGTCTCCTATCGCTACACGATTCGATCAGCGGCGACGAAGAGCACCGCCGATGGCCTCATCGTCGTGCAGACCTCAGAGCGCGTCGGGGCGCAGGCGCCGACGATCACGGATACGGTGCTCAACGTACGCGACCGTTCCGAGCTTGCCTCAGGCGGCGTCGACGTGGTCACCGACAAGGTTCGCTGGGCGACCGGCGACGTGGCGAAGTTGAAGCTGTCGCTGTGGTCGGGTTCTGGCAAGGGATACCGCGCCGGCGGATCGAAGATCTCCGGGCAGTACAACCCAGACGGCGACACGGTCGTGTTTCAGCTGTCGGGCGTTGATGCTTCGGGCGAAAAAGTGTCATCGTACGGTCTGCTGGTCGTGCCGCCGCTCGATGAGCTGCGGTTGACGCTGAAGCCCAATGTGCAGCCGATCAAGGTCGACGAAAACGATCAGAAAGAGATCGCGGTGAGCGACCTCGTCGACATTGGCACGGGCGATCGTGTCGAGCTGAGACGCGACAAGTTCACTGTCGGGCGCGCGCAGGCCACGTGTGAGGCGGTGTCGAGCGACCGGCTACGCTACACGGCCGGCCGTGAAGCGCCCTGGAACGATACGTGCCTCATGCAGGCGCGACTCGTCGGGCAGAAGGCGTGGACCACGCTGCCCGTGCCCGTCGTGATCGTGCCTGACGAGCCCTCGGCTCAGGCCGCGGCGCTCACTCGCACCGTTGACCCCGGCGCGAACGCGAAGATCGCGCTCGCCGACATGGTGACCTGGCAGGGTGGCCGCGAGGGCGACGTGTCCAAGTTGAAGTTCGACGTATCGGGAGACAGTTCGCTGTTCACCTTCACGCAGAACGGCGCGAACCTGCAGGTCGAGGCGCGCGCCGACGCGGTGCCGGGCAGCCAAGAGACGCTCTCCGTTGCGATTACCGGCGCAGGCGAGTCGCGTGCCCCGCTCACACTCCGCGTGGGGCAGGCGCCCCGCGATCTGCCGCAGGGAGCGACTGTCGCGCTGCAGTGCACCGTCGGCAGTAACTGTCAGACCAAGCTCGTTGGCGTGGGGGGCGAACACGATCCCTTCGCGGGCAAGAGCGGCGGCGGCCTGAAACTCGCCTCGGTCAACGGGGCGGGATGCTCGTACGGCAGCTTCACGCGCGTCGGCGACTCGGGCGTCTCCGTGTCGTGGCCGGGCGGCCCCGAGGTGGGCGGCACCTGCCGCGTCGGATTCACGGTGGTCGACGCTCAGGGCCGCGTCGGTGACGGCGTGATTGAGTTCGACGCTCAGGGCATTCCGAGCCGCCCGAGCATTCAGCAGACCGGCTACACGCGCGACAGCGCGAGCTTCACCGTGACCACGGGAGGTCGTCAGGCGCATCCGGCTGTCTCGGGAGTTACTCTCTCCGGGGGCGGATCGACGAGCTGTTCGGCCGTCGGCACCGCGTCATTCCAGTGCGTCGCGACAGGGCTTTCGAACGGGACCAAGCACCAGTTCACCGCAACCGCGGTCAACGGGGTGGGCTCCTCTGCCGCTTCAACCCCGGTCACGGCGTGGGCATACGAGGCGCCTGCGGCGCCGAAGGTCACTGTGGAGTCACTGCCGAAACCAGGCAACACTGATCAGGGCAGAGGAGATGTGCGGTTGCACATCGTGGGTTCTGGCGACACGAAAGAATTCGCTGTCACGTATCGCGACACAGCGGAAACCATGAGCGGTCCGTCCGTAGAGCGCAAGTTTGAGAACATCCCGGTGGGGCCAATCTCATTCACGGTCACCCCGCAGACCAAGTTCGACGTCCCCGAAATCGGCGGCGGTTCAGGCACGGGAGCGGCGGCCCAGGGCGATGGCTACGTGATAGGCGCGCCGCGGTTGAGCAGTGCTTCTCTTGTAGGCACCGGTGAGACCACTGCGAAAGTGGGGCTCGATGGCGCAGGCGCGCACAATGGTGAAGCTGTGTCGACCACCTACACCATCGCCCGCTCAAATCGAGAGCTCCAAAGTTGCGTGAAGAACGGCCAGGCATCCCCGGACTTCACCGGCCTGCAAAAGTACCGCAAGTATCACGCGATGGCATGCATGACCAGCGATTATGGCACGAGCGTTGCGAATACGAATGAAACCCTCGTCGGGCCCGAACTTGAAGCGCCCTACGTTCGTTACACAATCTCCCGAGACGCCGTGGTGACAGGTACGACAGCCGTGTACGACATCGTGAAGGATACTCAGGGCAATCCGCAGCTCGAGGTCACTAAGAACGCCGACACCGTGCTGAAGTACAGCAACACTCAGAATGACCAGTTCGCGCTTCAGCCGGGAATGACGGTGCAGCAGTGCATCGGCTCAGGCGGCGATGAAGACTGCTCGCCTGCTTCGACCGTTGAATGGCGTAACGCGCCCAACGTTGTCACCGTGGCCCTGAAAGCTGACGTCTGCTACAACACAACGACCCAGCCGGACGAGGCCGCGATGCGAGCGATGTTCGACTACACCAACGTCGACTCGCAAACCGCAAAGCCGGTAAAGGGAATCGCGGTGAACGGGCAGATGCCGATCACGATTGCCTGGATCGGCGGGTACTCGCTGAGTCCGACCACCATTAATGTGCCGGTCTGTGCGCCGACCACGCCTCCACCCACCACATCGCCGACGCCGTAGCGCCGCGCACACCGACTTGCCCCGCCGAACCAGCCCCGCCAAAGGAGCCGCATGACCACTCAGCCGCAGACCTCGTCCCACGCCATCACGCCCGATCAGGCGCAGTGGGTCGCGCAGCTGTTCTCGACAACGGCGGACGCCATTGAGCAGGCGATCCACGGCAAACGCCGCGTCGTCGAGCTCGTCATCGCGTGCGCCCTCGCGGGAGGCCACGTGCTGCTCGAAGACGTTCCGGGCACCGGCAAAACGGCACTGGCACGCGCCCTCGGCCAGGTGATCCAGGGCACCGCGTCGCGCGTGCAGTTCACCCCCGACCTGCTGCCCGGCGACATCACCGGCATCACGGTGTTTGATCAGCGCGTCAACGCCTTCGAGTTTCACCCGGGCCCGATCTTCGCGAACGTCGTGCTTGCCGACGAGATCAACCGCGCCAGCCCGAAGACCCAGTCGGCGCTGCTCGAGGTCATGGAGGAGGGGCGCGTTACCGTCGACGGCACCAGCCATGACGTCGGCAGCCCATTCCTCGTGATCGCGACGCAGAATCCCGTGGAACAGGCGGGCACTTACCGTCTGCCAGAGGCGCAGCTCGACCGGTTCATGGTGAAGACCTCGATCGGATACCCCGATCAGGCTGCCATGACCCGCATCCTGCAGGGCGATCGCTCGCACCAGCAGCCGCTCGCCCCGGTCATCAGCACCGGCATGGTGACGCAGGCACAAGACCTCATCAGCCGCGTGCACGTCAGCCCGCTCGTGGCCGACTACGCAGTACGCCTCGTCGAGGCCACGCGTCGCGCGAGCGAGGTGCGCCTCGGCGCGAGCGTGCGTGGCGCGCTCGCGCTCGTGCGCCTCGCGTCGGCCTGGGCGGCTGCGAGCGGCCGCCACTACGTCACTCCGGATGACGTGCGCGACCTCGCGATGCCGGTTCTCACCCACCGACTCATCCTCGAACCGGAGGCGGAGTTCGAGGGAGTCACGGCCGCGCAGATCCTCGGTCAGATTCTGCTCGATATCTCGGCGCCGCAGGAGAACGGCACCGCGTGAGTCTCGACACCTCGCGCGCCCCGGTTGCGAACACCGGGACGGGAACGCGTGGCGGCACCTCCACGCGGTTCGGCGACACAGTACAGGGCACGGGGCGCGTCAGCACGCGCCGCCGTCGCGCGGCGCGGCGTTGGTGGCGCCGAAATCGTCGCCGCGTGCGTCGCCAGTGGCGTCGCGTACGCGAGACGATCACGCCGACCGGCTATTTTGTGCTCGCCGTCGCGGTACTGTCAGTCCTTCTCGGAGCGACACTCGGCTGGATCGAAGCGTGGTTTGTAGCGATCGGCTTCGGCGTGCTGCTGCTCGTCGGCCTGCCGTTTTTGATCGGCTCACGCGCGTACCTCGTGCGCATCGCGGTCGACCGCTTGCGCGTCGTTGCGGGCGGCGAGGTCGCGTTGCGCGTCGAAGTGGAGAATTCGGGCGCGCGGCCGGCGCTGCCGGCGACCGCCGAGTTGCCAGTCGGTGAGGCGCTGCGCGAGATCCCGATCCCGTTCATCGGTCCGCGCGGTTCGGCCTCGGTGCCCATCGGGATTCCGGCGGTGTCGCGCGGTGTCATCGAGGTCGGTCCGCTGACGCTCGCGCGCCGCGACCCACTCGGTCTCGTGCGCCGCGAAATCACGTGGCGCGATCGCCACCTCGTGCACGTACACCCGCGCACCGTGTTGCTGCCGCAGGGTTCGGCCGGGCTCGTGCGTGACCTCGAGGGCGCTGCGAGTCGCCGTCTCACCGATTCAGACCTCTCGTTCCACGCGGTGCGCGAGTACGTGCGCGGCGACGCGATGCGTCACGTGCACTGGAAGTCGACCGCGAAGACCGGCAAGCTCATGGTGCGCCAGTACGAAGAGTCTCAGACGGCGCGCGCTGCGATCCTGTTCGATGCCGTCCGCGATGAGTACGCGAGCGATGACGAATTCGAGCTCGGTGTCAGCATCGCGGCTTCTCTCGGACTGCAGGCCGTGCGCGAGGGGCGTGAGCGATTCATCGCGTCGCAGTGGGCGCCGGGGCGGGTGCGGCCGAGCATTGACGGCGTCGAGGAGCTACCGTCGGACACCCCAGCGCAGTTGCTCGACGCGTGGGCCGAGCTTGAGCGGGCCGAAGATGCCCTGCCGATCGAGCGCCTGACCCGCAGCCTCGCTGAATCGCGGCGGCCGCTATCGATCGTCGCGGTGGTGACTGGATCGATTCCGGATCCGTCGCGGCTGCGCCGCGCCGCCGCTGCATTCTCCGACGACGTGCGCGTGCTCGTGGTGCGGGCCGAAGTGCTCGCGGAACCCGCCGCGCACCTCATCGATAACTGCACGATGTTCACGGTTGGCGCGATCGGCGACCTGCCGCAGTTGATGGTGCGGGGAGGCCTGTCGTGAGCGGCGCGCCACCGGCTCTGCGCCAACGCCCGCGCCAGTCGCGCCCGAAGCGCATTCCACGTCGCGGTCGCACGAGCACGAGCCCGGCCGTCATCATCGGTGCGGCGTTGCTCAGCGCGATCGCTGTCGCGGCCGGAGCGCTCTCGGCAATGCCGATCTACCGCACCCCCTGGGTGTGGCTCGTTGGCGGAGTTGCGTGGGCGGTTTCGTTCGGCATCGTCTGGCTGAGTCGGTACATGCGGTGGGGCATCGGGGCGGTCGCGCTGCTCATCGCTGCCTTCGTGGTCGCGGTTGTGCCCCTCGCCGTACCGAGCGCGCTGGGTACTGGGCCTGCCGGGCTCATCGGCGGGTTGATCGACGGTCTCGCTACGGTCTCACTCGGTTGGAAGCAACTGCTCACGCTGACGCTGCCCATTGGCACCTATCAGGCGGTGATGGTGCCCTGGCTGGTAGTCGCGATGGCCACCTCCGCCGCGATCACGGCGCTCGCGCTCCGCGGGGGGCGCGTCGCCCCATTCGCGGCCGTGCCCGCGCTCGCGCCCGTAGCGTTCGGCGTCATTTTTGGCGCTTCCGAGGTGAGCGCTCCCATGCAGCTCGGTCCGCTCACGGTCGAGGCTCCGCGCGAACTCGCGCTCTGGGGCGTCGTCTGCATCGTCGGCGCCGCGTGGGTCGCGTGGTCGTCGGGCATGGGACGGCGTGCTGCGCTTCGCCTGGGGCGTTCGACGCAGCCAGCCGAGGGTGCAGGGGGAGTGCGCCGCAACGCAGCGATACGCGGCATTACGGCAGCGCTCACCGTCGTCATTGCGCTCGGTATCGGGGCTGCCGTCGCGCCACTCGCGAGTGCCGACCGGCAGGTGCCCCGAGACCGGGTGGACCCGCAACTCATCGTCCGTGAACAGACGAGCCCTCTCGCGGGGTACCGCGCATCGAAGCGCGACGATACATACAGTGAACCGATGTTCTCGGTGCGGGCCGACGGGGTTCCGCCCGCGCGTCTGCGCATGGCCGTGCTCGACGGTTATGACGGCGTGGACTTCTTTGTGGACGAGGGTGCCGAGGGCCGCTTTACCCGTTTCCCGAGCGGAGAGCCAGTGCCCGAGCCCGTCGACGTGACCGTCGAGATCGACGAGGGCTACCGCGGCATTTGGTTGCCGCTCGCGCCGCCGCTTGCAGCGCCGCCCACGTTCGACGGCGCGCGATCCGGCGCCCTGGGTGACGCGTTCTACGTCAACCGAGAAAGCTGGGCGGCAATCGCGGTGCCGAGCGGGTCGGGTGTTCGCCCGGGCGATAGCTACACGGCCACGATGAACGGCGTCGACGACGAGGCGCCCGCGGGTGACCCGGTGCAGGAGTCCTCGCTGATCGATCTCGAGCGCATGCCGCAGCTCGACCTGTGGTTGCAGACTCAGAAGCTGCCTTCGACGATGGACGGGCTACTCGAGGCGATCCAGCGCCTGAGGGATCGTGGCTACCTCAGTCATTCGCTCACCGACGGCGAGGGCGAACGCGATTGGCTGAAGGCCGCGTCCGAGGAATACGGCACCAAGTTCATGCCGAGCTCGGGCGGACACTCGGTCGCGCGAATCGAGGCGCTGTTTACGCAGCTCAACGAGAAGGAGCGTGCCGCCGGAGCGAAGGCGAAAGACACGGCGCTCGTTGCCGGTATCGGCGATGACGAGCAGTTTGCGGCCGCCGCAGCGCTCATCGCGCGGGCGATGGGATTCGATTCCCGGGTCGTGCTGGGGGTGCGTCTAGGCGAGGGGGACGACGCCGGAGTGCCGGGGATCCCCGCCTGCACCGATGTGTGCACCGGCGAAAATCTCGCAGCTTGGATTGAAGTCCGCGGTGATGGCGGAGCGTGGGCAGCCGTCGATGCGAGCCCGCAGCTGGCGATTCCGCCGACGACGCTTGAGCGCGGCGAGCAGCTACCCGAGTTCCCGACCGTTCCCGAGGAACACGACGCAAGCCAGGCCGACCCGCCGTCGGGTACGAGCGGCGACTCTGGGGATCCGGCGGAGGCGCCAGAGCGCGACTCGTTCGCGGCACTCTGGCCGATTTTGCGAGCTGTCGGGCTGTCGCTACTCACGCTCGTGCTGCTCGCTCTGCCGCTGCTCTTTTTGCCCGTCGCGAAGCGAATGCGACGCAATCGCCGCCGCGCGGCGGTGGCCCCGGAGGAACGCGCACTCGGGGCATGGGATGAGCTGATCGACGGGTTCGCCGACACCGGGCGCGTCGCATCGGCGCAGTCGAGCAGGCGCGATGTGATGGAGCAATTGAGTGTGCCGTCGGGCACGTGGATCGCGTGGACAGTCGATCGCGCGGTGTACGCTCACGAGGGCATAGCTGACGCAGACGCCGAGCAGCTGTGGACGATGGTGGACGACGAGCTCGCGGCGCGGCGCGCCGAGCTTGGTTTTTGGGGGCGGCTGCGAGCGCGGTATTCACTTCGCTCGCTCCTGCCGAGGGTACGAAATCAACGGGTCAAGCGTCTGGTGAGACGCGTGACCGCAGGAGGACGATAATGCGAATCGGATTGGCCCCGGAGGTAAGCGCTGCGCTGCGCACTGACCCCGGCATGCTGCGGGAGGTGAACGAAGATGCGGCGCTGGCGGAGTACCCGAGCTACCTCGTCGCCGACGGGATGGGCGGGCACGAGGCCGGTGATGAGGCGAGCCGTGCGGCCATCGAGGCCTTCGCTTCGGTGATTCGCCCCGGCGAGGTATCGACGGTGCGAGATGTCGGGATCGCGCTCGAAGCCGCCCGCGAGGCCGTGGGCCGGGTGGCGGCGAACCGTGTGCGCGGTGCCGGCTGCACACTGACGGGGGCCGTGCTCGTGCAGCACGAAGACCAGGTGTGCTGGCTCGTGCTCAACGTTGGTGACTCTCGGGTCTATCTGCACCGAGGTGCTGAGCTGCACCAGGTCACTATCGACCACTCATTGCGGGACGAGATGATTGCCGGGGGTGCACACCTCGATGCCCTGCCCGGTCGCAACGTGATCACGCGGGCGCTCGGCTCCGCCGACACGACGGCCGACAGCTGGCTGCTCCCCGTCGAAGATGGATCGCGACTGCTCATCTGCTCGGACGGGCTCACGACCGAGGTCGAAGATCAAGAGCTGCGCGCCGCCCTCACCATGGGCGGTCAGCCCGAGGCGGTCGTCGAAGAGCTTGTGCAGCGCGCGAACGAGGCCGGAGGCCACGACAACATCACGGTGGTGGTGGTCGACGTGCTCTCAGGTGGGGCGGCCTGGCACGTCGGGGTAGATTCCGCGTCGGGATCGCTGGCGGAGAGCGCGAACGAAGAGGACCTCACGATCACCGCCACGGTGCCGAGGCGAGCGCGATGACTGATCCACGCGAGGAGGTGGGTACGTCCGGTGCTGGCTCGCCTGGTGCGGATGCGCCTGAGCCCATCGTTCCCGTGGATGAGACCATCGTCACTCCGCGGGTCGTGCCGGTTGATGAGACTGTGGTGACGCCGCGAGCTGCGCCGATTGATGAGACGATCGTGACGCCGCGCGCTGTGCCGGTTGACGAGACTGTGGTGACTCCGCGGGCTGTGCCTGCTGACGAGACTGTGGTGACTCCTGCGCCTGCGCCTGCGCCCGCTCCGGCTCCCGCGCCCGCGACGGCTCCGGCGCCCGTCTCCGTCGAGCACACCATCGTGACGCCCCGTCGACCGCGCGGAGCGGATACGGCGGCTGCACCGACACCGTCGACTCCAGCCACGCCGTTGGCACCGAATGCACCGTCGGGAATGTCCCGAAATCCGGCACCGCCGATTGCCGAACCCGCGCCACTTGAACTCCCACCCGAGATCGCGGCGCGCATGTTTAAGTCGCCATTGGACGCGAAGTACCGGGTCCCGGAAGCGCCGACTCCGGCCCCCGACCACGCGCTGCCGCGCCGCGGGGTGACCCCGGCGCTGCCGGTGCTGACCTCAACCCGATCGGGACGCAGAGCCGCGGAGTCGTCCGATACCGACTCACGATTCGGTGCACCCCCGGAATCTCGCCCGGCCGCGCCCGGTGCCGACCGTTCGAATTTGCGATCAACCGAGCGCGCCAACCGTCGCTTTGGGCGCGGCGCGATCGCCGGCTTCACCGCGAGTGTCGTGGTCGCGGTAGCGGGCCTCTGGCTGGTGGCCACGCTCGCCTTCGGCTAGTCTGCTGTGCCCGCCTGCACCGCCGCGCCCGCCTGCACCCGCCGAACCCCTCCCGCGTTGCCGAACCCCTCCCGAAATACGGCAATATCGATAGGGGTTCGGCAACATCAAAGGGGTTCGATGGTGTCGGGCGGCGGCCGGGTAGGCGGCCAGCGCCCACGCCCTACCGCTACCTCGTGCGACGGCGCAGCATGGTGCCGAGCCCGAAGAGCAGCACCAAACCAGCAGCGACTACCGCGAGCGCGGTCACGAACACCGCGTTGCCAGCCACGGAAGGCTGAGCAGTAACCGTCGTCGTGGAGGCTGAGAATGCCGCGTTGCTCGTGTCTGCGAAGGGGCTCGTCGGGCCGCGGGTCGTGGAGTCCGGGCGCAGGTCGAGCGCAGCTGCAGGGCGAATCACACCCCAACCGACGTTATCGTCGCGGGCGTCCGGATTCGAGCGTGCCGCTGTAGCCTCCAGACGATACGCCCACTTCTCGGGTCCCTCTTCTGGATACTTCTCGGCGAGCAGCGCAGCCGCACCCGAAACGTACGCCGTGGCGAAACTCGAAGACGCTGCCTCCGTTGAATATCGGCAATCGCCGCCACCGGTGGAGGCCGTCAGCACGTCCTGTCCCGGCGCAGCCACTTCGACGTGCGGCCCATGGATCGAGTCGTAGGTCGGCATGCCGTTCGTGTTCACCGCGCTTACGGCGAGCGCGCCCGGATAAGCGGCTGGGTAACGCGGAGTGTCTTCCTTGTTCTTGGTGGTTCCCCGATTGCCCGCACTTGCGACGATGAGCGTGCCCCGTTCGGTCGCGTAGGCCGTCGCCTCGCGCAGCGCTGGAGTGTCGATATCGTCGCTGATGGAAATATTGATGATCTTCGCACCACGGTCGGTGGCAGTGCGAATAGCCTTCGCTATGCGCTCCGCGTCTGGCCCAAATCCCGCCTTCGCGCTCTCGTCATCGGTGTCACGAAATACTCGCAGCGAGATGATCCGAGCATCCGGAGCAAGCCCGACAACGCCCGAAGTCTCGGACGGGCGGGCGGCGATGATGCCGGCGATCGCGGTGCCGTGCCCCGCCGGATCGCCGAGCCCATCGGGTCGCTCGCCGTCAGCAATCAGTGATTCGCTGCCTGACGCGAACGCGCCGGCCAATTGCGGGCGCGACACGTCGACGCCAGAGTCGATGATCGCGACAGTGACCCCTGCCCCGGTGGGCAACTTCGCGGTGCTGGACGCTGTTCCCGAGCCCGCGGTTGCCCCCACCCAGCCCATTTCTGCGAACGCCGTGGGGGGACCTGGCAGGCGAGCCATTACGCCGACACCGCACGCCTCCTCGGCGGCGGCCGCCCGCACGGGAGCGACGGCGTCGGGAATGGCGGCGAGCAGTCCAGTCGCAAAGGTCGCGGCGAGCGCGAGGGCGCTGAGGCGTCTCACGCGCGACCCGCCACGCTGGCTCACGAGGCCTCCGGCGTTGACCCTGCGGCTTCGGGCGTGAGCGCCGGGCCGGCGAGGAGAAGCTGGATCCAGGGAGCGGGAACGGTGTCCACGTCGTCCATCGTGTAACCCAGGCGCGCGGCACCCTCGGACGCCTCGCCCGGGAGCGCATACGCCGTGCCGCCGCCGTCAATCAGCGTGAGCACACCGGCGGAGCCGCCGCGCACCAGCGCACCGCCGTCTTTTGCGACGCGCACGTTCGATGGGGTATCAGTGGGCACTGCAGCGGTCGCTCCGCCATCAGCGGCCGTGGCACTGGTGGTTTCGTCAGCCGGTTCTTCGATTGCCGACCCTCCCGCGGCGAGCACGGTGCGCTGATCGCCCGCGCTGCCGGCAAGCGTCGCACAGGGCACAGCCGCATCGGCAACGGGCGTGAGCCGCTGCTGCGGCCAGTCGACTTCGCCAGCCGCGTCGGTCGTGGGAAGCTCGGCGATTTCAGCTGGGCTCATGTTGATTTCTTTGCCGAGTTCGCCCGAGCCGCTACCGAGTTGATACAGCTGGAATGCCAGGTCGCTCATGCGTGCGAGTGAACCGTCGGGGGTGAGTAGATAACGTTCGTTAGCGTCGCCGCCGGTGGGACGAATCACGGATCCGGCGCGCATGTCCACGTCGCTGATCATGTCGGTTCCGGTCACCTTCATGGGCGTGAGATCGGAGCCGCGTGCAAAGAGCGCAAGCCATTCGCCGCGAACTTTGACCGGTGCCATGGCATCAAGACCCATGGCGCGTAAAACGGGGGTGCGAGATTCTTCAGGAACTAGGTAGCTCATGCCGCCCGAGATCACGAACGTTTCGCCATCGCGCTCAACGACAATGCCACTGGACGTGGGCGCCGCCTTCATGCGACCGTCGCCGATCTGCACGGTGGTTGCATTGGATGTCGCGCAGGCCGCCCAGCCGGTGCCATCGAGGTGGCCAGCTTCTGGCAGCGTATCCGGGGCGCCCAAAATACCGACGGTGCCGCCGATAGGAATGCCCTCGAGCGCACCCTGCTTTACCGTCACGACCTTGAATTCGCCAGCGGGAATGGCCATGCGCGCGCTCACCGTATTGATGACCGGGTGCAGCTCGCCAGCGACGCTAATGTAGCGTGCCCCGGTGTCACTCGCGACGATCAGGCGATTGTTCTCCCACCCACTCGGCAGCTTCGGCTGGATCAGGCCGATGAACACACCCGCGAGGATCACCATCAGCGTGAGCGCGATACCCACGAATACGGCGCGCATCGGTTTGGCGGGTTCGAGTTCTTTGCCACCCGGAGCACCGCCCACGAAGGCGGAGAGGAGGCGGGCCTTGCTGAAATTCTGCGCCTCGAGCAGGTCTTTCTTCGTTGCCACGGGTTACGCGAGTCCAGCGGTGATCGCGCCGATTGGCAGCAGGAGGGCGAGCAGCAACACTTCAATGGTGTCGCCGAGGGTGGTGATGCGCATGCGGGCACGGGTGCTCAGCAGTGTGAGTCCCGAGACGGTGCCCGTTGCGATGAGCAGGGCTGCGAGCAGGATCGGCGCCTGGTCGCGGTGGGACAGGATCGTGGCGAGTCCGGCAACCGCGAGAATCGCGGTGCCCGCGGCCAGCAGCACGACCACCGACGTGCGGCGGGCTGACTGGCGGGACTGGAACATCAGTACGGCGCCGCAGCTCAGCGTGAGCACGGTTCCCATCCAGCTAGCGCTCGCGACGACCGGGGTGGCAGCGAGCACGGCGATTGCGAATGCAATGCGCAGCGATACGAGCAGGCGATGGCCCGCGTCGATGCGAGCGGCGACCCGCTCAGGATCGATGGGGGGCGGCGGATCAAACATCTCGGCCTCGGTCATCGGCGAGATTACCCGAATGCGCGTGCTGCTGAGCGTGAGCCAGGGGAGCGCCCCGGCGAGCAGGCCCGCGCACGCGACCATGATGGCGTATGGGCCGGTGGGATCGACGCCCGTGATGCCGACGATACCGGCCGGGATAGCGACGGCCAGCCCGAGCGCGATCGGCAGTAACAGGAGTTCGGTTGGCTTCGTTGCGATCAGCATGGCCGCACCGCCGCCGACCATGAGGCCCATTCCGGTCGCCGCGAGGGCAAACCCCCAAAGGGGCTGATCCTGCGCGATCAGATAGCCGGTGAGACCACCGAAGGTCGCTGCCGCGAGCCCGAATCCGAGCCCCGCCTCGTGCTGGCGAATGCGGCAGAGCGTTGCGGTGAGGGCGAGCAACACGAGGGTCCCCACGCCCGCAACAATGGCGGGCAAGTAGGTGGTCGCGGGTTGCAGAGCGAGCAGGATCGCGCTGAGCGCGACCAGCGTCAGGCTGACCGCGGTTGCCGTGCGAGCGGCATCCTCCGGTCGCCACGCGGTGTGGTGCGCCGAGGTCGCGTCGATCACCGCTTCGACAACATCGTCGTAGCGCCTGGGTACAGCGACCAGCTGCCCGCGCGTCAGGGTGAGAATCTCACCCTGATCGACGCCCTGCACGATGGCGCCGCGGGTCGGATCAAGCTCTGCGCCGTCGGCCCGCGTGAGTCGGTAGCCCCCGTGCAGCAACGTCGCGTCGAGCACGCCGAGTCCACGCGCGACCCCGGGAAGTACCTCGAGTAGAGGCAGTCGACCGGGAATCGCGAGGTCAACGCGACGGTCAGCGTGCACCACTGATAGGCGTACGACGGCGCTTGCGTCCGTTACTTCTGCACTCACGCACTGCCTCCCCGTGCGATTGATGGGCGTTCCCCAGGTTCCAGCAAGCATCCTACTGGGGATCGGTATCTCGTGTCGTCTTATTGGCGAGTATGTAGTTGCTGTGGGCGCGACGGGTCTCCGCGACGCTACACTGTGTGGCGTGAGTCAGCCTGCGCCGCGCCTGCGCCGGATCGCGCTCGATGCGGCGGGAGACCGGCACGATCTTGTCGTGCCGCAAAACGAGGCGCTCGCTGGCGCGCTCGCCGCCGTTGGCGTGCACCTCGCTGCCGGAGATCGCGTGCTTGACCCCGATGGCAATGTGGTCGACACGGGCACGAGCGTGCGCGATTTGCGCGAGGGCGGTCTGTACGCGGTCGCGGGGCCGCCGGTCGCTCAGGAAAGCAAGCGAGACGATCGCGAGCATTCGGGTCGCGTGAGTGCGCTTCCGTGGGCGCTCGCCGGATTCGGGTTTGCTGCGGCGCTGATCTCTACCGTCGTGCCATCGATGCGGTGGGTAACGGTGATCGTGATCGCGCTCGCGGCCGTCGTCGCCACTGTCGCCGGATCGGTTCGCCCGCGCGGCCGAAGCGTCGCACTGGCCGTGTCGCTGGGGCTCGCGGGGGTCGCCGCGGCAATAGCTGTACTCCCGAACGTCGACGGATCGCCGGGACTCGCGATCGCTGTTGGCGCGGCCGCCGCCGCGGTGCTCGCCGCGATGTTCGGTTTCGTGGCAATGGCACCGAGACTCCGCGCGAGTGCCACGCCACTCGTTGTTATCTCTGCCCTGTTCGCTGTCCTTGCTCTGCTGAGCCCGGCGTTCGGCTGGTCGCCCGCGCAGTTGCTGATCGTGGCCGGCGCTGCTGCCGCGGTCGGCGTGCGCGCGGCGCCCAGTCTGCTCGTGGGGGTCGACCCCGGCTATCACATCGACTACGGCCGTTTTATGGTGCTGCGTTGGACGGTGCGCGGCAGGGTGCCCGAGTTCATTGAGCGAGTCGATGAGCGGCGCGTGCGCGACGTCGTCGAAGCGTCAGAGGCAAGGCTCGAATCGACCGTGCTGACGCTCTCGGTCTTCGCAGCGGTGAGTATTCCCGCGGCTCTCGTGCCGCTGGCGAGCGGAGATCTCGTGCAGGTGATCGCTGGGTCGCTGTTCGTCGTGTGGATGGTCTTGGGATTGCTCCTGACCTCTCGGCGGATGGTGTCGCGCAAGCTGCGCACGCCACCTCGGGTTGCTGTGGTCGCGGGCCTGGCCATGTTGATCATCGGGCTCGCGCCCGCCGTGCCCGGCATCATCGGCACCCTGATCGCGGGCCTCGTTCTGGCCGCTGGCGTGATCGCGGCGGCCGTCATCATGCCACTGGCGCGCGGCGAGCGGTCGCTGGGGTGGTCGCGCACGGGCGATATCGTGGACAGCATCGCGGTCGCGTTCGTGCTCCCAACGGGGTTGCTCGCAGCCGGAACACTGAATCTATTGCAGGGGGTGCTGGCCGCATGAGCGAAACTCCACGAGGGCGTGCGCGCGGGCGCGCGCGGGCTCAGCAGGGTCAGCAGACGCAGCAGGGCATGCCGGGCAGGCCGCCGCTGCCGCAGACCACGCAGCCGCCGCTCGGTTCGCAACCGGCAATGCGCGGCGTGCAACCGCCGCCGGTACAGCGGGTGCAGCCCGGGTTTGTTGGGCAAGCTGGAGTTGCGCCTCAGGCTGCCCAGCAGCCTCGCCGCCAACGGCCGGCCCAGGCGCCACGGCCGCAGCAGGCACGACCTGCACGTCCGCCGCGGTCGCCGCGTGCAGCACCTCGACAGGCGGGCGAAGCTCGGGTGGCGGCAGCTCTCGCGCGATCCCGCGCTTGGGCGCGACCCGCTGGACTCGGGGCCAGACTCGGTGCGTACTCAATTGACGCAGCGGTCTGCATCGCGCTCGCGGTCTGTGCAGCGGTGCTAGCCAAGAGCGTGCTCATTGGTGTGCTCGTGCTCGTCGAGGTCGCCGTCATACTGCTTGTCATCGAGGCACGCACCGGCGCGACGGTCGGTAACTTGTTGCTGCGTCAGCGCACCGCGCGTGACGATGCCCCGTTCTCGCCCGGCGTCGGGCGAGGCGTCGTGCGCGGACTCGTGCAGGGCGCCGGGAGCCTCGTCGCACTCGTCGGCGGCTGGGTGGTCGTGGCGACGAGTGCCGCTGATCCGCTTCGCATGGGTCGCAGTTGGGCCGATCGCGCCGGTCGCACGCTCGTCGTGAAGGTTCCGACGCCAGCTGAGCGCGAGGCATGGACTCAGAACGCTGAGGCGTGGGCGCAGAGCTCCCCGCAGCAGTCCGCCGTCGACGGCGACTCGCCGGCTCCGGTGATCCAGACGCTCGGAGCCTCGCCGTCTGGCGCGTTCGGCGCATCGAATGCCGGATCGCCTGGCCAGCCCCAGCGGCAACAGCTTGGGCAGGCTCCCGTGCACCAGCTCGGCCAGTCGCCCGCTCAGGCACCCGCCGCCGCTGGCGTGCGCTCCGGCCAGATTCCCGTCGTTGCGCCGCAGGGCGCACCGCCGGTCGTGGGTGGCCCTGCGCCCGCTCAGCCCCAACCGGTGACCGCCCCGCGGCCGCCGTCGGCTCACCCGCAGGCCGCGGCTCAGCCGCCGGCGGCCGCTCCTCCGCTGGCTCCGGCGCACCACCCTGCATCGGCGATGCCGCCGGGAGTGGTTGCGGTCGACGCGCCCATCGCGGCCGCCCCGGCTCCGCGCGAGGTCGGCACGCTGCTGCTGCTGAGCTTCGACACCGGGCAGCGCGCGCAGTTGCGCGTCCCGACGATCGCCAACCTCGGGCGTCGCCCCGATGCGAGTGACCCCGAGGATCAGCTCGTGGTGGTCGACGATCCCGACGGTTCGGTCTCAAAGACCCACCTGCGCCTCGAATACCGCGGCGACAGCGTCTGGGTGACCGACCTCGGCTCAACGAACGGCTCAGAGATGGTCGACGACACCGGCGAAGCCAGTGCGCTGCCCCGTGGCGCCCGCATGCGCATCGACGACGGCGCCAGCGTGCGCATCGGCCAGCGCAGCTTCACCGTCGCGACAATCACGGGGGAGTTGTAGGGGCGCGGGGATCCCAGTTTAGGTATCTCGGGTCCCGGGAAGGCCCGCGCATGTGGCCCAAGTGAATCAATGGTGAATGTTCATCGTCTTTCCTGCCAATTTCATCGTGTTTTGTGTCACCAGTGCATCTGCTCTTGGCATCCGGGGTGATAATCGCGTACCTTCTGTAGTGGCGGTTCTGCTACCGGCGAACCGTGAAGATGCAGTGTGCTCCATTACGGGGCCGAATCGTTGAGAAGGAGGAGCCGATATGGCTCAGACCATTTCCGCCGAAGAAGGAGCCCTCCGCAAGGGGCAGCAGGCTGTCGCTGAGGCGAAGTCTGGCATTGACCAGCAGACCAAGAAGGTGCGCGGCGACATCGAGCAGCTCCGCGGTTACTGGAAGGGTGCCGCAGCAGGCGCCTTCACCCAGCTCATGACTCGTTGGGACGCCGAGACGGTGAAGCTCAACAACGTGCTCATCGACCTCGAGAACTCGCTTCGCAGCACTGAGCAGGATCAGGCAGCGACCGAGCAAGAGCACGAGCAGGCAATTTCGGGCCTCGGCGCGATGATGTCGGGCAACTAAGTACACACCGAACCAGATTCAAGGGGAACGAGAAAACATGAGCATGCAGTCAATGTCAGTGCAGACCGCACAGGTCAGCGCCCTTTCTGCCGAAATCCGTAACGGTGCCCAGGGCATCCGTGCCGAGATCGAGCGCCTCGAGTCCGAGGTTGGCAAGCTTCGCGCCGCTTGGAGTGGTGAAGCACAGGGATCCTACGATGTCGCACAGCGCAAGTGGACCCAGTCGCTGAACGAGCTCCAGTCGCTTCTCGAGCGCATCTCGAGCAGCACCGATCAGATCGCCCAGACGTACAACGCGAGTGACGCGCGTAACGCCGGGCGCTTCGCCGGCTAGTCCTCGACAATTACGAGGGCCGTCGACGCGTCAGCAGTGATGCGTCGCTTCGACGACCCCTCGTAGTCGATGGTCCGTGGATGATCGAAGAACGGAAAAACGGTGACGAGTAGTTGCATTAGTTACGATCCCCCGGCTCTTGAAGGGGCAATCGCCAACATCGTCGAGTGCGAAGATGCGCTCAAGCAAACTGTGGATTACGCGAAGCAGTATTGTTCGCTCGAAGGGGCGTTCGGTGTATTGCTCCAGCCACTTCAGCCCATTCACAATGGTGCACGCGACGCCGTGATGGACAATCTCCAGGCTCTCGGCGACACGCTCAGTGTTACGGCCCAGAGTGTTCGTGATGCGCTCGCCGACATGGAGGCGTGCGAACAACACGTCATCGAAATCTGCAAGTGTCACGAGGACGAGCTTGATACGTGCACCGATCCTCCAGGTGGGGGAGACGGTGGCGGTGGACCTTCCGGTGGCGGTGGTCCCTCAGGTGGAGGTGGGCCCTCGGGCGGCGGCGGCCCGTCTGGCGGTGGCGGCCCCTCGGGTGGTGGCGGCCCGTCTGGCGGTGGCGGCCCCTCAGGTGGCGGCGCGCCTGCGCCCGAGGTATCGACGCCCGAGGTGTCGGTCCCGCCAGAGCTTGAGGTTCCCGATCCAGACGGAGATCACGGTCCTGACGACACCGATCCGGCCGAGGAGCGTCCCGAGGGGCACCCCGAAGGTTGTCGCTGTGAAGCCTGCGACGCGTTCCATCCGGCCGGCTGTCACTGTGGCGTCTGCGAAGGGCACCCCGTCGGATGTCGCTGCGCCTCATGCGATTCCCACCCAGTGGGTTGCATGTGCGCTCCATGCGCGGGCGAAGACAGTCAAACGGGTTGCCCTCCTGAGTGCTCACGCTGCGGCAACGGTGAATCGCACGTACCCGACTGGGTACGTGACAACTTTTTCGACGGCCGTGAGCCGACTCCAGCGGAACTGGCGGAGCTCGAGGAGCTGTGGCAGAACCGAGATTCCATTCATATTGAGCGCGAGGGCGATCCTGAGATGAGACTCATGGACACCCCGAAAGCTGATCCTCTCCCATCCACGGGCGTGTGCTTTGACCTCGACGCCCTCATCACGGCGGCGTATTCAGATGCCCCCGAGTCCCGCATTGAACGCAGTGAGGTGAACGTATGAGCGCATATGCCCCGCCGCTTGGCGTCGATACGGTGCTCACACCGCCGACGCCCGCGAGCCAGCTCGAGCAGACCCTGTGGCGCGTCAAGAACCAGAGTGCATCCGGGCTTGGCATGATCGACACGGTCGTGAGCATGCTCGTGGGGTTCAGTCCTCTCGATGAGTGGGTGTACAAGCCATTCGTCGGTGACTGGCGCTCGATGGAGCTGGCGGCAGAGGCCTGGCCGAAGTGTGGTCAGGCCGTCGAACTGATCAACACGCGAGTTTCAACGTTCGGTGAGTTCGTTACCGACGACTGGGACGGCGAAGCAGCGTACGAATTTGGCAGGTGTCACGAGAAGCTCGGCCAGCTCCTCGACGGACTGCCGCAGCAGTGCGAACAGGCCGGACTCATGGACCAGCAGCTCGCGAATTTTGCGCGCGGCATTCTCGAGTTCATCAATGAAGTGATTTCTGGCATTGTTTCGTTCGGCCTGGATCTGTTGTCGCTCGCGGCGGTTCCGGGTGTGAACGCGATCAACGCCGGAAAGGTGCTGGCGATCGCGATTCCGATCATCATTGGATGGACCATCGACGTAGTCGATCTGTTCAACGAATTCCTAGGATTCATCGATGCTGTGATTGCGATTCACACCGGAATTGCGGGCCTGCTCGGCGGCGTACGCAGTGCGCTTTCGAACCTGACCGCTGCGGCCTCAGTTGGTCTTGCGATTTATGAAACTGTGACGTCGATTAAGGGCGGAGTGGATGACATCAGAACACTGACCGGCAGCGGCAATTCTGCGACGAACGTCGCTAGTGCTGCGGGCGGTTCGGGCTCAGGGCGTCGAGGATAACGATGAACATTCAGGTACAGGAGCTTCAGCGATGACCACAGACCCCGCGGAAGCGATTGCGCAGCTGCAGGCTGCCACAGTGCGGCTCAAGGAGCGGACTAGCGCATTGGCGGCAGCACGCGAGCAACGCGAAGCTGCCCGCAAAGCTGAGGATGTGAAAACCGCTGAGGCGCGTCGGCGAGGCGAGCAGGGCCGCGACTGGCAAGTGTTGCAGCAGCGCATTGATCTTGGCCAGACGAGTGAGTTTGCTGTAATCCAAGGCCTCGACACTTCGGTAGAGGCACGCGCCATCCGTAAGGCAATGGGACAAGCGCTCGGTCGATTTGCAGACGAAGCAGAAGCAGAACAAGAGGGACCGGCACCGATCCCACCAGAAATGGCAGAAGCGCAGCAGCGACTCGTCGATACGCTGCAGCGCCTGCGAGAATCAACACGAGCGAGTGGCCTGCAGTAATGGTCACGGGTGAATTCAGGGGAACGGAATTATGAGCGGTAAGAGGATTAGCCTCGTAGACGGATTCGAGGATCTGCTGGGGACCCTAAGGGCACTATCCGGCGAGTATCCGAGCCGCGGCGAGATGCGCAGCGTCAGTGGGCGTGCGGAAGGGGTCAGTGAAACTTACTACTCCGCCATGATTACGATCGGCGAACAGGTATTCAACGGCGTAAAAAGCTTGGACGATCGCCTTCAGAAGATTGAAGAGGCGATGACGGCTGCCGTTCGTGAACAAAAAGAAGTCGATGCAGTCGCGGCTGAAACTCTTAACTCGCTCCTGGCGGACTTGGAGTCAATGCGAGGCGAGGATGAAAATTCTGCGCCGAAGCAAAATGATGCCGGAATGGCGAGCAGGGATTGGCAACTATGAAACGCACGGCGTTAAGTGTAGGAGCAGTGATCGCACTTGTTCCTCTTTTCGCAGCGGGACCGACCATCGCAGTCGCCGATGCTTCACTCAGTAGCGAACAACGTGCTGAGGCAAGTTGGGCGTCTGAGCGATGGCTGCAAAGAGGCGAAGTTGAAGCTTCCGGGCTATCAGGCGAGGGTATCAAGATTGCGGTTATTGATGATGCGATCAATCTGAACGTCCCGGAATTAAGGGGCGCTGATGTCAAGGTACAGGGTACGACTTGTTTGGATCCAGAATCGGGAGAGCCGGCACAAGTTGAGTCGACTGACCCGGTGGTAGCGTCTCACGGAACAAATGTTGTCGCGACGATTGTGGGTAATGGGCATGCAGCCGATGGCGGAGCGGGCACGAAGGGCGTAGCTCAGGGGGCCGAAGTTCTTTTCTACGGTGTGGGTGATATAGACCGTGTGAAGAACTGCAAGCTTCAAGATCCGACGACACCGAAAGATGGAGTCGACCTCTCTACTGATGTTCAGCTTGGTCTGCACCCCGAGGTGAGAAATAATCCGCAGGGTCTTGGCGACGCAACTGCACTAGCCGCGAGGGCCGCTATTCGCGACGGGGCAGACATCGTTACCGTTTCGGTCGTGAGTGGAATTATCGAATGGCGTCAGGTGCTCGTGGAGGCGCAGCTAGCAGGCGTCGTCGTCGTCGCTGCAACTCCGAATCCCGGCGAGGATATTGATATTTTCGGCGGACCCGCCGATGTGAATGGGGCACTTCCGGTTTCGGCAATCAACCAAGCCGGTGAACTGCTTGATGATGAGTCCACTGGGGCGACCGTTGGTGGATCGCGGATGCTTGGAGTGGCAGCTCCGGGCGAGAACCTGCTCGGTGTGGGGTCTCAAGACAACTGGGGTCCATCTCAGATTAGCGGCACCTCCTTTGCGACTCCCCTCGTCGCTGGAGTGCTCGCACTCGGGATGGAAAAGTTCCCAGATGCTACTGGTTTTCAAATCATGCAGGCTCTCATCCATACCACTGGCAACGGAAAAGTCCATGACCCGCAATGGTCTGACCGATACTTTGGGTATGGCTATGCAAATCCGCAAGGACTTCTAAATAGTGATCCATCAAAGTTTCCCGATGAAAATCCCATGTTTGTAACGTCCCTCGACGACCCCCGCTGCAATTCTGAGGACGGTAAATCTGGATACGTTGATAGCGATGGTCTATGGGTATGTGAATGGTCTTCTGGCCCGTTTCCAGAGTATGTGACCGCGTACAGCGCGGTGACTTCCGGGAAAGCGCAGGTACTGGATTCAAGTAACAATTTGGTTGATTCTGTTTATAGCGGTGATGGGACTTCGCACAATAAAAGTGTTGATGCTTCGAACCATGTCACCGTATGGATCGTAGTCGGTGGAATCATCCTGATAATTGCTTTGACCCTGATTGTGATTTTCATAGCGTCTCGGTCGACGAAGCGCATTACGAAGAAGCAAAGCGACGCAAAGCGAGGAGTTCAGCAATGAGTGACGCAGAAGGCGAGCTTGAGCGGCTCGCATCAGGTGTGGCATGGCGGATCGACAACGTTCCGTGGATGAAGTCGGCTTTGCGGGCAAATCGAGACAAAGTTGTGAAGGTTCGCGATGCGATTCGAAATGGCGATTGGGAGAGTCATTCGGCAGACGTCGCCGAGGCTCACTTGTCTGCCCTTGATGCCACACTGCTAAATGCGCAAAACTGGCTGGACCACTTGGAAAATCTCCCCACGGAGCACGCCCAGCTGATTCAGGAGCGGGCGCAAAAGGAGCTTGAGAACTTGCCAATGGGTGGGCTTCCGACAGCAGTCCGCGATGCGATTGACAAGGGACAGCCCGAAGCGTTGACTCCATATGGTCTGATTGCAGTTGGGACCGGCCCGATTGGCGCTGCAATTGCGAGTGAGTTTTTCGAGAGCAAGCGACGTGAGGCCGCCATCGCTGCTCTTGCTCGAATTGAAGCAAGCGTTGACATCCATAGGAAGGAACTCATCGCGGCAGGGAGGCGCTTCGATGAAGTTGAGCCTACGATCCCGCCTCCGCCGCCACCCGAGCCTCCGCGTCCAGATGGTGACGGCTCCGACGGCCTCGATTCCAATTTCGGCGGCTCAGGGCCGAGCGGCGGAACGCCGGGAGGGGGTTCTCCAAATGTTGGTGCGCCGGGCGGCGGGGCTGGTGGCGGTATTGGAGGGCCGGACGTTCCGGGCCCTTCGGTAACCCACGATCCTCCCGGGACTCAAGATCCCAACGTCGTAGGGGACCCCGGTACACGGGACCCCAACTGGCCTAATGATCCTCCCTACGACCCGAATCGTCCGGACGGGCCCGGAAGTAACAGCGGCGTTGATCCCGAGTGGAATGATCCGGGTCGTCGTCCGAGCGTCGACAGCAACCTGGACGGGTCGACGCTTCGTAGCGGTTTGGGTGCGGCCGGGCTTGGCGCTGCCGGTCTTGCCGCTGGCGCGAAGCTTGCGGGTGCTGGCGGCAGTGGCAGTGGCCTAGGGCTCGGCGGTGCTGGACAAGGCGTATTTGGTGTCGGAGGAGCTGGCGGGGCTGGCGGTGCTGGGCTCGGCGGGTCTGGTGGCTTGCGAGGTGCTGCGTCAGCTGCGCCGAGTGGGAGCGGATCCGCAGCCGGTTCATCGAACTCTTCTGGTGGTGCCCGCGGCGGGCGTCCCGGCGGAATGATGGGCGGTGGCGGTGGTGGCGGCGGTACCGAGAAGAAGTCTGCTCGCTCCGGACTCGGATACATCGCCCCCAAGCTCGAGGACGAGGGTGATGGCGGCCCGGCCGCTCGCGCGTCGCGCGCAGGCGGACGTGTGCCTGAAGAGTAGTCATCAATTCGGAGTGGGGGCTCCGAACTAGCAGTGCGGATGGCGGTGAAGCGTGAGAACGCGACACCGCCATCTCCATATACAAACGACTCCCTCCCGACGTGAGAGGGAGAGCAACGACCGGAAAGTGGTGCCCACCCGATGAGACACGTGTTGCGAAGCACCTCTGTTGTTTCCTGTGTGTCTTTGATTTTTAGGATGGCCACGGGCGAATTCAATGGCACAGAATTATGGGCGGAAGTTGCATGAGCTTCGTGGAGGATCTTGAGGAACTTCCGTGGAAACGCGAGATGGTTGCTGGTGGCAATTCGAACGAACGGGAAATGACAGACCGCACTGGAAGGCCTGAATGATATGAAGACGAAACGGAATTTGATTCTCGCGGCGCTCCTCACTCTCACGTCTTTGAGCGTGTCCGCTTCTGCCGGTGCAGTCCCGCTGAAACTCGAGGAGTCCCGAGACGGGCTCTGGTACACCGAATGGCTTAATTACGATGGCCTCGCGGCGAATGGGGCGACGGGAGAGGGAGTCAAAATTGCTGTCATCGACAGGGCCGTCGATACGACCGTCCCTGAGTTGGAGGGTGCAAACGTTGAAGTAAAGGGCAGCGTCTGCGCTGATCCTGACACGAAGAAAGCAAAGGAAGTTGAGTCCAGTGATCCTAGTCTGTCCTCTCACGGGACTAATTCTGTCGCAATGATTGTCGGCAATGGTGAGGCTGAAGACGGAAAACCGGGTGCGCGCGGTATTGCGCCGAGAGCAGAGGTGTGGTTCTACGGCGTGGGGGACATTGATGACGCCGGGTCAGATTGTTTGCGGCAAGACCCAACGGTGCCTGTCGGTGGGGTTGACCTATCAAATGACATTGCTTTAGGTACAGGTACGCGGGTGAAGTCGAATGCCGATGGGCACGGGGAGCCGACGTCGCTCGCAGCCCGAGTCGCAATCCGCGATGGAGCCGACATTGTCTCAATTTCCTTTATGGGCGGGGCCAGCGATTGGGACCAAGTGCTCATTGAGGCGCAGATGGCGGGGGTCATCGTGGTCTCTTCAACGGACAATCCAGATAGTGATCAAATGATCGTCGGAGGACCGTGGGAGACCAATGGCGCGGTTCCGGTTGCTTCGGTCGACAGCAATGGCGATCCTTTTGAGAGTCCCAGTTCGGGCGAATCTGGCTTGGGCTCTCCCATGCTCGCATTCGCAGCGCCGGGAGTCGGGCTACTTGGAGTGGGAAATAAGGACACTTGGGGTCCTGAGCTCATTACTGGAACGTCGTACGCGACGCCAATCGTGGCTGGCGCTCTCGCCCTGGGGATCCAAAAGCACCCGAACGCCTCGCGTTTCCAGGTCTTGCAAGCCCTAATTAGAACTACAGACGATGGCGTCCTTCGTGAACCCGAGTGGTTTGGCACGCAGTTTGGCTATGGGTACGTAAATCCGACTGGAATGCTCGAAGTGGACCCTAGTCAGTTCCCCGATGTAAATCCGCAATTTGTTACTGACATTAAGGACTCCCGTTGCAAGCTTTCGGACGGAAGCGCGGGGACGATTGACGACAGCGGAACGTGGCAGTGCGGTTGGTCTAGCGGCCCGTTTCCACCGCAGCTGGAATCATACGAAAAAGTTGTAAAGGACGGTGCGCCTGTCCTTAATGACGTCGATGAACTTGTCGCGTCACCGTACTCGGAAGCGTCACCAACGGACGGAGTAGTCAGCTCGCCGTCTGTTGGGATGGTCATTGGAATCGGGAGCGCCATGTTGCTTATCATCGCTGCTGGTGTGGCAGTTCCACTAATAATTTGGGGAAACCGGAAGCGAAGTAGACGTGTTGCAGCCGGGTCCAATAGTGGAGGCGGCATTAGCCATGAGTAAAGCCAAGAACGCGAGGCCGCGGTCTCCATCTACGAATCACGCTCTCCTCTGCACGCTAAGGAATTCAACGATCGGAAAGCGGTGGCTGTCCCGTGAAGCACCTGTTGCGAACTCTGACCGCTGCCGCGTGTGCTGCCGCAATCTTGGGGAGTGGGGCCGCAGCTGCGGTGGCTGCGCCTTTGCCGCCTGATCAGCGTGCTGCGGGGTTGTGGCACGCTGACATGTGGGACCTGGATGCATTGCAGGCGTCTGGTGCGACGGGTGAGGGCGTGAAGATCGCCGTCATTGATACGTTCATTAACCCTGATGTTCCCGAGTTGCAGGGTGCGAATGTGAAGGTACGTGGCACGACGTGTGTGGATCCGGCTACTGGTGAGCCGAAGGAGATTGTGTCGGATGATCCGGCGCTTGCCGCTCATGGTACGAACGTCGTGTCAATGCTTGTCGGCAACGGCAAAGCCGGAGACGGCGGTGCGGGTGCGCGGGGAATAGCGCCGAAGGCCGAGGTCTGGTTCTACGGTGTTGGAGACCTGGATAAGACGGATAGAGACAATTGCACGTTGCAGGATCCGACGTTGGAGCCGGGAGGGATCGACCTTGTACGCGACATCAGCTGGAGCGGCGAGTCGGTGCTTCCCAACCCTGATGGTCTTGGTGATGCCACGGCTTTGGCGGCTCGTGCGGCGATTCGTGATGGTGCGGACGTAGTGTCGGTGTCAGTGTTAAGCGGCGGCGGAACTTACTGGTCACAAGTCGTGTTTGAAGGACTCGTGCATGAGGTTCCGATTGTAGCTGGCGCTGTGAATCCCGATACGGGGTTCAGCCTCGTAGGTGGCCCATGGGCCCTGAACGGTGTGTTTTCGGTGACAGCAATCGACGATGCAGGTGAGATTCTGAAGAGTTCGAAAACCGGTGATAAAGTTCGCGCTGGAGAGAATCTGGCGTTTGCGGCTCCTGGATCCGGATTGCTGGGGGCGGGTTCACCCGATGGGTGGGGACCGAGCATGATTTATGGCACGTCATATGCGACGCCCTTGACTGCTGGTGCTGCAGCGTTGGGGTTCCAGAAGTATCCGGATGCGTCCCGGTTCCAGGTGATGCAGGCGATGATGCGCACCACTGGTGCGGGTGATCCACACGAAATCGAATGGGCCGATGACGGTTTAGGGGCGGGGTACCTGAACCCGTCGGCGATGCTGGCAGTTGATCCCTCGCAATTCCCAGACACGAACCCTCAGTGGGTGACCAGCGTTGATGACCAGCGATGCGTTTACCCGGACTCGGGGAAAGCCGGAAATGTGGAGGAAGACGGCCTCTGGTCCTGCTCGTGGGCGGTAGACCCGTTTCCGCCGGATTACGACGCCTATAAGGCAGTATATGTCGGAGGCGCGCCGGTCGAATTTGCGGAAGTTAAAGAAGAAACCCCATATTCGAAAGAGTCTGTTAGAACGGATGAACAATTGAGCGAGGACCGCGCCAGTGGTGTGGGTTTCACCCCGTTGACATTCACGCTAATCGCCGGCGGAGGCCTGGTCCTGCTCGCCGGCATTGCCGCCGCGATCGTTATTCCTGTCATGAATTCTCGGAAGCAGCGGGCACCGCGCTCACCCCAAGCTCAACACCCCGAAAACCACTGACCCCCATGTACACAGGAACTCACACGTACCCTCAGCAGAGCCCGACGCCGTGGCGGATGTTGTTTTGGGGGATCAATGGCGGCATTGTGCTGATCTTGGGGCTGCGGTCGATCATGGCACTGTGGTTGGATCGTTCGTGGCTAGTGTTCGTGGTGTTCGTCGCGATCTTGGTGATCGCCAACGCCGTTCTCGTGCCGTTGCTGGTGACGAAACTGCGTAAGAAGATCGTCATTGATTTCGACCGTGGAACCATCGGGTCTGAACGTACCGGACCGTTTTTGCCGGCCGAGTTCGTCATGATCGTGGACAACTTTCGTACGTGGCCCCAAGCCGCGCACTCCCTCGAATTTCAGTTCCAGCGCGGTGCCGTCGGCATCGAGGCGGGCGCCTTTACCCAGTCGCCACTGCTGCGGCAGCGCAACGAGGCCATGATCGCGTATATGACCACCTGGCTCAATGCGCCGCAACAGCACCGCTCGGTCCTCGGCCCCGGAGGGCCCGGCATCACACGATATGCGGTCGGAAAAGACGAAGCGACGCAGATCTTGTGCCTACCCTGATCCCGCGCGTCGCCAACCAGAGTCACCAACCAGAGTCACCAATCAGCGCCGCCAAGCACAGCGGCACGACTACCGGCCCGCCACCCACTGCTGCCAGTTTGCGACCGACAGCGTCGGTGACGTTTCGGCCGCGAGGTCAGTGATGTCTCTGCCCTGAGTCACCGCATCGACCGCGAGCGCCCACGGATCGCCGCCGTTCTCTGCAACGAAGAGGTAGCACGAACCCGCGGAGTCATACGCGAAATGCACGTCGGGCTCCATCGTGAATCGCTCGTCGGCGAACGCACCCGCGCCGAGCGTCGCAACGGCATTCTTCAACTCGGGGTACGCGACGAACTCCGAAGCCCCGGAAGCGTACTCCGCATATCGAGCGAATCCCTCCATGGACGCCTTCGAATACGACCAACTCAGTTCCGGGGCGGCAGTGAAGTGGATGGCGTGTGCAAACTCGTGGATGAAGACGAGCCTGAAATCGTAGGCGGCCCCGGGGCCCATGATGACCGTCGTGCCCCCGGTCTCAGACCCGACGGCAAGCTTTGGATCGATAATCTCCGAGGCCTGGTACGGGCGAAAACTCGGGCGCGCAAACGCGGATGCGTCGACTTTGCCCTCGGTCGGCACCTCCGTGCCGAAGCGCCAGCGCTCGAAACGCTCGTCGCTCCCCGTGATGCCAGACGCAAACCCGGTCTGCGGAATTTCCCCACCCATCTTCGTGGCCAGGTCGATTGTCTCGACGGCGGATCGCTCGGCCTCGTCGATGTGTTCGGTGACGAGCGCACGCTCGTCTTCAAGCGCGAACAGCACTACGTGGTCGCGCCGCTCAACGTACAGCTTGCCGTCGTCCCAGGGCATGATCACGTCACCGGGCACGAACGAGGTGATGCGAAGGTCGTCGTCGCTGCCGGCCGTCGTGATCTTGTAGGTGAAACCCTGCGTCAAGATCAGCCCCGCATCGATCGCCCCGCTGCCGCGCATCTGATTCGCAGGGAAGGCGAGATCGACGCCGATCGTGACCACCTGCGAGCCATCCGCGTCTGTGTTCGGGGACACGTACCCGGTCGTCCAGCCAATCGCCGAAAGGTTGTCCCACCACAGCGCCAGCTGACCCTTCGCGTCGCCGTCGGCGTACGACAGGAACAGCTCGCGATCCTGCGTTTGAAGCGCGGTATTCATGTCGTGCCAGATCTTCTCGTGCGAGCTTGTCTCAACCGTCGTGTTGCGGTCCGCCCACAGCGGATCTCGCTCGCCCGCGGGGAGGCTTGCGGCCGCCCCCACCGGATACGGATCGGGCCAATTCACGTACGCAGCCAACCCAGCGACGCCCAGACAGAGCACTGTGACGCCAGCGATGATGAGTTTCGCGATGCGCGCGCGTCGATTGCGCGGTGTCGGGGTTGGCGCCGGTGTCAGCGAGTTGAGCGTCATTCCGCTGTCACCTCCGCGACCTGGATGAAGCGAAGGGTTTGCGGCCACAGCGCTGTCGCATCGGGGCTCGTCGCCGCGATGGTGAATACGTACTCGGTGTCGCCCATCGTGATCGGGTACTGCGACAGCGGCGGGAGTAGCCCGGCCTCCGGTTCCGTGCCCATGATGTCCGTCGAAATCGTGCTGAACTCGTTCATCACGGGGAAATCGCGTGCGACTGCTTTCGGGTCCAGGTCTTGCGGGCGAAGCTTCGACTCGCCCTGACGGAATAAGCAGGAGCTCTGCAGCGAGCCGTCTTGCCGGGAATCCTCTGACATCTCCAAGATCATGGATTTGGGTTCGGTGCAGACGTCGTCGTCTGACTCGATCGCTTCGTCCGCAAAGGTGGTGGTGAAGCCTTCGCTATCGAGATCGAAATCCACCGTCCACGGAGCCGCGAGACCGACGACTTGCCACGGGCCAACGCGCGTCGGTTTTCGAGCCAGATTCGACGCACTGGGCTTGTCTGATTTGCCGTAGTAATAGGGACGAGTGAGCCACACCGCTTGAGCGAAGTCCGATGTGAATGTCTCACCGTCGACGCTAAAGGAGTAGGTGAGCATGACCGGCACCGCAACCGTGTCAGCGGTGCGCGGATCTGCGCTGCCGTATGGGTCTTCGGCTTGGGAGTAATCGAAGTCAGCTTCGTCAAACGCGTACGACACGGAGAGATCGAGCTGTCGAGCAGACGCCAGATCGCCGTAGATGGGCGTGTACGTGTCGGCAGCTGGCTGCAGATCGGCGCTCGCAAAATCACGCCAGCTCGGATCTCCGGTGGTCGTTTTCGAGAGGAACCCCTCGACAACCGCCGCCGCGTCTCCCTCGAGAGCTCGTGCCTTCGCGCTGCTCAGCAGGCTGACCACCGGCACGGAAGCGATGACCAGCAGCGCGCAGACCACCAGCATGGCGATAGTGCCCCTGGTCCAGATCCGCTCGTGCGGTGGACGCGGCGGCCGCTGCTGATAGACGGGAGCGGGTGCGTGACCCGAATACGGTTGCGGTGGAGCAGCGGGCGTCGCCCGCGGCGCCAGGTGCTCGGTCCAAGCTGCACCATCCCAGTACCGCAACATCGCGCCGCCCGCTGGATCGGGGTACCAACCCGCGATCGGAGCTGCGGCCCCATTCTGTGTGATCTCCACTCGGTCTCCTCTTTGCCGAGAGCGCCGCTCGCCCGTAATTCGCTCTGCAAATCCTATCGTTCACCAGTCAATCTGCGCAGTTGTTTTGTGGGGCTGCAGCAGTGTCCGTGGTCGTTGGTAGTCTGAACCTGTGGCAATAGCAGGCAACAGCCGGGCGCTTCACCGGCTCGAAGGAGCACATCGATGAGCAGTCGACTCGCGCCCCCGCGCGTGCCAGCCGGCAGTGTCACGCTGCAGGCTCCACCCGAGATCGAACCCTCTGAGGGTGGCAGTAGCCTGCTGACCTCCGCGATGCCCATGCTGGGCAGCGTCGGCGCGATCATTATGGTGTCGGTGAGCAACGCTGGCCCGACTGGGTGGATCACGGGCGGCATGTTCTTGATCTCGGCGCTCGGCTTCGTCTTCGTGAACGGCTGGCGCCAGCGGGCGACCCGCCAGGCCTCGATCCTCAGCTCTCGCCGCGAGTATCTCGCGTACCTCACCGAACTGCGCGACACCGTGCGCACGGCAGCGAAGGCGCAGCGCCGCGAACGAAACTGGCGATATCCAGCCCCTGAAACGCTGAGTTATCTCGTCGAAGACGGTACCCGCGTGTGGGAGCGCAGCACGAGCGACGACGACTTCCTCACCGTGCGCGTCGGTACGTGCGAGCAGCCGCTCGCGCTCTCGCTGGTGCCACCGGAGCTGCCTCCGATCGCCGACCTCGATCCGGTCGCGACGACCGCGGCTCATCGATTCCTTGCGACGCACGAGAACCAGCCGGATCTCCCGACGTATCTCCGCATCACCCAGTACCGAAGCCTGCAGCTCGTCGGCAATGAACTCGATCGGATCCGCGGGCTTGCACGCGGCATGATCACTCACCTCGCCACCCTGCACAGCCCCGACGACCTGCAAATTGTCATCGCTGCGAGCCCCGAATCCCTGCCCCATTGGGAGTGGGCAAAGTGGCTGCCGCACGCGCAGTCCGCTCGCCTCCGCGACGCACTCGGCCCGGCCCGCATGATCGGGTCAGACCTCGACACGCTGATGCGCATGCTCCCGGCGGACCTGCGCGAGCGTCCTCGCTTCACTGCCGACGGCCCCGCGGGCACCGGCCCGCACCTGCTCGTCGTCGTCGATGGCGCCAGCGTGCCGCCGAGTGACTCGGTCTTTGCTGGTGGGCTGCAGGGCATTACCGTTCTCGATCTGCCCTCCACGTGGGACGACAACGATGACCCCTCGCTGGCGCGCATCTATGTCGGCAACGATACGGCCGACGTCGCGGAGGGGCGCGCGCAGGCGCAAACCATCACCCCTGACAACATGGGCGTCGTCGAAGCAGAGGCGGTCGCTCGGCGACTCGCTCCGCTGCACCGTGAGGGCGGCGGCGGTGGCTCAGTGTCCCGCGCGAGCAAGCGTCAGCAGGAGCTGCTCGAACTGCTCGATCTCCCCGACGTACGCGATCTCGACCTTGAGAAGCAATGGCGCTATCTCCCCGAGCGTGACCGGCTGCGCGTGCCCATCGGCCAAGACACCAACGGCGCCCCGCTGATCCTCGACCTGAAAGAGTCGGCGTCTCAGGGTATGGGCCCCCACGGCCTCATCATTGGCGCGACCGGTTCGGGTAAATCGGAGGTGCTGCGCACGCTCGTGCTCTCGCTCGCGCTGACGCACTCTCCCGAGCAACTCAACTTCGTGCTCGTCGACTTCAAAGGTGGCGCGACGTTTGCGGGCATGGCCGACATGCCGCACGTGTCCGCGATCATCACGAACCTCGGCGAAGAAATCAGCCTGGTCGATCGCATGCAGGACGCCCTCCAGGGTGAAATGACGCGGCGCCAAGAGCTACTGCGCGCGGCCGGTAACTTCGTCAACGTCGGCGAATACGAGAAGGCGCGCAAGAACGGTCGCAGCGACCTGGCACCGTTGCCCGCGCTGCTCATTGTCGCCGACGAGTTCTCCGAGCTGCTGAGCGCCAAACCCGAGTTCATCGAATCGTTCGTTGCGATCGGTCGACTCGGTCGCTCGCTGCACGTGCACCTGCTGCTCGCGTCGCAGCGACTCGAAGAATCACGCCTCAAGGGCCTCGACACCCACCTCTCTTACCGCATCGGCCTGCGCACCTTCTCCGCCGCTGAATCGCGCACCGTCATCGGCGTGCCAGACGCATATCACCTGCCGCAGGAACCGGGCGGTGGCCTGCTCAAGGTCGGCAGCGACGACAACCTCACGCAGTTCCGCGCCGCCTACGTCTCGGGACCGCCACCCGCGCGCCGCGCCATCACCTCGGGTGACGGCGGCTCGTTGACTCCAGGTTCGGTGCGCATCACGCCGTTTACGGCGGCTGCGCAGCAGCTGTCGGATCCGGCCGCCGAAGCTGCGCAGGCAAACGCCGAGGCCGAGCGCCGCGCCGAAGAACTCGCCGCGTCAGAACCCGAAGAGACGCGCAGCACCTTCGAGCTTGCGGTCTCGCGGATGTCGGGCATCGGCCCGGCCGCGCACCCCGTCTGGCTGCCGCCACTCGAAGAGCCAGCAACCCTCGACCAGCTGCTCGGCAAGCTCTCCGTGAGCTACGAACTCGGGCTGCACGCTCCTCGCTGGCGCGAACACCGTCGCCTCACCGTGCCGATCGGCATGATCGACGTTCCGCTCTACCAGCGCCGTGACGTGCTCACGCTCGACCTCTCGGGCGCCTCGGGCCACGTCGCAATCGTGGGAGCTCCGCTATCGGGCAAGAGCACCGCGGCACGCACCCTCGTCTCGGCGCTCGCTCTGACGCACACGCCGCACGAGGTGCAGGTGTTCGTCGTGGACTTCGGCGGCAGCTTCGCTGGTCTGCGCGACCTTCCGCACCTCGCCGGGCTCGCAACCCGCGGCGAACCAGAAGTGATCCGCCGCACGATCGCCGAGGTCACGTCGCTGCTGAACGCGCGCGAGGCGTACTTCCGCGCGCAGGGCATCGACTCGATCGACACCTACCGCACGCGTCGCGCGCAGGGCGTCGTCGACGACGGCTACGGCGACATCTTCCTGGTGATCGACGGCTGGGCGACCATGCGCACCGATTACGAGTCACTCGAGGCACCCGTGCAGCAGCTCGCCGCGCGCGGCCTCAGCTTCGGCGTGCACCTCGTGCTCACCGCGAGCCGCTGGCTCGACATTCGCCCGAACGTGAAAGATCTGATGGGTGGGCGCATCGAGCTGCGGCTCGGCGACGCGTCAGACTCCGAGGTCAACCGCCGAGCGGCAACCAACGTTTCGGCGCTGCCCGGCCGCGGCCTCAGCCCGTCCGGGCTGCAGATGCTCACGGCGCTGCCCCGCATCGACACAGAGACCTCGGCAGACAGCCTCGTCGACGGTGTCGATGACCTCGTCGCCAAGATCAGCAGCGCGTGGCAGCGCGAGCAGGGGCCGAAGCTGCGGCTGCTGCCCGAGCGGCTGCCGCTCAGCGAGCTGCGCGAGCACCCCGCGGCGAACCCGAAGCAGTTGCTGCTCGGCCTCGACGAGGCAGAACTCGCGCCGGTCGGCATCGATCCAGACCGAGAACAGCACCTCTTCCTGTACGGCGACTCCGGCTCGGGCAAATCGTCGATGCTGCGCGGCATCATGCACGAGATCACGCGCCGGTACAAGCCGGGCGACGCGCGCATCTTCATGATCGACTACCGCCGTGCGCACCTCGGCGAGGTGCCCGACGGCTACCTCGGGGCGTACCTCACGACGGCGGAGCAGGCCTCAGGCGCGATCAGTCAGCTCGTTGACTTCTTCCGGGCCCGCCTGCCCGGCCCCGACGTCACGGCAGACCAGCTGCGCGCGCGAAACTGGTGGACCGGTGCTGAGGGCTACGTGCTCATCGACGACTACGATCTTGTCGCGACACAGCAGGGCAACCCGGCGGCGCCTCTCGCGCAATTGCTCGCGCAGGCGGGCGACCTGGGTCTGCACGTGATCCTCACCCGTCGCTCGGGTGGCGCCTCGCGAGCAGCATACGACCCGATCCTGCAGGGCATGACCGACCTCGGGGTCACCGGCATTCTGCTCAGCGGAAACCCAGAAGAAGGCCAGCTCATCGGCAAGATCAAAGCGATCCCGAGCGCACCGGGCCGGGCCCAGGTGATGTCGCGGGCGCGTGGTCACCAGATCGTGCAACTCGCATACGCGCCCTCGACGCAAGAAATTGCAGAGGAATAGACGAAGCCCGGGATTCTCGAATGAGGCCCAGGCCGGTACCCTGTCAGAGGTAATGCTGCGTCGCACCCCGGTTGACCCAGACCGACGTCGCCCAGCGGAAAAGAGTGATTCATGGACTACGGGACTACGTCGCAGCTCGGCGCTGGGTTCTTCCTTGTCTACGGTGTCTGGTCACTCGTTGGCCTCGGGGTGTACGTCTGGTACCTGTGGGCGCTGTCACGCCTCTTCCCATACCTCGGTCTGCCGTCGGGCTGGGGCTGGATTCCAGTCTGGAACCAGTGGCAGCTGATTCAGCGCGGCGGCCTACCCGGCTGGCTCGCCCTCTTCATGCTCGTGCCCGGCCTGGGCATCGTCACGCTCGTCGTTTCGATCATTGCCATCCACCGCATCAACTCTGAATTCGGCAAGGGCGCGGGTTTCACGGTGCTCGGTGCGTTTATCGCGCCGCTGTGGGCAACGCTGTTCGCTTCGCAGCTTCGGGATCGCGAATACGGCGACCAGGGCTACGCGACAGGCGGGTACGCGGCTGACGGCTACGGCAATCAGGGCGGGCAGGGCTGGCAGGGTTACGCCCCGCCCGCACCGGCCGCCGGTGGAATGCCAGCGCAGCCCGGGTATGGCGCAGCACCGGCCTACGGCGCCGGTGGCTTCGCCCCGCAGCAAGATCTGACGCAGCAGCCGGACCCAGCGTGGCAGGGGTTGCCGCCCGTGCAGCAGATTCCGCAGCAGGCGCCGCAGCAAGATGCGCAGAACCCGTGGGCGATGCCGCAGTCAGCTCCGGGCGCTCCCGCGTTTGGTGCGCCGGGAATGCAGGGCGTACCGGATCCGCAGAACGGTTCCGGGCAGTCGGTGCTTCCGCAGCAAGCGCCGGATCCCGCAGCGCAAGCCCAGGGTGCGCCCGCCGCGCCCGCTGATCCGTGGCATCAGCCGTTCGGCCAGGCGCCTGTCGCGCCCGGTGCGGACGGTTCGCAGCAACCAGGCTCACAGCTCGGGGCCCCGCAGAATGATGCCCCGCAGGCTCGCAGCGGACAGTTCGACGGCGCTCACGCGCCGACCACCAATAACTGGGGATTCAGCAACACCACCGAGGGTGACTTTGAGCGGCTCGCCGCCGAGGGACACACCCCTGGACCGCAGGCGCCTCTCGGACAGGTGGCGGCTCCGCGCCCGTTCTCGTGGCCGGTAGTCGAAGATTCGAGCCTCGACCAGTCGGGCCCGCTTGTGCTGCCGGAGCCTCCGGTTGCAGCGCAGGCCCCGGCTGAGGCTCCTGCTCCCGCGTCGCCGCAGGCCCCGGCTCAACCCGCAGCTCCCGAGCCGTCGATCTTCGACCGCGAGGCGCCGTCGCTGTTGCCTGCGCCCGCCACTCCGCACGCTACTCCCGCTCAGACGGGGGAGCCGAGCGAGCCCATCGCGATCCCGAATCTGCCCGAGCCAGGCCTCGGCGGCGACCCGATCGCGCCGGTAGCTCCGGTCGCGCCAGTAGCGCCGGTGGCGCCCACGGCTCCGGTCGCAACGGTTGCTCCTGGATCGCCAGCGAACCCGGTGGCAGCCGATTCGACCGCCGCTCCTGCGACGTCCTCTGGCCCGATCGAACCCGTCGCGCCGCTCACCGCAGCTCCCGGCGGCCTCGACGAAGATCACACCGTCGTCGTGTCGCGACGCACACGCTGGGGTCTCGAGTTGCCGGGTGGCGAAACGCTTGAACTCGAGGGCGACGACATCGTGATTGGACGCAAGCCCGAGGCGCTACCGGGAACGACGGTGCTGCAGATCAGTGACCCGACGCGCACGATGTCAAAGTCGCACGCGCGCCTGCGCCGCGACGGCGATGACTGGTCCATCGAAGACCTGCACTCGACGAATGGTGTCTCGCTCGTCGACGCCAGCGGCGATGCGGCGCAACTGGAATCCGGGCGCATCTCGCCGACCACCGAACAGATGGTGATTGGCACGCTAGAGGTGCGATTGCGCCAGCTCTGAGCGGTGCGTGCAAGCGCAGAAAGCTGAAAATGTTGTCAGCGATGACTCGCTGACTCCACAGCTCTCCGGGCGTAAGGTGTCTTCTGTCGGGTCGCCGAACGGCCCAACACGACCCCGTGGAGGTTCGCGATATGAAGGTCATCAGTTACAACCTGCGGAAGAACCGCGCCGTCACCGAGCTCGCCGCGCTCGCCGACGACCACGGCGTTGACGTGCTCTGCCTGCAAGAGGCCGAGGCCGTCGCACTGCCCGCACGACTCGGTCACCTGTCTCTCGTGCACGCAACGGAGCGGAACAGGCTCGGTCTCGCAATGTATGTGCGTGAAGACCGTTTTCATACGCGCTCCGCGCACACCTTTCAGCTGAAGAAGTCGCTGCACGATCGGCTGCTCGCTCCCGCCCACGAGCGGTTGCTCGGGGTGCGCCTCCACGATGCCGATCTGCAGCGTGACCTCGTTGTAGCTTCCTTTCACGCGGCCCCGCTGACCGCCCTCAACTCGCTGCGTCGCCACCAGATCCACGCCGCGCTCGCCGAGCTGCGCCATCTCGGCCCCGGCCTGCCCGCGCTGATGGTCGGCGATTACAATTACCCGGTCTTCAAGGGGCGTCTCGACACTGAGATGCGTGACACCGGTTACGAGCTCAGCCTCAGCGACAAGCGCACGTATACGCGCTACAAGATGTTCCGCGGCCACTTCGACTTCGCGACCTCATCAGGCCTTGACATCGGCAGCGTGCGCACCCTCAATCGCGGTACCTCCGATCACCTGCCGATCATGGTGACCGCCGCGATGAGCGAGCTGCCGCTCGCAGAGCCGGTCGCCGCGTAGGTCCCTCGGCGATCCGCCGGGCCGCCGCGGGTGCCCCCCGATCGCGCGCTCTACAGCTCGCCAGCGCGCCGGGCGGCCGGGTGCCGCGACAGCGGATTGCGGTGCTTCGCGCTGTTCTCCACGACGAACGTTGCCATGGTCGGCAGATAACGATCGTCGGCGCTCTCAATGACGGTGCCAACGTCGTTGTAACTCAGTCGGCGCACGCGCAAGAGCGGGGTGCCCGGGCTGATGTGGAGTTGTTCCACCTCAAGCGGGTGGGCGGCGATCGCATCAATGACGTGGCGTGCCCGTGCCGGAACGATGCCCACCCGCGCGAGCGCCTGATACACGCTGCCGAGATGAACATCATTTCCGAGCAGGTGTTTGCCGATCTCGTACGGGAACAGCGACCGCTCAAGCATCGCCGGCTTCTCATCGAGAAAACGCACGCGAATGATCTCGACTACCGGGGCGTCAGGCACAATCTGCAGCTCACGCGCGCACTCCTCGGTGGCGCTTCGGCGGCTCGCCTCGATAACGCGCTGCCCCGGGGTGAAACCGAGGCCGCGGGCCCACTCGCTGAACGAGATGAACGTGTCAAACGACTGCGCGGGCGCAGTGAGTTGCACGCGCGGGGGAGTGCCGCGCCCGCCCGCGATCAAGCCATCCGCGCGCAGTGCAGCGAGCGCTTGGCGCACCGGGCCCCGCGCGGTGCCGAACTCGGCGATCAGCGACTTTTCGCTCGGTACGCGCTCGCCGGGTTGCCACGCGCCCGTGCGAATGCGATGGGCCATTTCCTCGTACAACTGCACGTGCAGCGGTGCCTGCAGGGTCATGTGGCAACCCTATTAGTCACAAATTGGTTACGGCCGCCCGGGAGAAGACGAGCGGGTGAACGATCGGCGAACGGCGGGTGAGTTGCGCGTGATCGCGGCTACCTGGTGGCCGGAGCCTGATCGGGATCGGGCTCAGGCTCGAGCTCGGGCTCGAGCTCGGGCTCAGCAGCGACAAGATCCGTATCCACGGCAGCGGGTTCGGGATCAGCCGCCGCCTGAGTCTCCCCGCGCAGCCCCTCGGCCGAGGCGTTGAAGCGATGCAACGCTGCCCGCAAGTGCTCCAGCTCGTCTGAACTCCAGTCGACGAAACGCTCGTGATACGCGTGGGCCCACTTCTGACGAATCGCGCCCAACAGGTCCTCCGCCTTCGGGCTGGGAGTCAGCAACACCACCCGGCGATCCTCGCGGGAGGGTTGCGTCTCGATGAGTTCAAGCTCCTTCAGTTTCGTGATCTGACGGCTCACCATGGCCTTGTCCATATCGAGCAGCTGGCTGATACCGGTCGCTGTGATCGGCCCTTTCCGCAGGATCAGCTGGAGCACCATGATCCCGACGCCCTTGAGTTCGGGATCAACCTCCTCTGCGTAGCGTGCCCAGCGCGTGCGCGCGAAGGCGAACACCTCAGAGAACTCCGCGATGATGTCGGAGATTCCGTCTGGGTGGGAGGCTGGCCCGCTGGCGTCTTGCATACCCTCTAGTCTGCACGACTGGGGCGTGCGGAAACGCCCGGCGCGCAATGCGGCAGAATGGTGGGGTGGTCTGCGCTGCGAAGCGCGGCCGAAGCGAACCCGAGAGGCGAGAAGTGGCGGAGAACGGCAGCATCAAGATCGGCGTTATCGGCGGGGGGCAGCTTGCCCGAATGATGGTGCCGCCGGCGATTCACCTGGGCCTGCGCATCAGCGTGCTCGCGGAGAACGCGGGATCGAGCGCTGAGCGCGCTGCCGATGCGGTCGGCGATTACCGGGATCCCGAAACGGTGTATGCCTTTGCCGAGACCGTCGACGTCATCACGTTTGATCACGAGCACGTGCCGCAGCCGATTCTGCGCGAGCTTGAGGCGCGCGGCGTTGCCGTGCACCCGCGCCCCGACGCGCTGCAGTACGCGCAAGACAAAATCGTGATGCGCGAGAAGCTCGCCGAGCTGGGGGTGCCGATTCCCGACTGGGCGGCGGTGGCCGACGAGGCCGCGCTACAGATGTTCCTTGACGCGCACGGCGGGCGCGCGGTCGTGAAGACCGCCCGTGGTGGATACGACGGCAAGGGCGTGCGGGTTATTTCTGACGCGTCCGAGGTGCGCGACTGGTTTACCGCGCTCGCCGAGGACGGCAATGGCGGTTTCTTGCTCGTCGAGGAGCTCGTCGATTTCGTGCGCGAGCTGTCGCAGCTCGTCGCGCGCCGCCCGAGCGGGGAGACCCGCACCTGGCCCGTCGTCGAGACGATCCAGCGCGACGGTGTGTGCGCTGAGGTGCTTGCTCCGGCCCCGACGCAGCGCGCCGAGGTGCTCGCCGAGGCCGCGCGCATCGGTGAAACGGTCGCCGAGGGCGTGGCCGTCACGGGCGTGCTCGCGGTCGAAATGTTCGAGACGCGCGACGGTCGGGTGCTCGTGAACGAGCTCGCCATGCGGCCCCACAACTCCGGTCACTTCTCGATCGAGGGATCGGTCACGAGCCAGTTCGAGCAGCACCTGCGGGCGGTCGCTGATCTGCCGCTCGGCGACACTTCGATGACCGCCCCCGCTGCCGTGATGGTGAACGTGCTCGGCGGGCCCGCGGAGGGCCCCATGCCCGTGCGCTATGCGGAGGCGCTGGCCGCGCACCCGCGCGCGAAGTTCCACAGCTACGACAAGCAGCCCCGGCCGGGGCGCAAGGTCGGGCACGTGACCGTGACGGGCGACGACCTCGACGCTGTGCGGGCGGATGCCGTGGCGGCGGCTGAGCTGTTCGCCTGATCCGGCACTGCCTGCGTGCGTGCGCCCCGCCAGCCCAGACTACGATTGAGCTATGGCTGAAACCACTGCGCCCCTGGTCGGCGTCATCATGGGATCCGACTCCGACTATTCGGTGATGGCAGACGCGGTGCAGGCGCTGCGCGAATTCGGCATCGCGCACGAGGTCGAGGTGGTGAGCGCGCACCGCACCCCCGACAAAATGGTGAGCTACGCGCGCGAGGCAGCTGGCCGCGGCATTCGTGTCATCATCGCGGGCGCGGGCGGCGCCGCACATCTGCCCGGCATGGTTGCCTCGATGACCACGCTGCCCGTGATCGGCGTGCCCGTGCCGCTCGCCAAGCTCGACGGCCTCGACTCGCTGCTGTCGATTGTGCAGATGCCTGGGGGGATTCCCGTCGCCACCGTGTCGATCGGCGGGGCGAAGAACGCTGGCATTCTTGCGGCCCGTATCCTCGGCTCGGCCGACCCCGTGATCGCGCGGCGTCTCGCTGATTACGCCGAGGGTCTGACCGCCGCCGTCGGCGAGAAGAACGACGCGCTCAAGGCGCGAATCGCAGCCGAGTAAAGCGGGGCGCGAGCGCACTGATGGCTGATGGTGGGTCGGGGCGGAGCGTGGATGGTCCTCGCGATCCTCGCGCCTCTCGCGACCCTCGCGCTGACCGAGGTTCGGCGACCTATCGAAGCGCGCTCATCGCGCTGTTCTGTGCGGGCGTCGCGACGTTCGCGCAGATGTACTCGCCGCAGGGGTTGCTCCCCGCGATCGCCCGCGAGTTCGGCGTGTCCGCCGGGGCCTCGTCGTGGACGGTTGGCGCGACGACCATCGGCGTCGCGGCCGGCGTGCTGCCCTGGGCGCGGGTGTCGGATCGGCTGGGCCGGGTGCGCACCATGCGCTGGGCCACCGGCGCTGCGATGCTGCTCGGGCTGGCGGTGCCGTTCGCGCCCGGATTCGAGACCATGCTCGCGCTGCGCGCCGTGGAGGGGTTCGCACTCGCGGGTATCCCGGCGCTCGCGGTGACCTCACTCGTAGAAACCGTGCGGCCGCGCGCGCTCGGCGGCGCTGTCGGCATGTACGTGGCCGGGACGACTCTCGGAGGTCTGGTCGGGCGCATCTTCGCGGGCGCGGTCGAGGAGCCGTTCGGTTGGCGGGCGGGAATGGTCGCCGTGGCGGTGCTCGCAGCGGGTATGACCGTCTGCTTCATCGCGCTCGTGCCCGCGACGCAGCTGCCGAGAGAGGCTACCGGGGGAGTGCTGCAGGCGATCCTCACCAACCTCTCGCAGCCGGGAGTGCTCGTGCTCATCATGCACGCGTTCCTGACGATGGGCGGTTTTGTCGCCGCTTACAACGCGCTCGCGTTCAGGCTTGTGATGCCGCCGTATGCGCTGACGCTCGTGCAGGTCTCGTGGCTGTTTTTGGCCTACCTCGCGGGGACGCTGACGTCGAGCTCAGTGTGGCGCCTGACACGGCGAGCGTCGCCGACAGCGGTGATGCTTGGCAGTCTCGGTGTGATGGGGGCGGGGCTCGCGCTGACGCTCGCCGCACCGCTGACCGTCGTGATTGCGGGGCTCGTGCTGTTCACCGGTGGATTCTTCGCGGCGCACACGATTGCGAGCGGTCTGATCGGCCGCCGCGCGGCCGGCACTCCGGGCGCGAGCCAGGCGCCGCCGCTGTATAACCTCGGCTATTACGCGGGTTCGAGCCTGCTTGGCTGGGCGGGCACGGCTGCGTTCAGCTCGTCGGGATGGAGCGGCACGGCGGCGATGACGGGCGGCGCGATCCTGCTCGCCGCGGCGCTCGCGTGGTCCTACGCGCGCACCCAGGGCGGAATAGCGAGGGCAGACAGGGCGTAGCCCTGCCCTCTGCCCCTGTCCCCCTTTCCCTCTGCCCCTCGTGACCCCCACGCGGGTGAGCGATTCTCGTCAGTTTCGCGCCCGAAAGTGTCAAGGATTGCTCACCCGAGGGGGGAGGGGGGATCGCGAGGGTGCGGGCATCACACGGGGCACGCGTGCTCGGGGGTAGGGGCTCGCGGGTGAAGGTACGCGGGTGAGCGATATTTGTCAGATTTGGTCGCGCGAGTGACAAATATTGCTCACCCAAGGGTGCACAAAAGAAGGGAGGGGAGAGGGGAGAAGAGGGGAGGCGCGTGGAGTCAGAGGTTTGCGTGGGTTTCCCAGAGCTGCCAGGCCGAGGCGCGCCAGCTGAAGCCACGGCTCCGATCGCACGCGAGCACCGTCAACGTCGGGAGTGCGCCCGACTGTCCGATGAGCGTGCTGTACTCCCGCGCGAATCCCTCAGCAGTGTCAGCGGAAACGCCCGCGTCGAGCACAAGCTCTTCGGTCGCGGGGTGTCCGGCGTGCACCACGGGCACGGCGGCGTTGAGCGCCGCGAGCACCACGTAACCCGTGCCAGCGAATGCCTGCGGCTGCAGCAGCACGACCGCGTTGGCGCACACGGCACCGACATCGGAGAGCTGCGTGACGCGCACCGTGTGCACGCGGCCGACCAAGTCCTGCGGGATCTCAGTGGTAAGCGCCGCAGCGTCACGATCCTTTTCGCGCGTCGGCGCGCCGTGCGGGTCGAGGCCCTCGAGCACCACAAGCGGGGGCAACGCGTGATCGTTGCGCATGGCGTCGAACACCCACTCGAGACGCCCGTGCTCACCCAGACGCGCGGTCGTTGCCGCGTACCGCTCGGGCAGGCCCCACGCCGCGCGACGCTCGGCCGCGTCTTCAGGAGCAGAGAATTCGCTCGGCGGCGCGAGCGGGAAAACCTGAATGGGCAGATCACTGCCGTACTGCTGCTGCAACACCCGCGCAGTCGCGTGCGTCGGCGTCAGAATCACGTCGGCAAGCTTCACCGCGCGCCGCGCGAACGATCGGAACAGTCGTGCCTGAGAGTTCCCGAGCAGCGCGGGCGCATCCCACGCAATGCTGTGGGGGATCGTCACCGAAGTTTGTGAGCCGTCGTCGTCTCCGCGCGAGCGCAGCGGCATCATCGGGGTGAGTGCGTGTACGAATTCACCGTCGAGCGGTCGTGCAGTTGCGCCGTTCTGCCACACGAGCGGCAGCATGCTCGAGCGCAACGGCAGCACCTCGGTCGCGAGACGCGGTGAAGTGAACTGGGGCGTGTCGCCACCGCGAGCCATCAGGTAGCGTGCACTGCAGCCGCGCGGGGCGGTTTCTGCGACGGCCTGCGCGAGATCGCGCGCCGCGGCAGCGTGTGACTCCGCTTCCCAATCAGGGAAGGGGTCGGCGATGAGGGTGAGCGTCGCCAATCGTTCTCCCCTCGATTACAGTGACATGCCCGCGGCACGAGTCCGCACTCCATATTGTATGGACTTCCTGGCTGGGAACAGCTGTGCGCCACGGCATGAACATCTGGACTGAGACGTAATCGCAACAATTTAAGTTTTCGGTCCGAGTTCTCAAATCTGCGAATGCGGTGCGGCTTGAGGTTTCCCTCACGATCTGCAAAGTACCCTGTCCCCATGCGTGTTTTGTTGACAGGTGGCGCCGGGTATATCGGCTCGCACACCGCACTCGTACTTATCGAGCGCGGCCACGAGGTGATCGTTCTCGACGACTTCTCCAACAGCAGCCGTGAAGCGGTGCGGAGAATCTCCGAGTTGAGCGGTGTTGATGTGCCGGTGATCGAGCTCGATCTCTCGGATCGAGAGGCCGCTCAGCGCGCCCTCGCCGAGGTCGACTTCGATGCCGTGATTCACCTCGCGGGTTTGAAAGCTGTCGGCGAGTCGGTCGAGCAGCCCACACGGTATTACCGCGTCAACCTCGACTCGACCATTGCGCTGCTCGACATCATGCGCGAGCGAGGCATCACGAAATTCGTCTTCAGCTCTTCAGCGACGGTCTACGGCGACCCGATCTACGTGCCAATCGACGAGGCGCACCCCGCGGGTGTCGACCTCGCGAGCCCGTACGGGTGGTCGAAGTTCATGAACGAGCGCATCGTGCACGGTGCGCAGACCGCGTGGCCAGAACTCGAAGCCGTGGTGCTGCGCTACTTCAACCCGGTCGGGGCGCACCCCTCAGGGCGAATTGGCGAAGATCCGAGCGGGATCCCGAACAATCTCATGCCGTTCATCACGCAGGTCGCGGTCGGCAAGCGCGAGCGGCTCAGCGTGTTCGGTGACGGGTACAACACCCCCGACGGCACCGGCGTGCGGGATTACATTCACGTGCTCGACCTTGCCGAGGGACACGTGGCGGCGCTTGAGCGAATCGCGCCAGGTGTCGAAACGTACAATCTGGGATCGGGCATCGGATCGAGCGTGCTCGATGTCGTGCGCGCCTTTGAGCAGGCCTCCGGTCAGGCGATTCCGTATGCGGTGATGCCTGCTCGCGCCGGTGATGTCGCAGTGCTGCAGGCTGATCCGGGGCGTGCAAACGCCGAGCTCGACTGGCGCACGACGCGCTCCCTCGAAGAGGCATGCCGTGACTCCTGGAACTGGCAGTCGCAGAACCCAGCTGGGTATCACGCATGACGCTCGATCTGGAGCGGCCGCTTCGGAACCCCGATCTCGGCTCCGAACCGCTCATGAGCAAGCGAGCCCGCTGGCTCGTGATCCTCGGCTTCGTGCTGCCGGGCACCGCCCAGGTGGTTGCCGGGAATCGCAAGCTCGGACGGTTCGGCTTGATCGCCACCGGGATCCTCGTTGTGGGCGCCATTATTTCGGGGCTGTGCCTGCTGCTCGCGCGCACCCCGACACTCACCTTCTTCACAAACAGTTTCGTACTCCTCATCGTGCAGTGGCTGCTGTTCGCCTATGCGGTTGTCTGGGTGGTGCTCGGCATCGACACGCTGCGTCTCACGAAGCTCGTGCGTGTGCAGCGCGGGTGGCGTGTGCCCGTCGCGATGCTGTCGATCCTGCTAACGATCGTGCCGGCGGCGGGAGCCGCGTGGGCGGGCAACGCCGTCGGCGCGGGCCGCGGGCTGATCAGCGATCTGTTCCGCAGCGCTCCCGCGGTGGCGCCGGTCGACGGGCGCTACAACATTCTGCTGCTCGGCACCGATGCCGGCGCCGATCGCGAGGGTCTGCGCCCCGACAGCATCTCGCTCGTCAGCATCGACGCAGAGACCGGTCAGTCCACGATCATCGGCCTGCCTCGCGAACTGAAGGACGTGCCGTTCCCTGAATCGTCCCCGCTCGGGCCCATCTACCCGGAGGGTTACTGCGATGAGGTCAACAACTATGAGGTCGTCGATGGCGGCGGCTACTACTGCTTCACGACTGGCAACCTGAACTCGCTCGTCACCGAGGTCGAAGACTCCGGATCGCCGTCGTACGAGGGCCTCTATTCCGACGCCGTTTCGCAGGGCTCGTCGCCGGGAATCGAAGCGACCAAGGATGCGGTCGAGGGTGCAACCGGGCTCGAGGTGCAGTTCTACGTGCTGGTCAACATGGATGCGTTCCAGAGTCTGATCGACGCGCTCGGCGGCATCACCATGGACGTGCAGGAGCGGTTGCCGATCGGCGGGCAGGTCGACGAGTCGACCGGCGAACTCGTCGGGGTTGAGGGCTGGATCGAGCCCGGTAAGCAGAAGATGGACGGGTTCACCGCGCTCTGGTACGCCCGCTCGCGCTACGGCTCGGCCGACGGTGACTATTCCCGCATGGCGCGACAGCGCGAACTGCAGTCGGCGATTCTCGCGCAGATGAACCCGCAGAATGTGCTGGCGCGATTCCAAGAGGTGCTCGCGGCCGGATCGCAACTCGTTGACACCGACATTCCCGACTCTATGCTGGGGCGGTTCGTTGATCTCGCCGCGAAGGCGCGCTCGCACGATCCCGTGAACGTTGAACTGGTGCCGCCCGCGGTTGACCCGGAGAACCCGGATTGGGCGACGGTGCATCAGCTTGTCGACGACGGCGTCGCCGCCGCTTCGGCGCCTGAGAAGGACGCGGGCTAGACTTGCCGGGTTTGTTCGAACTGAGAGGGAGGCGAATCGCATGCGCGTGACTGCTGTGCTGGTGGCCTACAACCGGCGAGAATTGCTGCGGGAATCACTCGCGGCGCTCGCCGCTCAGACCCGACCCGTCGACCGTCTCGTCGTGGTCGACAACGCGTCTGACGACGGCTCCGTTGAGGTTGCCGCCGAGATGCTTGAGGCCTGGGGTGAGCGTGCGCGTCATATCCAGCTCACGGAGAACACTGGCGGCGCGGGTGGCTTCGCGACGGGCATCGCGGCCGCGGTCGTCGAGGACGACACCGACTGGGTCTGGGTAATGGACGACGACACCGTGCCAAGCCCTACCGCGCTCGCCGGCGCGCTCGACACCCACGAACGCTATCGAGCGTCGGGCCCCGACGATCTTGCGGTGATGGGCTCGCGCGTCGTGTGGACGGACGGTGAAGATCACCCGATGAACACTCCGAAGCCTAAGATTCGCGCCTCAGACGAGGAGCGCGCACGCGCGGCGTCCGTCGGTGCGATGGAGATCCGCTCAATCTCGTTCGTATCGGCATTCTTGCGCGCAGCGCGAGTTCGCGAGCAGGGACTGCCCGTCGCAGATTACTTCCTGTGGAACGACGATTTCGAGTTTTCAGCGCGAATGCTGCGCGGCGCGCGGGGGCTCTACGTGCCCGCCTCGGTCGTCACGCATCGCACGGTGAAGCGCGGATCAAGCGACCAGGATCCCGGCCCCCGCTTCTTTTACGAGGTGCGCAATAAGCTCTGGGTGTTTCGCACGAGCCCTGCTTTGTTTGGCTGGGAGAAACTGCTGTACTCGGCGGCGACGGCGAGACGCTGGTTCCGCACGTTCCGAGCGTCGGACGATCGAGCTCAGCTGCGCGACTGCCTGCGCCGGGGCTGGAACGCCGGTTGGTTGCGGGCGCCACGTTCGACGCGCGACGTGCTGCGTAACGCGGGCGTGCCGGTCGACGTGATGTACGAGGTGGAAAAACTGTCGCGACTTAACGGTCGATAGGGCGCAACAGACCGCGCCGCACACGTGGGTGGCTGCGTCACAGCACGGTGATGTCTGTGGCACGCCAACGATCTCGGTGGTGTTCGAGGCGAAGCGCGACGACGGTGGCGCGAGGTTCGACGTGCAGCAGCACGGTCGCCTCGATGACGTGCGGAAGTGGGCTGCTCAGGTGCGCGCGGCCAGGCATCGCGATGCGCCGCCGCCGGTCGCGCATTGCGGTCTCGCGCTCCACCCGTAGCGCGCGCCTGGCCCGGAGCGTTTCGGCAACCTCGATCGTGATCCAACCCCCGAGCTGCGTCACCACGCGCGTTCCCTCGAGTACCTCGAACGCATAGAGCGCGAGGCGCTGCACGAGCGAGGCGGGCGGTGGTGGTACGTCTGGACCGCTGAGCTCGATGGCGCGCAGATGGCGGCGCGCGGTGTTCGAGGGCGAAGCTCGACCACCGGATCGTGACCCAGATTGATCGCGCGGAATCGGGGCGGCGGCGCGTGCCTGCATAGTGGTCCTTTCGGTTGGATCCGTGCGCCGCTCCCGTCGTGATTCCCCCTGCCGCACTCCCGGATTCTCGAACGAGGTGTATCTCACCTTAAGATCCGAGCTGTGCCAATCGTCAAGCAAATTTTACGTTTCTTGTGTGTCGGCAGTGTGTCAGGCACCGATGGGATGGTATGCAGACTGACGTAAAACTCAGGGGTGTCTGGCAGAATTTTCCCCGATAGTGTGCTCTAGTCTGGATGCGTGGCTACACTCCGCGATCTCGCAACTAAGTACTCCTCCCTCGAAGAAGAGGAGATTGAGTGGCTCGAGTTATTGACGCTCGACCTCCGTCTGCTCGCCGATCTTGCCCTGGGCGATGTGGTGCTGTGGGTACCGACGAGCGACGACAACTACCTGGCGATAGCGCACAGCCGACCGGCTGGTTCGGTGACGCTGTTCTACCGAGACGTCATCGGTGATCTGCTGCGCGCTGACTGGCGCGAGCTCGTTGACCAGGCGATGTTGAGTTCCAGCCCGGTGCTCTCGACGTCACCCGCCTGGTACGAAGAGAACCCGATGCGGCTCGCCGCATTCTCGGTCAGGCGCCGCGCGTCTGACAACTCGGTCGAGGGTCCGTTCGCCGTTATGACGGTGCACACGAGCGCCGCCGACACGCAGCCGGCCTCGCGCATCGGAGCTGCCTTCCGTGAGGTCGCATCGGATCTGATCGGCATGATCCAAAACGGCCAGTTCCCAGTACCGGGCAGTTCGCGCGGCGGCGAGCAAGGCGCTCCGCGTGCAGCCGACGGGCTCGTGCGTGTCGATCTCGACGGCATCGCGACGTTTGCGAGCCCGAACACGCAGACGACATTCTCGACACTCGGATTCCGTGACGAGATCGAGGGAGAGAACTTCAGCGAGGTCGTTGCTGAGCTCGTGAAGGGGCAGTTCGACACCAACGAATCGCTGCCGCTCATCGCGCAGGGGAAGATCGCGAAGCGCATCGAGGTTGACGCGCGCGGTCACACGATCACCCTGCGCTCGATTCCGGTCTACCGCGACGGTGCGTGGGTGGGTGGCATCGTGCTGACGCGCGACGTGACCGAACTGCGACAGCAGGCCCAGGAACTCATCACAAAAGACGCGACCATTCGTGAGATTCATCACCGCGTGAAGAACAACCTGCAAACGGTAGCGTCGCTGCTGCGCGTGCAGGCGCGCCGCGCGCGCAGCGAAGAGGCGAAGCAGGTGCTCGGGCAGGCCATGCGTCGCGTCGCCGCGATCGCGGTGGTGCACGACACGCTCTCGACCGGGCTGTCGCAGATTGTCGACTTCGACAAGGTCTTCGACCGTGTCATCGGTCTGGCCGCTGAGGTTGCAAGCCTGCACAACACGACCGTGCACCCGCACAAAGACGGCGAGTTCGGCGAACTGCCCTCTGAGTACGCGACCCCGCTCGCGCTGGCCCTTACCGAGATCGTCACGAACGCCGTGGAACACGGCCTCGCCGGACGCGAGGGCGAGGTCTACGTGACCGCGCACCGCTCGAACGAGCGACTCTCGGTTGAGGTTATCGACACCGGCACGGGGCTCCCGGGCGGCACGGTCGGCGACGGACTCGGAACGCAGATCGTGCGCACCCTCATTGAGGGTGAGCTCGGAGGCAACATCACCTGGGGCCCTGACGCCGGGGGCGGCACGCGGGTCGCGATCCAGGTTCCATTGCACTGGATTTCGACCCAGACGCGCGAAATGCCGAGCGTCTCGGGTTAGCTCGCACGTAAGCGGGCTAGCGCTGGCTAGCCCGCTTACCCGCTAACCCTGCCTAGCTCGGGCGCCTTGCGTTGCGAATCAGCACCGCAATGCCGACACCGAGCAGGAGTACTCCGAGGCCGATGACCGTCGCGGCGATCCAGCCGGCGGTGTCGAGGCCGTTGCCTCCGAACGCCTGCTGGGCGATGTAGCCGCAGAAGACGAGGATCAGGGCCCCCCACACGATGGGCCCGGTGCGCGGGCCCGGCTTCGGGAGCGATCGGGCGGGCGAAACAACATCCGCAGTGCCCGCAGAAGCAGTGCCCGCAGAAGCAGTGCCCGCTGGCGCGGTCTCGGCTGGGACGGTGCCCGCCGCTGACGACGCGGGCGCGGCTTGAGCCGCAGGAGCCGCGGGAGCCGCAAGCGGCGCCGGCGGTGCAGGCGGTACAGGCGGCGCGAGATCGACCGACTCCGAGTCCATCGGATCCAGCGGTTCAGTGGGCTGAGTGTTCATCGGGTGGTCTCCAATTCAACGGTCTTTCGCGCGGACGAGGCGGTTCCATTCCCGCCGCCCTCGACTTCGACGCTGCCCGCACCAACAGTCACGGTCACCACGCTCGCTGAGGATGCGTTGGCCGGTGTCACGTTCGAGCGGATTTCGCGAAACAGAAACGGTCCGCTGATGGTGCGCTGCGTGTCGGCGCTCGTGCCCGCACCCGTCCGCCCGCTCTCGTCGATGCGGCCGGCGAGCATCCGCACGTGCACGATGGTGGGTGTCTCGTCGGGCAACTCGATTGTGGTGGAACCCGCGAGCAGCCAGACCTCGAGATCGTTGAGCCCCGCGGCACGATCCTCAATACCCGCTAAGTCGACGGTCGCGTTACCCGCGACTATGACGGCTCCGACCTCGGCAGTGTCCACGTGCGTGTTGCCGAACGGCTGGAAGCGCGCGCCCCACGGCAGCACCACGCTGAACAGCAGCGCGACCACCCCGCAGAACGACAGGAAGCCGACCCAGCCGGTGTGCCGGCCGCGCACGCCGGCGATGATGAGCGACACGGCGAGCACAGCCAGCGCAGCGATCATGGCTGTGACGAGCGCGTCGGGGGCGACGCTGTCGAGGGGCAGCGGTGCGCTCAGGGAATTCGTCCAGAGCGCAGCAACGCCGGCGGCGACGAGTGAGAGTGCGAGTGTGATGACGACGTGCGCGGTTCCCAGGCGGTGCGTGTCGTGGTGGTCGGCGTACCGAGCGCTCCACGCGTCGGCCTGCCTGCCGACGTCGCGGCCCCACTGATCGGCGGCCTCGCCCGCGCGGCGACCCCAATCGGCGGCGTCCCGGCCGGCCCGCTCGGCGCCCTCGGCCGCACGAGTGGCGAAGGTCTCGGCGCGATCGGCGAACGACCTGGTGTCGTCGGTGAACGACGACTGATCCGGCGCTCCGGTCTCGCCTGCCTCACTCGCCGCGCGAGCAGTCTCACGGCCTCGCTGCAGCAGTACCCGCCGCAGCCAAAAGCACCCGAGCACGATGACGGCGATCCAGCACAGCGTCGCGATGGTTGCCGTGAGCCAGCCGGGCAGACCGAGCACGCCCCAGACGTCCCAGTTCCACACGCTGAACGCGGGGAACGAGGCGCCGGGAATGAAACTACTGAAGATAGCCGGGATGATGACCACTGCCGTGACGACGACAGCGGTGACGATCACCCCGGTCTGTGCTCGCCCCCGGATGATCTCCTCCACGTGGATGCGGCCGGAGACGTCGGGCAGCAGCAGCCACCCGAGCAAATACAGGAGGATACCGGGGCCGCCCAGCAGGGCGAGCACGACGAAGACGCCGCGCACAATGATCGGGTCGATCTTGAGTCGCTGGGCGACGCCGCCCGCGACGCCGGCGAACCAGCGGTCCGATCCGCGAGTGATGTCGAGGCCGCGCAGCCAGTCAAAGAATCCCTGGCCGGGAGGCGGCCCCGCGGGGCGCTCTGAGTGTGATTCGGTGTGCATGCTTCGAGTCTGGCTGAGCCGCACGATCGCGGCCATGAGGGATCACCCTGATCGGACCCTGATCCTGCGACCCTGAGACCCCCATCGAGGCACCGACCTGCTTTGATGGGGGAATGGCCATCGCACCCCTCACCCGCTCGCGCGACGATCGCGTGCTCGCGGGGGTGTGCGGCGGCCTGGCTACGCACCTCGGGGTGTCTGCGCAGGCGGTGCGCATCACGCTGCTTGCGCTCACTGTGCTCGGCGGCGCGGGTGCCGTGCTGTACCTGTGGCTCTGGCTCACGGTGCCGTGGGCGGGGGAGATCGACGGCATCGTTCCGTTGCGCCGCGCGCTCACGAAACCAGCTGGCGAGGGCGAACGACGCTGGATCGGGGCGGTTCCGGGAGTCCAGGATCCGGTGCCGGATCCGGAAGCGATTGTCGAGTCCGCGTCCATTGACGAACTTGACGTCGACCCCGCCGCTGGCCCCAAACCCGCCGCGGAGTCCAAACCCGCCGTTGAGTCCAACCCCGCAGCGAAGCGCCAGCGGCGCGCTCGCTGGCCGATCGCCGAACTGCTGCTCGGGGTCGGGCTGCTGATCGCGGGTGTCGGCCTCGTGCTCGAGCGCACGGGCGTACACCTGCGCCTCGAACTTCTGCTGCCAGGCCTTGCCGTACTCGTCGGAGTTGGATTGACGTGGTGGCAGATCGCCGATCGCGATCGGCCCGATCGGAACGCGCTGCCTCGCGCCCTTGGCGCGCTCGCTCTCGTGGCCGTGGGGGTGCTGATGTTTTTCGTCACAGCCCGTGAGCCCAACGCCTGGACGGTCGTCGGCGCCGCGCTCGCCGTACTCGCCGGAGTCGCACTGGCGGCCGCGCCCTGGGTGCTCCGACTGAACCGCGAGCTGATGGCCGAGCGAGCGGCGCGGGCGCGAGAAGCCGAGCGCTCCGACATCGCCGCGCACCTGCACGACTCGGTGCTGCAGACGCTCGCACTGATCCAGCAGCGCTCGGAGCCGGGCAGTGAGGTGGCCCGCATCGCGCGTGGCCAAGAGCGAGAGCTGCGGGAATGGCTGTTTCGCGCGGCCGATGGAGCACCCGCACCGCATCTCGAAGCCGTCGACACCGAGCTGCGCACCCACGCGGCCGCGCTCGAGGCCGAGCACCCCGTTCGGTTCGAGGTCGTTGCGGTGGGCGCTGGCGAGGGGCTTATTGCGCCAGCCCCAATCGTTGCAGCGGCGCGGGAAGCTATGTTGAACGCGGCCAGGCACGCTGGCGGTGACGTCACCGTGTTTCTCGAGGTGACCCAGGATCGCCTCGCGATCGACGTCACCGACCGCGGCCCGGGGCTCGACCCGAGCAACCTGCCAGAGGGGCGGATGGGCGTGCGCGAGTCAATTCTCGGGCGTATGCAGCGGGCGGGCGGGCGTGCACGCATCGTGCCCGGCCCCGGCGGAGGAACCTCCGTGCGCCTCGATATCCCGCGCGACACAGCGGACGCCACCCCAACCGAACCGACCGACGCACCCCAGGAGCGACCGTGACCCAAGACCAGCCCACGATTCGCATCGTCATCGTCGACGACCACCAGATCTTTCGCACGGGCCTGCGCGCGGAGCTCGGCGCCGAACTTGAGGTGGTCGGCGAGGCGGCGACGGTCGACGAGGCCGTGGCAGTCGTGACGGCCACCGTCCCCGATGTCGTGCTGCTCGACGTGCACCTGCCTGGCGGCGCGGGCGGTGGCGGTGCGGAGGTGCTGCAGCGGCTCGCTGCTCAGCCGACGTCGCGCGGCACGCGCGTGCTCGCGCTCAGCGTGTCAGACGCCGCCGACGACGTCGTGCAGGTGATTCGGGCGGGCGCCCGCGGCTACCTGACGAAGACCGCGTCGGGTGCCGAGGTGACGGCCGCGGTCGCGCGCGTGCACGGCGGCGACGCAGTCTTCTCGCCGAGGCTCGCGGGATTCGTGCTCGACGCGTTCGGAACAGGCGGCGGAGAGACGGCGGCACAGGACGACGAGCTAGATCGGCTCACCGCCCGGGAGCAGGAGGTGATGCGCATGATTGCCCGAGGCTACGCGTATAAAGAAGTCGCCGCCGAGCTGTATCTCTCGGTCAAAACCGTCGAAACCCACGTGTCAAAGGTGCTGCGTAAACTGCAACTTTCCAACCGGCACGAACTCACCGCGTGGGCCCTTTCGCGCCGCTTGTTGTAGTGTCCACGCTGGCGTCGGCGCTATTGCCAACCGGGCAGCCAGAGGTGCGCCCGCCAGAACCACTCGGCAATGGGCGCCCCCGACCACACCGGGAAGAAGAGCAGCGCCAGCGCCAGACAGAACACCAAGAACAACGCGGTCGCGATCCTCACCCCCAGCAGAGTCTCTGCCGAACCGCCGCCCGGGCCCAGAAGCTCGGGCGCGCTCGCCGCAGGCAAGTCTTCCGAGGCGCGCGCGCCGCCGACCTCGACCCGGGGGCGGATCGCCACCCGGCACAGCACGCCGAGCACTATGGCCAGCGCGAGCGCTGAGAACGGCGTGAGCACGACGGCGTAGAACTGAAACACCGCCGAGCGAGACAGCGTGAACACCCACGGCAGCCAGCCCGAGAGGTAGCCAACGACGACGAACGCCCCCGCGGTGACGAACGGATCGGGCCCGCGGCGCGCACGCGCGATCACGAGCCACAGCAGGGCGACCAGCGCAATGACGCCTCCCCAGGTCACGAGTGGATTCGGGATCGGGCTGACCATAGCGGCGCACGCCGACCAGGGGCAGCCATCGCTTGGCCCCCAGTGCGCCTCATACATGCCTGTCGGGCGCAGCGCGAGCGGCCAGCTGAGCGGGTTCGCCGCGTAGGGGTGCGGTGCGCTGAGGGTGCGGTGCCACTCGAGCATGTCGGAGTGGTACTTCAGCAGCGCCGGCCACCACGCTTCCCCGCCGGTGCGGCCCCAGCCACCGGGCGTGAAAATCCAACCGGCCCAGCTCGCGAGGTAAGTGAGTACCGCAGAGGGCAGCGCGATCGCCGCGGTAATGACCGCCTGCAGCGCTGCGCGGCCCGCCGCAAAACGTTCACGCGTGCGCAGTCGCACCACGAGGTCGCGCACGGTCACGAAGACGAGAAACGCGGCGAGCGGGTACAGGCCCGACCACTTGATCGCCGCTGCGGACCCGAATGCTACGCCGGCGGCGAGCAGCCAGGGCCGGCACCACAGCACGGCGATGCGGGGCCGCGTCGCGGGGAATGCGGCACTCGGACCGAGTGGCTGCGAGCGGGCGGAGGTCCACTCGATATCGCGCCACACGAAGAGCGCGCCGAGCACAATCGCGAGCGCGAGAAACCCGTCGAGCAGGCCCACCCGGCTCAGCACCACGTGCACGCCGTCGAGCGCGAGCAAGAGGCCGGCGACGCACGCGATGGTGAGGCTGCGCGTGATGCGCCACCCGAGTCGCATCGTGACCGCGACCGTGAGTACGCCAGCGATCGCGACCGCACTGCGCCACCCCCACCCGGTGCCCGGGCCGAACGCCAGAATCCCGAGGCCGATCAGCCACTTGCCGAGCGGCGGGTGCACCGCGTAGGACGGATCGACAGAAAAACCGATGGCCCGCGAACCGCTCATATCCGGCTCCTCGTCGGGCCACGTCGTGGGGAATCCGTGGGCGAGCTGGCTGATGGCGTCGCGCACATAGTAGAGCTCATCGAACACGAGAGTGCCAGGGCGATCGAGAGCCCACAGCCGCAGGGCGGCAGCGATCATCAGCACCGCCGCGGGTGCGACCCAGGCCACCCACCGAGTTCTCGTCACATCAACAGCGTAGAGCGCAACGCCGATGGGCACGGCGAGGGATACGATGGTGTGGTGATTACGCGGCTCAGCTCATACTTCTTGAAGACCCTCCGTGAAGATCCCGCTGACGCAGAGGTGGCAAGCCACAAGCTGCTCGTGCGCGCGGGGTACATTCGGCGTCAGGCACCGGGCATCTTCGGTTGGATGCCGCTGGGGCTGCGCGTGAAGGGCAAGCTCGAGCAGATCATCCGCGAAGAGATGCTCGCTTCGGGCGCGCACGAGGTGCACTTCCCGGGCTTGCTGCCCCGTGAGCCCTACGAGGCATCGGGTCGCTGGGAAGAATACGGCGAGGCCCTCTTCCGCCTGCAGGATCGCCACGGCGCCGATTACCTGCTCGCTCCGACGCACGAAGAGGTCTTCACCAACATGGTGAAAGACATCGTCACGTCGTACAAGGACCTGCCGCTCGCGCTGTTCCAGATCCAAGACAAGTACCGCGACGAGGCACGGCCGCGCGCAGGCCTGCTGCGCGGGCGCGAGTTCACGATGAAAGACGCGTACTCGTTTGACGCGACCGACGCGGGCCTCGATGCCAGCTATGAGCGTCAGCGCGACGCCTACAAGCGCATCTTCTCGCGGCTCGGGCTCGAATACGTGATCGTCTCGGCTGATGCGGGCGCCATGGGCGGTTCGCGCAGCGAGGAGTTCCTGCTGCCCACGCCGATCGGTGAGGACACGTTCGTGCGTTCGGCTGGCGGTTACGCCGCAAACGTCGAGGCGTACCGCACTCCGGCGCCCGCGGCACTGCCGATTGACGGTCAGCCCGCCGCTCGAGTCTTCGATTCGCCCGAGACACCGACCATCGAGACGCTCGTCGCGCACACGAACGCGGCGCTGCCGCGCGAGGACGGTCGGGAGTGGACCGCGGCCGACACGCTCAAGAACCTCGTGCTCGCGGTGACGCCAGTCGGTGGCGAGCGCGAGATCGTGGTCGTCGGGATTCCGGGCGACCGCGACGCAGACATGAAGCGCGCCGAGGTGGCGTTCGCCGGTGCCGATGTCGAGCCCGCGACCGCCGCAGATCTCGCGCGTCACCCCGGCCTTGTGAAGGGGTACATCGGGCCCGCTCACGTAGCCGCGTCCGGCGAGGTTTCCGCGGCGCTTGGCGCCGAGAGCTCGACCGGCCTGCGGTACCTCGTCGACCCCCGAGTCGTCGATGGCACCGCCTGGGTCACCGGGGCGAACGTCGATGAACAGCACGTCGCACACCTGGTGTTCGGCCGTGACTTCTCGGCCGACGGCGTCGTCGAGATCGCGAGTGTGCGCGACGGCGACGAGGCCCCCGACGGCTCCGGCCCGATCGAGACCGCTCGCGGCATGGAGATCGGCCATATCTTCCAGCTCGGCCGCAAGTACGCCGAGGCGCTCGGCCTCAAGGTGCTCGATGAGAACGGCAAGCTCGTCACCGTGACGATGGGTTCGTACGGCATCGGTGTGACGCGCATCATGGCGATTCTCGCTGAGCTGCACCACGACGACCGCGGGCTGATCTGGCCAGAAGCCGTCGCGCCGTTCAACGTGCACGTCGTTGCGACCGGCCGCGATGCTGCCGTCTACGAGGTCGCTGAGGCGCTCGTTGCGACGCTCGACGGTGCGGGCGTCGAGGTCATGTTCGACGACCGCCCGAAGGTGTCGCCCGGTGTGAAGTTCGGCGACGCCGAGCTGCTCGGCGTGCCGAAGGTCGTCGTCGTTGGTCGTGACGCTGCCGAGGGCTTCGCAGAGGTCTGGGATCGCGCAGCAGGCACGAAAGACAAGGTCGCGATCACAGAGATCCCGGCGCTGTTCGGCGCGTGACGCAAGTGCCGAGCCTGCTTGACTAACGGCTCGGTGCGTTACCCTGGTGGTTCGCCCGCTCGCGCGGGCAATATCTGAATAGACATTTCAATACCCCAGGAGGCCACTCGTGAAGATCGAACTCGTCACGCTGCGACAGCTCGAGCGTGAGAAGGAAATTCCCTTCGACGAACTGATCGAGATTATCGAGCAGGCAATCCAGTCGGCGTACCTGCGTCACGCGGAGAACCAGAAGTTGCCCGTGCCCCGCGAGAGCGACGTGCGCGTCACACTTGATCGCAAGACCGGCGAGATCTCGGTGCTGATTCCCGAGCTCGATGACGACGGTCAGGTGATCGGTGAAGCATTCGTGACGACCGACGAGTTCGGCCGCGTTGCCTCGAGTGCGGCCAAGCAGGTCATTAACCAGCGCCTGCGCGATCTGACCGACGATGCGGTTCTCGGCAACTTCAAGGACAAAGAAGGCCAGATCGTTTCTGGTGTCGTGCAGCAGGGACCCAATCCGCGCATGGTGCACATTGACCTCGGCGAACTCGAGGCGATCCTGCCCCCAGAGGAGCAAATCCCGGGCGAAAGCTACGCGCACGGTACCCGACTGCGCGTCTATGTGACGAGCGTCTCCAAGGGCACCAAGGGCCCGCAGGTCATCGTCTCGCGCACGCACCCGGGTCTCGTGCGGAAGCTCTTCGAACGGGAAGTGCCAGAGCTCGCTGAGGGGCTCGTCGAGATCGTGTCGCTTGCGCGCGAGGCCGGTCACCGTACCAAGGTCGCTGTGCGGGCAAAGCAGGCAGGGATCAATGCGAAGGGCACCTGCATCGGCGAGATGGGCAGCCGCGTGCGCGCTGTCATGAGCGAGCTCGGCGAAGAGAAGATCGACATCGTTGACTACGCGCCTGAACTGCCCGCATTTGTCGCGAACGCGCTGTCGCCCGCAAAGGTTACCGACGTGTTCATGCTGAACGAATCGCTGAAGCAGGTGCGTGCGCTCGTTCCCGATTTCCAGCTCTCGCTCGCCATTGGCAAGGAGGGGCAGAACGCCCGCCTCGCTGCAAAGTTGACGGGCGCGAAGATCGACATCCAGCCCGATTCGATCATGAACGACTAACTGCCGAACACGAATATTCGGCTCCACGTCGCTGCGGCGGCTGGGGGAGCCGTGACCGGTTGTGGCCCTGCCTGAGAGCGGGGCCACAACCGGCAGTGCTGAATGTGGGGAAGCTGGTAAGATGGTTCCGGTTCGGACCTGTGTCGCGTGTCGCAAACATGCGCCGCGCACGGAATTGCTGCGAGTGGTGCTGCACGAAGATCGACTAGTCGTCGATGATCGCGCGGTTCTGCCGGGGCGAGGCGCCTGGGTACATCCCAAGCATCAGTGTCTGGATCGTGCAGTGACGAGAGGAATCCTCCTCCGGGCACTGCGAGTGTCGGGGAAGCCCGACACGAGTCCCTTAGAGAACAGGCTGAAAACACTCATGGACAACTAATGAGCGGCTCACGATGAAGCCCGTCGGCTAATTAATGGTTCTCGCCTGTCTGGCGTGAACCCAGACAGGAGAAATGTGGCAAACCCACGCGTACACGAGATCGCTGCGGAGATCGGTGTAGATAGCAAGGTCGTACTGGCCAAGCTCAAAGACATGGGCGAGTTCGTCAAGGCGTCCTCGTCAAGCATTGCGCCCCCGGTGGCGCGCAAGGTCAAGGCTGCCCTCGAGGCAGACGGCGTGACCAAGCCCCAGGGCGAAGGCGATGCGGCTGCGAAGCCCGCCGCCAAGAAGTCAGGTGGCGCACCCAAGCCCGGCCCGAAGCCGGCACCTAAGCCCGAGACCCCGGCACCGGCTGCTCCGGCGCCCGCGGCCGAGGCGCCCGCCAAGGAAGCTCCGGCGGCCGCAGCGCCTGCTGAGGCTGCACCGGCGAGCGAGCCGAAGGCTGACTCCGTCAAGCCCGGCGCGCCCAAGCCCGCTGCGGCAAAGAATGCTGACGCCAAGGGTGCTGACGCCAAGCCGAGCTCCGGCTCAAAGCCTGGCGGCCCCAAGCCCGGTGGCCCGCGCCCCGGCAACAACCCCTTTGCTTCGAGCCAGGGCATGGGCATCCCCCGTCCCCCGCGTCCGGGCAACAACCCGTTCGCTCCGAACCAGGGCATGGGTCGTCCCGGCGCTGGCGCAGGTGCGGGCGGCGGCGCAGGTCGCCCCAACCCGGGGAACATTCCTCGTCCCGCTGCACGCCCCCAGGGTGGCGGCGCAGGTGGCCCCGGTGGTCGTCCAGGTGGCCCCGGCCGCCCGGGTGGCGGTCGTCCGGGTGGCGGCGGAGGCGGCTTCAACCGTCCCGGCGGCACCGGTGGCGCTCCAGGCGCTGGCGGCTTCGGCGCTCCGCGCCCTGCCGGTGGCTTTGCCGGTCGTGGCCGTGGCGGTCGTGGCGCAGGCACCGCTGGTGCATTCGGTCGTGGCGGCTCCAAGAGCAAGGCACGCAAGTCGAAGCGGGCAAAGCGGCAAGAGTTCGAAATGCGGGAGGCCCCGTCGCTTGGCGGCGTGAGCGTACCCCGTGGCAATGGCTCGACGCCGGTTCGCCTGCGTCGCGGTGCGTCGCTGTCGGACTTTGCCGACAAGATCGACACCAACGCCTCGAACCTCATCACCGTGCTCTTCCACCTCGGTGAAATGGCGACGGCGACCGAGTCCCTCGATGAGGCAACGTTCCAGATCCTCGGCGACGAACTGGGTTACAAGATCCAGGTCGTTTCCCCCGAAGACGAAGATCGCGAGCTGCTCGAAGGCTTCGATATTGACATCGAGGGCGAGCTCGAAGACGAGGGCGACGACGTGCTGCAGGCGCGTCCGCCGGTTGTCACCGTTATGGGCCACGTCGATCACGGTAAGACCCGACTGCTCGACGCCATCCGCAAGGCTGACGTCGGTGGCGGTGAGGCCGGTGGCATCACGCAGCACATCGGTGCGTACCAGGTACACACTGAGCACGACGGCATCGAGCGCGCGCTGACCTTCATTGATACCCCGGGTCACGAGGCGTTTACCGCCATGCGTGCTCGTGGTGCCCAGGTCACCGACATCGCGATCCTCGTGGTTGCGGCTGATGACGGCATTATGCCGCAGACCATCGAGGCGTTGAACCACGCGCAGTCGGCCAACGTGCCGATCGTTGTCGCGGTCAACAAGATCGATAAGGACGGCGCGAACCCCGAGAAGGTTCGCCAGCAGCTCACGGAGTTCGGTCTGCTCTCCGAAGAGTGGGGCGGCGACGTCATGTTCGTCGACGTCTCTGCGAAGAACAACATCGGCATCAACGAACTGCTCGACGCTGTTCTGCTCACGGCTGATGCGGGCCTCGACCTGCGCGCGAACCCCAACAAGGACGCACGCGGTGTCGCGATCGAAGCGAAGCTCGACAAGGGTCGCGGTTCGGTTGCAACCGTGCTCATTCAGTCGGGTACGCTGCGCGTCGGCGACGCGATCGTGGCGGGTACCGCCTACGGCCGCGTACGTGCGATGAGCGACGAAAACGGCGATCCGGTGCTCGAGGCTCTGCCCTCGCGTCCGGTTCAGGTGCAGGGTCTCTCGAGCGTTCCGCGCGCGGGCGACAACTTCATCGTGACGTCCGAAGATCGCACCGCTCGTCAGATCGCTGAGAAGCGTGAGGCAGCTGAGCGCAACGCGATGCTCGCCAAGGCACGCAAGCGCATCAGCCTCGAAGAGTTCACAAAGGCGCTCGAGGACGGCAAGGTTGAGTCGCTCAACCTCATCATCAAGGGTGACGTGTCGGGTGCCGTTGAGGCGCTCGAGGAGTCGCTCATGAAGATCGAGGTGGACGATTCGGTCCAGCTCCGCATTCTGCACCGCGGCGTCGGCGCTATCACCGAGTCGGACGTGGATCTTGCCACGATCGACAACGCGATCGTCATCGGCTTCAACGTGCGCCCCGACGTCAAGGCTCGCGAGCGCGCAGCGCGCGAGGGCATCGACATCCGGTTCTACAACGTCATCTACAATGCGCTTGATGACATTGAGGCATCGCTTACGGGCATGCTCAAGCCGGAATACGAAGAGGTCCGGTCGGGCGTCGCCGAGATCCGCGAGGTGTTCCGCTCCTCCAAGATCGGCAACATCGCCGGTGTCATCGTGCGCAGCGGTACGATCACGCGTAACGCGAAGGCCCGCGTCATCCGCGAGGGCGTCGTCATCGCCGATGGCCTCGCCATCGAGTCGCTGCGTCGCTTCAAGGACGACGTCACCGAGGTGAAGACGGACTACGAAGCCGGTATCGGCCTCGGTAAGTTCAACGACATCCAGATCGGTGACGAGATCGAGACCACTGAAATGGTCGAGAAGCAGCGCGACTAGTCGAACACGCAGTACGGCAATGGGCCGGTCAGTTCCTCACGGAGCTGACCGGCCCATTGCCGTTGTCAGGGTGCGGCGAGTGTTAGGCGAGTTGCTGCACACGGACCGTGTTGCCGGCGGGGTCGCGAAACGCGAAGTCGCGTGATCCCCAATCCTGCTCCATCGGCTCCTGGATGACCTCGACCGAGGAGGCCTCCACGCGTTCGTATAGCGCATCAAGGTCGTCGGTGGCGAACACGACAGAGGCGTAGGCGCCCTTTGCAATCAGTTCGTTGATGGTCTGTCGCTCGGCGTCGGTGAGGCCCGGGTCGACTGCCGGGGGCGTGAGCACAATCGACGTGTCGGGCTGGTCGGCGGGGCCGATGGTGACCCAGCGCATGGCCTCGTAGCCGACGTCGTTGCGAACCTCGAATCCGAGCACATCGCGGTAAAACGCAACGGAAGCTTCGGGGTCGAGGTGGGGGAGGAATGTGTGGTGAATGTTGATCTTCATGTGTGCCACGTTAGTCCTGCGATTGCGGCGGTACTTCTCGATTCCTGATCGGTTTCGTGGCGCGCATCGTGATGAATCCGGGCAGCCCAGTGAGCGGCGGAATGCCCTCGCGACGATACCGCCCGGGCGGCATGCCCACCACCTCTGTGAAGCGCGTCGTGAAGGTGCCGAGCGAGCCGTAGCCGACGGCGAAGCAGATCTCGGTCACACTCAGATCCCCGCGTCGCAGCAGCGTCATTGCGCGCTCGATGCGGCGGGTCATGAGGTAGCTGTAAGGCGATTCGCCGTAGGCCGCGCGGAACTCGCGGCTGAGGTGACCGGCCGAATAGCCGACCCCGCGAGCGAGCGCCTCGACGTCGAGTGGCTTCGCATAGTCGCGGTCGATGCGATCCCGAACACAGCGAACCCGTTCGAGGTCGCGGATGCGTTGAACTGCCCGATCCTGGCTCGCCATCGATCCTCCTCCGTACATGAGAGAGGCCCGCGCCGCTCAACTGAGCTGCGCGGGCCTCATCTACGATGCGTGACCGCTAGACGCGATCGAAACGGCGGCCGAGCGGGCTCGGCGGCAGGAACATAAAGACGAGCACGACCAGCGGGCCCGCGTACGGAATGAAGCTCAGGAAATAGAACGGTCCCGCGAAGTTCGCGTCGTGGAATCGACGCCACGCGATCGCGAGGCTCGGCACAATCATCGCCAACATCAGGACGAAGACGAGGCCGAGTCCGATGAAGACAAGCGCGAGTCCAACCCCGCCCGCGGGCGCCATGGAAGCCGAACCGTAGCCGTCGCCGTAGCTGTCATCGTAGGAGTATGAGGAGGCGCTCGCACTCGCAAGCATGACGGCACCGGTGATGTAGATGATCATCGGGATGAGTTCCACGAGGAACGCGAACAGCACGATCCACCAGTACTCGCTGCGCGACGCGCGGCCGCTGAAGTTCGCGTAGTTCTTGAAGAATCGACGGATCGACTGGGAGAACGTCGCGCCGTAGAGCGGGCGGCTCAGGTCTTCGGGGTCGCTTGCGCCATTAAAGGGCTCGCCAGGGCCAGGGTAACCGGTCACGCCGGCCGCGTAGGCCGGTGCCGATGCGTACTGCGGCTGCGGCTGGTTCGGGTAGAGCGAGGCTGCCGGAGGGGCATAGGGTGCCTGCGGCTGCTGCGGCTGCTGCGGCTGCGGCTGCTGCTGGTAGCTCGGCTGCTGGTACTGCGGGGGAGCGTAATTCGGCTGCGCCGGCTGTTCGGGCTGCGCCGGCTGTGCGGGCTGCGCCGGTGCGGCAGGCTGACCATCGGGCTGAGCGCCGGGAACGGACTGGCCCTGCTCCGGATTCTGACCCTCGGGCTGTGCCGGGTTCTCGGGGGTGGGCGGGTACGTCATGGAGACGCCTCCTTCGATGTAATCGTCGCGTACGTGTGACGACTTCCATCGTAGAGGGATATCAGTGCATCAACCCGGAATGTCGCAGCGGTAGGCTGATCTCATGAGTAATCCACGGGCGGGAAAAGTCGCCGAGCGCATCCAGCAGATCATCGCGAGGCGTCTCGAGAAGGGGCTGCGGGATCCGCGCCTGGGCTTCGTCACAATCACCGACGTGCGCGTCACCGGCGACCTGCAGCAGGCGAGCGTGTTCTACACGGTGTACGGCGACGAGAAGGAACAGGCCGACACCGCAGCGGCGCTGAAGGCGGCGACCGGCATGCTGCGCACCGAGGTCGGAAAGCAGCTCGGAACACGCCTCACCCCCGTGCTCGAGTTCATTCATGATGAGCTCCCTGAGAGCGCCCAGCACCTGAACGAGTTGCTCGCAGAGGCGAAGCGGCGCGACGACGAAGCGGCAGCGCTTGCTTCTGGTGCGCAGTACGCAGGCGAAGAAGACCCCTACGTCAAGCCGCGCGAGGCCGAAGAAACGGACTAGCGCGCCGGCGCCCGCCGCCGCCGAGCCCGTCGGCGCCCACCCCCTCGGCGCCGACCCCCTCCCGGCGCCGACCCCCTCGGCGCCCACCGAGAGGCGGCGGAAAAAACCGCAAAAAAACCCGAGTAAAAGGGGGGTTTTTGGGGGCCGCGCGGGGGGGCAGGT
>NZ_JBHXHV010000001.1:827360-1267966 GCF_042726155.1 Leucobacter sp. NPDC058333
GCCCCGCCCCCCCCTCCCCGCGTCCCCCACTCCCCAACACCCCCCCCACGTCTTATTCACCCAGCCCAGCCCCCCCCCCCGCCAGGGGTGGTCGAAGGGGGGAGGGTCGAAGGGGAGAGGGAGTGGGCGGCGCCGTGGCGCTCCTACGGGAGCCGCGTGCGGCCCTCGAACTCTACGATGAGGCCGTCGGCGAGGAGCGAATCATAGGCGCGGCGGGGCTGATCCGCGTCGCGAACGCCGCCCTCCATGGCCGCCGCGAGCGCTGCCGCAGGGTCGATGGGTTCGGTTGCGCGCCTGAGCAGCGCCATGATGCGCCCGCGCACCTGCCGGTCGCTGCCAGCGAACGCGGCCTGGCGGGGACGTTTTTCGGGAGCGTTGTCTGGGTATCCGGCGCCGCGCCACTCGCACCACGCTGCGATCGGGCACGCGTCGCAGCGTGGTGCGCGAGCCGTGCAGACGACCGCGCCGAGCTCCATTGCCGCAGCGTTGAAGATCGCGGCGGCGGAGTCATCCGCGGGCAGCAACGCCGCCATGTCATCGAGATCGCCGGGCGCCGGCATCCCCGCCGCGGCCCGGCCGTGCACGAGCCGGGCGAGCACGCGCCGCGTATTCGTGTCGACGACCGGGTGTCGCTCGCCGTACGCGAACGTCGTTACCGCGCGCGCGGTATACGGGCCAACGCCGGTGAGTGAGAGCAGAGTCTCGACGTCTGCGGGCACGACGCCGCCGTGCTGCTCGGTAATCTCGACCGCCGCGCGATGCAACCAGAGCGCGCGCCGCGGGTAGCCGAGCCGATCCCACGCACGCACCGCTTCGCGGGGCTCGTCTGCGGCGAGCGCCGCCGGCGTCGGCCATCGTTCCATCCACGCGAGCCAGCGGGGCAAGACGCGGTCGACCTGCGTCTGCTGCAGCATGAATTCAGAGACGAGGATCGCCCACGGCGTGACTTCCGGATCTCGCCAGGGCAGATCCCGGGCCGTCCGCGTGAACCAGTCGTTCAGCGCCTGGGCGAGGTCGGCGGGGGAGTGCGTTCGAACCATCGGCCCCAGTCTAGAGCGACGCAGAGAGGCGCTCGCGTTGCCCGTCGACTGAGTTCACTGAGTTCACTGAGTCGCGGCGAATTGCGGTGCGCAGCACGAAGAACAGCAGCACGATGGCCGCGGTGATCGACATGTGACCGAGCCCGGCGATGCCCGCGATCATTTTCGATGATTCGGCGCCGACCACCGTGAGTGACCCGTGCACGAGCATCATTGCCGAGGTGATGATGATGCCAGCGTGGTAGAGCCAGAGGAACCAGCGGTAGCGCCGAGTCGCAGCCGAAAGCTGGAAGATGCGCTCAAGCCCGAGCAGTATGAGGAACGGGAAGAAGCCCAGCGAGAGCAGGTGCGTATGCACGAGGCCGAGCTGGGTGAATTCGCCGGCTGGAAAGTCGTTGAGCTTCGTGAACTCACGGTAGAACAATCCGGAGGCGACACCGACGCCGCCGTAGACGAATGCAGATATGAGGAGATGATTGAGGGAGCGTTTCACCCCTCCAGCATTCTCGCGCGACGAAGCTGGCGCGTCATCACAAAGGACGAGATCGGCTCCGTGGGCTCGCGCGGGCGTGAAGCATCCCCCAGAATCAATGAGGACAGGTGCGCCGTGAGTGCGGCGCGGAGCGAGTGAAACGGGGTCGCGTGCAAGCGGACGAGCACGATCAAGCGCTGCGGATCGCGCGGGGCGGGTTGCACCTGCTGGTCGTGGTGCTCACCGGCGTCTCGCTCGTGCGCGCGCTCCAGGCCGCCACCGGCGCCGGAGGCAATACCGACGCCGAGACCGGCAACCCTCACGCGGCAGCCTGGACAGTCTGCGTCGCGGCAGCCGCGCTCCTCGCGGTGTACCTCGGCGGCCGGTGGGCGTCGCGCGCAGGCCGCCTGGGCGCGACGCTCTGGCTCTGCGCGCTCACGATTGTGTGGATTCTGGCCCTGGCGTTATCACCCGAATTCGTCTGGTTGTCGTTTCCGATCCTGCTCATCGGCGGTCACCTGATGCGCCCAGTCGCCGGACTGGGCTTTGGGGCAGTGGTGATTGGCGCGGCCGTACTGGTTCCCGCGGCTCACCGAGGCGGGGTCACGCTGCCCGAGGTGCTCGGGCCGGTGATTGGCGGCGTCTTCGCGCTCGGGATCGCGCGAGCGTACACCTCGGTCCTCGCCGATGCCGCGGAGCACCGTCGCCTCGTCGCCTCGCTGGTGAGAGCGCAGCAGCAGGCGGAAGAGCTTCAGGGTGAGCTGGTGATCGCGCAGCGCGCGGCTGGCGCACTGACGGAGCGAACTCGCATCGCGCGCGACATCCACGACACGATCGCGCAGGAATTCTCGTCGATCACTTTGCTCGCACGGGGCGCACTGCAGCGCGGGGAGACGTCAGAGACGCTCGTGCGCGTAGAGCGGATGGCGAGTCGCGGCGCTGAAGACGCGCGACGCATCGTTCGTGACCTGTTGCCCGCAGAGCTCGAGGTTTCGGCACTCGCGGAGTCGCTGCGGCGCCTCACGCGGTCATTCGCCGACGAATCGGGCGTTTCGGCTCACTGTGAGGCCGACGCCATCGGCCCGCTCGGCACCGGTGCCGAGATTGCACTGCTCCGCACGTTGCAGATGGCGCTCGGCAACGTCAGGCTGCACGCGCACGCCAGTCGCGTGGGTGTCGAACTGCGCGTCGTTGGCGACGCGGTTCGACTCGACATCGTCGATGATGGTGAAGGATTCGACGCCGGCGAGTGGGAGGTGCACCAGGGCGGCGGCTCGTCGGTCGGGCTGCGCGAGGCGCGCGCCCGGCTGCAAGAAATGGGCGGCGGCCTCGCAGTCGAGAGCACCCTCGGTGAGGGAACCGCGCTCTCGGCTTGGGTTCCGCTCACTCACGCCGGATCACCATCCGCCGACCCCATCGCGGGTGAACTGAGCGTAGGGGATCTGAGCGTAGGAGATCTGAGCGCGGGAGCGCAGTCATGATCACCGTCATGCTCATCGACGACCATCCGATCGTGCGTGCCGGGGTGCGCGCAGTGCTCGACACCGCAACGCACGTCACCGTCGTCGGCGAGTCAGCGAGCGGCGAAGAGGGAGTGGCCGCCGCCGCTCTGCTCTCACCGGACGTCGTGCTCTGCGACCTGCGACTCGGAGCCGGCATCGACGGAATCGAAACCACGCGCCGACTCCGAGCGCTCGCGGCCCCACCGGCTGTACTCATATTGACGACATACGACCGCGACGTCGATATTTTGCGTGCGATCGAAGCGGGTGCGGCAGGGTACCTGCTGAAGGATGCGCCGACCGTAGAGATTCTTGGGGCGCTCGCCGCAGCCGCGGCCGGGGAGACTGTGCTCGCACCAGAGCTCGCTCGCCGCGCGGGAGCGTTGCGGCATGATCCCGAACTTACGAAGCGCGAGCTTGAGGTTCTGAAGCTGGTCGCCCGCGGCGACTCCAACCGGGACATCGCCCGTGCGCTGTTCGTGTCAGAAACGACAATCAAGACGCACGTCGCCCACATTCTCACGAAGCTGGGAGTGGTGAACCGATCACACGCGGCTGCGGTGGCGCGCGAACGCGGACTGATCGAATGACACCTCACCTCACCTCAGCCCTGCCCTGCCCGCAGGTAGGCTGAGTGGGTGACGAATTCCCCCGCCGTTCCCGCCGTTCCAGCCGTGCTGCCCGCCCAGGGCGCCATTCTGCTCGTTGACAAAGCGGAGGGCTGGACGAGCCACGACGTCGTCGCGAAGTCGCGTCGCGCGCTCGGAACCCGCAAGGTAGGGCACGCGGGCACGCTCGACCCGATGGCGACCGGCCTGCTCGTGCTCGGCGCTGGCCCTTCGACGCGCCTGCTGACGCACCTCGTCGGGCTCGACAAGACCTACCTCACGACGATCCGGCTCGGATCGGCGACGGTCACCGACGATCGCGAGGGCGACCGCATCAGCACGGCCGACCCCGCCGCTGTCGAGGCGCTTACCGACGACCGCATTGCGCGCGCCGCCGCTGAGCTCACCGGTGCGATCGAACAGGCGCCAAGCGCCGTGAGCGCAATTAAGGTCGACGGCCAGCGTGCCTACGACCGTGTGCGCGCGGGCGAGACGGTCGAACTCAAAAAGCGTCCGGTGACGGTGTACGCCTTCGAACTCGGAGAACTGGTGCGCACGACCGACGCAGACGGTGCCCCCGTTGTGGATATCGAGGCAACGGTGCGGTGCTCGACGGGAACCTACATTCGGGCGCTCGCGCGGGATCTCGGGGCCGCTCTCGGGGTCGGCGGTCACTTGACGGCACTGCGTCGCACTCGCGTCGGCCCGTTCGATGTCGCTGATGCCGTCGAAACGGCCGCGCTCGCACAGGGTGACCCACTGCCGCTCCTCGCGCCGACCGTCGTCGCCACCACGCTGTTTCCGCGCCTTGATCTGACGGCTGAGCAGGCCGTTGATCTCGGAAATGGCAAGAAACTCGAGTTCACTGAGGCTGGTGACGCGGTGCCCGACGCTCCGCTGGTCGCGGCGATCGCCCCGGATGAGCGTCTCGTCGGCCTCGTTGAACTGCGACGTGGCCGCGCGCGCGTTGTCACGAACTTTCCGGTGGCCACGGAGCCGAGCGCATGATCCTCTGGTTTGCGGTCGCGGTGATCGCGTTGGCGCTTGTCGCGGCGGTGCTGTGTTTGGTCGAGGGGCTGCGGAAGCGCGCCCCCAACGACTACACGATGGGCGCAACGCTCGTGATCGCGTTGCTGCTCGTCGTCCAGGTCGTCGTGTCGATCGTCGCGCCGATCTCTGGAAATCTGCCCGTGGGCGATCCGCTCGAATTTTGGATGTATTTGATCGTGGCACTGCTGCTCGCGGTGGGCGCTGGCTTTTGGGCACTGGTCGATCGCACGCGCTGGGCAAACCTCGTGCTCGCGGTAGTGCACCTCTCGGTCGCGGTCATGACGTATCGCATGCTCGTCATCTGGGGATGAGTCCCCGGGGCTGTGCATACGATGAAGCGCACCCTTGGGTGAGCAATATCTGTCGTTTCGGGCACAGTTCCGACACGCCAGCGTGTCCTCCACCCTCAATACGTTATTGAGGGTTTAGACTCCTCAGCTTGACTTGAGCGAATCACAACGGTGTAATTATGTGAGCGCGGTTGCGAACACGGGCCGCTGAAGTCGAGGAAGGGACGGTACGTTGAGCGATACTTCGCACACGCCGGTACCCGGCAACTGGTTCGTTGATCCGGTATTTCTCGGCACCCCCGGGATCCGACGCGACGAGGAAGAGGCGCTCTCGTGGCAGACCGACGCCCTCTGCGCGCAAACTGACCCCGAGGCATTCTTCCCCGAAAAGGGCGGATCGACCCGCGAGGCGAAGCGCATTTGCGACGGCTGTGAAGTGCGGTCTGACTGCCTGGAGTACGCCCTCGAGAATGATGAGCGTTTCGGTATCTGGGGCGGTCTCTCGGAACGCGAGCGTCGCAAGCTGCGTCGCGAAGCGATCTGATCAAACCGCGGCTTGCCTCCGAGCTGCGCACATCTCTCGCACCTAGACTTGCCGGGTGATGCGCACCCGAGTTACCGCCATTCTGGTCGCCCAGCGGGGCGGAGACTGGCTCGATCAAACCATCGCCGGCATTACCGGCCAAACGCTGACGCCCGCGAATATTATCGCGGTGAACAACGGCGGCGCTGACGACGTCAGCGAGCAGCTGCTGTCGAGTGGTGCCGAGCGAGTTGTGGGCGTGCCTTCGCGTGTTTCGTTCGGTCAAGCGGTCGCCAGGGCAGTCGACACCCTCGCTCCGGCGGGCGAGTCCACCGACGAGTGGATATGGCTACTCAGTGAAGACTCCTGCCCCGAACCGGAGGCGCTTGAGCGCATCGTGAACAGCGTGCAGCGCTCACCATCGGTGGTCGTTGCGGGTCCCAAGCTTGTTGACTGGGACCACCCCGACCGCATCATCGAGCTCGGTCAAAGCCTCACGCGATACGGCTCGCGCTGGACCCTGCGCCGCCAGGAGCTCGATCAGCAGCAGTACGACCACATGCAAGACGTGCTCGGCGTCGGCCCGGTCGGCATGCTCGTGCGGCGCGATATCTGGGAGCAGCTCGGCGGCTTCGACCCCGCGCTTCCCGTCTACGACGATGGCCTCGACTTCTGCGTGCGAGCGCGCCTCGCGGGTCACCGCGTTGAGGTGTCGCCAGCGTCGCGGGTCCGCTTCGCGCAGAGCGGCGTTGCCGGGCCGCGTATTGACCGCCGCCGTTCGGTGCTGCGCCAAGCGCACCGTCAAGCACGCACCTCTCATCTGCATCGCCGTATTGCGTACGCGCCGGCGATCGTTGGATTCTTCGCGTGGCTCGGTCTGCCGATCTACGCCGTGCTGCGCGTGCTCTGGGCGCTGATCCGGGAGCAGCCCGGCTACATGCTCGGCGAACTCGTCGCCACTTTCTCCGTCTTCTTCCGGCCGCACGCCATCATCGCGTCGCGGCGCCGCATCAAGGCGCACTCGACCGCCGGCTGGTCTGCCGTGCGACAGTTGCGCATCGACCCGAAGAGCGTGCGCACCGCGCGCATGATTGACCGCGAGGCGATTCTCGCGTCGTCGGGGCGGCAGCGTCGCGAAATGCACTTCATTTCGACCGGCGGGCTCGCAGTGCTCTCTGCGGCGGCCGTTGCGGCGATTCTGCTCACGTGGTGGGCGTTCTCTCAGACCAGCCTGTTCGGCGGCGGGCTCGCGCCGCTGAGCCCGCTCGATCAGTTGTGGGCCAATACGCGCCCGGTCAACGGCGTTCCAGCCGATCCATTTACCTGGATGCTCGCACTCATCGGTTCGCTGACGTTCTGGAATCCCTCCCACGCCGTCGTCCTGCTGATGATCGTGTCGATTCCGCTCACCGCGCTCGGCGCCTGGATCTGGGCCGCGCAGCTCACAGAATCGAAGGCCGGTCGAGCGCTTCTCGCCCTGGGATTCGCGCTCAGCCCGGTGCTGCTCGGATCGCTCGACGCGGGTCGTCTGCAGACGTTGGTGCTCGCTGTCGTGCTGCCGTGGCTGTTGCTCGCGGCTTCGCGCTGCCGTGAATCGTGGAGCTGGGCAGGCACGGCGTCGCTGCTCGCCGCCGCCGCTCTCGCGGCCGCGCCGATCTTGATTCCCGCCGCCGTCATCATGCTGGTCATCGGCCTCTTTACTACGCTGCGCGGCGTCGCGCGCGTGCTGACGACGGCGCTCGTGCCAGCGATTTTGTTCGCGCCGAAGATCTTCACGAGCCTCCTCGCTGGTCGCCCGCTCGACATCCTGCTCGATCCGGGTATCAATGCACCATTCGAGCCCGGTTCGACCTGGCACCTGCTGCTCGGCTTCCCCGAATTCGGGCTTGAGGGCTGGGCCAACATCCTTGACGGCATCGGGCTGGGCGGGCCGCCCGCGACGTTGCTCATTGGCGTACTCATGCTGCCGATCGCGCTGCTTGCGCTGCTCGGCCTCTTCACCGGCCGCGTCGCGGTGACGCTGCTGCACTCGGTGCTCGGTGGTCTTGGCCTCGCGACTGCGATCGCCGCGGGTCAGCTGCACCTCACCGCGTCGGGGGATGCGAGCATCGCCGTGTGGACTGGCTCGGGCCTCGCCCTGTACTGGATCGCTTTGCTCGGCTTGGCGGCGGTCGGCGCGCAGGCGCTGCGCCGCGGGGCCGCGCCGGTCGTGGCCGTCGCGCTCGTCGCCGCGGTCGTCGCCGTCACCCCCGTGGCCTCCCAGCTGCTGCTCAACCGTGTGCCGTTCGCGTCTGCGACCGCGCAGATGCCCGCGCTCGTGCAGGCCGCGGGCGAGACAGACCCGGGCGTGCGCACGCTGGTGATCTCTGCCGAGGGCGACCACGCCGTGCGCGCCGAGCTCGTGACCGGTAGCGGTCTCAGGCTCGACGAGATTCGCACCGCGCTCACGACGCCTGAAGAGCGGGCCGAGGATCGGCAGATCGCCGAGCTCGTCGCCGGTCTCGCCAGTGTTGGCGGCCCAGACGTCACCGATGCGCTGAGCGAAGCCGGTGTCGGATTTGTGCTGCTGCCCGCGGGTGGCGACGACCTTGAGCGCTCCGAGCTGCAGCGGGTCTTCGACCAGCACCAGGCGCTCGCGAGCGCCGGTCTGACCGACCAGGGCCTGCTCTGGCGTGTGCAGCAGGCCGAAGAGCAAGACGCAGAGACCGGCGATTCTGGCACGCGCCTGGGTGGCACGTCGCTCAGCGGCACGACCATCTGGGCTGTGCAGCTCGCGGTGCTGTTCGGTGTGCTGCTGCTCGCACTGCCGACCGCCGAGGTCACGTGGCGCCCCGAGAAGCGGCGCCGACGCCCCTCGCGTCGCAAATCACGGGCGGATCGCGACCGCGGCGCTGCCCCGGTCGCAGCGCAGGGCCACCAGGGCGCTGCCCAGGTAGCCGAGCAGGGCAATCAGGACGCGCAGGGTGTGGCGGCTGAGCCTATTGCGCCCGCTGAGCCTGCCGCCGAGCCGCTTACTGCGTCAGCGGACGAGGCGGACCCGGTTGATCCGGCGCCTCGTGTGACTGACGCATCCGAGCCCGCTACTGATGACGAGACGAACGGAGAGCGCCGATGAGTGATCATTCACGTCTGCTGCGCGGCGGGGCTCGCGCGGTCACCGGCCTGCTCGTGGTCGCCGCAGCCGGCGCCGCCGTGTTGTTCGCTGGCACCGTAACGCTGCCAGCGGTCGACCGGAAACCGCTCGCGATGACCGTCGACACGACGCAAGACACCACTCGGACGCTGGTGTGCGCTGGCTCATTCTCCGAGCTCGGCGCTGACCCGACACGTCCGGGGGTCGCGATCCCGGTCGGCGACGCGACGACCGCGATTTCGGGCAAGCCCGCTGGCACTGCGACGCTCACGCGCAGCGAGGGTGGCGGGCTGCCGAGCGTCGTGTTCGCACCGATGGCGAAGCCGCTCGCGGCAGCGCAGTTCCAGGCGCTCGCAACTGAGAGCGCGCGAGGCGCGGCTGCGAGTAGCTGCGCCGAACCACTGAATGAGCAGTGGCTGCTCGGTGGCGCGTCGTCGCTCGGCTTCTCGACCACGCTCAGTCTTGGCAACCCCGGCACCGTGCCGGCCACGGTCGCCATCACTGTGTACGACGAGAACGGGGAGGTCGACGCGGTGCAGACCGCGGGCGTGCTGGTCGCGCCTGGCACGGTGCAGACTGTGTCGCTCAACGGCTACGCACCCGACCGTGACCGCCTCGCCGTTCGCGTTGAGAGCACGGGCGCACCCATCGCCGCGCACCTCGGTGTCTCGCAGAGCTCCGGGATCGACCCTTTCGGGCTTTCGGGTGTGACCCCGCAGACTGAGCCGAGCGAATCACTCGTGATCCCCGGCATTGAAAATGCCGACGGCGCCGACCGTGGCCCGAATGATTCCGGCGAGGGCGACGCGTTCCCCGTAGTCGTGAGGGCGCTCGCGCCCGGCGATACCGCCGGAACCGCGACAGTGACCGCGATCGACAAGAATGGCAAGAGCACCGAGGTTGGGAGCATCAAGCTCGCACCGAACGCCATCGGCGAGCTCAATGTAGCGACGCTTCCGGCGGGTGCCAATGCACTCGTACTGAACGCGGACGTCCCGATCATTGGCGGTGCGGTCGGCTCGGCCGACAACACCAAGGAGCACGACTTCGAGTGGTTCGAGCCGGCCCCGGTCATCGCGGCAGACGCGAAGGCCGCGGCGCCGGTGGTCAGCGGCGGACGGCTCGTTATCGCGAATACCGGCGACGCAGATGCGAAGGTGACGATCGAGAGCGCGAGCGGCAAGGGCAAGACGCAAACCTCTAAAGTCGGTGCCGGGGCAGCGGTCGTGGTGTCTGCGCCTGCCGACGCGCTGCTCACAAGTTCTGAGCCCATTCACGCGGGTGTGCGGTTCGTCTCGCCGACGGCAATCGCGGGCTACCCGGTTCTGGCCCCCGACCCGCGCGACGGCACCCTCACGGTCTACCCGCGCTAGCGCCCCGCGCCCGCTGCCCGCCCGCGCCCGCGGGCGTCGCTGAACACGAGGGTTAGCGCCGAGCGCGAGGGAACTTTCGGCAAGAAACCGTTCGTGCTCGGCGCAACCCCTCGTGTTCAGCGGCGGCGCGGCGCTCAGCAGCGGCGGCGCGGCGCTCAGCCGCAGCGGCGCGGCGGCCGCGACCGTCGACGCGTAGACTGGCGGTATGTTCGGACGTCGTCGAGTGCCGCGTGATCCCGCGCCGGTGTCGCCACAGGTGCCCTCGCGCAGAAGCGCCTCGCGGCACGGTCGGCGGCCAATTCGCTCGTCGATCACCGGGCCGTCGCTCGCTGATCCCGAGAGCCGCCTGCGGCGCTTTGAGATCGACGCCCGTGCGGCAGTCGCGGTTGTGAACGGTTATCTGCCCGACGAATTGCGCGGCGTGCACTTTGGATTTCAGACGGCTCCGACGGGCACGGGCGAGAGCCAGTTGCCGCTCCTCTACACGATTGACAGGCCGTCGAAGAGCATCCTGCTGTATCGCATGCCGATCCAGCGCGCGAAGAGTCTGCACGTGGACGATGCTGAGCATCGGCGAGCGTTTCTCGAGTACTGCGTGTATCGGGCTGTGTGCGAATATCTCGGCGCGGATCCCTGGGATCTGATTCCCGGCCGCTTCGAACACTACTGAGCACGGCGCAATCTGCCGAGGGGTGGGCCGCCGCACCGCGGCTCGAACTCCGAGTAAACGCGGCTCCCCGAATCCTGCGGCTTTCCCGACATAATGGGAACCATGAGCGCGCGCATCTTGGTGGTTGACGACGACAGGGCTCTGGCGGAGATGCTGGGGATGGTGTTGCAGGGAGAGGGCTTTGCGACCGAGCACTCGGCCGACGGCGCCGAAGCGGTCGAGAAGTTCCGTGAGATGCGCCCAGACCTCGTGCTGCTCGATGTGATGCTGCCGGGTCTCGACGGCATCGAGGTCGCCGAGAAGATCCGCGCCGAGTCGGGAACTCCGATCATCATGCTCACTGCCCGCACTGACACGCGTGACGTGGTGCGCGGGCTTGAAGCTGGCGCAGACGATTACGTCGTGAAGCCCTTCAACCCGGCCGAACTCATCGCCCGCATCAGGGCCCGGTTGCGCGAACCGCAGCAAGACAGCGTCGAATCACTACGCATCGGCGATCTCACGATCGACGTCTCTGCGCACGAGGTGCGGCGCGGGTCGCAGCCGATCCCGCTCACCCCGCTCGAGTTCGACCTGCTCGCCATTCTCGCCCGCAAACCACAGCAGGTATTCACGCGCGAGGTGCTGCTCGAAAAGGTCTGGGGCTATCAGTACAAGGCAGACACGCGCCTCGTGAACGTGCACGTGCAGCGCCTGCGGGCAAAGATCGAGCAGGATCCCGATCGCCCGACCATCGTCACCACGGTGCGCGGCGTCGGCTATCGCGCCGGCACTCCCATCGACTAGGACTCTGATGTCGAGCTCCCGCCGCTCGCGCATCGTCCTCGCGCTGCGCCGCATTCGGCTGCGCTGGTTGCGCGTCACCGAGCCACTGCTCGGCCCGTTCCGCGCGCGCTGGCGGCGCTCACTCATGGTGCGCACCATGACCGTAACCGGTCTGGTGACCGGGCTGATTGTGCTGACGGCTGGACTGTTCATTCTGGGGAGCGTGGCGAGCGATCTCTATTCCTCGCGACAACAGCAGGCCCTGCAAGACTCCGCGCGTGCAACGCTCGCGGCGCAGCGGCAAATCGATGCCTCTGATGCCGCGGATCGCGGGGCGCTATCAACACTCGCGGCCTCGGTGCGGCGCACCGTGCAAGATACCTCATCGAGCCAGATGGTCTATCTGCGTCGGCAATCGGGGCAGGATCCGTTCGCTGACGCGCCTCCGCCGTCGTTCACGAGCGCGATGCTCCCGGAGGCCGTGAGCACCGAGCTCGCACGGGCGGTTGAAGACGGCAGCGAGGCGCAGCACTGGCAGCCCGTGACGTTCACGGCTGAGGATGGCACGCCGTCCCCGGGCATCATTGTCGCGTCGAGCCTCGCCTTTCCATCTGGCGCGGGCACGTACGACCTGTTCATCGGCTACAACCTCGCCGACACTCAAGATACGCTCGCGTTCGTACAGCGGACCCTATTGATCACGGCTGCCGCGATGATGGCGTTTATTGGGATCCTCGTCTGGATCATGACGCGTATCGTGTTCCGGCCGATCCGATCGGCCGCGGCCGCCAGCCGCCGCCTCGCTTCGGGCGAGAGCGAGGCGCGCATGCCCCTGCAAAACGACGAGCACTTCGACGTGCTTTCAGAGGGGTTCAACGACATGGCCGAGACGCTGCAAATGCGCATTCAAGAGCTCGACCAGCTGTCAGAGATGCAGCAGCGATTCGTATCTGACGTGTCGCACGAGCTGCGAACGCCCCTCACCACCGTGCGACTCGCCAGCCAGGTGTTGCAGAGCAGCGCTCACGGGCTTGAGCCTGGGCAGCAGCGGGCCGTTGAGGTGCTCGGAGGGCAGATTGATCGGTTTGAATCGCTGCTTGAAGACCTGCTCGAAATCTCGCGGTATGACGCTGGCCGCGTGACCCTTGAGACCGAACCTACGAATCTGGTGACTCTCGCCAGCGGCGTTGTCGAGAGCCTGCAGCCGCTCTCGACCGGCATTATCGAGGTGCGTGCGCTCGGCGGGTACGCGCCGATCGATGTTGACGCACGGCGCATTCGGCGCATTGTGTCGAACCTCGTTGGTAATGCGATTGAGCACGGCGAGGGTAGACACATTGTTGTCACGGTTGATTCGAACGCCTCGGCGATCGCGCTCGCCGTGCGCGACTGGGGTGTTGGCATGCGGCACGAAGATCTTGAGCACGTATTTGATCGCTTCTGGCGGGCAGACCCGTCACGCAAGCGGACGCTTGGCGGTACCGGCCTCGGGCTCGCCATCGCGCAGGAGGACGCGGCCGTGCACGGCGGTATCGTCGAGGCGTGGTCGCGCATCGGCGAGGGCACGAACTTCCGACTCACGCTGCCGCGCGGTGATGGCATCACGAGCTACATGTCGCCGCTGCCTCTGGTGCCCGACGACGTCGTGAGCGAGCAGGGCGATCCGCAGGCGACGGGTGGCTGGCTGAGGCGTCCCGGGCGTTGGATTCGCAAGGAGGGCCGCAAGTGAAGCACTCGAAAATGCGCGCTCGGGCAGTGGCCGTTGCGGTCGCCGCGGCTGCCGCGCTCGTGCTGAGTGCGTGCAACGCGATTCCGAGGTCGGGGCCCGTGCAGGTCGGGCTCGATAACCTGCAGCAGGCGGAACAGCCGGTGCAGTTCAACGCGGTCGGTCCGTCACAGGGGTCGTCGCAGGAGGATGTCGTGCGCGGCTTCGTGCTCGCGGCGGTGTCGAGCTCGGACGACTATGCCACGGCGCGCGAGTTTCTCTCGCCCGACTACGCAAAGCAGTGGGACCCAAACTCCGATGTGCTCGTTGATGACGGCAGCCGCCCGTACACGACAAACAAGGATGGCTCGGGCACCCTCGAGGTCTCAGCCTCCGCGAAGGTCGACGACACCGGGCTCATGCTCCCCGTCGAGCCGGGCGAAAACACTGAACTGAGATTCGAGCTCGAACGCGTCGGCAAGGAGTGGCGCATTAGCTCTGCTCCGAACGGGATCATTCTGGACACCACCACGTTCACCACGATCTGGTCACCTCACCAGCTGTATTTCGTCGGGCCGGGGGAGATCCTCGTCCCGGAGACCCGCTGGTTCATGACGCGAGCCGCGCTGCCCACCGAGATCGTCGGCGCACTCCTCGAGGGGCCCGGAGCCCGACTGTCAGGAGTCGCGCACAGCGGCTTCCCGACCGGCACAGCGCTCGTGACGAACGCCGTACCCGTGGTTGACGGGCGAGCACGGGTTGACCTCACGGGCAACCTGCTCGAGGCGAGCCCCACGGCGATGGCTGAGGTGCGCCAGCAGCTGCGGCTCAGCTTGCAAACCGTGCAAAACGTCAACGGTTTCGATCTTTCAGTAGAGGGAACGCTGATTCGGCCAGGATCGGGCGAGACCGCGTCTGAACCGCGACTCGTCAACGACGTCACCGACCCGGCCGTGCTCGAAGGAGACAAATTCGGCATGATCGTCGCGGGCGAGTTCGTCGAGATGGAGTCTTTCGCGACCACGCTCGGTGGGTACGACCCCACCGCCATCACCCTCAACCCGAGTGGTACGGCGGCGGCCATCCGAAATGCTCAGGGGGTGACGCGCATCGACGATACCGGCGTCGTGCCCATCGACGAGCGGTCGGGTCTGCTTGAGCCCTCGTACGACGTTTTCAACTTCATCTGGACAGTGCAGGCATCGTCCCCGCAAACCCTGCAGGTGACGTCTCAGGACAACACCGTGACGCAGCTGGCGGCGCCGTGGCTCGCCGGGCGGTCACTGGTTGCGCTTCGCCTGTCACCCGACGGAGCGCGCGTCGCCGCGCTCGTGCGCGATGAGCACGGGAGCCAGGTGCTCGTGGCCGGGGTCGAGCGCGACAATGATGGAGTGCCCGTGCGCACAACCGACGAAGCCGATGTGCAGCTGTGGACGAGCGGCACCCCAGTCGATCTTGACTGGGTCGGCCAGACTCGCTTCGCTGTGCTCTCCGACGCGTCGTCGACGAGTCGGGTGACGATTGGCGGAGTCGGCCTGCTCTCGACCGAGCAGGGCTCCGTGCAGGGCGGTGTGCACCTCGCTGGCGGCGCAGCACGGTCACAGTTGCGCGTGCTCGGCTCGAAGGGCGACCTGTACGCGTCTCAGGGGAGCGGGTGGCAGCGCACGACGACCGGGGTGTCGGTGCTGGCGAAGCGGGGGTAGGGCGTCGGGCGTCGAGCGTCGGGCGCGCGTTCGGCAAGTGATCCGCGTTCGGCAAGCTCGTTTGCCGTGGATTGGTGTTGCTGAACGCGGATCACTTGCCGAACGCCGTGTGCTCGCCGGCCAAACGCCGCCCGAGCGCCGTGCACAAGGTAGTCCCGCGCTCGCCGCGGGCGAGTTCTCCACAGATTGCGTGAACGCCGCCCGCTCCCTGTACTCGCGTCCGATGCTTGAGTATGGCTATTTTCCAGTACGAAGCACTTCGCGAGATTGCACTCGACCTTGCCGCATTATTCTGGCCGACGGCGTGCGTCGTATGTGGCGCCGCTGACCGCGACTGTTGCCGGGCGTGCCTGGCAAGGTTGCGTGCCCCGCCTGCAGACTTCGAGATCGATCTCGGCGGGCTGCCCTGTCTCGTGCGCGGCCGTTACGCCGGAGCATTGCGCGCCGTGCTTATCGCGTATAAGCACGAAGGGCGGGTCGGGTTCGCGTCACCGCTCGGGCAGCAGCTTAGGGGTCCGCTCGTGAGGGTAATCGAGGGTGCAACGCAAATTGACGGAAACCCTCCGCTCATTGTCGCGGTACCGTCTCGTCCGGTCGGAGTGAGGAAGCGTGGGTACCGGCACGTCGAGTTGCTCATCGCAAAAGCACTCACGGGCGGCTTCGGCGGGCGCTTTCGCTGTCAACCGAGCCTCCATCCGAGTGACCACGCGGGTCGTCGGCGCGAGCGGGCAAAGTCTGTCCGGGCGCTGCGTACCACGAGGGGCCGGCGTGGGCAGGTGGGGCTGACGCCCGCGGAGCGGGAGCGGAATGCGCACCACGTTGCGGTGCGACGGTCGGCGATTGGGCGCGTGCGAGATCGTCGCGTCGTGCTCGTAGACGACATCATCACGACGGGTGCGAGCGTGCGCGCGGCACGATCTGCGCTCGAACTCGCAGGCGCGAAGGTGGTGGCCGTCGTGGCGCTGTGCGCGGCAGAGCGCCGAGACGCGCTGGGTGAATCCGAGGGCGTTACTGCGAAGTTGACGGCGAAATTGGACTGAGGTGGAAGTGCGCAGCGCGAGTGGAGTAGAGTTCGAGAAAGGCGTAACGGTGCGCCAGATGGCACACCCGCCCGAGTCTCCAGGGAGGTCACCATGGACGTGAACATCCGCGGCAAGAACGTCGGAATTACCGATCGTTTTGAGAACTATGTCGAAACGAAAACGGAAAAAGTGGAGGGGTTGCTGCCCCGGGCACAGGCGTTCGAAGTGAGAGTCTCTCGGCAAAGCGACCGGAGCCCTCAACACGGCGACCACGTCGAGATCACGCTCATCGGGCCGGGCCCCGTGATCCGTGCGGAATCCGCGGGTGGAGACAAATATTCGGCGTTTGACATCGCTTACGGGCGAGTGCTCGAGCGCATCCGTCGCATGAAAGACAAGCGCAACGACCGACGCGGCCGCGGCCGCGTCTCACTCGGAGATGCCGCAGCAAACGACTTCGACACGATCGACGTCACCCCCGCCCCGCTCGAGGTGCTTGAGGCAGTCGCGACCGGTGAGATCCGGACCGTTGAGGCCGACGAGCAGAACTACTCGCCGGTGGTCATTCGCACCAAGGAGTTCCCGGCAGAGCGCATGAGCGTCGAAGACGCCGTCGACCGGATGGAACTCGTGGGGCACGACTTCTTCCTGTTCATTGAAGAAGAAGCCGGAACAGCGAGCGTTGTTTACCGCCGCAAGGGGTGGAACTACGGCGTTATCTCGCTCTCAGACAACGAATAGGCAGTAACCGACTGACAGACCAGCACGCGCGGTTTCGCTCAATCAGCGGAACCGCGCGTGCTGCGTGTTGCGTGTGTGCTGCGTCGTGGGTGCGTGATGCGCGAACCGCGGCGCAAGAGCCAGCCCCACCGCACCACATTCACGAACGCCTCGAAGACGATGCCGATCGACATCTTCGAGCGCCCGTCGCTGCGTTCGATAAAGGTAATGGGCACCTCGATGATCGGGCACCCGAGGCGTTCCAGGGTCCACGCGGTCTCCACTTGAAAACCGTACCCCTGAGAATCCAGCGCATCCAGATCTACGCGGCGCAGCCATTCGACCTCGATCACGCGGAAACCGCTGGTCAGATCGTGCAACCGCGAACGCAGCAGCGTACGGGCGAACCAGGTGCCGCCACGCGAGATCCAGCGCCGGTATCTCGGCCAGTTGACGATGCGCCCGCCAGCAATCCAGCGCGTGCCGATGGCGAGACCCGCCCCAGTGTGTGCAGCCGCAATTAGCGCCGGCAGATCCTCCGCTCGATGAGAGCCGTCGGCGTCCATGGCCACCACATACTGATAGTCGCCCGAAATTGCGACCCCGAAGCCGTAGACATACGCCGTGCCCAGACCGAGCTTTCCGCCTCGGTGATGCACCCGCACGTTCGCGTCAGCGCGGGCCAGCTCTTCGGCCAAATCGCCCGTGCCATCGGGACTTGCGTCATCGATGATGAGCACGTCAGCGGACGGCAGGTGACGACGAATGCCGGCCACGGCCGCTGCGAGGGACGCGCGTTCGTTGAACGTCGGCAGCACCACGAGCAACTCGCGCGCGGATTGCGGCATGGCGTCCTTTCAATTCGGAGATGCGCGTCGCGCGACCCGGCCGTCGGCGCAGGCCATGAGACTCCGTTCCTCCATCTTGGCATCTCCCCAGCCGGGAATGAGCCTGCGATTGCTAAGCTGAGGAGTTGTCACAATTTGGCAACGGCGGTGATCCCGAATCATGGGAAATTTCACCGCGCAGAACGTACAGGAGAGACAACGTGGCGACAGTTCTCGAAAAGCTTCTTCGCGTCGGCGAAGGACGCATCCTGAAGAAGCTCGAGCGGCAGGCAAAGCTCGTAGCGAATCTGGAGAGCACCTTTGCAGAGCTCAGCGATGAAGAGCTGCGCGACGAGACCACAGAGTTCCGTGAGCGGCTTGAAAAGGGCGAAACCCTCGACGATCTGCTCCCGGAGGCCTTCGCAGCGGTGCGAGAGGCCGCGAAGCGGACGATTGGCCTGAACCCCTTCCCAGTGCAGATCATGGGTGGCGCGAACCTGCACCACGGCAATATCTCCGAGATGAAGACCGGTGAGGGCAAGACCCTCGTGGCGACGATGCCCGCGTACCTGAACGCGCTCGCGGGCAAGGGCGTGCACATCGTTACGGTCAACGATTACCTCGCGAGCTACCAGAGCGACCTGATGGGTCGTGTCTTCCGCGCGCTCGGGCTGACCACCGGTTGCATCGTATCGGGGCAAGATCCCGCGAAGCGCCGTGAGCAGTACAACGCAGACATCACGTACGGCACGAACAACGAGTTCGGTTTCGACTACCTGCGCGACAACATGGCGTCAGACGCCTCGGAGCGTGTGCAGCGCGGTCACTTCTTCGCCATCATCGACGAGGTCGACTCGATTCTCATCGACGAGGCGCGTACGCCGCTCATTATCTCGGGTCCCGCTTCGGGCGAGGCTAACCGCTGGTTCGCCGAGTTTGCGCGCATTTCGCGCAAGCTTGAGGCGGGCGTCGACTACGAGGTTGACGAGAAGAAGCGCACCGTCGGCGTCCTGGAACCGGGCATTGAAAAGGTCGAGGATCACCTCGGCATTACCAACCTCTACGAATCGGTAAATACCCCGCTGATTTCGTTCCTCAACAACTCGATCAAGGCAAACGCTCTGTTCACGCGCGACAAGGACTACGTCGTGCTCAACGGCGAAGTGCTCATCGTCGACGAGCACACCGGCCGTATTCTCGCCGGTCGTCGTTACAACGAAGGCATGCACCAGGCCATCGAGGCGAAAGAGGGCGTGCAGGTCAAGGCCGAGAACCAGATGCTCGCGACCGTCACGCTCCAGAACTACTTCCGCCTGTACGAGAAGCTCTCGGGTATGACCGGCACCGCCGAAACCGAGGCGAGCGAGTTCATGTCGACGTACAAGCTCGGTGTGGTGCCGATCCCAACGAACCGCTCGATGCAGCGTAAAGATCAGCCCGACCTCGTGTACAAGAACGAAGAGTCGAAGTTCGCGCAGGTCGTCGTCGATATCGCCGAGCGCTACGAAAAGGGCCAGCCCGTGCTGGTCGGCACAACGAGTGTCGAGAAGAGCGAATATCTTTCACGCCTGCTCGCAAAGGCCGGTGTGCGCCACGAAGTGCTCAACGCGAAGAATCACGCGCGTGAGGCCGCGATTATCGCGCAGGCGGGTCGACTCGGCTCCGTCACCGTAGCGACCAACATGGCCGGCCGCGGTACCGACATCATGCTCGGCGGCAACGCCGAGTTCCTCGCTGTGCAAGAGATGGCATCGCGCGGGCTGTCGACCGAAGACGATCCCGACGCCTATGAGGCCGCATGGGACGACGTGTTCGCGGCTGTGAAAGAGACGGTCAAGGGCGAAGCAGACAAGGTCGTCGAGGTCGGCGGGCTCTACGTGCTCGGCACCGAGCGCCACGAGTCACGACGCATCGACAACCAGCTGCGCGGTCGTTCCGGCCGACAGGGTGACCCGGGCGAGAGCCGCTTCTACCTGTCGCTCGGCGACGACCTGATGCGTCTGTTCAACTCGGGCGCCGCCGCTGCGCTGATGAATCGCGACAGCTTCCCCGACGATCTCGCGATCGAGTCGAAGGTGGTGTCTCGCGCCATCCAGAGCGCGCAGAGCCAGGTCGAGCAGCGTAACGCCGAGATTCGCAAGAACGTGCTGAAGTACGACGATGTGCTGGATCGCCAGCGCAAGGCGATCTACAGCGATCGTCAGCAGATTCTCGACGGCGAAGAGATCGAACCGCGCATCGATGCGTTCCGTGAGCAGACGATTGACGCGATCCTCGACTCCCACGGGCACGACAACGAGTGGGACTTCGACGCACTCTTCACTGACCTGCGCCAGGTGTACCCCGTAGGCCTCACGGTAGACGAGCTCGTTGCCGAGGCTGGTGGATCCCGCCGTGTCGAGCGTGACTTCCTGCGCCGAGAGATCCTCTCCGACGCTGAGGTTGCATACGAAAAGCGCGAAGAGACGCTCGGTTCCGAGGCGATGCGCGAACTCGAGCGACGCGTCGTGCTCGCGACGATCGACCGCCGTTGGCGCGATCATCTCTACGAGATGGAATACCTCAAGGAGGGCATCGGGCTGCGCGCGATGGCACAGCGCGACCCGCTCGTCGAGTACCAGCGCGAGGGCTTCACCATGTTCGAGGGCATGATGGGACAGATCAAGGAGGAGTCCATGGGGCTGCTCTACAACCTCGAGGTGAAAGTGCGCCCCGCCGAGGGGCCGCAAGATCACGTGCACCTCGAGGGTGGCGGGCTCGATGCAGCGCAGTCCACCGATCAGACGAAGCTCAGCTACAGCGCGCCTGATGAAGACGGCACGCCCGCTGTCAGCGGTGTCGAAGCGCAGGAGTCAGCCGCAGCGAAGCCTGCAAAGCAGGCACGCGGCGCGTTCGGCCAGCAGTCTGGCAACGGCAGCACGGGCAACAGCAACAGCAGCACGGGCAACCGAGCCGATCGTCGCTCCTCGAAAAAGAAGTAAGGCGCTCGCGCCCTCCAACTTGATCCGTGATTCGCTTCGGCGAACCGACTGAGAGAAATTCATGGCAAACGAGACGAACCCCCGTCCCACAAAGAACGAGCGTCGCGCGCAAGCGCGCGTCGAGGCCGCGGCGGCGCGCGAGCAGGAGAAGAAGCGCGAAAAGCGCAATCGTCTCTTCCTGCAGGGTGGCATCGCCCTCGGCGTGATCGCCGTGCTCGCAATCGTCGCCCTCGTGCTGACACAATCGGTCAAGCCGGCGGGCCCTGGCCCGGAGAACATGGCTTCGGGCGGCGCAGTCTTCACAAAAGACCTGAAGGTCGTGAAGGGACCGGCGCTGCAGGCTGGCGACAAGCGCGTCGCCCCCGAGGTCAACCGCGATGAGCTGCCCATCGACGTGACGGTGTACGCAGACTACATGTGCCCCTACTGCGGTCAGTTCGAGCAGCAGTACGGCACGATGCTCGAGAACTACGTCGGCTCGGGTGATGTGCAGCTCAACATCTACCCGCTGAACTTCCTCGACAACGCGTCGCTCGGAACAAAGTACTCGACCCGCGCGGCGAACCTCTTCTCGTGCGTTGTTGAGCAGCAGCCCGACTACGCGTTCAAGTTGCACAATGCGCTGCTCAGCGCCGATGTACAGCCCGCAGAGAGCACCAGCGGCCTCACTGACGACCAGCTCATCGAACAGGCAGAGGCTGCGGGTGCTGAAGCAACGACTGAGCTGCGCCAGTGCGTGAAGGATCGTAGGTTCGCGAACTTCATCTCCGCAAACTACAAGCAGGTGAGTGAAGTGGGCATCCAGGGCCTTGAAAAGGGCGCTCAGCTGTTGGACGCCGACGGTGTGACGCTGCAAGACGCCGATAAGCCTCAGCGCCTCGTCAGCACGCCGACCGTGATCGTGAACGGCCAGCAGTGGAACCAGAACCGTGACGGCGAGCTCGAAGCGTACCTGCTGAAGCTCAAGGCCGAACTCGAAAAGAAGGACTCGTCAAACAAGTCCGACGACACCGAGTAAGCTAGTCCGGGGCGGTGAGCAATCACCGCCCCACACGCCGCCTTAGCTCATCTGGTAGAGCAGCGCCCTTGTAAAGCGCAGGTGGTCGGTTCGAGTCCGACAGGCGGCTCCAATAAACACCTGGTCATCGGCCAGATCGCAATTCGCAACTGAGGCTCAATTTGTCCGCGTGGGGCAAATCTGGGGCAGAGGCAAATACGAAACGCCCCCACCGTCAGCTCGGTAGAGCCGCGGTGGGGGCGTGTTCTTTGTCGGTGGTGCGGCGTATCGTGCTGCGCATGAGTAGACCTGCACCGATCCGTATCGACGCTGACACGTGGGCGATCATGCGTGAGCCCGTTGATCGTCCGGTGGCGATGGTGCATCGCGTGACGGACGTATCGGGGGAGGCGCGGTTCCTGGTGTTGAAGTGGAATGTCGACCCGGCTAAGCGTCGCCTCACGGGCCTGTATCCCACGTTCGAACTCGCTGAGGCGTCGGTGTTGTACCAGTTGCCGAAGATGCCTGATCCGAGCAAGCCGCCGAATGGTGGCGGGAGGCTGCCGTAGCGAGTGACAACGTCGCGGCGTACGATGCTGCCATGTGTGCTTCGTATGGGCTCGGCGGGCCCGGCTCTCTCCCGCTCGACATGGAACCGTTGAGCGAGCCCGGGAACCTCACGCTGCTCGAGGAGTGGATGGAGCAGCGCGGCGGCGGGGCGAAGATCACCGGCAAGAACGCCCTCAACCTGAACCCGATCATCCGTGCAGACGGCGACGGACGCCGACTGGATCTCGCGTGGTGGTGGCTGTGGCTTGACGGGTCCGGGCCGGTGAAGTTCTCCGCCTTCAACTCGCGCGACGACAAGCTACTGCGCTCCTGGAAGCGCCCATTCCAGCACCGCGCGATCCTCCCCGCGACTTGGTACGTCGAGAAAAAGGGCCGCTTCCATCTGCCCCACCATGAGGGATTCGGGATCGCCGCGCTCACGTCGACGGTCACACGGGACGACGGCACCGAGCTCGTCACCTATGCGATGGTGACGCGCGACGCTGTCGGCGAGGCGGCGGAGTACTGGCCGCGGATGCCGCTCGTGCTGCCGCGCGACATGCACGATGAATGGCTCGACCCGGAGCGCGCCGGCGACGCCGAGCTCGTTGCCGAGGTGCAGCACGGGTCTGACGAGATCTCGCGCGCGCTGACTGCCGCCTGAAACGACGAAACACCCCCTCTCCCGGGCCGTAAGGCTCAGGAGAGGGGGTATTCGTGCGAATCAGCGAAGGTTCAGAGCTTCGCGCATTGTCGTCCTCATGTGTCGTTCTGCTGCGGCTATCTCTTTCGGATTACGGTCACGAAGAGCCTTTGCAGTCGCGTCAAGCGACCGCGCAACTTTGTCGGGTCCAAGAACTTCGATTGGAGAAAGGATGCTCGGCGCGTTTAGTTCGCTCTCTTCCAACCTCAGTCCGAGGGCGTCTAGTTTCTCACCGATTTGCTGGCTTCGACCGTCGACAGCGATGCCCTCTTCCAGCGCACGATGTACCAATTCGACAGCTTCTTCATGCTCGGCTTTCACATCATCGAACTCGCTCAAAATAACTTTGAGCGACAACAACATCGTCAGCGCATTTACGTAGGCCTCAAAGCGCTGCTCGCGAACCCACTTATTGTGTTCACGACGTGACGATAGCCATGCGCCGATTAGAGTGCCCGCTGTCACGAGCGCAGCGGCTCCGAGAACTGTAAACAAATCATGCGGCGACGGAAACTCTTGCATCCGTCAAGGTTAGACGTTGCCCTGGAAACGTGAGCGGTTCTTATCCATTGATCTTCGCGTAGCGAGGCTCGTAGTGTGGGCGGGCTGAGTTGCCGAGCATCCACTTTTCGATGTTCGGCCAGCGGTCGCCGAGCCACTGCGCGATCTTCTGATAGAGCAGGACCGCGGCGGCCGTGATTGCGGCCTGGATGAGCGCGAGCGTGCTCGTCCCGCCGTACCCGGCCTCAGCGAATACGCCGTCGGCCCACGCGATCACGCCCGCGACGACGGGTACGAGAGCGACGAGGCGCACGATGAGCACGCCGACGAGGGCGGCGATGAATGTTCGGGTGGTCTGCGGGGTCATCTTGTCCCTTTCCGTGGGTCGATGGTGTCTTCGATGTTGGATACGCGAGAGCTCAGGTCGGCGTCGCCGGATTCCATGAGGTGTTGCAGGCCCGACAGTTTTTCGTCTTGCCCGTTGAGCTGGCTCGCCTGGCGTTGCTGTTCGGCCTCAACTCGTTGCAGCGCATCATTCATGGAGGTGCCAGTGTTGGGGCGCACCTCGTGGTGGATCTCGTCGAGCAACTTCAGCTTTGCCGGGAGTGCGGAGAGCGCGTTCACCGTCGCGACGAACTTAGTGAACGCCGGCCACAGCTTCACGACGGCCGCGATGAACGCGATCGCTGCGGCTGCCCAGATGATCGCCTTCACTACGGTGAGGTTGCCGAAGATAAGTTCGAGCTGGTCTTCAATCATCGGTGCCGCCGAACGATCAGCTCCCGAACCACGACGATCAATCCGAGGATCGCCAGTACCACGCCCGCTGCGAGGAGCACTGACGCTGCGATGCTCACAGCTTGTACCAGGTGCCGTCGTGCCAGTACTGCCCCTTGCGGGCGCCGGCGGCATCGTTCGCGACCGAGAGCGGGATGCCGTTCATGAGCAGCATCTTGTTGAAGTCGGCGACGCGGTACTGGTCGACGACGCCGCTCGGGTTGTAGCGTGCTGCGGCGAGGTCGGCGGAGTCGGTCTGCTGGATGTGCCGGATCGTGCGGTTGTCGATGATGTAGACGTGCCCGCTGCCGCGGGAGGCGATGACGCTCTGTGACATGAGGAGTCTCTTTCTGGTCGGTGCGGCGGCCGGGTTTGGTGCCGTGAGGTTGGTGCGGGGGCGGAGGTAGCCGACGAGCCCGCGAGTGATGAGCCGCGCCCGCGACACCGGTCCCGGATTCTGGGTAAGGACTGGCAAGAGTTCACCCTCGGGTGGGCCGGTCGCGATCGCGGTGTGCGATCCCGGGTACCAGGTGTTGCGTTCCCAGAACGCGATGTCGCCTGCCCGGATGCCTTCGATGCCGTTGTGCTTCGTGAACAGATCCGCAAGCCGTGGCGCGTACGGGAAGCGGTTGAACACGGAGACCGTGTCGTCGTCGGGCGCGTACCCGTCGCCGGGCTGCCCGCCGAGCTCGTACAGGATCGCGAGCCACAGATCATGGCACTGTGCCCCGTAGGCTGCGTCGAGGTCGATGTAGCGGCTCTCGACGGTCGGTATCCAGTTGATGAAATCGAATGATGCCGAGAGTGCCATCGGTTCCCCTTTCGTGGGCTACAGGGTGAGTACGCCGGGCATCGGTGAGGTGATGACGGCGTTGATCGCGGCTTCGAACTTGGCTGCGATGTGGCGCTGTCCGAGGTCGTTCGGGTGGATGCGTGGCGTCCCCGTGTCCTGGGTGGAGATCATCGTCGCGAGATCGAATCCCGGTCGCAGGTCGACGACGTGCACGTTCGGGAACTCGGCCGCCACGGTTTCGACCATCGCCCGGTAGAGGGTGTCCGCGTTCGTCGCCATACCGTTGCGTGGTGGTTCTTGGGCGACGAAGATCTGCGGTGGGTTCGGGTCCGGGATGATCACGCCGTGGATGAAGCCGTGCGATGCCGACCCGGTTCCGGGCCACTCGATGCGCAGCGACTTCGAACCGGTCGTGCCGGCCGCGGCGTTCATGCCTGTGACGCGTATCGCGATTGGGGTGAGCGTCGTGATCGTGGCATCCACGACCGACGTGTAGGCGGGGCGGGTGCCGTTGAGTGCGATCGTTTTGAGTGTGACCCCGTTGCACTTCGCGACGAGATCACCCGCCGCGCCCGAGGTGCCGGCGAGGGTGAGTATCCAGGCTTCGTCCCCGGTGACGGTGAACGACTTCGAGCTGCCCGCGACCGCGTTGCTGCGGCGCAGCGCGCCCCCGTAGCAGGCAGTGGAGATCACCGACGTGACATCCGCCCACGCCCCGGTCTCGGTCCCTGCGGACGCGGGGAGGATCTGCGCGGAACTCACGAGCGCGATCACGGATCGCAGCATGAGGCCCCAGAAGTCGACGTTGGGTTGCGTCAACCAGGTCGCACCGAGCCCGAGCTCGTTCATGTAGTTCTCGATCAGCACCACCCCGCGCGCGGCCGGCGTCCACGTCCGGTCGATCGTGACACCGTCACGCGTGTCACCCCACGACGGGGCAAGCAGTGCGGGGAACGTGTCGAGGATCGGGGTCGAACCGCGGCCCCATGCCTTGACGTTCCCGAATCCGCAGCGACGTGCGAGCACGAGCGGGTACTCGCCCGCGTTCGGGGTCGTGTACGTGCTCGGCACTTTCGTGAACGAGTGCCCGATCGACCACAGCGGGGCCGATTCGACATTCGGGTTCGGTTTCGACGCGGCGATCGCGTCGCTGACGTCTTGCACGGTGGCCTTCTCAGCGAGCGCGGTCGCGACGGTGGCAGCGTCTGCCTTCTCGCTGAGGCCAGTCTGCATGGTGTCCATGCGGCCGTTGAGTGCGGTCATGTCGATCGAGGCCGCAGCCTGCTCGGCCCGGTTCGCCTCGCTCGTCGCGGCCGAGGCCGACTCGGCCGCGGTATCTCGTGCCGCGTTCGACTCGTCGACGGCGGCAGTGATCCCAGCGAGGCCACCGAGAGCCTCCGCGACGGCGGTGCCCTCTTCGATTGCGTCGACCGTCTCGTCGCGCATCTGCTCCACCGTGGCCAGCCACAAGGGCGGGGCGAACACCGAACCGCCCACGTCGCCAGACTCCACGACGGGGAGCGCCCGGTATTCGACCTCGCCAGTGTCGGGCACTGCGGCCCACCACTCGAACGTGCGGCCGCCGAGGATCTCCCGGATGCGCACCGCCGTGCCGGTCGGGTTCGCCGGCATGGAGAACGGGCGACCCGCCAGATCGCGTAGCTCGCCCTGCACGACCTGCGCGGTCGCGGTCGACTGGGTGACGAGCAGCTCGCCCGTGTCGATGCGGGCGGCTTGCGTGAACTCGATACGGCCCGACTCGATGCTGCCTGCACTGTCGGCGATGCGGCCGGTAATTGTCGTCATCATGCGCCCGTTCCCCGGGAGACCCGGCTAGTACTGATCGCTGTAGTTCAGCGTGAAAGAGAGATTCTTGACGCGGCCCGCATCCGTCGCGGTGCCACCGTCCGCGCTCCGATACCCGTAGAGGCGAAGCTGGAACTTCGGGTTCGCCCCTGCGGGAATGCGCACGGATGCTGCGGCGGCGAACGAGTCGCCGTTGAATGCGGCCGGGATGAATGGGTTGTTGCTGACGTTCGCGACGTCGGCCGCGATGAGCGTCGATCCTTGCCAGAGTTCGAGGCGGAGGTAGATCCCGAGCGCGGACGTTGACGCATCGCCCGCCCACTCGAATGTGCCGGACCCGATCAGGGTCGCAGCGCGCCGGCCACTGAGTGGGCCGGGCATTTCGAAGTCGAGCGTCTCTGGCCCTTTCTGTCCGAAGCCCGTGCCGTACGTGAGCTTCAGTGCGGGCGGTGCCACCTGATACGTGGAGCGGGCTTGGATTTCCGCGATCGCTTGGAGTGCGGAGTCGATCGCTTCCTGCTGCTTCAGGAGTGTGCGCGCAATTTCGGTGCCGGTGGGCCGCTGCGTGTCGGCGAGTGACTTCTGCATGCGACGCAGTTCGGCCGGGAGTCGCTTGTCGTCGGGCGTGTAGATCCTGCTCACCATGCGGTCTCTCCTGCCACTACAACTCCGAACCAGTCGTCGTCCGCGCCGCCCGATACTTCGAGCACGCGGCGCGCGTACGAGCCGTCAGGGATCAGCCAGTGGTCAGCAACCTCGACCGTGCACCAGTCGCCGTGCCGGAGCCCGACCGCCCGCTCAGCGCGCACATCGAACGACCAGTACTGGACCGGAGCCTGCCCCTCAGTGAGTCGGCGCTGCGCCCACGCGTCAAGCGTCGACTGCTTTGACACCGACGAATGCGATGAGTCCCACACCTCCGACAGCGGGAAACCAGCGTTGATGAGTTTCGTGCCGGTCGCGCGTGCGGCCATGACGCGGTCGTCGCTTTTGCCGCCCATGAATATCGCGGTCTGCACCATGAACTCCGGGGACACCTTCACGGCGAGCCCGCGCAGGTCCGGCTCTTCGCCGCCCGACTGCCACGTGTGCCAGAACGCCGACGTCAACTCCTGCACGGAATCGCGAGCGGTTACGAACGACCACGACAGGCGATCGTTCGCGTCAAGCTGCGGCACCCAATCCCACTCGACACCACCCTCGAGCTGCGAGATATCCTCGACCGCATCCTGCACCGGCTTACCCTCAACAGCCAACCAAGACTTCTCCCGGCTGCCCGAACGGTCGGCCTCCCACACCACGGGGACCGCGCCGCCGGGGTGTGCGAATGCTTGCTGGTAGAGGCGTTTCATCATCGTGCCGTAGTCGACGTTCTCGATCGTCGTGTCGCGTGCCGCGATCGGGTAGCCCTCGCTATCGACGAGCGGCCACCAAACAGGCGGCAGCACATGCCGACGCGAGTACAGCGTTTCAACGCCCTGCCCGGGCATCTCGACATGGTTCAGGCCGTCGGTGTCCGTGTCCCCAGTAGGGATACCGAGAATGCCTGCTGCGTGCACACGGCCGTCGTCCTCCGAGAGCGAGATCGCGAACTTTCGCGGCTCCATGTACGGCCACCACGCACGACCGATGTAGCCCGGCAGCGTGACCTTCACATCATCCGGGCGACATACCCCGGTCGACCATGACGCCTTCGAGAACTCAAGCTCGGTGACCGGCTCGCCCGTCACAGTCTCGTGCAGAATCGCCCGCATGGTTAGCCCTTCATGGCAATGATCTGCGCACCGAACGTGCGCGCTACAGACCCGTGATTGTGGAGGGCGACAGTGCACCCCTTCGAGGTGATGCCGCCGACCGTTGCACCGAACTTGTCACTGTTGCCCCACGGGGTCACCGTCACTGTGGGAGTGCCGGAGAAAGTCCCATCGGGGAACTTCACCTCGACCTGCACCGACGCTCCCGCAGCGACCGAGCGAGTCGAGATCGTGTCGAGAAACATCTCGGGCAGCGGCGGGATTGCGCGCACCCATGCGGTGCCGACGCGCTGATACAAGGTGCTGCCGACGGTGCCGAACTGGCCGGGCACCGCAAGGAACGCGTCACGCTCCGCAGTCGTACGAAACGGGATGACCCCGCCCGCACACACCGTCGTCGCGAACGTCTGCGCCGGCACAGCTTGCGAGGTGTTCGCGTTCCCGGCCGAGACGCGGAACGTCGCGAGCTCCACCGCACCTACCGGCAAGGCGGGCTTCTGCGGGATCGCAGCAGCGAGCCCCTGCGCGACGAACACCGCTGCGACGGGCTCGCCTGCCCCGACGTCGGCGGGCCGCGAGTACACGACGTCGATGCGGGCGTTCGCATTCGGCGCTGGTGACGTGGGGACGGGCTCCAAATCGACCGACGCGCCAATGAGTACCGTGCGTTCTTCGACCCGGACCACGACATGCGGGTGCACGTCATACGCCCAGTCGCTGCGCCCAACAACGAGGTTCGCACGTGAGGGCAGTACGCCCGGGCGGGGTGCACCGACAGTGTCACGAACAATCACCCCGGCGAGCGCCGCACCGACCTCGCCACCGTTCCAGTCGTAATCGTTCGAGGGAAAACCTGGGATCGCCATTTACATAGCTCCAATCCTGTAATCGGCCCACATCTGCGGATCGCCAACGCGACCCTCGACGTCAAACCTGAACTCGTGTGTCTCACCGGGAGGAATCTCGAACCACTGCCGAGACGTCATCCACCGCGTCACTTCTGAACCGCTCATCTCGGCACGCCGCACGCGCGAATCCAGCGTGACGCTGTCGGTCTCGGCGACCTGCCAATCGAGCGAAAGGCGCCGGCCCGCAGTGATGTCGCGTACCGACACCGCCTCGAAACCGCCCGACACCCGGATGATCGGGTGCATAGGGATATGTTCGAGCGGGTTCGCCACAATCAGACGCCCACCGGCTGCGACGGTGCCGAAGTTCCAGGGGAACCTCTGCGGCAGACGCACACCGCCAGAGACCTGCGGAAGCGAGGCCGGGCCGACCGTCAGCCACGGCCCGTACCGGCGCGGGTCCGGGGCGACCATGTCGATCGTGAAGTCGACGACGCGATCGCCATGATCCGGGAGAGGGGTCATCGAGTCGATCTCGACGTCTCGCTCCCAAATGCCGGCCGAGGTCGCCACCCGCATCGTTCCCACGCCAGCGGCAAGCGCAGCGGTGAGACGATCACGTGTGGCGACCATGTCGGCGTAGTCCTCGCCGAGGACGAACCCCGAGAGCGTGATGGGCCGCTCGGAACGAGGGATGAAGTTCCGGCGCGCGAAGCGGCCGTGCGCCCCAGGGATCGGGTCGCCGCCGCCTCGCGCATCGGTGAGCCCGTCCCACCCTTCGAGGTTCTCCCAGACGAGCCCACTGTCGGCCTCGTCAGCGCCGCCGAACGTGAGACCGCACAGCTCGATCCATGCAATCTGTTCAGCCAACGAGCACCCCCTCGATTCCACGACCGATCTGCTTTCCCACGAGGGTGGGATCGCGTTCGATCATGTTGATGTCGTTCTGCACAGTGACCTGCGTCATACCGCCACCACCCGTACCCGATTGAGCTGCGAGCGCGGCAGCGAGACGCTGGAACTGTGGACCACCCAGTGGGATCACGGCCTCGTCGTGACGGCCCTCACCGATGAGCGCAACCGTGCCGCCCGTCCCTGACTGGACGATGCCGCCCTGTGCGAGCTTCGGAATCGAGGGAATCTTCGGAATCCCGACCTTCCCGGTGATGCTGTTGACGCCACCGATCATGCCGTTCACGATGTCGATCAGCCCGTTCAAGGCAGCCTTCGCCATGTCCTTGATGCCGTTCCAGATCCCGGAGAAGATCTGCACGATCCCGTCCCACGCCTTTGACCAGTCGCCTGTGAACACACCAGTCAAGAAGGTGATCAGGCCGCCGAGAACATCGGTGATCATCTTCACCGCGGGGACCAACACTGACGAGATGATCTGGCCCACTCCCTCGAAGACCGGCATGAGCGCCTTCAGCACTGGTTGAATCGGCTTCAACGCCGCCGTTGTGAGCATGACGAGAAGATCGATCAGCGGCTTCAGAATCGGGCCGATGAGTTCGAGCATCGGCTTGATCATCTCGAGAATCGGGGTGATCAGTGCCATGACGGCGTCCATGAGCTGCGCGATTATCGGGGCCATCTGCTGGAACAAGCCAGTCAGGGGAGGCAGGATCTCGGACAGCAGCGGAGTGAATGCAGCGAGCACCTCGCCGAGGATCGGCACGAGCGCCGTAAGCACGTCGCTCACGATCGGCATCAATGCGCTGAACAGCGACATCGCCACCGGCACGAGCTCCTGGAACAGGCGCACGAGCGGCGTGAGTAGCGGTTCAATCAGTGGCATCAACTGCTGCATGATCTGCGCGAAACTCTGCCCGATCATGGTGAGCAATGGCGTGAGCGCGGTAACGGCCTGCATCAGCGCCTCGCCAAGGAGCGGGATCACTGGTGCGATTGCTTCGAGCACCGATGTGACCACGGGGGCAAGTGCGGTCAGCGCCGCGCCGAGCACGCCACCAATCACTCCGGCAAGCGGGCCCGCGACCTGCATCAACGCGCCAAGCATGTCCGCCAAGGGCTGGACCGCGGGCAGCAACGCGGTGACGCCCGCGACAACCCCATCAACCAGCGCTGTGAAACCTCCCTGGATTGCAGGAGAGGAGAGCGCGTCGGCGATCGTTCCCAGCACCTGCCCGACCAATGGGCCAAGCGTTGCGAGCGTCGTCGAGATCAGCGGCGCAAGTTGCACGAACATGTCACCGATCGGTCCCAACGCGAGCGCAAGCCCCTGCGCACCGGCGGCTGCACCCTGGAAGATCGTGGTGAGTGTGCCTTGGAATGCTGGCCCGTTGACGACGGTTGCGATGCGGCCCATCACGTCGGCGAGTGTCGCCAGCCCGCCGCCACCAGCAGCCACGGCGGCATTGTTGATGCCGGACAGGATCGATCCGGTCGAAGCAAGCACGGAACCGATCTGCTTCAGGGCAACGATTCCGTTGTCGATCCACGTGAAAATGTCGCCTGATGCGATCGACTTCGCAATGAACGCATCGAACTGCGTCGTAATGTCGGCAACCCACTGCGCGAGACGCGGAAGGTACGAGGCTCCCACCTGGCCAAGGCCAGCGAGGATGCTCGCGAAATTGCCGGTCGATCCGGCGGCGATCTCGATTGAGGCGTTCAGGTTGCCAAACATCGACGCGAACACCTCGGGGGTGAACGATGCCGCGAGACCATCAGAGAGTGCAGCGGCCCAGTTGCCAAGCGATTGTGCGGTGCCTGCGAGTTCAGTATTCAGGGCCGGTAGAACGGAGTCAGAGAGCGCACGCACGTTATCAGCGGCCTGGCCCCAGAAGTTGTCCTGGATGATCGGGCCGAGCGCCTTCCACCCATCAGCAAGGTCACCGATGTAGTTGCCTGCGCCTGCGAGCGCGACCACCAATGTGCCGACACCGATCGCGACGCCGCCGAGAATGCCCGGCAGGGCGAGCGCGGCCGTGGCTGCCTGCGCGATACCAGCGCCGACGGTGAAGAGTCCACCGCCAGCGCTCAGTGCAACCGATCCGAGCGAGCTGACCGCGAGCATGACGCCCGTGATCGCTGGCACCGAACGGTCAAGATTCTGCAGCGTGTCACGCATCCGCGTCAGATACGTGTTCACAACACGGGCACCCGAAAGGGCTGCGATAGCCGTCGCCGCCTTCGCGAGCGACCGCGTCGTCACCGATACGTTGATCGGCACCTGACGTGGGCGTTGCAGTACCGCGAGCCGCGTGCGTGCGACCGCGGTGTCGAGGTCGAGATTCGCCGTTACCTCGTCCTTCTCGACATCACGCTTGAAATCCCGAGCCTCCTTGCGAGCATTGCTCGTGTCGGCGACGACATTGAGATTCAGGTCGACCGTTCGCTCGATACGGTCAAGCACCTTCTGCAGATCGCGGCGAAGACTCGTTGAGTCAGGGAGAACGCGAACACCGACACGTCCCACGCTTTTTACGCCAAGTGCCATGCGGTCACCTCCTGGAGAAGTTGCTCGCGAAATCTCGAATACTCGAGAACCGCTTGGCCTTCACCCGCTGATCGGCAGGCGTTTTGATGAGCTCGACCGATCGCTGGCCGCGCTTCTTCGGGAAGCTCGCTAGCTTCAAATTTCCGAGCGTCGCAAGTAGCGAAGCCTCGGGAGTCCAGTGCAGCCATGAGGGCGCACCGTCACTGAGCTTCGGCGGATGCTCCTCGAGCCACGCGGCCCGAAACCTGGAATGCGGGTCGCTCATGAGCCCCTGAATACGAACGAGGATCTGTGAGGCGGGGAGTAGCCCGACCCACAGATCCTCGATCTTGAGCGCGTAGAACTGTTGAAAGTCCGCGGTCAGCTCGATCTCGAACTCGTCGAGATACGCGCAGACCGCCGCTATTCCCCCAGTTCGCGCTGGTACTTCCCCACGAGCGCGCCGAAAATCTCTTCACTGTCGCGGAGCCCAGTCGACCACGCGATGTACTCGTCATGGTCGGCTGCGATCGTCTCGAAGAAGTCATCGGCGTCTGCGAGGAAATCAAACAGTGCAGACGCAGCGGCCGCATCAGTCGTGTCGACGTTGCCCTCGTCGTCCACGAAATCCATGAGCTGTACTGCGAGCTTGTTCAGATTCGACTTGTCGCGCTGCCGGAACGCCGCTGCGGGCTTGAGCCGGGGGACGCTCGAAAGCAGTTCCTGCTCGGCGAGCAGTGCGTCGTGCTTCTCGGCGGTCTTTGATGTCTTGGTGGTGGCCACGGTGGCCCTCCTTCGGGTGTGTCGGGTTCGGGTGTGAAGCTGGCCGGGGCGACCCGATAACGCCCCGGCCAGCGGTTTGTGTTAGGCCGCGGTGCCGGTGGCCCAGTCGGTGCCGTTCCAGTACGCCTTCTGCGCGTTGCCGTACTCGATGTACTGGCCGGTCGTCCACGCGGCCGTCTGGTCGAGCGCACCAAGGGCGCGCAGCTCGGCGATCGTCGCCGGGACTTCTGCGCCAGTGGGAACAAACGAGCCAGGCGTGCCCGGTGTCACACCCGTTGGTGCCTCGCCGTCCCATGCGTCGGGGCCGTAGAACGCGAACAGGCCAGGCTTGTTGTTCGGCCCCGAAGGGAGAACGCCCGATGCTGGAGCCTGGAATGATGCCGCGAACGGCAGCTCGAAGAAGTTCTCAACGTCGAAACTGGGCGCGTCGCCGAACGTGAAGTTCTGGTTCGGGATGTAGAAGCCCAGGTTGCCGGTGTCGTCCTCGGCGAGGATCACCATCGCGAGGTTGATACCTTCCTTCGTGGCCCCGATGACGCTGCCCTTGCCGTCAGCGGTATCCCAGCCGTTGTAGATCTTCTGCACGGTGGCCTTGTCGCACTGGATGCTCGACCCAGCCGCGGACCACGTGATGCCCTCGTAGATCGTGACGAGGTTGCTGCGCAGCCAGGAGCGCTTCGACTGGGCGTCGCCGCCGTCCACCGACAACTCGATCGTGTTCTCAGACGAGGTGTGCCCGAGGTTGTCGAAGTCGCCGACGGTGTCGGCTTCGCGGGTGAATGCGGTGATGCCACCTTCGGGCAGCGGGGTATTCGGGGGAGCGGTGAACACCGTTCCGAACCCGGGGATTGAAAAGGACTCTTTGATTGCCAAGGCTTTCTCCTTGCTGGATGCCGCGCAGTGGCGGCGAATGAGTATTTAGGTGCGGGCGAGCACGTCGAATGAACCGGCGTACTGCTGGATAGAGCGGTTGCCGACGACTGTCGATGCGACACGAGAGATCAGCGAGGTATCAGCGACGAGCACCACGTGCCCGTGCGGCGACGTTTTGCCCCGCCACGACCGGATCTCCGCATAGACCGCCTCGACGCTCTCAAACACGGTTTCTGTGTCGTCGAGGATGTTGACCGCGAGGGACAACGGCCACCGTTTCGGGCCGTTACCGACCTGGCCGTCACCAGAGACCGCGAAGATGATCGCGGGAAATGTGATGCCTGGATCTTGCTCGGACGCCACATGCCAGTCAGGGAACGCGCTCTGCAGGCGCTCTGCAATGAGTGAGTCGGCGTCAATCACCCGGAACCCCCAATGCTGTTGAAGGCGCCGTACATGATCCACAGGCCAGGCACCCAGGTCTTGCCGTCTCGAGCGAGGTGACCGAACTCGATGTTTTCGGCCTCGGGATGATCGAGCGCGATGAATCGGTCGGTCACGCCTGACTTTCCCCGAATCTTTGTTGTCGAAATGTTCGACGGCAGCGAGCCGTGACTCGCAGCGCGAGAGCGAGCTGCCGACTCGACGCGCGCGGCAACCGAATCGAGGGCGTTCGACTGCCCGACCTGCTTCGCAGCCTCAACGCCGGCGTTCTTATAGACCCGCGCCATTGGGGCTCACCCGCTTCAATCGCACTTCCCAGTGCTGCGTCCTTGCGGACCCGTCAAACCACAACGGATCGCCGATCGGCTCCCACTTGGCGCCGTTGTAGGTGACCAGCGAAAGCACATCACCCGGCCATTCACGCGAAACGACGCGGTGCACCGTCTCGGTGGTCAGGCCGAGGTCTGCGGCCTCGGATGCTGAAAGCGCGCGCACGACGCAGCTCACGTCGACAGGTGCGCCGAAAGCGACGAGCGAGGACCCGTGAGGGGTCACTCGTCGTTTTCGGCGCTGCACGGTTACGATGTGGGGCGTGCGGTCGAGGAGCCCCATCAGAAACCACCCCAGCCGAGCGGCTCCGACATCGAATCGCACGCCGGCCAACCAATCTGAAACTGGTTCGCCGGGTCGACGCCATAGCGACGCCGCGCGTACCCGTCCATTTCGCCGGCCGCGGAGGAAAGCCCAACGCGAACGCCGAGCATGAGCAGTTCGTCATCCAACGGTTTCAGGCGGCCGGACGCGACCGCCCAGTCGACCGAGTACGAATAGACCCCGTCCGACTCCTGACGCATGCCCTCGGGATTCCGAAGCACGCGCGCGACCATGTCAGCCTCAATGCGAATGACCACACCGCGCAGCCACGTACCTTCAGCGGCGCGGGTGAGCAGGTCAGGCACGTAGCCGATGAGCATCTGCTCCGCCCGCTCGAGCAGCTTCGGGAGGAACTCTCCCTCGGCGGTGCTGAGCGAACGGAGCAGCGACGCCTCGACATCAGCCTTCGTAGCGAGCGGATCAGCCATGATGACTCCTCTCGTCAGAGCGACTAGTCGGCCTTCGCCTTTCGGGTGCGGGCCGGCTTCTGGGGCTCAGGCTGGGTGGCGTCGACGCGGCGCCACCCTTGGGCGAGCAGACGCTCCGCCGTCTCGTTGGAGACGGTGACGCGTGTTCCCTCTGTGGACTCGAGCTCGTTCATCACGGGGTCGCCGGACCCTTCGTGTACTTCACGAATGCATCGGTCTCCGGGATCAGCCACCCGAAGATCGCCTCGACGAGGTACGCCTCGAGGTTGTCCTGGAAGAGGTGGTAGGTGGTGTCTCCGTCGACGATGGTCGCCTGATCCGTGCGGCGGATCGTCATCTGCTCGGCGAAGCCGTACTGCAGCGACGCCCAGTTGCCACCGAACGCGACCACGTTCGAGCCGGCCGCGACGCCGCGCTTGCCGTTGACGATGTTCGAGTACGCGGTGGGAAGACCCATCACGTTGTCGATACCCGCCTTGAGATCCCATCCGGCCGAGAACACCGGGCGACCCTGCGCGTCAACGGCGCCGGCGAGCTCGGTGCGGATCGACTTGTGAGCGGCGAAGCCGTCGAACTCGGCGTACGGGCTGTCGCTGTTCACGACCAGGTCGTAGCCCGTGAGCAGATCCTTGCCGATACCGCCAGCGGAAACGGCAGTGGTGCCGAGCGCGACCGAGTTCGTGGTGTCGGCGAGCGACTCCATACCAGCGATGTCGCCGGTTACCGCGTTGGTGCCGTGCAGTACCGCGAGATCGACAGCGCGCGTGATCGAATTGCCGAGGTCCGCCTGGATGTTGGCGAGGATGTTCGCAGGGTTCCGCATGCGCAGCTCCTTGGAAACGATGCAGATCGCAGCGAGTTTGATCGGCTTCGCCTTCTTCGGCGAGTACGAGCCCGACGAGACAGGCTTGCGCTCGCCCTCGCCCACGACACCGGCCTCGATAGTGCCGGTCTGGGTGAGAGTGGCGATGCCGTCGAGAGTGACGGGCACGCTCTTCGCGAGGCGAGTCACCACCGACTGAGCCTGAACCGCGGTGATGATCTCGCGGGCGATCGGCTCCGGGATGAAGCCGGGAGTCTGGGCGACTCCCTCGAGGGTGATTGCAGCCACGGGCTGCTCCTTTCGGTTAGGTCGCTACTCGAGCGACGTGAAGAACTCCTCGGCCTGAGCTGCCTTCGCTGACTCATCCGAGAGTTGCCCGCCCGCACCCTGAGCGGGATTGGGTTCGGGCTTGGGGGATTCGGGTGTTCCGCGCAGTGCCGCCAGGGCATCCAGTGCGGTAGTGAGGGACTCCTCGTCGGTCGCGTTAACCAACTCGGCTACGTTCGACGGCAGCCCTCGTTCGGCTGCGAGTCGGTCACGTGTGCGACCGAACCGCTCGCGCTCGAGGTCCGCGGTCGTCGTCTGCGCGAGTTCGTCGCTCGCAACTCGTGCGGCTTCGGCGTCGGCGGCAGACTGGGTGAGCTCCTCGACTCGAGCGGTGAGCGTTGCCACTTCGTTGGCGAGGGACTGCTTTTCGGTGCGCCGCTGTGCCGCTTCTTGGCGCAGCGTTGCGATGTGGGCTTGCGCCCACTCGGGCAGTTCCTCGATCTTGTTTTCAGGCATGGTGACTCCTGGTCAATCGCCCTCCTGGGGCGTGCGGAACCTCGCGCGGATCGCGGGAGGTGGTGGGGCGTGCAGGGGTCGAACCTGCTTCGCGCGTTGGCAACCGATTTACAGTCGGCATCCGGCACCGGCCGGTACGCCCCGGAGCCTGGCGATACGTGACCGCCAGGCGTATAGTTGTTCGAGTAGGGCCTCCCCGTGAAAGCGCCGAAATAATGCGCCGTCAGAACTCGCGGGCTCGGGCCCTACACTTCTGTCCGCAAGTCGATCTCGGTGAGCCGCGCCCGTGACCAGACCCAGAGCTTCCGAATCGAGTTGCGGGCGTTGCGGAGGTTGTAGACCTCCAACTGCCGACGCAACTTCTCGGTCAGTGGACGATCGTCGAGGTCGACAATGAAGCGGTCTTTGACGACCCCGTGGTTCTCGCGGGCCGAGTACACGGCGTCTCGAATGAGCCGTTTCACGGCGTCGTAACTCGCGCGCTCGGGCCGCTTGACCTCGACCTCTACGTCACCGCGAGACGTCCACCGGAAGTCATTCGATGACGTGCGATCTGCGTTGCGGCGGATTAGTTCGAACGTCTCCGTCGCGCCGAATTCGTGGAAGAACCGAACCTCGTGGGGCGCGAGTTCTGTCACCGCCTCTTCTGGCAGCCCAAACTCGCGCTGCTGTTCGACGAGAGCGTCCTGGTGACGAATGTTCGGCACTGCCTTCGCGAGCTCGTTGGAGTGCTCGAGCAGATACTTCCGGAGCTTGCGGAGCTGATCAGGAGACTCGACGTTGTCACGGTTCTGCAGATCATCGTCAGAGATCGCGTCTTGCGCGCGCTCGTAGAGCTTCTGCAGCGCCGCCGCCGTCTTGCCCCCGTCCCACAGAGGCGAGTAGACCGGCACCGCGATGCAATCGCAGTGATCGTGATACGCGTCACCGAACTTCCCGATGTAGTCGCCGTCGAGCGCCTCCGCCTTTCCGTCGTAGACGGCCCCACGGGCGGCGAGCATGACGCAAAATGCGCAGTTCTCGACGCCTGTGAGCATCCTCGCCCAGCCGCCCGGTTGTACGGCTAGCTCCCGCAGGTCGCGGCTATCGCGCTCGCGAGTGCGTTCGACCTCCCGCGCGAGCTTCTCCTGCCCCTGGCGCTGGGATGCGGCTCGTTCCGCCTGCATGTCCTGCCAGGCGCGCACCGTCGCTTCGTCGGCTTCGGCCGCTTCCCTGATGATTCGGCGCGCACGATCCTCGGTATGCCGCACTGCGACCGCACCGACCCTTGCCCCGAGCGCGTCGGGATGTTGTTGAAACGCGCCCTGCTCGTCGAGGCTGGCGAGTACCGCACGCATCGACCCCGTGCCATATCCAGGCCCATTCGGCAGGTACACGTCGCCCGTGATGCCTGCGCGGCGTGCTTGCCCAGTCAGGAACTCGTGCGCTGTGTCACGTGCGCTGCGTCGACGCTCCCAGATCAACTTCGTGACCCGGTCGGCGAGGGCATCCCGCGCCCCGACACGCTCCTCGTCGTTCGCATCTCCAACGGGCAGGCGTCGCGCGTCGGCGCGCATGAGCGTCATGACGTCCGAGAGCAGACCGCGCGAGATCCTATCCAGGGCCCGGCGGTATGCCCCCGCCCGCATCAGCTACCGACCGCCCGAAGCAGTGACGCCGCCGAGTTCCGCTCGGCCTCGTCAGCGATCCGCTTCTCCTCGGGGGTAAGGCCGATCCGGTTGCGGGCAACCGCTGGCGGGATGATGCCCGCGGTGACGAGTGTCGATGCAGCCGCCGCGACTGACTCGAGAGTCATTGTTGCCGCGGGGCGCCATTGCGTTTCAAGCAGATCGGACTCTTTGTCGGCGACTCCCTCGATGTCGTCAGCGATGCGCTGCACGTCCTCCCAGGAGTCATCGAACAGTGCCTGCTTTTTCTCGGCCTTGCGCACGTGGCGGTTGTCGACCGCGTTAAGTGCGCCCTCAGACGCCGGGTTGGCGTCGGTTCCGATGCCGAGCGACATAAGTGACATCCCCGATGACGCTGACACGAACCCCGCGTAGAGCCGCAGTACCGACGTGATGTCCTGCAGGTTCGCGCCCTGCAACGTGCCTACCTTCGCGTCCTTCGGTCCGAGAAGGATGCGCCCGATGTACGTTTCCCACTGGGTCTTCTGCTTGCCGTCAGGGTCTTTGAAGTCGTTCGCGGCAGCACCGAGCATGTACTTTTGCGGGAGCGCGACTGTTTCGACCGCGACCTGTAGGTTCGTGATGGAACGCGATGCAGCGTCGGTGTAGCGAATGACGTCCTGCATCTCGGATCGTCCCATATCGTCGCGGAGACGGGCTCGATTGACGAATGGCACGACGGGGATTCGCTGCGTCCCGCTGTCGAGGCCCTTCTCGAAGAGATAGCGGCCGTTGGACTTGCGGTAGATGTAGTTCTTGCCAGGAACGTAGTGGACGACCGCGGGGGATTCCTCGTCGCTGAACCGCTGCACGGCCTCCGATACGACGCCCGTTGCCCGGTCTTTCGAGACGGTGAATCCGAGCGCGGAATGCCCGGTGATGCGTGCGAAGCCCTGCGGGCCACCCCCACCCACGACGACATACCCGCACCCCTGAACCAGGGCCTCGGTGTGTACGAGCGGCGCGGTGAGGTCCATGCGGTTGGCCTGCCACCGGCGCCAGTACCGCTGGTTCGCTTCGGCCTGTCCGGCGATCGTGAAGCCCTCGATCGTGAGACGTTCCTCGAGCGCCTCCACCAGGATTCGCGGCCAATCGACGACAATCTCGAGCACTCGCATTTCCGGCGGCAGCGTCACACCAAGCGCGTCGAGTCGTTTCTTGCCGTCGAAGTATGCCTCGTTGCGCGTGAAGTTCGCGGGCATCACTGGGCCTCGCATCAGCTTCTCGAAACTCACCAGCCCACCGTCCATCCTGTTTCTCGTCCGCGCTCTTCCCACTCGGGAGAGGCGAGCACGATGCGGCGCACCATTCGGGCACCGATCGCGCAGATTCCGGCGTCGATCTTTGATGTCGACGCCTCTGATTCCTTGCGGGGGTAAAGGCGGCCTCGGTATTCACCGCGGCGAATGTTGCCGATGTGGCGGGAGGTGTCCCAGTTGCCGTCGTGCGTGAACGCGCCGTCCTGCACTTCGGCGAGGAACATCTCGGTCGCTTCCGAGAACTCGGACGAGTGAGAGCGCATGTCCCACGCGATCGGCTGAGGGTCGGTCCCGCGCGACTTTGCGTGAACGATCAGGTCGTCTCCGTAGAGCTCTGGCCACGACACCTTCACGAACGACTCCCACTCGCGCACGTCGGCAAAGAAGGCCGCCACGGTGAAGCGGTCGAACGCGCGCTGAACGGCGATCGACACTTCGCCCGTGTTCACGGGCGCCTCGGGTGTCGGCTGCCACACGCCGAGCGTGAACACATGGCCGTCGAAGATGCGGCATCCGACGAGCGCCGTAGCATCCCGCGAGCGCGACCCGTCGAAGAAGAGCACGACCTCGTCACCGTCAGTGATCTCGGGAAACGTGTCATCGCCAGGCTTCGGGCCAAGCGCCGCCCACTCCTCGAGAGTGAACATGGCGTCGGCTGCAGCGTTCGGCTGATTCAAGTAGAACCGGCGAGATCGGGACACTGGGTAAGCCGGCGACCAGATGCGCTGCATGATGTCGTGGATCTTCACCCACGGCAGACCCTCGTAAACGAACTCGAGTGCGGCGCGCAGCGACTCCTCGTCAGCGAGATCAACATCTGGCGGGGCGACGCGTGCGTCGTACAAGATCTGCTGCCGGCGCGACGTGAGGCGATCGGGGTGGCTGGGGTTGTTGAGCCACTCCTGCTGCTGCACCCAGCCCTCGAACGTGGATTCGGCCACGGACGCGACGCCGGGAAGCCAGGCGTTGCATGTCTCCATGAGCCGGCCGCCGGTCTTACCGAGGTTCTGATCCAGCGTCTCGGCGAGATCCTTGCCCCCGTTTGAGCCTGTCCAGTGCTCGGTCTCATCCGCGACTGCGAACGTGAGCTCGGAGCCCTCAGCGGCGGACGCCGAAGAGGTGATCTGCTGCAGTCTGCCACCGTCAGGTGTCTCGACGTACGTCTTTCCGACGTCGAGTCGGTAATTGCGGGCGAGCGGGGTTCGCTTGTTCGCCATTGCGCGGATCATGCGCATCGTGTTCGCGGTCTGATCTTGCGACGTCGCCGCCACGTGGACAAGCGGCATCGACACTGGCATGCCGACAACGCCGCCCGGTACATCGTCATCGAACGCGGCCACACGGGCGGGCCCGAGGAGCTCGAACAGTGCGAGCATCGCCGCGAACGGTGACTTGCCTGAGCCCTTCGCGAGTCGGCGCACGGCACGGTTGAATACCCAGTTGCCGTGCTCGTCGACCGCGTAGAAAAACACGAGGAACATTGCCTGCGACGGCACCAGCCGGACCGGCTGCCCCGCCTGCGGCCCATTGGGCTGCAGCAGGTTCCGCTCAATCCAAGTGATCGCTTCGTAGCCGAGCGTGTACAGCGGCAGGCTGTCGTCGATCAGGTCAGGCGGGAGCACCTCAGCGCCGAGCGTGCACAGACGCTCGCGTGGAGCTATGAGCGAAGACGTTCCTTCCATACCTGCATGTCCTCCACGTTGCTCGACTCGGCCGGCGCACCGCTGGCACGCTGCAGCTCAAGCGCCACGCGACGGCGATCGCCCTCGGTGACGAGCAGCGTCGTCATCGCGCTGTAGATCGCTGTAAGCATCTGCCCGGAACGCTTGCCCGACTTCTTGTAGTAGGTGAGGTCATCCATCAACGAGTAGGCGAAAGCCCAATCGGACGGTTCGTAGAACGCCGACTGCCCGGACTTCTTCAAAGCGGCCCACATGCGCTTTGCGATCGGATGCCAGTCGCGGTCAGCAGCAGGCACTCGAACCTTCTGAGCACCAGGTGCCCGTGTCACGGTGTCGCCCCAGATTTCGTCCTTCGAACGATGACCGTTGAGCGAGTCTTTCCGCTTCGGAATCGGGCCACGCTCACCCATAACGACCACCTCCGCTGCAACTCAATCGACTTGGAAACTCGGGCAGAATCCGAGACGGTAAACCGCTAGGAGCGGGTGAGGGGGTGGGGAGGGGGTCAGGCTGGGGTCGACTCGGTAGGCGGCTCGATGACCACGGCTGCGTCGATCGAGACGTGCAGCTCGTGCTTGCAGTCGAGCGTGATGACGACGCTGGCCTCCTTGCGGCCTAGGACGATGCGCCCGCTAGGCCAGCTGCGGTGCACGTTCTCGAGCTCTGCGTCGATGGTGAGGCGCGTGATGGTCCCGGTGGCGGTGAGCCTGTGATCGGTGACCGTGATGGTGCGGCCGAGAACGCTCGTGTTCAGGTCCTCTGCGCGGATGGGTGCTGGTACTTGCCCCATGCAGGTGGTTGCCGCCATGGTGTCTCCGTGTTTGTCGTGGACTACGCGAGTCCGGGGTGTGCGGTGCGTTGGGCTGCACCGCCTGTGCGGCGGTGCGTGAGGGCGCGTGAGCCCCAGTCCTGCGCGTACCAACGGATGATCAGCTCGTCAGTGGTGGGGCGTCGGCCGAGGTCGTGTGCCCGGCGGATGCACTCGGCTCCGCCTGGGTCGCACCTGATGAGTTCGGTTGCCCCGATGCGGGCGGCTGCCTGTTCGCGTTCGTCTGGGTCGCCGAGAGTGCGGATGATGTAGGCGGTGCCGTTAGTCATGTGGGTGACGTAGTCTTCGAGGCGCATGCGTTCGCGTGATGCTGCGACGGCGAAGCGTTGTTCGTGGTCGTGGTCGCGTGGGCTTCCTGCTTCTTGCGCGAGGAGATCCCAGTCGATGATGAGGTCGCCGGGGCGGGCAAGCGTTCGGGCTTGCGTTGTCTTGCCGCTGCATGGCGGTCCGTAGATGAGGGCGACCTTGCGCATGCTGTGGGCGCTCCTATCCGAGTCCGGGGTGTTGCTCGGCGGGCCGAAGTCGGGGTATCCGCTTCACGACGCGTCTGCCTTTGTGCACGGCACGGCCACCCTCGGCGCGTGACTTTCGCCAGTGACAGGGTGCGCAGAGCGTCTGCAGGTTCGAGGGTCGATGATCATCGCCAGGGTCGATGTGATCGACGTGAGTACCGTGTCGTCCACATTGCTGGCATCGGTGCCCGTCGCGTTCGAGGATCGCGGCGCGGATCTGCGGCCAGTCTTTGGGCAGGCGGTCGCGGCGGTTCGAGGTTTCCCAGGGCATGTGCGCCTTTGCTGCTTCGGGTCAATAGGATGACCTCATGGCAAAAGTTGAGACAGGCTGTCGCGATTGCAAGAAGTGCACGAACTCGGCTTACGCGAACGCAGGTCGCAATACTGGGCGTGCCGGAGCCGCGGTGCTGACGCTTGGCATCAGCGAGATCGCGATGGGCGGTACAAAGAACTGCCGGATCTGCGGACACAAGCTGTCTCTTCACAAGGGCGCCGATTACGTTCAGATGCAGCCGCAGCAAGTGCAGGTTGTAAGTCAACAGCCCCCGCCCCCTCAGGGGCCGCCGCCGGGCTGGTATGCCGATCCATACGGTCAGCCCGTCACTCGGTGGTGGGACGGTTTCCAGTGGACCACACACACGCAGTAGCCGGGGTCGCGATTCGTGATGTGGTGGAGTAGGCGCGTAGCGTCGCCTCGTTCTTAAGTCGCCAGACGGCTCAGTCCTCAGCCCAGTTGCTTTAGGGCGTCACCTACCTTGCTGTTCGGCTGCACGTTTAGGGAACCTGCCCTGGTACCAGCCAGCGACCTCCACCAGTTCCCATCCAAGGATTCGAACCTCGGTTACTCGGGTCAGAGCCGAGCGTCCTGCCGTTAGACGAGATGGGACCGCACGGATGAGCCAACCTGCTCACCTAGCTGAGGAATGAGCAATGGGCCGGTACCGCGTGATTCGCGTTCCGGCCCATTTGCTCACTTTGAATCTAAGGTAAACCCCCCTCATGGCCGCAAGAACCACATGTTTGGCGGCGTGTCGCCTTTATTCGTGCGGTTTCGTGCGTCTCGGATGATGGATTCTCGCCACCATTTCAGGAGGGCTTTGTGCTCGACGACGCGACGGCCGCGATCGTCCCAGCCCATCTCGAGGCCGCGTTTGCGCCACTTGCGGATCGTCTGCGGGTGACGTCCGACGCGTTGCGCGGCCTCTTTGTAGGTGTAGACCTCGCGATTGTGAATCACGGGCTGTCTCGCTCCCGAATCTCGATTTGTTCGACTGGTGCGCCGTCGCGATCCCAGCTTGCTTCGCAGACGTCGCATTCGTAACCGGCGAGCCCTTTTGCGTCGAAGACAGGTGCGATGGTCGACTCTTTGCACATCGGGCACGTTAGGTCAGGCCGGTACGCCTTGAACTTGGGTTCGGTCTCCGGGTACCGCTGTCGCATGTCGCGGATGAGTTCGATGAGTGATTCGGGTGCGTCGTTCAGGGTGCCGTCGTGCGCGATCTGGTGGGTGCAGGCGATGAGCCATCGGCAGATCTCCGCCGAGAGTCCCATCGCTTCCTGCGGGGTGCAGACGGGCAGCCCTTGCGGTTCGTCGCGGCCGGTCCACATGCGGGTGCGCAGCGGCTTCGGGGAGCTGCCCCCGATCTTCTCCGCAACCTCACGGCCGAAGATGACGAGGGTCGCATAGAGCAGGTCGGCGTCGTCGGCAGGATTGATGTGGAAGGGGAGTCGCGCCTTCTCAGACGACCCCGACACTCGTACCGCGGCGGTGTCCTGTGCGGCAAGCGTGGACTCCGCGAGCGCCCGCATGTGCAGCAACAGCCACGGCACCTGTTCGAGGTGCCACTTGAATGACCCCGACCACGTACGCTCAGTCTGCATCTGAGCCCCCCATTTCGACCCAATCGGTCACCCAATGGATCAGGTAGCACAGCCCCGCCACTAACACGAGAATCGTGGCATTAATTCCGAGGACAACGAGGCCGCTCGCGAGGCCGGATTCAACGCCTTCCACTCCGGTGAAGTATCCGGCAATGAACCAGATTGTCAGCCAGATCAAGATGAACGTAGACCTGGCGACTAGCGAACGAGTTCTTCGGCTCATCGCCCTTCACCTCGCAGCACCGGATCGAAATCCCTGCACGCGCAGTGGTGTGCGATGCACTCTCGCTCAAAGTGCTCTTCGAGCCAGTGCGAGCAAGTGCAGAACCTCAATGCAAGCTCGGCGAGCTTCGCTTCGTCTACCTCGACCGGGGCGGCGAGAGCGGCAGCGGCGAACCGGACTCCACGAACGAACGCGATCTCCTTGGTGACGCCAAACTCCGCAACCGGGTTACCCCCTGCGGCGCTCTGCCGCACAAGCCGCTCCGCCTCGGCGATCAGCTTCTCGCGGTCGCCTGTTACCGTTGCCTCGCACGGGAGCTCTCCGTCAAGGATGTCCATCGCGCTCAACCCAGCACCACAGTTCCTGCAGATGCCCATGTGGTCGCGCGCGTGCTCACCTACTCCGCCTGTTAGCGTTGCCGCATGATCCTCGGACTCGACATGACCTAACTGCCGAACTCGTGCCATCCACTCGCCGAGCATTTCCTGCCAAAGATCGAGTGATGCGCTGTCGCCAGACGTTTCTCTCCCCTCGTGCGAGTTGATCCCGTCGACGATTTTGAAAATCTCATCCACAGTTCCGGTCACCTCGAAGAACGCTCCGGGTGTTAGCTTCGCGGCCTGCTGCTCCTCGGCATCGTGGTGCTCCTCCGCTGGATCGGAGGACACCGACACTGAGCGAGCCGCGAGAGCATCTTCGAGCACACCAGACACCTCGCAAGCGATTTCCAACAACGGTGCATCTTCTGGCACGCCCACCCACTTCGCTAGTGACTGCATAAGCTTGCGCTCCTCGCTCGGCTCCTGCACTGTAAACGCTGCAATGAGAGCGGCCTTCGCATGAGCGCGGAACTTGTCCACGATGTGCGGGAACGTCGGATCAGGGTTCGCGTTTCGCCCCTCGACTGCTTGCTCCCAAGTGAAATAGTCAGGGCTTCGCCACTCGTCGTAGCTCGCCCTAGCTGCGGCTTCGATCTGTTCCTCGGTCGCGCCACCCTGTACGGGTGTCTTCTGGTTCGTCATTGGGGGTCTCCGGTCTGCGCGAGAGTGCGCGCTGTTGTGAATCTGAGTTGTTCTTCCAGTTGCAGGGGAACGTAGGTGCCCTCGATACCCGAGTTCCGCAGCGATGCGGCAGCGTCCGCCCCGTAGGCGACAAGAGCGCTCGGTGCGCCGCTGTTAGCCGGTGCACGCTCGCCGTCTGGGAAATGGAAGTGCAGTCGGCCGTGCAGGAAGAGCACCGCGGTCGCTCGCTGCCAAACCTGAGCAACGAAGCCCACTGTCTCGGTGCGCGCAAAAACGAGGGCGATGCCGTCGCCGTGGTCAGCGAGCTTAGACAACCAGGTCCACGCCGCATGGGAGTAGGGCGGGTTGAGCCACACGCGACCGTGCCATGCTTCAGCGAGTCCGTCGCGCGGGAGTTCGATGTGCTCAGCGGCGGTCGGCCAGGGTCGCGGCGATGGGGCGGCGCACGGGTCAAGGTCGAACGGCCCCAACGCCTCGACGATCTCTGGCGGTGTGAGCCACGTCGTCGTCTGCGCGCGCGGTGAATGGTGGGAACCCATCGCCCGCTTTCTCGGGCCGATTTCAGTCGTCATGGTGGTGTTCTCCTTTGGTGGTGTGAGGTCTTCCCGGGTCGCCCCGAACCGGGCAAGAGCATCGAAATCAGTGGTGGTCAGCGGCGGATGGGCGGTCATCCTGCGACCCCCGCGAATACGTGATCCCATGCGTCGCGCTCGGCGGGTGGGGCGAGCAGCGCACCGAGGATCGCGGCAGCCATGAGAGGCGGGACCGCGTTCCCGATCGCGAGGTGCCGTTCCGACTGGGTGCCGAGAAGCACAAGATCGGGCGGGAACGATTGCAGGGCTGCGGCTTCCTCGACTGTGACGCGGACACCTGCCAGTTGCCCATCCTTGATTCCCACTACGCCCGAATGCCCGCCGACGTCTTGCCGAGAGCCGTCTGCGAGCTGCCTGCCGATGAGCATCCCGCCCGCACTACGACGTGTAGCCACCACTGTCGGCGCAGGCCGTTCCATGGTCCACTGTTCAAAGTGCTCTCGCACGAGTTCGGATTTCACCGCGCGGCCTTGCTCACCATGGTTGTGATGCCCCCTGCTTGTGAGTCGAGGGTCAGCCGCGACGGTCGTTGCTGGGACGCGAGGATCTACGCCTCCCGGCCCCTGCCATTTGCCAAGCTCTTGAGCCTTTCGCAGGGTCTTGCGTGCACCCGAACCGCCGTCGAGAGGATCGGGTCCGCCTTGGCGTCCGCTTCCTCCCGTCACCGTGACCGATGGACGCTCAGTCATGCCCCACCCGAGCGCCTCCGCCATACTCACCCACTTCTCGACTCCCGGATCGAGGCGGCCCGGGTCGGTCGAGTAGTAGCGGGAGTGCGTCGGTGTGGGTGGTTCAACCTTGCCGTCGCGTCGGGCCATGAGGATCGCGCGTTTACGGGTCTGCGGCACGCCATATTGTTCGGCCCGCATGATCCCGGTCCACACCGAATACCCGTATGAGCGGAGCACCGCGGCGTAAGCGTTCCAGATGGGCAGCACTTCGGGCACTTGCTCGAGCGCGACCAGGCGCGGCCGGTGCCGATGAATGTGCGCGAGCGGAGTGAGTACGAGCGCGGTTCGCGGGTCGAGCGTCTGTGTGAGGTGATGCAGAAGTCCGGGGTAGATGTACGTCTCGCGAGCGATCGCGTCAAGCACGTCGTTGAGCGCTTTCCGCCCGTCTCCCTTCCCTGCCATCGAGAATGTCTGGCAGGGCGGCGACGCAATATAGAGATCGTGCTGCGGCACAAGCTCGATCGGGTGGAAAAGCCCCGACCAGACGTCGCGGTAGATCGTGCGCATCCCGTTCGCGGTACGCAGCCGGATCGCTGAGGGTGCGATCTCGACGCCGTACTCGCGAATCCCGAGCCAATTGCAAGCGACACCCCAGCCGACGCCTGCGAACACGTCGAGCGCGGTCGTGGCGCTCATTTCGCTGCCCTCTCGTCGGCGCGGAACGCTGCGAGGCAGTTCGTGCACGTCGCCGCGGTCGAAGCGACGATGGTCGCGCCGGGGCGCCCGCAGTAAGCGCCGCGGCCGATCGGTGCTTGCATACACGTGCGCTGTGCGGCACTCACAGCACGACCTCGCCCGCATCGTTGATGAGTAGCGCGTGCTCCATGCGGATGCCGCTGGCGGCGGCGTCTTCCGCGATGAGCGCGTCGCTGCGGTCGGCTGCTTCGATGAGTTCGTTCGCGAGGTCGCGCGCTTGCTTCGCCGAGTAGATCGTGCGCTTTTTCAGCTGCCGGAGCTCGACGAAATACTGATCGTTCACTTCTACGTCTGCGACTTCGATCGTGGTGAGTTCTCTGATTGCCATGTTGATCGCCGCCTAGAAGGGTTGTTCGTCGTCGAATCCGCCGCCGAATGTCGGCTGTGCGGTGTTCTGCTGCTCTGCGACCTGCTGAGCCCAGGGGTTGTCCTGCGCGTATCCGCCGCCCTCGGTCTGCCCGTACGCGGGCTGCTGGCCGTTGCCTGTTTTCGCCCAGCCGCCACCGGCGGGGCCGTCGCCGCGTGAGACCGATGCGGTCGCGAATCGCAGGGAGGGTCCGATCTCTTCGACTTCGAGGTCGAGCGAGGTGCGCTGCTGCCCTTGGTTGTCGGTGTAGCTGCGTTGCGTGAGACGGCCCTGCACGATGACGCGCATACCCTTCGTGACGCTCGCGGCGATGTTGTCGGCGTACTCGCCATACGCGCGGCACCCCACCCACAACGGCTCACCATCGGCCCAGTCGCCTGACTGGCGATCGCGGACTCGCGGGGTGGATGCGATGCGGAATGTTACCCACGGCTTCCCGGCCTGCGAGACGCGGGGCTCCGGGTCTGCGACGACGTTGCCAACGACTGTGATGAGTGGTTCTCCGGCCATGATCTATACCTCTCCCGGCTCCATGAGGGCCGTGTCTTCGTGTTCCTTCTGGACGATGCGTGCGTATTGCCCCTCAAAACGGAGGGTTCGTGTTGCTTCTTCGCCTTGGCGTGTTTTCGCGAGGATGAAATCGACGTCGGATGTCTTCACGACTCGGCCGCCGATCTTCTTCTCGCCGCGGTGCATGAGGATCACGCCGTCGGACGCGTTCTCAAGTCCCGATGAACCACGCAGGTCGGTGATGATCGGCCGCGGGTTGGGCCGGTTTGTGGCGTTGCGGTTGAGCTGCTCGAGGATCAGCACCGAGCAGTCGAGCTCGCGGGCGAGCTGCTTTCCCGCGTTCGCCCAGTCGTTGAGATCCTGCTGTCGACTCACCGACTTCGGACCCGATGGGATCAGCCCGAGATAGTCGATGACGATCAGTCCGAGATCGCCTTTCCGATGCAGCGCACGGGCGAAACCGGTGATGTCTTCCCAGTGCGCGCCGGGACGGTCGTACACCTCGAGGTTGAGTTTCTGGATCGCCTTTTCTGCCGCGCGAACTGACGCCCATCCCTGCTCGGTGAGCTGATGGTGCAGCAAGGCCGATTGGTGGATGCCCTGCATCATCGAGATCATCCGCTTGAGCAGATCCTTCTCACTCATCTCGAGCGACACATACCCAACGCGTTTCCCGAGCTCAGCCATGTGCATCGCAAGCTGCAGCCCGAAGATCGACTTACCACCGCCCGAGCGAGCCGCCACCGTGTACAGCGCACCGGGACGAACGCCGCCCATCATCGCGTTTAGCGAGGGCCAGGGTGTCGAGGTGAAGGGCGTCTGGCTGCGCATCTCTTCGACGAGCTCTCCGAACACCGACCCGATCGGACGTGATTGGCGCAGCACATCGTCACGCAGGTTCGCGATGATGCCTGCCGCCTTCTCAACGATGTCGCCCTCCGCGTCACCCGAGGCAGCGATCGACGAGATCGCGATCGACGCCTCGTGCAGTTTCCGGCGTTCCCCGTGACGGCGCACGATCTCGGCATATTGCATCGCCTGATAGCCGCGCGCTTCTAGCCCGTTGACCTCGTGCGGGTAGTTGGCGTCGAACTCGTGCGTGCGGCCGGATGCGATACGCCGGTCGTTGACTGTGATCGGCGACACCGTTCCGCCGCCGTCGGCAACCTCGCACATCAGGGAGTACAGAGCCGCTGCTCGAGGCACGGCGAAGTCTCCTTCGCGTACGATCTGACGTACCTCCCAGATCCTCGACGGCTCCGAGAACACGGCGCAAAGCATGAACGCTTCCGTCTGCGGGTCGTACTCGATCGAGTCGTTCACGACTCATCCCGTCTGCGCTCGATGAGATAGCCGCCGTGACCGGCAAAGGTCGACAGCGTCGCGATGAGATCGTCTACCGACATCGGTTCCGCGATGCCTTCCCCGGCCTCGAGGTCCGCACGGGACCGCAGATGCTCAACTAGTGCCAAGACGACGGCCTCGGCTTGCGGCACCGTCAACTGAGTCCTGGTGCCCGCGACGGCGAGCCGGAGGCTACTCTCGGGCACTCCGTCGGTGACATTGGATAATGCGGTGCATGCTCCGATTGGCCCCTGCACGTCGTCACCCCAGAGAGTCCGGGCCTCCTCCTTCACTGGTGTTGCGACTCTGATCGTTGTCTTTAGCGCCGTCTCGTGGGGCGGCACCTCGTGGTGAGTGGTCATGCTTCGATTCCGTCCTCGATGATTTGAATGACGTTCGCGGGCATCACCGGGTAGGTGCTGCGCCGGTAGTGCTTGGTGATCGCGGCCTTCACGTCGTCGAATGCGAACTCGTACGGCTGCAGCGCTTCGAACCATGCGGTTGCCTCGCCCGGGCCTCGCTCGCGCTGATCGTTGGCCGCCGCCCACAGCAACAGCCGCAGGCAGTCATCTGGGGAGCTGACGCGTGCACGGCGATCTGCGGCCTCGGAATCGGTGGGGCTGAGTGCTTGCCCGATCCGAGCCTGATCGCCTGCCGTGCGCCCCGCAGCGGCGCGCTCCGCGTGCGTCATGCCCTCACGCTCCGATAGCACGCTGACCACCGTCCTCAGTGCCCGGCTGTGCCTGCATGTAGCGTGCCGCCATGCGCTCGACCGCAGTCCCGCCCGCGGCGCCCGCGCGCTGGGGGAGTGGGCCGTTCTCCCACGCCTCGGCATTTAGCCAAGACGCCGGATACTTCGTGTACGCGTGCACCCTGTTCGGGTCATCCCGGTAAGTGAGTGCAGCTGCGAGGAGAGTCTCGTGAGAGACCTTCTTCAGCGCGGTCTTATAGGCGGTGCGGGCGCGGCCTTTGTCCTTCTTGAGGGGGTAAGCGTTCCACCACTCGTCGAATGAGTGCGCACTCTGCGCATGCGCATTTGCGCATGTATCTACCTCAGAACTATCTACCTCTATAGAGAGGAACGAATCGCCCTGATTCCCGTTAGGCGCAGGCTCAGATTCCCGGTTGGCTTCGCCCCATTCGGGAGCGTCGCCCGTTAGGGTTTCGTCCTCGTCGAGAGGTCGCGACATTAGCCGGTACCCATCCGCCTGCCGGTAGCCGAGTTTCGTTGTGCGGCGCACGCGCTCGACCACCCCGAGCTCCTCGAGTTCGCGAAGTGCCGCCCGCAACGGCTTTCCCGTGCAACGTGCCTCACGACCCAAGGTCTCCTGGGACGGAATGTTTGCTCGCAGTCCAGCTCGGGAGGCCAATGCGGCGTAGACGAGAATCGCGCGCGCTGTCACCCTTTCGTCGCGGATCATCCACGTCGGGATTGCTGCGAATCCTTCAGCCATTTCCCTCACTCCTTTCTGTGTTCTGGGGGCGGTCATGTTTGCCGCCCTCGTCGTCGAGCCACCAGGTGCGGCCCCCGAGATCCACGAACGGAACCTCGCTCTCGTGCCGACGCTCGTGCCTGCTGATCGCCCACCCGGCCGGAGCTGTCGCCCCGTTGTGTGCGATGCCGTGGCATTGCCCCGTGTTGTGGTTCCCGGTGCCGCACATCGCGAGCAGGTTCGCGAGGTTGTGGCGGCCGCCGCGGCTGAGGAATCGGCGGTGGTGGATCTCCGTCGCCCGCCTCCCGCAGCCGCCCTCGCACATGCCATGCGAGCGGGCCTCGAGCTTCTTGACGTTGGCCGCCGGCATTGGCCCCGTCTTCCTGTTGCTCACGAGAACATCCCCGCTCGCTGTACGCGAAACTCGTGCACGCCTTCCCACCGCATCCGCGTCATCGACCGGAGCGACTCAAGCGTGAGCATCCCCGTCTTCGGGTCGCGCGCGTCGACGCGCCACGTGTCAGCGCCGTCATCCACCCGCACCGGGTCGCCCACCACGACGACGCTGAGGCGCCGCTCCGGCATCACAGCCGCACCCCGAACTTCTCCGCCGTACGATCAACGACCGCCATAGCGTCCGTGCCGCCGATGTCGCGAGCCTGGCGTCGTGCTTCGAGCAGTACGCCCTTGGTCAAGTGCTCGCGCGCCTCGGCGAGATCCGCGACCGCGTTCGCCTGAGCGGTGCGCGCAGCCCGCGACTCCTCCTGCGCCTTGTCGCGGTCGGTGATGAGCTGCGCGATCTGCACCTCAGACCACTCGACCTGTTCCTCTTCTGTCTGCATGGTCCTCATGCCCTTCTCGGATTGCTCGCGAGCTGGTAGGTCGCGAGCACCAATTTCGATTGCGTTTGCAGGCTGCTCTTGCGGGAATCCACGAGATCCGCGAGCCCTTTCGCGTAGCGGTACGCGATCTGCGCCGCCGCCTCCGCGTTGCGTTCCGTCTCGGTATCGAGATCCACCTCGGCCGCGCGGGACTCGGCGTTCTTCCCCTTGGCTTTTCCCAGCGCTCGCGCGCGGGCCTTAAGTAGTGCCTCTGCCGCAGCTGCTCGCACCTTGTCGGCTGCCGTCACAGTCCAGAGAGCGTCCGAAGCGACTGCATCGACACGCTCGAGCTGGAAGACGATCTCGTCGGGTGTTCGGATCTCGCCCGGGGCCGGCGGCGCGATACGGATCTCGGCCCGCATCTTCGCCACCCACCCCTCTACCTCGGCTGGGGTATGCATGGTCACGCTCGTTCCTGCAGTCGCACCTTGCGGCGCTGGATCATTTCGCCGAGCGCAGTGCCAGTGGCGTCCATCGGCCCAGACAGCGCCCCCTCGGCTTTCGCGTCCTCCCAGACCGTGCGCAGCGCGTCGACGTCTCCGGCATCAGCGAGGCGCGCGGCCCAACCTTCTACGTCGAATGCCGCCGTAGTCTCATCGACGATCTCGCCTTCAACTATTTCCGGCTCTGGTGCAGGCGTCGGGGCTGGCTGTGGGCTCGCTGCTCGTGCGGGTGCTGACGCTCCGGCCTGCTGCATCTCTTCCGTCCCATACAGGCCCGAGAGCTCGTTCGGGAACGCCTGCCGCAGTGCCAGCATCTCGGTGCACTTCGCGAGCTGGTTCGACGGATTATTGAGCCACTGACCCGACGGTCGGAGTTCCTTCGTCTTGTTGTCTCGGGGGCAATACCCGGCGTAGGTTGCGACCGCAACAAGCGGCTCTGAGAATCCTTCGCGCATTACAGCGACCCGAGCCGCCGCAGGTGGCTCAGATGACAGCCACACGTCCTTCCACACGCCGTCCTCGCCGCACCACTCGGTCGGCTTCTTGCCTCGGTAGAGGCCGGTGCGGTCAGCGATCAGGCGGAACCCGTCGATCGAAATCAGGACCGTCCACTTGCCGCCCATCTCCGCGGCGTAGATCTGCCGAGCGGTCGGGTCGAGCTGCGTCCGCTCGCACTGCATCAGGAATGCTTCGATCACGCCGAGCGGCGCGTCTGGCTGCTTGCCCTTCCACGTGCTGCGGTCTACGAGGCCGAGTTGCTGCATGATTGCGTACTCCGACGGGGACCAAGCTTGTACGTTGGCGTTCTGGGGGAGCTTCTCCATCAGTTCCGTGCTCATTACTTCGTTCCCTTCGCGTAGTTGACTGTTGCCCGCGCCTTGGTTGCTTTGGTGACGGCACGAACGATCACCTTGTGCTCGGTTGCGAGTGCGTCCCATTCGGCCTGCAGCTTCGCTACGCGAGCCTTCGCGCGGTTCAGAGCCGCGGTCTCCTTCGGGTGTGCCGCTTCGGCGGCTGCGAGATCGACCACCTCGTCGTCGAACTCCGTGGCTGGCTTGCCTGGCGTAATCGTGACCCGAGCGAGCGATGACTCCTGTGAGATGCCGAGCTCGACAAGCGCGTCATAGTGCTTCGACTGAAGCTCAGCCCATGCCTTCGCTTCGTCTTTGGCCCGGAGGTAGTTGACAGCGTGCGTGTCCACCTCGTCATTGATGACCGGAGCCGCGGGGGTGTCCATCGCGGCGAGCACCATGTCGGCGACCTCGACGAGCTGCGCGATCATGCCCTCGTCGCGGGGGAACCACTCGCGCGACAGTTCGCCAGCGAGGAACTCACCGGGGCGGCCGTGACGCATCTCGACGTTCAGCCAGCACCCAATAGCGCCGGTCACGAGGTTGAGCCACTGCATCTGCCACTCGTAGCCCTTCTCAGCCAGCGCGGCGGAGCCCTTCGGGAGCGGCTTACCCGTTGTCTTGATCTCGTCGAGCACGATGTTTCCGTCGAAGTCGACCGACACCCCATCCGGTGAGGCGAGGTAGCGCGAGTTGTCGGCCGCGTGGAACACGCGCGACTCCGCAGCGACTCCGTACCCGGCGAGATGTGCGGCGATGACCGGCTCACGTAGGTTGCCCCACTCGGTGTACGCGTTGCCCGTGAACGGGTCACCCTCGCGCTTTTTCTTCACGAGGTCCGCGATCGCGAGTTCGCGGTTCGGGGCGATCATGATCTTCGCGAGCTCGGTCGCGGTCACACCGCCGGCGCGCTCCGCGAGCCACGCCTCCCGATCTTTGTCGGAAGCGCCAGCCCGGGATTCGAGGTCGACGAGAGCGGGTGCCGGGTCGAGGTCGGTGAATGTGAGGCTCACTGCTCGGCCCCCTCGTCGAATGCGAGCTGACCGTCGGTGCTGATCTCCTCGATCGGAAGCGGCGTGTTCCCAGTGCGCTTTGAGTACGCCTCGGAGAGGAGCGTGCGCACGACCTTCTCGTCTTCGCCCTCGACCTGCTCGATGTGCTTGACGCGCACCGTCGCCTGCCAATCGTTCGACGGGTCGACCTTCGCGATCCCGTGACGCGAGATCACCGCGACGACTACCACGTCATCCGGGTTGCCCTTCGTGAAATGGGGCTCGAGGTCTTGCAGGCCATCGAGCTCTTCGTCGGGGCGCTTGCTGGTGTACTTAACAGTCATTTCGGTTCATTCCTTTTCTCGGTAGACGCTCACCTGAACGCCGGGATTGGGGCCGTAGACCTTGCGGCCGGGCCACTGGACCATCTGCGAGTCATCGCGCCACACACCCGCATCGGTGAGTGCGTCGCACAGCGCGCGCAGAAGCTTGTCGCCGTCTGGTTTCACGGACGGGTGAGCGCGCTTGACGCTCTTGGGGCGCTCAAACACGAACTCCTGCGCGAGGACCAACGGCCCATCGAGCGGCTCGTTCAGGCCGGCGGCGACCATCGCTGCTCGCGCGGTAGCCGTCACGTGTCGTCGCCAGGGGCGCAGCTTCTTCGCGTTCGCATCCACTGCCCGACCGTTGAACACGGTCTTCGAGCCCTGAGGTACTGGCACGCCTGCAACGTGGAACGAGAGCAGTAGTTCGCGGGTCACGAGTTCACTCGCTTTCCAAAGACGCGGGCGATCCATCGGAGTCCGCGTACCGCGCTATCAAGATGACGAGCGCGAAGATCAGCACGAGCCCGGCTGCGACGCCCTGCCAGACCGGACCCAGCAGGAACCAGAACGGGGTGAAGGGGAGCGCTGCCGACATGGCGACGAGCAGACACAGGGCGCGCCAAGTGGGCCGGGTCCAATCCATGACGGCTCACAGCTCGTTCCGGTTCTGACGGGCCTGCGCGATGCGGCGGTCCTCTGAGCAATTCGGGCAATCGCAAGCGAGCAGGTCGCGGCCCGCATTACGGAGCGCTGCGAGAAGCGTTCGACGCGTTTCGGGGTCGACCTCTATCGAGGTGACGACCATCCGTAGTGAGCTGCCGACCAAGCCATCGACAAGGCCGCGCGCTTCACTGAGCAAGGAAGCGGCTTCGGCGCGATCCTCGCGAGCCTGCCGCTTGTTCCGTGCTGAGATGCGCATGAGCACTGCGTTCGTTGCAGCGAGCACGGTGAGCGCTGCTGCACCGAGGTAGATGATGGTGTCCATTGGGGTGTTTCCTTCCGAAAATGAGTGCACTGATGGGAGCCCTCCCCAGAGAGGGCGCAGAATTTGGTCTAGGAGTGTGGGCGGTTAGCTCGCGCTGCGACGCTGGCGGAATGCGTCGAGGCTGACCGGCCGGGAATCAATCTGGTGCTTACAGGGCTCGTTCTCGGCCCACTTCTTCACGCAGCCCGGTCGCAGCTTCCACGTGCCCGACTTAGTGCGCTGCTTGCCGTGCAGCTCACCCGTGCGGAGCGCGCGGCGCACCGTCTCGGGGTGACAGCCCGCGATGTGCGCTGCTTGCCCAACGGTGACCGGCGGCGAACTCATGCCGCACGCACCAGCGGGAAGAATGAGCTTGCGGGCACTTCGAGAACGTCGGCGATCGCGAGAATTTCATCGAGGTCAAACGGGGTGTCCCCGTTGAGGCGTCGGTAGATGCTGGATCGGTTCATTCCAACAGCGGCGGCCACCGCGAGGGGCTTGAGTCCCTTGCGTGCCATTGCTGCACGAATCTCGCCGACAACAATTTCGTTGGTCTGAGTGCGCTTGAATCTTTCCATGTGGAGAGATAACCACACAGGTGGGTAGATTGCAAGGTGGGTTGGAATATGTCTCAGTATCGAGTAATCTTTCCCACATGGAGAAACGCGGATCGAATGCACGCACCATTGGGCCAATGAGTCTCGCTGTCTCAGCCGAGCTTCGCGCGGAGCTGGCTCGGAAGGGATTCAATGTGCAGAGCTTTGCGCGACACTCGAACCTCCCTGTATCGACTCTGCATAAGACACTTAAGGGTCTTCGGGTCGTGGACGTCGAGGATCTATTCGCGATCTGCGAGGCTCTCGATCTCGACCCCGGAGCGCTCGTTGATCGAGCGGCAATGGAAGCTCGCCGTCGCTGGGCGAACGGGGTCTTGGTGGATTTCGAAGACGAGAATGTCGGTGGTCAGGCGGAGGATGACATTCCTCACGTTGGCGCCGTCGACCTCGACGAGCTCCGGCAAAGTGGCGTGGCGCTCGCGGCAGACGAACGAGACGGCATAGAGGCCGAACAGGAACAGTCACAAGAACTGCCATAGGAGGCGCCATGCAACGAGTGATCACCGAAGCGAAACGGCAAGGGGTGGCGCTGGCCTTCGGAACGCTCCCCCCGCCCCAGAGAGGCGCCTTCTTCGCCGACGCGAACCAGATCGTGATTAGCGACAGGCTCGATCCAATCCAGGCAGCCGAGTCAGGGGCGCACGAACTCGGACACTGTTACTTCGGTGACCGATGCAGCACGCGGGCATCCGAAGAACGCGCATGGATTTTCGCCGCGAAGATACTGATCAAGCTCGAGCCCTACATGCAGGCGGAACTTGAAGACCCCCATCCCGTGGCGATCGCAAATCACCTGCGAACAACGCGGCGAATGGTTGAGCTCTATCAGCAGCACCATCTCCATGCTCAGGCACTGGCAGCTCCGCGGAACATCTTTGGTCAGTATGAAGACGAGGACTATTTCGATGACGGCGCGCTAATGCACAGCCTCCGCAGCGGGCGCGAGTTCCGTTGCGGACTGATCGCATAACCCGAAACGCAAAAGGCCCCCGTAGTGCGGTTCCGCCGGCAAGCAAGAATCCGCACCACGAGGGCTTGAGATCGATCCACCCGAAAGGCAAAACCGATGAACAATACGATAGCTGAACGCGCCCGATCGGCGGCGCGGTAATGGCTTGGACCGAGAAGCTTGCTTCGGGCCGCTACCGGGGCGGCTACCGCATCCCGGATGGGGCGAAGCGCTACACGGGTGACACGTTCGTACACAAGACCGCGGCGCAGCGCGAAGCGGCACGGCTCGAGGCAGAGAGCAGGGATCTCGGATGGCGCGACCCGCGCGCAGCCGCGCGCACTTGGGGCGCGTGGTGCGATGAGTGGCAGAAGTCGCGACTGACGGAGAACTCGACCGCCGCACGCGAGGTGGGAGTCATCGAGAAGCACGTCCGGCCGAAGTGGGGAGAGGTCGCGCTGATCGATATCACCCGCCACGATGTGAAGGTCTGGGCGGTAGAGCTGCAGGAGGCGGGGCTTGCTCCGGCCACCGTGAAGAAACTCTGCGCCTTACTGTCGGTCTCACTGAACGGGGCGATCGACGCCGGCATCCTCACCGCGAACCCTGCGTCCAGGCTCAACCTTGGTGCGCCCGACAATCTCATTGAGCGCTACCTCACCAAGAAGGAGCAGCGCCGGTTCCTCGCAGCTCTCCCGGAAGGATCGACAGACCGTGCGCTCGCGTCTGTGCTGCTCGGGTGTGGCCTGCGATGGGGTGAAGCTGTGGCATTGCGAAGAGGGCAGCTCGACATGAAAGGTGCGAAGCTTCGTGTGCGCGATTCGTGGGACACCCGCAACCGAGTGATGAAGCCGTACCCGAAGGGCAAGAAGCGGCGAAGCGTTCCGCTCCCAACCTGGGTCGCAGACGCGGTGAAGGCCGCGTGCCCGAAAGACCCGCACGCGCTGCTGTTCAGCGTCGACGGAGAGCACCCGATCGATCTCAGTAACTGGCGACGGTTCGTGTTCACCCCGGCACTCGAAAAGGCCAAGATCGAGCCTTTCCGAATCCACGACCTCCGACACACCTACGCGTCGAACCTCATCCAGGCAGGCCTACCCATCGAGCGTGTCCGGCTCCTGCTCGGGCACGTCTCCATCATCACGACGCAGCGGTACGCACACCTCGGGAAGCTCGACGATAAAGAGGTGCTCGAGGCGCTGGTCGACCCGTCGCGCGCGAAGAAAAAACCGAAGGCGGAGAAGAGGCCGGGAGCCAAGCGCAGGGAAGAAGTTCGTGGGGCAAAGCTGGGGCATTCATCAGTCGCAATCGACCGCGAGCCTTTAAACACATCACCATCGAATGTGATCGACGGGCCTTGGAAATCGCAGATCAGGGCTTGATTTTGTCGCACGTTGTTGCAATCGCTTGCAATTTGTTGAGACTTGTGTAGTTACGCATAGTCAACTTGTAAAGCGCAGGTGGTCGGTTCGAGTCCGACAGGCGGCTCCAAATTACGTAGGCGATCTCGGCGAGCGCGACGGGTATTGCGGCGCGCGGCCGACATCGCCGTGCCCGTTTCGTTCCGCCGTGCCCCGGTAACCTCGCCGAACCCCTCTAACCTCGCCGAACCCCTTGCGAGATAGCGTTCAGGCGGGAGGGGTTCGGCGGCAGGCAAGGGGCGCGGCGGCGGGCAAGGGGCTCGGCGGCGGGCGACCAACACCAGGCAAGGGGCGCGGCGGCGGGCGACCAACACCCGGGCGAGGGCTCGGCCGCGAGCGAACACGCCGCTCGGGCGCCCCAGAGTACAGTTGGGGGAGTGTTGCAGTCGAAGTTGCCCGTGTGGGCCGCGCTCATTGGTTCCGCGCTCGCCGGGGTACTCGTTGCCGTCCAGTCGCGTATCAACGGCGGCTTGAGTCAGGAGCTCGGCAACGGCTACGTCACCGCCGCCGCGTCGTTCGGATCGGGCCTCATCGTCATGGGCATTGCAGTGCTGGTGTCGCGGCGTGCGCGCACCGGGCTGACTCGCATTCGCCGCGAGGTGCGCGCCGGGGCGCTCCCCGTTTGGACCCTCTTCGGCGGCGCCGGCGGCGCCTTCTTCGTGCTGGCGCAGGGCCTCGTCGCGCCCGTGATGGGACTCGCGCTGTTCACAGTCGGCATTGTCGCCGGTCAGGTGATCGGGGGCCTCGTGCTTGATCGAGTCGGGCTCGGGCCCGGCGGTCGCATCGATCCGACGCCCATGCGGCTCATCGGCACGACGCTGGCGATCGTGGCGGTTGCGCTGTCGGTCGGGTTCAGTGGCGTGCACGGCGTGTGGCTCATCGTGTTTCCCATCGTCATCGGCGGGTGCGTTTCGGCGCAGTCGATGGTCAACGGGCTCGTTCGGGCGGCGGCCGAGAGTGCGATCACGTCCACGTTCGTCAATTTCGTGGTGGGCACGGTGATCCTGATGGTGATGGCCGCGGTCTCAGTCGCGATTTCGGGGTGGCCGACGAACTGGCCATCGGCGCCGTATTTCTACATCGGTGGCATTATTGGCACGCTGTTCATCGCGGTCGCTGCGATGCTCGTGCGCACCGCGGGAGTCCTGCTACTCAGCATGTCGAATGTCGCGGGTCAGTTGCTTGCGGCGGTTGCGTTCGAGGCCGGAGCGCCGCTCGCGAGTGGGCTGACTCAGGGCATGATTGCCGGATCAGCGGTGGCGTTGCTCGCGGTCGTCGTAGCCGCGCTGCCCGGCAAGCGGCGCTCTGCGCAGACGCCGTAGCGGGCGCGAGCGAAACGCGTCTACCCGGGCCCGCTGAGGTGGCGCGAGACGTCGAGCGGTTTTCGCGGTTTGGCGCCGCGTTCGCGATCGCGGTCAGTGATGCCCCCGACGTGCAGCCAGCCGAGCAGGTACTCGGGCTTTTTCACGCCGAGCGCCTTGCGCACGGCCTTGCTGCGCGTGTGCGTGCCGCTCTTCCAGACCGAACCCCAACCGGATTCGTGCAGCAGTAGGCCCAAGAAGTGCGCGACACCGCTCGCCACGGCCTCCTGCTCCCAGAGGGGCACCTTGTGTGATTCGCGGGGGCTGACCACGATGACGAGGATCAACGGGGCGCGCTTCATCTTGGCGGTGAGCTTCGCCCGATCCTCACCCGATGCCTTCGCAAGCCCCTTGGCGAGCTTGCCCCGCGCCTTTCCCCGCAGTTCGATGATGCGCCAGGGGCGCAGCCGCGAGTGGTCGGAGACGCTCGCCATAGCGGCGACGTACTCTTCGAGCTCGGCGCGGCTCGGCGCTTCGTCGGTGACGCTGGAGTGCGAGCGGCGCCGCTGAAGTGCGCGGTACGCGGGGCCGCCAAATTCGCTCACTCGGTTCCAGCCGCTGCGCCCGGCGCTGCACCGGACTCGGCGCTCGGCTCTGCGCCAGCGTCGAAGCTGAGTGAGAGCGAGTTCATGCAGTAGCGGTCGCCCGTCGGCGTGCCAAAGCCGTCGGGGAAGACGTGGCCGAGGTGCGATCCGCACTGTGCGCAGCGCACTTCGGTGCGCACCATGCCGAGGCTCGAGTCTTCGAGCAGCTCGACAGCGCCGGGCCGCACGCTTTCGTAGAAGCTCGGCCAACCGCACCCCGAGTCAAACTTCGTGCCAGCGATGAACAGCTCATTACCACATGCGCGGCAGCGATACAGGCCGTCTCGGGTCTCATTGAGAAGCTCGCCGGTGCCGGCTCGTTCGGTACCCTGATTGCGAAGCACGGCGTATTCCTCGGGCGTGAGTCGCTCACGCCACTCGCTGTCACTGAGCTGGATCGGGTACGCGGCAGAATCGATTGGCTGGCTCATGACGACCTTCCGGGTTAAGAATTTGCGTGCCCAGTGTACGCCCCGTCTTAGGCCGCCCATAAGGGGCGTGTCACGCGGTGACTTGCATCATCTGATGAAAGTCGTCAGAATGTTCGACGGGTGTTGGTTAGGCTAACCTCAGTTTAGTCCGATGAGCGGGGGATCGGTACGGCGCAGCCGTGTGCTGCGCCGTACCGAGGCGTGCTCCAGAACAGAATAGGAATGCAATCTCAATGACTGCACACAGGAGTTGGCGACGCGTACTCGCCACCGCGACAGCGGGATTGATTGTCGCCAGCGGCGCTGCCCTGGCCCCCGCGGCCGCGAACGCGGCGCCCGCCGACGGCGAGGTCACCGGGGCAACACTGAGCTGGGGCGTGCGTGACTCGTTCCGCTCGTACATCACGAGCCCGATCGCCGGGGGCAAAGCGACGCTCCTCGGCACCACCACCGGCACTGGGCCCTTCATCTGGACCGGCGGCACTGGCACAGCGAATCTTGACGGCTCCGATGTCGACGTGACGTTCGGCGATTCCGACGGCGTGCACTTCCAGGGTCACGCGCACGGCGAAGACTACATTCTCGATCTCGCATTCACGCAGCCGCACATCAAGGTGACGTCGCCCACGACGGCTGAGCTGTACGTTGACGTCGACGGGCGCGAGTTCGTAGATACGACGACCGTGGGGGAGTCTTACACGCTCGATGACGTGCATTTCGCTGACGTCACGCTTCCTGATCCGACCGTCGCTGGCTCGAGCTACACCTGGACCAATGCGGCCGCGACCATGACCGCTGAAGGTCTCGACGCATTCGGCGGCTTCTACGCCGCCGGCAATGCGGGCCTCGACCCGATCACCTTTACCGCACCTGTCTCGGCCGTGCCCGCCGAGGTGGCGACCGAAACCACGACAACCATCGCCGCGAACGCAGCGACCGCCACCGAGGGCGACGACGTGAAGTTCACGGCCACGGTTGCCCCGGCATCGGCGGCTGGCACTGTCACCTTCACCAACGAGACCGCGAGCGGCAGCGCGGAGATCGCTGATGCGGTAGCCGTCGAGAATGGCGTCGCGACGCTCACTACCGACGGTTTGCCTGTCGGCGAGAATGCCGTCTCGGCGAAGTTTGTGCCCGCCGATTCTGACGCATTCGCTGCATCGACCTCGTCGAGCACCACGGTCACCGTTGCCGAGCGCAAGGTGTGGGAGCCGAAGCTGCAGGTCTTCCTGAGCGACGGTGTCACCCCTGTGGGCGATACCCGCGTATCGGCTGGCGACGAACTCGTCGTGAAGGGCTCTGGCTTCGATCCGCAGGCAAATGTCGGCGGCCGCGGTGTGCCGATCCCGAACACGCTGCCCCAGGGCACCTACGTCGTCTTTGGTGAGTTCGGTGCGAACTGGCAGCCCTCGACCGGTGCCGCCTCGACACAGCGCCTCGTCGCATCGCAGGGCTGGGTGCTGACCGAGGACACGGTCAACCAGATTTCCGCTGCATTCCAGGGCACCGTTCGTGGCCAGTGGGTTTCGCTTGACGCTGATGGCGCATTCGAGTGGACCGTGACGCTGAAGGATCGCGACGCCGCAAAGCCGGCGACCACCGACGGCAGCTACGGCGTGTTCACTTACGGTGCTGGCGGAGTCAATAACGCTGCTCAGGAGCAGGAAGAGCGCCTGAACTACGGTGCCCCGCTCGTCGCGACGACGACGACGCTCGCGGCGAGCGCCGAGAGTGCTCAGCAGGGCGACGAGGTCACGCTCACCGCTACGGTTTCGCCCGCCGATCAGGCGGGAACCGTGCAGTTCTCGGACGGCTCGACCAAGCTCGGTGAACCGGTCGCTGTCGCCAACGGCGTTGCGACGTTGACGACCACTGATCTGCCCGTCGGATCACACGACCTCTCGGCACTCTTCACTCCGACCGATAAGGAGAACGTGCTCGACTCGACCTCTCAGGCGGTCACTGTGACCATCACCGCGGCGCCCGTTCTGCCGGTCATCACGATTGACGGCGACAAGCCGGCGCAGGCGAACGTGCGTCAGGGCGAGACCTCGACCTTCACGGCGGGTCGCTTTGAAGCTGGCAACGAATTCGACGTGACTGTGCGCCCGGTCGCTCCCGAGACCCGGGCGGAATCCGCGGTCGCGCGTGCCGATGGAGCTGCAGTCACGCCGATTGGCACCGCGGTCGCGAACGAGTCGGGATCCGCTGAGATCAAGTGGGCAGTGCCCGTTGATTTCGCTCCCGGCGACTACATCGTGTCGTTCGCTGGCACGAATGTGGAGCAGAACGTCGAGGCAAGCTTCGCTGTCTCGCAGTTCGCGCGCAGCACCACGTCGCTGACCTCGTCGGCCGGTGTCGGTGGCAGCCCCGATGGCGTTGAATTCGTGGCCACTATTTCACCGGAGACCGCAACCGGTTCCGTGACGTTCACCAACAATGGCGAGACCATCGCAACCGTGCCGGTTGAGAACGGCGTCGCACGTGCGGCGACCGACCTCGCAGTCGGTGACAACGAGATCGTGGCGGCATTCACCTCGAACGACGAGACGGTTTCAGATTCGGTCTCTGACTCGCTCATCATTACGGTGACCGGCGGGGGCTCAGCCGAGGGTGGCGCGAACGGCGCGACCGAGGGTGGCGGTACTGGCGGAACCATCGGTACGGTCGTCACCGCACCGACGAGCGGAAACGTCGCAGCAGCGAACGGGCTTGCAACCACCGGTGGCGAGAGCATTGCCGGTCTGCTCGCCGGCGGAGTGCTTGCGCTGATGCTCGGCGCTGGCCTCATTGTCGCTCGCCGACGGGTGGCCGCGAACTAACACTCGCCAACGCTCGCCGAAAGGCGGGCGCGAAGTAACACCAGCAGTTGCCGGGGTCTCGCCGCGTGAGCGGCGAGACCCCGCGATCCGGCGGGGCGATGAACGCTCGCGCCGGATTTCAATTGCGCAGCAGGTCCCACATACGATTGTTTCGGCCGCTCGAATCGAGCGTGCCGCGCCAGCAAGGAGTCGTCACAGGTGTTTCGGAAGCGTTCTCGCGTAGTTCTTTCGACGATCACAACGGCGGCGCTCGCCGTCGCGGCCATGCTCGGCAGCGGCGCTGCGGCGACTGCTCAGCCGGCGGCTCTGGAGGCGCCCGCGGCTGTCGCCGCGCAGCTTCCCGCTTCGGCCGCGACGCTCGACTGGGGCGTGAAGCAGTCGTTCGTGTCGTATGTCAGCGGACAAATTGCACACGGCACGGTGACTCCGCTCGGCGCGACCGAACGTTCCGGCTCGACGTTCAGCTGGTCGTCGGGCACAGGCTCGGTCGCAGAGGATCGGGCGTCTGGCGAGCTGCAATTTGGTGCGGCCGACGGCGTGCGCTTTGTCGGGCACGACGGGCTGCTCGACACCTCGCTGACGCACCCGCGCGTTGAAATTACTTCCGCGACAACCGCCGAAATGTACGTCGACGCTGAGGGGCTTTCGTACCCCCAGGCTGTCCCGTATCACGCCGAAAACGTGCATCTCGCCAACATCTCGCTGCCCGAGCCCACAATCGAGGGCGGCGCTGTGAAATGGTCGGGCGCGTCGGCCAAGCTGACTGAGGCGGGGGAGGTCGTGTTCGCGAACTTCTACCCGGCCGGCACTGGTCTTGACCCAGTCACTCTGTCGACCGGTGACATCGGTGCTACGCCGCCCGCCCCGACCGCGACGGCGACGACGCTCACCACGTCGTCAACGAGTGTGCTGGTGGGAAAGCCCGTGACGCTTCGCGCGGGCGTGGCTCCCACTTCCGCGACTGGAACCGTTCAGTTCTTTGAGGGGGCCACCCCTCTCGGCAGTGCCGTCGCTACACAGGCGGGCGTCGCGCAGTTTGAGACGCGATTTGCGAAGTCAGGATCGCGCCAGATCACGGCGCGGTTCGTGCCGAGCGATGGCGCGGCGTATTCGGGTTCCGCTTCGGCCGCGGTCGCTGTTGCTGCGCGGGCCGTCCCCACAACCACGACGATCTCGTTTGCGCCCCCAACGGTCGCCTACAACTCGACGGCGACGGCGACCGTGAAGGTACGGGCAAGCGAGAACCTGGTGGTGCCCGCGGGCAAGGTCACGCTGAAGGTGGCGGGGAAGGCCTACTCTGCGACGCTCACCAACGGCGCCGCGACGGTCAAGCTCACAGCTCCCGTATCGGTCGGCAGCAACGCGGTTTCTGCCACGTACGTGCCGAGCAGCACGCTGGTGACCTCGACCTCAAACAAATCGACAACTCTGAAGGTAACGAAGGCGACGCCGTCAGTCACGGCCAAGCTCGCAAAGTCGAAGGTGTCGGCGCGTCAGAATGCGCAGCTCAGCGTCACCGTCAAGGTTCCCGGCACGCTCGGCGCGAAAGCGTCGAAGCTGAGCGTGCAGGTGTACGACGGCTCGAAGAAAATCAAGACGTCGACGTTGAGCACGACCGGCACGGCCAAGATCTCGGTGCCTAAACTGCGCGCCGGCGCCCACAAGCTCACCGTGAAATTTGTCAGCAGCAAGAACCTCAATGCGAAGTCCAGTGCTGCGGTGAAGCTCACAGTGACCAAGTGATTCGTGCGGCTCGCTCGCCTCATTGGACTTGCAACATCTGATGAATCGGAGCAGACTGGTGACTGGAAGTTAGGTCACCCTCACTTGGGTCACTCGGCACCTCGCGCCCCGCGCGTGGTGAAGCCCGCTCACGGAGCACCAACTCCATTCGTCGACGTCGTCTCAGTAAGGATTCTTCGTGTCTGCTCGCACTCGATTCGCCCGCACCAGCATCATCGGCGCGATGGTGATCCTGGTGGCATCCGGTGTGTTCGGCGGCGCTCAGGCGGCGCAGGCCGAGGTGGCTCAGCTTGATGCGCAAGCGGCGGAGCCGGTCGGCGGCGCCACGCTCGATTGGGGTATTCGCGAGTCGTTCCGCAACTACATCACTGGCCCGATTGCTCACGGCACCGTTGCACAGGTGGGCGCCACCACGGGCGCCGGGCCCTTCTCCTGGCGTGACGGCGTTGCCAGTGGCACCGCGGCCGCCGACGGTACCGGCCTGGAAATCGAGTTCGGCACGGGTGACGGCGTGCACTTCCTGGGGCACGCGCAGGGCGAGGACCACATCCTCGATCTGACGATGACCCATCCACGACTCACGATCTCCGAGGCCGGTTCGGCCGAGCTATACATGGACATCACGGGACGAGAGTTCATCAACACGACCACGGTCGGCGAGATGCGCACGTGGCAAGACGTGCACTTCGCCGACGTGGTGCTCACGCCACCGACGATGTCCGGCCGGGTCGCCACGTGGACGAACGCGACGGCGACGATGACCTCGGCGGGGCTCGAAGCGTTCGGTAACTTCTACTCAGCAGACAGCGCGCAGCTCGATCCGCTCACGTTCTCTGCGACGCTACCCGAGGAGCCAGAGACACCCGGCCCATTGGCGACCACCTCGGCCCTCACTGCAAAGCCGAGTTCGCCGTATGCCGGGGCTGACGTGGCGTTGACTGCGACGGTGCAGCCGGCCGAGGTCGGTGGTGCCGTGCAGTTCACCGTGGGAGGCAAGGCCCTCGGTAACCCGGTACCGGTCGAGCAGGGCGTCGCCCAGAAGACTGTGCGGGCGACCGATGCTGCGACGTATCGGTACGGTGCGGTGTTCACGCCCACCGACGCCGCCGCGTACCGCGGCTCGAAGGCGACGGCTCCCGATGTCGTGCTCTCCGAAGAGGTCACGGGCACGCAGGGCACACTGCAGTGGGGCGTCAAGAAGTCGTTCAGAAGCTACGTCGTTGGCCCGATCGCCGGGGGCTCCATCGCGCCCTCGGGAGGCGCTACGCAGTCGAAAAACAACGGCGTGTTCAGCTTCCCCCAGGCATCGCGAACCGGCTGGAACGGCACCACCGGCTCCGTGCAATACGCGGGCAACATTAACTTCAGCGGTCACCACGGACAGATGGACGTCGACCTGCGGAACCCGACTATCGTCGTGAAGAACGCGAAGTCTGCCGAGCTGCAGATCCCGTTGAACGGCAAGTCCATCGCGCTCGCCGATATCGACCTGTCGAAGGCCGAGCGCGCAACGCTCCCGGGCGGCGCAGTGAAATTCACGCACGCGACGACACAACTCACCCGCGCCGGGGCGACGCAATTTTTCGTGAACGACGTCGGCGAGGGCCCGGGCTCGTTCTACAGCGAGGGTGACGAACTCGACGAACTCACGTTCATCATCGGCACCGACAGCGGCACTCAGCCGACGCCCGATACGGGGTCGAAACCGAAACCGAAACCGAAGCCCGGTGCAAAGCCGACCGCCCCTGTGCAACCCGTCGCGACAGACAGCGCTGCCGCCGGTTCGCTGTCGTGGAGCGTCTCGAACGCTTTCGTCGCGTACACCACCTGCGCGAACAAGGAAGCGTACGGTTACTCCCACTGCGCGAAGGGCAGCATCGAGACGAACGGTGTTGGCGCGGGTTACCTCTTTCCCCAGGCCGCCAGTTCGAGCTGGGATCGCGCCAGCCAGACGGGCACAGTCGCCTACAGTGGCACGGTCGCATTCCGGGGCTACGGCATGACCATGTTCAACGTCGCGAATCCGTCCATCACGGTCACGAGCCCGACCAGCGCGACAATCGCAACCGGCAATGGCACATCATTCGGGGCTGGCAGTTATCAGCTCGACCTCGGCAGTGCCAGCAAGACGGTCGGCGCGAACGGTGAAGTCACGTGGAGCAACGTGCCCGTTCTCGGTGCACTGAGTAGCGGGGGAGCGGGCGGCAGCGGCGCGCGGCCGATCAGTCTCGACCCGCTCACGTTCACGGTCGGCGCTGAGTCTCAGGTGAGCTACGGCTCGACCGCGGCCGGTGCAGACACGAAGAAGTACACGGCCGCGAAGACTGTCCCGGCGACCACGGGCGTCACCGTGCTCACTCACGCCGACAAGCTCAAGCCGGGCGGGCGCATCGAGATCGAGGCCGCGGGCTTCGACCCCGACGACGAGGGTGTGCTGGTCGTGCTCTACTCCGATCCGATCGTGCTCGACGAGAAGGCCAGCGCTGACAAGAACGGCGTCGTACGTTGGTCGGGCAAGCTCCCCGACGATGTGACGGGCACGCACACCATCACGGTGCAGGGCAGCACCAACGCTGGCGCGGTCATCGATATCGTCGAACCGAAGCCGAAGAAATCTGCCCGATCCGCCGCAGTCGACGCGCAGTCAGCGCCCGGGCAGGTCGCGCGCGATCGCGTTACCTCCGCGGGATTCCTCCCCGCTTCGAGCGGCATGGCAGTGTGGGAGTGGTGGGTCAGCGCTGGTGGCCTCGCGGCAATTGCTGCCTGCATGACGGTGCTCACGATCCGCCAGCGTCGCACCGCGGGCTAGCTGCCCGGCTCGGCACACCCCGCTCACTTCAATCCAGCTCACTCACCCGTTCCACAATCCGCCAGGAGGCCCATCCGTGAATGCCCACTTCCGCCGCTCCGGAGCACTGCTCGGAGGAGCCGCGATCATTGGTGGGCTGCTGCTTGCGCCTTCGGCCGCGCAGGCGGGGCCTGTTCGCGCGGAGCTCGTGCGCGCAGAGGGAGAGGCCGGCGGCACCTGCGAGGTGACCGCTGGCAGCCTCGCGTGGGGCGTCAAAGAGAGTTTCCGCGCATACATCAGCGGCAGCATCGCGAATGGCTCCTGGGAGACCGGCGACGGCGCGAGCTACGAGACGCCACTGTTCACGTGGAGCGGTGCGACCGGCAGCATTGACCCCGCGACAGGTGAGGGCAGCGTCTCGTTCACCGGTAGCGTGCACTTCACGGGTCACGACGGTGTGCTCGACCTGACGCTCGCCAACCCGACGATCGAGTTCGAGGGCGACGGAAAAGCGGCGCTGCTGCTCGACGCACGCAGCACCGATATGGAGGGCGAGGTCGCACTCGACGCGAAACAGGAGTGGGTAGGCGACGTCATCGTGCCGGAGCAGCTGCCCGTCTCCGACAGTGCGTTCGCCGCTGACAAGCTGCCGACCACCCTCACGAACTCGGGAGCGAAGGCGTTTGCCGGCTTCTACGAGGGAGGTGTCGACCTCGACCCCATCGCCCTCGACGTGCAGTTTGCGAGTTGCGATGACGCCAATGGAGCCGCTGCCGGCACCGAGTCTGGCGCATCCGCCGACCCGCCGGGAGAGCCGACCACGGCTCCCAGTGACCCTGCAGCAGCGCCGGTCGAGGCGTCGCCGCAGATCCCGTGGCTGCCCATCATCATCGGTGGCGTAGCGATCCTCGTCATCGGTGTTACCGGCGGCATGCTACTTGCGGGTCGCAAGCCCCAGCAGTCATCGGAGGCCGCTCCGGGTGCTTCGGATGCTCCGAGCGCGCCGGTTGCTCCGGCTGCCGAGCCGGGCGACTCGACGCCCGAGGTGCCTGAAGCGCCTGAAGGACCTGAGGCGCCTGAGGCGCCCGGGGCGCAGCGATGATGCGCGCGCGGCGCGCTGCCGCAGCCGCCGCGGCGCTCGTCGCGGGGGTGCTCCTGCTCGCTGCGTGTGCGAGCCCCTCCGCAGGCGGCGGTGGCGCGGACGGTGGCGCGGAGGGCGACACCGCGCCATCGACCACCTCATCGGTGCCGCTTGCTGAACTCTCAACTCTGGATGATCCGAAATCGTATGAGGGGCCCTCGACTGCAGTGCTGGGGCACTCCGAAATTGAGCCCGTCGCCGATAATCCGGCGCAGAGTTTTCCCGTGACCGTGCCTTCGTACGCGAACGATGGCACGTCGACTGACGTGACAATTGAACAGACGGACAGCGTCGTCGCGGCTGACCTTGGCGGCAACATCTCGGTGACGGTCGCCGGGCTCGGGTTCGCCGACAGCCTCGTCGGAGTCGATCAGTCGACCACCCTGAAGAGCCTTGACGGCCTGCCCCGCGTCACGAGCGGCGGCCACACAGTGAACGCCGAGGCCATCATCGACCTGCACCCCGACGTCGTTATCACTGATGGCACAGTCGGCCCTCGTGACGTCATCGAACAGCTGGAAGACGTGGGCATCACGGTCGTGTTCGTGCAGAACGACCCGTCGTTCGCTGGCGCAGAAGACCTCGCGCGTCAGGTCGCCGCGATCTACGGCAGCCCCGAGGCTGGGGAGCAACTCGCTGACCGCATCGCCGACGAGGTCGCGGCGAAGACCGCCGAAATCTCCCAGATCGCACCGGCGAAACCCGCCGACAAACTGCGTATCGCGTTTGTCTACCTGCGCGGCACAGCCGGCGTCTACTATCTCTTCGGCAAGGAGTCGGGCGCCGATCAACTCATCGACGCGCTCGGCGGCATCGACGTCGCGACCGATATGGGGTGGGACGGGATGAAGCCGATGACTGATGAAGCACTCGTGAAAGCCAACCCTGATCTCATTCTCGTGATGTCTGACGGCCTCGAATCGGTCGGCGGCGTCGACGGGCTACTTGAAGAGAAGCCTGCGATCGCTGTGACGACCGCGGGAGAGCGTCGCCGATTCGTGGACATGGAAGACGGCACGGTACTCTCATTCGGGCCACGCTCGGCCGATATTCTTGACGCTCTCGCCCGTGCGGTGTACGCCCCCGAAAGTTAAGAGCACAGTGACGAACACCACCCAGAAGGCCGTCGGCCGCCGCAGCGCGGGCCGCGGGGCAATCGTCATAGTCGCTGCGGTGGTCTTGCTCGTCGTCGGAATCATTCTGTCGGCGGGGCTTGGCCAGCTGTCGATCGGCCCCACCGATGTCATTGGCTCAATACTGCGCAAGGTCGGGATCACCAACGCCTGGGCGCCGACCGACGAACTCATGGACCGCACACTGTGGCAGATTCGTTTTCCCCGAGTCATCATGTCGCTGCTCGTCGGTGCTGCACTCGCCGTCGCGGGAGCCGTGATGCAGGCAATCTTTGGCAACCCGCTCGCGGAACCGGGCGTCGTCGGCGTCTCGTCGGGCGCGGCGCTTGGCGCCTCCGCATCGATCACGCTGGGTATCACTGCGTTCGGCGGCTGGACCGTGGCAATCTTCGCCTTTCTCGGTGGGCTTGCCGCGACGTTTATTGTCTATCTGACCGCCCGCGCGCAGGGGCGCACCGAGATCGTCACGCTGCTCCTCACGGGTGTCGCAATCAACGCGTTCGCTGGTGCGGGCATGGCGCTCTTCACGTTTATCGGGGACACGTCGAGCCGCGAACAGATTGTGTTCTGGCAGCTGGGTTCGCTGAACGGCTCGCGCTGGAACGAAGTTGCGATCGTCGCGGTGGTCGGAGCGGTGGCGGCGTTCGTTGCGATCGTGCTCGCGCACCAGTACGACCTGCTCTCGCTCGGAGATCGCACCGCATCCCACCTCGGCGTGCGTGTCGAGCGGCTGCGTATTGCCTCGATTGTGCTCGTCGCGCTGCTGACTGGCGTCGGCGTCGCGTTCGTCGGTGTGATCTCGTTCGTCGGCCTGGTCGTGCCGCACCTCATGCGCATGATGCTTGGGCCAGCGCACCGGCTGTTGCTGGTGTGTTCACTGCTCGGCGGCGCCGTGCTGCTGCTCTACGCCGATCTGCTCGCGCGCACGCTCGTCGATGGTGCCGACCTGCCGATCGGCATGCTCACCTCGCTCGTCGGCGGCCCCTTCTTCTTCTGGCTGATTCGGCGCAACCGTCGCCGCTCGGGAGGCTGGGCATGACCCCCATCGATGCGTCTGCAGCCGTGCCCACCGACCGCATCGGTAACGTGGCGCAGCAGGTTACCGGTGTGAGCTATCACGTCGGTTCAGTGCCGATCCTCTCGAACGTCACGCTCGACGTGCGCTACGGCGCGGTACTCGCCCTCGTCGGGCCGAACGGCGCCGGTAAATCGACGCTGCTCAGCGTGCTCTGCGGCGATATCGTGCCGACAACCGGGTCTGTCGCGTGCGACGGTCGTGCCCTCGGCGATTGGCCCGCGCGCGAACTTGCGCGGGCGCGCGCCGTGCTGCTGCAGTCGAACCAGGTCGCGTTCTCGTTCACGGCGCAGCAGGTGATCGATATGGGCCGCGCGCCCTGGATCGGTACACCGGAGGCCGACGAAGACGAGCGAGCCATTCGTGAAGCGACGGCCGCCGCCGACGTCGGGCACCTCACCGAGCGCGGTTTTCCCCACCTCTCCGGCGGCGAAAAGGCGCGCGTGTCGCTCGCTCGCGTGCTGGCGCAAGAAACCCGCATCGTGCTGCTCGACGAACCGACCGCGGCCCTCGACCTGAAGCACCAGGAGGCGGTGCTGCAGATCGCTCGGGCACTGGCCGAACAGGGTCGCGCCGTCATAGTGGTGTTGCACGACCTGTCGCTGGCCGGGGCGTACGCCGATGAGGTCGCGATTCTCGAGCGCGGATCGCTCGTGGCGCGCGGTACTCCGGGGCAGGTGCTGACTGAGCAGCGCATCGGAGAGGTCTACGGTGCACCCGTTCGGGTGATCCCGGACCCAGACACGGGCCGGCCGATCGTCATTCCGCGTCGCACGCACTAGCGCTGTCACCGTTCTGGCAGCTCTGCCACGATAGTGTGGGGGCATCTCGCGGCGTGCGAGTTCAACTTGACAGTACTGACCAGGGCGACATCTAAAGGGGTACCGCGTGGCGCGACGGAATGAGGCCGGGATCGAGAATCTCTCTGCCCGTCAGTCGTACCCTGAAGACCGCTTCGATCATGTGCGGCACACGGGCCGCGTCGGCGCTCATCGCGTCACGGCTCGCCCCCGCTACTTCTGGCAGTACCTGATTGCCGGTCTACTGGGCTTTGCGTTGCTCACTACGGTCGGCATCCTTGCGGTGCAGGGCATCGGAGGCACCGGCAAGCTGCCGCTCGCGCCATCGAGTACGAAGTCGGGTTCAGCTTCGCCGACCGCTACGGCCAAGCTCGACCCAGAAGCGACCATCGCGATCTTGAATGGTACGCCCACCGAGAACCTCGCGGCCGCGCTCGACAAGATCATCACTGACGAGCAGTGGGGCAAGATCGAATTCTCGGGGAGCGCAGCGACCACCGACGTCAAGATTTCTGCGGTGTTCTACTCCGATCCCGACGACGCCTCGGCCGCCGCTGGCCTCGCCGAGAAGCTCGGCGGCGTATCGACCTATACCTCGACCGACTACGAGTCGTACGGTGTGCGCCTCGTGGTGTTGCTGGGGGCCGACTACAAGGGCCCGGGTCTCGATGAGGCAGCGAAGATCAGCGAGGGCAACGCCGATAACGCGAGTAATGCAGAGGCTGACGGTGCCGCCGACGCCACGGCCACCGAGCCAGAGGTGAACCCGGAGACGGGTCGCCAGATCAACCCGGCGACGGGGCTCGACATCGATCCGGTCACGGGATGGGACATCGACGTCGCTACTGGGTTCCCGATCGATCCGGCAACCGGAGTGCCCACCGATCCCGCGACGATTCCGCCGGCAGATCCGGCTGCGGCCGACGCGACAGCCGCAGCGCAGTAGTTCGTTCGCCGTTCACTCCGCGTGTGCGCTAGTTCACTCTTGGTGTGCTCCGTTCCCTCCGTGTTCGCTCCGCGCGAGCAGACGCGCTTGCACTCCCCGGGGGAGAGTGCCAAAATGATTGTTAGCAGTCGATCCGACTGAGTGCTAAACATTCGTGCAATGGCGCCACGCGTCAGCACGATGCTCACCACATCGAAATCCTCCGGAGGGGCGAATTACATGGCAAAGATCATTGCGTTTAACGAGGAAGCGCGTCGTGGACTCGAACGGGGTCTGAACACGCTCGCTGACGCTGTGAAGGTGACGCTCGGCCCGCGCGGCCGCAACGTCGTACTGGAGAAGAAGTGGGGCGCACCCACGATCACCAACGACGGCGTCTCCATCGCCAAGGAAATTGAGCTCGACGACCCGTACGAGCGCATCGGCGCTGAACTCGTCAAGGAGGTCGCCAAGAAGACTGACGACGTCGCAGGCGACGGCACCACCACCGCGACCGTGCTCGCTCAGGCACTCGTGCGCGAGGGTCTGCGCAACGTCTCGGCCGGTAGCGATCCCATCGCAATCAAGAAGGGCATCGAGAAGGCTGTCGCAGCCGTCTCGGCGAAGCTCCTCGAGAACGCTCAGGAGATCGAGACCACCGATCAGATTGCGGCCACCGCCTCGATCTCGGCAGCTGACGAGCAGATCGGTCAGCTCATCGCCGAGGCCATCGACAAGGTTGGCAAGGAGGGCGTTGTCACCGTAGAGGAGTCGAACACCTTCGGCACCGAGCTTGAACTGACCGAGGGCATGCGCTTCGACAAGGGCTACCTGTCGGCATACTTCGTCACCGACGCTGACCGCCAGGAGGCCGTCTTCGAGGATCCCTACATCCTCATTGTCAACAGCAAGGTCTCGAACATCAAGGACCTGCTCCCCGTCGTTGACCCGGTGATCCAGTCGGGCAAGCAGCTGCTCATCCTCGCGGAAGACGTCGAGGGCGAGGCGCTCGCAACGCTCGTGCTGAACAAGATCCGCGGCATCTTCAAGTCGGCAGCCGTCAAGGCTCCGGGCTTCGGCGATCGTCGCAAGGCCATGCTGCAGGACATCGCGATCCTCACGGGCGGCCAGGTCATCTCGGAAGAGGTCGGCCTCAAGCTCGAGAACGCAACGCTCGACATGCTCGGCACCGCGCGCAAGGTCATCATCACCAAGGACGAGACCACCATCGTTCAGGGTGGCGGCGACGAAGAGGCCATCCAGGGCCGCGTCACGCAGATCCGTCGCGAGATCGACAACACCGACAGCGACTACGACCGTGAGAAGCTGCAGGAGCGCCTCGCGAAGCTCGCCGGTGGCGTCGCCGTCATCAAGGCTGGCGCAGCGACCGAGGTCGAGCTCAAGGAGCGCAAGCACCGCATCGAAGACGCAGTTCGCAACGCGAAGGCTGCTGTCGACGAGGGTGTGCTGCCCGGCGGTGGCGTCGCGCTTATCCAGGCTGGCAAGGACGTCTTCGACGCGCTCGAGCTCTCGGGCGACGAGGCAGTCGGCGCTCGCATCGTGCAGGTCGCCATCGAGGCTCCGCTGCGTCAGATCGCGCTCAACGCTGGCCTTGAGCCGGGCGTCGTCGCCGATCGCGTGGCAAACCTGCCGATCGGTCACGGCCTGAACGCCGCGACCGGCGAGTACGGCGATCTCGTGGCTCAGGGCATCCTGGACCCGGCAAAGGTCACCCGCTCGGCGCTGCAGAATGCAGCCTCGATCGCTGGTCTCTTCCTCACCACCGAGGCCGTCGTCGCCGACAAGCCGGAGCAGGCTTCGGCTGCTCCTGCCGGTGACCCGACCGGTGGCATGGACTTCTAAGTCCTCCTCCTCATGCAGGGGTCGCGCCTTCGGGCGCGGCCCCTGCATGCGTTTACGCGCCCGTGCGCCCGCGTATCCCCGCCCAGCCCGCCAGCCCGCGCGCCCCGCCCGTCCTCCCCGCCCGCCGGGCGCCCGGCGAGCGTACGCAGATGGTCGCTATTCGGGTGGGTTTGAGTCCATTTGCGTACGCTCGATGTATGTTTCCGTACGCGCGGGCTAGTAGGGGGACGAGAAGTGGCGGGTCAGAGGGCGGTCTAGGGTGCGAGGGCGTTCTTCGAGGAACTCGCACAGCGCTCGCCGAGTGCCTGGCAGTGCGTGTTCGTGGAAGTCTTCGTAATGCGTGCGTTTGACCTCGTACCCTTCTCGTCGCGCCAGATTGAGACGGGCCTCGTCTCGTAGATACTGCCTGCGATCGGTGCGGTGCTGCTCGCCGTCGTACTCGAGGATGCGTTGCTTCTGGCGGTCAATCGCATCGAACCGCCCGATCCAATTCCGGCGTGCGTCTCGGAGCACGCCCTGCAGCTCCAGCGTGTCGAGACCCATGCGGGCGAGCTCGAAGTGCTGCAGGCTCTCCATGCGTGATTCCGCACCGACCCGGGCGACGCGCAGCGCGGCGCGTAACCGCTGGATGCCTCGGCCACGCGACCGTGCCGCGCGGGCCGTGGGTTCTTCTGCTGTCGCCAGCGCGTACTTGCCACCGGGCGGGCCGCGCAGCTTCAGAAGATGATCTGTCGCGACCACGAGCTCCCGAAAACTGAGCAGCGCTGCCGACTGGATGAGCGCGGTGATCGGCGGAACGCACGCGAGTGGTTGCGCGGTCTCCGACACGTTCGCGTGGACCGCGGAAATCGGATCGGCGCATCGGTGTCCGTGGACGCCACGCCCGCGGGCAGCGCCGTGTGGATCCGGAATAGTGCAGTGGAGCTCAACTGGTGTGCGAATCGGAGCTCCGTACAGGTGTAGCGCGGTCGTATGGCTGAAACACTCGCCGGAAGCGACTCTGAGCAGTGGCGCGTACCCAGCAGCGAGCCTCACGATGCGTCCGCGCGTCGTGTACGTCGGGTGCGCCGTGTGCGTGTTCGGTGGCTGCGTGGACACCTGCCGGACGCCATGGAACGGTGCCTCGAACTGCGCGTGGCGCAGCGATCCACGGGAGACCCCTGCCGCAGGCCCGTTGCAACATCGAAGGGTGCTCGCTGAAGCGAGAACGGGATCGGAGCGGCGGTACGAGACATGTCTTCATCATCGGCGACTCGTGCCGACGGCATTTACTTATCCACAGCCCAACTTCCCCCGGGCGAACCCAAGCCCCCTGTGCACGACCCCCCGCCCTGACCAGCCCCGCCCCGCCCCGCACCCCTACCCCAGACGCGGCACCGGGACCGTGTCGTCCGAGGCCTCTGCGCGGGGGAGATCGACCCTGAACGTTGCTCCGCCACCGGGGGTCTCGTGGACACTGACCGACCCGCCGTGCGCGTCCACGATCGATTTGACGATAGCCAGGCCCAGTCCAGACCCGCCGGTCTCCCGGTTGCGAGAGGTGTCCGCGCGCCAGAAGCGACCGAAGATCTTCTCGCGAATTTGTTCGGGTACGCCCTCGCCGTGGTCAACGATCTCGAAGCGGGCGAATGGCTTCGCGCCCTCGCTCGCGGGGCTCGATACGACGAGCTCAATCGGCCCGCCGTCGGGCGTGTGTCGCATTGCGTTGCCGAGCAGGTTCGTCATCAGCTGACGCACCTTGTGTTCATCGCCGACGACCGCGGGCTCGGTCGGGTCGGGCACGACCGTCACCTCACGATCCGGGGCCTGCGCGCGCGCGTCGAGCGCGGCATCGGTCGCGAGCTTGTTGAGCGGCAGCGTGGCGATTGCGAGCGGGCGACGCTCGTCGAGCCTGGCGAGCGCCAGCAGATCCTCGACGAGCGAGGTCATGCGGATAGCTTCCTTCTCAATGCGCTCCATCGCCTGCGCGACGTTTTCTTCCTCTTGCAGCGCACCCATGCGGTACAGCTCGGCATAACCGCGCACCGAGACGAGCGGGGTGCGCAGTTCGTGGCTGGCATCGCCGATGAAGCGTCGCATGCGCTCAATCGTGCGGGACTGGTCTTCGAGGGACCCGTCGAGCCGGTCGAGCATGATGTTCAACGACTGTCCGAGGTGGCCGACCTCGGTGTGCGGGCTCGAGATCATGATGCGCTTGGAGTAGTCGCCGCGCGCGATCTCAAGCGCGGTCCGTTCGACCTCCGCGAGTGGCAGGAAGGTCGCGGTGACGAGCAGCCGCGTGAGGGCAGCGCCGAGCAAGATGACGGCGATCCCGAACCCAGTGAAGATGATGACGTACTGTGCGACCGTCTGCGTAACGAACGCGGTTGACGACGCGATGAGCAATGAACCGGCGGCCTGACCGTCCTGGTAGATCGGCTTCACGATCGCGTTCCACTTGATGCCGTCCCCAGCCCGCAAGCCAATGATCGACGAGCTGTACTGCGTCATCACATCGTCGAGCGAGATGCCCGTCACCTTCGGCAGCGTGTCGGGGTCTTGATCGCGCGTGTTGTCGCGAATCACCTTGCCGTCGGCGTCGAGCAGCGCCACGTAATAGCCGCTCGGCGCCTCGGTAATGTCTTCGGGAGTCAGCCCGTTGAAGTTCGCGTACGGACGCAGTGCCGGCGTCGGGTTCTCGCGCAGCCGCTCAAGCGCCTGCGTTTGGTTGCCGCTGAGCATCGGCTGCAGCACGGCGAGCGTACCGACGCCGGCCACGATGAGTCCGAGGAAGAGGATGAACACCGTGACACCGGTGATCTTCGCTCGGAGCGAGACGTCGGCCCAACGCTCGCTCCAGTTGGGCCGAGCCACGCTACTTGACTTCGGTCTTCAGCATGTATCCGAAACCGCGCTTGGTCTGAATCAGTGATTCTTCGGTCAGCGGATCCAGCTTGCGGCGCAGGTACGAGATGTACGACTCGACGATGCCGGCGTCGCCGTTGAAGTCGTACTCCCACACGTGGTCGAGGATCTGCGCTTTCGAGAGGACGCGGTTTGCGTTCTGCATGAGGTACCGCAGCAGTTTGAATTCGGTGGGGGAGAGCTCGACGGAGGCGCCCTGCACAGTGACCTCGTGCGTGTCCTGATCCATGGTGATGGGCCCGACGCTGAGCACCGAGTCCTCATCTTCCTGGATCGTGCGGCGCAGCACTGCCTTGATGCGGGCGATGATCTCGTCGAGGCTGAACGGCTTGGTGACGTAGTCGTCGCCGCCGACCGTGAGGCCCTCGACCTTGTCTTCCGTGTCGTCTTTCGCCGTGAGGAAGATAATCGGGGCCGTGTACCCGGCCGAGCGCAGGCGCTTCGTAACGCTGAAGCCGTTCATGTCGGGCAGCATGACGTCGAGCACGATGAGGTCGGGTTCCTCCTCGAGCACGGCAGAGATAGTTTGCGCGCCGTTGCCGACCGCGCGCACTCCGAACCCGGCGAAGCGCAAGCTCGTGCTGAGCAGCTCGCGGATGCTGGGTTCGTCGTCGACGATGAGAATCCGGGGTCCTTTTGGCTGAGTGTTCATGTTTCCCAGTCTCTGATCATTTGCTATGAAGTGGCTGGAAATGAGTGCGCCAAATTGCGAACTGTGTGAACTGCACGATTCGGGGCAGGATCAGGATCAGGATCGCGCGTCGTCTGCACGAGCGACCTCGTGCGCCCAGGGTGGGTTGGCGCCAGCGCGGGACGATGTGATGCCCGCCGCGTGCGCGGCGAAGCGCAGGGCCACCTCAACATCATGTGGCGCGGGTGCCGCACCCGCGAGCAGTGCGGGCGCAAGCGGCCCGTCGAGCGCCGCGGCGAGCAGCGCTGCCATGAACGAGTCTCCGGCGCCGACGGTGTCAACGACGGTCACGCGCTGCGCCGGGACTGCGAGCACGTCGTCAGAGGCACCGTCACCGATGCGCGCAATGCACCCCGCGGCGCCGCGGGTCATCACGGCGAGCGCCGCTCCGAGATCGAGCAATCGGCCGAGCACCTGCTCGGGAGCGAGCCCGGGGTACAGCCACGCAGCATCCTCGTCGCTCAGCTTGACGATGTGGCTGCGCGCCGCGAGGCGTTCGACCCGGTCGATCGTCGCATCGTGATCGGTCATCAGATCCGGCCGAATGTTGGGGTCGTAGCTCCGCAATCGAGCGCCGCCCGCCGCAAAAGCCGCTTCGACGGTGGCGCTCCCCGGCGCGAGCACCGCGCCGAGCGAACCCGTATGCACAAGTTCGATGCCGTCGAGCGACGTTTCGGGTAACGCGGAATCGAGCACGAAACGGTATTGAGCCTGTCCGGCGGCGTCGAGGGTGACCTCGGCGCGCGACGTCTCGGCACCGGCGACCTGTGGCGCGAACCCGACGTTCGACGCGGCGAGGTGCTCAGCGATCTGGGTGCCGTGCTCGTCGTCGCCGAATCGCGCGGCGAGAGTCGTCGGCACGCCGAGCCGGCTCAGGCCAACGGCCACGTTCATCGGCGAACCGCCCGGGTACGAGGCGCCGTCAATGACGTCGACGAGCGCCTCCCCAAAGACCAGGGCGCGCGCTGGTACACCCTCAACCCCAGCTGCGTGCTTCACAGTGCCGTGTATCCGCCGTCGATGACGATCGACTGAGCGGTGACGTAGGAGGAAGCATCGGAGGCCAGGAATGCAACGAGCCCGTGCAGATCGCTCGGATCGCCCATGCGGCCGATCGGGATGCGCGAGGTCCATTCGGCAGCGAGCTCGGGGTTACTCTCCGTGAACTGTTTCGTCATGTCAGAAAGGAAGTACCCGGGGGCGATGGCGTTCACGCGAATGCCGTCTCGTGCCCACTCCACGGCGAGCGACTTCGTCAGGTGATCGACCGCGGCCTTCGACGTGTTGTAGGCCGTCTGCTGCTGGGGCACATTGACAATCTTCGCGGACATCGAGGAGACGAGGATCGCCGAACCCCGCAGATCCGCGGCCAATAGGCGGCGCGCGAAAACCTGGGCGACGAAGAAGGTACCGTCCACGTTGATGGCCTGCAGGCGACGCCACTGGGCCGGATCAATATCGACGGCGGCCTCGAGGAGCGTGATCCCCGCCGCGGTGAGCAGCACCTGCGGGGTGCCGATCTCTGCAACGATTCGGTCGAACGCTGCGTTGATCTGATCCGGATCAGTGACGTCCGTGTGGATGCCAACGGCCCGTACGCCGAACCGCTCCGCGAGCTGCGCTGCAGTTGCGTCGACCTCGGGCAGCACGTCGAGCAGCGCCACATTGACGCCCTGCCCAGCGAGCGCCTCCGCGAGCGAGAAGCCGAGCCCGCGCCCGCCGCCCGTGACGACGGCCGTACGGCCCTGCAGATCTTCAAACTTCATGAATCGCTCCTTCGATGCGTGGCGTTGCGGGAGGCGTCCGCGAGCAGCGCCTGCGCGGTGCTCGCGTCGCAGGCGAGTGAGTGGATCAGCCCGCTGCGAAGCGCTGCGCGCACCGCGACGAACTTGAGTGGACCGCCGGCGACGGCGAACACGTGCGGAACGTTGCGCAACCCCTCGGCGTCGATGCCGATACTTTGCCCCACAGCATTCTCGACGACGCGGCCGTCAATGTCGAGCATCACGGCGCCGAGATCGGCCCGAACGCCAGCCGCGAGCAGGGATTCCCGGATCCCGAGCTGACCGGCCAGCATCGATACCTGCGAGTCCTCGGGGTTCCAACTCCCGACGCCGACGACCGCGGTAGTGACGTCGGGAAAGCGGGCGAATGTCTCTCTGGCCGCTGGCTCGTCGCGCAGCAGTGCGGCAGTCTCGGCGCTGCGAGTGAGCAGCGGTGACAGCAGCGCATACGGGCGGCCGCCCGTGACACGCGCGGCCGTGCGGACGAGCTCAACGCCGCTCTCTTGCAAGCCTGCGGCGACACCCTCGAGCTGTACGACGTCGACGGGCGGCAGCGTCTTGAACGCCATCACCATTTGCCTGAGCGTGCGCCCGGCGGCCAATCCGAGCACCTCGCCCGGCACGATCACCTCCTCGAGCAGTCGAGCCGCCGCTGCGCCGAGGCGCTGCTTCAGGGTCTCGTCTGCTCCGCTGGGCGCGTGTACAACAATTGCGTGTCGAAGTTGAAACGCCTCACGCAACTGAGCGGAGAGCCCGAGGTCCAGATCTTCGGGGGACGAGATCTCGAACCTCACGATCCCGCGCTCTCGCGCCTGCTCGAGTAGGCGAGCGACGGCGAACCGCGAAATACCGAGCTCATCTGCGATTTCAATGCGCGACAGCCCGTCCAAATAGTGCCGGGTGGCCACCAGCGCCATGCGGCGTTCGACTTCGCTCATGGGGCTCCTCCGTTGGGCGTGCGAGGTGTGACACACAGACTGTAGCACCGCTCATATGTGCAACCATGTTTCTCAGATGTTACAAGTCGTGATAGAAACCTATACGGGCCTCGAATGAGGTGCCCGGATGACGCGACGAGGATCCTCCGCTCGCCGTGGAGAGAGGTGAATGCAACATGAGTGACCAGCAGGCACACCTGCGCGATTCAGCGCCGCACGCGCCGGCCACCGGCACGCTGCTTGAGTGCGAGGGCATCATCAAGGGCTTCGGTGGGGTTCCGGTGCTCCGGGGCATCTCGCTCAGCCTCGAGGCCGGAACGATCACCGCGCTCGCCGGCGAAAACGGTGCTGGCAAGTCGACGCTGATGAAGATCGCGTCGGGCCAGTATCGCCCCGACGCCGGCACCGTCGAGGTGCAGGGCACGCCGCTTCCAGCCGGTAACGCGCAGGCAGCGCACCGCCTCGGCGTTGCGATCGTGCCGCAGGAACTCGCGTCGATCCTCGAACTTTCCGTGTATGAGAACCTGTTCATCGGCCGCGAGCTGCGCGGGCCGCTGGGGCTGCGCCGCGGCGCAATGATCGAGCAGGCGCGCGAACAGCTCGCAGTGTTCGGGCTCACGACTGACCCGCGCAAGCGGATGGGCGACCTGCCAGTGGGCATTCGCCAGATCATCGAGATCGTGAAGGCGACGAACACCGGTGCCAGCGTGATCCTCCTAGACGAGCCGTCGAGCGCGATCTCCGAGCGGGAGGTCGGTCGCCTCCTGGAGGTGATGGGGCTGCTCCGCGACCGCGGCGTTGCGCTGCTGTTCACGACGCACAAGATGGAAGAGATTCGCGCGATCGCGGATCGCGTCATCGTGCTGCGCGACGGCGAGCTCGTGCGCGATGAGCTGCTCGTCAACCTCACGGACGACGACATCGTGACCGCGATGATCGGGCGCGAACTTGAAGACCTCTTCCCTGAGCGTGGTGTGCCGAGCGACGAGGTGGTGCTCGAACTCGACGCGCTGCAGGTCGCTGGCGCGTCGGCCCCGATTTCGCTGCAGGTGCGGCGCGGCGAGATCGTTGGTCTCGCTGGCCTCGTCGGGGCTGGCCGTACCGAACTCATGGAGACAGTGTTCGGCGTGCGCCGCCCCGACGCTGGCGAAGTGCGCGTGCGCGGCACCCGGGTGAAGCCCGGCGAACCTGCCGCCGCCATCGTCGCAAAGATGGCGCTCGTGCCTGAAGACCGCAAGGGATCCGGAGCCGTGCTGCCGATGTCGGTGCTTGATAACGGCACGCTGCCCGGCCTCTCCCAGTTTTCGCTCGCCGGTTTTCTGCGTCAGCGCGCTCGCCGCGAGAAGGTCGGTGAGGTCATGGAGTCGGTGCGCCTGCGCAGCCGGGGCCTCGACCAGTCGCTGGAGACGCTCTCTGGAGGCAACCAGCAGAAGGTCGTGCTGGCCCGCTGGCTCACCGACGATGTCGACGTGCTGTTGCTCGACGAGCCCACCCGCGGCGTCGACGTCGGTGCCCGCAGCGAGATCTATCGCATCATCGTCGATCTTGCCGCGAGTGGCATGGCCGTGCTGATGGCCTCGAGCGATATGCCCGAGATCCTCAGTCTGTCGCACCGCGCGCTCGTGCTGCGCGACGGCGCGGTAGCGGGCGAACTCACCGCAGCAGACCTCTCTCGCGCAGAGGTGCAAGACCGAATCTTCCGCCTCGCGAGCGGACTTGAAGCCACGGAACCGGGCGCGACTGCAGTCGATGCTGCGGACGCTCCTCGAAAGGACGCATGACATGTCGAACCCGACAACAACTGAAGTGATGCGGACGGTGTCCGAGAGCGGCGACCTCCGCCGCTTCTCCGGCCTCTGGTTCCGCGAACTGGCGATTCGCTACGCGATGGTCATCGTGATGCTGCTCATCATCGCGTTCTTCCTGTACCGCAGCGCACGCTTCGGCACGGTCGACAACGTGACGACGATTCTTGTGGCGGCGGCGCCCTTCGCGCTCATTGCGCTCGGGCAGACGCTCGTGATTTTGACGGGCGGTATCGACCTGTCTGTTGGCAGCGTCATCGCGCTGAGCGCAATGGCCGCAGCGGTTACGGCGAAGGGGATGCCCGATCAACTGTGGCTCGCTCCCGTGGTTGCCGTCGGCGTCGGGTTCATCGCTGGCTCGGTGAACGGCTTCGTGGTGTCGGTCATGAAGGTGCCGCCATTCATCGCGACACTCGGCATGCTGACCCTCGCGAGCGGCCTGGCATTCGTGCTGGGCGATGGCGCTCCGATCAACGGGCTGCCGACCGAGTACGGTCAGTTCGCCAACACCCGCGTCTTCGGTCTTACTATCCCCGTCATTCTCATGATCCTCATGATCGTCGGCTTTGGCCTCATGATGCGTCGCACGAGCTACGGCCTGCGCGTCTACGCGGTCGGCGGTAACCCGCTCGCCGCTCAGATCGCGGGTGTCAAGACAGGCCGCGTGCTCTACAGCGTCTACGCGATCAGCGGTGCGCTCGCCGGGCTCTCGGGCATCATGCTCTCGTCGCGAGTGATCAGTGGTTCACCGAACCTCGGTCAGGGCTACGAGCTCGACGCCATCGCCGCAGTCGTCATCGGCGGCGCGAGCCTCATGGGCGGTCGCGGCACCGTCTGGGGTACGGCGCTCGGCCTGCTTTTGATCCAGACCCTGAACAACGGTCTCGACATCTTGACCGTGCCCGCGTACTGGCAGGACGTGATTAAGGGCGTGCTGATCGTGGCCGCCGTTGCCGTCGACGTGTGGGCCAGCAAGCGGCGACGATCTTGACGCAGCTTAACCGCAACTTCACCCGAACTTGACGCGGCGCCCCCGGGCAATGCGTCACCTCTCACCGCACCACTCATCACTGAAATGGAGTACCCCATGAAGTTCACCTCCCGAATGTCCCGCGGCTTCGCGGTCGTCGTGGCCGGCGCCGCAGCACTGTCGCTCGCGGCGTGTGGCGCGGGCGACCCTGCAGCGCAGCAGGATTCCAACGACAGCGGCAAGGAGCGCGTCACCATCGGTGTCAGCGTGTATGACATGTCTTCCTTCATCACTGAGGGCAAGGAAGGCATCGACCGCTACGCAAAAGACAACAACATCGAGATCCTGTGGAACGTCGCGAAGATGGACGTCTCGACGCAGGCGACGCAGGTCGACCAGTTCATTCAGGCTGGCGTCGACGCGATCATGGTCGTGCCGGTGCAGGCCGACACGCTGCAGCCGCAGGTTGCCGCTGCGAACGAGGCCGGCATTCCCTTCCTCGATGTCAACGCGACGCTGAACAACGACGAGGTCGCGGGCAGCGTGCAGCCCGACGACGTTGCCGCTGGTGCTCAGGAAGCCCAGATGATGATGGACGAGCTCGACGGCAAGGGCAACGTCGTTATTCTGCAGGGCCCCCTCGGTGGCTCGGGCGAGATCAACCGCGGTGCTGGCATCGACCAGGTTCTCAAGAAGAACCCCGACGTCAAGGTGCTCGCCAAGGACACGGCGAACTGGAGCCGCGACGAGGCCGTCAACAAGATGAAGAACTGGGTCTCGGCCTTCGGTGACGACATCGACGGTGTCATCTCGCAGAACGATGACATGGGTCTCGGCGCGAAGCAGGCGCTCCGCGAAGCAGGCATGGACGACGTTCCCGTCGTCGGCATTGACGGCATCGAAGACGGTCTGAACGCCGTCAAGAGCGGCGACTTCATCGGCACGTCGCTGCAGAACGGCACCGTGCAGCTCGCAACCGGCGTGGCTGTCGCCGCGGCGATCGCGCGCGACGAAGACGTCGAGAAGAACCTCGTCTACACGATGCCCCCCATCACCAAGGACAACGTTGATGACGCGCTCGGCCACGTCGTCACCGACCGTCCGGCATTCCTCGACGGACTCAGCGAGCTCATCGCTGAGAACCTGAAGACCGGGGATATCGCCTACGAGGGTCTGCCCGGCCAGGAGCAGTAACCCGCTGAACGGCGGCGGCGTACTCCCGGGCAGGGGAGGGGCCGCCGCCGTTACGCTTCGCGCGGACCCGCGAGCAGGGCGAGCGCGGAGGCGCGGTCCGTGACGAGCGTTGTTACGAAGCCAGCGCTGAGCACCGCCCGCAGGGCAGCGTGCTTTTCGGCACCGCCAGCCACGACCATGATTTCGGGCACGCGGCGCAGCTGATCGAAGGAGATCGCGATGGTGCGAGATTCGAGCGCGGGTACCCGCCCGCCCGTAGCGTCGAAGAGCGACGCCGCGATGTCCGCGCGCACCCCACTTGCAATGAGGCCTCCGGCTTCGTCAGCGGTAATCGAATCGGCGAGTTGCGACACGACCGGATTCCAACTTCCGACCGCCAGTACCGCGCGAGTCACCTCGCCCATACGCTCGAGCGTCTCGGCGACCCCGGTTTGCCGCCGCAGCATTGCTGCCGCTTCGCTGTCGGAGGCGATCAGCGGCACGTACAACGACGAGGGTGTACCACCGGAGATCGCACTCGCAGTGCGCACGAGGTCGCCAGCGGTTTCGCCGGGAGGGCCGGCAAGCCCCGTGAGCTGCACGACATCGCACTGCGGCAGCGCACGCAGGTGTTTCGGTATCGCCGCCAGTGTGCGGCCGCTCGCGAACCCCAGCACTTCACCCTCGCGCACACTGGTCTCGAGATACGCCGCCGCCTCGCGGCCGAGTGCATCGCGCAGGCCGTCGGCATCGACGCCGCTGTCTGGAAGCGTGACGCAGTGAACGTCTCTCAGCCCGTAGCGTCGCTGCAATTCGGCGACGTCGTCGCGGCCAAGCGCCTGCGGGGCACCGACACTGATGCGCAGCACACCGAACTCGCGGGCTTCACTGATGAGCCGTGCGACGCGGAAGCGAGACATGCCCGTGCGGGCGGCGAGTTCGACCATCGGCACGTCGTTGATGAAGTGCTCACGTGCGATGTGGGCCATCTCGACGAGCCGGTGCGGGCCGGGCTGCATAGGCGTCTCCTTTCGATGGGCAATCTTCTCACACGGAGCAGCCCCCGTGAAACGGAACACGAGCGGTGGTATTCGACCGCGCGAGGGTCGCTTCAGCTCTCCTCAGTCGATAGAATAAACGCAACAAATGAGAGACGGAGTTGAACATATGAGCGCAACGGTTGCGGATCTTGTGCAGCACGCTCGGGAGTCCATCCTGCGCGAGGCCGAGGCGCTGACAAATCTCGCCGCGCAGATCGACGACGATTTCGCCGAGGTCGTCGCCGCCGTGCAGCGCTGCACCGGCAAGGTTGTGACGACCGGTGCGGGTACCTCCGGCATCATGGCTGAGCGGCTCGCGCACCTACTGTCGGTGTCGGGCACGCCGTCGTTCTATCTCCCGTCACAGGACGCGTTGCACGGCGGTATGGGTGCCGTCACGCCGTCTGATCTTGTCATCGCGTTTTCAAAGGGCGGGCAGTCGGCTGAGCTGACGCAGCTGGTCGAGCGCCTCGTTGAGCGCGGCAGCGACGTGATCGCGGTCACTGAGCGCGCTGATTCACCGTTCGCGGTGGCGGCCACGCGCGTCGTCCACGTCACCACGGACCCCGCCGAGGCAGACGCGGGCGGGTTGATTGCACTCGGCAGCACGCTCGTCGCTGGAGCATGGGGCGACGCGCTCACCGTCACGCTGATGGGCCTCAACGGTTTCAGCTGGGAAGAGGTCGTCCAGATCCACCCGGCGGGCATTGTGGGGCAGCAGGAAGAGCTGCCCGAGGAGGTCTCGGCGCCAACAACGTCGTCACCATCGTCAGCACCCGCGTCAGCACGGGGCCAGGGAGGGCACGCATGATCCAGGTAGTTTGCGGCGTCGATACGTCGACGCAATCGTGCAAGGTCGAATTCTTCACGCTCGAAGACGGGCGCCGGATCGCGGGCGCGGCCGCCGCGCACCCGCCCGTCGCGCCGCCGCGCAGCGAACAGAATCCGCACGCTTGGTGGGACGCCTTTGTCAGCGCCTTCCGCGGAGCACTTGCACAGGCCGGCGACGTGAGCGTGCGCGCCATCTCGGTGGCGGGGCAGTGCCACGGCATGGTGCCGCTCGACGCAACGGGGGAGGTCATTCGTGACGCAAAGCTGTGGAACGACACGACGACCGATGCCGAATTACGCAGCCTGACCGAGCGCATCGGCGCCGAGCAATTGATCGCGACGACGGGCTCGCTGCCGACGGCCGCTTTCACGCTGAGCAAGGTGGCGTGGTTTGCACGAAACGAGCCCGAACAGTTTGCGCGCCTCGCGACGATCGTGCTTCCGCACGACTATCTGACGTACCGGCTCACCGGGGTGTTCGCGACCGATCGCTCGGAGGCCTCGGGCACGGGCTATTTCAACCCCGCGACGAATGCCTACCTGCTCGATCACCTCGCTCTCATTGACGATACGAAGAACTGGGCCGCCATGCTCCCCGAGGTGCTGGCCCCCGACGGTGTTGCGGGCATGACCACAGCCGGTGCGATGGCCCAGCTCGGGATCGCCGAGCCGGCGCTCGTGTCCGCGGGTGGCGGCGATCAGCACGCCTCTGCCCTCGGGCTCGGCATCGCCGAGGGTGACGCTGTCTTTGCATTCGGCACATCCGGTGTGGTGTTCTCGACTACCCCCGAGCCCGTGCGCGACCCGAGTGGGCTCGTGAACGGTGTCGCAAACCTCACCGGCGGGTTTCTGCCGCTCGTGTGCACGCTCAACGGCGCGAAAGTCATCGACACATTTGCCCGGCTCATGGGCACTGACCACGACGAGCTCTCAGCGCTCGCGCTGCAGGCGGGACACGACGGACCAGTGCTCGCTGCGTTCCTGGACGGCGAACGCACTCCGAACCGTCCGCTCGCCGCCGGTCTGCTGGCCGACCTGACGACCGAGACTACTCGCGAACAACTCGCGCGCGCGGCGTACGAGGGCGTGGTCTTTGGCCTCGTGGCCGGGCGTGAGCACTTCGAGCGTTGCGGTGTCGCGACCGACGGCGAAGTGATCGCTATCGGCGGCGCCGCTCGGTCAACCGCGACCCGGCAGATCTTGGCCGACGCGCTCGGCAAGCCCGTGCACCTCGTTGACGCCCCCGAGGCGGTGGCCCGCGGCGCGGCAGTACAGGCCGCGGCTGTGCTTGGCGGTGCGTCGATCATGGAGCTGGCGGAGGCGTGGAAGCCAGAGCGGCGCCTCGCCGCCGAGCCTCGGGGCAATTCGGCAGAACGGTTCGCGCGCTACGCCGAGGTCGCCGCCGTCGACACGCTCGACCGGAGTCGCGAGTGAACGCCGCTTGGGTGGAAGGTTTCGCCGAGGGCACTGTGTACGGCAGTCTCTATGCGGTCGCCCCCGCCGAACGCGACGCTGCGGCCGATCGGTTCGTCGCCACGGGGCTGCCGATTCATATTGACGTGATTCTGGATCGAGATGCCTCCGGCACCGGCCCGGCATTGAGTGGCTCGCTCGTGCACCGCGGAATCGACCCCGATGCGCTGTTGCGTCTCGGCGAGCGGCACCCCGATTCGCTGCTCGAGGTGCACCTCATCGTGATCGGTGGTGCTGGTGGCGCAGCTGCGGCCGCTGAAACCGTCCTCCGTGACGAGGTTGCCCGCGTGCTCAGCATCGCGGGCCGCATCGGTGTGCAGCGCGTCGCGCTGCCGGCGCACCTCGCCGCGGACACCTCGCTCACCGATGAATTTCGCGCTGACGGCGGTGACGTCTGGGCCGTGGTGGAGCCAGACGACGCGCTTCACGAACTCGATGCGCTCAGTGCGCCCAGCGGATCCGGTGCGATTACGGGCGCGCTCGTGATGCTGATCGAGCCGGGAACCAGCCAAGCAGCACGGCCAGAGCTGCTCGACCGAGTTGCCGAACTCGCCGAACTCGCGCCCGCATTACACGTGAGTGTTGACGGCGGTGTCGACGTCGCGATTGCGACCCGCGCGATCGAGCTTGGCGTACACCACGTCATCGTCGGTCGAGCGCTCTTTCCCGGCCTCGCCGACGGTGAGACAGCGCAACCCGAAATTGCACGATTTGAATACGCACGATCCGAATGAGCACGAGGAGAACAGCCATGACCACTCAAGCAATCCCGGAGCGGATGCGCGCCAGCGTGCTGCTCGGCGCGCGCGAACTCACCATAGAAGAACGCCCCGTACCCGCTCCGGCGGCCGATGAGGTGCTCGTGCGCGTGGGCGCGGTGGGCGTCTGCGGCTCCGACGTGCACTACTTCCGCGAGGGGCGCATCGGCGACTTCGTCGTCGAGGCTCCGCTCGTGCTGGGTCACGAGGTTGGAGGCGTGATTGTCGCAGCAGGCACCAATGTCGATCCGGCCCGCGTTGGTGCCCGTGTTGCAATCGAACCGCAGCGTCCCTGTGGCCGCTGCCGCGAGTGCCGTGTCGGCAAGTACAACCTCTGCCCCGACATGGAGTTCTTTGCGACGCCGCCGATCGACGGCGCATTCGCTGAGTTCGTGACGATCCAGTCGTCGTTCGCTCACGACATTCCCGACAACCTCACTGATGAGGCGGCGGCACTGCTCGAGCCCCTCTCGGTCGCGATCGCCTCGGTGCGTAAAGCCCGCATCGAGCCCGGCTCGACCGTGCTCATCGCGGGCGCGGGTCCGATCGGCATCATCACCGCGCAGACGGCGCGCGCGTTTGGTGCGGGTGAGGTCATCGTCTCCGACCTCGTCGAGGCTCGCCGTGAGCGCGCACTGCAGTACGGCGCGACGCGCGTGATCGATCCGCGCACCGTTGACCCCGCCGACCTCGACGTGCCGATCGACGCCTTCATCGACGCGAGCGGCGCTGCGCCGGCCGTACAGTCGGGCATCCGCGCCGTGCGCCCCGCGGGCGCAGCGGTGCTCGTTGGGCTCGGAAACTCCGAGATGACGCTCCCGGTCGAGGCGATTCAGAATCGCGAGATCACCGTCACCGGCATCTTCCGGTACACCGAGACCTGGCCCGTCGCGATCCAGCTCGTGGCGAGCGGCCAGGTCGACCTCGACTCCCTCGTCACCGGGCGGTTCGGGCTCGACGAGGTTGAACAGGCCCTCGAGAGCGACACGAACCCCGACAGCCTGAAGTCGGTCGTCTACCCGGGGCGCTAACAGCCCCGATAACCGCAATCTCACGCAGCATCCACACACGAAAAGGACATCGAACATGACAACGTTCAGCCTCGCAGGAAAGACCGCCCTCGTCACCGGCGGCAATCAGGGACTCGGCAAGGCGTTCGCCTTCGGGCTCGCCGAAGCTGGCGCGCGCGTGGCAATCGCCGGCCGCAGCGCCGAGCGCAACGCTCAGGTCGTCGCCGAGGCCGCCGAGCGCGGCTTCGAATTCGTAGCGATCACCGCTGACATCACGGACGATGCGCAGATCGCCGCAATGGTCGACGAGGCGAAGGCCGGGCTCGGTCAAATCGATGTCCTCGTGAACAACGCGGGCACCTGCTTCCACGGCGAATCGTGGAGCGTCACCGACGAACAGTGGGACGCGGTCTGGGATCTCAACGTGCGTGCACTCTGGAAGACCAGCATCGCAGTCGGCGAGCACATGCGCGAGATCGGCGGGGGCTCGCAGGTCAACATTGGCTCCATGTCGGGGCTCATCGTCAATCGGCCGCAGTGGCAGCCCGCGTACAACGCGTCGAAGGCCGCTGTGCACCACCTCACGAAGTCGCTCGCCGTTGAGTGGGCGCCGCTGGGCATCCGTGTGAACGCTGTCGCTCCGGGCTACGTCAAGACGGAGATGGCGCCGGTCGACAATCCAGAGTTCCAGCGATACTGGATCGAAGACGCACCGCAGCAGCGCTTCGCGCTTCCCGAAGAGATCGCGCCGAGCGTTGTCTTTCTCGCCAGCGACGCCGCCTCGTTCATCACCGGATCGGTGCTCGTCGCCGACGGCGGGTACACGGCCGTCTGATGAGTCACGTGCAGAGTGACGTGCGCCGCATTGTGGTGAACGCGGCCGATGACATTCGGGTCGAGCAGGTGGCGGCTCCGATTGCGGCACCAGGCGAGGTCGTTGTGAACTCGTCGATCGTGGGCATTTGCGGGTCAGACGTGCACGCCGCGCACGGGAGGCACCCGTTCATGTCGCTGCCGTTCTGGCCGGGGCACGAGGTCATTGGCGTGGTAGAGGCTGCTGGGGCAGACGCCCCGGCAGCGCTCGTCGGCCAGCGCGTCGTGATTGAACCGAACCTCGCATGCGGCGAGTGCACTCCGTGTCAGCGCGGGCGGTACAACATCTGCGCGACGCTCGACGTGTTTGGCTGCCAGACACCGGGTGGCATGACAGATCGCTTCGCGATCGCCGCCGACCGCGTGATCCCGCTGCCCGACGATTTGAGTGACCGCGAGGCCGCCCTCATCGAGCCCCTCGCCACGCCCGTACACGCCGTACGACGCGCGGGCGATCTGCGCGGTGCACGCGTCGTCGTGTTCGGGGCGGGCCCAATTGGCCTGTTCGTGACCATCGCCGCGCTGCACGCAGGCGCTGAGCGCGTCGTCGTGGCAGATTTGCTCGAGTCGAAGCGCGCCCGCGCCGAGCGACTGGGCGCGGCTGGCAGCTTCGATTCGAGCGCCCCCGATGCAGCCGAGGCGGCGCTACGCGAACTCGGCGGCAAGGCCGACGTGGTGTTCGACTGCGTGTCGCGCGAATCAACCGTGCACCTCGCGATCGAGATTCTCGAAAAGGGCGGCACCGTGATGACGGTCGGTGTGCCGGCTGGCCCGACGACGATCGACCTTGAGCTGATCCAGGATCGCGAGATCGCCCTGCTGGGCAACCTGATGTACGTGCGCCAGGACGTCGAAGCGGCTATCGCTCTGCTTCGCGAACGGCGTCTGCCGCTCGATGAGCTGATCACGGGCGTGTTCCCGCTTGACCAGGCGCAGCAGGCGTTCGATGCGTCGAACGACCCGGAGCAGGTCAAGGTACTGGTTCAGCTGTAACGCGGGCGGCCGGGCGGTGATGCACCGCCCGGCCGCTGCCAGCTACTACTGCGTGTCGCCAGACTGGGCGCGTCGCGCACCGGTCACCAAGCTGTGCGTGACCGGCAGCCGCGAGAACAGTGTTGCCTGCAGCGCGTGGTACAGATCTGGCTTGCCACTCCAGGTGCCGCTCGCGGGCGCTCCGTCGGCGTCGAGCTCGTGGATCCAGCTGCCGTCGCCCGTGATGTGGTGATCGGCTGCATACCGCCAGAACCGCTCGTACCACTCGGCGTACGAGGCGTCGCCGGTCACGCGGTACAGGGCCGTCGCGGCGCCGATTGCCTCGGCGATCACCCAGTGGAAGCGGTGGTCGTTCAAGATTCCGCCGCTCCAATCGGTGCTGAAGGCCAGGCCGCCGCGATCCTCGTCCCAGGCATCGGTGACCGCGCGTGAGAAGAGACTCTGCGCGGCGGGCAGAATCCACGCATCGGCATCGGCATCGGCATCGGCTGCGCTGCCGCCGACCGCGCCGTCGCGTCCGCGAAGCTCACGCTGCGCTGCCGCGAGCTGCACGAGCAGTCGCGCCCACTCAAGCCAGTGCCCGACGGTAGCTCCGTAGGGGCGAAACTGACTGTCGGGGGAGTCGGCACCGTACTCGAGGTGGGGGCGCCAGTCCGCGTGATAGTGCTCGGGGAGCCGCCAATCGTGAGCGGAAGCAACGTCGCGGATGAGGCGGCGCGCAATTGCCGTCGCCCGTTCGATGTGGCGGGCCTCGCCGTCGACCTCGAACGCGAGCAGCTGCGCCTCGACGAGGTGCATGTTCGGGTTCTGGCCGCGATACTCGTCGAGCTCCGTGAAGTCGCGATTCCAGGTGTCGGCGTACATCTCGACCCCGGCGTCCCAGAAGCGGTCGAGCACGGCGAGCGCGTCGGCGTACAGCTCGTCGGCGTCGAAGCCGGCGAGTCGCGCGGCAGCCGCGGCGAGCAGCACGAATGAGATGCCGTAGCTCTCCTTGGCATCGGAGTTCAGCGACGCGTCGTCGGCTTCGGCGATGCCGCGCCAGCCGCCGTACTCGGTGTCGCGGAGCGAACCGGATCGCAAGAATGTGAGTCCGTGCTCGACGCGCTCGGCTTGATCCGCGTAGCCCAGTAGGTGGCCAACGACGGCCGAGTAGGTATAGCGGCCATTGATCCACAGCTGCTTTCCGGCGCCCGGCACCGGGGCTCCCGCGTCATCGAGCCACGAGAATCCGCCGGCGGCATCGAGTGCCGGGGCCGAGAATGCCAACAGTCGGGTGGTCTGCTCTCCCAGCCAGTCGTGATGCTGCGTCGAATCAATTGCGAACTCGGTCATGCGATGCCTTTCACAATGGCACTGCGCCGGGGAGCGACGGACGATGCCGATGCCCCCCGGCGCAGTGCGGGTGCGGAAACTACCTCGTGCTTAGTTGAATTCCTGGACGATCTTCAACAGGCTCGGCACGTTCTTGTACGCGTCAGCCGCGTTCTCCTTCGTGACGATCACCGGGTCGAGCAGGTACGCCGGCACAACCTTCGAACCGTTGTCGTACTGGTCGGTGTCGTTGACATCGACCTCATCGCCGGCCTGCAGCTGACCGATCATCTTGATGGTCTGCTCGACGAGCAGTGCGGTGTCCTTGTTGATCGTCGAGTACTGCTTGCCCTCCATGATGGAGCGCACCGATTCGACCTCTGAATCCTGGCCGGTTACGACGGGGAGCGGCTTGCCAGCCTGCTCGACCGAGGTGAGCACGGCACGGGCGAGGGTGTCGTTCGGTGAGAGGACGCCGTCGAGTTCCTTGTCGCTGTATGCGGAGGTCAGGATCGTGTCCATGCGGCTCTGAGCGTTCTCAGCCTTCCAGCCGGCGGTCGCGGTCTGCTGAATCTTGGTCTGGTCCGATCCGACAACAAGCGTGCCGTCGTCGATCTTCGGCTGGAGCACGTCCATTGCGCCGTTGAAGAAGACCGCCGAGTTCGCGTCATCGGTCGAACCCGAGAACAGCTCGATGTTGTACGGAGCGTCGTGCTTTGAGCGAGCCTCGAGCCCGTCGAGCAGCGCCTGACCCTGCAGCTGGCCGACCTTGAAGTTGTCGAACGCGACGTAATAGTCGAGTGCGTCGGTGTTCTCGATGAGGCGGTCGTATGCGATGACGGTCGCGCCGGCATCCTTCGCTGCCTGCACCTGGGTGGCGAGCTGCTTGCCATCCTTCGCGCCGATGACGATCACCTTCGCGCCGCCGGTCACCATTGCCTGGATCTGGTTCTGCTGCTCGGCGACGGTGTTCGAGGCCGGCGCGTACTGCACGTCAGCCTTGTAGCCGGCCTTCTCGAGGCCGTCCTTGAAGAGCTTGCCCGCGAGCACCCAGTTTTCACTGGTCTTGTCCGGGAGCGCAACGCCAATGGTGGCACCCTTTTCGAAACCGGTCGATGCGGCCGATGAGTCGCTGCTTGAGCCACTCGAGTCTCCGCCGCGGTCCGAAGAGCAACCGGTGAGCGCCAGGGCGGCTGCGGCCAGCAGCGCGCCCGCGGAGAGGAGGATTCTCTTATTCATGGATTCCATTCACTTTCTGTGATCGTCGAACTCTCATCGCTGAGAGCCGGGTTCCTTCGTCGCGCTGTCGTCTGCGGCGGGAGGAGTTTGACCCGCTGCGGGCGATGCCGCCGGGGGAGCTGTGGGGGGAGTCGGCGTGGCCGTTGGCGGTGCGGGCGGTGCCGATTCCATGGCGCGGGCGCCGATGGGGGTGGTTTCAACTGAGCCGAACTCGCCGGGCGTCTTGCGGCGACTGAACAAGCCGATGATCGAGGGTCGTCCCTGCTGCTTGTTGTACGCATCGATACCGACGGCAACGAGCAACACAGCGCCCTTCACCATCTGGACCGTGTCTGCGCCAAAGCTCAGCAGCTGCATGCCGTTGTTGAGGAACGCCATCACGAGACCACCGATAATCGATCCGATGACGGTGCCGATGCCGCCCGAGACCGCGGCACCACCGATGAAGACTGCGGCGATCGCGTCGAGTTCCCAGCCGTTGCCGTCTTGCGGGCCGGAGGCCTGTGAGCGAGCGACGAAGATCATGCCCGCGACTGCAGCGAGCACCGACATGTTCATCATGACGAAGAAGTCGACGCGGCGATCTTTTACGCCAGAGAGCTTCGCGGCTTGACGGTTGCCGCCGACCGCGTAGATGTGGCGACCGAAGACGGTGTGGTTCGTGACGAAGGAGTACAGAATGACGAGCGCGAGCAAGATGATGCCCGAGACCGGGAAGCTCGTGCCGGGGCGGCCGCTGCCGAAGAGCAGTGCGGCACCCAAGATGACCGCGCAGAGCAGCGTGACCTTGACGACGCTCACCCAGAGCGGCGCGCGCTCAGAGCCCATCTTGCGCTGCTGGCGGCGCGTGCGCCATTCGAAGAAGATAAGCCATGCGGCGGCGAGTACGCCGAGTATCAGTGTCGGCACATTGAATGGAATCGGGATCGCGATCTCGGGCAGGTACCCGGCGCCGATCACCACGAACTCCTTGGGCACCGGTACCGAGATCGAGTCGCCGATCCACTGGTTCGCGCCGCGGAAGAAGAGCATGCCCGCGAGGGTCACAATAAACGCTGGCACGCCGACGTAGGCAACCCACAACCCCTGCCACGCGCCGACGACCGCGCCGAGCACGATGCCGAGAATGATGGCTGCCCACCACGGGAAGTTCCACTCCGCCATCGACTTCGCGACCACGATGCCGACGAACGCCGCCACCGAACCGACCGAAAGGTCGATGTGGCCCATGATGATGACCATCACCATGCCAATTGCGAGGATCAAGATGTAGGAGTACTGCTGCATCACGTTGATCACGTTGCCGGGGGAGAGCGTCAGCCCGTCCGAGAAGATCTGGAAGATCAAGATGATGGCGATGAGGCTGCCCAGAATGCCGAACTGCCTGAGCGTCGACTGCCCGCCGCCGAACATTCCGCGAATGTCGGAGAACCGGAAGCCGGGCTTCTCCGTGGTCTTCGAATCGGTCGTGGTCATGCGTGTGCCTTCTCGTTCAGCGACGTCATGCTGCGCATGAGCGTCTCGGGTGTCGCCTCTGCGGCGGGGATGCAATCGGTGATGCGGCCTTCGAACACGGTGTAGATGCGATCGCAGATGCCGAGCAGCTCAGGGAGCTCGCTCGAGATCACAACGACGCCCTTCCCCGCGTTCGCGAGCTCGTTGATGATCGAATAGATCTCGTACTTAGCGCCCACGTCAATGCCGCGCGTCGGCTCGTCAAGAATCAGCAGATCGGGGTCCGTGAACATCCACTTCGCCAGCACGACCTTCTGCTGGTTGCCACCGGAGAGGCTCGCGACGCCGTTGTTGACGTCTGGCGTCTTGATCCGCAGCGACTTCCGGTAGCGCTCGGCGACGATTCGCTCCTCGCGCGCGTCGACCATCCAGCGGTGAGTAATTTTTGACAGCTTCGCCGCGACCACTGAGCGCTTGATTGAGTCGAGCAGGTTGAGGCCGAGCGTCTTGCGATCCTCGCTCACATACGCAATGCCGTGGCGGATCGCGGCCGGTACGTCCGACACCACGATTTCTTCGCCGTCCTTCACGATGGTGCCCGAGATGAAGCGGCCGTAGGAGCGCCCGAACACGCTCATCGCGAGCTCGGTGCGCCCGGCCCCCATGAGGCCAGCAATGCCGACGACCTCACCGCGGCGCACGTCAAAGCTTGAGCCCTTCACGACGTAGCGCTCGGGAACCGTCGGGTGCTGCACGACCCAGTCGCGCACCTCGAAGAAGACCTCGCCCGGGTTCGGGGTGCGGTCGGGGTAGCGGTTCTCAAGCGAGCGGCCAACCATGCCGTGAATGATGCGATCTTCGTTGATCGTGCCGTGCTGCACGTCGAGGGTCTCGACGACCCGGCCGTCCCTGATGATGGTGATGTCGTCGGCGATCTGCTCGATCTCGTTCAACTTGTGGCTGATGATGATCGAGGCGATACCGCGGTCCTTCAGGTCCCGGATCAGGCCGAGCAAGTGCTCGGAGTCCGTGTCGTTGAGCGCCGCCGTCGGCTCATCGAGAATGAGTAGCCGCACGTTCTTATTCAGCGCCTTCGCGATCTCGATCAGCTGTTGCTTGCCGACACCGAGGGTCTTGATCGGGGTGTCGGGATCCTCGCGCAGCCCGACGCGGTCAAGCAGTTCGACGGTGCGGAGGCGGGCGGCCTGCCAATCGATGCTGAGACCGCGGCGCAGTTCATTGCCGAGGAAGATGTTCTCGGTGATCGAGAGCTCGGGGATGAGCGCGAGCTCCTGATGGATGATGACGATGCCGGCTTCTTCGCTCGCGCGAATGTCGCGGAATCGCATTTCCTGACCCTCGACCACGATGTCGCCCGTGTAGGTGCCGTGGGGATAGACGCCCGAGAGCACCTTCATGAGTGTCGACTTGCCGGCACCGTTCTCGCCGCAGATCGCGTGAATTGTCGCGGGTCGCACGGTGAGCGAGACGTTCGAGAGCGCCTTGACGCCCGGGAAAACCTTCGTGATGTCGTGCATTTGGAGCACGGGGGCCGGATCGGGCCTCGTCGTCTCAGTATCCACTCGCTTGACCTCGCTGTCGTGTTTCTTTGCTGCTCGTGTGACCGTTCACATCGTGGATGATGTTACTCCGCGTGTCAAGACGTTGTGAGCTGATTACAGAATCGTTACCGACGTGTTGCGAGTGTCGTTGTCGATTCCCGCACGATGAGCTCGGGTCGCAGCACGTCGAACTCGGGAGCGTCGTGTCGTTCGATCGCCGCGAGCAGGTGCGCAATGGCGCGGCGACCGAGCTCTGCGAAGTCCACGCGCACCGTCGACAGGGTCGGCCACATGTGTGCCGCGATCGGAATATCATCAAAGCCGATCACGCAGACATCTTCGGGGACCCGCACGCCCGCGTCGCGGAAACCGTGCATCAAGCCGATCGCCATCAGATCATTCGCCGCGAACACCGCGGTGAAGTCGCGGCGCGAGGAGAGCTCGCGCCCCGCGAAGTGCCCGAAGTCAGCCGTCCAGTCACCGCGGATCGGCGGGATAGTCGAGAGATCCGCCTCGAACATGGCGTCGAGATAGCCGCGCATGCGCGATTCGGCCTCGATCCAATCCTGGGGGCCCGCGAGGTGAAGGATGTCTTGGTGCCCAAGCTCGACGAGGTGCTCGACGGCCATTTGGGCGCCCAGGCGCTGGTCTGACGCGATGCTCTCGGCCGTGCCGCCAGCAGCCGTGTGCAGGCTGACCACCGGGATCTTCAGACCCAACCCGCCGATCACGTTGAACACGCGTACCTGAGGGGCAAGCACGATGATGCCAGCGACCTGCTCGTGTTCGAGCTGGCGCACGGCCTCGCCGATCGCTTCGGGCGTGGCGTCGGGCAGATTCAGGGTACTGATGGAAAAGCCGCGATCACGCGCGACCTGCTCGATAGCGACGATCGCCGAAGTTGTGCCGTATTCGCCAACGGTTGCCGACAAGATTCCGAGCACGTTGGTGCGCGACGACGCGAGCGCGCGTGCCGCTTGATTCGGGCGATAATTGAGCGATTGGATCGCCGACAGCACCCGTTGTCGGGTGTCGTCTCGGATGCTCGGAGAGTCATTCAGCACCCGCGAAACGGTCTGATACGAAACGGATGCGAGGCGCGCGACGTCACGGATGCTGGCAGGCTTGGCCCGCGCTTCTCCGTCTCCGGACATCAGGGCCTCCGCGGTGAACCTCGAATGTGTACGTTCACATAAGTGTACGCACCGTCGAATCGACGGCAGTGGGTGGCCCGAAAACAGCGGCCGGGGCTGGGTCGAAATCGACTGCCGAGATCGCGGGCGTCAGCCCGCGAATTACAGCTGGTCGGCGTCGAGAATCGTGTAGGCGTAGCCCTGCTCGGCGAGGAACCGCTGCCGATTCTGCGCGAAATCCTGATCTACCGTGTCGCGGGTGATCAGCGTGTAGAACGAGGCGGTCGCACCGTTCGACTTCGGACGCAGCAGGCGGCCCAAACGCTGCGCTTCCTCCTGACGCGAACCGAATGATCCGGAAATCTGAATTGCCACCGACGCATCGGGCAGATCCACCGAGAAATTCGCGACCTTGGACACGACCAAGATCTTCTCTTCGCCGTCGCGGAACGCCTGGAACAGGCGGGCGCGCTCATCGACCGGGGTCTGCCCCGTGATGAGCGGGGCGCCGAGGGCCTCAGACATCGATTCGAGCTGGTCGATGTACTGCCCGATCACGAGCACGCTCTCGCCGGGATGGCGGTCGATGATGCGCTTCGCGATGGGCTGCTTGATGAGGGCACTCGACGCGATGCGGTAACGATCCTGATCTTCGGCAACGGCGTAGTCCATGCGCTCGGCCTCGCCGAAGTCGACGCGCACCTCGAAGCACGCGGCGGGGGCGATAAAGCCCTGCGCCTCGATGTCTTTCCACGCGGCGTCGTAGCGCTTCGGGCCGATGAGGCTGAAGACGTCGCCCTCGCGACCGTCCTCTCGCACGAGCGTCGCGGTGAGGCCGAGGCGTCGGCGTGCCTGGAGTTCAGCGGTGAGCTTGAAGACGGGGGCAGGCAGCAGGTGCACCTCGTCGTAGACGATGACACCCCAGTCTTCGGCATCGAGCAGCGACAGGTGCGCGTACTCGCCCTTTCGGCGGCTCGTCAGGATTTGGTAGGTCGCGATGGTGACGGGCTTGACCTCTTTCACCTGACCCGAGTACTCGCCAATCTCGTCTTCCGTGAGGTTCGTGCGGCGCAGCAGCTCGGATCGCCACTGGCGGGCTGAGACGGCGTTCGTGACGAGGATCAGGGTTTTTGCGCCGACCGCAGCCATCGCAGCGGCGCCGACGATTGTTTTGCCCGCGCCGCAGGGGAGCACGACGACGCCGGATCCTCCGCGCTGGAACGCTTCGACCGCCTTCGCCTGGTAGTCGCGCAGGTGCCAGCCGTCTTCGGCGAGCTCGATGTCGTAGGGGTCGCCCGGGCGGTACCCGGCGAGGTCTTCGGCCGGCCAGCCGCGGGCGACGAGCTGCTGTTTCAGTTCGCCGCGCGCCCACGCCTCGACGGGGTAGGTGTGCTCGTCGATCCGATTGCCGAGCAGCGGAGCGATCTTCTTCGCGCTGGCGACCTCGCGCAGCACCATCGGATCCTCCGAGCGGAGTACGAGCTGGGTGGGGGTAGTGGCCTCTGCCCCCGCCGCATCGTCGGCGATCGCGGCCGAACTGTCGCCCGGAACCTCGGCGCGCTCGATGGTGAGCCGCCCGTAGCGGCGCATCGTGTCTTCGATTTCGCTGGCGACACCGTTCGGCACGGGGAACTTCGCGTATCGATTCAGTGTGTCGAGAATTTCCGCGGACGTGTGCCCGGCGGCCCGTGCATTCCAGAGCCCGAGGCGGGTGACGCGGTAGGTGTGGATGTGCTCCGGTGCGCGCTCGAGCTCGGCGAAAACGGCGAGCTCGTGGCGGGCATCCTCTGCATCGGGATGAGCGACTTCGAGGAGCACGGTGTGGTCGCTCTGCACGATGAGGGGGCCAAGAGTCATAACCAGCAACTCTACCGCGCATCGCTGAGCGCGCCGTCCCCGGCCCACCCCGCCCCCGCGGTCCCGCCCCGCCCCCGCCCCACCCCGCCCCCACCCCGCCCCCGTCAAACCTGGAGGCGACAGAAAGTCCGTGCATAGAGGCGTTTTAAGCGGAGTTTCTGTCGCCTCCAGGGGGTGCCGGGGCGCCAGGGGCGCCTCGGGCGCCGAGCCGGGCGCCTACGCCGGTTCTACCGCCGTGATCATGCTTACCGGGAGGGTGCGCTCGACGCCAGCGGCCTGGTCGGCCGCACGCAGACGGCCCGCGTTCACCGAGACGGGCAGCAGTGTGAATGTGCGTACCTCACCGCGCGCCTCCGCCGTCACCAGCACAGCGCTGCGATCACGGATCGCGAGTTCTAGCCGACGCGTGAAGTCTCCGGTGCCCGGTTCGGATCGCGCCGCGACGAACACCCGCTCGGCCAGCGCATCCAGCACATCGTGAACTTCAGGCGAACGCTGCGGCGCGGGCGCGTCGACCTTGGAAGCATCAACCTGCTGCGCCGAACCGACACCCTCGCGCAGCACCGCAGCCTGCGACGACGCGTGATAGCGCGCATCGGCTAGAGCTGCAAGCACGTGGTCGGGGCTGAGGCGAGAGTAGAGCACGGTGTCTGACGTGCGTGAGCGCTGCAACTGGAGGTGTTGCAGAGCGCGATCCACCACGAGTGTTGCCGCAATATCGGGCCGCGCCAGCGTGATCCGTGTTCGCCCCTCGTCCCCGATGTAGTCGCCGACGACGATGCCGCCCACGCGCTCGCCCAGCGAGCTGAGCAGGTATTCGAGCGGCTGTGGAATGCCGGTCAGCGAAATGCGGGCAAATGCCTCGCGCGCCGAGTCTGGGGTGAGCCCGCGCTCGTAGGCCTCGGCGATCGAAGCCTCGGTGATCCGGCGGGTTGTCGCGACTCCGATGTGTTCGGGGCGGGCGAGCGCCGCGAGCACCGCCTCGTCGTGGGGCGCGAGGGGCCCGGGAACCACCACGCTCAGATCGGGTTGCACGTAGACGCCGTCGGCGGTCGCGGGCATCGCGGTCGCGACGGCTTTGCTGACATCGCCAGCGCCCGCGAGGGTTGCATCGGCGACGGCCGTGAAGCGCCCCTTGAGCGTGAGCCCGAGAAACTCGGCCGCGCGCACGAAGTCATTGACCGCTGCGAGCTCCGCCGGGGGGAGGAGCGGATAGCGCCGCGGAATCGATGCCGCAATCCTGCGCAAATCAGCCTCGGTTTCAGCCGCGGCCTCCCACTCGATGCGCAGCGGCGCCGGCATGGTGCGGGCCGCGGCCTGCGCGAGCGCGATCCAGCGATGCACGTGGGTGAGTTCGAGCCAGGTGCCCGACGCTGCGGTCGTGATGAGTAGCTGGTCGGCCTCGAGCGTCGTCACGAGTCCGGCCCGAAGCAATGCCGCGAGCGCGAGCGCGACTCCGTCGGGCTCCACGCCGGTCGTATCGGCGAGCTGCTTGACGGTCGCGACCGCAATACTGCCCGAGCGATTCAGCTTGCCCGGTCGATCGCGGAGCGTGCGCAGGCACTCGGCCGACTGCCCAACCGCGGTGAGCGCCGATGTGAACCACGCGCTCGTATCGGCGTGCGGAGCGGTCGCTGCGCCACCAGCTTCTTGCGAAGGAACATCAGATTCCGGATCGGCGGCGCGCCACGCGCCGCCACCCGCACCCTCGGGCGAGTTGACACTCGCACTACCGTGTTCGCCATCACCCAGCGCTTCGCCAAGCACGAGCTCCACCTCGGGCAGGCGCACCGGTTCCCCGGCTTCGCGGCCGAGCAATCCGAGCCCGATGAGTTCGGTGACGAGCACCGCATCGGCTCCGGCAGGGTCGCGCACGGCGTCGAGCCGGGTGCGATCGAGCGGGGCGAGTGCGCGAGTGATTGACTCGACCTTCAATAGATCAGAGGCGAGGCCGATCGGGTCGATGATGCTCGCGGGCGCGTGCGGTCGGCGGCTGCGCACCAGCGCAACGAGGGTGTCGCGATCCATCTCCGCAATGGCGGAGGCGAGCGCGAGTGTTCCGCTCATCAGAGGACCCGACCTAGCGGCCGGAGAGCTTCCGGGTTTCGCTGCGGCGGCGACGCTGGCTGACGATCAACAGGATGATCAAGAGAGCGAAACCGATGGGAAGCCCGATCATCGAGATTCCGTAGACGACCGGCCACAGCCCCTCCGCGAGCGCGAAGCGATTGTTCAAGCCGACGATGAGCGTCGCGAAGAAGGAGAGGAGTGCCAGCGCAATGATCGTGAGCGATGCATAGGCGAGGATCCGCTCGAGGAGCGACGGCGTGCTGGGTTCAGTGGACATCCGCTCCATTTTATCGGGTTCGTGCCTCAGTGCGACGGCATGATCGACCGCTAGAATTGGCTGGATGTGCGGGAATCCGCGCTCGCGAACCGGCGTGAGCGGAACGCGGAGCATCCCGACGAGACGGAAAGGAACGAGGCATGCCGAACGGCAAGGTCAGGTTCTATGACGAAGACAAGGGCTTCGGGTTCATCCAGGGGGATGACGGCGCTCAGGTGTACCTGCACGCGTCCGTCGTACCCGCCGACGCAGAGATCCAGGCGGGCACCCGCTTGGAATACAGCGTCGCCGACGGGCGTCGCGGCCCGCAGGCGCTTTCGGTACAGGTGCTCGACACCCCGCGGCTCGCCAAGCGCAGCCGCAAATCTGCAGACGAAATGTCCATCATTATCGAGGACCTCGTGAAGCTGCTCGACGGCCTCGGCGAGCGCCTGAAGCACGGTCAATACCCCGAGCGTGCGCAGTCGCGTAAGGTCGCGACGATGCTGCGCCGAGTCGCGGATGACTTCGATGTCTGAGTCGCAGATCGCACCCGATCCGGTGCTGCTCGAATCGCGTGAGCAGGCTCGCGCCGCGCTCGCGGAGATCACCGACCCGGAGACGATCGGTGCTGACGAGGGACACGAAGTCAACGACGAACACGTGCTGACGCTGCTGTTCGAGAGCAAGCTCGCCGGGTACCCCGGCTGGCGATGGGCGGCGACGCTCGCCCGCACCAGCGAGGACGCGCCCGTCACCGTGCTTGAGGTCGAACTGCTGCCCGGCCCCGGGTCGGTCGTCGCGCCCGAGTGGGTGCCGTGGTCTGAGCGCCTCGCGCAGTATCGCGACGCTCAGTCGAAGCAGACTCCTGAAGAGGCGGAGGCCGCCGAACGCGCCGCCGCGCTGGTTGACGAGGACGATGTCGACTCGGACGACGATCCGCTCGAGAACGACTTCAGCGACTTCGATGACGAGATTGACGGCGTTGATCTCGACGAGTCAGACGATGACTCTGACGAAGATGATTCAGACGATGACGACGACGCGGAAGACGACGCAGACGATGATTCCGACGAGGATCGCGACGACGACTCTGACGACACGAAACTCTTCGACGAAGACACCGACGACGTTGACGACGACGACGCGGAAGACGCCGATGATTCGGAAGACGAGTAACTAACCCCTGGGGAGCACCCTGCGCTAGTTCTGTCGTCGCAAATCAGCCGATCACGCTTGTGAAGCGCCGATTTGCGACGACAGAACGGGGTCAGCGTCCCGGTGACACCCGTTACGCGCCCTGAGCCAGAATGTAGTCGATCGACGAGGTCAGTGCTCGCACATCGTCGGGCTCGATGGCCGTGAACGTGGCAATGCGCAGCTGATTGCGGCCCAGCTTGCGGTAGGGCTCCGTATCGACCACACCGTTGGCGCGAAGCGCGCTCGAGATGGCGGCCGCATCGATCGAGTCGTCAAAGTCGATCGTCACAACGACTTGTGAGCGATGATCCGGGTTCGCAACAAACGGTGTCGCGACCTCGCTGCGCTCAGCCCAGTCGTACAGCACCCCCGAAGACTCGGCCGTGCGGGCGGCGGCCCACGCGAGACCGCCCTGGGCGTTGATCCAGCGCACCTGCTCGTCCATCATGCCGAGGGTTGCCAGTGCTGGGGTGTTGAGCGTCTGGTTCTTGCGTGAGTTCTCAAGCGCGCCCGCGAGGTTCAGCGTCTCGGGAATGTAGCGGCCCGAGGCGGTGACCCGCTCGATGCGCTCGATCGCGGCGGGCGATACGAGTGCGAACCAGAGGCCGCCGTCGGACGCGAAGTTCTTCTGCGGGGAGAAGTAGTAGACGTCGACCTCGTTCGCGTCGAAGTCGATGCCGCCTGCACCGCTCGTCGCGTCGACGACGGTGAGCGCACCGGCATCGCCAGCGACGCGGCGCACCGGGGCCATAACCCCGGTCGAGGTCTCGTTGTGCGGGTATGCGTAGACGTCGACACCGGCGACGGCCTCGGAAGTGGATCGGGATCCGGCGTCGGCCGCGCGCACGTCGGGGTCAGCGAGGAACGGGGCGGCCGCGGCCGCCTTCGCGAACTTCGCACCGAACTCGCCGAACGTCAGGTGCTGGCTGCGCTCTTCGATGAGCGAGTGCACGGCCGAGTCCCAGAACGTCGTCGCGCCGCCGTTGGCCAGCAAGATCTCGTACCCCTCGGGCGCGCGAAACAGCTCAGCGAGCCCCGAGCGGACGCTGCCGACGAGATTTTTGACGGGCGCCTGGCGGTGCGAAGTGCCGAGCACCTGCGGCTGCAGCGACGACAGGAAGTCGAGCTGTTCGCCGCGAACCTTCGACGGGCCACAACCGAATCGGCCGTCGGCGGGGAGGAGCTCAGTGGGGATCGTGATGTCAGCCATGAGCGCAATTCTATCGAGCGCTGTGCTTCGGCATGCGTCGCCTCGTCGCGATGCCTTAAGCTGTTCGACGGACCCGAAAGGACGGCGATGACGGACCTGATCGACACCACCGAGATGTACCTCCGCACAATTCTTGAGCTGGAGGAGGAGGGGATTGTTCCCCTGCGCGCTCGTATTTCAGAGCGCCTCGGACACTCGGGTCCCACGGTCTCGCAGACGGTCGGCCGCATGGAACGCGACGGTCTCGTCGTGGTCACTGACGATCGCCGGCTGGAGCTGACCATCGTTGGCCGCAGTAAAGCCGTGCACGTTATGCGCAAGCACCGCCTCGCTGAGCGCCTCCTCGCAGACGTCATCGGGCTGGAGTGGGCGTACGTCCACGAGGAAGCGTGCCGCTGGGAGCACGTGATGAGTGAGCAGGTCGAGCGCAAGCTGCTTGGCATCTTGGGCAACCCGACCGAGTCTCCCTACGGCAATCCGATCCCGGGTCTTGAAGAACTCGGTGCGCTGCGCGCCGGTTCGTTTCAGACCGGCGTGACCGGGCTGACCGAGCTGCTCATCGACCCCGATATGCCGGTGGTTGCACGTATTAAGCGTCTGGCCGAACCACTGCAGGTTGATCCCGAACTGCTTGAGCAGCTTGCGGCCGCTGGGGTACTTCCCGGCAACCGGGCCTCCTTCACTCGTTCCGGGCACGTCGTGCACATCGAGGTTGAGGGTTCCAGTGAAGCGATCGACCTGCCATCAGAGGTCGCCGCACACATCTTCGTCTCAATGTAGACACCCGCACTTCCGAGCCGTCACAACACGGTAGGAGTGTGCGGTCGCAGGCAGAACCTCCCGTCCGGGTGCGTTCTCAATGGAGTTGAGAGACAGAGGAGTCCTCGTTGACACTGCCCACCCCGAAAGCACACCTGCAATCAGTTGCTGACACCGTCGCCGGTCGAAGCGCGGCGGAGCCCGAGTTTCTGCAGGCGGTGCGCGAGGTGCTCGACACGCTCGAACCGGTGCTCGCGCAGCGCCCCGAGTTCATCGAGGCGGGCATTCTCGATCGGCTCGTGGAACCCGAACGCCAGCTCATCTTCCGAGTGCCGTGGACCGATGACGCCGGCCGAGTGCGCGTGAACCGCGGCTATCGCGTCCAGTTCAACTCGGCGCTCGGCCCCTATAAAGGAGGCCTCCGCTTTCATCCGACCGTGAACCTGTCGGTTGTGAAGTTCTTGGGCTTCGAACAGATCTTCAAGAACGCGCTCACCTCGCAGCGCATTGGTGGTGGCAAGGGCGGCTCTGACTTCGACCCGAGCGGTAAGAGCGACGCAGAGGTGATGCGCTTCTGCCAGAGCTTCATGACGGAGCTCGTGCACCACATCGGCGAGCACACTGACATCCCCGCGGGCGACATCGGCGTCGGCGGGCGCGAGATCGGGTACCTGTTCGGGCAGTATCGGCGGATCACCCAGCGCTATGAGGCTGGCGTCTTAACCGGTAAGGGTGTCGGGTGGGGCGGCGCTGAGGTGCGCACCGAGGCCACCGGCTACGGCGCGGTGTTCTTCGCCGAGGAGATGCTGCTGCGTGCTGGCGAAGGCATCGAGGGGCGGCGGGCAATTGTCTCGGGCTCTGGCAACGTGGCAACGTACGCGATCGAAAAGGTGCAGCAGCTCGGTGGCACCGCGGTGACGGCGTCTGATTCAAGCGGGTACATCGTCGACGAGGCCGGGATCGACGTCGAGCTGTTGAAGCAGATCAAAGAGGTCGAGCGGGCACGCATCTCGGAGTACGCGGAGCGCCGCTCGAGTGCGCGTTTCGTGTCCTCGGGGTCTGTGTGGCAGGTGCCCGGCGAGCTGGCCTTCCCGTGCGCGACGCAGAACGAACTCGACGTCGATGACGCTCGCGCGCTGATCGCCGGAGGCGTGCGCGCCGTCGCCGAGGGGGCGAACATGCCGACCACGCCCGAAGCCGTCGAGCTGTTTCAGGCGGCCGGGGTGCTCTTCGCGCCCGGCAAGGCAGCGAACGCTGGCGGTGTGGCAACCTCCGCGCTCGAAATGAGCCAGAATGCCGCGCGCTCGCGCTGGGACCGTCAGACGAGCGAATCGCGGCTGCACGACATCATGCGTGATGTTCACGCCTCAGCGTATGAGGCATCGGTGCGCTACGGTCGGCCGGGCGATTACGTGCTCGGTGCGAACTCGGCGGCGTTCGAAACGGTGGCGCAGGCGATGCTCGAGCAGGGCGTCATCTGAGCCTCGTTTTGCTCGACATCGAGTGAACGAGGGCGATGCGGGGTCCCGAAAATCCGCAGCTTTAAGCCGTACTTGAGGGTTTCGTGACCTGAGCGTGACATATTCGTGATGTTCGGTTACCCTTGAACGGTCGCGGCCTCTAGTGGGTCGTACCTGACGCAGACACCAGTTGCAACAGTAAGGCAGATATACACGTGACTCAGCACTCCAGCACGGACGTCGCGCTTCCGAGCGGTATCGCTCAGCGCAACCCGTCGCGAGCGAAGCGGATCGCCCAGATGGCCGGCGCAGCAGCGCTCAGCCTCGGCATGGTCGGCACGTTCTCAATCCCTGCATACGCGGCAGGTCCCTCCGTCGAAGGCGCTCCTGACGCCGACATTACGCAGCAGCAGTCGCTGACGACGGTCAACTCCGACGCAGAGGTCCTTCCCGACCCCGCAGTCGAGGGTGCCGTTGGCGCAGACGTTCTTGCCCGCGAGAAGGCAGCAGCCGCTGCTAAGAAGGCGGAAGAAGACGCTGCGAAGAAGGCGGCCGAGACCACCGATGCGAGTGGCTCCGGCACCGCAGTACCGGTCAACGCGAGCTACGCCGGAAAAGATGTCCCCGCCGGCGTTGGCGCTTCGGGTCTCGTGAACGCAGCGGTCGCGCAGGTTGGCGTTGGCCAAGACTGCACCGACCTCGTGCAGAACTCGCTCGCAGCGATTGGCCTGACCCAGCGTCGCGACCAGGGCGGCTACGACCACGGCGTGAGCGACTTCATGCGATACGGCACGCAGGTCACCGACGGCAACTACGCTCCCGGCGACATCCTCATCTGGCCGGGCGCTCCCCACACGGCCATCTACATCGGCAACGGCCAGGCCGTGCACGGTGGTTGGGGCGGCGGCCAGACCGTCATCAACACGTACGCTTCGCCTGACGCTTCACCCGTGGTCATTCGACTCGGCTAATCAGCGCAGGTAGTCCACTTCGGCGGGCGGGGTTTCGACCCCGCCCGCCGAAGTGTTTTGTTGCCCGTGCGCTAGACTCGCATGGGCCTGATCGCAGGCCCGTCCGCCCCGGTAGCTCAGTGGATAGAGCACTTCTCTCCTAAAGAAGGTGTCGTAGGTTCGATTCCTATCCGGGGCACTTCACACCTCTCGCTCGGCATGCCGCCGTGGCTCTGCGAACGGCGAGGCTGTGAGCGGGCAGTTAAGGTGAGAAGCGTGAGAGACGTGCCGTCTGAGAATAGGAACCGCCACTTCGTTGGGCTTGCAGCCGGGGTAACTGCCCTCGTGCTGACCTACGTGTTGAGCGGTGGGGTGGTCACGTACCTCATTTACATTGGCGTGAGTGTGCTCGCGGTGCTCGTCGGTCACTACGCGGTCAAGCGGCCGGGGCGCACACGCTGGGCTGCAATTGTCGGACTTGTACTGAGTTATCTCACGCTGGTTATGTCGATCGGGTTGCTTACGGTGCGCCTCACGTTGGTGCTGTCGAACACGGGCACTCCGCTGTAACTGGCCGGCTGCGAAGAAGTTGCGTGAAGAGCTGTCCCAGTGGCCCAACGTTGGTCAATGTGCGACGATTTCGGTTACGTAAGCCGCATATCTCGGAGCAATTCCTCATTCTTTTCATCCGAACGTCACGTTTCGGCAGCAATCCCGTGTTACGGTCGTGGCCCCCTTTCTACCCATTTTGATGTGCCGATTTCGACGGGTAATCGGGATCTGATTCTCGTGCGTGAGCCTTGCCCCCGTTGACCACCGTCGTGGTGTCGCGTCGGCTCGGCACGGGCGACGACACGCCCTCTCCTGGGGATACGCGAGGGGCGCGTCACGATTCCAGCCTTTCGTCGTTCTAGGTGGGAGAGCGTCGGAAATGAACTCGGCGCAAAGTGGCGGGCAGTGGGGGTTGTATGGAGTGGGATGACGTCGAGCCCGAAAGCGACGAGGCAGCGGGAGCGCTTTGGGATGCCGGCCACACGGGTATCACGCGGGCTGCCGCCCGCGGCGAGCGCACGGTGTACCGGCTTTCAGGTCAGAGCGGGCTCTCGCGACTATCGTTTCGAGCGACTGCGTCGAGCGTTGAACCCGCGGCTTTTCGGGCGCGGCTCGTCTCAGTTCCGCTCGGCGATATTGGCTACGAGGAGTTCACTGCGACCTCATGCTCGTTCGATCGAACGGCGGCCCACGTCGCCTCCGACCGCCTCGATGATGTGCGCGTGAGTGTGCTGCACGACGGGGTCGTGAACCTGGATGTCGACGGTGCTCGCTTTCGCCTTGAGCCCGGCGACGTGTACGTAGTCGATCTCGCACGGCCCTACTATGCGGATTTCATCGGCACGACGCGGCAGTCTTCGGTCGTGGTGCCGCGTCGGTTGCTCCGCCTCATAGAGGGAAAAATTGACCTCGTGCGACAACAGCCGGTGTCAGTCTCTGCGCTGTCGGAAGCGTTCGTCGGAGTTCTTTCGGGGCTGGGGAAGCGGGTGCCAGACGACAACACCGTCGACGCCGAACTGCTCGCACACGCGCTTGTAGACCTCGTGCAGGGCGTGAGTCGCACGCGTGATCGTGGAATCGGCATTGATCATGAAGATGTGGTGATACGTAGACGCGTATATGCGCTGATCGAACGCGAATTTCAGCTGCCGGGTTTCAATACCTCCGACGTCGCGGCGCGACTTCGTGTCAGCCTGCGCTATCTGTATCGCCTCTTTGCGACCGAGCCGTACTCAGTTGCGCAGCTGCTTCGCGCACGACGAGTGCGCGAGATCCAGATCGGCCTTGCCGGATCCGCTGAGCGCTTCGACTCTATTGCGCGTCAGGCTGGATTCGGATCGATTGATGCTGCGTATCGCGCATTCAAGGATCTGACCGGTGTGACACCGTCGGAGTATCGATTGGATCCCGCGAGTGTCCCGCTGTTGCTGCCGGATCATTCGTGATTTCTGCCACTTTTGTCTCGTTTTCTGCCATCGTTCGCGTTGGGCGCTGCAATGCATCAGGATGATGATGAGTCACGCACGGTTCATCCGTGTGCGCTCGCATGAGTGCTTCCGTCGGGTGCTGTCCCCCCATTCCCGTTTCAGCACCCGGCGGAGCATCTTTTGTTGCACAACTGAGCGTCACGATTCCGGTCGTTTTGCGTCCTTATCTTGTGGGGTGCTCGGCGGACGCCGTGCCCAGGGATCAACGAGGGGGACACTATGGCGGGCTGTGCGTCAATTTCGGCTGCGGGACGAGAGTTTGGTTCAGCGGCGGAATCCGCGCATCGGCTTGGGTTCGTCACTGCTGCACCGGTTGAACAGGCCAGCCTCCAGCGGGACCCCGATGCTCCCCGTTCCATCGGCTTCACGGATGCCGTCCGCGGCTATTTTGAAGGCTCTGTCGTCTTCTCAGGACGGGCTTCCCGCCGGGAGTACTGGTGGGTCGCACTGTTCGTGGCTCTCGTGCAGATCTCGCCGCTCGTGATCGTGATTACCGGCATCTCGCTGCGCGGCTCTTGGGCAGCGCCTGCGCTCGCGCTCGTCGTGCTCGGTCTGGGGGTGAGCGTGCTGCTGTCCCTGCTCATGCTCCTCCCGTCGCTGTCGCTCACGTGGCGTCGACTGCACGACGCGAACATTCCGGGTTACTACGCACTCGTCGGTGTGATTCCGGTGGTCGGCACGATCGTGCTCAGCGCACTCGCGCTGCTCCCGTCACGACCCGGTGGCGCTCGCTTTGACACACGGAGTGATGCGGCGCAGATTTAGACCGAACACCAGCTGTGACTGTCGAATTCTGAGCGAGGTTTGAGTGGATTTAGCATGTTGCGTCCGCATCGGCGCATAGGGGGTAACGGCTGGTGAGTGCTGCGCCGATCATCGCTAGGTGGTTACACACGCTTCGTGGGCCGGTGATCTCCAGCCACTCGACGAGCCCCGCGAGATGGCCGGCGATCCCATATTCGCTAGGAGCATGGATTACCACTGAGATGCGGCCATCGCTTGAAGTAGACCCAATTTTGAGGTTATCGCCGAGTGCCGTTTGGAGAAAGCCGAGCCCTTCGGGGGCACAGTTCGCGCGCACCTCAACGACTGTACGGTTGCGCTCAGCTTCGTGGGTAATATCGCGCCAATTCTCCGCGAGGTCAAAGTCCTCGGTTCGGTGAACGGGGGCGGCACTTGGGCGAACTGCAGTAATGCGGTCGAGGCGAAATGTCCGTCTGCCCGCCGCTGTGTGAGCAACGAGGTACAAGCGTGAACCCTTAGCCACCAGGCCTAGTGGATGAACATTCCTCTCGGATTCCTGCCCTGCGCTGTCAACGTAGTTGAGCTGCGCCTGCACGCCGCGAATCACGGCATCCTGTAAAATGTCAAGGAACTGCGGACGCCGGTTTACAGCATCGCTCGCGCCCCACTGTTGCGAATCTACAATCAAGGAAGCGGCAGCGGCCTCGGCCTGCGTACGGAACGACTCAGGCAGGGCCCGGACGAGCTTGCGAAGGGCCGCCTTCAACTCAGGCTCTGCCTCTGTGGAGGCCGCCGCTGGCCCGGCGACAAGGAACAGGGCGCGAGCTTCGCTCGCGGTGAGGCCTGAAAGGTCTGTGCGACCGCCCCCGAGAAGACGCCACCCACCGGAACGCCCTTGAATCGAATAGATCGGGACCCCGGCCATGCCGAGTGCATCCAGGTCGCGGCGAGCAGTGCGCTCAGATATCTCCAGTTCTTTTGCGACTTCCGCGGCGGTGATCTGCTCGCGACGCTGCAGCATCAGGAGGATGGCGATCAAACGATCTGATTTCATGATTTCTATCCTCTCTGGAAAACCGGTCAAAGGGTGACCTGTTTATGTCATTAGCTTCGATATATGAACACATCAACGCATGAAGTCCCGTTCCCGGAACCCACTATGATCACCGTGAACGGCGTCGACCTTGAAGTCTTTGAAGCTGGTCGTGAGAACGCAGGAAAGCCCATCTTTCTCTGTCACGGTTGGCCAGATCTTGCATACACTTGGCGCCATCAGATCCCGGCTCTTGTCGATGCCGGTTACCATGTGATTGCCCCCAACCAGCGAGGGTTTGGCGACTCAGCTCGGCCAACCAATATTGCCGATTACGATATCGAGCAACTGACGGGTGACCTCGCCGCCTTGCTCGACCATTTCGGTTACGAGAGCGCGACCTTCGTCGGTCACGATTGGGGAGCGTTCGTCGTTTGGAGCTTCGCGCTGCTGCATCCGAATCGGGTGGACAAGATCGTTGCGCTGAGTCTGCCGTACCTCGAACGCGGCGAGATGCCATGGCTGGATTTCATGGATGCGGTGCTCGGGAGTGACTACTATTTTGTGCACTTCAACAAGCAGCCGGGAGTCGCTGACGCCGTTTTCGACGCCGATCCCGCGCGTTTTATTAACAACCTCTACCGTCGGGATGAGCCGGCGATGCCGCCTAAACCAGGCATGGCGATGATCGAGATCGCGCAGAATGCCTCTCCTCTTGGAAAGCCTCTGCTCACTGCACGCGAGTTGGCGGTCTACGATTCGGCGTTCAAGCATTCCGGGTTCACGGGCGGCATCAATTGGTACCGCAACCTCAACCGCAACTGGCACCTTCTCGCAGACGCCGACCCCGTTATCCGTCAGCCGGCGCTCATGATCTACGGTCTTCGCGACGCGGTCGCTCGATCTGAACGCCTCTCAGTGTTTGTTCCGAACGTTGAAGAGATCAGCTTTGACAGCGGACACTGGGTCCAGCAGGAGCGCCACAGCGAAACCACGAGCGCAATCCTCGAATGGTTGGCCCGGACGCCGGCGGGTTAAAAGGCAGAGACGGACGGCACGTGGCACATGCACCGACATGTAGCTATGCAGATCCACCGTGAACAAACGAGAGGGTTCTCAGTCTCTGACCCGCGAACCTCGTACAGTGAAACCACTGCGGAAACGTCTGTTTTCGCGATGAATGGGAGGGCAACATGGGATTCATCACCGTCGGCACCGAGAACACCACCCCGATCGAGCTGTATTACGAGGATCAGGGCGAGGGGCAGCCAGTCGTACTCATTCACGGCTACCCGTTGAACGGTCACAGCTGGGAACGTCAGGCGCGCGAGCTGCTCGCCGCCGGGTATCGCGTCATCACCTACGATCGCCGCGGTTTCGGCAACTCGTCGAAGGTGCACACGGGCTACGACTACGACACCTTCGCGGCCGACCTCAACAGTGTGCTGGAGACGCTCGATCTACATGACGTAGTGCTCGTCGGATTCTCGATGGGTACGGGCGAGCTTGCCCGCTACGTGGGCAAGTACGGTCACGACCGCGTGGCTAAACTCGCGTTTCTTGCGTCGCTCGAGCCGTTCCTCGTTCAGACGGACGGCAACCCCGAGGGTGTGCCGCAGAGTGTCTTCGACGACATCGAGGCGGCGGCGAAGGGCGACCGTTACGCCTGGTTCACCCAGTTCTTCGCGAATTTCTACAACCTCGACGACACGCTCGGTAGCCGCATCAGCCAGGAGGCCGTCACCGGCAGCTGGAATGTGGCGACCGCGAGTGCGCCCGTGGCCTCATACGCCGTGGTGCCGACCTGGATCGAGGATTTCCGCAGCGACGTCGACGCGGTGCGTGAGAGCGGAAAGCCGACACTGATCTTGCACGGCACTGCCGACAACATCCTTCCGATCGATGCCACCGCCCGCCGGTTCAGCAAGCTGGTTCCGAACGCGCGGTACATCGAAATCGAGGGTGCCCCGCACGGTCTGCTCTGGACTCACGCAGACGAGGTAAATGCGGCGCTCGCCGATTTCCTCTCCGCGGAGCAGTAAGGCTCGCCTCGCGCCGCGTTAGCGCTCGCTAAACGGAGGGTCGATCAGCAGATCGGCCCGCTCGGCGAGATACGAGGCTAGGGTCGGCGCTCCCGAGAGTGGAGCGCCGACCCGCCAGCGCACACGAAGCTCCCCGGAGTCGTACCCGACAGGCAGTTCGGTACCGACGGCGGGCGTCGCATCGAGCGGGATCGGCGCCGCATCGTAATTCACCTCATCGCCGACGGCGTATCCGCCGCGAAGCGCTGCCGCGGCGATCTCTCGCCGCTCTTCACGCGACAGCGACTGGTACCCGGGGCGCCCGCGTTCGGCAGCGCGCGTTGCGTGCCCGAGGGCGTACAGTTCGCCGGAATCCGTGAGCAGCAGTGCGCCGAGACGCCACACCTCGCCCAACGCGCGCATCGTCGGGGGTTTGATACGTAGAAAGCCGCGCCGAGGCTCGACGTATTCAGCGAGATACTCGCGGGGTACTCCCGCGGACGCGAGTCGGCCGGCGGTTTCAGCACACGCAGCCCGCGCCCGCGCACTCGCAGCGGCGATTTCGGGCGACTCAGGCACCCGGCCAGTGTAACCCCGCACCGCCACTATGCTCGGTCTGATGAGCACTCCCGCGACCGCCCAGGGCTTTGATCGAGGTGCCATCGTGCGCGCGATGATTCTCGTGCTGATCGGCGCCACCGGTGTGCAGCTTTCGGCCGTGTTCGCAGTGGGGCTCTTCGAGCCACTCGGCGTGCTCGGCACGAGTTCGCTGCGCCTCACGATTGCCGCCGTCATCTTGCTCGTCATCTTCCGCCCACGGCTGCGCGGGCGCAGCCGCACGGAGTGGGCCGGCATCGTTGTGTACGGCATTGCGATGGCTGCGATGAACGCGATGCTCTATCTCGCGGTCGACCGACTGCCGCTCGGGATCGCGACGACCCTCGACTTCCTCGGGCCGTGCGCTGTCGCGCTGTTCGCCTCCCGGCGCATCAGAGAAGGTCTGCTCGCGGTCGTCGCGCTGCTCGGAGTCGCCCTGATCGCGGGGTTCGGTGGACCGCTCGATCCGCTTGGCATCGTGTTCGGGCTGCTCGCTGGCGCGGCCTTCGGCCTCTATACCCTGCTCGCCGCGCGTGTCGGACAATCGGGAGCTGGCCTGCAGGGAGTCGCGCTGTCGGTCGTCGTCGCTGCGATCCTGACCCTTCCGTTCTCGGTGCCGACAGTGCCACGAATAGAGCTGCCTCACCTCGTGCCCCTCGTCGCGTCCGCGTTGCTCGGCACGGCGCTCGCGTTCTCCGTCGACACCCTCGCGGGTCGTCTCACGTCGGCCCGTGTACTGGGCGTGTTCTTCGCGTTCGACCCGGTCGTCGGCACGATCGTCGGGGCACTCTTTCTCGGCCAGATTCTCTCGCCGATTGCGCTCAGTGGCGTCGTGCTCGTGGTCGTCGCGGGCGCCGGCATTGTTTGGTTTGCGGGCTCCGACACCCGCAATAGACTGGACGAGTGAGCAAAAACGCTGGTCAAGCATCGCTCGAGATCGAGCGCAAATACGAGGTGGCGGCCGACCTCCCGTTGCCTCCAGCAGACGCGTTTGCCGAGATCGGACTGCGCGCGGCGTCGCCGGTCACCTATGAGCTGTCGGCGGTGTACTTCGACACGGGCGACGCTGATCTTGCGAGGCGCGGGCTCGCCATGCGGGTGCGCCACGGCGGCGCCGACGCGGGCTGGCATCTGAAGCAGCGTGGCAGCGACGGCGTACGCGAACTGTTCTGGCCGCTGAGCGAGGCGGTGCCCGACGGGCTGCGCGCCGAGCTGCGCGAGCGCATCGGCGGGGCGGCAGACGCGGTAGCGCCGATCGCTGAGCTCGCGACCGAGCGCACCATCGTCGTGCTGAGTGACGAAGCTGGCGCTGAGCTCATTGAACTCGCCGACGATCGTGTCGACGCATTTGACCGTGTTTCCGGCATCACGCGCGCCTGGCGGGAATGGGAGGCCGAGCTGATTCCCGGTGCTGCGGTCGAGGCGCTTTCGCTCGTGGAACCCGTGCTGCTTGCGGCGGGCGCGGTGCCGTCGCTGAGCGTCGCGAAGATTGCTCGCGCCACGGGTAGGCTCGTCGACGCTGCTCGCGCTTCGGGAGCGAGCGCGGCAGTCATCGCGGAGCTTGAAGCACTCGATCGCTCCGACCGGGCCGCTGCTGAGGCGTCCACGGGTACTCCAGTTGAAGGAACTGACGTATGAGCCAGAAGTCCAACCCGCGCGGTCGCAAGGAATCGCCCGAAGAGCCGCCGTCGCAGAGCGCTCGTCGCAAGCAGATCATTATCGGGCTGGTGATGGGACTGATCATGGGCGTGCTGCTCGGTGCCCTCACGCAGTTCTGGCTGTGGCTGCCGGCCGGGCTCGCGATGGGGCTCGCAACCGGTGCCATTATGAAACCCCCAAGCGACTGATTTCGCGGTAGATTTTGGCTTTTACCTGCGGATTCAGCAAAAATCTGTCGAGTTTTGCGCGATCCGGCAGGAATTCTGGGTGATTCGCGATGTACACCTGAGCGCGAGTGTGCGAGGATCGAACCGGACATCGAGGACGAGGAATCCATGCACCCCACCATTTTTGAAACCCGTATTCCCGAGGCGCGCGTCATTGACGAGGCGCTCGCAGACACGAAACTGTCGTGCTTCTGGACCGATGATGTTGAGCAGCACGCGCCGCGCCACCCCGAGCTCAGCGGCGACCAGCAGGTCGACGACGCCGTCGTCGGCGGAGGCTTCGCCGGGCTGTGGACGGCTATCAAGCTCAAGACCGCACACCCCGAGCGCCGCGTCGTGCTCGTCGAGGCAGTGCGCGTCGGCTGGGCAGCATCGGGCCGCAACGGCGGATTCTGCGAGGCCAGCATTACGCACGGCGAACCGAACGCGGAATCGCGGTGGCCGAACGAGACCGGCACGCTGCGGCGGCTCGGCTACGAGAATCTCGACGCAATTGAACGGTTCATTCATGAGCATCAGCTCGACGTCGACTTCGAGCGCAACGGTGCGCTGGCCGTCGCGAACGAGGCGTATCAGCTGGATTGGCTCGGCGAGAGCGCCGACGAGCACGTCGTGACGCTCGACCAAAGCGCCGTGCAGAGCCGCATCAATTCGCCGACGTTCCTCGGCGGAGAGTTCTCCCCGAGCGAGAACGCGAACGTGCACCCGGCCAAGCTCGCACTCGAGCTGGCGCGCCACGCGGCGTCGATCGGAGTGGAGATCTACGAGGGTTCGCCGGTGCAACATCTCGAGGGATCGGCCGAGCAGCCGATCCGGTTGACCGTTGCGAACGGGAGCAGCGTGACGGCCGAGCGCGTCGCGCTCTGCACGAACGTGTTTCCGTCGCTCTTGAAGCGCTACCGCTTCCACACGATTCCGGTCTACGACTACGTGCTGATGACGGAACCGCTCACCGACGAGCAGCTCGCGTCAATCGGCTGGGAGGGCCGCGAAGGACTCTCTGATCTCGCGAACCAGTTCCATTACTCGCGGCTCACGAAAGACAATCGCATTCTGTGGGGTGGTTACGACGCGGTGTACCACGCGGGCGGGCGCATCAAACGCGAATACGAGGATCGGATCGAGAGCCACCGCAAGCTCGCGAGCCACTTCTTCACCACCTTCCCGCAGCTCGCGGGCGTGAAGTTCTCGCACCGCTGGGCCGGCGTAATCGACTCGAGCACGCGCTTCTGCGCGTTCTTCGGGCAGGCGCACGGTGGGCGCGTGCAGTACGTTTCCGGTTTCACAGGTCTCGGTGTCGGCGCGACGCACTTTGCCGCCGACGTTATGGTTGATCGGTTTGAGGGTCGCGTCACGGAACGCACCGAGCTCGAAATGGTGAAGCAGATGCCGCTGCCGTTCCCGCCCGAGCCCGCGGCGGCCATTGGCGTGAATCTCTTCCGGTGGTCGTTCGACCAGGCCGACCACAACGGTGGCAAGCGCAACCTCTTCTTGAAGGCCATGGACGCCGTGGGATTCGGGTTCGACTCGTGAGCGCGCTGCTGCCGCACGGGCACAACTTCACGATTCCAGTCGGCGATGTCGACGTCGAGCTCGAAGCTGTCGATGCGGCCGAGGTAGTCGCGGGCGGACCGAGCCAGGGAGCCGCTGAGCTCGGCACCATTGGCGGCGCCGAGGTGGGCGTCTGGGAGCTGCGCGACGGCACCGTGACCGACACCGAGATCGATGAGATCTTTGTGGTGATCAGCGGTGGGGCCACGATCGAACTGCTCGAGGTCCCGGGCTCGCCCGAGGAGACGGGGCGTGTCATCGAGGTGGCCGCGGGTGATGTCATGCGACTCGTCGCGGGCACCCGCACGAAGTGGTCCGTCGAGGACCACATTCGAAAGGTCTACATCGCGGGAGAGTAGTGGGAGTAGCGGTCGCGTCCGTCGGGAATGGGTGAAGCTGAGCGCCTGCTGAACGCTAGGATGTGTGACTGGCTGTGCGCTCGAAGGGGTGGCTGCGCGGCTCCTCGCGATCCGGAACCCCCGAAGGAGCCCGCATGGCATTGACCTGGAAGCAGCACGGAGACGGCACGCACGTCGCGCCCGATGCGATCGTGTTGCCCGAGGAGCGGCTCAGCTGGCTGCGCACCATTGGATTCGGCGCGCAACACGTTGTGGCGATGTTCGGCGCGACATTCCTCGTACCCCTGCTCACCGGGTTCAGCCCGACAGCAACGCTGTTCTTCTCGGGCCTCGGCACACTGCTCTTTCTGCTGATCACTGGCAACCGCCTGCCGAGCTATCTCGGTTCGTCTTTCGCGTTCATCGCCCCGATTCTCGCCGCGACGGCGAGCGGGGACCCCGAAAACCCCGATCTCGGCCGAGCTTCATTCGGCATTCTCGCCATCGGCGTGCTGATGGCGATCGTCGGTCTCATTGTGAACCGCTTCGGTTCCGGGTGGATCAACGCGCTCATGCCGCCCGTCGTAATGGGCGCGATCGTCGCGCTGATCGGGTTCAACCTCGCGCCCGCGGTGAAGAACAACTGGAACGCCACCGAGCTTTCAGGCTGGGTCGCGCTCATCACCATCACCGCGGTACTGCTCATCACCGTGCTCTTCCGGGGGCTGCTGGGGCGCCTCTCGATTGTTCTCGGCATGGCCGTCGGGTACATCTCGGCAATCTTCATGGGCGAGGTCGATTTCTCGAAGGTGGGTGATGCGGCTTGGATCGGGCTCCCCGCGTTCCACGCGGTCGGCAACCCGTTTGCGGACCCGACGCTGTGGGGCCTGCTGCCCGCGTTCCTGCCCGTCGTGCTCGTGCTCATCGCCGAAAACGTGGGCCACGTGAAGAGCGTTGGGCTCATGGTGAACCGCGACCTCGACCCCGTGACGGGGCGGGCGCTGCTCGCTGACGGCGTTTCGACGATGCTGGCTGGCTTTGGTGGCGGATCGGGAACGACGACCTACGGCGAGAACATCGGGGTCATGGCGGCGACGCGCGTCTACTCGACGGCCGCGTACTGGGTCGCCGGGCTGTTTGCGGTGCTGCTGAGCTTCTCGCCGAAGGTCGGCGAAGTGATCTTCTCGGTGCCGGCCGGTGTGCTCGCGGGCGTGACCGTGGCGCTGTATGGCCTGATTGGCCTGATCGGCGTCAAGATCTGGATCGACAACAAGGTCGACTTCTCGAAGCCGATCAACCAGTTCTCGGCGGCCGTGCCGCTGATCGTCGGCATCGCCGACTTCACGCTGCAGATCGGATCTGTGCTGTTCAACGGCATCGCGCTCGGCACGATCGCGGCGGTCGTTGTCTATCACCTCATGCGCACACTCGCGAAGCTGCGCGGCGGCGAGGTGCAGGTCGCCGACCCGGTGGTCACGGGCGACACCCGCGACTAGCGCGGGGACGCCGCGCCCCCGCGCGGCCGTCCGCCCCGCGCGGCCCGCGCGCCCCGTGCGCCCCGCGCGCCCCGCCCAATCCCGTCGAACACGAGGGTTCTCGCTGAACGCGAGCGAAAACGGGCCGAAAGTTCCTTCGTTCTGGCGGGCACCCCTCGCGTTCGGCGGCGGCACGCGGGCGGCGCGGGCGCGGGCACGCGGGGGGCACGCGGGCGGGTGCGGGCGGCGCGCCGCGAAACTCCGGGGAATCTGCGCTGATTCTCTGGAGTACTGCGTAGGGTGGCGGTGTGTGGAGTGTAGATCGGAAACGGCGACCCGAAAAGGGACGCAGCGCGGAAAGCGCTGAGTCCGTTCCGACGCGCGCCAACGGCGCCGGCTCGGAGTCGAGACCTGATGCGCGACGCGACGTGATATCCGACGCGCACGCTGCAGCTGAGCATCCTCGCAGCGAAGGCTCGCTCGCGAAGGCTCCCGCTCCGGCACCGCGTGTGCAGCCCGATCTGGCCGCTGGCCTGAGTGGCCCCGTCTCACTCGTCGACGTCTACGCTGACGAGCACGCCGACTGGCGCCGCGAGCTCGCGGGCATCGGCGGGCGCAACGCGCTGCTGCACTTTGACGATCGTCCGGCGAATCGAATCGAGCTTTCGACCACGCACCCGGGCGGCCTGCCACAGTTCATCACGGGCAACAAGATTCTGCTGTCGGCGTTGATTCGCGACGACCTCGCCCTGCGCCACGCGCGCGCCGCCGCTGGCCGCGTCACCGACAAGGCCATCGAGATGCGCACCGTGCGTGGGCTTGAGACGGTCAACCTCGGCGTCGGCATTGCGAAGTGGGAGTTTGAGGGCGAAGACTTCTGCGCGCCGGTGCTGCTGCGTCCGCTCGCGATTCGCCGCTACGGCCGGGACTTCGAGCTCAAGCTCAAGCAGTTCCCTGTGGTCAACTCTGAACTCATCAGGGCAATGCGCGAGCAGTTCGGCATCAGCGTCGACGCACGCTCACTGATTGAGCTCTCGCAATCCGAGGGCGTGTTCAAGCCGCAGCCCGTGATCGACCGGCTGCGCCAGATGGCGGCGGGCGTGCCCGGGTTTGTGGTGCAGCCGCGCCTCGTCGTGTCGTCGTTCCACAACGTCGCGCAGTCGATGGTGATGGACGCGAAAGATCTCACCTCACCCGTACTCGCGGCAGTGTGCGGCAATGAGCCAGCAAAGCGTCAGCTCGAAGCGACGTATCGCCCGGTTTCTGCGACGGCCCCAGACGACCGCTCCCCGAACACCGATCGCACCCTCTACGACGCCGATGCCGAGCAAGACGATGTGCTCGCACAGATCGACGCCGGTCACTCGCTCGTGGTGCACACGCTCCCGGGCACCGGCGGTACGCAGACCGTCGTCAACGCCATCGGCAACCTCGTGCGCGCTGGCAAACGCGTGCTGATCGTGTCGCCGCGCCGTGCAACGCTCGACGGCATCACGCACCGCCTGGCCCGCGTCGGCCTCGCGGGACTCTCCGTGAGCCCCCGCCGCCTGCGCCGTAACCTGGTCGAATCGATCAGTCGAAACGAGAACGCCCGCTCTGAGCAGCTTCGCGACGTCGACGAAGCCCTCGTGCGACTGCGGGGCGTGCTTCTCGACTACCAGACGGCGCTGTCGACGCCCGATCCGCGATTCGGCGCCTCACCGCTTGACGCGCTGCGCAAGCTGACCGCGCTCTCGCTCGATGAGCGCCCGCCGAGCACAACGGTACGCCTCGACGATCAGGCGCTTGGTCAGCTCACGCTCGACCGGTCGTCGGTAGCTGAGGCGCTCACCGAGGTCGCGCGCCTCGGCCAGTTCCAGTACGGCCCGGAAGACTCACCTTGGTACGGCGTCAGCTTTAGTACGACCGAAGAGGCGCGATCCGCGTACGGCACCGCCGTCGACCTCGCGGAATCACAGCTGCCGCGTTTGATTTCGATGGCGAACGAGCTCATCGGTCAGACGTCAATGCGCCCGTACGAGACGATCGCCGAGCTTGGCGTCTATCTGCGCCTGCTCATGGGCATTCGCGAGACGCTCGACCGATTCACGCCCGAGGTCTACGACCGCTCGCTCACCGAGGTTATCGCGGCCCACGCCCCGCGCGGCGACGACGAGATGTCGGCGGCAAACAAGCGCCGCTTGCGCAAGCTCGCTCGCGAATACGTGCGTCCCGGCGTGCACATCACCGATATGTACTCCCGACTGGTGCAGATTCAGCAGCAGCGCGTGCTCTGGCAGCGGTATACGACCGTTGTGGGGGCGCGGCCCGAGGTGCCGCTCGGTATCTCTGACGTGGTTGTCGCCTTCCAATCGGCGTACCAAGATCTCGACTCGCTCGATCGCGTGCTTGGCACGGCGACCGACGCTGACCGCCTGAAGACGCAGTCGCTCGGCCGCCTCGCGAGCCGCATCTCTGACCTCGCCCGCGAGTCTGAGGTGCTGCAGAACATTCAGGAGCGCACCGCGATCGTGGAGCGCATGCGTTCCGCGCACCTCGAACCGCTGCTCGACGATCTTTCTGCGCGCCACGTGCCCGCCGAATCCGTTGCGTCCGAGCTCGAACTCGCCTGGTGGCAGTCGGCGCTCGAGCGCATGCTGCAGACCAACGAATCGCTACTCAGCGCGAACACGAGCGTCATCGAGCGCCTCGAAGCTGATTTCCGGCTCGTCGACGACGCGCACGCGGGCGCCAACGGCGCGCTGCTCGCCGCGGCGCTCTCCGATTCGTGGCGCGTTGCCGTGCTCGACTTCAAGCAGGAGGCGCTCGCGATGCGTGAGGCGCTCCGCAGCGGCTACGTTTCGCCGCTCTCGCTCGCGCAGCGCGCGCCGCACCTGCTCGGCGTGCTCGCGCCGGTCTGGACGATGTCGCCCTATGAGGTCGCGATGCTCCCCGACACGATGCGCTTCGACGCAACGCTCATCGTCGACGCTGGGGCCACGACGCTCGCGGAAAACCTCGGCGCGATTCGTCGCGCCGATCAGGTCGTTGCATTCGGCGACACGATGACGCAGACGCCTTCCCACTTCGAGATCGCGGTGGGTGCATCGGATGAGGATCGCGAAACCGTTGATGTCGAGGCCCTGCACCGCAGCTCTGCGTTTGCACAGCTCGGCGAGGTGCTGCCGACGCTGACCCTGACCCGCAGCTACCGAGCGGGCGGCGAAGATCTCACGAACCTCGTCAACACGCGCTTCTACGGTGGCGCGATCCAGTCGATGCCGTGGGCAGGTAGCTTCCTGGGCCACTCGAGCCTGACCTACGAGTTTGTGCGCGGCGGCCAGGGGCTACCCGATCAGCAGACCGGCGCCGTTGAGAGCACCGATGCAGAGGTCGAGCGCGTCGTGCAGCTCGTGCTGCAGCACGCGAGCGATCGTTCGAGTGAATCGCTCATGGTGATAACCGCGAGCGAGCGCCACGCGGTGCGGGTGTACCAGGCAGTACTGCAGGCGTTTTCGAAGTTCCCGCAGTACCGCGACTTCCTGCTCGGTGAACGCGCAGAGCCGTTCGCCGTGCTCACGCTCGAGCAGGCGACCGCGCAGAGCCGCGATCGCGTGATTTTCTCGATCGGGTTCGGCCGCACCCCGCACGGCCGAGTGCTCTCAAACTTCGGCGGCCTCGGTCGCCCGGGCGGCGAGCGCCTGCTCGCGGTCGCGATGACCCGCGCGCGCCGGGCGATGACTATCGTCAGCTGCTTCAAGCCAGAGGACCTCGACCGTGCGCGCCTGAAGCACGGCGTCGTCGAACTTGCTGAACTGCTCGCGTTCGAGCACCCAGAACCCGAGGCGCCATCGCTGCCCGCTGAGCGCGACCCGATGCTGGGCGAGCTTGCCGATCGTCTTGAGGCGCTCGGACTCACCGTCGCGATGGACTACCGCGGTGCGATCCCACTAGCCGCCTCGCTCGGTGACCGGGCGATCGCCATCGATCTCGATCTCGGCATGGCGGGCGAATACCGCGGCGACAGCCTGCGCGACACACTTCGCCTGCGACCAGCGGTGCTGCGACGCCTCGGCTGGCACTACCACCGCGTGCAGAGTTTCGACCTGTTTGCCGACCCCGACGAGGTCGCGCTGCGCATTGCCCGTATTGTGGGCTACGACGCGGGCAATGAGGCGGGGGAGGGCGCGGCCGAGCAGGGCCGCGCATGACCGACGAAGCTCACGCCCGACCGGCCCCGCGCCGGTCGCGACGCGCGAGCCGACCAGCACCCACGGGCGTGGATCCGAGGCCGTCAGAGCACCCGCTCGACGCGCGCGCGGCTGAGGATCGGCTCGATGCGTGGGGTGACGGCGCCGCAGCCGTCAATGGCGGCCGTGCAGCTCCAAGTGCGCACGACGAGGCGCTGAAGCGTGACCGCCCGCCCCACTGGGGGTAATGAGCGCGCCAGCGCCTAGCTGCTGGAGGAGCCTGAAGATCCGGACGACGACGAGCTGGACGACGATCCTGATCCCGAGCTGGACTTCGAAGGCGACTTCGAACCCCCGCCTGAGCTCGACTTTGATTCCGACGAGGACCCCGAGGATCCCGAGCCCGACGATCCGGATCCAGACCCCGCTCGCGAATCGGTGCGATAGAAGCCGGACCCCTTGAACGAGACGCCGAGCGAGCCGAAGACCTTGCGCAGGGTGCCGCCGCACTCGGGGCACTCGGTCAAAGCGTTGTCGGAGAACGCCTGATAGATGTCAAAGGCGTGGCCGCATTCTGAGCAGCGATAAGCGTACGTAGGCACGAGGCTCAATGATACCCGTTCTAAGCCCGCGCCCAGGGGTGTGACGCCAGCTCTCGCTCAGCCGGTGGCGAACCGGATGATGCGGGTGGGGGTGACGGCGCCGTCGACCGGAACGTCGTGGGCGTCGCGCGGGAGCGACTCGAATACATCGGCGTCGTCGACGACTGCGTATACCGGCGGCCTGCGAGCGAGCGATGCAAGCAACCGGTCGTAATACCCGAGCCCCCAGCCGAGCCGGGTGCCGTGCTCGTCGACCGCGCACGCCGGCACAATCATGAGATCAACCTCGGCCGCCGCCCCTGCCCCGAGTCTGGGCCCGTCGGGTTCTGCGATTCCGTGCCTGCCGATGACGCGAGCACCGGTGTCTCGGGCCCACTCGAGGCGGTGGCCCGAGAGGGCGATCGGAAGCAGTACCCGCACACCCGTATCGCGTGCCCACTGCAAGAAGCCACTCACATCGGGTTCGGTACCGAGCGGCACATACGCGGTGAGCGAGGTCGCGCCGCGCTCAGTGACGAGGGCCGCGAGTTGGCGGGTGAGTCCGTCACGGCGCTCGTCGCGATCCGGCGCAGATACTGTCGCGCGCTGTTCGCGCACGGCCGATCTCAGTGCGGTCTTCGCCGGGCGCGAATCGTCAGCCATAGCACTCAGCATATGCGCGGTGCGAGCCTCTCGGTGGTGACTTTGCGGCCCGAGGATCGGGGGATAGGCTGACAGTCATGACAGAGACTCAGGCGACTCAGAGGCGTTCGGTTGCTAAGGCCGTAGTGCCTGCCGCAGGGCTTGGCACCCGCTTCCTTCCGGCGACGAAGGCGATGCCGAAAGAGATGCTGCCAATCGTCGACAAGCCAGCGATCCAGTACGTAGTGGAAGAGGCCGCCGCAGCTGGGCTCGGTGACGTGCTCATCATCACCGGTCGCAACAAAGACAATCTGCTGAACCACTTCGACAGCGTTCCCGAGCTCGAATACTCGCTCGAGCGCAAGGGTGACGAGGGCAAGCTCGAGAAGGTACACGAGTCGAGCGAGGTCGCAGAGGTGCACTTCCTGCGCCAGGGCCAGCCTCTCGGGCTCGGCCACGCCGTCGGCCGTGCGCGCAGCCACGTTGGCAATGAATCATTCGCTGTGCTGCTGGGCGATGACCTTATTGACCCGCGGGATCCGCTGCTCGATCGAATGATCGCCGAACACGACTCGCGCGGTGCGACCGTCATTGCGTTGATGGAGGTGCCGCGGGAATCCGTGCACCTCTACGGCTGTGCCGCGGTCGAGGCGACCGACGACCACGATGTCGTGCGCATCACGGGACTCGTTGAGAAGCCATCGGCCGACGAAGCGCCGTCGAACCTTGCCGTGATCGGGCGCTACGTGCTGCGGCCTGAGATCTTTGACATTCTTGACCAGCTTCCACCCGGTCGCGGCGGCGAGATTCAGCTCACCGACGGCCTGAACTACCTGGCCGAGGGCAAGGGCGATGGTCCCGTCTTCGGCGTCATCTTCCGGGGTCGTCGGTACGACACCGGTGATCGCGCCGACTGGATCAAGGCCAACGTGCTGCTGGGCGTCGACCACGAGGAGCTCGGCGAAGAGATCACTGAGTGGGTCATCGGCTTCGCGGATCGTCTCCGCAAGCAGCGCGCCGAGGGCTAACCCAGGTGCCGCTCGGCCGTGAGATCGACGACCCGGGGCTGATTTCTGCGGGCCGGGTGGCCGTGCGCATTATTCGTTGGGGCGATGCCGAACCGCTGCGACAGTTGCTCTCGGAGAACCGTGACTGGCTGCAGCGGTGGGAGGCGACGCATCCGGCGGGGCGAAGCGTCGTTCCCGGTTCGGTGTCGATGCGCCCACTGGTGCGTGTGCTGCGTAAGCAACTTCGTGCGGGCAGCGGAATGCCGTTTGTCGTGCTGTACGACGGTCAGGTCGTTGGTCAATTGAGTGTGTCAGAGATCAGCGGCGGAGCGTTGCAGTCGTCACAGCTCGGCTACTGGGTGTCACAGCACGTCGCGGGCCGGGGCATCACTACGGCGGCGGTCGCGCTCGTCATGGATCACCTGTTCGGCGTGCTGGGATTGCACCGCGTCGAAATCTGTATTCGGCCAGAGAATGGGCCGTCGTTGCGGGTCGTCGAGAAGCTCGGGCTGCGGCACGAGGGGCGGCGCGAGTCGTATATCCACATTGACGGTGCGTGGCGTGACCACGAGTGCTTCGTTGCGCTGCGCGGTGACGCGAATGCCGGGTACACCGCGCGGCTACTCGAGGCGTGACCGGTACCCATAGCGCTTCCGAGCCTGAGCGGTTTCGGCATTTCGGGCGGGGGCGCGGCGCGCCGGTCAGAGCGCTCTGCGCGAACACCGTACAGTGATCCCCATGACTGGCGGCGTACTTGGCGGAGGAGTGATCTTCGTAATCGCCGCCCTCTTGTGGGGTGCGGTGCTCGTTCCGAACTGGGCGAGGCGCCGCGAATTCCGCGCAGCTGAAAAGAATGCGCTCCGGCTTCAGCGCACGCTGCGTCTGCTCGCTGAGACGTCTGAGGTGCCGCAGGAAGTGCGCCTCGAGGCCACCGCGCGGGAGGCTCTCGCGCACGAGCGGATGCTGCGGAGTGCGCAGAAACGTCAGGAAGCAGAGCGTCGAGCAGCGCTCGCAGAAGCGGAGGCAGACCAGGTGCGTGCCGAGATTCGAGCCCAACAGATGCAGCGTAAGCAGGCGGCCGCGCAGCGGTCGGCAAAGCTCCGGAAGCCGGCTGCGCGACGCGTGCGCGCTACGGCAGCTCTTGGCGCGTTACTCGGCCTGATCGGCGTGCTCGTCGGGGCAGGTCTCGCGATTGGTGGCAGTGGTCCGTCCTTGCTCATTGGTGCTGTCGCGCTGTTCGCCGCGTCAAGCGGTGCGCTGGTGTTGCTCGCGCCCGGACGCACGCGCGTGCAGTCGACGCCGGCCGAACAGGTCACGAGCGCAATTGCGACGGCGGTTGTCGAGACGGCCCCGCAGCAGGAAGAAATTCTGGATCCGGCTATCGCCGCCGCAGCGCACGCCGAGACGCAACGGGCCGCAGCCGAGCGCATCGAACTCGCCCGTGCTCTTGCGCGCACGCGCGCTCGTGGCGCCGCAGAACGCCCGGTGACGCAGGAGAACCAGACCGACTCGATGCTGCTGCGCGAGGTGCGTCAGCAGCTGGCGACGGGTGGCGGCGCGACTGCCGGTGCGGCCGGTGCCGCTGCCGCGGCGTCCGCGAGTGCCGTCGATCCGCGTGCTGCAGCCGCGGCTGCCGCCGCCGACGATCAGGCGCGCCAGCAGGCGCGCGCGTTCGAGGAGGCGCGTCAGCGTGAACAGGCGCGCGTGCGTGCCGAGCAGGCTAAGCAAGAGGCAGCGAGCAACCGCTTCCGCGGCATGGGTGTCGTGGGAGACACCGCCACGGGCATGCCCGACCTCGACGCTGTACTGCGCCGCCGCCGCAACGCGGGTTAGCGATACCCGCTGAGTCCCTACCGCGGCTGAGGAGGGGTTCGGCGAGCGAGCGCAGGCGGTCCCGACCACATCGAGATACAGTGGTTTGTAGGTTGATCGGAGAGGGGCTGCCGTGGGTGACGTACTGAGCGCTGACGAGCTGGTCGAGGCGCTGAAGGCGCTCGCCAATCCGGTGCGGCTGCAGATCGTTAACTGGCTGCGCGATCCCGAATCTGAGTTTGCCGACTGGGAGCCCGTCGCCGATCGCGCAGAGGTGGGCGTCTGCGCCCTTCATATCCAGGAGAAATCCGGGCTGACGCAATCGACGATCTCGTCGTACATGATCACGCTCGAGCGCGCTGGTCTCGTGCGTTCGACGCGCGTCGGAAAGTGGACTCACTATCGTCGCGATGAGGATCGGCTCCGCCAGGTCGGTAACGCCATCGGTGCGCCGGCAACCAGCGATGTTCACTAACCCCGATATCGACAAAACGCGTTTTATCGTTATGATTGGTGCGTGACGGCGCCTCTCTAGCCGCGCGAACTGCGCACGCCGTCCCAACCAACGCGCTGCTCGAACGTACGTTTGGCGCGCCATCATTCGGTAAGGGAGCCACCCATGACTGCACTTGAGACACCCGATCTGCGCGGGACACCCGATCTGACGCGGCGACAACGCATCGCGGTGGTGGTGCTGCTCACCGCGAACTTCACGCTCGCGGTCGACTTCTCGATCTTGAGTGTCGCACTGCCGCACATCGGCGCCGATCTCGGGTTCGCGGCAGCGAACCTGCAGTGGATCGTCACGTCGTTCGCGCTGTGCGCTGCCGGGTTCACGCTGTTCTTCGGTCGCGTTGCCGATCTGTTTGGGCGGAAACGGCTCTTCCTCACGGGGGTGGCACTGCTCGGCGTTTCATCGCTTGCCGCGGGAATCGCTGTTGAACCAGCACTGCTGCTGGTTGCCCGCGTCGGGCAGGGGCTTGCGACAGCGATGGTCACGCCGGCGGCGCTCTCGCTGCTGACGACGACATTCCCAGAGGGTCGGGCGCGATCCCGAATTCTCGGTCTGTCAGGGGCGCTCATGGCCGCGGGGTTCACGACGGGCGCAGCGCTCGGTGGGCTGCTCACGGGTGTGGTGAACTGGCGCTGGGCGTTCTTTATCAATGTTGCGGTGGCGATTGTCGTGCTCGCGGTCGCACCGGCTGTGTTGACCGATAAGCGATCCGCAGCGCGGCCCCGGCTCGACGCACCAGGAGCGTTCACGGTGACGCTTGCCCTGGTCGCACTCGTGTACGGCATCACGACGGCGGGGGAGCGGGGCTGGGCAGATCCGCTCGCGTGGGGGCCGATCGTAGCGTCGGCGACGCTGTTTGCGCTGTTTGGGTGGATCGAGTCGCGCGTGGCTGATCCGCTTGTGAGTCTGGCCCTGCTTACGCGCAAAAGCATTGTCTGGGGCAACTTTGCGGGTCTGCTGGCGTTCGCGACGTGGACCTCGATGGTGTTTCCGCTCACTCTCTACCTGCAAGAGATTCTTGGCTACGGTGCGGTCACCACGGGCATGATCTTCGCCTGGCTCGGCATCGGCACGGTCATCGGCGGTCTCGTCGCACCCAGAATTATCGGTCGCTCGAGTGCCAAGGTTGCGATCCTCATCGGCTTTCTGGTGCAGGCGGCCGCGACAATTCCGCTCGCGTTCGTGACCGAGGCACACTGGTGGATCGTGCCTGTGCTGGCGGCGGTATTCATTGGCGGCGTAGCAAACTTGATCGCAATCGTCGGATTCACCGTCGCCGCGACATCGGGCGTTGCGGCGGATCAGCAGGGATTAGCGACCGGACTCATCACCATGAGCCAACAGGTCGGGATCGCGCTTGGCACACCCGTCATGGCCGCCCTGATAACCGCATTCACGACGACCACGTTGCTCCCCGGAATTCAGGTTGCTATTGGAGTGAATGCCGCGGTCTGCCTTGCGAGCACGATGCTGGTTGCGGTGTTCTTGCGGGAGGGGCGCACGGCGCGTGGGGCACGCTGCGCTCTGAAACCGTGATGGCCGCCGTATTGCGCTGAAGTTACTGGAGTGGTGGATCTGAGGGGAATCGAACCCCTGACCTTCTCATTGCGAACGAGACGCGCTACCAACTGCGCCACAGACCCTGACAGCGCTCCACTCTAGCAGGGGAGAGGCGCCGCGTGAAATTCTAGCCTTGCGACGCGGATACACTGTGCTGGTGGCTCCCGCAATCTGGCTTTCTCTGTTGGCCGCATCAATCGTCATCTGTATTACGCCCGGCGCCGGGGCTATTAATACGATGTCGAATTCGCTCGCCGTCGGGTGGCGGCGTTCGATCTGGGGCGTGTTTGGTCAGGAACTCGCGCTGCTCGTGCACATCGCGATTGTCGCGGCCGGTGTAGGTGTTCTTGTCGCCAACTCGCCTGTGCTGTTCAACGTCATCAGATACTCGGGTTCGGCTTACCTGCTGTACCTGGGTCTCCGATTGATCTTCACGAAACCGCAGCCGCCGGCAGCTGATGCTGAAGGTGCTGCGATGTCGGCGACACGCATCGCAATGCTGCGCCGCGGATTCTGGGTGAACCTGCTCAATCCGAAGGCGATCGTGTTCTTCCTGGCGTTCATCCCGCAGTTCATCAGCGCGGACGCTCCGCTCATGCCGCAGTATCTGATCCTCATCGCGACCACCGTAGGCGTCGACGTCATCGTGATGTGGGGTTTCTTCGCGGTCGTTGCGCGCCCGTTCCGCCGCTATACGGCGACGGCGCGAGGCCAGCGGGTGCTCAATGCGATTTTCGGTTCATTGTTTGTCGGTGTCGCGGCGCTGCTGCTCTTTTTGCACTGAACGCCAACCCCTAGGCGGGAAGCATTGGGTGTGCGCGATCCGCTAAGCTATTCGGGTTGGCCCCTATAGCTCAGCGGTAGAGCTACGGACTTTTAATCCGCAGGTCGTAGGTTCGATCCCTACTGGGGGCACTTCTAGATTTCAGGTCTGGCGCGCGTTGATTTACTCCATGTGACGGGAGACTAGCTCGAATATGGATCCCATCAGCATTCTCACCGTCATGGTGGTCATTGCGATTCCGGTGTTGATCGTAGTGCTGGTGTTGCGCTCGCGGCGGCAGCGCAGTGTTGGTTTTCTCGAGCCGGATCGCTACAACACGTATGCGGTCGTCGCGTTTGTACTGGCGTTTCTGGTTTCAGTCGCGGCGGTCGTACTGGGGCACATCGCGCTCGCCCAGATTCGTCGTACACATGAACGCGGATGGGGGCTTGCCGCCGCCGCGCTCATCCTCGGTTACCTCGGCGTCATTGGTGGGGCGATAGGCCTGACTGTCCTGCTGGTGCAGCTGCAGCCGTATATGTAGGGACTCGAACAGTCGCAGCACCGCGACGGATCCGGTGAGCCTCGGCGATGCGCACGCGTTTGGCAAGCGATCTGCGTTGCGCAAGCTCCCGCGGCCCGAATTCGGCTTGCGGAACGCGGATCGCGCGCGGAACGCGAATCGCTCACAGAACGCTGAGCGCTTACCGAGCGGAGAGCCCGCACCCCGCCACGCCCACCCACACACACTTGTGGCCCCCGCGCACGCGCGAGGGCCACAAGTCCGCGATTACTTGTCGAAGACATCCTTCGCGGAATCCTTGGCGTGTTCGCCGGCTTGCTTCAGGTCGCCCTTCGCCTGATCGAGCTTGCCCTCGGCGACCTGTTCATCGTCACCGGTTGCCCGCCCGACTGCCTCTTTGGCGTTGCCCTTCAGCTTGTCGCCTGCGGCTGAAATCTTGTCTGATGCACTCATAGGTCCTCCTTCAACGTTGGGAGCATTCCCAAGACCGGGAACACATTCCACGGTGCCATTGGAGCTGCCCAGCGCCCAGGGGGTTGCGTCTTCGTCGGCGTGTGTGAGAAAGCGTGTGTGAGAAAGCGTGACAACCAGTAAAAACCTACCCTTTCAGAATACGCCGCTGCCCCGAATGCTCGGTGTGAGTGGGGTTCTGGGATGCGGCGTAGACTCGCGAGGTCGTCATCGGCAGCAGCGTTGTCGACACGCACACACCGCGAACCAGGCACCGTGAAAGAGGCAGATGTCCCGCGACCACCAGCGCCCCGTATTGCAGCCGGGATTCACCTTCGACTGGATCATTGGCTCAGATGAGCCCGAGGCTGCCCGCAGACTTGCGCAGGAGACCTCGTGGGCCTTGCTCGATCGAGTGCGGGCAGTCGCTGACCCCGAGGTGGTTGAGCGCGTTGTCGGGCTTGCGGCGGGCACGGGCCTCGATGACATCGCGGAGCTGTGGGCGGGCGAGAGCGCGCACTCGCTCGCCGGCGTGCTGTGGCGGCTCTACCTGCTGCGCCGCGTGGTCGATTCTGACCCCGAGGGCTCGGCCGACCTCTTTCGCCGCGGCGTCGCAGTTACGGTGACCATTGACCCGATCGTTGCGGGCGCAGCCGAACCCGTCACGCCCGATTCGATCTCGTACCTCTGCGACACGATCTTGCGCGGTGTATTCACCGGCGATTTGGGCGGAGCGCTGGATCGTGCGGCAAGCTACTGCCGCCTCATGTCTCTCGGCGCGGCCGACCTTGCCGACACCCGCGACGTGCACGACGACGCCCACGCGGCGGAACTCACCACGCGGTCACTGCGCTATTCGACGTTTGCGCACGACCTGCACGGCGGCGCGCGGCGCTGGCGTGACGGGACGCTGTCGTAGCTCGCCTGTGCCACTCCCCGTGCATCCCGCCTGTGCATCTCGCCCCGTGCATCTCACGCGCGCTTTGCTAAACTGATTCACGCCGGGCCGCAGTAACCCCGGGCTCCAATTTTCGCCGCTTCGAGCGGCCTTCCGCCGAGAGGCGTTTCTGCGGCTCGGTTTCTTCTGCCCCTTCGAGGCTCGCGAAGACGTGCCTGACACGGCTGCGCTCGGCGCAGCTGGGCCGACCCGATTCGTTGCAGAGCTGAAACGCGGCCGATCTAAGCTCGAGTCATGAGATCTCAGTATCAGCACGATAACGGCATCAACTTCTCGACGCGCAAGTGGGTGCGGCCCGAAGATATGAACGCGAACGGCTCACTATTCGGGGGTAGCCTACTGCGGTGGATCGACGAAGAGGCGGCGATCTACGCGATCATTCAGCTGGGCAATCCGCACGTGGTGACGAAGTTCATCTCGGAGATCAACTTCGAAGCTTCGGCTCGCCAGGGCGACCTGATCGAGATGGGGCTCGTCGCGACTGATTTTGGTCGCACGTCGCTCACGATGCGCGCGGTGGTGCGCAACATGATCACGCGAAAGACGATCTTGTCGATCGACCGGATCGTCTTCGTGAACATCGGCCCCGAAGGCACCCCGGTGCCGCACGGCTACTCCGAGATCACCTACGAGCGCGATCGGATGCCGACGGCCGACGAGATGCCGAACCACGACGATTAGCGGCGAACGCCTACCCGAAGCGGCCGGAGACGTAGTCTTCAGTTGCCTGCACCGACGGCGTTGAGAAGATCGTCGAGGTGTCGTCGTACTCGATGAGCTTGCCCGGCTTACCGGTGCCCGCGATGTTGAAGAACGCGGTGCGGTCAGAGACGCGCGACGCCTGCTGCATGTTGTGGGTCACGATCACAATCGTGTACTCGCGCTTGAGCTGGTCGATGAGATCCTCGATCGCGAGCGTCGAGATGGGGTCGAGCGCCGAGCAGGGCTCGTCCATGAGCAGCACGTCGGGGGAGACCGCGATCGCGCGCGCGATGCAGAGGCGCTGCTGCTGACCGCCCGAAAGGCCGGAGCCGGGCTTGTCGAGGCGATCCTTCACTTCGTTCCACAGATTGGCGCCGGTGAGTGACTTCTCAACGAGTGCCTCGGCGTCTCCGCGTGAGATGCGGCGGTCGTTCAGTCGCACGCCGGCGAGCACGTTATCGCGAATCGACATGGTCGGGAATGGGTTGGGGCGCTGGAACACCATGCCGACCTGGCGGCGCACGAGCACGGGATCGACCCCTGTGCCGTAGAGGTCCTCGCCGTCAAGCAGCACCTCGCCCTCGACGCGCGCCCCGGGAATGACCTCGTGCATGCGGTTGAGCGTGCGCAGGAACGTCGACTTGCCGCAGCCCGAAGGGCCGATGAACGCGGTGACGCTGCGGGGTTCAACGTTAATTGACACGCCCTCAACCGCGAGGAACTTCGAGTAGTAGACGTTGAGGTCGTTAACCTCGATGCGCTTCGACATGATGATTCTTTCGTTCGAGAGTCTGTGAGGTGGGGAGGCCGGCTCAGCGGCCAGTCTTCGGGGCGAACCAGCGGGCGATCAGGCGACCGAGCAGGTTGAGGGCCATGACGATGAGGATCAAGACGAGCGCGGCTGCCCACGCGCGATTGATAAAGGCCTCGGCCGGGTTGCCCTGGTTCATGAACTGCGTGTAGACGTACACAGGCAGCGACTGCATGCGGTCCGAGAACAGGTTGTAGTTCATCGAAGCGGTGAAGCCCGCCGTGATCAGCAGGGGAGCGGTTTCGCCGATGACGCGAGCAATCGAGAGCATGATGCCCGTCGTGATTCCGGCGATCGAGGTGGGGAGCACGACCTTCGTAATGGTGCGCCACTTCGGCACGCCGAGGGCGTACGAAGCCTCGCGTAACTCATTCGGCACGAGGCGAAGCATTTCTTCGCTCGAGCGAACGACGACCGGGATCATCAGCACCGAAAGCGCGACCGCGCCAGCGATGCCCATGCGTACGCCGGGCCCGAAGAAGAGTGCGAACACGGCGTAGGCGAACAGGCCAGCGACGATCGAGGGAATACCGGTCATGACATCAACGAGGAAGGTGATGGTCTTCGCGACGCGTCCGCGACCGTACTCAACGAGGTAGATCGAGGTCATGAGGCCGAGCGGTACCGAGATGACGGTCGCTGCGAGGGTGATGAGCAGCGTGCCGATCATGGCGTGCAGCGCGCCGCCGCCCTCACCCGTGACATTGCGCATTGACGAGTTGAAGAACTCGGAGTCGAAGCGCGCGAGGCCGTTCGATACGACGGTCACGGCGACTGAGATGAGCGGCACCATCGCGAGCAGGAAGGCACCCGACACGATCGCCGTGATGAAGCGATCCATGGCCTGACGGCTGCCCTCGACGGCGGCGGACATGATCGTGATGACGAGCACAAAGGCGATCGCACCGACGAGCACGGCGCCAACCACGGAGTATTTGCTGCCCGAGGAGGCGGCGATGAGGCCGAAGAGCGCGAGCGCTGCAACGAGGCAGCCAGCAAGCACGATCCACGGCGTTGAGCGCGACAACCGATTCCCGGCGAGCGACGAACCCGCGCGGACGGGGCGGACGGTGATGGCCACGGAGGTGGTCCCCTCTTGTTTCGGTTCGGTCTGCTGGAGCATCAGTTCGCCGCCGAGAACTCAGCGCGGCGGCTCACGATCCAACGGGCGAGCGCATTCACCAGGAAGGTGACGACGAACAGGATGAGGCCGGTGGCGATCAGCACGTTGATGTTTTCGCCGTAGGCCTCCGGGAACGAGAGCGCGATGTTCGCCGCGATCGTCGACGGGTTCTCGGAGGTGAGGAGTTTGAACGACACGAGTCCCGTTGCCGAAAGCACCATGGCGACGGCCATGGTCTCACCGAGCGCTCGGCCGAGCCCCAGCATGGCGGCGGAGACGATGCCCGGGCGGCCGAAGGGCAACACCGCGAGCCGGATCATTTCCCAGCGGGTCGCGCCGAGTGCCAGTGCAGCTTCTTCGTGCAGCACGGGCGCCTGCAGGAAGATCTCACGACAAATTGCCGTCATGATCGGGAGGATCATCACGGCGAGTACTATCGCTGCGGTCAATATAGTGCGACCGGTGCCGCTGACCGTGCCGCCAAAGAACGGGATCCAGCCCAGGTAGGTGTTCAGCCACTCGAACACGGGGCGCGCGGCGGGGGCGAGCACGCCAATGCCCCACAGGCCAAACACGACGCTCGGTACCGCGGCGAGCAGGTCGACCACGTAGCCGAGCACCTGGGCAAGTTGGCGCGGCGCATAGTGCGAGATGAAGAGCGCGATGCCGATCGCGAGCGGCAGTGCGAGCAGCAGCGCGAGAGCGGCCGCCCAGACAGTGCCGAAGACGAGGGGGCCGACGTAGGCCCAGAAATTGCTGGTGAGCAGCGACGCGCTCTCATCGGTGGCAACGAACGCCGGAATGCTCTGCACGATGAGGAAGACCGCGACGGCGGCGAGGGTGACGAGGATCATGCTGCCCGCGAAGACCGCGGAGCGCGAGAAGACGCGGTCGCCGATGCTGAGCACCGGTTTGGCGGGGGCGGAAGTGACGGTCACTGAGTCTCCGAGATCGGGAGGAGCGGAACACGGGGGTGATCGCCTGACGACGACCGGCGGTGAGCGGGGCGCACGATGAGTGCGCCCCGCTCACCGGGGAAGTTAGCTGATCGAGTCGATCGCGGTCTGCACCTTGGTGCGCAGGTCATTCGAGATCGGTGCGTTGCCTGCCGACTCAGCCGCAGCCGACTGACCCTCTTCGCTCACGATGTAGCTGAAGTACGACTTCACGAGCTCGGCGTTTGCCGCGTCTTCGTACTTCTCGCAGCCGATGAGGTAGCTCACGAGTACGATCGGGTAGACGCCGGCCTCGGTCGAGGTGCGGTCGAGTGCGATCGCGAGGTCGTGATCGGTGCGGCCCTCCTCGAGCGGCGACTCGTCGACGATGGCGGCCGCGGCCTCGGGGGAGATCTCGACGTACTCTTCGCCGACCTTGATCTTGACGGTGCCGAGGTCACCAGCCTGCGAAGCGTCGGCGTAGCCGATGGTGCCGGTGCCGTTCTTCACTGCGCTGACCACGCCAGAGGTGCCCTGTGCGCCCTCGCCGCCGTACTCGGTGGGCCAGGTCTCGATCGAACCGGCGGTCCAGTCGGTGGCAGCGGCCGCGCCGAGGTACTCGGTGAAGTTGCCCGTGGTGCCCGAATCATCTGAGCGGTGCACAGCGGTGATATTGGTGTCGGGCAGGTCGACGCCCTCATTCTGATCGGCGATCGCCGGGTCGTTCCACTTAGTGATCGAACCGGAGAAGATCTTCGCGACGGTCGAGGCGTCGAGCTGCAGCGAGTCAACGCCCTCGACGTTGAAGATGACGGCGATGGGGGAGATGTAGGCGGGGAACTCAACGATGTCGCCCGTGGCGCAGCCGTCGAACGGACCGGCGGAGATCTCTTCGGCCTTGAAAGCGCGGTCGGAGCCTGCGAAGGCGCTTGCGCCCTTCTGGAACGTCTCGCGGCCAGCACCCGAGCCGGAGGGCTCATAGTTCACCGTGACGTCGGGGTTGGCGGTCTGGAACCCAGCGACCCAGACCTCCTGCGCCGAGCCCTGCGACGATGCGCCTGCGCCGACCAGTTCGCCCGAGAGGCTCGAAGCGGCTGCGGTCTCGTCGGAGGCGCTGCCGCCCTCGTTCGCGGCACAAGAGGTCAGCGTGAGTGCGGCGATACCGCCGATAGCGGCGACCTTGGCGAATGCTGAAAGCTTCACTTGGATTATTCCAATCTGGAAACGGATGTGAGGTCATGGCCTCGAACGACCACATCACCACGCTAAGCACCCATCGTGACTCAGGGTCTGCCAGGGGGTGAACAACAGGTGAACTCACGCCGCCCGCGTCATCGCGGACTCCAACGACTCAGTGCTTCAGCGGATACGTTTCCACGCAGATGATGCCGGCATCGGGGTGCCGTCGCGACAGGTGGAAGACTGAGAAGCCAGCGGTCGGCAGCGCGGTCGCTTCGTCGAGATACGATCCGAGCGGGCTGCCAGTCGCGAGCGCGAGTTCGCGGGCGAGGTCGGGCAGCACGGGCCGATGGCTGCACAACAGCACACTCTTGCCGCGCGTGATGATCTTGCCGACCAGCGTGCGAAGCCCGGCGAGATCGCCGGTGTCCCAGGTATCTTGACTGATCGCATCGGTAGATCGCACGGGCTTGTGTTGAAAGTAGGCGAACGGCGTGACCGTCTCGACGCACCGCGTAGCCGTCGAGGCGTAGATACGGCGTGGCCCAAACGCGGCGAGCGTTGGCACGAGTGTTTCTGCCTGCTCGGTGCCGAACGGGGTCAGCGGGCGCTCGTGGTCGGCGCCACCGTTTTCAGTGCGCGGCTGCGCCTTGGCGTGACGCAGAAGCGTGACCGTAAAACTGTCGAGCAAGTCACGCTCGGCGAGGCGTAGAAACACGGCAAACAGCTCTTGGTCGGCGGGATAGGTGAGCTGTTCGCGCACTTCCTCAATGGGAAGCCACGCAATCGAGTCGACCTCACTGTTCGGTCGAAACGACAGCGCGAGCGCGCGCTTTTCAGACACCTCGGCCGCCCAGTACTGCACGGTCTTGCGGCGATTTCCGCTGAGCGAGTAGTGGATGGTGCCAAGGTGTGGTCCGAGGCGCACCTTAAGTCCGGTCTCTTCTCGCGTCTCGCGAACGGCGGCCTGCGGCATGCTCTCGCCCGCCTCAAGCTTGCCTTTAGGAAACGAAACGTCTTGCCGTTTGGGTCGGTGAATGACGAGCACGCGCACGCGTTCGCTCCCGTCGGCGCCGACTTCGCGCCGCCAGCAGACGGTTCCCGCCGCGAAGATCTCTTCGGTCACCGGGCTCTCCGCGCGCGACGCGCTTCGGTGCGGTCTGCCATCACGAGGTCTTGCAGATCTGGGAGTGGTTCGCCGGCTTCGTTCACCACGCTTCGGTGCCAGCTGCCGTCGGGAAGCATGCGCCACGACGACACATCGTCGCTGAACGCGAAGTCGAAGAAGCGCGAGATGCGCTCTAGGTGCTCGCGCTCTTCAAGACGCACGAGTACTTCGATGCGACGATCGAGGTTGCGATGCATGAGGTCAGCGCTACCGATGAAGACTTCGGGCTCGCCGCCGTTCTCAAACGAATAAATGCGCGAGTGCTCAAGATAGCGGCCGAGCACTGAGCGCACGCGGACGGTTTCGGAGAGGCCGGGCACTTCAGCCCGAATCGAGCAGATGCCGCGCATCCAGACGTCGATCGGTACCCCTGCCTGGCTTGCGCGGTAGAGCGCGTCAATGATTGTCTCGTCGACCATCGAATTGCCCTTGAGACGGATGCCGCTGGGTCGACCTGCTCGGGCGTGCTCTACCTCGCGCTCGATGCGCTCAAGCAGACCGCTGCGCAGTTGCAACGGCGCGACGAGCAAACGGTCGTAGTCGGTCTCGATGGCGTACCCCGATAGCACGTTGAAGAGCTTCGTCACATCACGGCCGACCTCGGGCGACGAAGTAAACAGTCCGAAGTCTTCGTAGATTCGGCTGGTCTTCGGATTGTAGTTGCCCGTGCCGATGTGGCAGTAGTGCGCGAGTCGGCCACCCTCTTCGCGGATCACGTGCACGAGCTTGCAGTGCGTCTTCAGGCCGACGAGGCCATAGACGACATGCACGCCCGCCTGTTCGAGCTTGCGCGCCCAGGTGATGTTCGCTTCTTCGTCGAACCGCGCCTTGACTTCAACCAGGGCCAGCACTTGCTTGCCCGCCTCGGCGGCCTTAATGAGTGAGGCAACGATGGGGCTGTCGCCCGAGGTGCGATAGAGCGTCTGCTTGATCGCGAGCACGTCGGGGTCTGTGGCCGCCTGCTCGACGAACGCCTGCACGCTCGTGGCAAACGACTCGTAGGGGTGATGTACCAGCACCTCGCGTCGCGCGATCGCCCCGAAGACGTCTGGTTTGTCACTCGGCGCGCCAGTGCGAAACTGCGGGTGAGTCACCGGAATGTGCGGTTTGAACTTCAGATCGGGTCGCGCAATTCGGGCGAGCGCGAACAGGCCGCTGAGGTCAAGCGGAGCCGGAAGTGTGTACACCTGCTGCTCATCGATGTCGAACTCGCGTACGAGCAACTCAAGCGTGGCCTCGTCCATATCGTCGGAGATCTCGAGGCGAATAGGCGGCCCGAACCGGCGACGCAGCAGTTCCTTTTCGAGCGCCTGAATCAGGTTCTCGGTCTCGTCCTCTTCGATCTCGACGTCTTCATTGCGGGTCACACGGAAGACATGGTGGTCGATGACCTCCATGCCGGGAAACAGCCCGTCGAGCTGGTTGGCGATGAGTTCTTCGAGCGCGATAAAGCGTACGTTGTCGACGCTCTCGCGACCGTCGACCCGCACATAGCGGGGAATCATCTGCGGTACCTTGAGTCGCGCGAACTCGACCTTGTCGGTGTTCGGGTTGCGCACTCGAATGGAGACGTTGAGCGCTCGGCCCGAGATATAGGGGAACGGGTGCGCCGGATCGACAGCGAGGGGCATCAATACCGGATAGATGCGTTGCTCGTAATAGTCGGTCAAGATCTCGCGATCCGCGTCATCGAGTTCTTCCCACTCGACGATCTTGATGCCAGCCTCCGCGAGACCCGGCTGCACGTGTCCGCGGAAGCACTCGGCGTGCCGCAGCTGCAGTTCATATGCGCGACGATTGATGTCTGCGAGAACCTCGGTGGGGGCGCGACCAACGTTCGTCGGCACCGCGAGCCCGGTAACGATGCGCCGCTTCAAGCCTGCGACGCGCACCATAAAGAACTCGTCGAGATTCGCCGCGAAGATCGCCAGGAACTGCGCGCGTTCGAGCAGCGGGGTCGACGGGTCTTCAGCGAGTTCGAGCACGCGCTGGTTGAATGCGAGCCAGCTCAGCTCGCGATCGATGTACCGGTCTGCCGGAAGTTCGATCGGCGCTTCATCGAGATCGCGGGGTTCGTCGCTCATGCGTCCATTCTGGCACCCGGCACCGACACTGGGGCCTTTCGCCACTGCCTGCTCCGTGAATCAATGGTGAACCCCGCGTGCTCGTACATACGCACGGCGCGCTCATTATCTCCGTCGACGTAGAGCGAGACGCGGGCTGGACGGTGCTGGGACATGCGCGCGAGCGTCGCGTCGAGGAGCAATTTGCCGAGGCCTTGACCGGCGAATTCGGGCCGCACGCCCACGGCGTAGAGTTCGGTTTCGACCTCGGGCTCGCGCAGCGTCTTGATCCAGGTAGACCCGGCGGCCTCGCCAGTCTCGTCGATGAGGAGCAGCAAGTCCGCGGGATCGAACCACTCCTCGGCGGAAATCAGTGCGAAGTCGGCCTCGGTCATGCGCCCCTGCTCCGGGTGCGTTGCAAACGCGGCTGCGTTCGCCCGCACCCATACTCCTGGGTCGCCGGGCCGCTCGGGATCGAACTGCCGCAGTTCGAACCCTGCAGGCACGGGGAGGGCGCTCGCGAGTGAACCGTCGCTGACGACGGGCTCGGGAAGCAGCGCGGGATCAAGTGCCATGCGGTAGAGCGACCTCACCGGGGTGAAACCAGCCGGCGTGAGGAGCGCCTCGGCAGCGGGATTCACCCCGTGGGCCCACGCGAGCAGTTCGCCAGTTTCATCCGCGAGTAATTCGGCTAGGGCGGCCGCGCCGATGCCCTGTCGCCGCGCATCTGGCCGCACGACGAGGTCGATTTCACCCTGCCCGACGATGCCGATAGCGACCGGGCCGCCGGTCTGATTTGTCGCCGCATCGGAGGTAAACAGTCGCAGCTCGCGCTCGCCCTGTTTGGCCGCGAGAAGAGCCTGATCTGAAACGGGGGAGACGCCGTCGTGCGACTCTGCCGCTGCGACTACCTCGCGAGCGAGTTCGAAGTCGGACGGACGGGTTGCGGCGTGCGACTTGAGCTGACTCATTCCGTGTCTTCCTCCTCGACGCGGGCCCGCGCGAAGCCGTAGCCAACGCCGCGCACGGTGCTGATGAGACCCTCGTGTTCGCCCAGCTTGGCACGCAGCCGCCGCACGTGCACGTCGACGGTGCGCGTGCCGCCGAAGTAGTCGGTTCCCCACACTTCGCTGAGTAGTTGCTCGCGGGTAAAGACACGGCCGGGGTTGCCAGCAAGAAAATGCAGTAGCTCGAACTCCTTATAGGTGAGGTCGAGCGGCCGGCCGAACAGTCGGGCCGTGAAGTTTGATTCGTCGATGACGACGCCCGCTGCGTGCACCGCTGAGGGTTGCGCCGCGGCACGTGGGCGCTCGAGCAGCCGCAGCCGCAGCTCGATCTCCACCGGGCTCGCCGTCGGAATCAGTAGCTCTTGCACCCCCCAATCAGGTGTCAGCGCGGTGAGTGCCACCTCCGGCAAAATCACGACGCGTGGCGTCTCGCTGCCGTTCACCAGGCTGAGGCACGCCGCGCGGGCACGCCGCGCATCGAGCGTGCCGTCGATCAGGACGGCGTCGAAACGATCGGCCATTGTCTCGGGTACGCGCAACGAAAGCGGCGAGGTGCGCACATCGTGTGGCAGCAGATCGAGCCCGGGGAGTGAATCCGCTGGATCGCGGTCTGAGAGGCAGAGGAGTTGCATCCGTGTGCTCCCTTTCTCGTCTGGTGACCTGCTCCAAATAGTACTGTGCGCCTTGTTTCACACCCGTTTCACGTTTGTTTCGGTGCCTCGGGAGTCTGCGGCACGTGTGGGAGAATGACGCCATGAGCGATGCGCCCCCCGAAACGTCCGAGATGCCAGATGCGCACTCCTGGCACATCGCGCGTCTCGTTGTGGCGTGGGCGGTAGCCGCGGTGATCGGCACACTTGTGACGCTGCTCGTGCCTGAGGCCGAGCGTTTTTCTTGGCTCGCGCTCGCCGTCGGGGTCTCAACGCTCGTCACCTTTGGACTGCAGCTCGGCACCGCCCAGCGTGAGGGATTCATCACGCGCGTCTCGTTCAGCGTCGCGGGTTCGGTCGTCGTGATCGCGATTATTGACGTACTGGGCCTCATTTTTCTCTAGATTCTCGGGCCCGAGAGCGTCTCGGGCCCGCTCCGAGAGCGTCTCCGGTCTCGCCTGCGCCGGGCGCGGCGGCGATGTAGACTGTGATCATGCTTCTCGCCCTCGAACTCTTCTTTCTCGGACTCCTCGGCCTGGCGTCGCTCGCGATCGTCTGGGTGTCTGGCACCGTCATCTTCAAGCTCTTCAAGGGTCAGCGCTAAGCTTCACGGCTCCGACCTCTGATTGTGATCGGAGTATCGATGCATTCCTTCGCTGAGCTTCCCGGCAGCGTTCTCGACAGTGAGACCGGCGCTTCCTCGCACTTCGGTGAGCCGCTGCTCGAACAGCGCGCCCTCGAAGCGGGCGCAGCAGTCGTCGATCTGTCACACAACGGCATCGTTGTTGTCTCCGGGCCAGATCGCCTGAGCTGGCTGCACTCAATGACGAGTCAGCAGTTGCTGGGGCTGCAGCCCGGGGAGAGCACTGAAACCCTGCTGCTCGATCCGAATGGTCGCATCGAGCGCGCCGTGCGCGTTGTCGACGATGGGGAGTGCACCTGGTTGCTCGTCGACGCAGGGTCAGCCGAGCCGCTCGCAGCCTTTCTCACGCGCATGCGCTTCGCGCTGCGCGTCGAAGTCGCAGACGTGAGTGCCACGCACGCGGCCGTGCTCGCGTTTGCGGGCCCCGCCAGCGAAGCGCTGCGCAGCCTGCGTCCGAGCGTCGAGTGGCGGGACCCGTGGGCCAAGGTGTTGCGGGGCGGTGTGCAGTATGCCCGCGCAGACATTGCCCACGCAGGTGCCGACTGGACGGCGACACAGTTCGTATTCGAGCGCGAACGGTTCGCTGAGATCATTGGCCTGGTGCACAGCGGCGAGATTCGTTCCGCAGGCGTGCTCGCGCTCGACGCACTCGAGGTTCGCGCCTGGCGGCCCTCGCAGGCCGGGGATGTAGACGAACGCGCGATCCCGCACGAGTTTGATTGGCTTCGCACCGCGGTTCACCTGTCGAAGGGGTGCTATCGAGGGCAAGAGACCGTGGCAAAAGTGCACAATCTGGGCCACCCGCCCCGCCGTCTCGTGCTGTTGCACCTCGATGGTACGGGGGGCGAGTTGCCTGTCTCTGGCGCGCTGATCTATTCGGGCGCCGGGTCAGCCACGGCCGAGGGAGCGCGGCCCGTTGGGCGCGTCACCCGAGCCGCGCTGCACCACGAGTGGGGTGGCATCGCGCTCGCGCTCGTGAAGCGGTCCGTAGCTGAAGACGCCGAGCTTGAAGTGCGCGGTGGCTCGACCGGTAATGACCCCGCGGCGACGGCGGGGGAGTCGATCGCCGCGACGCAGGAGGTCATTGTGCCCGCCGACGCCGGCGCAACACGAGACGTGCCACGCCTGAAGCGCCTCTGAGCGTGACGGTCGCCCCATAGACTGGAACGCATGACAAATACGCTGATCTTGCTCCGCCACGGGCAGAGCGAGTGGAACCAGAAGAACCTCTTCACCGGCTGGGTTGATGTGCGACTCACTGAACAGGGCCGAAGTGAAGCCGCTCGCGGCGGCGAGTTGCTGGCAGAGGCCGGGTTGCTTCCCGACGTGCTGCACACCTCGCTGCTCAGCCGCGCGATTCAAACCGCGCACCTCGCACTCGACAGCGCTGACCGGCTGTGGATCCCGGTGCGCCGCTCATGGCGGCTCAACGAGCGCCACTACGGTGCGCTGCAGGGTCTCGACAAGGCCGAGACGCTCGAGAAGTATGGCGAGGCGCAGTTCATGGAGTGGCGTCGTTCGTTTGACACGCCGCCGCCCGTACTCGACGACTCGAGCGAGTGGTCGCAGGCCGGCGATCCGCGCTACGCAGACATTGATGGCGAGCAGCCCCGCACCGAGTGCCTCGCAGACGTGATCGACCGCATGCTGCCCTACTGGGAGCAGAGCATTCTGCCCGATCTGAACGCGGACAAGACGGTCCTCGTGACCGCGCACGGTAACTCGCTGCGCGCGCTGGTGAAGCACCTCGACGGGATTTCTGACGAAGACATTGCCGGTGTGAACATTCCGACCGGCATGCCGCTCGTCTACGAGATCGACGAGAGCGGTACGCCGACCGGGCCTGGCCGCTACCTCGATCCTGAGGCCGCGGCCGCCGGTGCAGCCGCCGTCGCCGCTCAGGGTAAGGGCGCATAGCGCTCTCGAGACAATGACTGAGGGCCCCTCCACCGGAGGGGCCCTCAGTCATTTCAAGACGAGGAGCGTTGCGCTCGTCAAGCGATCACGCGCCGAGGATCAATCTTCGTCGTCGTCTTCCGCGTTGTACTTACTGGCGTACTCCGCCCACGGGTCAACCTCGGGCGTCCGTGACGCCTCGGCGGCCTCAGCCGCCTCAGCGGCTGAGAGTTCCTGTTGCAGCGCAGAGTAGTTCGTATCAGGGCTGAAATACTTCAGCTCCCGGGCGACCTTGGTGTGCTTTGCTTTCTGACGGCCGCGCCCCATGCGTGACCCCCTTACACAGTCGGGCCCCGCGGGATATGCTCCCCGAGGCAAATACCAGTTTATAGACGTATGGTGCAGATTCTAGCATGATGAACCTGCGCGACGAACGCGGGGCATTAGCATGAGGACATGCCTTCGACGCGTGCCCGCCCCCGCAGAATCGTGCTCGTCGCACTCCTCGTCATCGCCACCCTCGTATTGGTTGCTGTCGCCGCGATCGTTGCCCCGATTCTGCTGCACCGCAGCGCTGGCGGTTCCGGCCAAGAGGTGCCCGCGAGCGTCGTGTCTGAGGCGTCGGCGCGCGGCGCCGATGGACGCGAACGGGTGCTCTCCGCCGTCGATACGGACGGGAACGCCGCGGATCTCGGGTCGCTAGAGCCTGGTCAAACAGTGCGAGTCGACGGGTCTGGCTTCGATGCCGGAATCGGAATATACGTTGCGATCTGCGCTATCCCGGAGCCGGGCGAAAAGCCTGGACCGTGCCTCGGCGGAATCCCGAAGGGTGCCGAGTCGGGGGACGCTGATGTCTCACAGCTTGCGAGTGCCTGGGTCACTGACGATTGGGCGTGGCGCAACTTCGCTACCCACACATACTCGAACGAAACCGACGGTGACTTTTCCGTGACGCTCACCGTGCCTGAGCCGACCACCGACGGGCTTGATTGCCGCGTGATGAAGTGCGCCATTGCGACCCGCGCCGACCACACGGCGAGCGGCGATCGCGTGCAAGACATGCTGCTGCCCGTGACGTACGCGAAGTAGTGCTTATCGCCCTGCTGGCCGATACAACTGGCGAAGCTAGTGCGGGAGCCCGGCGAGCGGAGTAATCACCAGGGTGGCGATGGCGTAGATCGCGAGGCCTGCAAGGGATCCGACAACCGTGCCGTTAATGCGGATGAACTGCAGATCTTTGCCGACCTGCAGCTCGATCTTCTCGGCGGCTTCTTGCGCGTCCCATCGCTGTACGGTCTCCGTGATCACGTTCGCGAGGTCGTGGCGGTAGGTGCGCACGAGGTGCTCGACCACGTCCATCACCCACACGTCGATCTTGTACTGCAGCGTTGCGTCCTCCTGCAGTTTCATGCCGAAATCTTGCGCAGCGCGCACCATGCGCGTGCGCAGATCACTCTCGGGGTCTTCGAGCATTTCGATGAACGCCGCGCGCGCCGCCTGCCAGGTGCTCTGCGCGAGTGCGCGAATGCGCGGACTGTCGAACACGTCGTGTTTAAACGCTTCGAGCTGCTGCTGCAGTCGTTCCTGCGATTGCAGGTCGCGCGCGAGATCCGAGAGGAACTTACCGATTGCGAGCCGGAATGGGTGCTTGGGTTCAGCAGCCACGCGCTGCACGAACCGAACTGCCTCCGCGTGCAGACGGTTGTCGACGAAGCGATCAACAATGCCGGGCACCCACGAGGGCAGCTGCGACGAGACAACGCGGTCGAATGCGCCGGGGTGTTCGACCAGCCAACCCTCGAGTCGGTCGGCCGCGATTTCGAGCAGCGCCTCGTGGTGGCCGCCCTCAACAAACGAATCAGCTGCACGGCCGAGCAATGGCCCCCATTCGGGGTCGATGACGTGCCGCCGCACGAGTACCTCGATCAGCTCCTGCACATCGTCGTCGTCGAGTACCGCGAGCGCGCCGAGGCCCGCACTGGCCGCCATTGCGCTGACGCGCTCGGCGTTGCGGCGATCCGAAAGCCACTCGCCGGCGCGCCGAGCGCCGCTGATTTCCGAGAGTTTGTTGTGCACGACGTCGTCTGCGAGGAAATTCTCTTCAATGAAGGAACCAAGCCCTTCGCCGATGTCGTTCTTCTTCTGTGAAATCAGATTTGTGTGCGGAATCTTAATTCCGAGGGGATGGCGAAACAGCGCCGTGACCGCGAACCAGTCGGCCAGCGCGCCAACCATGCCGCCCTCGCTCGCCGCGCGCACGAAGCCCCAAGCGGGAAATTTCGCCTGCAAGATGAACGAGACGACGAACAGCACTGCCATTGCGATGAGTAGCCCGACCGCGATGGCTTGCATGCGGCGGAGCTCGGCGAGACGCTGGAAATCTACGGGGGAGACGGCACCGAGCGTTCGGCGGGTGCGTGGCTGCGGCATCTCAGTATTATCCACCCTGACCAGTGCGAGAAACCACGGGTGGACATGGGGAGGTGCACAGCGTGGGATAATCGCGGTCATGCACCTCCTTACGGCGCTGAGCCTGAAGAACCGCGCGCTGATCGCGCTCGTCACCATCGTCGCAGCGCTGTTTGGGCTGATTGGCGTCGGGTCGCTGAAGCAAGAGCTCATGCCCTCAGTTCAGTTCCCCACGATTGCGGTTGTGACGAGTTACCCGGGCGCCTCGCCCGAGGTCGTCAACAAAGACGTGTCCGTGCCGATCGAGACCGCACTGCGCGGGGTGCCCCAGCTCGAGACGTCGTCGGCGACGTCGAGCACGGGGACGTCCACTGTGCTGGCGCAGTTCACGTACGGTGTCGACCTTCCCTCGACCGAGCAAAAGGTCGAGCGAGCCGTGAGTCGCATTTCTCAGGCCCTGCCTGAGTCGGCAGACACTCAGGTGCTCTCCGGGTCCATTGATGATTTTCCAATTATTCAGATCGCGGTCACTCCCGCCGACGGTGAATCGATTGAATCGACCGCCGCGCTGGTTGAGCGCACCGCAATCTCCGACCTCTCCGACCTCGACGGCGTGCGCGAAGCACAGTTGAGCGGTGCCAGGCCCGATCAGGTGACGATCGAGCCCAACACTGAGGCGCTCGCGGCGCAGGGGCTGACCGCGCAGTCAATTACCGACACCCTGCAGCAGAGCGGCGTACTGGTCGCGGCCGGGACGATCACTGAGGGCGATCGCACCCTCGCGGTCCAGGCCGGAAGCGAACTGCACTCGGCCGAAGACATCGCGGCATTGCCCATCGCTCCGAGCGCTGAACAGCTTGCGGCCCAGCAGCAAGCGCCCGCCATTCCCGGCCAGATCGCCCCTGCTGTCCCCGCCGCGCCGGTCACCATCGGTGCGGTCGCCGATGTGCGCCTCGAGCCGGGCCCCGTACAGAGTATTTCTCGGGTCGACGGAGCGGCAGCACTGACCATCGGCGTCACCAAGACGTCCGAGGCGAACACCGTCGACGTTTCGCACGAGGTGCAGAACAAGCTCGACGAGATGCAAGATGAGCTCGGTGGGGCGAAACTCACCGTGATCTTCGACCAGGCGCCGTACGTCGAGCAATCGATTGAAACGCTGGCCGTCGAGGGGCTGCTCGGGCTGCTGTTCGCGGTGCTCGTGATCCTCGTCTTCCTGATGTCGATTCGCGCGACGCTCGTTACGGCCATCTCGATTCCGACATCGGTGCTGCTGACATTTGTCGGTCTGAACTTCGCTAATTACACCCTTAACCTGCTGACGCTCGGCGCGCTGACGATCTCGATCGGACGCGTGGTCGATGACTCGATCGTCGTGATTGAGAACATCAAGAGACATCTCGCCGACGGCGGTGACCGAACGACCGTGATTATTCGCGCCGTGCGAGAGGTCGCGGGTGCGATTACGGCGTCGACCATTACCACCGTCGCGGTGTTCTTGCCTCTGGCATTCGTGGGTGGAATGGTCGGCGAACTCTTCCGTCCGTTCGCCTTCACTGTGACGATCGCGCTCATCGCTTCGCTGCTCGTCTCGCTCACCATCGTGCCGGTGCTGGCTTACTGGTTCTTACGCACGGGCCCCGCGCGCCGGCGCCGTGGCTTCGTGACGGCAGGGAGCGGCGAGACGGCGAAGGTCAGTGAACGCGCGATCGACCACCCGGGCGAAGAAATCGACGAGCACCCAACGGCGCTGCAGCGGCGATACCGTCCCATCATCGAGTGGACGCTGCGGCGGCCGGCCATCACGCTGCTCATCGCGGTCGTTGTGTTCGGTGGCACCCTCGCGGCAAGCCCGTTCATGAAGACCAGCTTCCTGGGCTCCGACGAACAGAACTCGGTCGGGCTCGAGCAGAGTCTCGCGCCCGGCACGAGCCTCGACGCTCAGCTCGCGCAGGCCGAAAAGGTCGAGCAGGCGCTCAGTGATGTTTCGTCGATCCAGAGCTTGCAGGTGACGATCGGCAGTGCCGGTGGCGCTGGCGCGCTCTTCGGGGGCGGCGGCAGCGACGGCACGGTGAACTACGCGATCACCACGGATCCCGATGCCAACCAGACTCAGGTGCAAGACGACATCCGGGCCGCTGTCGACAAGCTGAAAGACGCTGGCGAGTTCTCGCTCGGGCAGTCGGGCGGCGGCGTCACGTCGTCGAGCGCGATTGACATCAACGTCACGGCGCCCGACCAGGACTCGCTTACGAAGGCGAGCGACGCTGTCGTCGCAGCGCTCAAAAAGAAGTCGAGCCTGCAGGCGGTCGAGAGCGACCTGGGCGTCTCTCGCGAGTACCTGCGCATCGCGGTGGATCGTGGGCTTGCGGCGCAGGCAGGGCTCACTGAGGCCGGCGTCGCCGGTCAGGTTGCGCAGCAAATGCAGCCGTCACAGATCGGGCAGATCACGATGGACGCCGATTCGGTGTCGGTCTATTTGGTCAACGGCGCAGCGCCCACTGACCAGGCGGGGGTCGCGGCTCTGCCGATCCAAACCGCTGTTGGCCCGCAGGCCCTCAGTAGCTTGGCGGCTGTCGAGCTCGCAGACGGGCCGGTAACCGTGCGCACCGAAGATGGCGTGCGGTCGGTCACGGTGTCTGCGATGCCCAAGGGCGACGATCTCGGCACCGCGAATACTGACGTCGCGGCCGCGCTCGACAGCGTGAAGTTGCCGGCAGGGGCGAATGCGGAGATCGGCGGTGTGCTGTCGCAGCAGTCTGACGCGTTCCAGCAACTCGGGCTGGCGCTGCTCGCCGCGATTCTGATCGTGTACATCGTGATGGTGGCGACGTTCCGCAGCCTGCTGCAGCCACTGCTGCTGCTGATATCGGTGCCGTTTGCCGCAACCGGCGCGATACTGCTGCTCATTGTCACGGGCATTCCTCTCGGCGTCGCATCGTTGATCGGCGTCTTGATGCTCGTCGGAATCGTTGTGACGAACGCGATCGTGCTGATCGACCTTGTGAATCAGTACCGCATACGAGGCGATGCCCTGCGCGACGCCGTACTGCACGGTTCTCTGCAGCGTCTTCGCCCGATCGTCATGACGGCGCTCGCAACCATTCTGGCGCTGACGCCGATGGCGCTCGGTATCACGGGCAAGGGCGGATTCATTTCGCAGCCGCTCGCCGTCGTCGTGATCGGCGGCCTGCTGTCGTCGACCGTACTGACGCTGATCGTGCTGCCGACGCTCTACTACATCGTGGAGCGCCGCCGCGAGGGCGGTCCCAAGCGCGGCAGCGGGATCCGCCGCGGGAGCGATCCAGCTGGCCCGACCGACTCGGGCCGGATCGCGGTAGCCGGTGCAGGCGCAGTTCCTGGCGCTGTCGGCGCCGGAGGGGTTGCTGCGGGCGGTGCGGCGCTGTTCGCAGCGCCGGTTGCCGAGCGCGCTTCGCACGCCGGGGCCGTAGAGTCCCCGGTGTCCGCGCCCGTCGCGGCGGTACCGCTGCCACAGCCGCAGCCGGCCGAGCCGGTGGTCGCCGAGCCGGCCGTTGCTGAGCCGGCTGTCGCTGAGCCGGTTGTGACCGATCCGGTTGTTGCTGAGTCGGTTGTCGCCGAGCCGGTGCCCGCGTCGACCCCAGCTCACGGTATTCCGGAATCGGCTGATGAGTCCGAGACGCTGGTCGACGCGACGGATGCCACTGACGAAGCGGTGACGATTGAACCCGCGACGGTCAATGAGCCGCTCGGGCCGTCAACTCAGCAGATGTCACTCGACCTGAACCATCTCGGTTTTACCGGCGAGGACAACCCACTGACCGACCTGATGGCCGGCGCGACGCCGCACCACGCGGCGGCTGAGGGATTCGAGGCTGAGGCTGAGGAGCCCCAGGCGGCCAAGGAGGCCGAGCCCGAGGCTCAGGAGCCTGAGGCCGAGTCGACGCCCGCGCCCGCGACGACGCCGATCTGGGAGATCGTTCCCGGACCGAACCTTGAGCCGACGCTCGACACCACGCCGCTGAGCGCCGTCTCGCACGAGGTGATTGACGCTGAACCCCGTGTGAGCCCATTGTTTGCGGCTGAACCCACGAACGCCGATGATGTCACCGCGCCGCTCGTGCTTCCCGAACCAGCCGTTGTCGGCGACGATGACGAGGAGCCGGGAGAGCCGGCACCGCCCATTACCGGAGAACTCGACTGGGAACAGCTGATGTGGCAGGCGACACAAGATGGCGACGAAGACTCGCCAGAGGAGACTCGCTAGACATGGCCCAAAAGCGACGCGGCGGATTCAAGCCGCCCGCCAACTACGATCCGAACCGAAAGCCTAAGCGGGCGGGAACTGCAGCGGGCGGCGCGCCCGGGCGGCGGGGGGCCGCAAGCCCAAAGCGCGCAGAACCGGAGTCGCCGTCGGGCGAACGCGCCGACCTCGTTCATCGCAAGAAACCCTCGGCCGCGCAGCGTGCCGCGGCACCATCTCGGCTCATGACCCCGGCGCCCGAACGGCTCGTAGCGAAGCGCACGACGTCGGCCGATGTCGCGGGCCTCGCCTTCACTGATCTCGGGCTCGGCGGCAATCTCGTGCGAGTGCTCGGCGAACTGGGTGCTGACAAGCCGTTCCCCATTCAAGCCGCGACGATTCCCGACGCGATCGAGGGACTTGACGTGCTCGGTCGCGCGCGAACAGGGTCGGGAAAAACAATCGCGTTCGGCGCGGCGCTCGTTGAACGACTGCTGCGGCTCAAGGCGCAAGGAGCCTTCGCGTCAGATCCGAAGCCGGTGCGAGGGAAGCAGCAGCGCGGCGTGCGCGACGTGAAGCGTGCGACGCGCAAGCCAAAGGCGCTGATTCTCGCCCCGACCCGCGAACTCGCGCTGCAGATCGATCGCACAGTGCAGCCGCTCGCTCGCTCTGTCGGGTTCTACACGGCGCAGTTCGTCGGCGGCGTGCCGGTTGACCCGCAGGTGCACGCGCTTGAGCGCGGCGTCGACATCATCATCGGGACCCCTGGCAGAGTGCAAGATCTCGTGACCCGTCGCAAGCTTGACCTCCGCGAGGTGCTCGTCTCAATCATTGACGAGGCAGACCACATGTGCGATCTCGGCTTCCTTGAACCGGTACAGCAGGTGCTGCGCCAAACGACGCGGGGTGGCCAGCGGCTGCTGTTCTCGGCGACGCTGGATGCGTCGGTCTCCGCGATCGTCGCTGAGTTTCTCGACAATCCGGCCGTGCACGAAGCGGAGGAGGCCGCGGCGATGCCCGTGGATCACCGCGTGTTTGTCGTGGGGCGCGAGCAGAAGGACGAGGTGCTCACCGAGCTGGCCTCGACTCGCGGTCGCGTCATGATCTTCTGTCGCACGCGCGCGTACGCCGAGCAGACAGCCGAAATGCTCGCAACTGCGGGCCTGAAGGTGAACGCGCTGCACGGCAACCTGAGCCAGGCGAGACGCGAGCTGAACCTCGCGAAGTTCACGTCGGGGAAATCTGGCGTGCTCGTTGCGACGGACGTGGCGGCGCGCGGGCTGCACATCGACGATGTCGACCTCGTCGTGCAGGCCGATCCGCCGGAGGATTTCAAGACGTATCTGCACAGGTCGGGGCGCACCGGCCGCGCGGGCAAAGGGGGCCGCGTCGTGCTGCTGACCCCGCGGAACCGTCAAACGCGCACGCGCGAGATGCTCGACGAAGCGGGGATCGCGCCCGCGTTCTTCGGCGAGGTGGAACCGGGGTTCGAAAAGCGGTTCCGTGGTGCGAAGCGCGGCTAGATGATTCTGCTAGCTTAGCTCCCCTCGTTTTGGAGGGTATCCACAATCATCACCGGCCTCGTCAACGGGTCTCGTTGTGTGTGCTCAGCGACCGGTTTGGCGGCGCCGAAGGCCGACTTTAGGCTGACAGCAGCAGGGGGAGAGACCGCCAGGGCCGTCTCCCACATGTCATCTCGAAGGAGTACCGATGGCCGACCCGACCTCAACGCCCCAGCCACGCATTAACGTCGAAGCCGTGAGCGACGCGCTACTCGGCAAATGGAAGGCCGAACGCCTCGAATCGCGCCGGCTGGCAGCAGATTCGCGCCTCCACACCATCCCGGGACAGTCGATGGACGACCATCGCGAGCGTGCGCTTGAACAGCTCGGCAACTTGGTGGAGGCCGGCGCTATTCAGCGCGCGTTCCCGACTGCGGTCGGCGGCGCAGACAACCACGGCGGCAACATCGCGGCGTTCCAGGAGCTCGTGCTCGCGGATCCATCGTTGCAGATCAAGAGTGGCGTTCAGTGGGGGTTGTTCGGCGCTGCGATTCTGCACCTGGGCACCGCGAAGCACCATGAGCAGTGGTTGCCCGACGTGATCAATCTGAAGACGCCGGGAGCGTTTGCGATGACCGAGATTGGTCACGGCTCAGATGTGGCTTCGATCGGCACCACCGCTACCTACGATCCGGACACCGAGGAATTTGATCTCCACACCCCGTTCGCCGGCGCGTGGAAAGAATATCTCGGCAACGCCGCACTGCACGGTCAGGCGGCCGTCGTGTTTGCGCAGCTGATCACCCGCGGCGTCAATCACGGCGTGCACGCGTTCTACGTGCCAATTCGCACTCCAGACGGCAAGATGATGCCAGGCGTCGGCAGCGAAGACGACGGTGTCAAGGGCGGTCTGAACGGCATTGACAACGGGCGGTTGCACTTCACGCACGTGCGCGTGCCCCGTGAGAACCTGCTCAACCGATACGGCGATGTCGCGGCAGACGGCTCGTACTCCTCGGCAATCGAGAGCCCGGGCCGCCGCTTCTTCACGATGATCGGCACGCTCGTGCAGGGACGTGTCTCGCTCGATGGCTCCGCTGTGCGCGCCATGCAGGCGGCGCTCGCGATCGCGATTCGGTACGGCAGCGAACGCCGTCAGTTCCCGGGTGCGTCAGGCCGTGAGACCGTGCTGCTCGACTACGGTCAGCACCAGCGTCGACTCATTCCGCGGCTCGCGCAGACCTACGCGATGCAGTTCGCCGACGAGCGCTTGCTGACAGTTTTCGACGAGGTGTTTTCGGGTGCGAAAGACACCGACGAGAATCGCGAAGACCTCGAAACGCTCGCCGCAGCGTTCAAGCCGCTGTCGACCTGGGCGGCGCTCGACACGCTGCAGGAGGCGCGCGAAGCGTGCGGCGGCGCCGGCTTCATTGCGAAGAACAGAATCGTGGGGCTGCGAGCTGACCTCGACATTTATGTGACGTTCGAGGGCGACAACAACGTGCTGCTGCAGCTCGTCGGTAAGCGACTGCTTTCTGACTATGCCGCGCAGTTCAAGAACGCGGATCGCGCGACGCTCGCGCGCGCGGCAGCGAGCCAGATTGGCGATCGTGTCAGCCGCTTTGGGTTGCGCCGTGTCGGTCAGAGCATCGCCGACTTCGGGCAGGTCGCTCGCTCGGTCGAGAGCATGCGCTCGCCTGAGGCCCAGCGCGAATTGCTCGCAGACCGCGTGCAGACAATGGTGGGCGAGATTGCGCTCGCACTGCGCGACGCAACGAAGGGCATTCCTAAAGACGACCGTCGCGCCCGCGCGATCGCCAACGAGAACGCGTTCAACGCGCAGCAGCACAAGCTCATCGAGGCCGCGCGTGCGCACGGCGAGTTGCTGCAGTGGGAAGCGTTCACCGATGCGCTCGAGAAGATCACGGACTCCGGATCTAAGCAGGTGCTGACCTGGGTGCGCGACCTATTCGGGCTCGGACTCATCGAGCGTCATGCCTCGTGGTACCTCATCGCGGGTCGCATCTCCCCGCACCGCGCAGAGTCGGTCACCGCCTACATCGATCGCCTGATCAGCCGGCTCCGCCCGCATCTGCTCGATCTCGTCGAGCCGTTCGGTCTCACGCCCGAGCTGTTGCGCGCCGAGATCGCCACCGGCATCGAGGCTGAGCGTCAGCAGGAGGCGCACGCGTACGTCGAGGAGCGACGAGCAGCAGGCACCTGGCCGGTGCACGAAAAGGAGCTGCGGAAGCAGCAGCAGGAAGCCGAGAGGAAGCGGCAGGCCGCGAAGGCCAGCTGACTGCTGTAAACGAAACACGAGTCGCGGCGCGCGTCCGAGCATCCAATGGGGTGCCGGGCGCGCGCTGCTCGTTGGTCTCGTTGGCGTGTAGTTACAGTGGAGACATGACCGATGCGCTGCGCGACTTGTACCCGACAATCGAACCCTACGATCACGGCATGCTCGACGTGGGAGACGGGCACTCCGTCTACTGGGAGACCTGCGGCAACCCAGACGGCAAACCGGTCGTGTTCTTGCACGGTGGCCCCGGGGGTGGCTGCTCGCCCGATCACCGCCGCTACTTCGACCCCGAGCGCTATCGCGTCGTACTGTTCGATCAGCGCGGATGCGGGCGCAGCCTGCCGCACGCGAGCGCGCCCGATGCCGATCTCTCAACCAACACCACGTGGCACTTGGTCGCCGACATTGAGCGCTTGCGCGAACACCTGGGGATCGATCGCTGGCAGGTGTTCGGGGGATCGTGGGGTTCGACACTCTCGCTCGCGTACGCGCAGACGCACCCCGAGCGAGTGACCGAGCTCGTACTGCGGGGTATCTTCACGCTGCGTCAGAGCGAGATCGACTGGTTCTACCAGGAGGGCGCTTCGCACCTCTTCCCCGACGTCTGGGAGGAATATCTCGCGGTGATTCCCGAGGCTGAGCGCGGCGACCTCGTCGCCGCCTACCACCGCAGGCTATTCGACGCTGACCCCGCCGTACACGAGCCCGCCGGGGTCGCCTGGACCGTGTGGGAGAACTCGACGATTCGGTTGCACCCAGACGAGGCGAGTATCGCGGCGGCGCGCGCCGATACGGCTGCCGCGGTCGCTTTCGCGCGCATTGAAAACCACTACTTCACCAACGCGGGTTGGATGGACGACGGCCGGCTGATCCTCGACGCGGCGTCAAAACTTGCCGGGATACCCGGAGTGATCGTGCAGGGCCGCTACGACGTGTGCACCCCGCCCGAGACTGCGTGGGATCTGCATCGAGCATGGCCCGAGGCGCACTTCGAGATGATTCCGGACGCGGGTCACGCGGCGAGCGAACCGGGCATCGTCGACGCGCTCGTGCGGGCCACCGACCGCTTCGCCGCTGAGTGAGGCGCTCAATTGCGAGTGAACGAGTGAACGAGTGAACGGGTGAACAAGTGAACGGGGATGGGGAGCGGGTGAGCGAAAAATGACGCTTGATGTGCAGGAACTCATTGACGACGTGCATGAGGCGGTGCGGCCCCTGATTGGATCGGGGAGCGTCGCCGATTACATTCCGCGGCTCGCTGCTGTGAACCCCGATCACTTCGGCATTTCCGTCATGATGACGGACGGTTCGCAGTACTCGGCGGGCGATGCGAACGTCGAATTTTCAATTCAGAGCATCTCGAAGGTGTTCTCGCTGGCGCTCGTCATGGCGGGTGACGGCGACGAGATCTGGCAGCGGGTGGATCGCGAGCCATCCGGTGCGGCGTTCAACTCCCTGGCGCAGCTCGAGTACAAGCGGGGGATTCCGCGTAACCCGTTCATGAACGCCGGCGCGCTCGTGGTCGCCGACCACCTGCTGTCGCTCACGCCCGACGGGGTAGACCCGGTGCTCGATTTCGTGCGCACCGAGTCTGGCAACCCCGACATCGGCGTCGACGCGCTCACCGCAGCTTCGGAGCTTGCCCACGCCGATCGCAATTCGTCGATCGCGCACCTGCTGCGTAGCTACGGGAATCTCGTGAATGACGTAGATGCGGTGCTCGACCGCTATGTGCGGCAGTGTTCGATCGCGATGACCTGCGACGATCTCGCCGCGGCTGGCGCGTTCCTTGCTCGTCGCGGTGAGAGCGCCGATGGCCGACACCTGCTGAGCGGCAACCAGACGAAACGCGTGAACGCTGTCATGCTGACATCGGGCTTCTACGACGCCGCGGGCGAATTCGCGTACCGCGTCGGACTCCCGGGCAAGTCGGGGGTCGGCGGTGGCATCCTCGCGATCGTGCCAGATGTATGCTCCATCTGCGTGTGGGGCCCGGGGCTCGACTCGTCGGGCAACTCGTTCATAGGCATGGCCGCGCTCGACGAACTGACGTCGCGCACGGACTGGTCGATCTTCTAAGCGGGAACCCACCCGTCCCGCCCCGCCCGCCCCGCTCGCCCGCCCCGCCCGCCGCGCCCGCCCGCCCGCCCCGCCCGCCCGCCCCGCCGAGAGTACTCATGTGGTCCTTATGCGGCGGCGAGACGACCATTTGCGTACTCTCGGCGGGGCCAGGTCAGGGCTCGGGGGTGCAGGGAGCACTAAAATCGGCTACACACCCCACGCGTTTGGCGTTTCAGTTTCGCCGAGCACGACAGAGCACCAGGAGCAGCCTTGACGTTCAACGACAACGTGCGCATCGACAACAGCAAGGTCACCAAGCGCGGCGGTGCCCGCAAGGGCGGCATGATCGCCGGGGGTGGTATCGGGATTGCGCTGCTGCTCGCACTGGGTTCGCAACTGCTCGGGTTCGACCTCACGCCGTTTGCGCCGGCGGTGCAGCAGGCGATCGGAGGGGGTACGACCTCGGAACAGGCTGACGAAGTGCTCGACTCGTGCAAAAACGGTGCCGACGCAAATACCGACGACGAGTGCCGCATGAACGCGACGGCCGACTCGCTCGACCGGTACTGGTCGGAGCAGGTTGGCAATTATCGCTCACCCGGGCCGGTAGTGCTCTTCGACGGACAGACGCAGTCGGGCTGCGGCACGGCATCGTCGGCAACCGGCCCGTTCTATTGCCCCGGTGACGAAACGATCTACGTTGACGTCGCATTCTTCGACACTCTGTCGAGCGAGTACGGCGCATCCGACGGTTCACTTGCCCAGATGTATGTGCTCGCCCACGAGTGGGGGCATCACATCTCGAACCTGATCGGTTCGCTGCAGAACGTCGGCCGCGAGACGGGCCCCGCATCGGGTTCCGTGCGTCTCGAACTCCAGGCCGACTGCTTCGCCGGCGCATGGGTGCAGAGCGCGTCGAACACGACGGACGACGAGGGTGTGCCGTTCTTGAAGCCCGTGACACAGCAGCAGATTGACGACGCGATGAGCGCGGCGTCGGCGGTCGGCGACGATCACATCATGGAGTCGGCGGGCGTGGGCGTGAACCCCGAACGGTTCACTCACGGCACGTCCGAGCAGCGGCAGCGCTGGTTCATGGCCGGCTACGAGCAGGGTCCCACTGCCTGCGGCACTTTCGATGTGAGCGCCGCGAAGCTGTAGAGACCGTAGTCAGCTGAGCGAGCCGAGTTAGCGGCGCTTGCGCCGCTTGGCCTGGCGGGCTTCGGCCTTTTTCCGCTCTGCCTTGTCTCTGGCCGCCTGCAACTGCGCACCGCGAGAGTTGGGTTTCAGCTTCGGAGCCTGCTTCTTGGGTTGCACGTGCACCCGCGGCGCGCGCTCCGTGTTCTTCGCCTCCTCCTTGGCCGACTCGCGGGAGCTGTTCGCGGTGCGCCCGCGCAGAATCCCGGCGAGGTGCTGCACGGTCGCATCGTCGCGCGCGGCGTCCCACACGGCCCACACCACGGGCCCGTCGAGCAGCGCCTCACCCGGTTCGGGGCGTATCGGCAGCACAGTGTGCTCGCGCTTGTTGATGAGATGGCGGGCGAGCGGCACGGGAAGCAGGATCGCGCCGGCGCCGGTCGCGACGAGCGCGAGCGCGGCGCGCGGATCCTTCGGCATCCACTCGGCCTCCTCCCACGGCTCAGCCTGCGGCCAGCTTGCGTAGTGGTCGGGGTGATCGAGCAGCGTGACGAACTGCATCTCAGCGAGGCTCACCGACTCCTGCTCGGCAAGCTCGTGATCCACGGGTACGACGAGCGCCATGGACTCCGCATAGAGACGGATGGCGCGACGCTCGCTGCCATCGCCCGTTGATCGGGCTGGGCGTCCGCCGGGCGCGGTGCGCTCAATGAGCACGTCACAGGAGGCGGCGTCGGTAGCCGTCTCGCGGTTGCGCGCGTCGAGGGGGGAACCGAATGCGGCCTCCAGCGACACGAGTTCGAGCTTGCGGCCCGGTGTCGCCGCCTTCCAGCGGCGGGCCCACTTACTCGGTGCGATGCCGCGAGCGAATCCGAGGCGGATCGGCGCGGGGGCCGCTTCACTCGCTTCGACCTCTGAGTCAATCGTCGTGTCGCTCACAGCGCCACCTCTCCAAAGATTTCGTGCGTATAGGGCAGCCGGGCTGCCGATAGGGCGATCCGGTACTCACCGGTCTGTGCGGCGCGGGCCGTGAGCTCGGCGCTCAGTGCCGCCGCAGCGGTGCCTGCTCTGGGTGCGCCGGTGACCCGGATCGGGGTGCCCTCGTCGAGGTAATGCGGCAGCGCGAGCACGCTGTGCCCCTGCGGTGGATTGCCGCTCGCGGGCACGACGCGCCACCACGGCGAGGCGTGCCCGTAGAGCGCCATGACACGGCCGACGGCGCGTGGCGCGTCAGAACCTATCGCGATCCCGACATCGCCGTAGGTCATGACGCGCCCCTCAGGGATGCGCGCGACGACGTCGAGCACGGCTTCGACGAATTCGGCGCTGGGCATGCGATAAGCCTACGCGGTCAGGCGTCGGCCCAGGCCAGGGACGAGCTACGCCACCGAGACGCCGAGGAGTGATCCGATCGTGTAGGTCGCGGCGACCGCGATGCCGCCGAAGATGAGCTGCCGCGTCGCGCCCATGAGCCAGTTCCGTTTCGTGAACCGCGCTGCGAGACCGCCGGCGATCAACAGGCCGACGCCGCCGAACGCGAGACCGAAGCCCAGCGTGCCAAAACCGAAGATGAAGGGCAGGATCGGGATCAGCGCGCCCACGCCGAACGCCACGAACGACGACGATGCGGCAACCCAGGGCGACGGCTTTTCTTCGGGGCTGACGCCCAGCTCGGAGAGCAGGTGCACGCGCACGGCCTGATCCGCGTTGGAATGGACCTGCTCAGCTGCGGTCCGCGCGATCCCGTGTTCGACACCGAGATTTTCGAGCAGCGCGGTGAGTTCCGCCTTCTCACCCTCCGGGTTGCGCAGGTGAGCTTCGCGCTCCGTGCGCACCTCGGCGTCGAGTTGTTCATTTGCCGTGCGCACCGAGGTGTACTCGCCGAGCGCCATCGAGATTGCTCCGGCGATGAGGCCGGAGATGCCAGTGATGGCGACGATGCCGGGGGCAGCGCCGGCCGCGGCGATGCCCGCGATGAGGCCGAGGTTCGAGACCAGGCCGTCCATAGCGCCGAAGACGCTCGCGCGCAGCCAGCCGGACGTGACGTCAGCGTGGCGGTGGTCGTAATCGTGCGGGCTCGCGATGTTGTAGTCGCTCATGTGTGCTCCCCAGGTATTGCGGTGCGCGGTGGCGCACGAAGAGCAACCGTAGCAAGGTTCGCGAGCGAGGGAGAACCCCGGATCAGACCTCGAAACGAGGTGTGTTGAGAGTTCGGCATGGCGAACATTTCGAGGTGGGGTACCGCGCTCTCGGGTGCGCCCTAGGCTGCGCGCTCGGCTGCGCCCTAGGCTGGGGGAGTGCGGCGCGTTAGGTCGCACTCGACCAGCCAGGAGGCAGTCATGACCGACACCAGTGGACGCGTCGTCGCAACCGAGCGCGGGCGGGATTTGATCCTCGTTCGATCGCTGTCGCTCACGCAGGACGAGGCATGGGACTTCCTCACCGATTCGGAGCTGACCGAAAAGTGGTTCGGACCGTGGGAGGGCGATGGTCGCGCCGGTGGCTCGGTGCGTGTGCGCATGCGCTTCGAAGATCACGAGCCGGCGATCAGTATGAAGATCGTCGCGTGCGACGCGCCCCACACGCTCGCGCTGCTGTCGGACGAGGAGGTCGGCGGATGGCAGCTCGAACTGCATCTCGAGGCCGACGGTGACGACTCCCTGCTGACGTTCATCCATCACCTGAACGCAGACGACGCCGTCGGTGAGATCGGCCCGGGCTGGGAGTACTACCTCGATCTGCTCGTCGCCGCGACCGAAGACACGGAGCGTCCGGGGTGGGACCAGTACTACCCGGCGCTGCGCGAGGCCTATCTCGCGATGTAGTTGCGGTTCTGCACACGTGAAGGGGTCAGTGTATGGAGCCTGAACAGGCTTGGTCGGACATCCGCGCCGAGCGGGAGCGCCTCGCTGGGCTCCTGCAACAGTTGACTCCTGAGCAGTGGCGAGCGAGATCCCTCTGCACCGCCTGGACCGTTGAGGAGGTCGTCGCGCACCTCACCGCGGCGGCCAGCACGGGAACAGCGGCGTGGATCCTGAACATGCTTCGAGCGGGGTTCAACACCGACCGGCACAACGCTCGGTTGCTCGCGAAGCATCGCGGCGTCAACGTGGCCGACACTCTCGCGCGATTTCGCGAGGCAGTGCCGAACAGGATCGCGCCGACCAAGGACTACGCCGCGTTTCTGGGCGAGGTCATCGTGCACGGGCAAGACATCGCCCAGCCGCTCGGCGCCGAGCTGGTCCCGAGCCCCGCGGCTGTACTGGAGGTCGCGCGGTTCTACGCGTCTCGCGACTTCGCCGTGAACAGCAAAACGCTCACGCGCGGGCTCGCGCTCGCCGCAAGCGACGCCGATTTCTCAGCCGGTGATGGAGAGACAGTGCGAGGTCCGCTGCTCGCGCTCGCCATGGCGATGGCGGGGCGCCCGACGGCGCTCGCGCAGCTTGAGGGCGATGGAGTGGAGTTGTTGCGGGCGCGCGGCCTGTAACCGCTTAGTTATTTAGCTGCGCAAAGCGAGAAGCTCGCAGCAGCCAATCGCGGAGCAGTGCGCCAACGATCTCCGGCTGTTCGAGGTGCAGGTTGTGGCCTGCGCTGTCGAGCACGCTGAACGTGCCGCGCGAGTAGTGATGCGCGAAGGCGAGCCCGTCCTCGAACCCAACGACGTGATCCTGCCTACCAAAGACGTGCAGCGACGGTGCGTCAAACGGTTGTAGGGCGTCGGTCTCGGGGACGTAGCCGTCAGAGTATGTTTCGCTGAGCCGGTCGAGCACTTCTTGATTTGCGCCTCGTAAGCCGGGCAACACGAATTCTTCGAACGCGCGCAACGCAGCCGCGGTCTGCAGAACCGCCATGGCTGCAAAATCTTCGCGACCATCTCCCGCGAGCTCAAGCACTCGCTCGTCTCGGAGCATGATCTCTCGGTGGGGAAGCGTTCGCTCGGCATGATCCAAAACGAATACGCCCGCAAAGGTCGCGAGACCGATGCACTGCTCCGACAGTGCGTGGGCGACATGGCGCGCAATCATCGCTCCGAACGAGTTGCCGATGATCGCGAACGGTCCGTCCCCCGCGATGTGTCGCACTTCATCAACGACGAAATCAGCAACAGCGCGCGGGTTCGGTGCCCCATTGTCGGTCGCGCCCTGAGCCCACGGGAGATCGAGATAGACGCGTTGCCACTCGCCCGTCTCGGGCATCCCGTCGAGCATCTCTTCGAGGGGGAGCATGATGCGATGATCAACCCCGAAACCGTGGATCGCGATCAACGGAACACCCTGGCCGCGCACCTCAGCAATCATCGTTCGAGCATATCCGCGCGATCACCCCTGAAGGCTGTCGACCGAGCAACTCCGCTCGCGAGACCCGGTTACCAGAACCACAAAGCAACTGCAAGTCGCTCACGAATTTCTTCCATATCTCTGTATTCTCTGAGAAAGGTGTGCACGAGTCGTTTCTGTACCCGATCACTTGTTGCAGTAGCGACTAAAACAAGAGGACGAGGAGCCCTGGGAATGCGAAACTGGAAGATCCTGACGGGCGCCATTGCCCTCGGAATAAGCGGAGCACTGCTGGTCGCCGGATGCGCCGAGAACGCACCGCAAGGTTCTTCGGATACTCGTGCCGAGCAAGACAAGTCCCCGACACCCGAGTCCGCTGACGAGACCGAAGCTCCGGACGCTGCACTTGCTACACCCGTCGATGCAGCAGCGCCGACCGTGATCCCGGGCTGCGACACGATGAACGCTGTTGCTCAGCAGGAATACCAGGATTTCGGGCCCGAGCATTTCAGTGAGCCAGCCGGGGAAGCCAATTTCGCCGTGTTCGATGAACAGGCGGGTCCCATTGCGCAGGATGTGATGCGCAACGCCCGTGAGCGCTCAGGATGCCGGTGGCCAGTCCATATGGAGAACACGGTCACCCAGTACGTCGCCGTGCTGTCCCGCGACGATCGCGAACGGCTCGTAGAAGCGCTCCGCGCAGAAGCGTGGCCTGAGCGGCAGCTCGACGGTGCGAGCGTCTTTACATCGGAGGTGCCCATCGCCAATTCGATAGCGGGCTCAATCCAGGTGAACCATGTCTTCGTTGGCGATGCGTGGGCGTCCATCTTCTACTTCGGAGGGCAAGGGGACTGGGGCTACGCGGGGTCGGCCATCAAGGGGCTGCTCGACGCAAATCCCGAACTGCTCGCGGAGGCGGCGGAATCGACCCCGTCACCTGCTGAATGATGCACGGCGCGTCAAACCGGGGACCACGCTTCGATACACGGTCTGCTTCTCGTCATTGCTCAAGCGGCGAACCGGTCTAGGATTTTCTTCAGCGCTTCCACGTTGAGGTTCGCTTTCTTCGGGTCATCGGTCTGATCGATGAGCGCGATGTATCGCTCTGTGTCGTCGGAGATTACGCAGGGGTTGGAACCTCCGCAGAACGGGTTCTCACCGTTGGTGCCATTGAGGCCGAAGACGACATAGATAAGACCGCTACTCCGATAGCCTTCGAATTCACAGCTCAATGTCCGCTGACTCCCTGCCGGGCTCCCAAAGTTTCGTGTTGAGGCGCTTTTCCAAGGGTCTGACACCTCGCTTCCCTGATTCGTGGGAACCTCCTCGCCGGAAAGCCCGACCCTCGACGTGGCTGTTTGGGGCGACGAGAGTAAGGCGGTGCAAGCTTTCGCGGCACCCTCTTTCCCGCCATCTGCAACTTCGGCCAAGCTGATGGGCGTGGCTGGGGCCTCCCGCTCCGCGCCCGCTTCACCCGAGCCGGCTTGTTCTGCTGCAGGTATGCCGCCCAGCGTTGCTGTGCTGTTTGAGCTGGAACAGCCCGCTAGGACCAAGGCGGCCGCGACGAACAGCACTAGGAGCGCGACTGTGGATCTGTTGGATTGAGATTGCATGATTGCCTTTCAACGTTAACGGTTGTCTTCAGTTCGGCGGAAGGTCGCCTCCGCGGCTCACAGCTTTGGACTTGTCGTCCCAGGTGAAGACGGCGAGAGCGATTTCAGCGAGTTCGGCGTTCCCGCCTTCGCCTTGCCACATGAAATCCACGCTGAGCGACTGGTCTGAGATGCGTTGAATGGGGTGGTTCGTGTTTGAGCTGAGCGCATAGGGCTTCTCCGTAGCGAGTTGGATAAAGTCCCCACGATGGAAAAGTAGGATCGGGCTCGGGGAGAAGCGCGTGCAGCAGGGGGTTTCTCGAAGCACGATCCAAGAGAGGTCTGCGCATGGATCGTAGCCACTCACATCACTGAATTCGCCAGTCAAATCCCAGTAGTCCGGGACCCCCTCGACCGGCGCTGGAACCTCGGGACCCCATTGGGCGAGTGCTTCTATACCCGTGAGCGTGGAGCAAACACGCTCGCTCGATGGGGTCGACGCCGCTGGTTTCCCGAGGCCAGGGTTCGCTGCAACGAGGCCCGCGATGGCTGACTCTGGGTATCCCCAATCCCGTTGACCCGCATAGTCGAAAATGACCACCCACGCATCACCGAGGAAAATGTGTGTGACCTTAGTGACGCTCGCCCTCTCATTTTCAGCTGGAAGCTCGTCGTGAAAGATGCGTGCTTCGCCGTCGATGTCGAAGGGAATCCCACTGGCGCGCAGCTCCTCCACGAGTGGCGCCCTGTCGGCCTCAGTCACTTCAGCAACATACTGCGTCACCGTCCCCTGCGAGTGGACAGGCCACCTGCAACCGGCGCGAGCCTGAGCTAAAGCCATTGTGTCCTTCGCGATGGGGCCAGCGAGCTGGTCGAAGGTGGCGAAATCAGCCTCTCCGGCTGGCTCGGCGAACATCTCAGGTCCGAAGTCCAGATACTCCTGCTGCGCAACCGCATTCATCGATGCGCAATCGGGAAGGACAACGGGCTGCGCTTCAGGTGCTTTCGCTTCCGTCGATGTCGGTGTCGGCGCCGATGTTGAAGGCGGTGTGTCAGGCGTCGTTTCATTCGCAGTGGTGCATCCGGACAGAGCGAGCATTCCGAACGGTACGAGCGCCAGGGCAGTCCAGCGGAGCATCCTTTTTCTTGATCCCACGAATCCTCGTTCCAGTCACCACGCGGTTATGAAGGCGATCGCCTCTGATGTCACGCTATGGGGGAATGGCCGCTGAACCCCGTCGTTACGGGGTTTTTGTACAACTTCGAACAGCTCGCATGTATCGTGGATCCAACTACATGCAGGTGTATGCCGCAGGGGCTATACGAGCGAGGGGGAGGGCAATGGGCAGCTCAGGGTCGACTCCCCAAGAGCATCTTGAATCTCTCGATCGGATAGTCCATGACCTGCGCACTCTTCGCGAAGAAGCGGGCCCCGTATCCTACGCCGAGCTCGTTCGACGCATCACCGATCTTCGGCTGAACCGAGGTGTATCCCAGGCTGCTGCCATCCCTGCGCGCTCCACCGTCTACTACGCATTCAAGACCGGGCGGAACCGGATGGATGCTTCGCTCCTCCGTGACATCGTGCTTGCTCTCGGGGAGACCGAGGAATCAGCCGCCCGGTGGGTTGAGCGGTGCAGCAATGCGCAAAAGAGTCGGTCGGTCGCCTCCGCTCCAACTCCAACCCCAGCCTCAGTGATCATAGAGGCTATCGCACCGCTTCGGCCTTCTGCGCTGAAGCTCACACTTCTTCTGTTCTGCCTTGTTGTGCTGAACCATGCTTGTCACTGGTCGCTCGCCGCATCGCTCGACCTCCCCATCTACCTGGACATGGTCGGAACGGCGGTAGCTGCTATCGCCTTCGGCCCCTGGTATGGAGTCGCCGTCGCCATTGGCACTGGCCTGACGGGGCCGATCTTCGAGGACGGCATCCTTGCCTTCACTCTGGTCAACATTGCTGGAGCGCTCGTTTGGGGCTATGGCGTCCATCGTTTCAATCTCGGTCGGAGCATCCTGACTTTCTTCTTCCTCAATCTCCTCGTCGCCACAACGTGCAGCCTCGTCGCCACCCCGATTCTCGTAGTTCTTCGAGGAGGTGCCTACGGCACAGTTGGTCGCATCGCTGACGCTCTCCAAGAAGCTGGTGCGCCGTTCATGGTGGCTACCTTTACCTCGAACATCTCAACGTCAATGCTCGACAAGCTACTGACAGGTTTCATAGCCCTCGCGATCTTCGCCGCGCTCCACGGCAAGATGAAGCTCTCGGCCAAGCACATGCCGCTGGTTGAGGTTCTCGGCGAGCTCCGAGAGCCTTCACCTGGTTCACAGGCGAAGGCCCTCACACCAGCGCTGGCCTAATCTGCGTGCATGTGACGTGGAGCCGCGCTCAGACGGCGTATCCCTCGACGGGCCCCTCCGTGTTTGGCTTCCATCCGAGCGCCGGCGCGACGTGTTCGGCGAAGGCCTGCAGCACGTGCAGGTTGTATTCGGGGCCGAGCTGGTTCGGAATGGTTAGCATGAGCGTGTCCGCTGACATCACGGCCTCGTCGGCCTTGAGCTGCTCGATCAACCGGTCGGGTTCGTCCGCGTAAGTCTTCCCGAAGGTGGAGCGGAAGCCGTCGATGACGCCGACCTGGTCCATGTTCTCGCGAGAGCGGAGGCCAAAGTAGGCCTCGTCTTCGGCGGTCACGATCGGGAAGACGCTGCGGCTCACCGAGACGCGCGGTGCGCCCGTGTGGCCGGCCTCCCGGTACGCCTCGCGGTAGCGGTCGATCTGTTCGCGCTGCAAGACGTGGAAGGGTTGGCCGGTGGCCTCGGTGAGCAGTGTGGAGCTCATGAGGTTCACGCCCTGGCGGCCGACCTGCTCGGCGGACTCGCGCGATCCGGCGCCCCACCAAATGCGGTCCCGAAGCCCCGGCGAGCGCGGCTCGATAGCGAGCCTGCCGGGGGGAGCCATCTGCGGATCGCTGTCGACCACCGGCTCACCGTCGATCGCGCGCAAGAACGTGTCGAACTTGTCGCGCGCGAGGTCGGCGCCGCGGGGGTCGCCCGATCCGCCGTACCCGAATGCCTCGTACCCGCGCAGGGCGGTCTCGGGTGATCCCCGGCTGATACCGATCGCGATGCGCTGGTCCGCGAGTAAGTCGAGTGCCGCGAGTTCCTCAGCCAAATACAGCGGGTTTTCGTAGCGCATGTCGATGACCCCGGTGCCGACCTCGAGGCGCTTCGTGCGCGCGGCCATCGCGGTGAGTAGGGGGATCGGCGAAGCCGCCTGGCGCGCGAAGTGGTGCACGCGCACGTACGCGCCGTTCACACCGACCTCGTCGGCGCCCTCGGCGAGTTCGACCGTCTGGCGCAGCATGTCGCCGGCGGTGCGCACGCGCGAGCCGGGAACCGGGCCGTAGTGCCCAAATGACAGGAATCCGAATGCTCTCATGTCAGATGCAACGACGCCGGGGCGTTTATATTCCCGCGCATGTAGTTCGGGATCGCGGCACCCTGGTCTCACGAGACTCATACTTCGGCATGATCCGCCCAGCCGCTGAGGCTCGTAGCTTCGAAGCATGCAGATCTATCCGAGTGACATGGGAATGGTCGCGCTCGTCGCGAACCTCGGCAAACACTACGGCGACGGCGAGCAGCGCGTGCGTGCGCTCGACGACGTCTCGATCGGAATTCGCCAGGGTCAGTTCACGGCGATCATGGGGCCATCCGGTTCAGGCAAATCCACGCTGATGCACGTGATGGCCGGCCTCGACACGGCGTCCACCGGCCGTGTCTGGCTCGGCGACGACGAGATTACGGGGCTCGGAGACGCCGCACTCACACAACTGCGCAGGCGCAGGATCGGCTTCGTGTTTCAGTCGTTCAACCTTGTACCCACGCTCGACGTGCGCGGCAACATCATGCTGCCGTTCCAGCTCGACGGGGTGCAGCCCGGCGCAGCCGAGCTCGCCCGCATCGATGCACTCCTCGACGCGCTCGGCTTGCTGGAGCGAGCCCGCCACCGCCCCCACGAACTCTCGGGAGGCCAGCAGCAGCGGGTTGCGATCGCCCGCGCGCTCGCGACGAACCCCGACGTGATCTTCGCTGATGAACCCACCGGCGCGCTCGACTCGCGCACCGGGCGCGAGGTGCTGGGCCTGCTGCGGTCGGCCGTCGATCGCTCGGGCCAGAGCATCGCGATGGTCACGCACGACCCGATCGCTGCGAGTCACGCCGACCGCATTCTCTTTCTCGCTGACGGCCGCATCGTCGCGGACCGCGGCGCGATGACCCCGGAACAAATCTCGGAGACCATGCTGGGTCTCGAACACGCGACCTCGCCGGTCAACGACGGCCCCGCTCCGGCACCGGGTGCACCGGGAGCCCTCGCATGACGCGCTCGAAACGTGCGCAACGCGGCGGCGCCGGTTCCGTGAGCCAAGTGCGAGAGCACACCGCGACCATCGTCGTGTCAGCGCTTGCAACGCTGTTCGCAGTAACGCTGATTCTCGGCACGGGGATTCTTTCGGCAGCAATCGACCCGCAGCTCATCGAAGAGTCGGGCACGTTCCGCATCATGCTGCTCATGGTGAGCGTCATCTTCATCTTGATTGCACTGTACGTCGGCGCAATTGTCACCGCGAACACCTTCGCTACGGTGATCGCGGGGCGCACGCGCACGATCGCGCTGTTCCGGCTCGTCGGCGCAACGTCGCGCTACGTGCGCACCCGCGTCGCGCTCGAGGGGCTCGTGATGGGCGTATTCGGGGCGGTGCTCGGCTTCGTCATCGCCGAGGCCTTCGCGGCTGTGGTGACGACCTTCGGGCCGCAGTGGGGGTGGCTCCCGGCGGATCGGGTGTACCCGATCTTCGATCCGCTCGCGCTCGTCGCGGTCGTGGTGGTGGCGCTCACGACCTGGGCGGCAGCGTGGGCCGGTTCGCGTCGCGTTGCTGGCGTCTCTCCGATCGCGGCAACGGGAGCAGCCGTTGAGCTGCGTTCAGACGCGGCCCACGGGCGCACTGGGCGATCCGTCTGGGCACTCATTCTCATGGTGCTGGGCGCCGGACTGCTGGTGCTGGGCCTGCTGCTCGGGTTTGTGACGCCGCTCGGCCTCTTCGTCGCGTTCATCGGCGGACTCGTGTCGTTCACTGGCATCTCTCTAGGTGCGCACCTCATTATGCCGCCGGTACTGCGGCTCACGGGTCGGTTGCTCGGCCGCGGGCCGACCGCCGCGCTCGCCGCAGCGAACGCCGTACGCTACCCAGAGCGGAGCGCACGGTCGACCATCGGGCTCGTGATCGGTGTGACGCTCGTCACACTGTTCGCGGTCGCACTTGACAGTTACCGCTCGATGTCGCTGATCGCGTTTGAACTGGACCCGAAAATGGGCGCTGCGCTCGACGACACGCTCCAGATCACGACGGGTATCTTCACGGGTCTCGTGGGATTCTCGGCGGTCATCGCAGCCGTCGGCCTCGTCAACACGCTCTCACTGAGCGTGCTGCAGCGCACGCGCGAGCTCGGGCTACTGCGGGCGCTCGGCTTCACCGGTGCCCAGGTGCGGCGCATGGTCATTGCGGAGAGCGCGCAGATGACCCTCGCCGCGCTCGGTCTCGGTCTCGTGCTCGGTATTTTCTACGGCTGGGTGGCGGCTCAGACGCTCTTGGGATCGCAGGTCGGGCTCACTCCGCCGTCGATCCCGTGGCCGATTCTGCTCGGGGTCGCGGGCTTCGGCGGGGTGCTCGCGGTGACGGCCGCGGCCGCGCCGGCGCGCCGCGCGATCCGAATTTCACCCATGGCCGCGCTGGCAGCGGACTGACCAAATGAATGTCGGCGGTGAGGGATAGTGTTGACCCCATGAGCGTTGTGATTGACCCTGCATTCGATCCCGTCCCCTCCCTCGCCGCTGAGGCTTCAGTGCGCGTTATCGCCGGCGGTGCTGCCGACGATGCCGCGGCCGCCGCGCGATTCGTGCGCGGCGATGGCGACCTGCCCGCCGGTCTCGGCGACCTCAGTCGAGACGCGCTGGCCGCCGCCGGTTTCACCGGGAGCAAGAACCAGACGCTGGTGCTTCCGGGCGCTCAGCTGCGCGTGCTCGTGGGCACCGGTGACGGCATCAAGACCGCCGCCCACCTGCGCGACGCGGTCGCTGCGTTCACCCGCGCTGCCCGCGAGGCGAGCGAGCTTGCCGTCGATCTCAGCGATGTGTTGGCCGGGGCAGACGAGCTCGCGGCGGCCGATGCCGCCCTCGCCGTGACCGAGGGCGCGCTGCTCGCTCGGTACCGGTTTGACGCGCTGAAGGGTGACCCGCACACCGTCGCGCTCGAGGCGCTCACGATTCTCGTGCCCGAGGCCGACGTTGAGGCCGCCACCGCCGGAGTTGAGCGGGGCAAGATCCTGGCCCGTTCGGCGTCTGTCGCCCGCGACCTCGCGAACACGCCGCCGCGGCACCTCAGTGCTGAAAAGTTCGCCGAGGTGATCGAGCGGCTCGCGCCTGATTTCGGTCTCGACGTCGAGGTGTTCGATCGCGCACAGCTCATCGAGCTCGGCGCGGGCGGCCTGCTCGGTGTAAACGCCGGCAGTGTTGAAGAGCCTCGCATGATTAAGGTCTCGTACCGACCCGCTGACCCCGAGGGTCACCTCGCGCTGATCGGCAAGGGCATCATGTACGACTCGGGCGGCATCAGCCTGAAGCCCTCGAACGCCATGCACGCCGCGATGAAGTTCGACATGATGGGCGCCGGTTCGGTGTTCTCCTCCATGATCGCGCTCCGCGACCTCGGCGCGAAGACCGCGGTTACCGGCTGGCTGATGTGCACCGACAACATGCCGTCGGGCAGCGCGACCAAGCTCGGCGACGTGCTCACCATTCGCGGCGGCAAGACCGTCGAGGTGAAGAACACCGACGCCGAGGGGCGACTCGTGCTCGCCGACGGGCTCGTGCTCGCAACCGAAGATCGCACGATCGACGAGCGCCGCCCCGACGCCATCGTTGATATTGCCACGCTGACCGGGGCGGCTATGGCCGCCCTTGGAACCCGCACCGCCGCGATGCTCGCGAACAACGATGAGGTAGCGGCCCAGCTGCAGGCCGCGGCCGACGCGACCGACGAGAACATCTGGCGCTTCCCGCTCGACCACCGGTACCGCGAGCAGCTCAAGTCGAACGTTGCTGACCTGTCGAACATTGGCGGCCAGTACGCCGGCGTGATTCTCGCCGCACTCTTCCTGAACGAGTTCGTCGACGATACGCCGTGGGGTCACCTCGACATCGCCGGCACGATGCAGGCGGAGAGCGATGACCTGTGGCGCTCCGTCGGTTCGACCGGCTTCGGCGCGCGCCTGCTCGCCGAGTACGCGACGAACTTCGTCGCCTCGCCCGCTCAGACGACGGGGGAGTGAACGCCGTGGCCCGCTCGCTGTTGCAGGATCGCGATACGTACATCAGTGCGTTCGGCGATTTCGTCTCGGCATCGCCGAGCTCGTACCACGCTGCCGGCGCGCTGGCCGAGACGCTTGCCGCTGCCGGGTTTACCGCGCACGACGAGACCGCAGCGTGGAGCCCGCTGACCGCGGGCGGTCGCGGATTCGTGCGACGCGACGGCGCGGTTATTGCGTGGCGCGCTGGCGCGGATGTTGACGCGGTGAGCCCGGTGCGCGTGCTCGGCGCCCATACCGACTCGCCCGGTTTCGTGGTGAAGCCGCGCCCCGACTTCGAATCGGACGGCTGGGCGCAGGTCGGCGTCGAGATTTACGGCGGGCCGCTGCTGACCTCGTGGCTCGACCGCGATCTCGGCTTCGCGGGCCGCATCGTCACCCGCGACGGCGTCGAACACCTCGTGCGCACCGGCGCCGTTGCCCGCATTCCGCAGCTCGCGATTCATCTCGACCGCGATGCGAACAAGGCAATGACACTCGATCGACAGCGCCACACGCAGCCGATCATCGGTATCGCCGGTGAAGACCTGTCGGTGCTGTCGCTGCTCGTGCGCGAGCTCGGCGGAGGAGCCCGCAGCGGATCGGGCCGCGGCCGCGCCGCCGCCCGATCCGCTGCTCGCGCCGCCCTCACCGCCGAAGACGTCGTCGGCGTCGACGTGCGGCTCTACGACACGCAGGCCCCGCAGCGCATCGGCGCTCAGGCCGAGCTGTTTGCATCGCCGCGCCTCGATAATCTGACCTCGACGTACGCGGGCCTCGTCGCGTTGCTCGAAACCGAGCCCGACCCGGGCACGATCTCGATGGTCGCGGCGTTCGACCACGAGGAGCTCGGGTCGAATACTCGCTCGGGTGCTGCCGGCCCCTTCCTCGCCGACGTGCTCGACCGGCTGCGCGCCGGGCTCGACGCAACGGGCGAAGATTCGGCTCGCGCACTGGCCGCGTCGTGGTGCTTGTCGGCCGACGCGGGGCACTCGGTGCACCCGAACTACCCCGAAAAGCACGACCCGCGGGTGCGCCCGTTGGCCGGGCGGGGACCGATGCTGAAGATCAACGCGAACCAGCGCTACGCGAGCGATGCGCACGGCGCTGCGCTCTGGAGCCGCCTGGGCGCGGCTGCCGAGGTGGCGACCCAGGAGTTCGTGTCGAACAACACGGTGCCCTGTGGATCAACGATCGGTCCGATCACAGCCACTCGCATCGGCATTCGCACCGTCGACGTGGGTGTTCCGCTGCTGTCCATGCACTCCGCGCGCGAGCTCGGGCACATCGACGACCTGTTCGGTCTTGCGAAGCTCACGGGGGCCTTCTTCGCCGGCGCCTAGGGAGCATCGCGGCCCGGCTAGCTCGACACTTCGTATTTCGGATAGCGCTTTGCCAGCCGGTGCAGCATTCTTGTCACACAAACGTTATTAGCGTCGTGATAAGGGGACATTGTGCACCGAGAGGAGTTCAAAGCCGCTATGCGCCAGTGGCAGACCGGTGTCTGCCTGGTGACGAGCGGCGTCGGGGCCGATGAGGCCCCGGTCGGGCTCGTCTGCAATTCCTTCACGGCGCTCTCGCTTGACCCGCCGCTGATCAGCTGGGCCGTCGATCACGGCTCCTCCGCGATCGACGCCTGGCGTCGCGCTGAGTCGTTCGCGCTGCACGTCCTGCCGCATCGTGAACGCCCCCTCGACGACCCGCTCGTCGCCCAATTCGCGCGCCGCGGTGGCGACAAGTTCGATGGTCTGCAGTTCGTCTCGAACGCGCACGGCGATCCGGTGTTCCCGGAATTGACGACGCGTTTCGACTGCGTACTGTACGAGCGCATCAGTATCGGCGATCATGATCTCATGGTGGGCCGACCGACCTCTGTCATTCACCCACCACAGAATTGAGCATCATGACACGCGACATCCTCAACGGCGAAGATTTCACACTCGGTCTCTTCTCACCCAACTGCTCCGGCGGGCTCGCCGTCACCAAGATCCCGGAGCGCTGGAGCGCGAGCTGGGAAGACAATCTCGCGCTCGCCCGCGCCGCCGAGGCCGCAGGCATCGACTTCCTGCTGCCGATCGCACGCTTTATCGGCTACCAGGGCGAAACGAATTTTCACGGATCAGTGCTCGACCCCATCGTGTGGGCAGCCGGTCTACTCGCGAGCACGTCGCGCATCAACGTCTTCTCAACCGTGCACACCGCCTTCAACAATCCGATGGTGGTGGCGAAGCAATTGGCGACGCTCGATCAGATCGGTGGCGGCGGGCGGGCGGGGCTCAACGTTGTCGCCGGTTGGAACCTCCCGGAGTATGAGGCGCTCGGTGCTCCGATGCCAGAAGCCCACGATGACCGCTACGGCTTCGCGGCCGAGTGGCTCGACATTATCGACCGCGCGTGGAGCGAGCCGGGCAAGTTTCAGTACGACGGCAAATTCTATCAGTTGCGCGACAGCGAATCAGAGCCGAAGCCGCTCGGTGGTCGCGTGCCCATCTTGAATGCCGGGTCTTCGCCGCAGGGCCGTGACTTCGCCGCGCACTACTCCGACTTCGCGTTCACGATCATTCCGGACGCGCAGACCGGCGCGGGCATCGCGGCGAGCATGAAGGAGGACGCGCGAAGCCGTTACGGCCGCGATGTTGGCGTGCTCACCCTCGGGCACGTCGTGTGCCGCGAGAGCCGTGCCGAGGCAGAAGATTACCTCGCGTACTACGCCGATGAGAACGCCGACTGGGGCGCGGTTGACTACCTCATGACGCTGCAGGGCATGCACGCGCAATCGTTCACCCCCGAGATGCTGCAGACCATGCGCTCGCGCTTCGCTTCAGGGCACGGCTCGCTCCCGATCATCGGCACGCCAGAGGACGTCGCAGAGCAAATCCGTGAAATCAGCGACGCCGGAATCGACGGCATGACGCTCGCCTTCGTCGACTACACCGCCGAGGTCACCCAGTTCGGGCACGACGTCATGCCGATCCTCGAACGCATGGGAGTGCGCAAGCCGCGCGGGTAGGCATGGCTGAATCGTTCCTCTCCGATCACCCGGTGATTCACGCTGCCGACGCCGGGCGGCTGAGGGACGCCGTCGATGGGCTCACGGGCTACGATCACGCGGTTGTCGACGCCACGGGTCTGGTCGGACGACCCCGCGGCACCGTCAACGGACTCAGGATCGGCGAGCTCTCGCTCGTGTTTGTCGCCTACGCCGCTCAGGTGCGCGTGTTCGCGCCGCCGACGCGCGATCAAGTGGTGCTGGTCGTCCCGCTCGGCCCGATGCGCGTCGAAACCGCCGGTCGCGTCACGCTGCTTGACCAGCCGTTCGTGCTGTCGGGCGTAGCCGAGACGACGATGCTGCCGGACCCGTTCGCGGGTGCGCTGGTCGGCGCCATCCACGTCTCCGAGGTGACGGCGCTGCTGCGAGAGGGATTCGGTGCGGAGCGCGAGTTCGCTGTCGACCTCGCGCAGGCCCGGCCGATCCCGGTGAACGCGGGCGCCGCGCTGCGCCGGGTGTGGTCGGCGTTTGCGCGTGATCCGGGTGACGATGCTTCGCTGCTGCTCGACCGGTTGGCGATCGGGCTCGCGCCCTTCGTGAGTTACGGCTCGGGGGAGTCACTTGTTGGCGGGCCGCCCGCGTATCTCACCGAGGCGGTGAGGCTGCTGCGGCGGCGCCTGGCAGAACCCGACTCCCTCGTGGGCCTCGCGGACACCGTCGGGATCGGCACGCGGCAGTTGCAGCTCGCGTTTCAGGCCCACCTCGGCCGCACGGCGCAGGAGTATCTGCGCGATGCCAGGCTTGATCGTGCGTGGTCCCTGCTGCGCGCGGCGGGCGGTACGGCGGGCGGTACGGCGGGCGGGCAGGTGACCGTGGCGCAGGTTGCTGCCGAGGTCGGCATTCCGCACTCGGGTCGCTTCTCGCGCTATTTCGCCGAACGCTTCGGCCTCCGCCCGTCGGACCTGCTGAGCTGAGTGGGCTCTTACCTGCGCCGAGCCCCTCCCGTTTCGCCGAACCCCTTGCGATAGAGCGCATTTCGCATAGGGACTCGGCGAGGTCAGGAGGGCTCGGCGAGGTGGGAGGGGCTCGGCGCCCCGGCTCCGCGCTAGGCGGGCTGGGCTGCCAGCGAGGTCAGGGCCTTGTCGAGAGCCTTTCCGTCTTCGTCCACGAGGGCCGCCTTGGTGAGGCGCGCGAGCGTGGGAGCCGCATCTGCGCGGCCGCGCAGTGTCGGCACGGTGGCAATGAGTTTCGCGAAGCTCTCCGAACCGTGCGAGTGCGTCTCACCGTAGCCCTTGAGTACGCGGGCGCACGTGGCGATCTCGCACGCGAGCGCGTAATCCTCAGCGGCGACGTCGATGATGAGATCCAGCCACGCATCGATCGCGATCTGTTCACGTCCGTACCGCAGCGACCGGGGGCGCATGGGGCGCATCGCGGCCATGATCCAGAGCATGCTGTAGCCGGTGACCGACGTCGTGTTGATGATCATGCCGTCGCGCGTAACCGCACCGACGACGCGGGCAAACAGCTTCGAGCGTGAGAGCGCGCGACCGAGCGCGGTCGGCAGCGTGTCGGTGATCTCGTCGACCTGCGGGTGCAAGAACTCGCGCACCTGGGTGAGCTGACCGCTGTCTGCTTTCGCCTCAACGCGTACGCCGTCCATGCGACGCGTGCGCAACTTCTGCAGCGCGACGTGGATGGTGTCCTGGTAGGTCATCCAGAGGGCCGCGTGGCGGGCGACCTCGACCGAGAGCTCCGCCTCGGGATGCCCCTCCTCGAACGGGAGGACGCGCGCGGCACGATCCAAAAACAGGTCTGTGTAGTCGGGGCCCTGGTAGAGCGCCGTGCGCACGCAGCCGTGCACCACCATCGAGCGCGCCGCCTCCGGGAACCGCGGGATGCGATCCATGCGGTCTGCGATCTTCGGGCCGACGAGGCTCCGTGGGTTCGACGTCGCGAGTTCGCGGTGCCGCTTGGCCTCTGCCTCGGCGGCTTCCTCTTCAGGATCGCGCGGCCTGCGTCGGCCGATCGTGACGCGCACGGGGCCGAGCCCGGAAGGCTGCGGGTCAGCGGCGGCCAGCTCTGCCGCCTGGGCGGCCTCAGCCGCTTCAACCGCCGCGCGCTGCGCTGTCTCGAACCCCAGGCCAAACGCCTTCAACGAGCGTTCAACGGCCTTGCCCGACCGGATGAGCGCCGCCTCGAACTGCTCGCGCCCGATCGGCAACGCATTCGACCCCGCCAGCGCGCCGAACAGTGACGACGAGATAACGCTTCCCGCCTGCGCGGCGAGCGCGTTGAAGTCGGCGGCGATGAGCTGCTTCGAACCGGCACGGGCTGAGCTCACGAGGCTCTCGTCATCAACGCGCCCATCGCCGAGCGCGATCTTCTCGGTGATCGAGTACACGCGGTTCGTTGACGCGATGAGCGTCGTGCGGTCGGGTGTGCTGAAGCCGCGCTGCACCGCTCGCCCGGCCTCCATCAGCTCGGAGGCGATCACCACGTCAACCTGGCCCGGTGTCGGGAAGAGGCTGAGGATCGGTTCGCTGCGGGGGCTGCCGGGTGTCGAGGTGTCGTCTCGCGGAAAGAGCTCGACGTAGTACACGGTCGCGCCGGTGCGCTGGGCGACGCCGGCGACTGAGGTGCTCTGGGTGACGTACCCGGAATCCTCACCGAGTGACACGATCCAATCGGCGAGCACGCCGCCGCCCTCGCCGCCCATCGCCAGAATTGCGATGGTGATGGGCCTGCGTCCGGTGTGCCAGGTGCTCATGCGGCCACCTCGTACTGGCTCGCGCGGCGCTCGACCGGAGACGACAGCATGGAGATCCAACCCGAGCGGATACGGCCGAGCGTGCGGTCGCGCCAGGTCGGGTTAATGACGACGTCGGTGCGATAGAACGACGGACAGAGCGAGGCTGCGTGCGCGTTTGCTCCGCAGACGCCGCAGCCGACGCAGCTGTCGATCACCGTTGCGACCGGGTCGGTGCGCATCGGATCGGGGTTCTCTTTCAAGGTGAGCGAGGGGCACCCCGAAATGCGAATGCACGCGTGATCGCCCGTGCAGGTGTCGGCATCGACCCCGAAGCGCTGCCGCACAACGCGCTTCCCCGCTTTGATGTCCTGTTGCCGTTTCGGCTTCTCTCGCCGCTGCAGGTTGAGCTGACACTCGCTCTGAGCGATGACGACCTTCGGCCCCTCGGTCTGAGTGGTGAATGCCTCGACGAAGATACGCTTCAACTTCGCGACGTCGTAGGTGTGCGTCATGGTCTTGGCCCACTTCACGCCGACACCGCGCACCGCGCGTTCGATGGGGTTGCGCGAAGACCGGCCCGAGGTTTCGGCCTGACCGTACGACGACAGCACGTCTTGGCCGCCGGTCGCGGCCGCGTACGAGTTGTCGACGACGACGAGTACCTGGTCGTTCTTGTTGAACACCGCGTTGCCGACGCCGCTCGTGAGACCGTTGTGCCAGAAGCCGCCGTCACCCATCACACCAATGGTGGTGCGATCGGCGTCGCGAGGATTCAGGGCGGCAGCACCCGCGGAACCGAGCCCGTACCCCATCGTCGTGCCGCCGAGATTGAAGGGTTCGTTGATGCCGAATAGGTGGCAGCCAATGTCCATACTGACGTGGTGCTCCTGCCCGACCTCCTTCTCGGCCAGCTTCATCGCCGAGAAGATGGGGCGTTCGGGGCAGCCGGTGCAGAGTCCTGGCGGGCGCGCCTGCACCTGCTTCGCGTCGACGCGGGGCGCAAACGGACTGGCCTCGTTCTCGGGTGGCAGCAGCAGCGACGGTTGCGCCTCGATGAGCTGTGGAGCGTAGCTGGCGAGAAACTGCGACAGCCCCGTCGTGACAACCTGGGTCGTGTACTCGCCACCCATCGGGAGAAGGTCTTTGCCGTGCAGTTTCGTATCGACGCCGGCCTTGCGCAGAATCGAATGCAGGTTCTGCTCGATGTAGTCGGGCTGGCCCTCCTCGAGTAGCAGCACCGCACGCTTGTCGGCGCAGAACTCGAGAATCTCGGTCTCGATGACGGGGTATGTCACGTTCATCACGTACATTGGCACCTTCGTGTTTCCGAAGGCGTCCGAGCAGCCGAGCAGCTCAAGTCCGCGATTCAGCGTGTTGTACAGGCCACCCTGCACGATGATGCCAATGTCGTCGGTCTCTCCCGGGAAGAACTCGTTCAAGCCGTTGGCGCGAATGTACTCGACGGCGGCGGGCCAGCGAGCGCTGATCTTCTCGTGCTCGTGCAGAAAACTCGCGGGCGGCAGCACTATGCGGCTGAGGTCGCGCTGCGGATTCTCGACGGCGTCGGTCACTGTCATCGGCGGGCGCACATTGTCTTCGGCGACAAACGAACCCTGCAGGTGGCACGACCGCAGGCGCAGATCGAGCATGACGGGCGTATTGCTCGCCTCCGAGAGCGCGAACCCGTGCTTGACGGAGTCGACGATGGCGCCGATGTTGGGGCGCGGATCGAGCAACCACATCTGAGATTTCATGGCGAAGGCGTGCGAGCGCTCCTGCATGATGCTGGACCCCTCGCCATAGTCCTCGCCCAAAATGACGAGAGCGCCGCCCTGCACGCCGCCGCTCGCGAGGTTCGCGAGCGCGTCGGAGGCGACGTTGAGACCCACCGTCGACTTAAACGTAACGGCACCGCGCAGCGGGTAGTGCACCGAGGCCGCGAGCATCGCGGCGGCGGTCGCCTCCGAAGCGGAGTTCTCGAAGTACACGTCGAGTTCCTCGAGAATGTCGTGTGCGTCCCCGAGCACGTCCATCAGGTGCGAGATGGGTGCGCCCTGATACCCGCCAACGTATGCGACCCCGGATTCGAGCAGCGCCTTGGTGACCGCGAGGATCCCCTCGACGTGCAGCGGAGTGCCGGCGCCTGAGCGCAGCAGCTTGACCTCATTAACAAATGACCGTTCAGCCATGTTCGTGCCTTTCCATGTCGCCATCGACCGGGCCGGGACCCATCCACAAATATATCAAACAATCGCCGAGCGTCACGTAAATGAAACAAACTTCGTGTGAAACTGCCTGTGAGTTCGCCCCAATGGTCGAGCGTACGCGCTCACAGCGCCCGCGGCGAGGGGCGGAGCCCGCGGTTAACTCCCAGTGATGCGCGCGCGGAACGGCCAGTGCGCCTCGCGCCCGGCCGTGATGCCGGAGGGGCGGAAAATCAGCACGATCACCATGATCGCGCCGAGCACGATGAGTCGGCTCCCGGAGGGGAGCGAGACGAGCACATCGCCGAACTGCAGCCCCTTCTCGAGCAGGCCGAGCACGAAGCTGAGCGCCGAGATCGCGAGCGCGCCGACAACCGCCCCCCACAGCGAGAGCATGCCGCCGACGACGAGCATCGCGATCGTCGTGAATGTGAAGTCGAGTGAGAACTGCGACGACTGCGCGACACCGTTCAGCTGCACCCAGACCGCGCCGCCAACACCCGCGAGCGCTCCCGAAACGGTGAACGCGATCAGGCGGTGCAGCGTGATGCGAATGCCAGAGGCTGGAGCAGCCTGCACACTGTCGCGCGACGCGCGGAGCATACGAGCGCTCGCACTCTGGCTGTAGAGCCACGCCAGCACAATCACCGCGAGTGCAATGACGAGTACCGCCTGCAGGTCGAAGCTGCGCGGCAGACCCGTCATCGATTGTCCAGCCTTGGGTCCGATCTTCGTCCAGTAGGTCAGTATTTGGACGACGAGCATGAGCAGCGCGAACGTGGCGATACCCGCCTCAAGCCCGTTCAGTCGCATGAGTGCGAGGCCGCTCAGTAGCGCGACGAGCGCCGAGACAACCGCGGCGATCAGCAGCGCCACGAACGGGTTCGCCTGCACCTGGGCGAGAAACGGGAACAGGTCAGGCATGATCGCCGATTTGATGTTCGGCGGGATCGTCAACAGCGAGAGCGTCCACGCGCCCACCGCGACGAACGCGATGTGCCCGAACGAGAGCACGCCGCTGTTGCCGATAAACGTCCACATCGCCACCACGATGATGAGGTTCGCGAGGGCGTAACCGAGGTCGATTGACGCCGCCTGCGAAATGCCGCTCGCGCCGAGCGAGACGAGCCACACGGTGAGCAGCGGCGCCGCGAGGGTCCACAGCTTCGCGATCGGCTCTGGCACGGCAATGCGACGCCCGAACAACGACGAGCGAGCGGTTGCGCGGTCGGTCTTGCCGGTCGCCGGTGAAGAACTGGTGGAGGTCATGTGCGCTCCTTGAACTGGCGGCGGGCAAACAGGCCGTTCGGTGCGACGACGAGCACGACGGCGACGAGCAGATAGACGAACGCGATGCGGAAGTCGTTGATCCAGTCGGGCAGCCACGTCGTGAACATCGATACGGCGAACCCGACGAAGAAGCCGCCGGCGACACTGCCGCCGAGTCGGCCGAGACCGCCGATTGTGGAACCAATCAGTGCGAAGAGCGTGACCTGCACGCCGAAGGTGGGGCCGACCGCGCCGGTTTGCGCGGTGAGCACGAATGCGATTGCGGCCGCGAGGACTCCGCTGATCGCGAAGGTCAACGCGATCACGCTGCCGGCTCGAATGCCCAGAATGCGCGCCGCCTTGAAGTCCTCTGACGCGGCGCGCACCTGCAAGCCCATGCGCGTGCGGGTGAGGAAGGCGTGGGTCGCAAGTAGTAGCACCGCCCCGAGCACGATCGACACGATTGAAATGAGATTCACCCGGAGTCCGCCGAGCGTGACTGACGCAGCGAGCCCCGGGGCCACCGCCGCAGACAGTACGTTCGTGCCGAACACCCCGTCGTAGACGCGCTGCAGCAGGATGCTGAGACCGAAGCTCGCGATGAGCAGCGTCGCCGGGGGCTGCGTGCGGATCCACCGAAACACCGCGAAATCCATGCACAGCGACAGTGCGACAGCGACCACGATCGACGCGATGATCGCGAGCGGCCACGAGATCGGCCAGAGCAGGATGAGCGCGTAGCCCGCGGCGGTGATGAGTTCACCGTTCGCGAAGTTCGCGAGGCGCATGACGCCGAAGACGAGGCCGATACCGAGCGCGGCGAGCGCATACACGGCCCCGGCCGACGTGGCGTCGATGAGTGCTTGAAGAAAATTCACGAGCCGAGATACGCTTTCATGAGAAGGGCGGAATCCTGCGCATCCGATGGGCTGAGCGTCATGGTGATGCGCCCCTCGCTGAGGACGTGCGTGCGATCGGCGGCCGCTACGGCTTGCTGGGCGCGCTGCTCGACGAGCAGCACGGCCGTGCCGCGCTCGCGGATGCGTGCGATCGAATCGAATACGGTGTCGACCGCGGTCGGCGACAGCCCGAGGGACGGTTCGTCGAGGGCGAGCAGCCGGGGCGATGCGAGCAACGCGCGCCCAATGGCGAGCTGCTGCTGCTGGCCGCCGGAGAGCAGCCCGGCCGGCCGATCCGCGAATTCGAGCAGGATCGGAAACAGCTCGTGGACCCAGGCGAGATCGTCGGTGGGTTGCGATCCGCGCGGCCTGGCCGTGGCGCCCAACCGCAGGTTCTCGCGCACCGTCAGCCGCGAGAACACATTGTGCCCCTCGGGAACGAGCGAAATGCCGGATCGCGCAATGCGCTCGGTCGAGACGCCGGCGATTGACGCGCCGTCGAACGTGAGAGACCGGGCGTTCGAGCGCACGGCATCGACGAGCGCCTGCATCATTGACGACTTGCCAGCACCGTTCGGGCCGATGACGCCGACGAGTTCTCCCGCCCCGACGGTGAGGCTGACGCCCTTCACCGCGGCAATACCGCGGTAGGAGACCGTGAGGTCTTCCACCTCGAGCAGTGGGCGCTGCGTCGCGGTCATGCGGCTGTCCCTTCTGCGAGTTGTTTCGCTGCGCTGCCGAGGTAACTCGACGCGAGTCGCTCGTCGGTTCGCACCGCATCGGGCGCGCCGTCCATGACGTTCTTGCCGGCTCCGAGCACGAAGATGTGGTCACAGCTGGCAAAAATGAGCGGCATGTTGTGGTCGATGAGCAGCACGCCGACCCCGCGGGCGGCGACCGCTCGCATGGTGTCGCGCAGGTGCTCAGCCTCGCCGTCGTTCAAACCGGCGGCGGGCTCGTCGAGGAGTACGTACCGGGGGCGCAGTGCGAGCGCGCGAGCGACGCCGAGACGCCGCTCGACGCCGTGCGGCAAGCGGTCGGCGTCGTGCGAGATCCAGTCCGTGAGATTCAGCTCTTCGAGCAGCTCTCTCGCCAGTGCGCGCGCCGCGCGTCGGCCGGCACCGCACGCAAGCGCCGGTACTTCGACGTTTTCAAGCACCGTGCTGCGCTGAAACAGATGTCCGTGCTGAAACGTGCGGGCGACGCCGAAGCGAGCGCGGCGCTCGGGGCGCACGCGCGTGATGTCCGATCCGTCAGCGATGACGGACCCGGAATCAGGGAGGTCGTATCCCGTCAGAATATTGACGAGCGTCGACTTGCCCGCGCCGTTCGCGCCAATGAGACCCGTCACGCGGCCGGTCGGAATGTCGATGGTGACGTCTGAGAGCGCTTGCACTCCCGCATACGCGCGGGAGAGGGAGACCCCCTGCAGGACGCCGCCTGCAGGGGGAGTCGCGGCCATGGTCATGCCCGGCCGCGCCTACTCGGCGACTTTTTCGGGCGCGCGGGTCTCGAGCCAGGCGAGAGCCCCGTCGCGCACCTCGAGCACGCGCTGCGGCCGGTTGACGTTCACGTGCAGTTTCGACGTGAACGTCGTGGGGCCGACGAGTAGCGGCACGTCGGCGAAGTTTGTGAACTCCTTGGCAAGCTTGTCGCCATCCCAGCTCCCGGCCTTGTCGTAGGCGATCTGCACTGCCTCGATGGCGGCGTCACCGGTCGTCATGCTGCCGTTTTCCGGGCGCTGACCGTATACCTTCTCGTACTTCTCGGAGGCCTTGTTGACAGCGTCATCGCTGTCGTCGCCCCAGACCGACGGGTAGGTCACGATGTAGTAATCCTTGAGATTCGGGATCGCGTCGAGCCAGAACGTGCCGTCCATGCCGAAGCCCGAGACGACCGGGGTAGCAATGCCGCCGTCGCGCAGTTCTTTCGCGGCCTTGCCGCCGCCCTCGCCGTAACTGCAGTTGAAGATGACGTCGGGTGCGGTGCCGCCGCTGATTTTCGAGACGGTCTCCTTGATGCTGTCACCCTGCTTGAAGGTGTACGTCGCGAGCTCCGTGCCACCGAGTTCGGTGAAGCGCTTCGCCGCGGTCTCGCACTGGTTCTGGGTGTACTTGATCGAGTCGTCCTTCAAGAAGACCGCGTTCTTCCAGCCCTTATCGGAGGCGAACTCCGCCATGACGCTGGCCTCACCCGGAACCGCGTTGCCGAGCGAGAATCCGATGTTCAGCCCGCCGTCCGGCCCGTAGATCGTGTCGCCCACGCACGGCGCAATGTTGAGCACGTTGTTCTGCTCGGCGACCTGAGCTGCGGGAACCGCGGTGTCGTAGTCGCAGGTCACCATGAGTACCTTGGCGCCGTCATCGATCAGACCCTGCGCTGCCGGAGCGTACTTTTCAAAGTCGGAGCCCGTGTCGACGACGCTGAGCTCGACCGGGGTGCCGTCGATGCCACCCGCATCGTTGAGCTCGTCGACGGCGATCTTCATCGCGTTGAGGGCGGGCGTATCGAACGGCGACATGAACCCGGTTTCGGCCATGACCGCACCGATCAGGATCTTGTCGTCTGCGCCGCCCGAAGTGGATGTGGAATCGGAGGAGCCGGCGTCTGGCGCCGATGACACGCACCCCGAAAGGGCGAGTGCGGCCGCGGCGAGCGCGGCGATGGTGAGCAGTGGTGATTTCCGCATGGACTGCAGCCTCTCTGTGGCGACGCTTCGGCTCGACGATGAGTACGATGCGTCCGGTGAAGTGGTCTGTCGTGCCAGTGACGATCGTGAGAGCGAAGGAGCCAGCTTCGGGTTTCCGAGAGCGGCAGATCATTCCGTGTGTCGACAGTGACAAGACAGTTTCTATCTCGTATGCATGACGTTCGTCAAGAGAATGTTGCAAGTTGGTGCGCGTTCGTCACCAAGTTGTCGCTTTCGAGCGCGATTCAGCGCCTCTGGCCCCGCCAGTTTGCGGGAACGGAGCCTCGGTCGGATCGGGGGCGTTAGTGCCCGAGCGCCTGCTCGACGAACGCAAACGCGGCGCGGTCGAGCTGGGTGACGATGTCCTCGATGAGTCGGGTCGCCGGATCGCCTGGCCAATCGCTGCGCAGCAGTTCGCGAGGGAGCCCGGGGTCGCGCATCGGAAGCACGCGCCAGTCGTCAAGTGCGCGCAGGTAGTGCACGAACCCCTCGCGGGCGGGAATCTCGGTGCCGTACGAGCGCACGAGGCCCTGAAAGTCGGCTTGATGACGGGCGATAAAGTCGCGGTAGCCGGCCTCGATCGCGTCGAGGTCCCAACACTCGCGGGCCATTCGCGTCAGGTCTTGACCGCCGGCGTGGCGACCGACGATGAGGTTCGTGTTGTTCGTGAGTTCGAGACCATCAATGAGCTCGAGCGCGTCGGCCGCCATGCGGGCAGGGGCGATCCACACTCCCTGACCTACGTTGCCGAACCCGAGAGCCGCGAGTCGTGACCGGAGTAGGTGTCGCTTCGCTCGCTGTTCCTCCGGGATTGAGAATGTTGCGACACACCAGCCGTCGGCGAGCTGCGCGGGCTGCCGCGCGTGCCAGATCACCTGGTCGCCCGAGGCGAGCAGCGACTTGGCGAGTGGCGTCAAATGATAGCCGCTAGCGCCGTCTCGCTTCTCGGGCTCGAGCCAGCCGCGCTTCTTGAGGCGAGATACCCCTGTGCGCGTGCTCGACTCGTCGACGCCGAGTTCCTCGAGGAGCGAAACGATTCCCTTGATGGGCATCCAATCACCCGTGCGCCTTGCGAACGCGCCAAGGAGTGTGACCAGCAGCGTGCGGGAGGTGTTCGGGATCATGGGGCCCTGTTCTTCGAGCGGATTCGTCATCAATGGGACGTTTCTGTTGCGATCATCATCGATTCGTGACAGTTTAAGGCCGTGCACACCGGAGTGCGCTGACCTCAGGAGGAGCCATGACTCACAGCCCCACGTTCTCCCACGTCGGTATCACGGTACCGAATCTCACCGAAGCCGTCGATTGGTACCGCGACGTGTTCGGGTATTACTTGCTCGCCGGTCCGCTCGAGGTGCGTGAAGACGAGAGCGCGCTGGGCCGCGCGGCGGCCGGCATCTACGGAACCGGGTTCACGCGATTCCAGTTCGCGCACATGGCGTCGGCCGACGGTAGCGGCCTCGAGATTTTTCAGTTCGACGCACCGGCCTACGAGCGCCCGGCCGAAGTCTTCGAGTTCTGGCGCAGCGGCGTGAATCACTTTGCGGTGACGGCCGCCGACGTCGCGGGGTTCGCCGGCGAGATCGCTGCCGCGGGCGGGCGGCAGCGATCCGAGGTCGTGTCGATCGACGAGGGGCGCGGCTTCAGCATCGTGTACTGCGAGGATCCGTGGGGCAACGTGTTCGAGGTGTGCTCGCATCCGTATCCGTACATGTGGAGTGCGTAGCCGCGCCCTCGCACATCGGCGTCTTGCGCAGGCGTCGCCTACTCCGCGTCGCCGATGTAGGCGACGCCCTGAATCTCAATGAGCGCCTCGGGCTGCCACAGGCTCGTCACGCCGATACCCGCCATTGCGGGGTATTCGCTGCCGGCCATCTCGCGCCACTTCGCACCGATTTCGCGGCCGTGCCGCTGGTAGTCGGCTACGTCGGTCAAATAGATGGTGACGTCGATGAGGTCGGATGGCTTCCCGCCCGCGTGTTTGAGGGTGATGAGCACGTTCGAGAAGGCTCGTTCGAACTGTTCAACAATGCCGCCGGGAACAATGCGCATGTCGGCGTCGAGCGCGGTCTGGCCGCCCAGGTACACGAACGGCCCGGCCTTGACTCCGTGGGCGAACCCAATGGGCTTGCAGAGCTGCGGGGGAGTGATGATCTGCTTCGGCAACGGTGCCTCCTATGTCGTGATCGTGAATGAAAATCTAAATTCATCTCGTACTTGTGACGTTCGTGACTATTCTGACATACTGAAGTCGATTTCGCCCGAGGAAGTTCGGTCTCCCCGATGCTTCCTCACACGAACCACAGGAGCAACGATGCACTTGGGAACACTCAACCTCGGCGACGGCCGCACGCGAGCCGCTGCTCGCGCCGACGATCAGTGGCTGCTGCTCGATGCCGCCGACGTCGGTGAACTCGTGAGGCAACCGGGCTGGCGCGAGGCGGTCGAAACGGCGCTCGCAGATTTCAGCGCAGGGGCGCCCGTCGAGGCCAGTGTGGCCGAGGCCGACACAGTGCTGCTGGCACCGGTGCTGCGCCCCGCGAAAATCGTGTGCTGCGGACTGAACTACCACGACCACATCCTCGAGACCGGTCGCGATGTGCCGCAGTACCCAACGCTCTTCGCCAAATTCGCGGACACCCTCACCGAGCCGGACGCCGAGATCACCATCGCCGGCTCGGACAGGGTGGACTGGGAGGCCGAGCTCGCAGTGGTGATCGGGGCACCGGTGAGTCGTGCGTCCGCCGCGGAGGCGGCGGACGCGATCCTCGGCTACACCGTCGCCAACGACGTCTCGTGTCGTGACTGGCAGTCGCGCACACTGCAGTGGTTCCAGGGAAAGGCGTGGGATCGCACCACGCCGATCGGCCCCGTCATCGTGACCGCCGACGCCATCTCACCGCGTGCGGGCCTCGCAATCAGCGCAGACATCGATGGCGAGGTCGTGCAATCGAGCAACACCCGCGAGCTCGTCTTCGACGCCGCCGACCTCGTCGCCTACGTCTCGGAATTCACCGAGCTCGGACCGGGTGACATCATCCTCACCGGCACCCCAGGTGGCGTGGGCCTCGGCCGCACCCCGCAGCGCTGGTTGCAAGACGGCGAGGTATTGACCACGACCATCGAGGGCATCGGCTCGCTGCGCAATCGCATGCGACTGAGCCCCGCAGCGAAGCAGTAAGCGGAGACCATCGTGAACCCTGACGCAGCCGGCGGCCTCGATCGAACGCATCGCGAAGACGCATCACGCTTCTTGGCGGCGATCGCCCTCGAAGAGACCGAGGCCGAGATCTTTGATCGCGCCTTCCTTGTCACCCCGCAGCACGTGCCGTGGCCGAGAGCATACGGCGGTGATTCGGTCGCTCAGGCCGCCGCAGCAGCGCTCGCGACCATCGGTGATGACCGTGAACTGCATTCGCTCCACAGCTCGTTCTTGCGCCCGGTCGAGGTTGGGTTGCCCGTCCGCTACGAGGTTGAGCTGCTGCGGGACGGTCGCGGGTACTCGACTCGGCACGTGCGCGGCTACCAACACGGCAAGCCGGTCTTCATGACGACGGCGTCATTTCAGGTACCGGAAGACGGGCCCGAATATCAGCCTGCCGCGCCAGCCGCGCCGCTTCCCGAATCGCTCCCGAGCAGTGCCGAGGCTCTTGCAGGGCAGCGAGGGTCTGACGCGGTCGACTACTGGTCGAGCGGCCGCAGCTTCGACATGCGTCACACCGCGGGGCCGCTGTACACGGGCAGCGTGGATGCAGAAGTCGCGGGCTCACGTGCCACGGGCGACGCAGAGACCGACGGCGTCTGGGTGCGATCCTTCGCTGCTTTGCCCGATGACCGCCGCACGCACCAGCTCGCGCTCGCCTACGTGTGCGACTACACGATTCTCGAACCGTCGCTGCGCGCGCTCGGCGCCCACTGGTCTTCGCCGGGTCTCGTCACCGCAAGCCTTGATCACAGCATGTGGTTTCACCGGCCGGCGCGCGTCGACGACTGGCTGCTGTACGCGCAGGAGAGCGCGGGCGTGCAGAGCGGACGAGCACTCAATCTCGGGCGGTTTTACACGGCGACGGGTGAACTCGTCGCGACGGTGATGCAAGAAGGCATGATCCGCGGCGTATAGGCGCCGCGGCCACACACTCGGCGCAGCAGCGCCACTCAGAACATCCCATCAGAAAGGACACGCGCATGGGAAAGCAGATTGCAGTTATCGGGGGAGGCCCCGCGGGGCTGTACTTCTCCCTGCTCGCCAAGAAACTCGACCCGACCCACGACGTCACCGTGTGGGAGCGTAACGCGAGCGACGACACGTTCGGGTTTGGCGTCGTGTTCAGCGACGAGACACTCGGCGGCATCGAGAACGCCGATGGTGAGTTCTTCGCCGCAATGCAGCGGGACTTCGCGCAGTGGAGCGATATCGACGTGCACTTCAAGGGTGAGCGCATCACGATCGGTGGTCAGGGTTTCGCCGCGGGCAGCCGTAAGAAGCTGCTGATGCTGCTGCAGGAGCGGGCGACGGAGCTCGGCGTCACGATTCACTTCCAAACCGAGGCGCCCGACGTCGAAACTCTCGCCCGCGACTACGACCTCGTGATCGCAGCCGACGGCATCAACTCCCGCATTCGCCCGCACTACGCCGAGACGTTCAAGCCGACGCTCGACCCGCGGCACTCCAAGTTCATTTGGCTGGGGCTCGATCGCGCGATCGAGGCGTTCACCTTCCACGTGAAGCACACGCCGTGGGGCATCATCCAGGTGCACGCGTACCCCTACTCCGCGACCGAGAGCACCTTCCTCGTCGAGATGCACGAGGACGTCTGGCGCGCGGCCGGGTTCGACGCGAGCGAGAGCAAGAGCTTCCCGCCGGGCGTCAGCGACGACGCCTCGGTCGCGCACCTGGGTGAAATCTTCGCAGACGAGCTCGCGGGCGCCACCCTGCTCACGAACAACTCCAAGTGGATCACCTTCAACACCGTGCGCAACGAGCGCTGGCGGCACGAGAACGTCGTACTGCTCGGCGATGCTGCCCACACCGCGCACTTCTCCATCGGCTCTGGCACGAAGCTCGCCCTCGAAGACGCACTCGCGCTCGCCGCAAACCTGCACGAGCAGCCCGACGATCTCGATGCGGCGCTCGAGGCCTATGAGGCCGAGCGGAGGCCAGTGGTGCTCTCGTTGCAGCGCGCCGCCCAGGCCTCGCTCGAATGGTTTGAGAACATCGGACAGTACGCCGAGCAGGAGCCTCTGCAATTCGCGTTCAATCTCATGACGCGCTCGCGTCGCATCACGTTCGACAATCTCGGCGTGCGCGACCCGGAATTCGCGGCGGCGGTGCAGCGGGACTTCGCGGAGCGGGAGGCGGTTGCTAGTGGCGGCGGTGCTGGCGGCGCTGGTGCTGGTGGCGCTGGTGCGCATGCTCCTGATGCTCCCGCGATGTTCCAGGCGACGCGCATCGGCGAGCTCGAACTCAAGAACCGCATCATCGTCTCGGCAATGGACCAGTATTCGGCAATCGATGGACTCGTGGGCGATTATCACCTCGTGCACCTCGGAGCACGCGCCATCGGTGGCGCCGGGCTCGTGATGACCGAGATGATTGCGCCCTCGGCGGACGGCCGTATCTCGCCGGCCGACGCCGGCATCTACACGGACGAGCAGCGCGACGCTTGGGGGCGCATCGTCAACTTCGTGCACGAGAACTCCACCGCCAAGATCGGCGCCCAAATCGGTCACTCCGGCCGCAAAGGATCGACGAAGCGCATGTGGGAGGGCATCGACGAACCCGTCGAGACCGGCGGGTGGGAGGTCGTTGGGCCCTCCGCCATTCCCTACGGTCCTGGCAGTGCGACGCCGCGCGCCGCGACCCGCGCGGACCTCGATGCCATCACCGCAGACTACGTCGCGGCGACAACGCGCGCGGCCGAGGCTGGGTTCGATCTGCTCGAGGTGCACGCGGCGCACGGCTATCTGCTCTCGTCGTTCATATCGCCCATCGCTAATCAGCGCACCGACGAATACGGCGGCTCGCTTGAAAACCGGCTGCGCTACCCGCTCGAGGTGTTCGACGCAGTGCGCGCCGCCTGGCCAGCCGAGCGCCCGCTCATCGTGCGCATCTCGGCTCACGACTGGATCGATGGAGGGGTCACCGACGAAGACGCCGTCGAGATTTCGGCCGCGTTCATCGCCCACGGCGCCGCCGCGATCGACGTCTCTTCCGGCCAGGTCGCGAAGCAGGAGCAGCCGAAATACGGTCGCAGCTATCAGACGCCGTTCGCCGACAAGATTCGCAACAGGATCGCCGCGAAGTCCGGCGTTCCCGTCATCGCCGTCGGTGCGATCTCGTCGTACGACGACGTCAACTCGCTGCTGCTCGCGGGTCGCTGTGACCTCGTCGCGATCGGCCGCGGTCATCTCTACGATCCGCACTGGACACTGCACGCCGCAGCCGACCAGGATTACCGTGGGGACGCTGCTGGCTGGATCAATCAGTATCGTGCGGGGCGACGCAAGCCGCCGACGTCGCGAACGGACGCGATCCGGCCCCGGCTCGAATTGCTCATGGGGGACCAGGGATCAGAACCCGCGCACACGCGCTGGATCGACGGCAACACGATCCCGGTCGGCTGACCCTTCCCGGCCTCCCGCCCCACCCACTCACCATCACGCACCGCACACTCTCAACGAGGAGATACAGAACATGAGTACAGCACTCGATCTCGCCGCCGGTCTCGCTTCCGGATCGGTACGCATCGTCGACCTCACGAACCCGCTCTCGGCGGAGACGCCGACGCTGCGCCTGCCCGATCCGTTCGCGAACCTCATCGACTTCAGCCTGGAAGAGGTGAGTCGGTACAACGAGCCTGGCCCGTTCTGGATGCACCACAACATTCACACCGGCGAGCACATCGGCACGCACATCGACGCGCCCGTGCACTGGATCAGCGGCAAGGACGGTCGCGACGTCGCGAGCATCCCACCCGAGCGGCTCGTCGGCCCCGCGGTGGTGCTCGACTTCACTGCGCAGGTTGCCGAGAACCCCGATTACCTGGTGACCGTCGACGATATTCGTGCCTGGGAGGGTGAGCACGGCCCGCTGCCTGAGAACGGGTGGGTGCTGTTTCGCACCGGCTGGGACAGGTTCGCCGACGACCAGGAGGCGTTCTTGAACGCCGACGAGACGGGGTCGCACACGCCGGGCATGACCGGGGAAGCCGCGCAGTGGCTGGCAGAGCAGACCAAGATCTCGGGCGTCGGTGTCGAGACCGTCGGCATCGACGCGGGGCGCGGCGCCGAGCTTGATCCGCCGTTCGCGGCTCACTATCACTTGCTCGGCAACGACAAGTATGGGATCACCTCGCTGCAGAACCTCGCCGAGCTGCCCGTGACCGGGGCCGTGATCGTCGTGGCTCCGCTGCCGATCGTGGGCGGCGGCGGTAGCCCGTCGCGCGTGTTCGCACTGATCGACGGTTAAGGCTGTCGCCATGACCACGACCCGCAAGCTCATCAATCCGCCCGAGATCCACCCGGCGCCGGGGTTTAGTCATGTGACCGTAGCCCCGCCCGGCAGCGTGGTGTACATCGCGGGGCAGATCGCGCTGTCGCCAGACTTCCAGGTCATCGGGGCGGGGGATCTCGGTGCACAGACACGCGCCGCGATGCGGAACGTAGAGATCGCCCTGAAGGCCGCCGGTGCGAGCTGGAACGACGTGGTGCGCCGCACCATCTACACGCTGCACCCCACCGAATACGAGGTGATCACGGCCGCGATAGAAGAGGTGCAGGGGAGCACGGAGCACCCCTCACAAACGATCGTCGGTATTTCGGGGCTCGCAATTGACGGCTTGCTCATCGAGATCGAGGTGACGGCCGTTTGTCCGTCATGAGGGAACGACCTCAGCTGCTTTCCGTGACCCGACCCACTCGGTGACGAGGGTGGCGAGCGCGGCGAGCGCGCCTACGGGTTGCAGCAGAATGCCGATCATCAGAATGAGCCCTGCCCCGATATTGGGGTCACCACCCCATCCGGTCTTCAGTGCCAGGACCCCGACGATCAGGGCGATGCCAACGCACAGGAACATTACTGACAGTCCGACAAGCGCGCCTTTCCGGACTGCGAGCATGACGACGCCCAAGACCCCCGCGATCATACCGACGGCGGTGAAGATCACAACCGAGGCGGGAACTCCCTCGTCCCACGTCGCGAGGAGAGCGACAAAGCTGGCCGTAAATCCCGCGGCGGACGCTCCGAGAAGAGTGCGTCCGGCGGTGTGATTCTTCTTGTCAAGCATCTACTTGCCATCCCAGTTAGCAGTCTTCAGATTAACGGCCGTCCAGTATATGGACGCCTGCGCAAAGCACGCGGATCGCACGGGTGTTGACGTATACAACTTAGAGGTCGCGCAAATAGTCCCCAGACAATTGGAGGAGAAATAGATTTTTGATGCTTGATGGTTACTGCCCGGGTGACGGGCATCACGAGCCGGGGACTAAGTACGAGCGATCCTCATCGCTTCCTGCACTAAACGTCCGAGTTCTTCTGCGCCTTGAAATTGAACGCCTTCTCGATATCCCTCGTCCAAGGGAGGAAAAGCACCGCTTCGTTCCCTCGGGTCTGGGGCAGGAATGACTCGCCACGAGGAACGCTCGAGGCCGTCGAGGACTGCCTGCCCGAGAATCTCAGCGTCTTCGATGCTGGGAACAACCGCAGGAATACCGTCCAGTGTCCACGTTCCTTGCACCGGGCGGGAGTACACCTCGATGAAGACTCTGCCGTCTGGGCGAAGCATTACTGAGACGTTATGAGGGTTTACCGGGAAATCTCTAGTGACAATTACTGGCTCACTCATTCGGGGCTGCACAACGGCTAGGTTCTCGCTAATTTCATCGCGTCTTGCAGGAGTGCCCCTAGTTCTTCAACACCCACGAATGGCACCTCAACTTGGCGTTCTTCCATGATTGGCGAGAAGCCTCCGTCGCTGTCCCATTTCTCCGGGGTGATGTTAATCGTGGCCGGGGGAGCAACGGAATATCGGGAGAAAACCCCCACCGACTTCGACCCCTTCGCGTAACTCGCCCAGTTCCGCACACCAGCCCAAGTCAATAGTTTTTTCAACATTGGATTGTTGCGGGGATCCGGTGCCGAAATAACCTCGAATGTCGACCGTTCCAGCGCGTCGAGCACGGCCTGGCCTAGGGCCTTGGCATCTTCAGCACTTTGCAACACGATAGGGAGACCGTCGAGGGTCTCGGGTCCATCATGGGGCTGAGAATAGACCTCAATGAACACGCGTCCATCCGGCCTAAGAAGGACGGACACACTATGAGGAGTTAACGGGAGATTTCTAGTGTCCACGTGACGCCCATCCGGCGCATTACGCTCGCGCTACCTTCATCGCGTCCTGTACCAAACGTCCCAGCTCCTCCGCGCTGGAAAAGGAGACGTTTTCCCGATATTCGTCGTCAATCGGGGAAATCCCGCCTTTTCGGTTCCAGGCTTCTGGCGTGATGCTCACTGTTGTTGGAGGGGCGGTCGAGTATCCGGCGAATAGCCCTACGGACTTCGACCCTTTCGTGTACGACTTCCAATCTCGTGCTCCTGCCCACGCCAGAATTTCTTCAACCATGGGATTGTTACCGTGGTCCGGCGCGGGCATGGTCCGGAAGGTGGAGCGTTCGAGGCACTGCAGGATCGCTTCACCGAGTGCGGTTGCATCCTCTATCCCGGGGAGAACCGCCGGCAAGCCATCGATGGTTGCGGGTCCGTTTATGGGACGTGAGTACACCTCGATGAACACGCGCCCATCGGGCCTCAACATCACAGCCACACTGTGGGGAGTTATCGGCAGACTTCCGGGACCCACGTGACATTCTTCTGATGCATTATGCGCGCGCTACTTTCATCGCGTCCTGTACCAAACGTCCCAGCGCCTCCTCGCCAGCGAAGGGGACACTGACCTGATGTTCTTCAACGATCGGAGAAAAGGCGCCGTTGCGTTCCCGTTCTTTCGGGGTGATATCAACCGCTATGGGAGGTACGTCGGAGTATCGGGCATAGACGGATACTGATTTCGAACCCTTTGTGTAGGCCTTCCAATTTCGCACTCCCGCCCACCTGAATAGCTCTTCTATCGGGGGACGATTCCGTAGCTCTTCAGCGGAATACTGGTCAAAAGTGGACCGTTCTAACGCTTCGAGGATTGCCCCACCCAAGGAGGCGGCATCATCGATCCTCGGTAGTACGGTGGGGAAGCCGTCACTGATCCAGGCCCCGGCGTGCGGTTGGGAATACGTCTCGACGAAAACCCGCCCATCAGGCCGGAGCATTACAGAGATGCTGTGGGGGTCTACGGGGAGACTTCCAGCGTCCATTGACACCTCCTGTCGTGCTATGCGCGTGCGACCTTCATTGCTTCTTGCACCAAGCGCCCCAGCTCTTCCGCTCCTTCAAATACGACGCCTTCCTGGTGCTCCTCATCAATTGGGGAGTAAGCACCGCTATTTTCACGTTCGTAAGGCGAAATATCGACGGCTGTAGGAGGCGCCACGGAGTACCGCGAATAGACCGATACTGCTCTTGACCCCTTGGTGTAAGCCTTCCAGTTCCGCGCCCCGGCCCAGTCCAGGACCTCCTGCACCATTGGATTATCGCGCGGGTCTGGGGCAGGAATGATTCGCCACGAGGAACGCTCGAGGCCGTCGAGGACTGCCTGCCCGAGAATCTCAGCGTCTTCGATGCTGGGAACAACCGCAGGAATACCGTCCAGTGTCCACGTTCCTTGCACTGGGAGGGAATACACCTCGATGAAGACTCTGCCGTCTGGGCGGAGCATTACTGAGACGTTATGAGGGTTTACCGGGAAATTTCTAGTGTCCATGTGACGCCTTTCTGTCGCGCGTATTCAGCCATCTCGGCCAGCACCGCCTGCTGCTCGGGCGTCGCGCCACGAGGGATGATGAGCAGGAGCTCCCGTTCACTGATGTCCCCACTCAAGATATTTGTGCCGGAGAACTGCTTGCCATTGAAGCCGGCCATTTTGTCAATATAGCCGGTGATTAGGCGGCGGAGTTTGTTCGGGTCCTGGTAGGTCTTCGCCGCAAGATCTGTGCTCTTGATGCTCGTGGCGACGCCAGTGAGCTGGTCAAACTTATCGATCGTGGGGAAGGATGGAGGGAGGTTGCCGCCATACCGTGCCTCCAACTCGAACCCGCGCGTGGCAGGACCCAGCGGCCACTTCGAGTCTGCAAGTTTGTTGGCCAGCTCTTTCATCGCTTTCAGCCCCGACGCGACCGGCGCGGTCTCGGCAACCTTCGGTGTCAGCTTCAATATCCCTTTGAGGCTGTCGCTCACGCCATCGATGACGTGCACCGCGACCAGCTTGCCACCCGAGGAACTTGCCGCAGCGGACAGTGTTGCAAGGATGCCCTTGACCCGCTGCCACGCGCGGGCAGCAGCCGCTGATTCTGCTGCCTGCATTCCGCCCGCACCAATTCCGCCAGTCGCAATTCCTACGATTAAGGCACCTGCCTCAATGGCGATCGTCTCCTGAACGAATAACGAGAGTTCCTTTGTAACCTCTCCTCGGACCTTTTCGATCTGGTCGGCGTGTGACTCCACCGCGTCTCCGATGGCCCGGCATTGCTCTGCGAGAGCGCTGGCCGCTTCTCCAAGCGACCGGCACACGACTCTCGCATGCTCAAGCTCCGGCGACTGTTGCCCGTCCAGCGCGGACATCCCGTTCCCCACGGAATCCCATAAGCCATCGAGTTTCCCCGCAGCCGTCTTCCATGCCTCGGCTACCTGACGCAGCTTGTCGGGATGCCCATCGGGCCAGACCCCACCAAACGGATCAGCGGCCCACTCCCACCCGGCGGGTAGCTCGAAGATGCCCCCACCCTGGAGGGATACCATCGCGATACTTTGTGCTGTTCCTGGCTGGTATGTCCGTGTATCGACAACATCGTCACCGTCAATGTTGGAATGTGCGTCAGCACGCGCATGGTTGTAACCCGATTGCTGCAGCAGGGACGCGACCGTCATACCCGCGCCAGCAAGTTCGCTCATCGTCTGAGCCGTGGCCCGCGCCCCCTGGTCATACGAACTAGCGAACTCGATGCTCGCTGAGTCGTTTCCCGAACAACCCCCAATTTCCGCGAGCGAGCCCTGCAGCGCTGCGAGTAAAGACCCGGCTGCGTGCGTGAAATCATCACCGAACACGCGCGACGCCGACTGGTAGGCGTCAGGGTCAACCGAGATCGTCAAGCCCCACCCCACATTGACACGTTCGCCGCAGCTGCCGCCGCATAGTTCTCGTCCGCGCTGCGCAATACCTGCCGAATCTCTGCAAGTGCAGCTGACATCTGCTCCGCACGTGCACGCCACTCGCTGTGTCGATCTGCGTGTGCCGACGCCGTCTCGCCTTCCCAGGTGCCGTGCAAACGATGAGAAGCGTTGTCGGCATCTTCAATGGCGTCGACAAGTTGCGTTGTCACTTGTTCCAAAGCGACTGCGAGGAGTTCGAGTTCGCCGGGCTTGACGGTATACACGTTAGTTACCGCCCATGAGTCGGTGTAGTCCCGCGATTACTTGAGGGCGCGAAGTTTCGGGCGCTGGGAGGATGGAAAGTTCAGCCTCGAGCTGGCGGATCATTTCCATGTGACCGTCTTCGACCGCGCGCACATCGGTGGCCGTTTCCTGAATCCCTTCGACCAGACGATGCAACTCAGCGGCCCCCGCGGTGGCCGCTGACTGCCAACGCTCAAACGCGGAGCGGAACGCGGATGCAGACACCCCAGACCATCCATTTGCGAGTAGATCCTCCACGCGCCGCCCCGCATCGGCAATGCCAGCGTCGACGTTCTGCGCGACCAAGCCCAGACGGCCACCCTCAACCGCCAGCGCAACGGAATCGGCGCGGATGGTCATGACGGGAGCATACCGTATTGCAAGTTTGTTGCATTACTGGACTTGGCTAACTTGGGTTCCGACGCTGTCAAAGCCGCAGTTGCCCCTGCAAATGTCATAGTCCGTTGGCTTATCTACGAAGAATCACGCACCGCGCTTGGAACGCTCGGGAATTCGTTTTACAATGACCAGTTGACACAATGGGTTCCGTGAGGTGCGTAACCAGTTCGTAGCCGGTCTGCGATTTGAACGCAGCGCTCATACTCCTCGATGCTGGGCTGAATACCTCGATCCGGGCAACGTAGAGATGACCTACTGGTACGCCAGCTTGCCGAGCAATTTGCGTCGGACGAGAAGCAGCACGCGCTGCGTCGTTTGAGGAACTTCGGAATTCAGAGGGAAGATTGAGGTGCCCACGGAGGGACTATTTGCGCGACCTCTTAAACGCGCTGTCCGCATTGCGGCGCTGGCCTATCATGCTGGCCAAAGAGATGTTCTTCTTGCGGATGGAGTCGATTGCTAGATCGTGTCGTGCGCTCGGGCCAGCGAATGACACAGCACTCCAGGCTAGCTTTGTCTTGTACTTGAAACTGTCAGGGAACCAAGTGCAATAGTCGTGAAGAGACTTTGGTTTGCACTTCGCTGCGGTCCACCTGGTGCTCAGCCGCTGATTCCAAGACTTGATCGGAGCCGTTATGACCGTCGTTCGTCAAGATCTCGGAGTCAATTTCCCGGGGGTTGGAGAGACTCCGCTGCGCTCAGGGAAGAGCCCGGCCCAGCTCTATCTCGCGCCGGCGCTGCTAATCGCGGCCATGCTCGTGGGAATCCTGCTCTCCTTCCAGTCCCACGACCTGAGCTATCGGCTGCAGATCGTGGGCCTCAGCTTGGCTCTCGGATGTTTGGGGGCGGCGCTTCTGGCATGGGAGCTTTCGGTCTCCGTCGGAGTGGTGCGACTCGTGAACCAGTCACCGTCGCTCCGTTTCACCTACGCCCCGAGCCTTGATCTGCTCTATCCGCTTGCTGCCGCGATCATGGTGCTTCCCGCGATCCTCGCGCTAATTGCTCGGCTCCGCGGTGAAGCCGTGGCGGATATCGGGTTTGGCCGAAGAACCGTCGAAGTCCTCGGGATACTCGGCGTCGTGCTCTTAGCGCAACAGCTGTGGGCTCTGCGTGCTCCACGTGGCCTCGAGCTCACATCCGAAGGTGTGCGAGGTGTTCGCGGAGCGGGGCGTATCGTGCTCAGCTGGGACGATCTCGGTGCGGCTTCCGCGATGAGTACACGGACCGGCGCGAAACTCGGTCTGCGCGTCACAAGCGGTGAGACTTATATCCTCCCGCGGCGGCTGATCGGTTCCGACCCGGATGCCGTCGCAGCGATTATCAACTACTACCTCCGGCATCCGGCGGACCGCCACCACCTCGCCCAACCCGAGTTTGCGATTCGACTCGTGGCACAGGGCTCGTAGCTCGGCGATGCCCTACGTGCGCTAGCGGGTCTTTCCCGAGATGATGCGCTGCGCGACGAGGTGACCGGAGCCGGCACCGAGTCCTGGGCCGGGGTGGGTGGCCGCGCCGATGTGCCAGACCCCGCCTACGGTGGTGCGGTGGCCCGCGGCTCCGGGGAACGGGCGCCAGCGCAGATTCTGGTCGAGTTCGGCCGAACCCGCGTAGGGGTCGCCGTGAATGGCGTTCGGGTTCGCGGCTTCGAGGTCGGTCGGCGCGATGATGTCGGTGGCGAGCACCGTCTCGCGCGTGCCGGGGGCGAAGGTTTCGAGCCGGTCGAGTACGCGGTCGACGTAGTGTTTGCGCAGGTCGTCGTTCGCCCAGCCGCCGCTCGTGTCGATCGTGCCGGCAGCATCGCCGATGGGCGCGTACGGCACCTCTTGGAGCTGCAGCCAGAGCGTCGCCTTGCCCTCGGGGGCGCGGCTCGGATCAATGATGCTCTGCTGGCCGACCACCACCGTCGGCAGCGCCGGGAGTAGGCCCGCCTCCGCCTGTGCGCACGCGACTCCCGTGCTGCCCGAGCCGTCACTGAGGTGCACGAGCGGCACCTCCCTGAGCGCCTCGTCATCCCACTGCACCGGGCGATCAAGCGCAAAGTGCAGCTGCATCGCAGCGCGGCCGGGGCGGTAGCGTGCGGCGCTGGCGCGCTGAGCCGACACGGCGCTCGACGACTTCAGCAACGTCCCGTAGAGCGCGCCGGGCGACACGCTCGCGAGCACGGTGTCTGCGGGAATGACGCCCGACGAGGTGCGCACGCCTGTGGTCTTGCCACCGGCGACGAGAATCTCCTCGACCTCCTCGCCGGTACGAATCTCGACACCCGAGTCGCGCAGCAGTCGCTCAAACGCCGTCAGAAACTCGCCAACGCCGCCGGTGACAACCGGCAGCCCGAACTGGTGCATGGCCGCGGCAAACACCGGGATCATCATGCCGCCCGTCGCGTGGTCGGGGCCGAGCCCCGAGTGGAGGCCCCACGGGGTCCACAGCGCGTCGACCTCCCACCCGTCAAAGCCTCGACGCAGGTAGCTGCGCGCGCTCGTCAGCGAGTCGCGCACGAGCGACTCGAGCCCGGCGCCTTTGAGCGATCGCAGCGCCTGCCAGCCGAGCTTGCCCAAGACCTTCGTCGAGCCGAGCTCGGCGCCGAGCGCGCCGAAGATGAACGGTGCGCGCGGGCCGAACTCGTCGAGCATGCCGAGGTACGCGTCGCGATCCGACTGCAGCGCGAATCCCTCGGCCGTGCGCTTCGGGTCTCGGTGCGCGATCACCGTGCGCCGCTCGCCCGCGACATCGGCCGTGCTCGCGGTCACAGCGCCGTCGCTGTTGCTGTAGCTCAGGCCGCGCGCCGCCAACTCGGGTCCGAGTTCGCCGTAGGCCGCGCTCGACACAAACAGCGGGTGCCATGAGGAGTACGTGTCGTGGAGGAAGCCGGGGAGGGTGCGCTCGGCATCGGCGGCGATGAAGCCGCCGATGCGATCCGCCCGCTCGACGAGCACCGTCGAAACACCCGAGCGAGCGAGTTCGGCGGCCGCGACCATGCCATTGATGCCGCTTCCAATCACAACTGTGGTCATGCGTCCTCCGAGGTGTGGGTTGTGGTGCCATGGTAGCTGCCGCCGTGGAATACGAGCGGCTTAGCTTGCGCATGCGCGTAGCGACGAATCTGACCGACGTAGATCACGTGGTCCCCGGCCTCGTGCCGCGCCACGGTCTCGCACTCGAACGTCGCGAGAGTGCCCTCGAGTACGGGAATGCCGGCGATGCCCTCGCGCACCGCGACACCGTCGAATTTGTCGGTCGATCCGGTCGCGAACTTGCCCGAGAGACCGTGCTGGTTGCTCGCGAGCACGTTGATCGCGAAGTGCGTCGCCGTCTCGAATGCCGGGAGGCTGCGCAGATGACGGCCCGGGCACCACAGCACCAGCGGCGGATCCATCGAGAGCGACGTAAACGAGTTGGCGGTGACGCCGATGCGCTCGCCGTCGGGGGTGACCGTGGTGACGACCGTGACACCGGTCGCAAACTGGCCGAAGGCGGCGCGCAGATCGCGGGGGTCAAAGTCAGCGGTGTCGACATCGATACTCATCTGGGATCCCTCCGCGAGTGCAGTTGTGGTGGCCTGAGAGATGATGGTGCGAGACATGTTCTACTCCGTTTCCGAGGCGTCGCCGACTTACGCCGCGACGCTTTCAGATCGTGCTGAGACGGCGGCGAGGTAGCGCTCGGCGCCTTCGGGGGTGAGGAAGTAGTCGCCAAAGTCGACGGGATCGGTGAATCCGTTGGCGAAGCGGTGCGCGATCTCGGGGTGCTCGGCACCGGCCGCGAGCAGCTGCAGCACGTGCGGCGGGGGCGGCATGAGGAGCGCGTTGGTCCAGTCGGCGACCGGCTTGATGCGGGCCCAGAAGCGCTCGAACGCATTCTGCTGGAAGGCGCGATCGTAGGGCAGCTGCTCGTGGTCGAGGATCGTGTCGAGGTAGCTCTGCGCGCACTTCGAGGCGTTGTTCGAGCCCTGGCCCGTAATCGGGTCGTTCAGCACGACGACGTCAGCCATGCCGAGCACTGTGCGGCCCGAGGGCAGCGTCATGACCGGGTGGCGCACGGTCGGCGCGAAGCGGCCCTGCAGTACGCCCAGGTCGTCGGTCAGTGACACGTTGGTTGCGCGTTCCGCCTCCCAGGGCAGGTACTCGCGCAGGAAGTCGAGCGAAGCATCGAGGTGCTGCTCGGGTGTGAGCCCCTGCCAGCGATCGAGCGGGCCGCCGGGAACACCCTCGAACACGAAAATGTGGCAGTCGCCGCTGATCGTTGCGGCCGGGAAGACGAAGAACTCGCCGACACCGGGAATCAGGTTGAAGCTGACCCGAGAGAACTCGGGCGTCGGCTCGAAGCCGTGTACGTAGGTGAGCGCGAGCGCGCGCTGCGGCTCAGCGAACGTGCTGCGCTCGGCGTCGCGCTCGAAGCCGCGCGCGATCTCGCCCTTACCGGCGGCGACGATCACGAGCTCGGAGTCGAGCGTGTACCGCTCGAGCGCCGCGACATCGGCCTCCTCGTAGACGACCTCGCCGCCGTTCTGCACGAACAGCTCGATGAGGGCCGGAAACTTGATGCGCTGATCGATCGCGTAGGCGGGAGCGTCGAGGCGACCGGCCCAGCTAAAGAGCTTCTCGCCGGGCTGCTCGGGGTGGGGAACCGTGAAGCCGATGCCCTCGACCGCTGGCGCGTCCGGCCACAGGTCGACGCCGACTGAGCGCTCATACTCCAGCGCCTTGGAGAACATGCACTGGCTCGAAGCGACTCGGCCAGCCCGGATCTGCTCGGGGGTGCGGTCTGAGATGAGGCGCACGTGGAAGCCGTGCATGAGCAGCCCGAGGCCGAGCTGAATGCCCGACTGGCCCGCGCCGACGATGGTGATGTGACGTTGCGACATGGAGTGCCTTTCGTGAAGAACTTCGTGTGGAGGGGCGGCTGCACTGCCGCCCGCGAGAGTGCGATGGGTTAGGGAGCGAGCAGCGGGATGGCGGGATCGCGCTGCTCGGGGCCGAGCGCCGAATACCCGCCGTCGACGGCGTAGTCTGCGCCGGTGACGAAGCTCGCCGCGTCTGAGGCGAGGAAGGCGACGACGCGGCCGACCTCTTCTGGGCGGCCGAGGCGGCCGAGCATGTGGAAGTTCGCAGCCACGCGATCCGCGTGTGCCAGGTCGCCCTCCGACACGGCCTCGATCACATTCGACCAGGTCCAGCCGGGGCTGACCGAGTTCACGCGGATGCCGTCTGGGGCGTAGTCGAGCGCCTGCAGACGGGTGAGCTGCACGATCGCTGCCTTGCTCACCGGGTACACCCAGCGCCCGGTCTGCGCGGTTGACGACGAGATCGAGGTGAAGTTCACGACAGCGCCCCAACCGCTCGCCGCGAGGTGGGGCCTCGCTGTCGCCGTGACGCGTGCGCCGCTGACGAGGTTCACGTTGAGCCCCGTCAACCAGTCGGCACGAGACGTTTCTGCCCCGTCGTCGAGGTAGGTCGCGGCGAGGTTGACGACGATGTCGAGCTGGCCATGGCGGTCTACGATGCCGCCGATGAGGGCGGATACCGCCTCGTCGTCGGTGATGTCGCAGCGCTGCGCGTCGACCCCGTCTGGCAGTTGTGACAGGCCCTCGGCGTCGATATCGGCGACCACGACAGTGGCACCCTCTTCGCGCAAGACATCGACCACGCCGCGACCGATCTTTGTGGCGCCGCCGGTGACGAGGGCTACCCTGCCGCTCAGAGCTGGCGTGAGTGCTGGCATGTTTCGTGCTCCTGTTCTACGTTGAACGGTGAACCGTGGCTCCCGGCCGAATCGGTCGGTATGCTTACCTCAATCCAAACGGGGGCTGCAGCGCTGCACTATCCGAATCGCGCAGGTCTTATCCGTTTTACGTAGACGCCGAGGCGGGCGGGAGGCGACGATGGCATCACGCGTGCGAGGAGTGCTTCCCCGACCGTCAGAGCTGCTCATGTCGCGCCCGACGACGCGCGCTGCGTCTGTCGACGAGGCGCACGAAACGGTCGCCGGCATCTTCTGCGAACACAACCTTGCTCCCATCGAGCGGCGCGAAGTCAACATGACGCTGCGCTCGGTGCACGACGGTGGCGTCGGGATCCAGACGCTCGACTACGGCGAGGCCGTGCGCATCGGAGTCGGTGGCGGATTGCAGGGGTTCTATCTCGTGCAGATTCCGCTGCGCGGCCGCGCGACGATGGAGGTCGGCCACGCGCTCGTTGAATCGTCGCCGGACGTCGCGACCGTGCCGCCTATCGACCGCTCCTTCGCGATGCGCTGGGACGCTGGCGTGCCAACGCTCATTTGCTACGTGTCCCTCGAACGGCTGCGAGCGGTTGCCCGGGCGGTCTACGGCGTCGACGTCGAGCGTCTGCAGCTCGGTCTGCATCTCAGGCTCGATACTCCCGCCGGTGCCGATTTTCTGAGCGCGCTACTGAGTCACCACGAGGTGCTCGACCGCGCGACTGCCGACGGTGAATACGCTCGTAAACTCAGCGCCGATCTGCTGCTCGCGCGGCTGCTCGGCGCGGTCGACAACTCGGTGAGCCGGGCCCTCGATGCTTGGACCAGCGCCGAACAGGTGCGCGTCACGCCAGGCGACGCGCTCGTGCGTCGATTCGAGGAGGCAATCGAATCGGGTGCCGCCCTCGGCGAGAGCGTGCTGGAGATCGCTGAGGGGCTCGGTGTGCCGCTACGCACCCTGCAGAGCCACGTGCGGGCGGTGAACGGCAGCACGCCAACCGCGATGCTGCGGGGAGCACAATTGCGCCGCGCGCGCGAACTTCTTGAAAACGCAGACCCCCTGCGTGAGACCGTGACCTCGATTGCGCAGCAGGCGGGATTCACGCACCTCGGCAGGTTTTCTACCGAGTACCGGCGGCACTTCGCTGAGTCGCCCACCGACACGCTGCGGCGCTCGTGACAGCGACCCTGCAGTCGGTCACGAAGGCGCTCGAGGTGCTCCATCTGCTGCGCGCGCACGGCCCGCTGCGCCTGACCGAGATCGCTACAGGCGTCGGAGTCGGAGCTTCGACAGCGCACCGACTCGTTACCACGCTCGTTGAACAGCGGTTTGTGCGTCAGCAGGCGGGGGGCAAGCGCTACGAACTGGGATCCGCGATGCTGTTCACCTCTGAAGTTTCGGCCCTTGAGCACTGCGTCGCCGTGAGTCGCACGACGATGGAGCAGCTGCAACGAACAACGGGGGAGACGGTGCACCTGACCGTGCTGCGCGATCGCCGGTGCCTCTTCGCCGCGTCCGTCGAATCGCAGCGACCCGTCCGGGTGACGAGCCGGGTGGGCGAGGGTCCGCCGGCCCACACGGCGGCCGGCGGCAAGGTGCTGCTCGCGGCGCTCGATGCCGAGCGGCTGACCGACGTGTTTCTGACCGCCGGGCTCGAAGCCACGACGCCGGACGCGATCACAGACCCCGATGCGCTGCGCGCCGAGCTCGCCGACGTCGCAGAGCGTGGCTATGCGCGCAACCTCGGTGAATCCGAGGCTGATATGTACGCGCTCGCGGTGCCGGTGCACCGGCCGAACGGCGAGGTGATCTGCGGGCTCACGGTCGCGGCCCCGCTGTCGAGAATTCGGGCAGGCAGCGCGGGATCGTCGCTGAGCGGTCTCGAGCGAGAGCTCTTGGCGCAGCTTCGCGTTGCAGCGACTCATATCGAGAGCTCGCTCGCGTACTAAGCCGGAGGCACCAGCTCCGCGTTGTTCCGCCATGCGGAAAAGTTGCGCGGAGTCGCCTCTTCGGGGGTACGTTCGTGTCACTCCACCGAGGTCGCCGGGGGCGCTGCTTTCGAGCCGCGGGTCGGAGTCCACACACTCGAGATTGGACGCACCATGACTGACACCACCGACCCGCTCGGCCGCCCCTTCAAGCGCATCAGCATTCAGAAACGCGACGAACTGCCGCTCGCACCCGGGCAGACCTCGCGTGCTCGCCGATACTCGGGCGTCTCGGTCGAGAACACCGATGTGTCGGGCCTCTGGTTTGGCCGCGTGCACACCGGCGTGGGTGAGCACTCTGACCCGCACCACCACGGTGAGGCCGAGACCGGGGGGTTCGTGTTTCAGGGCCGGGGCTACATTCGATTCGGTGAGCGCTACAGCGAGATCATGTACTTCGAAGAGGGCGATTTCGTCTACGTTCCGCCGTTCGTGCCGCACATCGAGGGGAACGCGAGCCGCACGCAGGAGCTGATTTGGTTGACGACGCGTAACCCCGACAACATCGTCGTGAACCTCACCGATCAAGACGTCTCAGACCTCGAACTCGAATACACCGATTAATCGGCGCATGAACGGCCGTTTTCGCTGCCACCGACTCGCCACATTCGCTAGGATCGTGCTATGAGTGAGATGGAGCAGGCGGATACCGGCAGCGTCGCCCTGTCGAAGAACAAGCTGATGCCCGACGTGCAGCGCATCGGCACGCGCAATATCGAAATCACTTACCTCGGCAAGAACGCCGACGGCCTTCCCACATGGATCATGTGGAATGCGGCCGAGCCGCACCTCATCGGCATGCTTCGCCAGGGCAAGATGGGGTACCACTTTGAGCAGCGCACCAGCTCGGGCGTCATGCTGCACGAGAACATCTCGCTGAGCCGCGTCCAGCGCGCCCTCGGCGGCTATTGAGCGGTAGGGCGAGCTGCGCCCGCCCTACCGCTGCACGCCGGGCCCCTCGTAAGACGTCGAGCCCCTCCCGAAAACACGCATTCTCGGGAGGGGCTCGGCGTTTGCGTAGGGGCTCGGCGCTCTAGTGCTCGCAGGTGCAAGTGCCGTCCGCGCAGCACGAGTCGCCCTTGGGTTTCGAGCGCGGGGCGTCGAGTGACGGGTTGCGGTCAAAGAACCCGAACGGCTTCAGTGTGAACGACACCTTGTCGACCGGCATGATCGGCCAGTCCTCGGCGCGCGTGATGTGATGAATGCCAAACACGTACCAGAGCACCACATCGGTATCGACGAGATTCTCGTCGTCTGCGATCCAGGCGGTCATGCCGTTGTCGAGGTCGTTCGCGGACTGCGTCGGGTAATCGCCCGCCGGCCACATTTCGGTGTCGTGGTGCTGAGTGACCCACAGCGTGTTGCCGATCACCGGATTGCGGCGCAGGATCGGCGAGGCCTCGTCGAACATCGCCGGGAACGACCCGGTAGGCACGAGCTTGTACGCCGTCGGGGCGCCCCACGCGTTGAGCCGATTCGGGTTCTGCACTTTCCAGGCGCGCTGTCGTTCCCAGCTAAAGAGACGCCCAGCGTCCTTCTCCGAGGAGATCACGGTGCCGCGGGTATTCAGATCGAGGCCGTAGGGGTTCGCGTCGCTGATGGGCGCCGGCAGCGAATCTGACTCGACTACCGTGTTTCGCTCGCCGTCGACATCGAGGTCGAGGCGCGCGACCAAGAAGTGCTGGTGGTGCGGGGCGTAGGTACGCCGGTCGATGACCGTTCCGGTGGGGTGGGTCGCCGTTTCGTCTTCCATCGGGGTCGACACCATGATCCCGGTCGCGCGAATTTCGCACTCAATATTGCCGTCCGGATAGAACCGCCAGTAGACGAGGTACTCGTAGTTCGCGACGGTCGCGTGCACTGAGACTACGAAGCGGCGCATGCGGCGCACCTCGGTGCCGGCGTCGGGGTCAACGTGCTTCCAGAGCACCGCGTCGTCTTCCTCGTGCAGGCAGATCACGTTCTTTGTGACGACGGGCTCGCCCGCGGTGTTCGGGAGGACGCCGTCGAGGTAGGTGATCTCACCCAGGCAGTCGCAGCCCAGCTCCAGCGACGTGCACATGTAGCCGAACCCCCACTCACCAATATCGAAGGCGGTGCGGCGGTAATGATCGAAGCTTGAATCGCGATACGGCACGATCATCTCGGCGAGTGACATGCGGTACGCGACGTCGCGGTACTCGTCGCCGTCCTTGAACTTCACCTGGTAGATGACGGGGCCCTCGCGGTAGTTAAACCCGAGCCGAAATTCCCAGTCCTGCCACCGCAGTCGCGATCCTTCGATGTCGAATGACACCCCATCGGGCTGCACGATGTCGAGCGGCTTGAGGTCTTGGCGCTCGGGCTCGCCGCGCAGCTCGGGAACGTACTCGGCATCGACCTCGGGGAACCCGCGATCGTGCCCGTCGTCGATCTGCAGTACCTCCATTGAGTTCACGTCGACGATGATTTTGAGGCCGCTCACCGGGTGGGCGTAGGGGTTGCCGTTGGGTGTCGCCCGGCTCCAGATGTCGACCCAGCCGAGGCGGCGATCGCGCCACTGCGGGGGCATGACCTCGTTGCCGTAGGTCCACAGATCGAAGAGGACCAGCTCGGGGTCAATGCCGCGGGCGTCGAGCACGGAGCGCACCGCGGGGTTCTGTCGCAGTGCGACATCGCAGTCGTGGTACTCGTCGACCGTGAAGTTCGGGGTGACGCCGGGCCGGTGGGTCCAGTCTTCGATCGCGCCTTCCGTGAGATTCACGACAGCTTCGTAGACGGCGTTCGACTGCTTGTTCCATAACACGGCGAAGGATCGGCGAACGATCTCGTCGCCATCGTTCCAGGCCTGCACCTCGGTCTTGAGGGGCTCCTGCAAAATGATTGACGCATAGCGCCAGCCGCCGTCGATCTGCTTGTCTCGCGCCAGCAGCGCGGCAGTCGCCGAAATTTCTGCAGCTGAAAGGGAATCAAGCGGGTGGGAAACCATGATCACTCCAGTCTCTGGGCGACGTCGCTGTCAGCCCGCTCTTACTGTGCCACGCCGGGGGAGCGTTGGGAAGTTCTCAGATGCGACACGCCAGAGAAACCCCGATCGTGAACTCGATTTGCGCAGCGATAGAAACTCCCCGTAAGATTTCATCTCGGTAGCAAGCGCGAAATCGCTTCGGCCCCATCGTTTAGCGGCCTAGGACACCGCCCTTTCACGGCGGCAGCACGGGTTCGAATCCCGTTGGGGTCACTCTTACCGAAACACAATTGAATAGCAACATCTATGGCCCTGTAGCGCAGTTGGTTAGCGCGCCGCCCTGTCACGGCGGAGGTCGCGGGTTCAAGTCCCGTCAGGGTCGCTAGATGAAGAACCCTTCTTCGGAAGGGTTTCTTCGTCTCTGGTGACTACGTCAAGTTGTTGCCTGGCTCTGTAGCTCAGTTGGTAGAGCGTTCGACTGAAAATCGAGAGGTCACGGGATCGACGCCCGTCGGAGCCACGTAGCGGAGATTACACCGCTACTGAACCCTCGCAAGGCTTCTACTTGCGGGGGTTCTTTTTTCGTTTAAGGGGCCGGTGTGGCGTTCGTCAAACCCTTGCAGCGGGTCACCGAGCTACAGTTTCCCCATGAACGAATACGTCACGACGGCTACCTTCCTGTTTTCGCTCGCGCTTGTGAACGCGGGTCTGGCTGAGCAGAAGAATCGTGGACGGTGGAACTGGTTTCTATTGAGCCTGTTGCTCGGGCCGATCGCTACCGCAATCATTGTCATCGGGGATCCGCTGGCTCCAAAAACTGGAACGTTCAGTGAAAGCGTCACGCGCTATCGCTCCGCGAAGCGCGCCGCAGCAGAGCGGACACCGTAAGGCGTTCCTGAGCGCCTATCCCTGACCGTGCCACCGCGATCTCGCCCTGGCCTCAGGCGCCAGCAACCCGCACATTCTTCGCGAGAGACTTGAATCGCTCGCCGTCGACTTGCACAACTGTGATGGTGACCGCGCCTGTTTTGCTCGTCTTCATGTCGGCGACGGTGCCTGACTTGCCCGCGTGCGTTCCAGCGACCACTTCGCATCGGGCGCCGCTTGCGACCGTGTGAGATTCCGTCATGCGTGTATTTTCTCACGGGGCACCCGCCCCGTACCCGACAATGCAGCGGCCGGAAAAACGCCGTGCGACAGACCGGGGAGACAGTGAAGTTGGCGAAATGCGACTCGTCACGCTTTACTCATATGCATTCGGCAGCATCGGCGTGGGCACACCCGCGTTCCAGCTGTAATTTTTAGAGAGTGGGGCTGGCATGGGGTCAATTCGGTACGACGGATTGGTGACGCACTTTGAGGATCGGTTGCTGGCGCACCTGCAGATCGTTCTCGTGCAGAAAATAATGCGGGGTGAATCGTTCCTGATGTCTTGGAAAGATAGCAATCTCGCCGGCGACGGTCGGACGGCGATCTGGATCTCGCCGCAGATTCCGATCACGTTCAAGTTTGTGGGAAGCCGAGTGCCGGAGATCAGTACGGAGTGGCTATTAACGCTCGGCAAGTCCGCCGAATCGACCACGGGTCTCATTGTCACGAAAGAGGATGGGTCTCTTGCAGAGGCCGACGCGACGGGTACCAAATACCCGGGAAATCTTCGCCCAGCAAAGTAGTTGTAGCGGTAAAAGCCCGCGCCGTCAACCACTGCCGCCGCGCTGGGTATCTGACACTCTGAACGAATGGGGTATTTGGTACACGGTGGAAATGAATATCAATTTGAGGATCGGTTGCTCGCGCACCTGAAAACTGTCATCGGCCAAAAGCTGGTGAAGCAGGAGTCCTTCTTTTTAAGCTGGACGAAGTCGGCAGACGAGGGGAGCGGGCGACTATCGCTGTGGCTCTCTCCGTACGTGCACATCGCCTTTAGGTTCTCGGGAAGCCGAGCGGCTGAGCTGAATGTGAAGTGGCTCAAGGTCTTGTCGGCGCTGTCTCACACGCCGCGCGGGCTTGTCGCGATCACCGAGGAAGACGCTGAAAAGTATGCCAGGAAGAACCCTGACATCGCGTAGTGCGGAACGAATGAAAATGTAAGGGCATCGCCCCTCCCGATTCAATCTGGGGAGGGGCGATGTGTCGGTTTCCGCGAGTGTATTGGGGTACACGGTCCCGCGAATTGCGACGTGAACGAGTTTTCCAAGCCCGAGCAAGTTTGCGAAGGCCCTTGCGCTTTGACCGAAACAGCCGAACACGCTTTAACATCCGATCGTGCCGCGCCAGCTCGCCACGCACCCCTACGAGGGGGAACCCTACGATGGGGGCATGACGGCACTAATTTGGTTTCGAGATGACCTGCGATTGGCCGACCACGCCGCGCTCAGCGCTGGCGCGCTCGACACCGACGGCATAGTGGCGCTCTACGTGCTCGACGAGGAATCGCCCGAAACCCGACCGCTCGGCGGAGCCGCGAAGTGGTGGCTGCACGAGTCCCTGATGAAACTCCGCGCCGCCCTCGCTGAGAGAGGGGTGCCTCTGGTGCTTCGCCGAGGCAAAGCAGAAGAGATTGTTCCGCGGGTCGCCCACGAGACACACGCAGATCACGTGTACTGGAATCGACGCTACGGGGCCGAGCGTGAGATCGATGCTCGCATCAAACTGCAGCTGCGCGAGAACGATATCGACGCGCACTCGTTTCACGGCGGCCTCCTGTTCGAACCGTGGAAAATCGAGACCCAGACCGGCGGGCACTATCGGGTCTACTCGCCATTCTGGCGGGCGTGCCTCGCTATGCCGGCTCCCGCGCACCCGATCCCGGATCCCGAACTGCTTCGCGGCGTGCCATCGCCCCCGGCATCGGACGATCTTGCCTCGTGGCGACTCCAGCCGACGCGGCCAGACTGGGCCGGCGGTCTCGCCGAGCACTGGCAGCCGGGCGAGCAGGCGGCGCTGCAGCAACTCGAGCAGTTCTTGCGGGGGCCCACGAATGAATACGCGAATCGCCGTGACTTCCCATCAGAGGATGTGTGCTCGGGGCTCTCTCCGTACCTGCGATGGGGCGAAATCAGCCCGCGCACGGTGTGGCACCGCGCGCTCGACTCGGGTGCCGATGTCGGCACGTTTCTCTCTGAACTCGGCTGGCGTGAGTTCGCCTGGCACACCGCGTTCCATAATCCGCCGCTGCACCTGCAGGGTCTCAACCCGCAGTTCGAGCACTTCCCCTGGAAAGATCCAGACGCTGAACAGATGATCGCGTGGCAGCAGGGCAAAACCGGCTATGGACTCGTCGACGCCGGTATGCGCGAACTCTGGCACACGGGTTTCATGCACAACCGGGTGCGGATGGTGACGGCGTCGTTTCTCACGAAGAACCTATTGACCGACTGGCGGATCGGCGAAGCGTGGTTCTGGGATACCCTCGTCGACGCTGACACGGCGAGCAACCCGTTCAATTGGCAGTGGGTCGCGGGGTGCGGTGCCGATGCTGCACCGTATTTTCGGATCTTCAATCCGGCGACGCAGCAGAAAAAGTTCGACCCAGACGGCTGGTACGTAAACCGGTGGGCGAACGACAGTGTGTTGTTTCCGGAAATCGTCGATTTACGAGCGACTCGGACCCGTGCGCTCGCGGCCTACGACCGGGTGCGACACGGAACTGATTGACGCGTCCCCTCACCTCACGATGCGCACGCAAAATGCACAGAAAAAAATCTGCATTCGTGCGTCACGATTCCGATACTTTTACGTTCTCTCTTCGGAACGCGCGCACAACTCAAGTAATTGGGCGCGCTGCGCTTCCTCTCCGTCGGCCGCTATGTACCCCCACCCCCCCCATAGCGGCCGGCGGAACCCCTTACTGCATCTTGGCCCGCGCTGCGGGCCATTTTTCGTTGCGGCGCATAGGATCGAAGCACACCGCCTGATGAAGTGGAGCGAGCATGTCAGCGAAAGTTCCGGCTATGCGGCCCACTGATGTGCCCCTCGCGGAAGTACTCGATCGGGCTTCAGGGCCACGTCGGGCTGAGGTCGACGAGCTGCTCGAACTTCACGCCGCGGTGAGTGGCGAGTCACCGGTCGTGTGGGCAAACCGGATTGTCGGGTTCGGCGAACACCACTATCAGTACGAGAGTGGCCACTCGGGTGTCTCGCCGCTGCTCGCGTTCGCGCCCGGCGCGTCGAAACACACCATTTACTTGGTGAATGACTTTTCTGATCGGTGGCCTGACCTGGTTGAGCGGCTCGGTCCGCATCGCGCGAGCAAGGCGTGCCTGTATCTCCCGCGCCTCACCCACATCGACCGGGCGGCGCTGCGCAGTCTGCTTGAACTCAGCCGCGACGATTCCCTCGGGCGCGAAGCGACTCGGGACTGACGCGTATTTGCTGACACGGAGCGACACAACCGTTCGTGTCAACCCGGTCGCATGGCCGCGAAGCTGGGTGACCACTGTACGAGGCGGAGCCTATGCAGCAGATCGTATGGTCGACCCGCTACGTTGAAGACAGCGATCGGCGAACCGCCTGTGGCTTATCAAGAGCCATCGCTTGCGTGGCTCGGAACGGAACCGGTGCCGATCATGACGACAGCGCATACCCGTACCCTCGAAGGTCTTGGGCCCATCCAACCGACTCGACATCGCGCCAGCGATTTCCCGCCGATTGCGAAGGCGTACACACGCGTGTCTCAGGTCGTTCGTGAGTCAGGGTTGCTGCGCCGGGCACCGTGGTTTTACGCCTCGGTCGGTCTGGGCATCGCGGTCGCCCTCGGCGGTGCAATCACCGGCTTTATACTGCTCGGTGACAGCTGGTTCCAGCTCCTGATTGCCGGTGCGCTCGCCATCATCTTCACGCAGATCGCCTTCCTCTCGCACGAGGCCGCGCACCGTCAGATCCTCTCGACCGGCCCTGCAAACGACCGCCTGGCTCGCTGGCTCGCTGGCTCGATCGGCATGAGCTACTCATGGTGGGATTCAAAGCACACGCGACACCACGCGAACCCGAACCGGGTGGGCAAAGACCCCGACATCGAGGTCGACACGATCTCGTTCGTCGAAGAGGACGCGGCGCAGGCGCGCGGGTTCGTTCGCGCGATCACCAAGCGTCAGGGCTGGTTCTTCTTCCCGCTACTGACGCTCGAGGGTCTGAACCTACACCTGCACAGCCTCAAGTACCTGTTCAGCAAGGAGCCGATCACCGGCCGCTGGACAGAACTCGCAATCATCTTCGGGCGCTTCGTCGTGATTCTCGTGCCCGTCTTCTTGATGCTGCCGCTCGGTATGGCGTTCGCCTTCATGGGCGTGCAGTTCGCCGTATTTGGTGTGTACATGGGAGCCTCGTTCGCCCCAAACCACAAGGGCATGCCGGTCATTGCGCACGACGCGAAGCTCGACTTCTTCTCGAAGCAGGTTCGCACCTCACGCAACATTCGCGGCGGCTGGTGGGCGACCTCGCTGATGGGCGGCCTGAACTACCAGGTTGAGCACCACCTGTTCCCGAGCATGGCACGCCCGCACCTCTCGAAGGCCCGCAACATCGTGCGCGAGCACTGCCGCACCCTCGGCGTGCCCTACACCGAGACGTCACTTATTCACTCGTACGCCATTGTGATCGAGTATCTCAACCGTGTGGGTCTCGCAGCGCGAGACCCCTTCGACTGCCCGATCACGGCGCAGTACCGCAAGGCTTAGCGCGGACAGACGCGGTCTCAGGCGGGCAAAGCCGAGCAGCTACTTGCTTGCCTGCTCCGCGTCGTAATCGGTGTCGCGCCGCTTACGACGCGGTGATGTTGTCGACTTCACAAACAGGCGCACGAGAGACTGCTTCTTCTCGAAGTAGGCGTACCGACTCAGCTGGCCGGCCTCGTACTGCGCCTCGAGCTCTTGCAGCGTCTCCTCAGCGGTAGACGCGTCAAAGCGCGAGTACCCATTGGCGAGCGTGTGCTCTTCACGAATTCCCACGGTGCCCCCTCTATTCACAAGGATGCTACGCGACGGCGCCGACATTGCTACCGAGCGCGCGCCGAGCGGTCGGGTCACACCGGTTCCGGCGGTTCATCCGCGTACGCCGCGTGGAGCAGATTCGGGAGCGCGGAGTCCTGGTTGAGGGGCGTGCCACCGATGTGCGAAACAGGAATGCCCGGGGACCATGAGTTCATCACGACCGCTGCGAGGTGGTCTCCCAGGTCCGAGAGTCGGATCTCCCTCGTCTCTTGAGGGACAGCGAGGATTTCGAGGCGGCGCTTCAAGATCTGCATCGTGATACCGGGAAGAACATCGGCCCGCGGCCAAATCACCGATGTGCCATCCCAGAAGGCAAGGTTCCAGATCGTCGCTTCGCTCAGTCGCCCGAGTCGGTCAGTGAACGCTGCGTCGTCGAACCCCTGCGCATTGGCGCGTCTCAGCAGGAGAGTCTTGGAGACCTCGCCGACGTGCTTGATGTGAGGCAGATGCCGCTCGTGTTCGACCACGTCAAGAGTGAGCGGGCCGGTTGGAGCCTCAGCCGGGCCGTTAACCCTCACGAGGACGTCAAGTGCGGTCGCGTCGCCCGCCGCCGCGAACTCACCGGGTCGCGAAGAGACGAAGCAGGTCAGAGACACATCCGGGGGAGTGGTTACTAGGGCGATGTGCAGGTACTCTCGCACCGCCTCATCGCTCAAATGCCTGCCGAAGAGCTCATCGCTCGCGGCGCGGAGCCTGGCCAGGTGCAGGTCCAGGCCGCGCGCACCGCGGTCTCTGATCTGTAGCGCGGTGAAGTGGGCGAATCCCGCGAATGCGAGAGGGGCGAGCTCCGAGGCGTCGGCGGTTCTACCATTGAACTGTGTGATCGAAACGGTCATGGAAGCGACCCTAGGAGTTGACACCAGTGGCAGAGGCAAGTCGAGAGCGCATCGAGCGACCGTTGCGGGTGGGCGATCTCGCCGCCCTGACCTCGACCACGCCGCGGATGCTGCGGCACTATGAGAACGAGGGGCTGATCGAGGCAGAACGCTCGTCGACCGGTCAGCGTCTCTTCGGTTCTTCGGCCATCGAGCAGGTCCGGTCGATTCGTCGTCTCCTGGGAGCGGGTCTGCCCGTCGACGCCATCCGGGAGTTGCTCGACTGCATCAATGGTGCTGATCGGATCGAGCCCTGCGCCGTTCCAGTGCTCGTTGAGCACCTGCACGCCTACGACGGACGTATTGCCGAGCTCACGACCACGAGGGAAGCGCTGCAAGGGCTGATCGACTCTTCGAGCCGGTGACGGCAGGCCCTGATCCCCGCGGCGCTTCGCTTCGCCGCGCTGCACCCCGCGTACCACGAATGCGCACCGCGGCGCATCGGGGTACCGCGGGTCACCCGGTGCGGCTAGCGTGTGACCAACACGGGAAGGAGCTACTCATGAACGAATCTCACAACCACCCGCACCCCGCGAACGAGCACGAGGCCTCGAACGGCGCAGGCACCGTCAGCACTCCGCGCGACGGCGCGACCCTCGATCACCCGGTACTTGACGGGTCGACTGAAGACTACGGCCAGGAGGGGCAGGAAAAAAACCCTCGCTTTGGTCAAGAGAACCCCGAACTGATCCGGCGCCCCGAAACCGGCGAGGAGACGCCGACCCCCGACGAAGAATCCTAACTTCTTCGGGAGCGGCAATCCGGGCTCAGCGGTCCAGCCGCTTGCTCGGGTGCACGCCGTATTCGGCCCGATACGCGGACGAAAATCTTGATACGTTCGTGAATCCCCAGCGTCGCGCGATGGCCGCGACCGTTTCGCCGGGTGCCGCATCAACCAGCTGGTGATGCGCACCGGCGAGACGGGCGCGGCGGAGGTAGTCGCTCGGCGTGAAATCGAGCGAGCGCCGAAACGCGTACTGCAGGCCGCGAGTGGAGATGTGCGCGGCAGCGGCGACGTCGTCGATCGTGATGGGTTCGTGTGCGTGAGCGTCAATGTAGGCAAGCGCACGCCGCACAGTGCTGGGTGCCGCCGTCCGCTGTGGCGATCCTCCCCAGGTGTCGGCGAAGGTCGTCGAAAATGTCGACAGGATCGTCCAGAGCGCGTGCCGTTGGAGCCCCGCGCCGACTACGGTTTCGGGATCAAGCGTTGCGCTGCCCGACAGCACCGATGAGGCGAGGTAATTGAACGTGCGTTCCCACTGCGCGGCCTCGGCGTCGCCGACCGCCTCCGGGCGACGCAGCTGGACGGTGAGCGAGTCATCACCCGAGATGTCTCGTGCGAGCCGCTGCGCGTGAGTGCGGTCGAAGACCATGGCGCGGACGATGGCAGTGTCATCCCAGTGCGCTGTTACGGGCTGCCCGTGCGATGCCCACGGTCTGCCGAGTGGCAGCGTTCGCCGCTCCGACTCTGATCCGCCACGCGGCGACTGGACGCTGCACGTGAAGAGCTGATCCTCGGGCGCGATTGAGGCTTCGACCGTTGCTGTCAGCTGGTAGCGAATCAGCGAGAAGCCCGATGCGGCCGCCGAAAACCACTCCAATTTGCAGCGCTCGTCATCGACGTTCAACAGTCGTGACGATGGTGCATATTCCTGCCAGGTGCCAGCGACTGTTTCGGAATCCGTCGTGCGAAAGCGCCGAATCTGCATTGCTGACACGGGCCTCGTCTTTCGGTTTTTGGCGCGCGGAACTGCGCTCATTCCGAGCGTAGGCAACCCGCTCGACGATGCACTAGGCCTGGCCTTTGCGCAAAGAATATGCAAGTAGCTCGTTGACGCGGCGGCGCCGACGTCTCTCGACGCCTGAGCGCGCGCGAAGATTTATTGCGCTTGATGTAACTTTTGCCGTGGCTCGACCCCGTATTGCCGCTCATCGCCCGGCGCAGCTGCCACTATTACAACATGGGGTATTTGGTGCACGGGGGTAACGAGTACGAGTTCGAGGATCGCCTGCTGGCGCACCTCAAAACAGTGATCGGCCAGAAGCTGAAGAAGCAGGAGAGCTTCTTCTTGAGCTGGACGAAATCGCCGGGGGAGGGCAGCGGACGCATCTCAGTGTGGTTGTCGCCGTACACGACGATTGCGTTTCGGTTTGCGGGGAGTCGTCCACCTGAGCTGAGCGTCGCGTGGGTGAAGGTGCTCGCCGCGATGTCGCATACACCCCGCGGTCTTGTGGTGCTTTCCGAAGAGGATGCGGCCGCGTACGCGAAGAAGAATCCCGACCTGCTGTAGCGGCGTTTTCCCCTGTGCGCGTGGGGTCTTGCCAGTGACTCAGGGGTCGGGTTGTGCCATGATGCAGCTATGGGGTTCTTGTTCCACGGACGTACTCAGTACGAATTCGACGATCGCACGCTCGCGCACTTGAAGATCGCAATCGCTCAGAAACTGCGAAATCAGGAGTCCTTCTTCTTGAACTGGAGCATTCCCACCGAGGAGGGCAGCGGTCGGATGTCGATCTGGCTATCGCCGTCGTCGGAACTCGCGTTTCATTTTCAGGCCGCAAGAGCTCCCGAACTGAACGTGGTGTGGGTGAAGGTGCTCGCCTCGCTCGCGTATTCTCCGCGGGGGCTCGTGGTAATGAGCGAGGCCGAGGCGGAGCAGTACGCAGCGAAGAACCCGGATCTGCTGTAGTTCTTGAGGCTTTCGCTCGAGCGGTTAGTGAGCGTTTGCTGCGCTGAGGATCGCCTCGAGTAGCCCCGGGAACCGCGCGTCGAGATCGTCGGCACGCAGCGAAAGCCGACGGCCGCGACCATTCGCCTCGTTGCGGATTACCCCGGACTCGCGCAGCACCTTCATCAGGTGCGACTTCGTCGATTTCGGCATGCTCGGATCGGTTGGTTCGCACGACGCCATGTCGAGCGGGCCGTGCACCAGCTGTCGAGCAATCGTGAGGCGCTCGGGATCGCTGAGCGCGAAGAGCACGTCGTGGAGCGAGATCTCGCCGCGCTCCGGGTGCGGCAGCTGTGTCGCGGTTGGCATGGTTCGAGAATAGTTGAACCAATCTGAGAATGCCAGTAGGCTCGCTCCGTTCGAAGTTTGTCGAACCGAATGGAGGAATCGTGGTCGCAGGAGCTGCAGGAGCGGTCGAAGCCGTGCGCGGCCGACGATTCGGGTTCGCACTCGCCATCGTGAGCATCACGGCGATGATGGCGGGCGCCAGCGCGCCGTCGCCGTTCTATCCGGTGCTCGCGGAGACTATCGGTTTCACGCCGCTCGTAACCACCTCCATCTTCGCGGTCTACGCCCTCGCGCTTCTGCTTACGCTATTGATCGCTGGATCCCTGTCAGACCATGTCGGGCGCCGGCCGGTTGCCAGCATCGGTCTGGTGCTACTTGCCGTGAGCATCTTCATGTTCTGGCACGCGGAATCGGTCGGTCTACTGGTTGGCGCTCGAGTCGTGCAGGGCGTAGCGAGTGGGCTGCTGCTGTCAGCGGTGTCCGCCGCCATCGCTGACCTCGAGCCAGCATCGCGACCGGGCTCCGCGGCGGTCTGGAACGCGGTCGCGCCCATGCTCGGGCTCGGCATCGGAGCTCTCGTGGCGGGGCTTGCCCTTGACGGTTCGGCCGACGCCATGACACTGATCTTTGCGCCGCTCGCGGTGCTCTACGTGGTGTTGGCGATCCTCTTTTGGTTCATTCCCGAAACCGCGCCGAGAACACCGGGTGCCCTACGCTCCCTACGTTTGCAGCTCACGGTACCGCGTGAAATGCGCGCCGACTTCCTGCGTGGTGCGCCCGCGATCTTCGCGGGTTGGGCGACCGGTGGGCTGTTCCTGTCACTCGGGGCGAGCATTGTGCACGTCGAGCTCGGCGGAGTAGAGCACGTCTGGCAGGGGCTCGCCGTCGGCGTGCTCGCAGGCTCTGGCGCGATCGCCGCCTTCTTGCTGCGACGGCGGTCTGCGCGCACGATCGCGATTTACGGCACGGCCGCGCTCGCGGTCGGTACGGCGGGCTCCCTGGTGGCGCTCGGAATCGGATCGCTGCCCGCGTACCTGGTCGCCGTCGCGGTAACCGGATCGGGATTCGGCACCGCGTTCTTCGGCGTTGTCAGCTCGTTGTCTCCGCACATTCCCGCGACGCAGCGAGCCGACGTGTTCGCGGTGATCTTCCTCGTCTCGTATGTGGCGTTCGGAGTTCCCACCGTGATTGCCGGTCTGCTGGTGCAGTTCTTCGGGCTGACTCCCGTGAGTTTCGGGTACGGCGCGGTGGTCGTGGTGCTCGCGGGCGTCGCCTGCGTGACGCGGCTACGGCGCGGATAGGTCAGCTCGGGCCATCGGGGTAGCGCATCTCGCTTCAGGCGGGGTAGTCTCTTGCGCATGGATATCGAGGTCGACAGAAAGTAGCGCCCACGTGCGTGGCGCCTCTGTGCGCGTGCATCACGTGAACGTTCTGTCAATCGCCTGGGCTTGATCCATTCTGGGTCGCCGGGCCGACCCGAAACGAGCTTTTTGATGTCCCAATTTTCTGCTTCTGCAGCCGCGTCCGCGATCGTGCTGCGAGATCTTACTTACGACTGGCCCGACGGCTCAGTCGCGCTCAGTGACGTCTCGGGAACTTTTCCCGTGGGTCGCACCGGCCTCGTCGGCCGCAACGGCGCAGGCAAGTCGACATTGCTGCGGCTGATCGCGGGCGAGCTCACGCCGACCGCCGGAACCATCTCGACCTCCGGCGATGTCGCGTATCTGCCCCAATCGCTCACTCTGCGGCGTGAAACTACAATCGCTGAGCTGCTTGGTATCGCAGGGACGCTCAGCGCCCTTCGCGCAATCGAGGCGGGCGATGTCGACGTGCGGAACTTCGATGCGGTGGGCGACGACTGGGATATCGAGTCACGCGCCGACGAAGCGCTGCACCAGATCGGGTTTACGGCGCGGGAGCTCGATCGCAGTGTGGCAGAGGTCTCTGGGGGAGAGGCGATGCTCATCGCTATCACCGGATTGCGGTTGCGACGGGCGCAGATTACCTTGCTCGACGAGCCCACAAACAATCTCGATCGTCGCACGAGAGCCCGACTGGGAGCCTATATTGATGACTGGCCAGGAACGCTCGTTGTTGTGAGTCACGACCTCGAACTGCTCGAGCGAATGGAGCACACCTCCGAGCTCTATGGCGGAGATCTCACGACGTTTGGTGGCCCGTACAGTGCCTGGCAACTGCATATCGAGCAGGAACAGGCCGCGGCCGTGCAGGCTGCGCGAGCTGCGCAGCAGGCGTTGAAGGTTGAGAAGCGGCAGCGCGTCGAGGCTGAGACGAAGCTCGCGCGGCGGGCGCGCACTGGCCGCAAGACCCAGCTCGAAGGCGGCATACCCAAGATTTTGGCGGGTCGGCGAGCAAATAGTGCGCAGGTCGCTGCCGGATCGATGCGGGCATCACTTGACGGTCACGTGCAGGCCGCGCAGGCGTCCGTTGACGCGGCCGATTCCCGCGTGCGCGAGGATGACCACATCTCGCTCGATCTGCCGGACCCGGAGGTCCCCCGGGGGAGACGGCTCATCGAGTTCAACGGCGCAGATCGCGCGATCGTCGTGCAGGGTCCCGAGCGTGTCGCTCTCGTTGGACCGAACGGTGCGGGCAAGTCGACCCTGCTTGAGCGGCTCGTATCGGGCGGTGGTGAAGGAGGCCCTGACACCGGCGTGGCTCATGAGGTTGGCTCTCGTGCGCTCAGTGCGAGCCCGTCGGGGCGCCTGCTCACGGACCGCGTGGGATATCTGCCGCAGCGCTTGGACGGACTCGACGACGAAGCGAGTGCGCTCGAGAATGTTCGCGCCGTGGCGCCGAGCGTGCCGCCGGGGACGATTCGCAACGGACTCGCGCGCCTGCTGCTGCGGGGCGGGAGCGTCGATCGTCCTGTCAGAACGCTCTCGGGAGGTGAGCGGTTTCGCGTGTCTCTCGCCCGGTTGCTCCTCGCCGACCCTCCTGCACAGCTGCTCGTGCTTGACGAACCGACGAACAACCTCGATCTGACGAGCGTTGCGCAGTTGGCGGAAGCGCTGGACGCGTATCGGGGGGCGCTGCTCATCGTGAGCCACGATCAGGCCTTCTTGCAGCGCATTCGCGTGGACACCGTGATCGAAATCGGCGCGGACGGGCAGCTGCGCGAGCTCGGGGCGCTGCCGACGACGACGGTAGGCTGACGTGCGGGTCAAGGGAATCAGTGAAAGGTGACGCACATGGCGTTAATTGTGGTCGGTTTGGTGCTCGGAATCCTCGCGGCGCTGCTCCACGTGTATATCTTCTGGATGGAGTCGATCACGTGGACGAGCGCGAAGACTCGCGCGACGTTTGGCGTCGGCGAGCAGGAGGCCGCAGCGACGAAGGAGATGGCCTTTAACCAGGGCTTCTACAATCTCTTCCTCGGCCTGGTAGCGCTCATTGGAGCGGTCATCGCGTTTGTCGGAAGCGGCCCAGTCGGGTATGCGCTCGTGTTCGCGGGTGTCGGCTCGATGCTCGCTGCCGCGATCGTGCTGTTCGCGTCATCACCCGATAAGCGCGGCGCGGCGATCAAGCAGGGCACGATCCCGGCGCTCTCGCTGATCGCGCTGCTCGTGGGGCTGGCGATCGCCTAGCGCTGTCGGCTCGCAGAGCGGAGCTCCGTGAGCCGAGCCAGCAGGAGTACTATCAGCGCATGACTGAAGACTGGCGACCCACCCTCGTTGCTCGCCTCCGTGAGCTGCTTCTGCAGGCGGACGAGGGTGTGACCGAGGAAGTGAAGTGGCGCAAGGCGTCGAACCCCGACGGAGTGCCGACATTCTCGGCAGACGGACTCATCTGCACCGTTGAGACCTACACAGGCAAGGTGAAGGTGACCTTCGCGCGGGGCGCGTCGCTGAGTGATCCTGCCGGTCTCTTCAACGCGAGCCTTGACGCGGGTAAGCGTCGCGCGATCGACATCAGCGCTGATGATGACCTCGATGAAACAGCGTTTGTGTCGCTCGTGCAGACCGCGGTCGCCCTGAACCGCTCGTAACAGGCGGCGGCCGCGCCGCCACCCAGACGGGACGCGGTATTATTCCGTTGCGGCGGTGGGGTCGCGCCCGATATTCGGGCAACCAAGGAGTGACTGCGAAGAATGTACGGCGACAACGAGCGCGACGCGCATGTGCTCGCGCTACTGCGTGCCGTGCGAGGCTTCGGTGATGCACACGACCGCATGTCCGGCGGCATGAAGCACGGCATGGGCATGAACGCGAGTGACCTCGCGGCGCTGCGGCTCCTGATCATCCGTGCTGAGGAGGGGAGCCCCGTCAGCCCGAGGGACTTGTCGGCACATTTGCGCATCTCGACAGCTTCGACGACGAAGTTGCTCGATCGATTGACCGACTCGGGCCATGTTCGGCGTGCTCCGCACCCGAGCGACCGTCGCGCACGCGTGATCGAACTCACGGACGCCGCACGCCAAGACTTCTTCCGGCTCTTCGGCCCCCAGCTCGCCGCGATGCGCCAAGCGATGGCTCCGTTCTCGGAGGCAGAACTCGAGATCGCCGAGCGCGTGTTCCGCGCAATGGGCGCGGCGATCGATCCGGAGACCTCCCCGCGCCCGGCACCGGCCGCTACCTGAGTGCCGCTTCGACGGCCTCCTCGACCGTGCGATGCGTGAACTGGAAACCCGATGAGACGAGCGCATCGGGCGTGACATCGGCATCCGCGAGAAGCAGTGAGTCGGCCGCGTCGTGCCCGAGGGCGAGTCGCAGCGCCCAGGCCGGGGCGGGTACGAGAAACGGTCGGCGCAGCGTGCGCGCGAGCGCCCGACCCGTGTCGTTCGCCGTCGCCGGAGTTGGCCCCGTGAGGTTGACGGGTCCGGCGACATTACTGTCAATCAGGTGCCGGATCGCGTTGACCTCATCGGTCAGCGTGATCCAGGGCCAGACCTGCGTACCGTGCCCCAGGGGCCCGCTGACTCCGAGCTTCGTCAGTAGAATCAGCGGCTTGAGTACACCTCCGCGATCGATGAGCGGCGCAGTTCGGAGCAGTACGACTCGCGCGTCGGGGCCCGCGCTCCGAGCGACGCGCTCCCACTCGGCGCACAGTCGTGCGAGAAACGTCTCGCCAGCGGAGCTTGATTCTGACAGCCGTTCACCCGGCCTGTTGCCATAGAACCCGACCGCCGACGCGTTGAGTAGCGCGGGCGCCTCAGCGCCGAGCTCGCGAAGCGCCGCGGCAATCGTGCGCGTGGGTTCGAGGCGCGACGTGCGCAACGCCTCGCGATAGCCGCGAGTCCACGGAAGCTTGCCGATGCTGGCCCCGTTGAGGCATACGACGGCCCGGGCGCCGGCGAGCACGGCCGGGTCGAGTGGTGCCTCGCCGGGCCGCCACTCAACCTCATGCGCTGTCCGCGGCGCGCGACGGACGAGTTGGGTGACCTCGACCCCGTCGCTCGCGAGGGAGCGCGAAAGGGCGCGACCTATCAGGCCTGAACCGCCGGCCAGCACCACACGTCCCGCATCTTTCGCCATGCTCCGCTCCGATCTTCGTCTCCGACAAGTGTCTCGCGAAACCGGCCCGCTACTTGCCGATTTCGGTTCCTGCCTCGGGTGCGACGTGCGCCGGGTGCTCCTCCACCGTGTGGTCGTCGCGCCGCTGCTCAACCGCTCCTGCGTGTACGGGGGCGTGATCGCCCGCGTGCCGCTCGTCACGCCACAGCTTCGAGGGCCACCAGATTGCGCGGCCAATGTCGGTTGCGAGCGCCGGCACGAGCAGCGACCGAACGATGAACGTGTCGAGCAGGACTCCGAACGCGACGATGAAGGCGATCTGCACCAAGAACAGAATCGGAATCACCGAGAGTGCCGCAAACGTCGCCGCGAGCACGAGTCCGGCTGAGGTGATAACGCCGCCCGTGATTGTCAGGCCGCGAAGGATCCCCTCGCGGGTGCCGTGTTTGCGCGACTCCTCTCGCACTCGCGTCATGAGGAAGATGTTGTAGTCGATTCCCAGCGCCACCAAGAATACGAATCCGTAAAGCGGCACGGCGGGGTCTGCCCCCGGGAAATCGAAGACGTTATTGAACACCAGCGCGGCTACTCCGAGCGCGGTGCCGAACGACAGCACGGTGGTCAAGATGAGCAGGATCGGCGCGAGAATCGAGCGCAATAGCAGCATCAGAATGACGAGGATCACCACAAGCACGAGCGGAATGATGAGATTGCGATCGTGAATCGAGGCCTGATTGGTGTCGACCGCGGTTGCGGTGACGCCGCCGATGAGCGCGCCCGTGCTGTCAAGCTCCGTACGCAGGCTCGTGATGGTTTCTGCTGCGGCGTCAGAATCGGCTGCATCCGAGAGGGTCGCCTGCAGCAGCACCTTGCCGTCATTCACAGTTGGTTCTGGTGCGGGGGTCCCGGGAGGGCCGAAGGCCTGAATGCCGTCATCAGTCACTGGGGCAGTGCCGCTCGGCGAATCGCTCGCGGTAACCGAAACGCTGTCGACACCGTCATGCGCCAGCAGGGTGTCAGCGGTCGGCTGCAGGCGATCCTCGTCGACGAGTACGTAGGCCGGGCTGCCCGATCCGCCTGGGAAGTGCTCACCGAGCACGGCCTGACCGTCGCGCGCTTCAGACTGGCCGAGTACCAGATCCGACTGCGGAATGCCCGTCGCTTGCAATTGCGTCGCGCCCGCGGCGCCAAGCGCCAACACGAGCACGGTCACGATCCAAATTGGTCGTGGGTGGCGCCGGATCACCCCGGCGAGGCGCCGCCACAGGCCGCTGGTGGGCATCCCGTTTTCGGCCGCGACCACTTCGGGTTCAAACTTCGGGCGGCGCGGCCAATACGCGGCGCGGCCAAACGCGAACAGCAGCGCTGGCAGCAGGGTGAGCGCGGCGAGCATCGCAAAGACAATGCCGATCGCGGCGACCGGGCCGAGCGTGCTGTTCGACTTGAGGTCACTCAGCAGGAGGCAGAGCAGGCCAACGATCACGGTGCCGCCCGATGCGATGATCGGCTCGAATGAGCCCTTGATGGCGGCGATGACCGCAGTGCCGCGATCCTGCGCGATGCGCAGTTCCTCTCGGAAGCGCGCGACGAGCAGCAACGAGTAGTCGGTCGCGGCGCCGATCACGAGAATGAACAGAATGCCCTGGGTCTGGCCGCTGAGCAGCAGCACGCCTGCGTCAGCGAGGTGCCAGATCACGAACAGTGCCACGCACAGCGCGAAGAGGCTGGTGCTCAAGACAACGAGCGGCAGCAGCAGTGAGCGGTACACAATGATGAGGATTACGAACACCGCGAGCAGTGCGACGAGCAACAGGATGCCGTCAATCCCGGCGAAGCCGGCTGCCAGGTCTGCGGTGAATCCGGCCGGGCCAGTGACGTGCACGTCGACGCCGTCTGGAGCATCAGCGCGCAGGGTGTCGCCGAGTTCGGCGACCACGTCTTTGATCTCGGCGTCGGCGTCGATGGGCACGAACACCTGCACGGCCTGCCCGTCTTCCGACGGGATGGCCGGGGAGACTTCATCGGTCACGCCGGAGAGTTCCGTCGCGTCCGATGTCGCAGTGTCGATCGCGTTCAGCTGATCTTTCGTGAGCTTCGAATCATCGGTCGACGAAAAAACGACGATGGCTGGAATCGCGTCGTCGCCGAGAAAGTCGCCCTGCACTTCGCGTACCGCGGTCGCATCCGCGGAGGAGGGAAGGTAGCTCGTCTGGTCGTTCGACGATACCTGGTCTACCTTTCCGAAGAGTGGTCCGCCCGCACCCGCGCCGGCGAACCAGATCACGATGAGCACGGCCGGCAGCAGGATGCGCAGCCAGCGACGCGGGCTCCGGGTGTCGGGTTGAGACATTTTTCTACTATCTCCTCAAGAAAGTATCTAGCTTAGCTAGGGAAATAGTAGCGGGTTTTGGATCATGATGCGAAGATCCCCGTCTGCCACGTGTGTCGCCTCGTGTCGAGGGCCCCGCGCAGGCGAAGCGGCGACCGTAGACTCGCGACATGTCTGAGTTTCGCCCCAGAATCACCCCGTCCGAGGCCGCGGCCGCTGCAGCTGAGGCGACCGCCCACGGTGCTCCGCGCGATACCGTCGACGTGTTGCCTGCTGACGCCGGGGTCGTGCTCGCGCACGACTTTGCGACGCGGTTGCCAGAGCTTTCGATTCCGTGGCGCGCGGCTCGGCCCGATGAGCCTCGACTTGTCGTCTGGAACTCCGAGCTCGCGGCGTCGCTGGGGATCGAGAACAGTTTGCTCGGCGAAGCGCGCGTGCGCTTCGTGCTGGGGAACGCCCTGCCTGTCGGTAGCGAACCCGTCGCCCAGGCGTACGCCGGGCACCAGTTCGGCGGCTACTCACCGCGGCTCGGCGACGGTCGCGCGCTGTTGCTGGGGGAGCTGCGATCCGCCTCGGGTGAACTGCTCGATGTGCATCTAAAGGGGTCGGGGCGCACGCCATTTGCGCGCGCCGACGGATTCGCGGCGCTCGGCCCGATGCTGCGGGAGTATCTGATGGGGGAAGCGATGCACGCGCTCGGCGTGCCGACGACGCGTGCGCTCGGGGTGGTCGCCACGGGGCGGCGCGTGCCTCGCGATGGTGAGTTGCTCGACGGTGCGGTGCTCGCTCGCGTAGCGAGCAGCCACCTGAGGGTCGGTAGCTTTCAGTTCGCGCGAGCGCAGAACGACGACGCGCTGCTCGCTCGCGTAGCCGATTATGCGATTGAGCGGCACGCGCCGTCGCTTGGTGGTGCTGAAGCCGGCTCAGGCGATCCGCTCCGATACGTCGGTTTGCTCGATACGGTGATCGAGGCTCAGGCCAAGCTCGTGGCGCAGTGGGTGCTGGTGGGGTTCGTGCACGGCGTCATGAATACCGACAACATGACTATCTCGGGCGAGACGATCGATTATGGACCGTGTGCGTTCATTGACGCGTTCGATCCCGCCGCAGCCTTCAGCTCGATCGACCATCAGCGACGATACGCGTACGGCAACCAGCCTTCGATCGCACTCTGGAACCTGACCCGGTTTGCCGAGTCACTGCTGCCCCTGCTCGCGTCGGATATTGACGCGGCGAAAGAGGTTGCTGTGACGTCTCTCGACCGCTTCGGAGAGCTCTACAACGCCGCGTGGATGGCGGGCGTTCGCGAGAAACTGGGCCTCGCGGGTGCCTCGTCGCGCGCGGCGCTCGATGAGGGTGCGCTCGCCGAAGTGACCGCCGAGATGCTCGCGGACTTGCAGCAGCACCGCGTCGACTACACGAGCTTCTTTCGTGCGCTCGCCGACGCTGCGCGGGGCGATGGCGCGGCGCTGGGCGGCGCGTTCCCGCCGGGAACGCAACGGGAATGGCTCGCACGGTGGCGGGCCGCCGGCCCCGATGCGGATGCTATGGATCGCACGAACCCCGCGTATATTCCCCGAAACCACCTCGTGGAGGAGGCGTTGACCGCCGCGACCGAGAGCGATCTGGTGCCGTTCGAAACGCTGCTTGAAGTGCTGTCGCGGCCGTTCGATGTGCGCGCCGGGTATGAGCGATTCGAGCGTCCCGCGCCGGACGGTGGCCCCGCGCACGTGACATTCTGTGGAACGTAGGGCTTGTTGACCTGGGGTGGGAGCTCGTCCAGATCAACTGTTTCCGTTGCGATTCGTGGGTTTCGCAACGTAATCCGTTGTGTTATAGTAATTGTGCTGGCGTTATCGGCGTAGCTGCCGCGGTCTCCTGCTGTGGCACTCTGTCACGGCGCCGCAGCGTCAGCGCGAGTTGGAGTGATACCCGTGACCGCCCCAGGCCACACCGCGGAGCTTTCCGTGTCTCCTCATTCATCCGCACGCAATGCTGCTCAGCCGCGCGCGCATCAGATCTTCGCCGGTCGCACCGTGCTTCGTCGCGTCGTGTTCGTTGGCGGGTACGAAACGCTCAGCGTGGTGTTCACGGTCTTCGTGCTCGGCGCGCTGCTCGGTCACGGCGGAGCAGAATCAACGCTGACAGCGATCCTGGTATCGACGACCGCGACCGTGTGGAACTACCTCTGGAACACCGGCTTTGAGGCCATCGAGCGGCGCGTGGGCGCCACTCGCCGCGGTGTCGTGTCACGCGCTGTGCACGCGCTCGGCTACGAGGGCGGGGTGCTGGTGTTCACCATTCCGCTCGTCGCCCTGATGCTCGGCATCGGTCTCGTCGAGGCGCTCATGATCGAGGGCGGATTGCTCGTGTTTTTCCTCGTATTTACTGTCGCTTACACGTGGTTGTTTGATCGCGTCTTCGGCCTTCCGCAGACCGCGACCCCCACGCACTAACCCCGCCGAGCCCCTGGCGCGCACTCAGTGTCGCCGCCGAACCCCTGGTAACGCGCCGAGCCCCTCCCGCAATGACGTACTTGCGGGAGGGGCTCGGCGTTGTGGAAGGGGTTCGGCGACCTTGGAGGGGCTAGGCCGTCTGACCCGAGTGCTTGCCCTCGCCGATTTCTTCGACCAGCTTTGCGTTGAAGGCGGGCAGATCGTCGGGGGTGCGGCTCGTGACGAGGCCCTCGTCGACCACGACCTCTTCATCGACCCACGTCGCGCCGGCGTTCTGCAGGTCGGTGCGCAGGCTCGCGTATGAGGTGACCTTGCGGCCCTGCAGCACGTCGGCGTCGGCAAGAATCCAGCCGCCGTGACAGATGGCCCCGACGGGCTTGTGCTGCGCGAAGAAGTCCCTGGTGAACGCGACGGCGTCGGCGTCAAGCCGAATCTGATCGCCGTTCACAACTCCGCCCGGAAGCACGAGCGCATCGAAATCGTCTGCCTTCGCCTCAGCTGAAGTGAGCGAAACCTGCTGTTCGTGTCCGTTCTTGCCCGTGATGGTGCCGGATTTCGTCGACACGACCGTCACCTCGGCGCCGTGTTCGGTGACAGCCGAGAGCGGTTCAGTCAGCTCCGAGTCCTCGAAGCCGTTGGTAGCGAGAATCGCGACGCGCTTGCCGGTGAGATGTGACATCAGTAAACCTCCTGGGTTCGGGAGTTTCGGTTTCGTCTTCGTCGGCGTGCGGCGCCCGTGCGCCCCGCCGACCATTCCAGGCTCGCTGAAGGCCGCGCAGAACGGCACCCCGTTGCACCGCTCACACCCGAACGCTACGCGCGCGAGCCCGCTGCGCTCGGATCGCGCTGCCCGCGGATCGGCCCGCGCTCGGATCGCGCTGCCCGCGAACAGTCTGGTTGCGGAGCAAGCCCCCGGCGTAGTGTGGGCCACATGACACGCATCATTATTTTCGGTGGACACGGCAAGATCGCACTGCTCGCGGAGCCGCTGCTGGTGGCAGCTGGAAACGAGGTGACGGCGGTGATTCGTAATCCGGATCATGCCGACGAGGTCCGCGCGACGGGAGCGACGCCCCTCGTCGCCGACATCGAACAACTCGACGTTGATGCTCTCGCAGAGCTCATCGCCGATCACGACGCGGTGGTCTGGTCAGCGGGCGCGGGTGGGGGAGACGCGAGTCGCACGCTTGCCGTCGACCGCGACGCCGCGATTCGCACGATGGAGGCTGCCGAGCGGGCGGGCGCGAAGCGCTACGTCATGGTGTCGTACTTCGGCGCCTCGCTCGACCACGGTATTGATCCGGAGAATTCGTTCTTCACCTACGCCGAGGCGAAGGCTCACGCAGACGAGCGTCTTCGCGCGTCCGAACTCGACTGGACCGTGCTCGGCCCGAGCGGGTTGACATTGGAGGACCCCACCGGCGCGATCGACGCTGAAGCCACCACCTCGGAGACTGTGTCGCGCGCCGATGTGGCGGCCACGATTGCGGCGGTGCTCGCCGATGACTCCACTATTGGGCGCACGATTCGCTTTAACACCGGTTCGACGCCCATCGCCGAGGCCGTGCGTGGCTGACACTGTTGCGATCGTCACCGGCGGGGCCCGCGGGCTCGGCCGGGCAATTGCGCTGGAGCTCGCAGAGCACGGTGCGCGCGTAGCGGTGTTCGACCTTGATATTGCGGGTGCCTCGCAGACGGCCGAGCTGATTCGCGCTGCCGGAGGCGACGCACTCGCGTGCGAGGTCGACGTTGCCGACGAACCAGCGGTGCAGGCAGGTGTGGCGCGGGTCGTCGAACGGCTCGGGCCGCCGCTCGTGCTGGTGAACAACGCGGGCGTCTTGCGCGACGATCTGCTGTTCAAGATGTCGGTCGCGAACTGGGACACGATCATGAACGTGCACCTGCGCGGCGCCTTCTTGATGAGCCGTGAGGTGCAGTCCCACATGGTGCAGGGCGGGTGGGGCAGGATCATCAACCTGTCGAGCACCTCCGCGCTCGGCAATGTCGGTCAGGCGAACTACGCGACGGCTAAGGCCGGTTTGCAGGGCTTCACAAAGACGCTTGCCCTCGAGCTCGGTAGATTCGGGATTACCGTGAACGCGGTCGCCCCCGGGTTTACCGTCACCGACATGACGCGCGGCGTGGCGGAGCGTGTCGGCATTGAGTTCGACGAGCTGGTCGAGCGCGAGGCAGCCGCCACGGCGGTGCGCCGCGTGGGTGCGCCGGAGGACATTGCGCACGCGGTCGCGTTTTTCGCCGCACCCGAGAGCGGGTTCGTATCGGGGCAGGTGCTCTACGTCGCGGGCGGCCCCAAGAGCTGATGCAGCTTCACGCAGCGCCGATCCGGCGTCGCTTTATTTGAATTACTCAAAATAAGCAGCTAGTGTTGCGGGTATGGAGACGAACAACGAGCTGGCGCTGCGCGACGCCGGGCTGCGGGCGACCGCCGGCCGCGTTGCAGTGCTGGACGCGCTCGGCTCCATGCCGCACTCGGACGCCGATCGCGTGTTCCGAGTGGTCTTGAGCGCGCTGCCGACGACCTCGATTCAGTCGGTGCACAACATCCTCGCGGACCTGACGGCGGCGGGACTGACCCGCCGCATCGAACCAGCAGGCTCCGCGGCGCTCTACGAACGTCGTGTGAGCGACAATCACCACCACGTCGTCTGCTCCCAGTGCGGGGCAGTCGCCGATGTTGACTGTGTCGTCGGTCACGCGCCGTGCCTTGCCCCGTCTTCGACGGCGGGCTTCACCGTTCAGACAGCTGAAGTGACGTTCTGGGGCATCTGTCCCGACTGCGCCGCATCGGCCGCATAGACGAATACACACCGTCACCCCGGGGTTCGGGGCGATGATTTGTCGTGCGCACAACTCCTGAGGAGCATCATGCACACACCCGACACCACGACCCAAACCGGCACACCGGTAGCGAGCGACGAGCACTCCCTCGCCGCCGGCCGCGACGGCGCCATTGCTCTGCACGACCGGTACCTCGTCGAGAAGCTCGCCCAGTTCAACCGCGAGCGGATCCCCGAGCGCATCGTGCACGCGAAGGGCGGCGGCGCCTTCGGCGAGTTCGTCGTCACCGGCGACGTTTCGGCGTACACCCGGGCGGCGATGTTCCAGCCGGGCACCGTCACCCCGTCACTGCAGCGCTTCTCGTCGGTCGCCGGCGAGCAGGGATCACCCGACACCTGGCGCGACGTGCGCGGATTCTCGGTGAAGTTCTACACCGCCGAGGGCAACTACGACATCGTGGGCAACAACACCCCGGTGTTCTTCATTCGCGACGGCATCAAGTTCCCTGACTTCATCCACTCGCAGAAGCGGCTTCCGGGTTCGGGTCTGCGCGACGCAGACATGCAGTGGGACTTCTGGACCCTTTCGCCCGAGTCGGCGCACCAGGTGACCTATCTCATGGGCGACCGTGGCCTACCGCTGTCGTGGCGCCACATGCCCGGTTTCGGCTCTCACACCTACCAGTGGATCAACGCCGCGGGTGAGCGATTCTGGGTGAAGTACCACTTCGAGGCGCTGCAGGGGAACGCCGAAATGTCGAGCGAAGATGCCGAGGCCATCGCCGGCGCTGACGCCGACTACTACCGGCGTGATCTGTACGAGGCCATCGAGCGCGGTGAGTTCCCCGCTTGGAAGGTGTCGGTGCAGGTGATGCCGTACGAGCAGGCGAAGACCTATCGCTTTAACCCGTTCGACCTGACGAAGGTCTGGCCGCACGCGGACTTCCCGCTGATCGAGGTCGGCGTGCACACGCTCAACCGCAATCCCGAGAACTTCTTCGCGCAGATCGAGCAGGCGGCGTTCTCGCCAGCGAACACGGTGCCGGGCATCGACATCAGCCCTGATCGCATGCTGCAGGCGCGCGTGTTCTCGTACCCCGACGCACAGCGGTACCGCGTCGGCACGAACTACGCCCAGATCCCGGTGAATGCACCGGTCGCGCCGGTCGCGAACTACTCGCAGGACGGTTCGCAACGTCACGGATTCAACTCGCCGCAGACGCCGGTGTACGCACCGAACTCACACGGTGGCCCAGCGGCAAACCCGGCGGCAGCCGGCGTCGGCTCCTGGGAATCCGACGGCGAACTCGTGCGCACCGCGGCAACGCTGCACGCCGAGGACGACGACTTCGGTCAGGCCGGAACCCTCTACCGCGACGTGTTTGACGCGGCGGCGAAGGAGCGCTTCCTCGCCACGATCACGGGCGCGGTCGGTGGCGTCACCAGCCCCGAGATCCGTGAGCGCGCCATCGGATACTGGTCGCAGGTGGATGCCGAGCTCGGGGCGGCACTGCGTCGCAACCTCGAAGCCGGCGTGACCGAGGTCGCGGCTACCGCCGACGCCTGATCCGCAACTGCGCCAGCCGGGCGGGCCGTACGAGAAGCCCGCCCGGCTGGCGTGCCCTCAGCTTGATTGCGCCTATCCTCGATAGCAGGAGACGAGGCGCACTACCCGCGTCAGAAGCTCAGCTCCGCGCGGTGATCCCGCGCCCCGCAGGCAGAGAGAAAGCTGAATTCATGAGCGACCTTGCAGTGTTCGACCGGTACGAGTCAGAGGTACGCGGCTACATCCGCTCCTTCCCGGTCGTGTTCGAGCGCGCGCACGGCTCGGTGCTCGTCACCGAAGATGGGCGCGAGTTCCTCGATTTCTTCAGCGGCGCTGGCGTCGTGAACTACGGTCACAACAACCCGGTCTTCACAGCCGCGCTGATCGAGTACCTTCAGAGCGGAGGCATCATTCACGGCCTCGACATGGCCACCTCGGCGAAGCGCGACTTCATCGAAGCGTTTCAGCGCCTCGTGCTCGCCCCGCGCGGGCTGAACTACAAGATTCAGTTCACCGGTCCCACCGGTGCAAACGCGGTTGAGTCGGCATTGAAACTCGCGCGCCAGGCAACCGGCCGACAGAACGTCGTCGCGTTCACCAACGGTTTCCACGGGCTCAGCCTCGGCGCGCTCGCCGCAACGGGCAACGAAAAGTATCGCGCAGCGGGTGGCGTCTCGCTCGGTGATGTGACCCGCCTGCCCTACGACGGCTACCTCGGCGACGGCGTCGACACCCTCGACCTGTTCGAGCGCATGCTCGATGATCCGGGTTCGGGGCTCGACCTGCCCGCCGCGGTGATCGTCGAGACGATCCAGGGCGAGGGCGGCATCAACGTGGCGAGCCCCGAGTGGCTGCGCCGCCTGCGCACGCTCACCGAAAACCGCGGCATCCTGCTGATCGTCGACGATATTCAGTCGGGCGTCGGGCGTAGCGGTGAGTTCTTTAGCTTCGAGCAGTCGGGCATCGTGCCCGATCTCGTCACGGTCTCGAAGTCGATCTCAGCGTCGGGTCTGCCGATGGCGATCTTGCTGATGGACCCCGCAATTGACGTCTGGAAGCCGGGTGCTCACACCGGCACGTTCCGCGGCAACAACCTCGCGTTCGTCAGCGCTCGCGTCGCGATCGAGACCTACTGGAGCGACACCGCGTTCACCGAGGTCATCGTCGAGCGCGAGGCGCAGCTGCGCGCGGCGCTCGAATCGATCGCCGCCGAGTTCCCTGTGGCCGAATTCACGGTGCGCGGCCGCGGCCTGATGTACGGGCTCGCATCGACGGCGCACCCTGAGCTCGCGGGCACGGTCTCACAGCGCGCGTTCGAGCGCGGGGTCGTCATCGAAACCTCCGGCGCGCGCGACGAAGTGCTGAAGTTCCTGCCAGCGCTGACAATCTCTGCCGAGGAGTTGGATCGTGGCCTCGCCGTCATTCGTGAGTCGCTGACCGCGGCTCTGGCTGGCTGAGCGCGCTCAGCCAGCCGCCACGGCCCGCCCCGCCGCCCGCCCCGAGAACAGGCAGCCACCGAGAAACGTACCCTCGAGTGCGTTGTAGCCGTGTACGCCGCCGCCTCCGAACCCGGCCGCCTCGCCCGCAGCAAACAGCCCGGGCACCGGCTCACCGCTCACGCCGATCGCGCGAGATTCGAGATCGGTCTGGATGCCGCCGAGGCTCTTGCGCGTGAGCACGTGCAGCTGCACCGCGACGAGCGGACCAGCCGCCTTATCGAGCAGCCGGTGCGGGGCGGTCGTGCGAGTAAGCCGGTCGCCGAGGTAGCGGCGGGAGTTACGCACACTGTGAAGCTGCGCGTCTTTTGAAAACGGATTACGCAGCTCTGCGTCGCGCTCGCGAATAACCCGATCCACGTCGCCCGCGTCGAGCAGCGGTCGCTCGGTGAGTTCGTTCATTCGCGCGACGAGGTCGGGGACGGTGGTGGCGGAGACGAAGTCGTCGCCGCGATCGATGAAGGCCTGCACCGGCCCCGGGGCACCCGATCCGAGTCGCGTCTTGAGGAGCAATTTGCGGTCTCTGTTCGTGAGATCGGGATTCTGCTCCGAGCCAGAGAGCGCAAACTCCTTCGCCGCCATGCGGTGCGTCACGATGAACCAGGAGTGGTCATGCTCGGTGAGCGCGGGATCGCTCCGCAGCATGCGCAGCGTGCCGAGCGTGTCGTGACCCGGCAGGCCGGGCGGCGGCAGTCGCCGTCCGAGCGCGTCGAGCCAGATCGGCGACGGGCCGGGCAAGATGCGGATCGCGTGACCCGGCCACACCGGCGCCCAGTTGCGCACGCCCTCGGTGTAGTGCCACATCCGGTCGCGGTTCACGAGTCGCGCACCCGCGCCCTCAGCGATGCCGAGCATCCGGCCGTCGACATACGCCGGCACGCCGGTGACCATGTTGCGCGGCGGCGTACCGAGGCGGTCCGGCCAGAACTGCCGCACGAGGTCGTGGTTGCCGCCGATACCGCCGCTCGCGACGATCACGGCGGGCGCCCGCAGCTCAAAGTCGGCGATCACGTCGCGGTGTGATGCTGCGCCGCGGGCGGTGGTGTCGGGCGCGAGCACCGTGCCGCGAATGCCGACGACGGCACCGTTCTCAACCACAAGCTCGTCGCAGCGATGGCGGTGCTTGATCTCAGTGCGACCTGCCTCGACGGCCTCCAGCGCTGCCGTGACGAATGGCCCGACGACGCCGGTTCCGGTGCCCCACGGCACGTGAAAGCGCGGCACCGAGTTGCCGTGGCCGCCCGCGGTGAGATCCCCGCGCTCCGCCCACCCGACCACGGGGGTGAGTTCGATACCGGCCTCTTTGATCCACGACCGCTTTTCGCCGGCCGCGAACTCTACGTAGGCGCGCCCCCACTGCGCTGCCCAGGAGTCTTCGTCGCCCAAACGATCCCACTGTGCGCTGCCGCACCAGTCTTGCCACGCGAGGTCAAACGAGTCGTGTACGCCGAAGCGGCGCTGTTCGGGGGAGTCGACGAGAAACAGCCCGCCGAACGACCACCACGCCTGCCCGCCGAGGTCTTGCGGGCCCTCCTGGTCGACGATGATCGTGCGCAGGCCCGCCCGGAAACACTCGCGGGCAGCGACGAGTCCTGCGAGGCCAGCACCGACAATAATCACGTCAGCGACGTTGCTGCGATTCATGCTCCCATTGTGCCGGTTTTTCCTTCGAGCGCACCTAACCCAGGGCACGGTTCGGTCACAAGGGCTTGCGAATTCACCGGGGCACCCGGCTAGGGTTATTGATGCGCCGAACCCGGTGCGTGCACCGGGAGGGGCCGACTTGATCGAGTTCGAGCGAGTATCGAAGGTGTATCCCGGCGGCGCCACGGCGGTGCACGAGTTCTCGTGCGTCATTCCCTCGCACCGCTCAGTCGTACTGGTGGGTTCGTCGGGCTCGGGAAAAACGACGCTCATGCGCATGGTGAATCGCATGGTCGATCCAACCGAGGGCCGCGTGCTGATCGACGGTGAAGACGTGCGCTCTCGCAATCCGGTCGAGCTGCGGCGATCCATCGGATACGTCCTGCAGCAGGGCGGTCTGCTGCCGCACCGCACGGTCGCCGACAACATCGCGACCGTTCCCGTGCTCACGGGCACCTCGCGGCGGGAGGCGCGCAACGCAGCGAGTGAGCTGCTCGAACGGGTGGGGCTCGATCCGGCGATGGGCGCGCGCTATCCGGCACAGCTTTCTGGTGGTCAGCAGCAGCGCGTGGGCGTCGCCCGGGCGCTCGCCTCCGACCCGAACATTCTGCTCATGGACGAGCCGTTCGGGGCCGTCGACCCGATCGTGCGTCGCGAGCTGCAGCAAGAGCTGCTGCGGCTCCAGGCCGAGCTCGGCAAGACCATCCTGTTCGTCACGCACGATATTGACGAGGCGTTTTTGCTCGGCGACGAGGTCATCGTGCTTGAAACGGGCGGCCGGATCGCGCAGCGTGGCACCCCGGCTGAGATTCTGGGCAGCCCGGCGAACGACTTCGTGCGCGACTTCGTCGGTGCTGATCGGGGCGAGCGGCGATTGCACGTCGTCGAGACCGACGGCGAGCGTATTGCCGTCGACGCCGCAGGTCGTCTCGTGGGGGTTCTCGAGTCGTGAACTGGCCGATCGCGAACTGGGACTTCGTCCTCGAACTCGCCGTTTCACACCTGCTGCTGAGCGTGCCGGCCATCGTGATCAGTGTGATTATCGCGGTACCGATCGGGCGTCTCGCGTTTAGAAGGCCGCGCATTGGTGGTCCACTGCTGTCGATAGCGACGCTGGCGTATGCGATCCCGGCGTTGCCGCTGCTCATCATCTTGCCAGCGCTCATTGGGACCTCGCTCCGGTCGTGGCAGACGATGGTCGCCGCGCTCAGCGTCTACGGCGTCGCGCTGCTCGTGCGCACGGCGTGCGACGCATTCGCGTCGGTCGACGGTCAACTGCGCGACGCGGCGGTTGCGATCGGATTCGCACCGCGCAGCCTGTTCTGGCGCGTCGACCTGCCACTCGCGGTGCCAGTGCTGATCTCGGGTGTGCGCGTTGTCTCCGTGTCGACGATCAGCCTCGTGACGCTGGGCGCCCTCATTGGCGTGCCGAGCCTCGGTACGCTGCTCACCGATGGCTTTCAGCGGGGTATTTTCGCCGAGATCTGGACGGGTGTGATCGCAACCGTGCTGTTGGCACTGCTGCTCGACGTCATCGTGCTGGCCATCGGCCGCGCGCTGACGCCGTGGTCGAGGCGCGCCGCGGCGGTCGGACGCTCGGCTGATCCGGCGCCCGCGGCGACTCCTGCCGGGGCCGAGGCCCGGCCCGATGCGGGGGTCTCCGCATGAATCTCTTCGCAGATGCCATTGCCTGGTTGACCGACCCCGCGCACTGGAGCGGGCCGGGCAGCATCCCGATCCGTCTGCTGCAGCACATATTGCTCGCGGCGGCCGCGCTGCTCATCGCCGGTGTTATTGCGCTCCCGATTGGCTCGATTATTGGTCACACGCGGCGGGGCGCCGGTGCAGTGGGCGCCCTCGCGGGCGCGGCCAGGGCACTGCCGACGCTTGGCGTGCTGACGCTGTTCGGGCTCGCCCTCGGCATCGGCGTCGCGGCCCCGCTGCTCGCGCTCATAGTGCTGGCGATCCCGTCGTTGCTCGCCGGTGCGTACGCGGGCGTCAGCGCTATCCCGCCATCGATTCCCTCGGCGGCGAAGGCCGTGGGATTTAGCCCAGCGCAGGTGCTGCTGCGGGTGGAACTCCCGCTCTCGCTGCCCGTGATGATCGGCGGTGTTCGTGCCGCGACGCTGCAGGTTGTCTCGACAGCGACGCTCGCGGCGTACACGTCAGACATCGGGCTCGGGCGCTACCTCTTCAGCGGACTGAAATCACGCGATTACGGGCAGATGCTCGCGGGCGCGCTCCTCGTGATCGCGCTCACGCTCGTGCTCGAGATCGTGCTGGCAGCGTGCCAGCGACTCGCGACTCGCCGCATCGCTGGTGTCACGCCGAAGTCTGTGTCACTGGCACCATCACCGTCACCGAACTGAAACCCCATCGAGAGGAAATACGATCATGCATCGTCGAACCGCACTGCGCTCCGCCCGCCTGGGCGCTGCGCTCACGGCCGGAGCCCTGGCGCTCACGGCCGCGCTTACCGGCTGCTCAAGCTCCGATCCGCTCTCGAGCGGGGGCGACAGCGACGCGTCGGCCAAGGGTGACACCATTGTCGTGGGCTCCCAGGACTACTACTCGAACGAGATCATCGCCGAGATCTACGCTCAGGCGCTCGAGGCCGACGGTTTCGACGTTGACCGCCAGTTCCGTATCGGGCAGCGCGAGGTCTATCTGCCCGAGATTGAGAGCGGCAAGATCGATCTGTTCCCCGAGTACTCCGGCAACCTGCTGCAGTACTTTGTCTCCGACGCACCCGAGCGCCTCTCGGACGACGTCTACGACGCGCTGAGTGCGGCAATGCCGAAGGGCCTGCGAGTGCTCGAACAGTCTCCGGCCACCGACCAAGACACCTACGTGGTGACTCGGGCGTTCGCCGAGAAGTGGGATCTGAAGACGGTCGATGATCTCAAGAACGTCACTGATCCGCTGACCTTCGGCTCGAACTCCGAGGCCGAGTCGCGGCCCTACGGCCCCGCCGGGCTCGAAAAGACCTACGGCATCAAGGACGTGAAGTTCACCCCCATCGAAGACAGCGGTGGGCCGCTCACGGTGAAGGCGCTGCAGGACGGCTCGATCCAGTTCGCCAACATCTACTCCGCTGACCCGTCCCTGGCCGCGAACGACCTGGTCACGCTCGAAGACACGAAGGGCATCTTCCTCGCGTCGAACGTCGTGCCGATCGCGAGCGACAAGGTCGACGACAAGGCCGAGGGCGTCATCAACGACGTCAGCGCTGCAATGACGCCCGAAGATCTCGTCGAACTCAACGGTCAGAGCGTGAACGACGAGCGCTCCGCCGAAGACATTGCGAAAGAGTGGCTCGACGGGCAGTCGTTCTAAGGGACGCGGTTGCCGGGCCCGGCTACCGGGCTCTCGGCTGCCGGGCTCTCGGTTGCCGGGCCTGACTGTTGATTCAGCCGGTCAGCCGTAGGATCGCCTCATGGAGAATCCTGCGGTTGACCTGGCAATCATCGGTTCGGGATCGGGCAATTCGCTCGTCACCCCTTATTGGGACGACCGCCGCGTCGTCATCGCCGAACAGGGCGTCTTCGGCGGCACCTGCCTGAACGTCGGGTGCATCCCGACGAAGATGTTCGTGCGGCCGGCGGCGATCGCTCGCGGTCCAGAGGAGGCTGCGCGACTGAATGTCGCACAGCACACAGATGCGGTCGATTGGCCAGCGATGCGGGATCGCATCTTCGGGCGCGTCGACGCGATCTCGGCGGCAGGCGAGCGCTACCGCCGCGACGAGCTCGACAATGTTGAGCTCATCTCGCAGCGCGTGCGCCTCACCGGCACGCACGGGTTCGTCGCTGACGACGGCACCCGAGTGGAAGCCAAGCAGCTCGTCATCGCAGCTGGATCGCGGGCCGTGATCCCCGAAATTGAGGGCATCGACCTGCCGCAGGTGCACACCTCAGACACGGTGATGCGATTGCCCGAGCTGCCGAAGCGCGTCGTGGTCGTCGGCGGCGGATACATTGCGGCCGAGTTCGCAAACATCTTTTCGGCGTTCGGATCAGAGGTCGTGCACGTGCACCGCGGCGAGCAGCTGCTGAAGCGCGCGGACAGCGACATCGCGGCACGATTCACGGCGGAGGCCGCGCGCCAGTGGGACCTGCGGCTCGGCCACACGGTGACCGCCATTCGTGAGGCGGCAGACGGTGGCGTGCTCGTTGAAGTCGCGGGCTCAGGCGGGGCTTTCGGGAGTGCAGTGGGCGGTGGCGTCACCGAACAGGTTGCCGCCGACGTGGTGCTGGTCGCCGTGGGGCGCACACCGAACTCTGACCTCGTCGGTGCCGCCGAGGCGGGGCTCGACCTGCACGACGACGGCCGCATCGCGGTCGACACGTATCAGCGGGTGCTTTCGGACGGCCTGCCGGTGCCCGGACTCTACGCGCTCGGCGACATCAGTTCGGCCGCGCAGCTGAAGCACGTCGCGAATCACGAGGCGCGCGTCGTTGCGCACAACCTCGAGCACCCGGACGATCTGCGGGAGTCGCGCCAGGACGGGATCCCCGCGGCCGTATTCACTGACCCAGAGATCGCGCAGGTCGGGCTCACTGAGGCCGAAGCGAACGAGGCCATTGGGGCGGTGAACGTGACCACGAAGCTGCAGTCCTACGGTGACACGGCGTACGGCTGGGCGCTGGAAGACCAGACCGGCGTCTTCAAGGTCGTCGCAGATCGCCGAGACGGCCGCATTCTTGGCGCACACGTGATGGGATACCAGGCCTCAAACCTGATTCAGGTCGTCATCATGGCGATGAGTTTCGGCATCGACGCCCACACGGCGGCGCGCGGCCAGTACTGGATCCACCCGGCCCTCATGGAGGTCGCAGAAAACGCCCTCCTCGGCCTCGACGTTCCGACGGCCCCCCGCCCGCCGCTCTAGCCCGCGCCGCGCCGCGCCCCCGCCCGCCCGCGCCCGCCCGCAAAACCCCCGCCGAACGCGAGGGTTCCGCCTGAACACGAGGGTTCCACCTGAACACGAGGCCATTTACGGCGGTTTTACCCTCGTGTTCGGCGAGAACCCTCGTGCTCGGCGGGGGTTTGCGGGGGATGCCCGGCCGGTGCTAGCCCTGTGTGGGCGGGGCCTGGCCCGGGCGCTGGCCGCCGCCCATGCCGCCACCCGCGCCGCCGGGGCCCTGCGTTGCAGACGCCTCGCCAGCGGTCGCCGTTCCCAGCTCGTCGCCGTCGGCGGTCAGCGTGTAGGTGTCGCCCGAGACGATGTCTGCGCCAGCTACCGTGACCGCGCCGGCGGTCTTCTCGGAGGTGGCGGTCGCGACGGTCGTACCCGAATCGTCAACGATCTCGACCTTCTGACCGGCGATGATGTCGCCACTGAAGGTGACCCAGCCCAGGCTGGACGAGTCGCCCGGTGACTGTTCCATACCGCCGCCGCTGAACGCTACGACGGTGCCGCCCGACACCGTCAGATCGCCGTTCGCGTCGAGGGCGCCGTTCCCCGACTGCGTGGGACCGTACACGGTCACGTCGCCGCCCGAAATGGTGAGCGATCCGTTCGAGTCGAGTCCGTCGCCCTCCGCGTTCACCGTTACAGTGCCGCCAGTTATCTCGACGCGCTCGCCCGTGTCGCTCATGCCGCCGCCGGCGCCGCCGCTTGCGTCAGCGCTTGCATCTGCGGTCGTGGCCGCGAGACCCGAACCATTGACGCCGTCGTCGCTCGACGTGACGTTCACGGTACCGCCGCCGATTCCGATTGACGAGGCTTCAATACCCTCGTTCGAGTCGGTGATGGTGACTTTGCCGTCGCCGATGGAGACGATCGATTCAGCCTTCAGCCCATCGTCGGTCGCTGCGATGGTCAGTGTGCCTCCGGTAACGACCGCGTCGGTCTGGGCCTGGACGCCATCATCGCCCGCGGTGATGTCGACGGTGCCGCCCGACACGAACACGTAGCCCTGCGTCTCGTCGGTGTCTTGATCGCTCTTGAGGCCGTCGCCGCCGGTCGCCGTGAGATCGAGCGTGCCGCCCTCGACGAGGAGCGCATCTTTCCCACGCAGCGCGTCATCGACGGCGGTCACCGACAGTAGGCCCGACAGAATGACGAGGTCGTCGGTGCTCACGATGCCGTCATTGCCGTTGCCAGTGACATCGAGCGCCCCGTCACCCGAGACGGTGAGGTCTGAGTCAGCGTGGATTGCCGCGTTCACGGTGGCGTCGTCGGCATAGGTCTTGGTATCAGAGACGCTGTTCTTACTGCCGTCGATGAGGTAAAGCGCGACGTCGTCGGCGGTCTGCACATCAATCGCCGCCCCCGCATCGTTGGCGATAGTGACGCCATCGAGCATCAGCACCACCTGCGCGTCATCGGGTGCCGCGACCACGACGCTGCCGTCAAACGTGCCGCTCAAGCGGTAAACGCCCGCCTCCGAAATCGTAAGGACGTTCGCACCGGTGCCCCCCGCACCGGTGCCCCCTGAATCGGTGCCGCTCGACACAGTGACGGCGTCACTCTCCGACTTCGCACTGTCGCCCGAGAGCGTGACATCGATTGCGTCGGCGTCTGACCACTCGTCGTCGTTCACCGTGGTCGCGTTGGCGTTCGCCGCGATCACTTCGCTCGGGCTCAGGTCGCCGGTGAAGGCTACCGCCGTCGCGTTGGTGCCACTCTCGCTGGCCGCTGAGGATGTGGCGGCGACGGCGCTGCAGCCGGCGAGCAACCCTCCGGTGAGAACGAGTGCGGAAGCGGTGAGCAGGGTGCGTTTCATGAGTGGTTCTCCTGGGTGTCGGGGGTGAGGTGGTGAGCGGCGGGTGGGATGGTCAGCGACCGCGTGTCTGCGAAGGGGCCGCGCAAGAGGCGCGCCCACTTGTTGCTGGGAAGTTCGGGGTGCAGGGCCGCGGTTCCCGTGCCAAACTTGCTGATGCCTTGAGGTCGGTGCCCTTTCCGCCAGAGGGCGCGATCGAACTCGGTGGCCGGGCCAGCAGATTTCGACTCGATGATCACGTGGTCGGGGAGCGAAACGCACTCGCCATCGGCGTCGATCCAGTCGAGGGCGGTGTCGACCGTGGCACGGCTGCCGCCGGGCGCCAGCAGGGTCATGCGCTGATAGCGGGTGGTGAGTGTCGGAGTCATGGCGTGCACGAGTTCGCTGTCGAGTCCGATCGCGTCGAGCGCTGCGCCGACGTACTCCCGCCCAGTCGCGGTCAGACGTTCAATGTCGGCGATGTCGTATGGGATGCGATCCTTCACCGTAGCTCCGCGACCACCCCGCGTCTTCATCTCAAGGTACGCAGTTCCGCTTGAGAGGTACGCGCGGGTGCGCAATTTGAAGCGCCGCCGCCGCGGTTGCGCCGCGAGGTGGTAACTGACGCGGTCGGGAGTATCGAAGTACACAGAGGCGTATCCGAACGAGCGCTCGCCGTCGATGTCGAGCACGCGGGTGTCGGGATCAACCATTCCGACGATGTGGGCGGCGTCTGAGGCGGGCACCACGTATTTGCGGTCGACACGGGTCAGGAGCGCGGCATCCGTCACCAACTCTTCGAGCTCGACGGCGTTGAAGCCTCGCGTCACGTCCGCGAGCTGCGCGAGCGCGGCGCTCACAGCTGGGCCGCCCCGTCGAGCTCGGTAGCTCCCAACGCGCTCCGGTCGTTCGAATGCCGGCGGCTCGCTGTGGCGGGCAGTCGGTAGCGCACGTCGACGAGAGTCGTGTCGTTGACGAAGTCGAGATCTTGCACGGTGAGCGACGTCACCGCGCCGCCGAGTCGAGCCTCGATTTCATCGGTGAGTTCGCGTTCGTCAACGATTGCCCGGTCGAGGCGCACTACCTGATGACGACTGCGACTGAGCAGCGCCGGGTGATCCGCCGCCCACATCACGAGCAAAATAAGCGTGATGAACAGCGTCGGCACGAGGGGGTCAGTGGAGTTCAGGCCGCCGATGAGGCCCATGGCGAGCGCCGAAAAGTAATATGCGACCTCGCGTTGTGAGATCTCGGATGACCGCAGGCGAATGATCGAGAGCACCCCGAAGAGCCCGAGCCCGAGCCCGAGGGCAACTTCTGCCGTGCTGAGTACCGTGGCGACCGCGAGCACTCCGACGTTCACGCCGAGGAACGCGACCACGAGATCGCGCCGCCGGTGGCGTCGGTAGTAAATGCCGAACGTGAGGATCGCGGCCGCAATGAGATCGACGGCGATGAGGATGAGAGTGCTGGACGTCACTGAGTCTCCAGGATCGAAGGTGCGGGGCGTGGCCCCGGGGGATTGCTCCCATTCGATCGTTCAGAGTTCGGTGAACAATATGTGGATCATTCACGAACGATAAGACTCGCGCGCGGTGAGCGCGGTGCGCGCCGCACGCGCCTTGCGCCCTGCCGCTACTCGTTCGAGAGCAGCGCCGGAAAGACGTAGTCGGTGTTCAGTGGCGCAATGTCGTCGCGCGGCGCCAGCGGGTCGATCCATTCAAGTGCGGCGATCTCGGCCCGCGGGGTCGCGGCGGCGGCCTCTGGCACGAGCGGGTGCTCGAAGACCGTCGCCTCGACCACGTGACCCGGCTCATTCGCGGCGACCGCGCGGAAGACCCCGAGGCTGCGGAGCCGGTCACGATCGAGATCGATGCCGAGTTCTTCCTCGAACTCGCGCACAGCGGTGTCGATCGGAGCCTCGTCGAGTTCGTGCTTCCCGCCCGGAAGCATGAATGAAGTCGTGCCGCGCTTGCGCACGTTCAGCACCCGACCCGCATCGTCTCGCATCACGACGGCGCTCACCCTGATCGTACGGTCGGGGGCGGTGTGTGATTCTGGTGCGGCGCTGGTCATGGTCGTCTCGCTCACTGCGCATACCCTGGCGCGTCGGGAAGGTCGAAGAATTCTTCGAGTGTGGTCACGTTGTCTGCGCGCATGCGTTCGGCCAGGTCGACGCCGACAAACCGAAAGTGCCACGGCTCCGGCATGAATCCGGTTACCGCCTGCTTACCATCCGGGTAGCGCACGATAAAGCCGTACTCGCTCGCGTGGGCCGCGAGCCAGGTGCCTGCAGGTGTCTCACCGAAGCACGCGGCGAGATAACAATCGCCGTGGTCATCGAAATCGACGACCAGCCCCGTTTGATGCTCGGAGTGCCCCGGGCGCGCGGAGTACGTGTCTGCCGCCTGCTGCCCGTCGCGCGCGACGTAGCTGTCGTAGAGAGTCGTCTGCGTGGTGTAGTCCCGATAGGCGCTGATGATCCGCACATCGATACCGTCGGCCTGCGCGGCGCTCACGAGCGACTCGACCGCGCTCGCCGCAGGGGCGCGCAGCGGTTGCTCGAACTCGTTTTCCACTCCGGTGGGCATCACGAGGTCGGTTGGTGCGAAATCCGCCGGCTGCAACGCACGCAGCTTGTTGCTCACGACCCAGATCGACATCGGATCATCGAGGGAGTGCGCCGTGCGGTCAAAGTTCTGTTCGGTGGGAGACGATTTCGTTGCGGCAGAGTCTGCTTGCGACGATGACGATTCCGGATCCGACGTCTTCGACGTCGTGGCCGGGCTGTTCGTTTCGCCCCGCTTTGCGGCGGGCTGAGGTTCAGGAGCACACCCTGTCAGCAGGAGCATGGCGAGACCGAATGAGGCGACCGCAATTCCCACCCGGTACCGTCGCAAAGCCATGCGGCAATGCTACTGGAGGCGCCCCGACCGGCAACTAGGCTGTTCCTATGGATGACGGCAGTGGCAGCGGGCAAGACTCTTCCGGGAAGAACGTGCCCGGGGAATACACCCCGATCGCGGTGACGGGCAAGCGCCGCTTGCCGCGACGCACCCGTCGCATCATTGCCATCGCGGCCGCGGCCGTCGTGGTGCTGGGTCTCGGCGGGGCTGCCGCCGCGATCGCCTGGGGGCCGGGGGCAACGTCTGCACCGACAGCCCAGACGGCCTCGGGTGATGCCTCGGCTGACCCCGAGGGCGTCGAGGATGCCGATGGCGCCGCCGAGCCGAGCGCCGACCCGACACCGAAGCCCGAGCCCGATGCTGAAGCCGCGAGCGATACGGTGCACGTCATCGCACTCGGAGACATGCTGCCCCACGATTCCGTCAATCAGAACGCGCTGCAGCCAGACGGCGGCTACGACTACGGTCAGTTCTTCACGGGCATCGCCCCGCAGCTCAAGGCCGCGGACGTGACGTTCTGCAATCAGGAAGTGCCGAGCGCGGGTGTCGACTTCGGCATCAGCGGGTACCCGACGTTCAACGCCCCGGCAGAGTTTGCGCGCGATCTGCACGGCGTAGCCGGGTGCGATCTCGTGAACACGGCCACGAATCACAGTGCCGACCTCGGCGCGGCGGGCATCGCGGCGACGCGAGGTGTGTGGGACGGCTTGACGCCGTCGGCCGTCGACGGCGCAAATCGAAACGTCGAAGAGCAGCGCACCGTTCCCGTCTTCGAGCAGGGCGGAGTGAAGTTCGCCCTCGTGTCATTCGCGGAGTACTCGAATGCGCCGATTGACGGCGTCTCGCTCAATATGATGGGCGACGACGCGCTCGTCACGGACTTGCTGGCTGAGGCGAATAAGCAGGCAGACGTTGTGATCGTGTCGGCACACTGGGGCACCGAAGATTCGCACGACGTCAACGACCAGCAGCGCGCGTTCGCGCAGCGCGTCGCCGATCTGGGCGCCGACGTCGTTGTGGGCACCGGCCCGCACGTGCTGCAGCCGACGACCTGGCTCGATCGGGCCGATGGCGGCCGCACGCTCGTGTGGTACTCGATTGGCAACATGCTCAACACCCAGCTGGAGCTCGATCAACGCACCGGGGTGATCGCCGGGTTCGACGCGGTGCGTGACCCCGATTCGGGGGCGGTGTCAATTGACAATCCCACGGGCATTCTCACGTACATGCACTACGACTGGACGGCCGAGCAGGAGGCCGCGGGAGCCCTGGACGCGCGGTCAAACCTCTCGCTCACGCCGTTGGCTCAGGCGGGAGATCTGCTTGCAACGACGCGGTTCGGCGTCACGCCTGAGCAACAGATCGCCGCATCAACGGCCGTGCTCGGGCCTGATGTCACGATCCTGCCGGAATAACGCGTCGTCCGAGTAACGGTCTGAGTGCGCGCGGTCTGAGCGCCGGGGTCTGAGCACCCGCGAGTTCAGGCGTTTTCGCTAGAGAGCGCCCGATAATCGTCTGTGCTCAGGCGATCCCGGATCACGGGGAACTCCTCACGCACGTCGGCGACGCGCCCCGGCTCAATGTCGACCACCATCAGCTCTTCACCGTCGCCGCACTCGGCCACGATGCGGCCGGAGGGGTCGACGACTCGGCTGAACCCGCCAAGTTGCACATCTGACTGACTGCCGCACGCGTTCGTCGCGACGACCCAGAGCTGATGCTCGACCGCGCGTGCCTGCGTGAGGAGGCGCCAGTGCTCGCGCCGAGCCGCGGGCCACGCTGCTGGCACGATTGCGGTATCTGCCCCGCGCGCGCTGAGCTCCTGCCACAGGCCCGGAAACCGCAGATCGTAGCAAGTGGTGCTCGCGGTCGCACCGAGTGCCCCGGGCACCACGCTCAGCGATAATCCGGGGGTCAGCAGCTGAGACTCGAGCGATTGGTACCCGAACACGTGAATCTTGCGATAGGTCTGGGCGACCCGGCCCGTGGCATCAACGAGCACGGCGGTGTTGTGCAGCTGGCCGTCGGCGCCGCGCTCCACGATGCTCCCGAGGTGTACTTCCGCGCCGAGGTCGCGTGCCACACGCTGCGCCATTTGCACGGTCGGCCCCGCGAGCGTTTCTGCGCGCTCTTCGTAGCGGTCGAACGCGAAGTAGCCCGCGCTCCAGAGCTCGGGGAGCGTGAACAGGTCGACGCCTTCTGCCTGTCGGAGCAGTGCCTCAACCCGCTCGATGCGCGTGGCCGGGGATTCATCGTCGGGGCTCGCCACCTGAGCGATGGCGACACGTCGGGTGACCGGGGTCGCGGGATTCGAGAGCAGTTCCATGTCTCTCAGACTAGGTGAGGCGCGCCGGGCGCGACAGCTCTGCCGGGCGTGGCAGGATGGAAGGTGCCCGCTCGCGACGCGATCCGGGCCGCAACGCGACGGGACGGGTGACGGAATGACGATCGACACTGCCGAACTTCCTGACCCCGAGGGTCCAGAAGACCGCCCGGCGCCCGCGGGTAACCCGGGCTGGTTGAGCGATGACGAGCTGAGCTTCGTGCGCGGCCGGATGCCAATCATGTACGTGGAAGCTGTTCCGGTGCGCCTTGATGGTCTGGGCAAGGTCGTCGAGGTTGGTCTGCTGCTGCGCAGCACCCCCGAGGGGCTCATGACGCGATCGCTCGTCTCGGGTCGCGTGCGCTACGGCGAGACCCTGCGTGAGGCGCTCTTTCGGCACCTCGAAAACGATCTCGGGCCGATGGCGTTCCCGCAGATGCCAACCGCACTTGTACCCGTGCAGGTCGCAGAGTACTTCCCGATGCCGGGCATTTCGCCCTACGTCGATGATCGGCAGCACGCCGTTTCCCTCGTGTACGTCGTGCCCGTGACGGGTACATGCAATCCGCGTCAAGACGCGCTCGAGGTGACCTGGATGGCACCGGAAGAAGCGCTCGGGCCCGAAACGCTTGATGAGTTCGCGAACGGTCGAGGCGCGCTGCTGCGTCAGGCGCTTTCTGCAACGGGGTACTAGCGCCTGCGCCACTCGATCACGTGCTGCGGAGAAAACCGTTTCGCACATTTGCCGCACGAGTGAACTCGCGTGGGTTTGCGGAAGCGGAAGTGCTCGTGCCCGGCCGAGCAGTGACCGATCCAGGGTGCGCGTTCGTGCGCGATCTCGCCGTGGTGGGTGACCCCGCCGACGTACCCGAGCTCGTTCGCGACTGACTTCCAGCGTGGCCCGTGGCCGGCGTCGGGGCCGGCGAGCGCGTGCGCGACCTCGTGCAGCAGCACCTGATGAATTTCGTCGTCATCGAACTTTGAGGCGAGATAGCGCGAGACGGTGATGCGGCGGTCGGTGTAATTGCAGAGCCCGGCGCGGCGCTTCGCGTTGTCGAAGGCGAACGTCCACGGGCGATCACCGCGCACCTTGATATCCGAGAGATGCATCGCGATGAGCGCCTCCGCCCAAATACGCACCCGCGCGAGCTCAGCCACGGGATTACGCTCGCCCGAATAGTTCTCGCGCGGGTTCGGGGGAGTCGACGGCCGTCGCGTCCGTCACCGGCACCGAGCCGCGCACGAGGTCCTTGAATTCTCGCCCGACCAGCATGCGGGCCGGGTGCGGGCCGCCTGCGAGCAGCCGCGGCAACCAGTCGAGTGTTTCGAGATCGGTGTCAGACGCGACGAACACCACGTTGCCGAAGCGCCGCCCCTTCAGCACCTGGGGCTCCGCGATCGCGACGGTCGACGTGAACAGCCGCGCGAGCGTCGCTGCCTGTCCCCGCACGAAGGGGAGTCCGCTGCCGTCGGCAGCGTTCACGACGATGACACCGCCCGACGAGAGAAACGGCCGCAGCGACTCGTAAAACTCGATACTCGAGACGTGCGCCGGCGTACGGGCGCCGGCAAAAATATCGACGACGATCAGGTCCATGGCACCGCGCATGCCGTCGGGGAGCTTGCCGACGACCTCACGGGCGTCGCCTCGTCGGACCCGGATGCTCGCGCGCTTCGGCAGCGGTGCCGCTGCACGTACGAGGTCGACGAGCGCACCCTCGAGTTCGATCACCTGCTGACGGCTACCGGGGCGCGTCGCCTCGACGTAGCGGGGCAGGGTAAAAGCACCGCCGCCGAGGTGCAACGCTGAGATCGGCTGGCCGGCGGGCTTGAACAGGTCGATGACGTGGCCAATGCGGCGCACATATTCAAAGAACAGCTCTGATGGGTCACTCAGATTCACGTGGGACTGCGGCGTGCCGTCGACGAGTAGCTGCACCGCACCCGGCACCCACCGGTCCGCTTCTACTTCGGCTGTCAGCCCAGAGGTGAGCGTGACTGGCTCGGGGAGCGAGGTCACGCGCGGCCGAGCCCCAGCTCGGCGATCTTCCGCAGCATGTCAGCGTTTGAGGGTTCGACCTGATGGCTGGCGTCGGGGTAGAGGATGACCGGAATGTTCGTGCGCCCGCTGATGTCGCGTGCAACGTCTGCAGCTGCGGGGTCTTGGACGAGGTCGACGTAGCGGTACGGAGCGTCAGAGCGGTCGAAGATCAACTTTGCGCGGCGGCAATCGCCGCACCAGTCGGCGCCGAAGATGACCGTTTCTGCGGTGGTGTTGGCCGCGGCCGGAGGCGTGGTGTTTGCGGCGTCGGTGGTGGACTCTTCGCTCATGCCGATTAGCCTACGCGCAGGCCGAGACTTTCCTCATCGTGTGACGGCGGGGCTGCTGCCCGCCGCAAGTGCCGCCGCCTGACTGAACCAGAGTCGTCGGGCGAGAATCGCCGCCGCGAAGCCGAGCAGCGCGCCAGCCAAGGTGTCGGTGAGCCAGTGGACGTGCAGCGCAGTGCGGCTCCACATCATTGCGAGCACCCACACGACAGCGGCCGCGACGATGAGTTTCGTGAGCTGCGACCCAATGCGTTCTGAACCAATCGCGACGAGCGCCACGGAGACCGCGATCGCGGCGGCCCCCATTGAGTGACCCGACGGGTACGAGGCGCCGTGGCTTTCAAACAGTTGGCCGGTCGGGCGCGACCGCAGCACGAGTGCCTTGAACGTCTCAGACGCGGCAACCCCAATAATGGCCGCCGTCATCACCGCCGCTGCGTCGCGCGGGCGCCGCAGGGAAAAACACAGCGCAGCGATGATGGCGGTACACGCCGCTGCTCCGACGCCGTCACCGACCTGCGCGAGAAACACGGCGATCGCGTAGGGTGCGGAGCCTCGCTCGACCGAGACGACACTGTGCCACCAGACATCGATCGCGGGCGCCCCGACCGCGACGAATCGCAGGTACGCGCCAAATGCAGCAACCAGCAGAAGAGCGACGACGGCCGTCGCCAGCGCAGCGCGCGGGGGAGCGAGCGCGGGTCGGGGCGGGCGAGATGACGTGCGAAGTGAGTCGCGTCTGCCGGTCGAGTCCATTTGGTAACGCTACTTGAGACCGCTATGGAACGGGCTGGAAGGCTGAATTTCAGGATCGCCGAGCGCAATACAATAACCGCACTAGACATCGGGTAACGATGCTGTTACAGTTGACAGTTGCACTACGGACACCAGTGTGCCTGCATATATCGGTAGGCCCCGGGAGCTGGCGCGAAAGCGCAGATGAGCCTCGCGCGTGATCCTGAAGCAATTCTCGCAAGACCAGGTCAACCGGCCCGACGGGGCCCACGGAGGTAGTTTCCTTGGCTGCTGCGCGCAACGCATCGTCCACCCAGAACCCGAAGAACGGCCGCGATCACAAGCGGCTTTCCTTCGCCAAGATTTCCGACACGCTGTCGGTGCCGAACCTGCTGGCACTCCAGCTTGAGAGCTTTGATTGGCTCGTCGGTAACGACACGTGGAAGACACGCGTCGTCGAGGCACAAGCTCAGGGGCGCGATGACATCGCACTCAAGAGTGGCCTCGAGGAAATCTTCGATGAGATCTCACCGATCGAAGATAACGCTGGCACCATGCAGCTCTCGTTCGAGAACCCGATTCTCGACGAGCAGAAGTTCACCATCGATGAGTGCAAGGAGCGCGGCAAGACTTACGCCGCGCCGCTGTACGTCGAGGCGGCCTTCTACAACACCGAGACTCAGGTGCTGAAGAGCCAGACGGTCTACATGGGCGATTTCCCCATCATGACCGACAAGGGCACCTTCATCATCAACGGCACCGAGCGCGTCATCGTGTCGCAGCTCGTGCGTAGCCCCGGCGTGTACTTCGAGCGCGCTCAGGAGAAGACGAGCGATAAAGACGTCTTCACCGCCCGCGTCATCCCGAGCCGTGGTGCATGGCTCGAGTTCGAGGTCGACAAGCGCGACCAGGTTGGCGTGCGCATCGACCGCAAGCGTAAGCAGTCGGTCACCGTCTTCCTGAAGGCACTCGGCATGACGAGCGAAGAGATCCTCGAGGAGTTCGCCGGCTACGAGTCGATCGCACTCACCCTGGAGAAGGACGCAATCGTCACCCAGGAAGAAGCGCTCAAGGACATCTACCGCAAGCAGCGCCCGGGCGAGCAGGTTGCGATCGAGGCCGCGCGTGCGCTCCTCGACAACAGCTACTTCAACTCGAAGCGCTACGACCTCGCGAAGGTCGGTCGCTACAAGATCAACCGCAAGCTCGGTGTCGACGCTCCCATCACCGATTCGGTGCTGTCGCTCGAAGACATCGTCGCAACGATCAAGTACCTCGTCGGCCTGCACGCAGGCACCGAGACGCTGCCCGGCACCCGTGACGGCAAGCAGCTCGACCTGCGCCTCGAGACCGACGACATCGATCACTTCGGCAACCGTCGCATCCGCGCGGTCGGCGAGCTGATTCAGAACCAGGTGCGCACCGGACTCAGCCGTATGGAGCGCGTCGTGCGTGAGCGCATGACGACTCAGGACATTGAAGCGATCACGCCGAACACCCTGATCAACACCCGCCCAGTGCTGGCCGCGATCAAGGAGTTCTTCGGTACTTCGCAGCTGTCGCAGTTCATGGATCAGAACAACCCGCTCGCGGGCCTGACCAACAAGCGTCGCCTTTCGGCACTCGGGCCGGGCGGTCTCTCACGTGACCGCGCAGGCGTCGAGGTTCGAGACGTTCACCCGTCGCACTACGGTCGTATGTGCCCGATTGAGACCCCTGAAGGCCCGAACATTGGTCTGATCGGCGCACTCGCGACGTTCGCACGCATCAATGCGTTCGGCTTCATCGAGACCCCCTACCGCCGCGTTGTCGACGGCAAGGTCACTGACCAGGTCGATTACCTGACCGCGCACGAAGAGGACGAGTACCTCGTCGCGCAGGCTGGCGCTCCGCTGACCAAGGACGGCACGTTCGTCGAGAAGCAGGTGCTCGCGCGCCCTCGCGGCTCAGAGGTCATCATGGTCGACGCCGAGCGCGTTGGCTACATGGACGTCTCGCCGCGCCAGATGGTGTCGGTTGCGACCTCGCTGATTCCGTTCCTCGAGCACGACGATGCGAACCGCGCCCTCATGGGTGCGAACATGCAGCGTCAGGCTGTGCCGCTCGTGCGCAGCGAGTCGCCCGTCGTCGGTACTGGTATGGAGGGCTACGCAGCCATCGACGCCGGTGACGTGATTACCGCCGCGAAGGCTGGCGTTGTCGATGAGGTGTCAGCTGACTTCGTCACCATCCAAGAGGATGAGGGCGGCACGAAGAGCTACTTCATGCGCAAGTTCGACCGCTCCAACCAGGGCACGAACTACAACCACCGCGTCATCGTCAAGGCTGGCGAGCGCATCGAGGCTGGCGAGGTTATCGCCGACGGCCCCGCAACGGAGAATGGCGAGCTCGCGCTCGGCAAGAACCTGCTCGTGGCGTTCATGTCGTGGGAGGGTCACAACTTCGAGGACGCGATCATCCTGAGCCAGAACCTGGTGAAGGACGACACGCTCTCGTCGATCCACATCGAGGAGTACGACGTCGATGCTCGCGACACCAAGCTCGGCAAGGAAGAGATCACCCGTGATCTCCCGAATGCCAGCATGGAGGCGCTGAAAGATCTCGACGAGCGCGGCATCATCCGCATCGGCGCCGAGGTCACTCCCGGTGACATCCTCGTCGGTAAGGTCACCCCGAAGGGCGAGACCGAGCTGTCGGCAGAGGAGCGTCTGCTCCGCGCGATCTTCAACGAGAAGAGCCGCGAAGTTCGCGACACGTCGCTGAAGGTGCCGCACGGCGTCTCCGGCACAGTCACGTCCGTCAAGGTGTTCGACGCTGAGAACGACAACGATGATGAGCTGGGCTCCGGCGTCAACCAGCGCGTGGTCGTCTACATCGCTCAGAAGCGCAAGATCACCGAGGGCGACAAGCTCGCGGGCCGTCACGGCAACAAGGGCGTCATCTCGAAGATCCTCCCGATCGAAGACATGCCGTTCCTGGCAGACGGCACTCCGGTCGACGTGATCCTGAACCCGCTGGGTATCCCGGGTCGCATGAACTTCGGGCAGGTGCTCGAGGTGCACCTCGGCTGGATCGCGAAGCAGGGCTGGAAGGTCGAAGGCGCTCCCGAGTGGGCCGCCAAGCTCTCCCAGGACGCGCTCGAGGCTGCCCCGAACACTAAGGTGGCGACGCCCGTGTTCGATGGTGCGTCAGAGGCCGAGATCGCTGGTCTGCTTGATTCGACCCTCGTCACTCGTGACGGTGAGCGCCTCATTGGCTCCTCGGGCAAGACCCGTCTGTTCGACGGTCGCTCGGGCGAACCGTACCCGTACCCGGTTTCGGTCGGCTACATGTACATCCTGAAGCTGCACCACCTCGTCGACGACAAGATCCACGCGCGTTCGACCGGACCGTACTCGATGATCACCCAGCAGCCGCTCGGTGGTAAGGCGCAGTTCGGTGGTCAGCGCTTCGGTGAGATGGAAGTGTGGGCGCTTGAGGCGTACGGCGCGGCATACGCGCTGCAGGAGCTGCTCACGGTGAAGTCCGACGACATCCTCGGTCGCGTGAAGGTGTACGAGGCAATTGTGCGCGGCGAGAACATCCCCGAGCCCGGTGTCCCCGAGTCCTTCCGAGTACTCATGAAGGAAATGCAGTCGCTCTGCCTGAACGTTGAGGTGCTGAACTCTGACGGCGTTGCCGTCAACCTGCGCGACAACGATGATGAGGCCCACCGCACCGCGGAAGAGCTCGGCATTAACCTCTCCACCCGCTTTGAATCCTCGTCAATCGACGAGATCTAAGCCGGCGACACCTTCACTTTTACTGAAATCCCCAAGGAGAAAATTTTGCTCGAGGGTACGAGTTTTAACGAGCTGCAGATCCGTCTCGCGACGGCTGAAGACATCCGCAGCTGGTCGTTCGGCGAGGTCAAGAAGCCGGAGACCATCAACTACCGCACGCTGAAGCCTGAAAAGGATGGTCTGTTCGGCGAGCAGATCTTCGGGCCGAGCCGCGACTGGGAGTGCGCGTGCGGCAAGTACAAGCGCGTTCGTTACAAGGGCATCGTCTGCGAGCGGTGTGGCGTTGAGGTCACGAAGTCGAGTGTTCGTCGCGAGCGCATGGGCCACATTGAGCTCGCCGCGCCCGTCACGCACATCTGGTACTTCAAGGGCGTCCCGTCACGCCTGGGCTACCTGCTCGACATGGCGCCGAAGGACCTCGAAAAGGTCATCTACTTCGCCGCGTACATGATCATCGACATCGATGAAGAGGGTCGTCACGAAGATCTGGGTGAGCTGGAGTCCGAGCTGCGTCTCGAACTGAAGGCGCTCGAAGATCAGCGTGACATCTCGATCGCGCAGCGTCAGCAGCAGGCCGAGTCAGACCTCGCAGCGCTCGAAGCTGAAGGGGCGAAGGCCGATCAGCGCCGTCGCGCCGAGGCATCGGCCGAGAAGGAAATGACCGCCATCCGCAAGGGCTTCGACGACGACATCGCTCGTCTGCAGCGCGTGTGGGAGGACTTCCGCAACCTGAAGGTCGGCGACCTGAAGCCCGAAGACGCGGTCTTTGCTGACCTGCAGGATCGCTACGGCGATTACTTCGAGGCCTACATGGGCGCCGAGGCCATCAAGAAGCGCCTTGAGTCCTTCGACCTCGCTGAGGAGTCGGAGACGCTGCACCTGCAGATCGCCGAGGGCAAGGGTCAGAAGAAGATCCGTGCGATCAAGCGCCTGAAGGTCGTCAGCTCGTTCTTGAAGACCGGTGCGAGCCCGGCTGCCATGGTGCTCGACGTCGTTCCCGTGATCCCGCCCGAGCTGCGCCCGATGGTGCAGCTCGACGGTGGCCGCTTCGCGACCTCGGATCTCAACGACCTGTACCGTCGCGTGATCAACCGCAACAACCGCCTCCGTCGCCTGCTTGATCTCGGCGCACCCGAGATCATCGTGAACAACGAGAAGCGCATGCTGCAGGAAGCCGTCGACGCTCTGTTCGACAACGGTCGTCGTGGCCGCCCGGTGACGGGTACCGGCAACCGTGCCCTGAAGTCACTGAGCGACATGCTCAAGGGCAAGCAGGGTCGTTTCCGTCAGAACCTGCTCGGCAAGCGCGTCGACTACTCCGGCCGTTCGGTCATCGTGGTCGGTCCGCAGCTCAAGCTGCACCAGTGTGGTCTGCCGAAGCAGATGGCGCTCGAGCTGTTCAAGCCGTTCGTCATCAAGCGTCTGATGGATCTGTCGCACGCACAGAACGTGAAGGCCGCAAAGCGCATGGTCGAGCGCGCACGCTCCGAGGTCTGGGACGTGCTCGAGGAGATCATTCGCGAGCGCCCCGTGCTGCTCAACCGTGCACCGACGCTGCACCGTCTGGGTATCCAGGCGTTTGAGCCGCAGCTCGTTGAGGGCAAGGCAATCCAGCTGCACCCGCTCGTGTGTGCCGCGTTCAACGCGGACTTCGACGGCGACCAGATGGCTGTGCACCTGCCGCTCTCCGTCGAGGCTCAGGCCGAAGCGCGCGTGCTCATGCTCGCGTCGAACAACATCCTGAAGCCGTCTGACGGCCGCCCGGTCACCCTGCCCTCGCAGGACATGATCATCGGTCTGCACCACCTCACGACGATCAAGAAGGACTCGATCGGCACTGGCCGCGCGTTCGGCTCGATCGCCGAGGCAATCCTCGCTATGGACGAGGGCACCCTCGACCTTGGCGCGCTTGTCAAGATCCGCCTCATCGGTTACACCGATGAGAACGGCGTGACATCGGATAAGCCGGTGCTCGTCGAGACCTCACTCGGTCGCGCGATCTTCAATGAGGCACTGCCGGTCGACTACGCGTACTTCGAGCGCGTCGCCGATAAAGGTTCGCTGTCTGGCCTGGTCAACGACCTCGCTGAGCGGTACCCCAAGGTTGAGGTCGCGGCAACGCTTGACCGCATCAAGGACGCAGGCTTCCACTGGGCTTCGCGCTCGGGTGTGACGGTTGCGCTCTCCGACGTGGTCACGCCCTCCAACAAGGGCGAGATCATCGCTACGCACGAGAAGCGTGCGGCGAAGGTCGAGCGCGACTACGAGCGCGGCATGATCCAGGACAGCGAGCGTAAGAAGGCGCTGACCGAGATCTGGACCGAGGCAACTGACGAGGTCGCCGCGGCCATGCGCGAGCAGTTCCCGGAAGACAACACCATTTTCCGAATGGTGTCGTCGGGTGCTCGTGGTAACTGGCTGCAGATCCGTAACATCGCCGGTATGCGTGGCCTGGTGTCGAACCCGAAGGGCGAGATCATTCCCCGCCCGATCATCAACTCGTACCGCGAGGGCCTGTCGGTGGCGGAGTACTTCATCGCGACCCACGGTGCGCGTAAGGGCCTGGCCGATACGGCGCTTCGTACCGCCGACTCGGGCTACCTCACGCGTCGTCTGGTCGATGTGTCGCAGGACGTCATCATTCGCGAGGAAGACTGCGGCACGCGTCGTGGCCTCGACCTCCCGATCGCCGCTCCCGACGCCAACGGCGTGCTGGTCGGCGACGAGAACGTCGAGAACTCGGTCTACGCCCGCACGCTCGCCGCTGACGCGGTGAACGGCGAGGGTGTAGTCGTGGCTCAGGCCGGCGAAGACGTGGGCGACGTGCTCATCGAGAAGCTCGTCGAGAACGGCGTCACCGAGATCAAGGTGCGCTCCGTGCTGACCTGCGAATCGGCCGTCGGCGTGTGCGCAACTTGCTACGGTCGCTCGCTCGCAACCGGCCAGCGCGTTGACATCGGTGAGGCCGTTGGCATCATCGCGGCGCAGTCGATTGGTGAGCCGGGAACGCAGCTCACGATGCGTACCTTCCACACCGGTGGTTCGGCTTCGGCCGACGACATCACGCAGGGTCTGCCCCGCGTGCAGGAACTCTTCGAGGCGCGTACCCCCAAGGGTGCATCGCCGATTGCTGAGGCTGCCGGCCGCGTCATCATCGATGACTCGGAGAAGACGCGTCGCATCCTCCTCACGCCGGACGACGGCACGGAGGAGAAGGCGTACCCGGTGCTGAAGCGTTCGACGCTGCTCGTCGAAGACGGCGATCACGTCGAATTGGGCCAGCCCTTCATCGCTGGAACGCTTGATCCGAAGGACATCCTGCAGGTCGGTTCCACCGAGAACGGCAAGCACATCCCCGGTGAGCGTGCCGTGCAGAAGTACCTCGTTGAGGGCGTCCAGGGCGTATACCGCTCGCAGGGTGTGCCGATCCACGATAAGCACATCGAGGTCATCGTGCGCCAGATGCTGCGTAAGGTGACGGTTGTCGACCACGGCGAGACGGACCTGCTTCCGGGCGAGCTCGTCGACCGTGCGCGCTACCAGAGCATCAACCGCGAAGCGCTGCTCGAGACAAAGCGCGCAGCAACGGCTCGCCCCGAGGTCATGGGTATCACCAAGGCCTCGCTTGCGACCGAGTCGTGGCTGTCGGCGGCCTCCTTCCAGGAGACCACCCGCGTGCTTACTCAGGCCGCGATGGAGGGATCACGCGATCCGCTCATCGGCCTCAAGGAGAACGTCATCATCGGCAAGCTCATCCCGGCCGGCACCGGCTTGGGTGTGTACCGCGACGTCGACGTGGCCGCTACCGAGGACGCGAAGGCGGAGCGGTACCCGAACCGTCTCTTCGCAACCGAGGGCACCTTCGACGAGAACGATCTCTCGTTCGTTGATTTCGACAGCTTCACCGCTGACGAGTTCAACCCGGGCAACTACAGCTAGCCTGTAGCGCTGAAGAAACGGGCGTTCGCACCTTCGGGTGCGGGCGCCCGTTTCGTTTTTCAGGTTGGCGGGGCGCGGCGCGGGAAACTCGCGATTCTGCTCAGAGCTTGTACTGTTGCCGCACATGATCGTGTCTGGTGTCGAAAATGATGCCCGGCATTCCGATCCGCTACGAGAGGTGAAGCGATGAGCGACGAGCGCGAGGCATCCGCATCGCGGGCTGCGGAAACCCCCGAGACCGCCGCGAACCCGGGAGCTCCCGTCGAGGAGACCGAGGCGAGCCAGACTGAGGTGCTCCGTGCGGTGCGCCGTTCGCGCAGCGGCGGCGACGGGTCGGCCGACCGTGAGGTCCCTGCCGCATCCGTGACCGACGCGCCGAACGGTGACGCTGTTCCCGTCGGTGATGCTGACGCGCGAACAATCGCAGACGCAGAAACGGACGCGCGCTCCGACGCTACGTTTGATCCCGATGCCGCACAGGCCGCCGAGCGTGCGCACCGCGAAGAAGCCTCGCTGGTCGACACGCAGCTCGACATGGAGCCGCCCACGGGCCGCTCGTCGCGCGCATCCGCGGCGCGCACCGCGCCGACGCCCGAAGAGACTACGGCGTTGCCCGCCCTCGATGACCTGCCGAGCGCAGCCGCCGATGCGCAGGCCCCCGAGCGCGATGGCGAGATTCGCATCAGCTCCGACCATCCGATGGCCGGGCTGTATGTTCAAACGCCGATGCCGCCCGAGATCAAGGGCAACCGCGGTGCCGGTGTACTGATTGCGCTCGTCGCGACAATCGCGTTCGCAGCGGTGTTCTCCGGGGTGCTCGCGCTCTGGCTGGCCCCAAGCTTTCCGCAGTCGACCTTCATCACTGACGGGCTCGTGCCGTGGTTGACATCGTGGCCAATAATCGCGTCGGCTGTCGCGTTCTTCGTGGGTCTCGTGCTGCTCGTGCTGATCGTCGGTCGCGCGGGTTGGTGGGCGTATGTACTCGGCGGATTCTTCGTTGCAGCTCTCGTGTGGGTGGCCGTCACGCTCTCCCTCGCGTACTTTGGCACGCCCTTTCAGACGCCGCGCGAAATGCTCGGCGGATCGCGCGGTTGGTCGGGAGATATCGAAACGCTCGTTACGCGATTCGGCCTGACTGTTCCGGCACTTGGCGCCGCGCTCGTCGCGCGCGAGGTAACCGTGTGGTTCGGTGCGTGGATCGGCGGCCGTGGCCGCCGCATGAAGCAGCGCAATGCGCGTGAGCTCGCCGAGTATGAGGCCTCTCTCGCTGAGTCAAAGGCATCCACCCAGGCATGACCCCGGAGCCCCGTCGCGGAGTCACCCGAGGATACGTAGGGGGACTTGTCGGCGCGGCGATAATTACGGCCGCAGCGCTGCTGGTGGCAGCGTGGGGTGGGCTGGCGCTCGCGCTGAATCGCGACCCGGTCGAGAGTGGCGGTGTCGGCGCTTGGGTTGCGCCCGTGATTCTCGCGACCGGTCTAGGGATACTCGGTTTCACGCTCTGGCGTCAGGCGCTCACCCTGTTGCGCGGTCGCCGTGGGCCAGCCTGGTCGTCGATCGTGACGGTCGCGGTGGGCAGCTACCTCTGGTGGAGTCTGCTGGGTATGCTCGGTGGCATGTCGCTCGGTGAAACGTGGCTCAGTCCCTTCGCCGCAACGCTGCCGGCGATTTGGGCGATTGCCGCGCTGCTCTTCTGGGCTGTGCTTGCGCGCCGCGTCTATACCGACCGGGCGGCGCCGCAGTGGCCTTGGGAGCGCAATGAACGCGATGGACGCGATGAGGGCGGCGAATAGACATGGCGCTCTCAATTGAGAATCGCGTTGACGCGGCAGTCGACGCCTGGCTGCGCTGGGTGCCGAGTTGGCGACCCGGCACGCATCGCGGGCGTGCTCGGGTGTGCCGACGCTGCACCGGATCACCACTGCTCGCTGCAGCAGGGTTACCGGTCGACGTGCCGCACCAGGTCGTGCACGCGCTCGTATCCCGCATGCAACGGATCATCGATAAGCGGGTAGAAGAGTTCACCGAAACGCAACTGCCGACGCTCCACGCAGAGTTGCAGGGCGCTGAGATGTGGGAAGCGGGTGGCTACGATCCCGCACGGGGCCTCGAACCCGAATTTGAAGGGCTCGATCCCGATCCCGAGCCGCCCGAGGATGAGCAGCCGTTCCTGTTCACGCTCGCCGGGCTGGCCGAGGAGTCACGGCCCGAGCCGCCGCTTCCGCGGCCCCCACTCAGCGCTGACGAGAAGCAGCGCTTGCGCGGCGAGATCGAGCAGGCAGACGCGCAGGCGGAGGAAGCAGGCCGTGAGGTCTGCTTCGCGTTGATGACGCATCGCGCACGAATCGAGTCGGCGGTCCACCGATTCATCGAACCCCAGGTGCAGCTGATGCTCGACGACCTGAGTCGCAATCTCGAACCACCCAAATAATCATCGTGCGTTAGTTCGCCTCTTATCTTGCTCTTATCTCTCGCGGCTTCGCTAGGAGTATGAGCACAGACCCTCGACCAGAACCCGTTTCACCCACGGCGCCGACCGCGTCGAATTCGGCGCCGCCGCCCGAGCCGCGGAAGCGACGACGACGCCGCATTCGCATCGCCATTGCCTCCGGAATTACCGCGGTTGCGTTGGTGCTCGGTGGCGGGGCCGTGTGGGCCATCGACCGTTTTCTAATTGAAAAGGTCGAGATCTCCGACGTCGCTAGCTACGAGGCTGCACAGGCCTCCGCAGCGACGGCGGCGGGTTCGAGCGCGGACTCGTCCACGGGAACCACGACGGATGACACTTACACCAACGGTGACACCTCGGTACAGGTGAAGCAGGTGACTACTGGCAGCGGCTCGGATACTGTGACCTACTACGTCGCCGATGTGCAGCTCGGCGACGCTACAGATCTCAAATCGGCGTTCGCGCAGAACGAATTTGGCACGAACATTACTGAGAAGACGAGCGAGATCGCGGCCGACAACGACGCCGCGTTCGCGATCAACGGTGACTACTACGGCTTCCGTGATACCGGCATCGTGATTCGCAACGGGGTTGTCTATCGTGATGAAGGCGCCCGCGAAGGTATCGCTTTCTACTCTGACGGCACCGTCAAGGTGTACGACGAAACCACCACGGATGCCAAGGCGCTCCTCGCCGCCGGCGTCTGGAACACCCTGAGCTTCGGGCCCGCGATCGTCGAAGACAGCGCGACTGTTGACGGTATCGAAGACGTCGAAATCGATACGAACTTCGGAAATCACTCCATCCAGGGCGAACAACCACGCACCGCGGTCGGAGTCATCGACGACAATCATCTCGTGTTCGTCGTGGTTGATGGCCGCGACGAGGGATACAGCCGCGGTGTCACGACGACTGAGCTCGCAAGCATCATGCAGGATCTCGGAGCCGAGACCGCCTATAACCTCGACGGCGGGGGATCGTCGACGATGGTGTTCGGCGGCGAGGTCATTAATCAGCCGTCTAACGGTGGCGAGCGTGGCACGAGTGACATCCTCTACGTCGGGGGCTGAGCCGTGATTATTCTGATTCCGGCATACGAACCGAGCACACGACTCGTTTCGCTCGTGCGTGAGCTGCGATGCGCAGACACAGGTGAACCGCCCGCGGACATCTGGGTGATTGATGATGGCTCGGGGCCAGCATTCGATCGCGTGTTCGAGGACGTCGCCGAAGTGGGCGCACAGGTCACCCGATTCGATACCAACCGGGGAAAGGGGGCCACGCTCAAGGCGGGGTTCGCCGCCGCTCAGCGCGAGCAACCCGGGTCGCCAGTTGTCACGGCCGATGCCGACGGTCAGCACACCGTCGCTGACATACTGCGTGTCGTGGAGGGCACGGCGCGCTCGGTCGCCAACACTGGCGAGACGGCCCCGCTGCTGCTGGGTTGTCGTGGTTTCGATGGCGACGTGCCCGTGCGAAGCCGGTTCGGCAACGCGGTATCACGGTGGCTTTTCCGAGCCGTTGCCGGCTGGCCGCTCTCCGATACGCAAACCGGACTCCGCGGGGTGCCCGCGGCGATGCTGCCCTGGCTGGCCGAGGTGCCGGGGGAGCGATTCGAATACGAGCAGATCGTATTGCTGCGGTTACGGGGTGCGGGGTTCACGGCTCGCGAGATCCCGATCGATACGGTCTATCTTGATGACAATGGCAGCAGCCATTTTCGGCCCGTGCTCGACTCACTGCGTGTGATGCTTCCGGTGCTGCTGTTTGCACTCTCGTCGCTGTCGGCATTCGTCATCGACACAATCGCGCTAGTCATATTGCAGGCGCTCACGGGTGCGCTGGTACCGTCGATCATTGCTGCGCGCGTGTTGAGTGCGGGGATGAACTTCGCGGTGAACCGGCGACTGGTGTTCGCGCGAACCGGGGGAGCGGAGCTCCGTAGGCAAGTAGTTCAGTACGTTGGGCTGGCCGCCGTGCTGCTCGCCTCGAATATTGTCTGGATGTCGTTTCTTACTGAACACGGGGTGCCGCTGTGGCTCGCCAAGGTCGTCACCGAGGGGGTGCTCTTCATACTGAGCTACCGAGTGCAGCGGGCCGCGATATTCAGGGCGCCGAGCGCCGAAGTATCCGCCAGGAGCATTGCCAAACCCAGGCAACACGCCGTATAGTTATCTGTTGGTGTGTTCCACCGATTCAGTCGTGCCTGCACGTTGGTTCGAGGGACTGCGCCCCAGGGTCGGACGCTTCGCAAGAAGTGGGCCCCCACGGCATACCTGCACTCGGTTTCACCCCGGTGAAACAGCAGGTCCGCGGTCGCGCAAGCGATCGTACATGCTCATCCATTGAAGCATTCCTGTCACCGTGCAGGACAAATGAGGAGAACTATTGCCTACCATTCAGCAGTTGGTTCGGAAGGGCCGGACGCCGAAGGTCACTAAGACCAAGGCTCCCGCTCTGAAGGCGAACCCGCAGCAGGCTGGCGTATGCACCCGTGTGTACACCACCACCCCCAAGAAGCCGAACTCGGCGATGCGTAAGGTCGCTCGTGTGAAGCTCCGCAACGGCACCGAGGTCACCGCCTACATTCCGGGCGAGGGCCACAACCTGCAGGAGCACTCGCTGGTGCTCGTGCGCGGTGGTCGTGTGAAGGATCTCCCCGGTGTTCGTTACAAGATCGTGCGCGGCGCGCTCGACACGCAGGCGGTCAAGGATCGCCAGCAGGCTCGTAGCCGCTACGGTGCAAAGAAGGTGAAGTAATGCCCCGTAAAGGTCCCGCTCCCAAGCGCCCCGTCGTCGCTGATCCCGTCTACGGTTCGCCCGTAGTCAGCCAGCTCGTCAACAAGATTCTCCTCGACGGCAAGAAGGGTCTCGCAGAGCGCATCGTTTACGGTGCACTCGAGGCCGTTGCCGCGAAGTCCGATCAAGACGCTGTCACGGTTCTCAAGAAGGCGCTCGACAACGTGCGCCCCACGCTTGAGGTCCGTTCACGCCGCGTTGGCGGCAGCACCTACCAGGTGCCCGTTGAGGTCAAGCCTCACCGTGCGAACACGCTCGCCCTTCGCTGGCTCACCAGCTACGCGAAGGCTCGTCGTGAGAACTCGATGACCGACCGCCTCACCAACGAGATCCTCGACGCATCCAACGGCCTGGGTGCCGCTGTGAAGCGTCGTGAGGACACTCACAAGATGGCTGAGTCGAACCGCGCGTTCGCTCACTACCGCTGGTAGAACCATTGTGGTGGGTCGGTGCGCTCTGCGCGTATCGGCCCACCGCGCCCGGGGCATCGCCTCGCGACTCCGACTGAGCTTTCTGCTTTTCGAGTCAAAACTTCCGAAACTTCACCCCCACCCCGGAGGAGAACCCTGTGGCACAAGACGTGCTCACCGACCTGAGTAAGGTCCGCAACATCGGCATCATGGCCCACATTGATGCCGGCAAGACCACCACCACCGAGCGCATCCTGTTCTACACGGGTGTCAACCACAAGCTGGGTGAGACGCACGACGGTGCATCGACCACTGACTGGATGGAGCAGGAGAAGGAGCGCGGTATCACCATTACCAGCGCCGCCGTCACTTGCTTCTGGAATAAGCACCAGGTCAACATCATCGATACGCCCGGCCACGTTGACTTCACCGTTGAGGTGGAGCGTTCGCTCCGCGTGCTCGACGGCGCAGTCGCTGTGTTCGACGGCAAGGAGGGCGTTGAGCCCCAGTCGGAGACCGTGTGGCGTCAGGCAGACAAGTACGGCGTGCCGCGCATCTGCTTCGTCAACAAGATGGACAAGATGGGCGCCGACTTCTACTTCACGGTCGACACCATCGTCAGCCGCTTGGGCGCGAAGCCGCTCGTTATGCAGCTGCCCATCGGCTCTGAGTCTGACTTCATCGGCGTTGTCGATCTGCTCTCGATGAAGGCATTCGTCTGGGAAGGCGACTCCAAGGGTGACGTTTCCCTGGGTGCCGCTTACGAAACGCAGGAGATTCCCGCTGACCTCCAGGCCAAGGCCGAGGAGTACCGCGCGAAGCTCGTCGAGACCGTCGCCGAAACCGATGATGCGCTGCTCGAGAAGTACTTCGCGGGCGAGGAGCTCTCGATTGAAGAGCTCAAGGGCGGCATCCGTAAGCTCGTTGTGAACAACGAGATCTACCCGGTCTACTGCGGCTCGGCCTTCAAGAACCGCGGCATCCAGCCGATGCTCGACGCGGTCGTCGACTTCCTCCCGAACCCGCTCGACGTGGGCTCGATCGAGGCTCACGACCCCCGCGATGAGTCGATCGTCATCGAGCGCAAGCCGTCAGCTGACGACCCGTTCTCGGCGCTCGCGTTCAAGATTGCCGTGCACCCGTTCTTCGGGCGTCTCACCTACGTGCGCGTCTACTCCGGCAGCATCCCCTCCGGCACCCAGGTCGTCAACTCGACCAAGGGTAAGAAGGAGCGCATCGGCAAGATCTTCCAGATGCACGCCAACAAGGAGATCCCGGTCGATGAGCTCAACGCTGGCAACATCTACGCCGTTATCGGCCTGAAGGACACCACCACCGGTGACACCCTCTCCGATTCGGCGAAGCAGGTTGTGCTTGAGTCGATGACCTTCCCGGAGCCCGTGATCGAGGTGGCCATCGAGCCGAAGACCAAGAGCGACCAGGAAAAGCTGGGCGTCGCGATCCAGAAGCTCGCCGAAGAGGATCCCACGTTCCGCGTGAGCCTCAACGCCGAGACGGGTCAGACCGTTATCGCCGGCATGGGCGAGCTGCACCTCGACATCCTTGTCGATCGCATGAAGCGCGAGTTCAACGTCGAGGCAAACGTGGGCAAGCCCCAGGTTGCGTACCGCGAGACGATTCGTCGCGAGGTGCCGAAGTACGACTACACCCACAAGAAGCAGACCGGTGGTTCGGGTCAGTTCGCGAAGGTGCAGATCGCAATCGCTCCGCTCGAGACCGACGACGACAAGGTGTACCTGTTCGAGGACAAGGTCACCGGTGGTCGCGTTCCGCGCGAGTACATCCCGTCGGTTGACGCTGGCATCCAGGACGCCATGCAGTACGGCATCCTGGCTGGCTTCCCCGTGGTCAACGTTCGTGCCCAGCTGCTCGACGGCCAGTACCACGACGTCGACTCCTCGGAGATGGCGTTCAAGATCGCCGGCTCCATGGCGTTCAAGGAAGCCGCCCGTCTGGCGCAGCCCGTGCTGCTCGAACCGCTTATGGCGGTCGAGGTGCGTACTCCTGAGGAGTACATGGGCGACGTCATCGGCGATCTGAACTCGCGTCGCGGTCAGATCCAGTCGATGGAAGATGCAAGTGGTGTGAAGGTCATTCGTGCCCTCGTGCCGCTGTCTGAAATGTTCGGGTACATCGGCGACCTCCGGTCGAAGACCAGTGGTCGTGCCGTGTTCTCGATGACCTTCGATTCCTACGCCGAGGTTCCCAAGGCCGTGGCTGAAGAGATCATTCAGAAGGCCAAGGGCGAGTAATATCGTCCGCCGGTCGGCGGTGGTGCGTTGCATCGCCGCCGACCGAACAGCTCAGGTCGCGATCACAGCGCTGAGCTTGTAACATAGTGACACCAACCCCGTATTCGTGTCCTCCGAAACCGTCGGAGGAAAACGGTACTCGACGTCCTGAGGAGGACCATAGTGGCGAAGGCCAAGTTCGAGCGGACCAAGCCGCACGTAAACATCGGAACGATCGGTCACGTTGACCACGGCAAGACGACTCTTACCGCGGCAATCTCGAAGACCCTCGCCGACAAGTTCCCGTCAGACGTGAACGTGCAGCGCGACTTCGACACGATCGACTCCGCTCCTGAGGAGCGCCAGCGCGGCATCACCATCAACATCTCGCACGTTGAGTACGAGACTGACAAGCGTCACTACGCTCACGTTGATGCCCCCGGTCACGCTGACTACATCAAGAACATGATCACCGGTGCTGCTCAGATGGACGGCGCGATCCTCGTGGTTGCGGCGACCGACGGCATGATGGCGCAGACCAAGGAGCACATCCTGCTCGCCAAGCAGGTCGGCGTGCCGTACCTGATGGTTGCGCTGAACAAGAGCGACATGGTCGACGACGAGGAAATCCTCGAGCTCGTCGAGATGGAGGTCCGCGAGGAACTCTCCAAGCAGGGTTACCCGGGAGACGACGTCCCCGTGATCCGCGTGTCGGGCTACGAGGCGCTCCAGGGCACCGAGAAGTGGGTCGACTCGATCGTTGAGCTCATGGAGGCCGTGGATTCCAGCATCCCCGATCCCGTGCGCGACAAGGACAAGCCGTTCCTGATGCCCGTTGAGGACGTCTTCACGATCACCGGTCGTGGCACCGTCGTCACCGGTCGCGCCGAGCGCGGCACGCTGAAGATCAACTCTGAGGTCGAGATCGTGGGTCTGCGTCCGACGCAGAAGACCACCGTCACCGGCATCGAGATGTTCCACAAGCAGCTCGACGAGGCATGGGCCGGCGAGAACTGTGGCCTGCTGCTCCGCGGCACCAAGCGTGAGGACGTCGAGCGCGGTCAGGTCGTTGTGGCCCCCGGTTCGATCACCCCGCACACCAAGTTCGAGGGCACCGCCTACATCTTGAAGAAGGATGAGGGTGGCCGTCACAACCCGTTCGAGACGAACTACCGTCCGCAGTTCTACTTCCGTACGACTGACGTGACCGGTGTTATCACTCTCCCCGAGGACAAGCCGATGGTTATGCCCGGCGACACCACGGACATGGTCGTTGAGCTGATCCAGCCCATCGCTATGGAAGAGGGCCTCGGCTTCGCGATCCGTGAGGGTGGCCGCACCGTCGGCGCCGGCACGGTGACCAAGGTCGTCGAGTAAGTCTCGAAGTAACACTCGTACTCACTGGCTTCACGGCCGAGTACAGGAACCCCCGGGGATTCATCCCCGGGGGTTCTCCCGTTTCCGGCCCGCATGCGCGCGGCCTCCGCTCACGCGCAGGGTCGTGGCGGTATTCTCGAAGCTGATTCACGCTCGATGTCACCAGACTCAGGCGAACCGGAGGGAGTCCACGTGCCGCAGACCGTCGCGGGCCGCATCGCCCATTTCATGCGACAGTATGGCGTGCTCTTCATCGCTGATGTGGCGGCTTGGGGTGTCGGCATTCTCGCGGCCCTCGTGTTGCGGTTCGACTTCAACCTGACGCGAATCCACTGGGGATGGACGCTCACCGTTATCGGCATGACCGCTCTGTTGCAGCTCATTGTCGGCTGGCTGTTTTGGCTGTACCGTAATCGATTCCAGGTCGGCAGCTTTGACGAGGTGCGTGTGCTCGTCATGGTTGTCACCGTGGTGATGATGGTCGCCTGGCTTCTCGCGTATTTGGTCGGCTACGGCAACGGCATCCCGCGAAGCACGCTGATCATTGCTGCGCCGATTACCTTCAGCTTGATGGGCGTCGCGAGATACGTCGTGCGCCTCTACAACGAACGACAGATGATGCCGGGCGCCGAGGCGGAGCGCACTCTGCTCTACGGAGCGGGCTACCTCGGTCTGCAGACGGCGAAACGGCTGCTCACGGACGCCAAGGGTGCCGTGCTGCCTGTCGGTTTCATCGACGACGACCCGACGAAGAGCCACCAGGAGGTGCGCGGTGTGCGCGTGCTCGGCGGCTTCGACGATCTCGCGGAGGTCGCGAGGCAGACTCGGGCTACGAAGCTCATTGTCTGCATCGGCGACGCTGACGCAGGTCTGATGCGCCGAGTCGACGAGGCTGCAAACCTCGCGGGGATGACAGCAATGGTGCTGCCGCCCCTCGACCAGATCTTGCGCAACGACTCAGTGATCTCCGACGTGCGTCAGCTCTCGATCGAGGATCTCATTGGACGCCATCCTGTGCGTCTCGAGACCGAGTCCATCGCGTCCTACCTGCAGGATCGTCGGGTGCTGGTGACGGGGGCCGGCGGATCGATCGGCTCCGAGCTCTGCCGTCAGCTTGCCCGCTTCGCCCCGCGCGAACTCATCATGCTCGACCGCGACGAGACCGCGCTCCAAGAGACGCAGATCTCGATCAGTGGACACGGTCTGCTCGACACGAACGACGTGGTGCTCGCCGACATTCGTGACGCCGGCACGCTCGAACGCCTGTTCCGTGAGCGTCGCCCCGAGGTTGTGTTCCACGCTGCCGCCCTGAAGCACCTGCCCATGCTCGAGCAGTATCCCGACGAGGCGTGGAAGACGAACGTGCTCGGGACGCTCAACGTGCTTCGCGCCGCTCAGGCCGCGGAAGTCAGTACCTTCGTCAACATCTCAACCGATAAGGCGGCGAATCCTACGAGCGTGCTCGGGCACTCCAAACGAGTCGCCGAGAAGCTCACGGCCTGGATGGCTGAGCGAACCGGGCAGCGATACCTCTCCGTGCGCTTCGGCAACGTCATCGGCAGCCGCGGATCAATGCTGCCGACCTTCCGAGCGCTCATCGAATCCGGTGGGCCGGTAACGGTCACGCACCCAAAGGTGACGCGATTCTTCATGACGATCCCAGAAGCCTGCCAGCTCGTGGTGCAGGCGGGCGGCATTGGGCGGCCCGGCGAAGTGCTGATCCTCGATATGGGAGAGCCCGTCAGCATTCTGGACGTGGCGAAGCGCATGATTGCGCAGTCGGGTCGCGATATCGACATCGTCTTCACCGGTCTGCGTCACGGTGAGAAGCTCCACGAAGAACTCGTCGGTGAGGGTGAGGGGGACGAGCGGCCGTTCCACCCCAAGATTTCGCACGCCCACGTCGACACCATTTCGCCGTCCGTGCTCGACCATGAGGGATGGGTTGCTCGCATGGACCTGACCGCCGAGGCAGAGGAGCGGGTGCAGTGAGCGCGATCGCCGCTGCTTGGCTTTCTGGCGGGATCGCGCTCGTCGCGAGCGTGGTACTGCCGTTCGCGGTGCGGCCCTTGCTCGTGAAGCTCGGCATCATGGATGTGCCAAATGAGCGCTCGTCGCACGAACGGCCGGTGCTGCGCGGGCTCGGGCTTGCCGTGCTCATCGCGATGGTGGTCGCGGGTGTCACGGCGGTGCTGCTCTTCGTGCTTACCCCGTTTGTGTTGCCCGGATGGCAGGTATTGCTCGTTGTTGTCGTCGGCTCGTTTTGCGCCGGGCTGCTCGGTCTCGCCGAAGACCTGCGCGGGCTGAGCGTCGGGGTGCGCAGCGCGCTCCTGCTGGCGATCGCACTCGGCGCAGCTGTGGCGTTGCTGCTGACCGTGCAGACCGGGGTGAACTATGTGCCGGCCGCGGGGACTGCGTCATTCGGTTGGCCGCAGGCGACGGCGCTGCCGCTCTGGGGCGCGATACTGCTTGCCGTCTACGCCGTGCTCTTCATTTCGAGCTACATCAACGTCGCGAATTTCATGGACGGGCTCAATGGCATCAGCGGCTTTCACGGTGTGATTGCCGGTCTGACGTTTGCGGCGGCGGGGGCGGCGTTGGGGATGCCCTGGTTGCTCGCAGCCGGGTTGATCCTAGCCGCGGGATTCGCGGGATTCTTGCCGTGGAACCTTACGAAGCCGGGCGCCTTCCTTGGCGACGTGGGTAGCTACCTGCTCGGCGGGGCCGTCGCCATCACAAGCTTCGCTGCGCTCGTCGCTGGAGTGCCACTGCTCGCAACGATCGGCCCAATGGTGATTTACTTCGGCGATGTCGCAGTGACGCTGGTGAAGCGCGTTCGCGCCGGGCACCGGTGGGACGAGCCGCACAAGGAGCACACCTACCAGCGCATCCAGCAACTCGGTTACTCGCACGTGCAGGCCTCCGGGCTCGCCGCGACGGCGACGTTGCTGACGTCAGCGCTGGGCTTGGGGTCACTCTTTACCGGGCTCGGCGGCACGATCGCGCTGTTCGCGGCGGGGCTCGTGGTGCTCGTCGGGTACCTGGCGCTGCCGAAGCTGCTGCCGCGCCGGTAGTGCGTGGTGGGCTCGGTGCTCGGTGCTCGCTGTGGGTTGCCCGGCGTTCTGCAAGTGATCCGCGTTCGGCAAGCCCGATTCGGTCAGCACGTACTTGCCCATCGCAGATAGCTTGCTGAACGCAGATCCCCAGCCCGCCGAAACCGGACTTTTTGTCGCCTCCAGATGACGTTTTCGTCGCCGTTGATGGGAGTTTTTGTCGCCTCCGGGAGGGGCGACGGGTGCACGCGCCGGGCGCGACACGCCCGGGTTGCATGGACGCAGCCCCCGTGCGAGAATAGACAGGTTCAGTACTCCGCGTTTGCGCGCGGATCACTGCCAGGCAGTGCATAATCGTCCCGTTCAGGGTTGCGGTTAGGCCGCGGGTAGCGAACAACTCCCGCACACATTTGGGCGGCCAGACTCAGTCCGGCCGCTTTCGTGCGCGCGGGGCCGCCTTGCCCGTCCATACGGAGCGAGCCGGTTTTGACAGGTGAACAGAGACCCAGCACGAAGCGTGAATAACGCTGAAGCCAGGGCGCTGGTACGTAAGACGTCCAATGCCGCGACCCGCAGGGGGAGCGGTACGACGCAAGTAGAAAGTAGAGAGTCACATGGCGGGACAGAAAATCCGCATCCGACTGAAGTCGTATGACCACGAGGTCATCGATAGCTCCGCACGCAAGATCGTCGACACGGTGACCCGCGCGGGTGCAACCGTGATCGGCCCCGTGCCGCTTCCGACGGAAAAGAATGTGATCGCAGTGATCCGTTCGCCCCACAAGTACAAGGACAGCCGCGAGCACTTCGAGAAGCGCACGCACAAGCGCCTGATCGACATCGTCGATCCCACCCCGAAGGCTGTCGATTCGCTCATGCGTCTCGACCTGCCTGCCGACGTCAATATCGAGATCAAGCTCTAAGGGGGGTCCGGACATGTCAGTAACACGTAACGTGAAGGGTCTTCTGGGCACCAAGCTCGGTATGACGCAGGTATGGGACGAGAACGGCAATGTCGTTCCCGTTACCGTTATCGAGGTGGCGCCGAACGTTGTCACCCAGATCCGCACCGCAGAGGTCGACGGCTACAGCGCCGTGCAGATCGCCGCAGGTCAGATCGATCCCCGCAAGGTCAACAAGCCGACCGCGGGTCACTTTGAGAAGGCCGGCGTTACGCCGCGCCGCCACCTCACCGAGGTTCGCACCTCCGATGCGTCGGAGTATGCACTCGGCCAGGAGCTCACCGTGGACGCCACCTTCGAGGCCGGTCAGCTGATCGACGTCGTTGGTACCTCCAAGGGCAAGGGCTTCGCCGGTGCAATGAAGCGTCACAACTTCTCCGGTGTTGGTGCATCTCACGGTGCACACCGTAACCACCGTAAGCCCGGCTCGATCGGCGGCGCCGCGACTCCCGGTCGCGTCTTCAAGGGTCAGCGTATGCCGGGTCGCATGGGTGGCGAGCGCGTCACCGTGCAGAACCTCACCGTGCAGGCTGTTGACGCCGAGAAGGGCCTCATCCTCGTTAAGGGTGCAGTTCCCGGTGCGCGCGGTCGTCTCGTATTCGTTCGCAACGCAGTGAAGGGGGCGTAGTTCATGGCTACCGCTACCAAGCTCGAGGTGTTCGACGCTCAGGGCAAGAAGGCCGGGTCGGTTGACCTTCCCGAGACCATCTTCGGTGTCGACCCCAACATCCCGCTGATCCACCAGGTGGTCACCGCTCAGCTCGCAGCTGCGCGTCAGGGCACGCACAAGACCAAGAACCGCGGAGAAGTTTCCGGTTCGGGTGTCAAGCCGTTCAAGCAGAAGGGCACCGGCCGCGCTCGTCAGGGTTCGGTTCGTGCTCCTGAGCACCGCGGCGGCGGCGTCGTCCACGGCCCCGTGCCGCGCGACTACTCGCAGCGCACCCCCAAGAAGATGATCGCTGCTGCGCTTCGCGGCCTGCTTTCGGATCGCGCCCGCGCGAACCGCCTGCATGTTGTCGAGACGTTCGGCATCGCCGATAAGCCCAGCACCAAGGCCGCACGCGATTTCCTCGTGTCGGTTGCTCCGGGCAAGCGCGTGCTCGTGGTCATCACCCGTGAGGACGAGCTGACGGCGCTTAGCGTCCGCAACCTGGCACACGTTCACGTGCTGTTCCAGGATCAGCTCAACGCCTACGACGTGGTCGTCAGCGACGATCTCGTCTTCACCAAGGCCGCCTTCGACGCGTTCGTCGATGGCCGTGCCGCTCAGGAGGACACGAAGTGAGCTTGAACAAGTCCGCACACGACGTCATCATCCGCCCGATCGTCTCGGAGAAGAGCTACGGTCTCATCGACGCCAACGGCCAGTACACCTTCGAGGTGGCGCCGGAGTCGAACAAGACCGAGATCAAGCTCGCTGTCGAAGAGGTCTTCAATGTGAAGGTCGCTAAGGTCCGCACGCTGACCCGCAAGGGGAAGTCCCGCCGCACGAAGTTCGGCTTGGGCAAGCGCAAGGACACCAAGCGTGCCATTGTCACCCTGAAGTCGGGCTCCATCGACATCTTCACGGCTGCGCTGTAGAAGGGGCGAAGAGGAACACATCATGGCAATTCGCAAGTACAAGCCGACGACCCCGGGTCGTCGCGGCTCAAGCGTTGCTGATTTCGCTGAAATCACCCGCTCGACGCCTGAGAAGTCGCTGCTCCGCCCGCTCCCCAAGACCGGCGGCCGCAACAACCAGGGCCGGATCACCACCCGTCACATCGGTGGTGGCCACAAGCGCCAGTACCGCGTCATCGACTTCCGTCGTCATGACAAGGACGGCGTGGATGCCAAGGTCGCGCACATCGAGTACGACCCCAACCGCACCGCGCGCATTGCGCTGCTGCACTTTGTGGACGGCACGAAGCGCTACATCATCGCGCCGAACAAGTTGAAGCAGGGCGATGTCGTCGAGTCGGGTTCCGGCGCAGACATCAAGCCAGGCAACAACCTGCCGCTGAAGAACATCCCGACCGGTACGGTCATCCACGCGATCGAGCTGAAGCCGGGTGGGGGAGCGAAGCTCGCTCGTTCCGCTGGCGCTTCCGTTCGCCTCGTGGCAAAGGATGGCCCCTACGCGCAGCTGCGTCTCCCCTCGGGTGAGATCCGCAACGTCGACGCGCGCTGCCGCGCGACGATCGGCGAGGTCGGCAACGCCGAGCAGTCGAACATCAACTGGGGTAAGGCCGGCCGTATGCGCTGGAAGGGCGTCCGCCCGACCGTGCGTGGTGTCGTCATGAACCCGGTGGATCACCCCCACGGTGGTGGCGAAGGCCGCACCTCGGGTGGTCGTCACCCGGTTAGCCCCTGGGGCCAGAAGGAAGGCCGTACGCGCCATCCGAACAAGGAAAGCGACAAGCTCATCGTGCGTCGCCGCAACGCTGGCAAGAAGCGTTAGTCGACAGGTAGGAGAGAGTAGAAGATGCCTCGTAGTCTTAAGAAAGGCCCCTTCGTCGATAACCACCTGTTGAACAAGGTGGTTGTCCAGAACGAAGCTGGCTCCAAGAACGTGATCAAGACCTGGTCGCGCCGCTCGATGATCATCCCCGCAATGCTGGGACACACCATCGCGGTGCACGACGGTCGGAAGCACATCCCCGTGTTCGTCACGGAGACCATGGTCGGTCACAAGCTGGGCGAGTTTGCGCCCACTCGTACCTTCCGTGGACACGTGAAGGACGACAAGAAGGGCCGTCGCCGCTAAGCGGTGACGTGAAGGAGGAAGAGAAATGGTGGAGTCGATCGCACGCGTGCGTCATATCCGCATCACCCCCCAGAAGGCCCGTCGTGTCATTGACCTGGTCCGTGGGAAGAACGCTCAGGAGGCACTCGCCATCCTGAAGTTCGCCCCGCAGGCCGCAGCGGAGCCGATTTTCAAGCTCGTCGCCTCGGCGATCGCGAATGCGCGCGTCAAGGCCGACAAGGAGAACCTGCGTCTCAACGAGGACGAGCTCGTCGTTGCTCGTGCGTTCGTGGACGAGGGCGCAACGCTGAAGCGTTTCCGCCCCCGTGCTCAGGGCCGCGCATTCCGTATCAACAAGCGCACCAGCCACATCACTATCGTGCTGCAGACGGCTGATGAGCTCGCCGCCGTGAAGAAGGGAGCCTAGGTATGGGCCAGAAGATTCATCCCTATGGCTTCCGCCTCGGGATCACCACCGATCACGTATCGCGTTGGTTCTCGGACTCGACCAAGGTCGGCCAGCGTTACGCTGACTACCTTGCCGAGGACATCAAGATCCGTCAGCACCTGACGAAGCAGCTCGACCGCGCGGGCGTGTCCCGCGTCGAGATCGAGCGCACCCGTGACCGTGTTCGCGTGGACATCCACTCGGCACGTCCCGGTATCGTCATCGGTCGCCGTGGCGCAGAGGCTGAGCGCATCCGCGCTGACCTCGAGAAGCTCACCGGCAAGCAGATCCAGCTGAACATCCTCGAGGTCAAGAACCCCGAGGCTGACGCTCAGCTCGTTGCACAGGGCATTGCCGAGCAGCTCGCTGCTCGCGTGGCGTTCCGTCGTGCGATGCGCAAGGGTCTGCAGGGCGCTCAGCGCGCCGGCGCCAAGGGCATCCGTATCCAGGTCTCCGGCCGCCTTGGCGGCGCCGAGATGAGCCGTTCGGAGTTCTACCGCGAAGGCCGCGTGCCGCTGCACACGCTCCGCGCGAACATCGACTACGGCTTCTACGAGGCGAAGACCACCTTCGGCCGTATCGGCGTGAAGGTCTGGATTTACAAGGGTGACCTCACCAACAAGGAACTCGCTCGCGAGCAGGCGGCCCAGAAGCCGTCGCGCGACCGCGGCGACCGCCGTCGTGCGCCCCGTGGCGCACAGGCTGAGGCTGCACCCGCTGCAGCAGGAGCGGAGAAGTAAGCATGCTGATTCCCCGTCGAGTCAAGTACCGCAAGCAGCACCACCCGAGCCGTACCGGCATGTCCAAGGGTGGCAACGAGATCGCGTTCGGTGATTTCGGTATCCAGGCACTGACCCCCGCTTACGTGACGAACCGTCAGATCGAGTCCGCTCGTATCGCGATGACCCGTCACATCAAGCGCGGTGGCAAGGTGTGGATCAACATCTACCCCGATCGTCCCCTCACCAAGAAGCCTGCGGAAACCCGCATGGGTTCCGGTAAGGGCTCGCCCGAGTGGTGGGTTGCCAATGTCAAGCCGGGCCGCGTCCTCTTTGAGGTCGCCGGTGTCGATGAGGAGCTCGCACGCGAGGCGCTCACCCGCGCCATCCACAAGCTGCCCCTCAAGGCCCGCATTATCAAGCGCGAGGAGGGCGACGCGTAATGGCGATCGGTACCAAAGAACTAGCCATCACCGAACTCGATACGTTCGAGAACGAGCGACTGGCTGAGGAACTGAAGAAGGCAAAGGGCGAGCTCTTTAACCTTCGTTTCCAGTCGGCCACCGGCCAGCTGGAAAGCCACGGCCGCGTCCGTCAGGTGAAGCGCGACATCGCTCGCATTTACACCGTGCTGCGTGAGCGCGAGCTCGGCATTCGTGCCACCCCCGCTGCCGCTGCGCCCGCAAAGGCGAAGAAGAGCAGCAAGAAGACCGAGCAGGCGGATGCCGCCGCTGAGACGAAGGAGGCCTAACTATGGCTGAGGTCGAGAAGGAACAGCGCGGCTACCGTAAGGCTCGCCGCGGCTATGTCGTCAGCGACAAGATGGAAAAGACCATCGTCGTTGAGGTCGAGGATCGCGTGAAGCACCCGCTCTACGGCAAGGTGCTGCGTCGTTCGTCGAAGGTGAAGGCCCACGACGAGCAGAACACGGCTGGCATCGGCGATCTCGTGCTCATCCACGAGACCCGGCCGCTGAGCGCTACCAAGCGCTGGCGTCTGGTCGAGGTCCTCGAGAAGGCGAAGTAAGCCCTCGGGCTTACTCAGTGAAGGAGTATTAAGTGATTCAGCAGGAATCCCGACTGAAGGTTGCCGATAACAGCGGCGCCAAGCAGTTGCTCACGATCCGTGTCCTCGGTGGCTCGAAGCGTCGTTACGCCGGTCTCGGTGACACGATCGTCGCGACCGTCAAGGACGCGATCCCCGGTGGCAACGTCAAGAAGGGCGATGTGGTCAAGGCCGTTATCGTTCGTACGCGCAAGTCGACCCGTCGTGCTGACGGTTCGTACATTGCGTTTGACGAGAATGCCGCCGTTATCCTCAAGGCCGACGGGGAGCCCCGCGGCACCCGCATCTTCGGGCCGGTCGGACGTGAACTCCGCGACAAGCGGTTCATGAAGATCGTCTCGCTCGCACCGGAGGTGATCTAGTCCTATGGGCGCAAAGATCAAGAAGGGTGACCTCGTCGAGGTCATCTCTGGCCCGTCGCAGGAACGTGGCGGCTACAAGGGCAAGCAGGGTCGAGTAATCGAGGTCCTGTCTGACAGCGATCGCATCGTGGTTGAGGGCGTTAACTTCGTCACCAAGCACGTGCGCGTCGGCCAGTCAGACCGTGGCACCCGCGAGGGTGGCATCGAGACCGTCGAGGCCCCGATCCATGTTTCGAACGTCGCTGTTGTCGATCCCGAGACGAAGAAGCCGACTCGCATCGGTTTCCGCGTCGAGGAAGTCGAGAAGAACGGCAAGAAGAAGACTGTTCGCGTGCGTTACGCGAAGAAGTCCGGGAAGGATCTCGCATGACCGAGACTGCAGCGACCACCGCTCAGCCCCGCCTGAAGCAGAAGTACCGCTCTGAGATCGTTCCGCAGCTGCGCGAAGAGTTCAGCTACGCCAACATCATGCAGGTTCCCGGCGTCGTAAAGGTCGTCGTGAACACCGGTGTCGGCGAGGCGGCTCGTGACAGCAAGGTGATTGAGGGCGCAATTGCTGACCTCATCAAGATCACCGGCCAGAAGCCGATGGTCACCAAGGCCCGCAAGTCCATCGCGCAGTTCAAGCTGCGCGAGGGCCAGGCCATTGGTGCTCACGTCACGCTTCGTGGCGACCGTGCGTGGGAATTCCTCGACCGGTTGGTCAACCTGGCGCTGCCCCGTATTCGCGATTTCCGCGGCCTTTCGCCGCGTCAGTTCGACGGAAACGGCAACTACACCTTCGGTTTGACCGAGCAGAGTGTGTTCCACGAGATCGATCAGGATAAGATTGATCGCGTGCGTGGGTTCGACATCACTGTCGTGACCACCGCAAAGAACGATGACGAGGGTCGTGCGCTGCTTCGCGCGCTCGGTTTCCCCTTCAAGTCGGAATAACTGAATAGTCCAAACGGCACGGGTGCCCGGGATTTCCCGGGCACCCAATCCGTGTGTCACCCAGGTCGTCCGCCGGTGTACCGGCGTATGAAACCAGGCGAAAACGAAAGAGTCACTTATGACGATGACTGACCCGGTAGCAGACATGCTCACCCGGCTGCGCAACGCAAACTCTGCGCATCATGACGACGTTTCGCTCCCCGGCTCAAAGCTGAAGGAGCGGATCGCTGAGATCCTCAAGCGTGAAGGCTACATCCAGGACTGGAAGGTCGAACCGGCTCGCGTCGGCACGACCATCACCATGTCGCTGAAGTACGGCCCGAACCGTGAGCGTTCCATTGAGGGCATCAAGCGGGTTTCCAAGCCCGGCCTTCGCGTGTACGCGGGCTCGACCGAGATCCCGAGCGTGCTCGGCGGACTCGGCATTGCGATCCTGTCCACCTCCTCGGGTCTGTTGACCGACCGCGAGGCTGAGCAGAAGGGCGTTGGCGGGGAAGTCCTCGCTTACGTGTGGTAACCCGTCATGTCACGTATTGGTAAGCTTCCCATCACCGTTCCCGGTGGTGTAGATGTCAAGATCGACGGCCAGAAGGTCACGGTCAAGGGCTCGAAGGGCGAGCTGACGCTCGTCGTCGCAGAGCCCATCCGCGTAGCTCTCGAAGACGGACAGGTGCTCGTCACCCGTCCGAACGACGAGCGCGACTCGCGAGCGCTGCACGGCCTGAGCCGCACGCTCATCAACAACAACATCATCGGTGTCACCGAGGGCTACACGAAGCAGCTCGAGGTCGTCGGCACCGGTTACCGTGTGCAGCAGAAGGGTACCGGCCTTGAGCTGGCGCTCGGCTTCTCGCACCCGGTCAACGTGGACGCTCCGGCGGGCATCACGCTCGCAGTCGAGGGCAACACGAAGATCACCGTCAGCGGGATCTCGAAGCAGGCTGTCGGCGAAGCCGCAGCCAATATCCGCAAGCTGAAGAAGCCGGAGCCCTACAAGGGCAAGGGCATTCGCTACGCGGGCGAGGTCGTCCGTCGCAAGGCAGGAAAGGCTGGTAAGTAACCCATGGCCGCTTCAATTACTCGGGCTAAGGGTCGGACGGCTGCACGCGTCCGCCGCCACACCCGCCTGCGCAAGAAGATCGTCGGCACGGAGGTTCGCCCCCGTCTCGTCGTCAACCGCTCGTCACGCCACGTCTTCGTACAGGTCGTTGACGACTCGAAGGGTGTCACCCTCGCGTCGGCTTCAACCATGGAAGCCGATTTGCGTTCGTTCGACGGTGACAAGACCGCCAAGGCTCGTAAGGTCGGCGAACTCGTCGCCGAGCGTGCGAAGAGTGCCGGCATCGACGCGGTCGTGTTCGACCGTGGCGGTAGCAAGTACGCCGGTCGTGTCGCTGCGATCGCCGATGGCGCTCGCGAAGGGGGGCTGACCCTGTGAGCAACGAAACGAAGGAGCAGCAAGTGTCTGCAGAGGCCCAGTCTGAGACGACGGCCACGCAGGCCGCTCCGGCTCAGGATCACCGTAACGAGCCGCGCGAACAGCGTCGCGGGAGCCGCGATCGCGGTACCCGTAACGAGCGTGGCGGTCGCGACCGCAACGAGAGCCAGTTCCTCGAGCGCGTCGTTACTATCAACCGCGTATCGAAGGTCGTCAAGGGCGGCCGTCGCTTCAGCTTCACCGCGCTCGTCGTGGTGGGTGACGGCAACGGCACCGTTGGCGTCGGCTACGGCAAGGCGAAGGAGGTGCCTCTCGCCATCGCAAAGGGTGTCGAAGAGGCCAAGAAGAACTTCTTCCGCGTTCCCCGCGTCGGCAGCACCATCCCGCACCCCGTGCAGGGCGAGGCCGCAGCCGGCGTCGTGCTCTTGCGTCCGGCAGCAGCTGGTACCGGTGTTATCGCCGGTGGCCCGGTGCGCGCCGTCCTCGAGTGCGCTGGCATCCACGACGTGCTGAGCAAGTCGCTCGGCTCGTCGAACACCCTGAACATCGTGCATGCGACCGTTGAGGCGCTGCAGCAGCTCGAGGAGCCCCGCTCCGTCGCAGCTCGCCGCGGTCTCGACTTCGACCGCGTCGCTCCTGCTCGCATTGTGCGCGCAGAAGCGAAGGCCGCGGCCGACGCTGCCGCGAAGGCAAAGGCAGGTGCGTAATGGCTAAGAGCTTGAAGGTTACGCAGACGAAGTCCGTCATCAGTGAGAAGCAGAACCAGCGCGATACGCTGCGCAGCTTGGGCCTCAAGAAGATTGGCCAGTCGGTCATTCGTGAGGACACCCAGGCTAACCGCGGTTACATTCGTGCGGTTGCTCACCTGGTAGTGGTTGAGGAGATCGACGCATGAGCGAGAACAACGAGGAGCGTGAGTCGGTGCTGAAGGCGCACCACCTCCGTCCGGCTCCCGGTGCCAAGAAGGCCAAGACCCGCGTGGGTCGTGGCGAGGCATCGAAGGGCAAGACCGCTGGCCGCGGTACCAAGGGCACCAAGGCTCGGTACCAGGTCAAGGTCGGCTTTGAGGGTGGGCAGATGCCGCTGCACATGCGCACCCCGAAGCTCCGCGGGTTCAAGAACCCGTTCCGCACCGAGTACCAGGTGGTGAACGTCGCGAAGCTCGCAGAGCTCTACCCCAAGGGTGGCGACGTCACCGTCGAGGATCTCGTGGCCAAGGGTGCCGTCCGCAAGAACCAGCCCGTCAAGGTGCTGGGCGACGGCGACCTCCAGGTCAAGCTCTCCGTGCAGGTCGACAAGGTCTCCAGCTCAGCTGAGCAGAAGATCGTCGCCGCTGGTGGAGCAGTGAAGTAACGGTCCACTCGGGCCAGTAGTATCTCGGGTTCTCCCGAGCGGCGGGGGATCGGCGGGAGCGACACACGTGTCGTTCCCGCCCACCCTCGCTCTTGTGTTTTCACCGTCATTCATGACGATGGCTCAGTCTTACGGCACCGCCGTGTAGGCTGGAGCAATTGGTTCTCGTCGGTAGGCGAAGCCCCTTACGACGTTCCAGGAGGCAGATTTTGTTCAGCGCCATCGGACGGATCTTCCGGACACCCGATTTGCGGCGGAAGATTGTCTTCACGCTCGCAATCGTGTCGTTGTTCCGGCTCGGGTCATTCATCCCCGCACCGTTTGTTGACTTCAACAACGTGCAAGCGTGCCTCGTGGCGAATCAGAACCAGGGCAGCTCGGGTCTGTACGACATGATCAACCTGTTCAGCGGCGGCGCCCTGCTGCAGCTCTCGATCTTCGCGCTCGGCATCATGCCCTACATCACGGCGTCGATCATCACGCAGCTGTTGCGCGTCGTGATCCCGCACTTCGAGATGCTCCACAAGGAGGGCCAGGCGGGCCAGGCCAAGCTCACGCAGTACACGCGTTACCTGACCATCGCGCTTGCGATCCTGCAGTCGACGACGCTGATCACGGTCGCGCGCTCGGGTCAGCTCTTCGGTGCCGCTGCGAACCAGGCGTGCCAGAACCTCGTATCGCAGGAATGGTGGGCCGTGCTCATCATGATCATCACGATGACCGCCGGCACCGGCCTCATCATGTGGTTCGGTGAGCTCATCACCGAGCGCGGCATCGGGAACGGTATGTCGCTGCTGATCTTTACCTCGATTGCTGCGACGTTCCCCGGCGCAATGTGGATCATCAAGGAGTCGCGCGGCTGGGAAGTCTTCTTCATAGTGTTGGGCGTCGGCCTGCTCGTCGTCGCCGCGGTCGTGTTCGTCGAGCAATCGCAACGACGCATCCCCGTGCAGTACGCGAAACGCGTTGTCGGGCGGCGCACCTACGGCGGAAGCAGCACCTACATCCCGATCAAGGTCAACATGGCCGGCGTGATCCCCGTGATTTTCGCATCGGCGATCCTCTACCTGCCGATGCTGATCACGCAGTTCAACCAGCCTCAGATCGGTGAAGATCCGAAGCCCTGGGTGGTCTGGATTCAGAACAACCTGGTGTACGGCGATCAGCCGTTCTACATGCTCGTATTCTTCTTGCTCGTTATCGGTTTCACGTTCTTCTACGTGCAGATCACCTTCAACCCTGAAGAGGTCTCCGACAACATGAAGCAGTACGGCGGCTTCATCCCCGGCATTCGTGCCGGTCGGCCGACGGCTGAGTACCTCAACTATGTGCTGACGCGCATCACCAGCGCAGGTTCCCTGTATCTCGGCGTCATCGCGCTGTTGCCGCTCGTTGCCCTCTCGTTCTTCGGAGCGAATCAGAACTTCCCGTTCGGCGGTGCTTCGATCCTCATCATCGTGGGCGTAGGCCTCGAAACCGTGAAGCAGATCGACGCGCAGTTGCAGCAGCGCCACTACGAAGGACTTCTCAAGTGACAGAACCCACGACGGCGCGACTGCTCATCATTGGCCCTCCCGGAGCTGGAAAAGGTACGCAGGCCGGTCTGATCGCTGAGCGATATGGCGTCCCGGCTATCTCGACCGGGGATATTTTCCGCGCGAACATCAAAGGTGGCACCGAGCTGGGTAAGCAGGTGCAGACGATCATTGAGCAGGGGGAACTGGTTCCCGACGAGCTCACGAATGAAATCGTTGCCGACCGTCTCTCGCAGGCGGATGCTGCAGCGGGATTCTTGCTCGATGGCTACCCTCGCACCGTCGACCAGGTGCACGCGCTCGATGCGATGCTGGGCGGTTCGTCGCTCGACGCCGTTGTGCTGCTCGAGGCAGACGCAGACGAGGTCGTTAACCGGCTTCTGAAGCGCGCAGCGCTCGAGGGTCGCGCCGATGACACAGAAGAAGTGATCCGTCACCGTCAAGACGTGTACTCGGCACAGACGGCGCCACTCATCGATCTCTTCTCGAAGCGTGGCATTCTCGTCTCTGTTGACGGGCTCGGCACCGTGGACGAGGTTGCAGATCGTATCGCGTCCGGTCTTTCGGCGCAGCTGGGCGCCAAAGTCGGTCAGTAGCTGATGGCGCGCAGAGGGTTGTTGCGGCGCTCGATCTACAAGTCGCCAGCGCAGCTGCGGCTGATGCTCGAACCGGGTCTCGCGACCGGCGCGGCGCTCGACGCGATGCGCGCTGTCGTGGGCGCGGGAGTTACGACGCTCGAACTCGACGCCATCGCGGAGCAAGCGATCCGCGCACTGGGCGGCGCCCCCAACTTCATGCTGGAGCCGGGCTACCGCCACACGATCTGCGCGAACGTAAATGAGCACGTCGTGCACGCAATTCCGACCGATCGCGCACTCGTCCCGGGCGATATCGTCGCTCTCGATGCGGGGGCCGTCGTCAATGGATGGCACGGTGACGCCGCGTTCACCGCCGTCATTCCGGACCACGCATACGTCGAACGCACCGCCGCGAATCAGCGTCTCAGCGAAGTGACGGAGCAAGCGATGTGGCGCGGTATCGCGCGGCTTGCCACCGCGTCTCATCTGAACGAGGTGGGCGAGGCCGTTTCGGCCTACGTGCGCGCGAACAGCGACTATGGCGTGCTTGAGGATTACATCGGCCACGGCATCGGTCGCAGTATGCATGAGGATCCGCCGGTGTTTAACGTGCCGACGCGAAAGCGCGGTCCAGAGGTGAAGCCCGGTCTGGTCGTCGCCATTGAACCGATTATCTCGGCTGGTGGGATCGACACGGTCGTTGAGGACGACGATTGGACCGTTACGATCGCCGACGGTTCGATGAGCGCGCAGTGGGAGCACACCGTTGCGGTGCACGACCGTGGTATCTGGGTGCTCACTGCCGCTGACGGGGGAGCCAGCGGACTCGAGCCCCTCGGCATCCGTCCGGTCCCGTTCAGCTAATTGAGACCCGATACCGCAGTACTCAGTGGCGCGACACTCGGCGAGCTTTACAAAAGCCGACACGCCGAGTACTCTTGATCTTTGGTGCTTTGCGCCTGTTTTTGCGTTCGTTCCGGCAGCTGTCGGCAGGCGTTCGGAGACGCAGATGCGAGGCATTCGCATGACCAGTACACCTACGCAAGCGATAGTGAGGCTATGGCGAAGAAAGACGGCGTCATCGAGATCGAGGGACACATTGTCGAGGCTCTGCCTAACGCCATGTTCCGCGTCGAGTTGACCAATGGACACAAAGTGCTCGCTCACATCTCAGGAAAGATGCGCCAGCACTACATCCGCATTCTCCCCGAGGACCGCGTGATTGTGGAGCTGACGCCCTACGATCTGACCCGCGGCCGCATCGTCTACCGCTACAAGTAGGTCGCTGGGAAGTAACGACTCGCGGCATTCCGCGAGTACGAGGACAGCGAAATACACGAAGGAAGCATCATGAAGGTCAAGCCCAGCGTCAAGCCGATCTGCGATCACTGCAAGGTCATCCGCCGCCACGGCCGCGTCATGGTGATCTGCAAGAGCAACCCGCGCCACAAGCAGCGCCAGGGCTAAGCCCCTGTCGCCGCTGCTCGTTCCGGCTTCGCCGAGACGAGCAGGCAACGGCTCGTGCAGAACACACAATTCAATATCTGATCCAGCGCATCGAAGAACCCGGCAAACTTTTTGGCGGGGGACACCTCGGGCCGGAGGCCCGAACCCCCGATGCGCACCACACCTCCACTATCCGCAAGGAGAGCCAACAATGGCACGTCTCGCAGGAGTAGATATCCCACGCGATAAGCGCGTTGAGATTGCACTCACTTACATCTATGGCGTCGGTCGCACCAGCGCACTGAAGACCCTCGCCGACACCAGCATCGACGGCAACATCCGCGTCAAGGATCTTTCCGATGAGCAGCTGGTCGCGCTTCGCGATTACATTGAAGGCAACTTCAAGGTTGAGGGCGATCTCCGCCGCGAGGTTGCAGCCGACATCCGCCGCAAGGTGGAGACCGGCAGCTACCAGGGCATTCGCCACCGTAAGGGCCTGCCTGTGCACGGTCAGCGCACCAAGACGAACGCTCGTACCCGCAAGGGCCCGAAGCGCACCGTCGCCGGCAAGAAGAAGTAACGCCGGTCCGTTAGACCTACACACAGAGCTTTTCAGGAGAATACTCAATGGCTGCACCAAAGACCGCGGCTCGCAAGCCGCGTCGCAAGGATAAGAAGAACGTCGCTGTGGGCCAGGCCCACATCAAGTCGACGTTCAACAACACGATCGTCTCGATCACTGACACCACCGGTGCTGTGATCAGCTGGGCTTCTTCAGGTGGCGTCGGCTTCAAGGGTTCGCGTAAGTCGACCCCGTTCGCCGCGCAGCTCGCCGCAGAGTCGGCAGCTCGCAAGGCGCAGGAGCACGGCATGAAGAAGGTCGACATCTTCGTCAAGGGACCGGGCTCGGGCCGCGAAACCGCGATCCGCTCGCTGCAGGCCGCTGGCCTCGAGGTGGGTTCGATCAACGACGTTACGCCGCAGACGCACAACGGTTGCCGTCCGCCGAAGCGTCGTCGCGTCTGAACCTATGGCTTCGCCGGCTCCGGTCGGCGAAGCTGGCAGCCTTCGGCTGCTGTTAGGCATTCAACGCATAGTTCTAGACCTTCAACATCCCGATACCGCATGAGTCATATAGCGGACTCCAGCGAAAGGATCACACACCGTGCTGATTGCACAGCGACCCACTCTGACTGAAGAATCGATCTCCGAGTTCCGTTCGCGTTTCGCCATCGAGCCGCTTGAGCCCGGCTTCGGCTACACGCTCGGCAACTCGCTGCGTCGTACCCTGCTCTCCTCGATCCCCGGCGCCGCTGTTACTAGCGTTCGCTTCGAGGGCGTCGCTCACGAGTTCACGACCATTCAGGGCGTGACCGAGGACGTCACCGAGATCATTCTCAACATCAAGGACCTCGTCGTCTCAAGCGAGCACGACGAGCCCATCACCGCCTACCTGCGCAAGACTGGCGCTGGCGAGGTTACAGCAGCCGACATCTCCGCTCCGGCGGGCGTCGAGGTGCACAACCCCGAGCTCGTGATTGCAACGCTCGGCGATTCGGCTCAGTTCGAACTCGAGCTGACCATCGAGCGTGGCCGCGGCTACGTTTCCGCAGCGCAGAACCGTAACGAGGACGCAGAGGTTGGCCGTATTCCGGTCGACTCGATCTACTCGCCGGTGCTCAAGGTCACCTACCGCGTCGAAGCGACGCGTGCCGGTGAGCGCACTGACTTCGACCGCCTCGTGGTCGATGTCGAGTCGAAGCCCGCAATCACGCCGCGCGACGCGATCGCGTCGGCTGGTTCGACGCTGGTCGAGCTCTTCGGGCTCGCTCGCGAGTTGAACACTGCCGCTGAAGGCGTCGAGATCGGCCCCGCGCCGGTCGAGGTTGTCGCTGAAGGCGAACTGTCGATCCCGATCGAAGATCTGGATCTCTCGGTGCGCAGCTACAACTGCCTCAAGCGCGAGGGCATTAACACGGTGAGCGAGCTCGTAGCGCTCTCCGAGGCGCAGCTGATGAACATCCGCAACTTCGGTCAGAAGTCCGTATTCGAGGTGCGCGACAAGCTCACCGAGATGGGCCTCTCGCTCAAGGATGCAGTGCCCGGATTCGACGGCGCACAGTTCTACAGCTACGAAGACGACAACAACTAACGGCCTGGCATCGTTCGCCCGACCGCACACCTTCTGGAGTAAATAATGCCCAAGCCCAACAAGGGCCCCCGCCTTGGAGGCGGCCCCGCACACGAGCGTCTGATGCTGAACCAGATGGCTTCGCAGCTGTTCGAGCACAAGCGCATCCAGACCACGGAGACCAAGGCTAAGCGCCTGCAGCCCGTGGCCGAGCGCCTTGTGACCTTCGCAAAGCGTGGCGATCTGCACTCGCGTCGTCGCGTCATGCGCCAGGTCCTCGACAAGTCAGTGGTTCACGAGCTCTTCACTGAGATCGCACCCCTGGTTGAGAACCGCGATGGCGGCTACACCCGCATCGTCAAGACCGGTTTCCGTAAGGGCGACCGTGCTCCTCTCGCAGTGATCGAGCTCGTGCTCGAGCCCGTGTCGCCGAAGGTCAAGGCTGCAAAGCCGAAGGCTGAAGAGACTGCTGCTCCCGTCGAAGAGGCACCCGAGGCTCCGGCCGAGGAGACCACCGAGGCAGCTGCTGAGACCACCGAGGCACCCGCCGAGGAAAAGGCCGAGTAACACTCGCCAGGTTCTGCCAAAAGCCCCCGCCGCGCATTCCGCGGCGGGGGCTTTTGCGTTGTCGCGGGCCGGCGTAGGCGGGTGAGCTGTGAGCTGGTTGCTTCGTTAGCGGCGTGGGACTGTGAAGCCGATTCCCTCGCCGGGCTTCTTCAGGGCGTCGAGCGCGTGCTGAACGCTGTCCGCATAGAGTTCGCCGCCGCTCGGGTTGGGATGGATACCATCGCCAGCGAGCGCGGAGTCCGGGGCAGCAGAAATTGATCCGTTCCAATCTGCGACGACGACACCACGGTGCGCATCGGCGTACGCCGTGAGCGTGTCGTTCACGCCGGGAATCCAATCGCGATCGGCGTGTGCGTTCACGAGCACGAGCGGACGGCCGTCGGCAGCGGTGCGCAGTTCGTCAAGCTCTTCGTGCTGCACGGGGCCGTTTGTGCCGAGCCCCACGACGAGCACGGGCCGGAGTTTGTTGCTGCCCTTCAGCTCAGCAGTGAGGTCGATTCCGACACCTAGTCCGCGCGACACCTCGGCGTCGATGGTGATGCCGGGGAACCGCTCTTCCAGTTCGGGAAGGCTCGCCAGCATGACGGAATCACCGATTGCTGTGACCTCGTCGCCCTGGAAGGTGAGTTGCTTCGTGTCGCGTTCGGTGCTCTGGCGCTCAGGCTGCTTGGCGTCCTCTGTGGTCTGTGATGCGCCACTGTCACGCGCAGCCTCACCGCGAGCCACGGCCTCAGCTCCCGTGCTGAGAACCGGCGCGGTCACTACTGCGAAAACGGTGGCCGGGAGGGTGATCACGAGCGTCGCTCCGAGCGCAATGACGGTGATGCTGAGGCGCGGCGTCCACCGTGCTGGCCGAGTCACCTGGCGCAGTGCGCGACGAAGTCCCAAGCGTCGCACCGGCGTCTCGATGTACCGATACGACAGTGCGGCGACCCCGAGCGTCACGAGCAGAGTGATAACGCCGCCCGCCACGGTCGCGACACCGGCGGTCTTGCCGAGGACGGCCGAGACGATGAGCAGCAGCGGCCAGTGCCACAGGTAGATGCCGTACGAGCGTTCGCCCAGCCATCGCAGCGGGGCCACGTCGAGGGCTGTTCCGATCCATGCTCCGGGCCGGGTGACCGACCAAATCAGGGCGAGCGCGGCCACCGTGGCCAACTGGAAACCCCACGCGAAGCTCGCGGGGCTCGCTTCCGGGAGGGTTGCAGCCAGCCAGCCGAGCACTCCGAGTCCGGTAGTGGCAACCGCCGCGAGCCCGAGCTGTGCGGCGAGGCTCGGGTGCGAGCGTGGTGAGCCATCCGTGGCGCGCGGCGTCACGAGCATGGCTAGAGCCGCCCCGAAACTCAGCCCAAAGGTGTGCGTGTCAGAACCAAAATAGACGCGCGTTGCGTCGGTGCCAGACGCCGCCAATACGGCCATGAGGATAGCGGATGTCGCGCCGAGCGCGATGAATGGCAACGCCCGCGGCAGCCGACCGCGCAAACGGAAAATTACGAGTAGCAGTAGCGGCAGCACGATGTAGAACTGCTCTTCGATGGCGAGCGACCACGTATTTCGAAACAGCTCGGGTGTATCAAATGCGAAGTAGTCTGCGCCGCCCGCGATAGAGGTCCAGTTGCTCACGAACAGCGCGGCTCCCGCGAGCTGCCTACCGATACCGACGAGCAGATCACGATCGACCAAAAGTGCGAGCGATGTCGACACGGTCAGCACGAGCACGAGAGCCGGGAGCAAGCGCCGCGCGCGTCGGCGCCAAAACGCACCCAGCGCAAGGTGTCCCGTGTGACGATGCTCGTGTAAGAGCAGTGTGGTGATGAGAAAACCGCTGATCGCGAAGAACACGTCAACGCCGAGGTATCCGCCGGGAAGTGAGCCGGGGAAGAGGTGGTAACACAGCACCATCCCGACTGCGATCGCCCGGAGCCCGTCGAGCCCCCCGAGGCGTTCTGCGCGAGGGAGCGGGCTGGGTGCGGGAGGCTGAGTCATAGGAAGTAGTGGCGTGAGGCCGTCGAAGCCCCGGCTATCCAGTGTACGTGCCGGTCTACGCTTTGTCGGGTGTGCTCGAGTCTGAGCGGTCTGGCAAGATCGAATCATGGATCCAACCCCGCCGTCCACGCGCTTGCGCTTCGATCTTGCCTATGACGGCACGGATTTCTCGGGGTGGGCGGCGCAGCCGGGATTGCGGACGGTTCAGGGTGAGCTGGAAGCTGCAATCGGCACGCTGCTTCGGATTGGGGCGGAGGACACCGTTCGCCTGACAGTCGGCGGACGCACTGACGCGGGGGTACACGCGCGTGGCCAGGTCGCGCATCTCGACGTGACCGAGCAGCAGCTCGCCCAGTGGGCTTCTCAACGGCGTCCGGGCGACCCGCCCCCAGCGGAATGCGAACTCGCTCGCGTTCGCGCGAGAAAGTTGACCGGCCTCGTGGCTCGGACGGCTCCGGACATCGTCGTGCGTTCCGTTCGGCGGGCGTCCCCGGAATTCGATGCCCGGTTCGCAGCGCTTCGCCGACGCTATGAATACCGTCTGATCGGTGAAGGGATGCGCAAGGACCCCCTGACGGCGCGGTTCACTGCCGAGGTACCGCGCGCCCTTGATTTTGATGCTATGCAGCGCGCGGCCGACGAACTGCTCGGACTGAACGACTTCACGACATTCTGCAAAGCGCGAGAGGGGGCGACCGCGGTTCGCAATCTGCTGCGCTTCGAGTGGCGCCGCACAGATGACGGCGCGTACGCAGCGCGCGTCGAGGCCGATGCCTTCTGTCACTCGATGGTGCGGGCGATGATCGGTGCGGTGGTGGCCGTCGGTAGTGGGCGGATCGCGCACGATGAGCTGGTGGCGCTGCGCGATGCGCGATCCCGAACCAGCAAGTTCACCGTCATGCCCGCGCACGGGCTCTCACTTGAAGAAATTGCGTATCCCGATGACAGCGAGTTGGCTGCGCGAGCCGAAGCGACTCGGGCACGACGCACGCCACTGGCGTAGAGAGGGCGGGCCAGATCCGCGCGAGGTACCGAGCTTGGCTGTGCTAGAGTTGATCTTTGGTGCGAAAGCATCCGATTTGTTGAGCCCTCCAGCCGCGCGCGCACCCCTTGCGGGACCACGCACCGGAGCGGGATTCACGAACTCCTCCAATTCGACAGAAAGCAGCACTCTAGTGACTCGCACGTATTCACCGAAGGCAGCCGAGCAGAAGCACGACTGGCTCATTATCGACGCCACCGACGTGGTGCTCGGCCGTCTGGCTTCGCACGCGGCAGCTCTGCTCCGCGGCAAGCACAAGGCGACGTTCGCCCCGCACATGGACATGGGCGACTACGTCATCATCATCAACTCCGACAAGGTAGTGCTGACCGGTAATAAGGCCGACAAGAAGCGCGCCTACCGTCACTCGGGCTACCCGGGCGGCCTGCGTTCGGTCAACTACACCGAGCTGCTCGGCAAGAACTCCGATCGCGCAGTTGAGAAGGCCATCCGTGGCATGCTCCCGAAGAACTCGCTCGGTGCAGATCTGTTCCGCAAGCTGAAGGTGTACAAGGGTGCCGAGCACCCGCACGCTGCTCAGCAGCCCACCCCCTACACCTTCGGCCAGGTCGCGCAGTAATCGCGCCCCGAGACCTCAGAGAGAGAATTCACAGTGACTGAAGAGCAGACCGTGGCCACCGAGAGCTACACCACCGAGACGCCGGCCGGCCAGGCCACCGTCGCAGCCCCGCGCCCCGCGCTCACCGTTCCCGGTGGCGCAGTGGGTCGCCGCAAGCAGGCAATTGCCCGCGTGCGCCTCGTTCCCGGTTCGGGCAAGTTCACGGTAAACGGACGCGAGTTCGCCGAGTACTTCCCGAACAAGCTGCACCAGCAGCTCATCACCGATCCGTTCACCGTGCTCGAGCTCGGTGGCTCGTACGACATCGTTGCCCGCATTGTCGGCGGCGGCCCCTCGGGCCAGGCCGGCGCACTGCGTCTCGCGATCGCTCGTACGCTCAACGAGATTGACGAAGAGCACAACCGTGCAACCCTGAAGAAGGCCGGCTTCCTGAGCCGCGACGCTCGTATCAAGGAGCGCAAGAAGGCCGGTCTCAAGAAGGCCCGCAAGGCGCCGCAGTACTCGAAGCGCTAAATCGGGGCTTCCTGCACATGGGACGCCTGTTTGGCACCGATGGGGTTCGAGGGCTGGCTGGCGTCGATGTGACTGCCGAGCTGGCCCTCAGCCTTGCGCGCGCTGCGGCTCTCGTTCTCGGGCGTTCTGCCCGAGGCGAGAGCCGTCGTGCTGTAGCCGTGGTTGCGCGGGATCCGCGCGTCTCTGGCGAATTCATATCAGCCGCCGTCTCCGCTGGCCTGGCATCGGCCGGGGTTGACGTGCTCGACGCTGGAGTGATTCCGACCCCGGCTGCTGCCTATCTCGTCGCAGACACCGGCGCCGATTTTGGGGTCATGGTTTCGGCCTCGCACAACCCTGCGCCCGACAACGGCATCAAGTTCTTTGCCGAGGGCGGCCGCAAGCTCGCTGACGACGTCGAAGACGAAATCGAAGCGGCAATGGACGGCAGCATAGTCGCCGTTACGGGTCGCCAGGTCGGCCGCATCCGCCGGTTCGCGGACGCTGAGGATCGCTACCTCGTTCACCTACTCGGCACGCTCGAGGGCATGAACCTCGATGGCCTGCACGTCGTGCTTGACTGCGCCCACGGCGCTGCCGCGGGCATTTCGCCGGACGTCTTCACCGATGCCGGCGCTCGCGTGACCGTCATCGGAAACGACCCTGACGGGTTTAACATCAACGACGGCGTTGGGTCAACGCACCTCGGCCCGCTCGCTGCTGCCGTGATCGAACACGGGGCCGACCTTGGCATTGCGCACGACGGCGACGCAGATCGCTGCCTCGCGGTCGACGCCACGGGCGCCTTTGTCGACGGCGACAAGATCATGGCGATTCTCGCGCTGTCGCTGGCAAGCCGGGGCAAGCTTGTTCGAAACACGCTCGTCGCGACTGTGATGTCGAATCTGGGTCTCAAATTGGCGATGGCCGACAACGGAATCGACGTCGTCGAGACCGGAGTGGGCGATCGCTACGTGCTCGAAGCAATCAACGCAGAAGGCTACTCGCTCGGCGGGGAGCAGTCGGGTCACGTCATTATGAGCGACCACGCGACCACCGGCGACGGAATCTTGACCGGGTTGCACATTGCCGCCGAGATGGTGCGCAGCGGCAAGACGCTCGCGGAACTCGCCTCGTGCATGACGGTGTACCCGCAGGTGCTTGTGAACGTGCGCGGTGTCGATCGCACGGGAGTGCACGGCGATGAAGTGCTGCAGCAGGCAGTGCATCAGGCCGAACTCGCACTCGCTGGCAATGGCCGGGTGCTGCTTCGCCCCTCTGGCACCGAGCCACTCGTGCGTGTCATGGTCGAGGCGAAGCACGTCGACCAGGCTCAGCAGCTCGCCGACGACCTTGCTCAGGTCGTGCGTGAACGCCTCGCTGTCTAGCTGGGGGCTCTCGCTTCGGTGAGATATTCGACTTCGGTGGGTCGGTTCGAGCTAAACTCATCTCACCGAAGCCGAATGTCTCACCGAAGCGGGTCAGTACCAGTGCGGGTTGCGGGACTGCCAGGTGCCCCAGGCGTTGCACGGGCTGCCGTAGACAGACTGAATATATGCGAGGCCCCAGTCGACCTGAGTGTTGCCGTTGGTGAGCCAGTCGGGGCCCGCCGTGGCCATCTTCTCTGCGGGCAGCGCCTGCGGGATGCCATAGGCGCCGCTATACGGGTTTAGCGCGTCGGCGCGCCAGTCTGACTCGCCAGTCCAGAGCGAGACCAGGCAGGAGAACTGGTCGTCGCCCCAGCCATAGGCGCCGAGCACCGCGCGCGCGTGCGCCTGCGCGCCCGCTGGGTCGACGCTGACGCCGCCGGTTCCGCCGGTGCCACCTGATCCGCCGCCCGAGCCATCATTGCCACCCCCGCCGCCACCGCCAGAGCCATCACTCCCTGCATTCTGCTCGAGCTGGCGCTCCTGTTCCTGCCGAGCCGCCTCCTCGCGCTGACGTTCCTGCTCCGCAGCCTGCGCGGCTACCTGCACGCCGATTTGGTACTGCCGCTCCGTCTCGGCCGACGTGCCACGCAGGCTCGCGAGTTGCTTGTACACCGTGTCGCTGCGGTCTCCGGCGAGCGCCACGGCGGCGTCGGCGTTCTGCTGTGCTTGGTCGGCCGCCGCGGCCGCAGCGTCGGCCTCGTCGGAGAGGCGCTTCCGTTCGGCCTCGGCTGCTTCAGCCTGCTCACGAAGTGTGGCTGCACTGTTCACCTCGGCCTGCGCGTGCTCGGCAATGCCGTTCCACGTGCCAGACACCTGCGAGGACATGCTGAACTTCGACATGAACTCTTCTGGGTTGTCGGAGGTCGCGAGCGCACCGGCGCTCGCGAGGCCACTGCCATTCGTGTACATCCACGACACCATGCGGCCTACCGCCTCATCGTTTGTGTCGAACTGTTGCTCCGCCTGTTTCGCCCGCTCCTGCAGCGCATCCTGGCGTGCCGTGGCGTCAGCGAGGGCGGTCGCGGCCTCGCGAGCTGCGCCGTGAGCGTCAGCCGCGGCCGACGAGGCGGCGGACGCATCTGACTGAGTCTGCTTCAACGCGCCCTGCAGTCGGGTGTACTCAGCCTTCTTCGCAGACTCTGAACCCTTCGCGGCCTGAACTTCTTCCCAGGTGGGGTACGAGCTCGGGTCGTCACTGGTCGCACCATCGAAGGCGATCGCCGGGAGCGTGCCCGCGAGCACCAGGGAAGCGGCGAGCGCCGCGACTGCGGTGCTCCTGGTGAGACGTTGACGACGCATATGAATCAGCGTAGACGATGCCTTCGACACGAGGGTCCGCATGACGTGCAGGTGCCTCACAGCTTGCGCAGCAGCACCTTTTGGACGCGATGATCCGACTCCTTGCGGAGCACGAGACTGGCCCGGGCGCGCGTGGGGCGAATGTTCTCCACAAGATTTGGCTCGTTGATGTTCGTCCAGAACTCATCCGCGATCGCGAGTGCGGCGTCATCGTCGATGGTTGCGAAGCGTCGGAAGTGCGAGGAGGGGTCGGCGAATGCGCTCTCCCGCAGTTTCAGGAATCGGTGCCGGTACCAACGCTGAATGTCCGATGAGCGGGCATCGACGTAGACGGAAAAGTCGAACAGGTCGCTGACCGCGAGCGGGTGATCCATGGACGCCGGCTGCAGCACATTCAAGCCCTCGACGATCAGGATGTCGGGACGCCGCACCACGGTGTATTCACCCGGCACGATGTCGTAGACGATGTGACTGTAGTGCGGCGCTCGCACCTCGGCGACGCCGGCTTTCACCTGCGACACAAACCGGAGCAGACCGCGTCGATCGTATGACTCCGGGAAGCCTTTGCGGTGCGCAATACCCCGGCGCTCAAGCTCGGCGGCCGGGTAGAGGAAACCGTCGGTGGTGATGAGTTCGACCTGCGGCGTTTCGGGCCAGCGCGCGAGCAGATCGCGCAGGATCCTTGCCACCGTTGATTTGCCGACCGCGACCGACCCGGCAATCCCGATTACAAACGGGCTCTGTTGTTCATCTCCGCGCTGCAGGAATCCGCGGGTGCGCTGGTGCATCTCGCGGGCCGCGATGGCGTACTGGTTGATGAGTCGGCTGAGCGGGCGATACACCTGCGACACCTCAGCGAGGTCGAGCGGTTCACCGAGCCCGCGGAACGCAGCGATCTCACCCTCGGTCAGCGGCATTGGCGTTTCGCCGGCGAGACGGGCCCACTCGTCACGACCGATTTCCGTGAACGGCGAGGTGAACTCAGGGCGAATGAGTGCGTGCGTGTCGGTTGTGACCGCGGCGCTGGCCGGGGAGGTGTTCTGGGTCATCGTGCATCAATGGTGCCACTAAACTAGGCGGCATGTGTGGAATCGTCGGATATGTTGGCCCCAACGACACTCTTGGGGTATTGCTCAATGGCCTTCGGCGTCTCGAATACCGCGGATACGACTCCGCCGGTGTCGCGGTCATTGATACAACGGGCGCTCTCTCTGTCCGCAAGCGGTCGGGCAAGCTCGCGCGTCTGGAAGAGCTGCTCGAAGCGAGCCCGCTTGAGGCCGCCGGTACCGGTATCGGTCACACCCGCTGGGCTACGCACGGCGGCCCTACGGACGCCAATGCGCACCCTCACCTGGGTGATGACGGCAAACTCGCCGTCATCCACAATGGCATCGTCGAGAACTTCGCAGAGCTGCGCACTGAGGTTGAGGCCGCCGGCATCGAGTTGCTGAGTGAGACCGACACAGAGGTCGTTGCCGCACTGCTCGGGCTCGAGTACGGTCGTCAGCAGGATCTCGAAACCGCCTTCCGCGCCGTTGTCGTCCGGTTGCACGGCACCTTCACGCTGCTCGCAATGCACCGCGACGAGCCGGGCAAGGTTGTGGCCGCCCGCCACCATTCGCCGCTCGTTATCGGACTCGGCGACGGTGAGAACTTCCTCGGCTCAGACGTGGCAGCGTTCGTGTCATCAACACGACGGGCGGTCGCTGTCAACGAGAACAGCATCGCGATCATCACGCCAAATGAGGTACGCCTCACTGACTTCGCTGGTGCTCCACTCGAGTTCGATGAATTCGAGATCGAGTGGGATGCGGATGCATCGGACAAGGGCGGCTGGTCGTCCTTCATGGCCAAGGAGATCAGCGAGCAAGCTGAAGCCGTCGGAAACACGCTGCGCGGCCGGTTGTCGAGTGCTGGCGTCGAGATTCCCGAGCTCACAGCGCTCGGCGATGATCGACTGCGCGAGATCGACCGCATCATTATTGTCGCGTGCGGCACGGCGTCGTACTCGGGTCAGGTGGGCGCGTACGCCATAGAGCAGTGGGCGCGCATTCCCGTCGACGTGCAACTCAGCCATGAGTTCCGCTACCGCGACCCGGTGATCTCGGACCGCACGCTGGTGATTTCGGTCAGCCAGTCGGGCGAGACCATGGATACGCTGATGGCCGTGAAATACGCTATCGAGCGCGGTGTGACCACCGTCTCGGTGTGCAACACCCAGAGCGCGACCATCCCTCGGGAGTCTGCCGCCGCGGTGTACACCCACGCGGGCCCCGAGGTCGCTGTGGCGTCGACCAAGGCGTTCGTCGCGCAGATTACCGCCCTGTACCTCATTGGCCTGCACCTGGGACGCGTGCGCGGCACGCTCTCGGCGGCGGACCAGGCGCAGGCGATCAATCAGTTCGAGTCGCTTCCCGCGAAGATGGCCGAGGCCATCGACTCCCGCGAACAGCTTGCGCAGCTCGCACACTGGATGGCGGACACTCGCTCGGTGCTCTTCCTGGGCCGTCACGTCGGTTTCCCGATTGCGCTCGAGGGCGCGCTCAAGCTGAAGGAGATCTCGTATATTCACGCGGAGGGCTTCGCTGCCGGTGAGCTCAAGCACGGGCCGATCGCGCTGATCGATCACGGCCAGCCGGTCTTCGTGCTGGTGCCGAGCCCGCGCACGTCGCCCGTGATGCACTCGAAGGTTGTTTCTAACATCCAGGAGATTCGAGCGCGCGGTGCGCGGATCATCGCCATCGTTGAAAAGGGCGACACCGCCGTGCTGCCGTACGCAGACGATGTCGTGCGATTGCCGCTCGCGGACGCGCTTTTCGAGCCGCTGCTGCAGGTTGTTCCGCTGCAGTGGTTCGCGCTCGAACTGTCGACGGCGAAGGGTCTTGACGTCGATCAGCCGCGCAATCTCGCGAAGTCGGTCACGGTCGAATAGGTCACGGTCGAATAGGTTCGGGGCGTCGTGTTCACGTGAACACGACGCGTGAGGAGCGGGTGATGATTCTCGGAATCGGCGTCGACACGGTCGATATCGCTCGTTTCGAGCGTACGCTCGCGCGCACCCCGAAGTTGCGAGGTCGGCTATTCACTGAAGCCGAGCGAGATCGCCCGCTGCATTCGCTCGCGGCGCGGTTCGCGGCGAAAGAAGCGCTGATCAAGGCGCTCGGCGGATCCGACGGCCTGCGCTGGCACGACATGGAGATCACTCGAGCGGTCGACGAGGCGCCCCGGTTTGTTCTCACCGATCGTCTCACGCACGCTCTCGCCCGGGTCGGGGCGGCGTGGCCTCACGTTTCGATGACGCACGATGGTGGCATTGCGACCGCGTTCGTCGTCGTGGAAGCACGCGCTGGAGAAACGAAAGCTACGGGGTCGACGCTGTGACCGACGAACTTGGCGTCGTGGAGGCGCACGAGGCGTCCGATCCTGAAGCCATGCACGAGCTCGGTGTGATGCTCGGGCGGGTGCTTCGTGCGGGCGACCTCGTGATCTTGACCGGGCCGCTGGGCGCGGGTAAGACGACGCTGACACGTGGCATCGGTGAGGGGCTCGGCGTGCGCGGCCCCGTTCAGAGCCCGACGTTCGTGCTCGCCCGCACTCATCCGTCGCTGGTCGGTGGTGCGCCCCTCGTGCATGTGGACGCGTATCGGCTCTCGGGGCCAGACGAACTCGACGACCTCGATCTCGACTTCGACGGATCAGTGGTCGTTGCAGAGTGGGGCGCCGGCATTGTCGACACTCGCGCTGATTGGTTGGAGCTCGTCATTGAGCGCCCGAATGGAACCGAGGGGAGCGGCGACGAAGCCGACCAGCCGGACGGCACCGACAGTGTCGACTGGTCAGAGGCCTTCGTTGAACCCCGACACATCACTATTACCGGATACGGGCCCCGCTGGGCCGGGGGAGTACTGCGATGATCGTCACCGCGCCAGAACTCGGGGGGCACGTGCTGCTCGCCATCGACACGGCGATCGGAACCACCGTCGCGCTGGGCGTCGACGGCGAAGTGCACGTGGTTGCAAGCGATGACCCCAGGGGACACGCCGAGGCAATCGGTAGCCTGCTCGATGAGGTGTTTCGGGTATCTGGGGCGGCACCCGCGAGGGTGACCGGAGTTGTCGCGGGCATCGGCCCGGGCCCGTTCACCGGTCTCAGGGTCGGTATCGCTGCGGCGCACGCGTTCGCCGTTGGCCGCGGCGTGCCGTTGCTTCCGGTGCAGGGGCACGAGGCTGTCGCTCTCAATGTGCTTGAGCATGGTGCAGCAGCGAGCGTGCGAGTGGTGCAAGACGCGCGAAGACGTGAGCTGTTCGTAACTGAATTCAGGGGTCTCGATTGGGCCGGAATTCCCGAGCGGGCGGCTGGGCCGGGTCTGGTGACTCGAGCCGACTACGTCGAGTTGCCAGGCGATGTGTGGCCCGAGCGCATCCCCGCCGCATCACTCGTGCGGCTTGCAGCGCGACGACTCGCATCGGGCCGAGACTTCGACGACGATCGAGCGCTGTACCTGAGGGCCCCAGACGTTGCCCAGCCCTCGGCTCCGAAACGGGTGTCGACGTGACCGAATCTGTGCCCGCGCTCGATCTGCGAGTCGCGACGCTCGCCGACCTCGAAGCCGTCTGGGAGATAGAGACCTCCGTGTTTGGGGCTGACGCGTGGAGCCGCGAGATGATGCGCGAAGAGCTCGCGGCGGATCACCGGACGTATCTCGTACTCATCGCGAACGGTGGTGAGATCGTCGGCTACGGTGGCCTGCTTGCCGTCGGCACCGAGGCAGACATTCAGACGATCGCGGTTGATCCGAGTTTTCGGGGGACCGGCCAGGGTCGGCGCCTCATGACCGCACTGATTGATGACGCAATGGAGCGCGGGGTGCGCGAGGTGTTTCTCGAAGTGCGCGCGGACAATCCCGTTGCGCAACGGCTCTACGCGTCACTCGGCTTCGCCGACATCGGCGTGCGACCGCGTTATTACCAGCCCGACAACGTCGATGCCGTCATCATGCGCCTCGATACACGATCCCGCGCTGCGCTCGCGCCAGGAACCGAGGGAGAGAGATGACCATCACCGAACCGCTCGTGCTCGGTATCGAAACGAGCTGTGATGAGACCGGCGTCGGCATCGTGCGCGGTCGCACACTGCTCGCGAACGCGATTGCCTCGTCGATGGACGAGCACGCGCGCTACGGCGGCGTCGTGCCCGAGGTAGCGGCCCGCGCCCACCTCGAAGCGATGACCCCGACAATTCAGCGGGCACTCGCCGACGCGGGTGTTGCGCTTGACGAACTCGACGCGATTGCTGTGACCTCAGGTCCCGGCTTGGCCGGCGCGCTCATGGTCGGCGTCGCAGCGGCCAAAGCTCTGGCTATCGCGCTCGGCAAACCCCTCTACGCGGTGAACCACCTCGTCGGGCACGTGGGCGCCGACCTGTTGCGCGGCGAGGGTCTGAGGGGTGCAGTCGGCGAGCCGGGGGAGCTTGAACTGCCCACGGTCGCACTTCTCGTCTCCGGGGGACACACGTCGCTGCTTCTCGTGCGCGATCTAGTCGACGACGTCGAACTGCTCGGCGAGACGATCGATGACGCTGCGGGGGAGGCATTCGACAAGGTGGCGCGCGTGCTAAGCCTGCCCTACCCCGGTGGCCCGCAGATCGATCGGGTTGCGGCTGACGGCAACCCGAACGCGATACGTTTTCCGCGCGGTCTCACACTGCCGAAAGACCTGGAGCGGCACCGCTATGACTTCTCGTTCTCAGGTCTCAAGACCTCGGTCGCCCGATGGGTTGAGAAGTGTGTCGCCGCCGGCGACGAGGTGCCGGTCGCGGATGTCGCCGCCAGCTTCAGGGAGGCTGTCGCAGATGTGCTTCTTACAAAAGCCATCGCAGCCTGCCGCGATTTAGGCGTGCCTCGTCTTCTGCTGGGCGGCGGCGTCGTGGCAAACGCGCGCGTGCGAGAACTTGCGGCGGAGCGGGCTGAAGCGGCAGGCGTTGAGCTGCGAGTGCCGCCACTGTCGCTGTGCACAGACAACGGTGCCATGATCGCTTCGCTTGGTGCGCAGCTGGTCGCGGCGGGCCACGCGCCGTCCGGACTGGGCTTCGGCGCAGATTCCACCTTGCCCGTGCAGCAGGTGCACATGCGCTAAATCCATGGCGCAGCCAAGTCAAGGGCTCACCACGCGCGAGCGAAATATAGGCAAACAGCGAACCTGAACGTTATCTTTGAAGAGCGAATTGGGGAAACGCCTTATTTATCACCAACCGAAGGAGACTCATGTCTGACAACCTGCCCGGAAACGAGCACGAATCGAACCCGGTGCCGCCCGCACCGTCCGCTCCTGCCGCGCCATCGGCGCCCTCGTACAGCTCTGCCCCAACGCCGCCCGCTTACGGTGGCGCGCCGACGCAGGCGAAGGGTCTCGCCCTCACCGCTCTGATCCTCGGCATCTTGAGCCTGATCTTCAGCTGGGTTCCGATCGCCGGTGCCGTCGGCGGCATCATCGCGCTGATCCTCGGCATCCTCGCGCTGCGCAAGGGACAGTCGAAGGGGTTGTCGCTCACCGGTATCATCACCGGTGCTATCGCGTTCGTCATCGGCGTGATCGTCACCATCTTCTTCTTTGTTGCTCTGAGCGTTGGCCTCAGCGCCGTCGATCAGTGTGCCAATGGCGCTGACACCGCCGAGATTGCCGGCCAGACGGTCTCGTGCTCGAGCGTTAACTACTAACCAGCGCTCACTCGTGAACGCTGGCTCGTGATCCGTCGTTCCTGATCACGAGCACCCAGATGGCGGGCTGGAAACCTTGGTTTCTGGCCCGCCATCTGTTTGTCCGAAGCTTTAGCAGCGCTCCATAAGGAGCACGATGTGCCTGCCACTCGCGTCGCGGGTCAGCACGATGGTGGCACTCTCTGGGCCGCTGAGCTTCAGCCGCTTGCGCAGCATTGCGGGGTCAACGTCAGTGCCGCGTTTTTTGATCTCGAGGGTGCCGATGCCGCGCGCCGAAAGCGCCCGGCGCAGCTCCTTTTCTTTCGCCGGAAGTTGCTCGAGTACGCGGAACGACTGTGCAAACGGCGACTCGACGTGCGTGTCTCCGGTGAGATAGGCAATCCCGTCGCTGAGCATTCCGGCGCCAAGCTCGATCGCGAGTGCACCGATCAAGCGAGCGCGGATCACCGCACCGTCTGGTTCGTAGAGGTAATCTCCGAGCGTACGAACATCCACATCCGGAGCGTCGGCCGCAGCGGTCATCTCGTGCGTGTGCCCAGCACGGTGCACGAGCGCTGCTCGCGCGACGCCTGGGCGCGCGAGGGACCCGAACCACAGTGCCGTTTCGACAACGTGTCCGTCGACGGACACCCACTGGGCTTCGGCGTGATCCGGAATGAGCGAACGGTCAAGACCCGGCCCGAGCTTGACGCCCGTTGGTAGCCGCTCAGCGACGTCGAAAGCGAAGGTGAGCGAGGGTGAGTAATCGTCGGGGGAAGCGATTCGGCGAGTATCGCGGTGCCCGGCGGTACGCCGGGCTGGGTCGAGAAATGCGCCGTCTACGTCGTCCAGTCGCACCGAAGTCGCATCGGCCGCACACACCGACGGTGCTGCGACTTCGAGCCGAGCCGCGACGGTTGCGAGGTTGTGCTGTGCCACACGCGCGGTGAACGGGTCGAGTTCGACTGGTGACGGCGTCACGCCGTGTTCAAGAAGTGCGATGGACTCTGTGCCGATGCCGCAGCCGAGGTCGGTGACTCGCTTGCACCCGGCGACTGCGAAGCGGGCGGCATGACCCCGGGCGACCGCGATCCTTGTCGCCTGTTCCAGCGCTGCTTGGGTGAACAGCAGTTCGTTGGCGAGGCCGCCGAACTTTGAAACAGCTTTCTCGCGGAGCTTCGCCTGTGTCAGCAGTGCCGCGACCTCCTCGGGAGCGCGACCAGCGGCGCGTAATCGCCGGTTCTCTGCGTCGACGGAAGTGCCGCCAGCGAGATTCGCGCTCACCTCGGTCAGGGAAGCGAGCCCTTCCGGACTCAGCAGCCAGTCCCAGCCGGGCGGCGGACCCGTAGAAACGGCAGACGGCTCCGGAACTGTGTTCCGGAGCCGCGCCGATGCGCTCAGCGCATCACTCATTTTCAGTACGAGGAGTACGAATCGAGCCCCGACATTGCGCTGCCGAGACCGGCAAATACCGTGATGAGGAGCCCAATGTAGAAGATGAAGAAGAGCAGCACGAAGACGAAGTAGGCGTAGCTAATGATCAGACCCGTCAGCGCGATACCGCGGCCGGCGTCGCCGGTGCGCTTGATCTGGCTGAGCCCCATGTGGCCGAACACGATGCCAGCGATGGGGCTGAGGAAGGCGAGGATGATTGCGAGGAACGCGAACGTGTTCGTCTTGTCAAGCGTGGTGCCAGTGGGAACGGCAGCGTACTGAGCTTCGTACGCGGGCTGCGCGGGCTGAGCTGGGTAGCTCGTCGGCTGCTGTGTGGTCGGCTGGGCCTGCTGGCCGTAAGGCTGGCTCGGCTGGCCGTAGGGCTGACCCTGGGGCTGCGCCTGGCCGAGTTGCTGAGTCTGATTCTGGGACTGGCTCAAATCAGGGAGGGGAGTGGTGGGCTGCTCGGGAAACTGCGGTGTTGACATGGCTTCTCCATCGGTAGGCGTCGAATTGCATGGTGCACGCGACGGGCCTGTCGGTGGAGCCATCGCAGGGCGTATACCCATTCTAGGCACCCGGTTTCGTTCGCTGTCGGCGATCCCGGCCCGACACGTTGGCACTCCCCTTGCACGAGTGCCAACGAGAGCCATAGACTCTGTAGGTAGACGCGCTCGCATGGGCGGGCGTGTAACCACTTCAGACATTGGAAAGAGGTCAACCGTGTCGGTCGCCATTAAGCCGCTCGAGGATCGTATCGTTATCAAGCAGGTCGAGGCAGAGCAGACCACCGCTTCCGGTCTTGTGATTCCCGATAGCGCCAAGGAAAAGCCCCAGGAGGGCGAGGTTGTTGCAGTGGGCCCCGGCCGAGTCTCTGACTCGGGCACCCGTATCCCGCTCGACGTTTCCGTCGGCGACATCGTGATCTACTCGAAGTTCGGTGGCACCGAGGTGAAGGTCGGCGGCGACGACTACCTCGTGCTTTCGGCTCGCGACATTCTCGCGGTCGTCACCCGCTAACAGCGGAGCGTTTCTCAGCGCCCCCGATGATCCGGACGGATCATCGGGGGCGCTGTCGTTTTTGCGGGCAGCCCGGCAGTAGACTATTTCGATGCAGCGAACACGTGCCGGCCTCGTATTCGGTCTCGGCGCGTACCTTTGGTGGGGCGCGTTCCCCTTCTATTTCGGCCTCATTGCGATGGTCGGCCCGCTCGAGGTTGTGCCGTGGCGAGTAGCCACAACGCTTATTTTTTGCCTGTTGCTCGTCACTGCGACGCGAGGATGGTCGCGCGTTCGTGTGATCCTGCGCGCCCCTCGGCTGCTCGGTTGGTTCGCGCTGTCAGCCCTGTTCCTCTACGCGAACTGGCAAATCTTCATCATCGGCGTGATGACCGGCCACGTGCTCGAGACCGCGCTCGGGTACTTTATCAATCCGCTGTTCACCATTCTGATCGGTGTCGTCTTCCGCAAGGAACGACTCAGCCGGTTGCAGTGGATTGCGGTGGTCATAGCGGGTGTGGGCGTCGTGATCGCTGCGGTCGCCTATGGTTCTTTCCCCTGGATCGCGATCGGCATCGCACTCTCGTTTGGTCTGTACGGTGCGGTGCATAAGCACGCTGGCGAATCCGTCGATGGCATTACCGGGCTCACGATCGAGACGTTTGCGACTCTGCCGATCGCAGCGGTGCAACTCGGGGTGATCGCGGCGACGACGGGTTTGACGGCCTTCACATTCGGCACGGGAGTGTCGACGCTGGTGCTGTTCAGCGGCATCGTGACGGCAGTACCCCTGATTCTCTTTGGAGAGGCCACCCGCCGATTGCCACTGTCGTATATCGGCTTCCTGCAGTTCTTGACCCCGATTATTGCCTTCTTCTACGGTGCACTCGTCACCCACGAAGAGATTACGACGGGACGCTGGATCGGGTTCATCGGCGTGTGGATCGCGCTCGTGATCCTGATCGTCGACATGGTGATCCAGATTCGCCGTTCGCCGACGGCGCAGATCAACACCGCCCCTATTCCCTTAGACTGAGACACGGTACGGGCGCCGCATCCCGGTCGCCCGCGAATCTCTGAGAGTCCCACCCACCACACAGATAGAGGTTCCATGGAACAGCGTGACCCCTTCGCGTTCACCGGTCTGACCTACGACGATGTGCTGCTGCTGCCCGCGCACACCGACGTCATCCCCAGTGAGGCTGACACTGCTACGCAGCTCACGCGTCGCATTCGGTTGAACATTCCGCTCATCTCAGCGGCGATGGACACGGTCACCGAAACCCGGATGGCAGTGGCGATGGCGCGCTACGGCGGCCTCGGCATCTTGCACCGTAATCTTTCAATCCAGGATCAGGCCGAAATGGTCGACCGGGTGAAGCGTAGCGAGGCCGGCATGATCACGAACCCCGTGACGACGTCGGTCGATGCCACGGTCGCTGAGGTCGATGCGCTCTGCGGCGAGTACCGCGTCTCCGGCCTGCCGGTGGTCGACTCGAACGATGTGCTGCTCGGCATCATCACCAACCGCGACATGCGCTTCATCGATCTGAAGGATCGTTCGCAGGTGCGAGTCGAAGACGCGATGACCCGAATGCCGTTGATCACGGGGCCGCGGGGCATCTCCCGCGAAGACGCCGCCGCGATCTTCCGTAAGCACAAGATTGAGAAGCTGCCGCTCGTTGATGGCGAGGGGCGCCTCACCGGCCTCATCACCGTGAAGGACTTCGACAAAGAAGAGCAGTACCCGCTCGCAACCAAGGACGAGGCCGGTCGGCTGCGCGTCGGCGCGGCGGTTGGCTTCTTCGGCGATGCCTGGAAGCGTGCTGGCGAGCTCGTCGACGCTGGTGTTGACGTGCTCGTTGTCGACACCGCTAACGGTGACAGCAAGGGTGTGCTCGACATCATCGCGAAGATCAAGTCCGACCCGGCGTTTGCAGCGGTCGACGTGATCGGCGGTAACGTCGCGACCTACGCTGGCGCAAAAGCAATCGTCGAGGCTGGTGCCGACGCGGTGAAGGTTGGTGTCGGCCCGGGTTCCATCTGCACCACGCGCGTCATTGCAGGCGTGGGTGTGCCCCAGGTCACGGCCGTGTATGAAGCAGCAAAAGCCGCAACGCCTGCAGGTGTCCCGGTCATCGCAGACGGCGGGCTGCAGTACTCGGGTGACATCGCCAAGGCGCTGGTGGCCGGTGCATCGTCGGTGATGATGGGATCGCTGCTCGCGGGCACCGATGAGAGCCCCGGCGACCTCGTGTTCGTCGGCGGCAAGCAGTTCAAGAACTACCGTGGCATGGGCTCCCTCGGCGCCCTGCAGACCCGTGGTGAGCGCACCTCGTACTCGAAGGACCGCTACTTCCAGGCCGATGTGCCGAGCGACGAAAAGCTCATCCCAGAGGGCATCGAGGGCCAGGTGCCCTATCGCGGCCCCGTCGGAGCGGTGAGCCACCAGATGATCGGCGGCCTGCGCCAGTCGATGTTCTACGTCGGTGCACGCTCCATCACTGAGCTGAAGGAGCGCGGCAACTTCGTGCGCATCACCTCGGCCGGGCTGAAAGAATCGCACCCGCACGACGTGCAGATGGTGGTCGAAGCACCGAACTACCGTCGGTAGACCGCTCGCGCAACGCTGACAGGTCCAACCGGGGCCCGGACCGATTTCGGTTCGGGCCCCGGTTGCGTCTGCGGAGGGTGAAATCAAGGATGAATGTGATCGGCGTCGGTGAGTGCTCCGCGCAGAATCACTAGGCTCGCCCCTATGCGCCTGAATCCGGTCTCTCATCTTGCCCCACGGGCGCTTCGAACAAGTTTTTTCGCTGCTGGCATGACGCTCGCTCTCGCAGCGGGTGTGCTCGTGCCTACTTTCGGGGCCACTCCAGCTTTCGCGACCGGGCAGTTGGGCACCGAGCAAACCGACACCGAGCAAACCGGCACGCCGAGCGCGGCCGTAACCTCGTCGAGTGTTTCGCCGTCGGTGATGGAGATCAGCGACGAATCCCAAACTGTGACCGTCACCGTTTCTCTCGAAGGCGAGACCACGCCGTCGGGGATGCTGCGGCACGTCACGTCGGACGCGACGGTCGCGCTATCAAACTGGCACGTCGCCGAGAGCGCTGATGCGTTTGCTGTATGGGAAGGCACGGCCGCAGTCACGGGCGCGACGCCGCCGGGCACCTGGGTCGCATGGCTCGATGATCCAGCAACGGAGCTGGGCACGGTCGAGGTGCGCCCTGAAGGGCTGAAGAACACCGTTGCACCGCAGATTTCAGGCACCCCGGTCGTCGGTGGAACGCTGCAAACTTCTGTCGGAGATTGGCGACCGCTGGGCCCGACCACCGCCGTTGAATGGTTGCGGGATGGGCAGCCAATTCCTGGCGCGACGAATGCGACGTACACGCTGACACCATCCGACGCGAAGACGCGAATATCCACACGGGTCAGTGCGACACTCGCGGGCTCCAGCCACGGGCCGACGGTTGCAACCTCCAGCGACGTATTCGTGGGTCTCGGCGCTGCGCGCGCGGGAACGGTCGTGATCACAGGGAAGCTTCAAATGGGGCAGACTGCACGCGCTGCTGTCGCTAACTGGCCATCGGGCGCCGCGCTGAGTTATCAGTGGAAGCGCGACGGTGCCGCGATCGCCGGCGCCACGCGGTCGAGCTACGCATTTATCGCCGCCGATGTTGGTGCCAGGGTCACTGTCCAGGTGACTGGTCGTTCGACAGGGTACGAGGTCGCGACGGCGACCGCAGCACTGCCGAAAGCGGTTGCGGCCGGAGCGCTTCAGAAGTCGACGCCCAAGCTGACTGGGAGTGCGGTTGTCGGGCAGAGCCTCTCTGTACAACGCGGCGCCTGGTCGGCGGGCGCGAAGCTCACGTATCAGTGGAAACGCAACGGAGCGGCCATCAAGGGCGCCACGTCGGCAACATATCGCTTGGTGGCCGCTGACGGTGGCGCCAAGATTACGGTGACGCTGACTGGCAAGTTGCCTGGCTATACGACTGCCACCGCGACATCAAGCGCGAAGCAAATACTGCGACTGCTTCGGCCGGCGACCCCGAAGGTAACCGGGACAGACCGTGTCGGATCCACGCTTTCCGCGCAGGCGGGCACCTGGGGCCCGCAAAAGCCCAAGCTCTCATATCGCTGGCTACGGGAGGGTAAGGAAATTTCTGGCGCGACGCGTGCGACCTACGCGCTGACCAAGAGTGATGCTGGGAAGCGGGTATCGGTACGCGTAACAGGGTCGAAAACCGGGTACCAGTCAGAGTCGAAGACATCTGTTGCGCGGCACGTGCCCCTCGTGATGCGGGCAGCGAAGCCGAAGATTTCAGGCAGTTCAGTAGTGGGGTCGCGCCTCACCGCGGTATCGGGATCGTGGACATCCGGCACGAAACTGAAGTACCAGTGGTATCGCGGTGGTTCCGCGATTTCGGGTGCGACTTCGCCGTCGTACGGGGTGCGAGCTGCCGACGTCGGCAGCTCCTTAAGCGTGCGCGTCTCCGGCTCCAAGAGCGGCTACGCCTCTGAATCACGCACGTCGAAGGGGTCAGCCAGAGTGAAGTACCCGTCTCGCACGCCGGGCCAAGGATGGAACTGCCCGGCCTGGGCGCCGATCAAGGGGAACGCGAGCTCGCACATTTACCACGTTCCTGGCGGAGCCTATTACAACCGCACGAAGCCCGAGGAGTGCTTCTCTACGACGTGGGCGGCCGAAGCTGCTGGCTACCGTGCGTCACTGCGATAGGTGGGCCGAAGCCTTGAAGTAAATGCGGCCCTGCCGCAGACCTCCGCAGGGCCGGCGCTCGGTGCACCCAGCCGCTGATGGATAGACTGGACACGTGAGCAACGAGATCGAGATCGGCCGCGGCAAGCGGGCACGTCGCGTGTACACCTTCGACGAGATTGGTATCGTGCCGACGCGTCGCACACGAGACCCCGAGCTCGTCTCGACCGCTTGGTCGATCGATGCGTTCCACTTCGACATCCCCGTGCTGGGCGCACCCATGGACTCGGTGATGTCACCCGCCGCCGCAATCGCCCTCGGCGAGCTCGGCGGCCTCGGCGTGCTGAACCTTGAAGGACTGTGGACGCGGCACGAGAATCCCGAGCCGCTGCTCGAAGAACTGGCCGGTATCACCGATGAGATCGCCGCGGTCGCGCGCATGCGCGAGCTGTACGCTGCGCCCATTCAGCCCGAGCTCATCACCGCGCGACTCGGTGAGATTCGTGAGGCTGGCGTGACGGTTGCTGGGGCACTGTCACCGCACCGCACCGCCGAGTTCACCGAGACCGTCGTTCGCGCGGGTGTCGATCTGTTCGTGATTCGCGGCAACACGGTCTCCGCCGAACACGTGGCGAAGGAGGGACGCGAGCCCCTGAACCTCAAGCAGTTCATCTACGAGCTCGACGTTCCCGTCGTTGTTGGGGGAGCTGCCACGTACCAGTCGGCGCTGCACCTGATGCGCACGGGCGCCGCAGGTGTGCTCGTCGGTTTTGGCGGGGGCGCTTCATCGACGACGCGCGCCACTCTCGGTATTCGCGCACCAATGGCGAGCGCGATCGCCGACGTCGCCGGCGCCCGCTCTGACTACCTCGATGAGTCGGGCGGCCGCTACGTGCACGTGATCGCTGATGGCGGGCTCGGTACCTCAGGTGACCTGATCAAGGCCATCGCCTGTGGCGCAGACGCCGTCATGCTCGGTTCCACGCTCGCGAAAGCGGATGAGGCGCCCGGTCGCGGCTGGCACTGGGGTCAGGAGGCGCATCACGAAGATCTGCCGCGCGGTAAGCGCGTGCAGGTCGGCGCGGTCGCACCGCTCGCCGAGATCGTAAACGGCCCGGCGCACGTCGCCGACGGCAGCGCGAACCTCATGGGTGCTCTCCGCCGTGCGATGGCGACCACAGGCTATTCGGAGCTCAAGGAGTTCCAGCGCGTGGGCGTCGTCTACGCCGAGCGCTGAGCCGCAGGTGGCACGACGCAAGCTTGAATACCTGGGTGAGCCAACACTCGCGCAGGTCATGCGGCGACCGCGCTGGATTCTGGCGCTGCTGCTCGCACTCGGCATCGCCGTGCTGTTCTCTGCGCTCGCGCAGTGGCAGGCGGGCGTCGCCGTGCAATCACAGCAGCAAGCGGAGATCGACACCGAAGCCGTGCGACCGCTCGCGGATGTCGCGGCGATTGACAAAGGGGTCACCGATGCGGGCGCCGGCGTCGTCGTCACACTGAACGGTGCATTCGTCGCCGACGACTTCGACGTCGTCTCGCCGCGTGACAATGCTGGCGTTACGGGGGCCTGGGTTGTTGGGCGACTCGCGACCGAGGGGCCGCATGCCGCGCCCGGCGCGAACCTATCCGTTGCGGTGGGTTGGGCGCCGACCGTCGCGGACGCCGAACGCGCGGCAAAGGTGCTCGCCGCCGATCCCGAACTGCTTGGATCCCTCGAAATCACCGGGCGCTACATGCCGCCCGAGGCTCCGCAAGCGCCGGATTCAGACGAAGATCCATTCACCATGCACGCCATGACGCCCGCCGCGCTCGCGAACCTGTGGAGCGAGGTCTCGGGCCCCGTCTACTCGGGGTATCTCGTGCTGCACGATGACGCAGGTTCGCGCGCCGTTATTGCGGCGGCCGATCTTGACCCTGTTGATTCAGTCGCCCCGCTGCCCGTCGACGCAGTGAACTGGCTGAACGTGTTTTACGCGCTCGAGTGGCTCGTGTTTGGCGGCTTTGCGATCTTCTTCTGGTACCGCCTCGCTCGAGATGCGTGGGAGAAAGAGCACGAAATGATGCTGCTCGAAGCAGAAGCAGAACGGGACGCCGAATCGAATCCCGAAACGAATCCCACAGCAGACTCCGAAGCCTGATCGCTTGCCCTGACGCCCGTTCTGCGGCGTCGAATGCCAGCCGTAGAATGGAACTCATGCAGTTGCAACCCAAGCCCGCCGACTACCCGCGCATTCGTAAGGCGCTGAGTTTCTACAAGGTGACTTCGGTGATTACCGGCGTCATGCTGTTGCTGCTCTGCGCAGTGATGGTGATGAAGTACGTGTTCAACGTGCAGCTCTACTTGTTCACAGAGGACGGCTTCGCCCACTTCTATGAGCTCGCTCCTGAGGGGCTCGAATCGGACTTCCAGGCGACCGGGTTTGATCTGTTCAAGGCGATCTTGATCGCACACGGCTGGTTCTACGTCGTGTATCTGATGTCGGACTTCCTGCTGTGGAGCCCGATGCGTTGGGGCTTCGGCAAGTTCATCCTGATCGCGCTGGGCGGCGTGATCCCCTTCATGTCGTTCATTCTTGAGGCTCGCATCGTGCGCCAGGTGAACGGCTATCTTGATTCTCGTGAGGGCGCGCTCGCGTCCGACGCATCAACCCCACCCGCCGCGGCCTCGTCCGCGACCACTTCGAAAGGCTCACTGGAGCGATAATGGCGACTCAGTCAGAACAGCCGGAGACGGACCACCGACCCGTTCTCGTAGTTGATTTCGGTGCGCAGTACGCGCAGCTCATTGCGCGCCGCGTGCGCGAGGCGGGCGTCTATTCCGAGCTCGTGGCTCACACGATCACGGCCGAAGAAGTTCGGGATCGTAACCCGCTCGGCATCGTGCTTTCGGGTGGCCCGTCGTCCGTGTACGAAGAGGGCGCGCCGACGTTCGACGCGAGCGTCTTCGACCTCGGCATTCCCGTGCTCGGCATTTGCTACGGCTTCCAGGTTATGGCGCGCGCCCTCGGCGGCGTTGTCGGGAACACCGGCGACCGCGAATACGGCGCGACCGACGCGGAGCTCGTGGGCGACGGCGGTGCAATCATGGGCGGCCAGCCGGCCGCGCAGAACGTCTGGATGAGCCACGGCGACGCCGTGCAGCAGGCTCCGGCCGGCTTCGAGGTGCTCGCGAAGACCGCGGTCACCCCGGTGGCGGCGTTTGGATCAGCCGAGCGCAAGCTCTACGGCGTGCAGTGGCACCCGGAGGTGAAGCACTCCGATCACGGGCAGCTGATCCTTGAGAACTTCCTGCACCACGTCGCGGGCATCGCCCCCGACTGGAACGCAGGCAGCGTCATTGCCGAGCAGATCGCGCGCATTCGCGAGCAGGTCGGCAACGCGCGCGTTATCTCGGCACTCTCCGGCGGCGTCGACTCGGCCGTTTCGACCGCGCTCGTGCACGAGGCAATCGGCGACCAACTCACTGCAGTGTTCGTTGACCACGGACTGCTGCGCAAGGGTGAGCGCGAGCAGGTTGAGCAGGACTACGTCGAATCGACCGGCGTGCGCCTCATCACCGTCGAGGCGGCTGACACGTTCCTTGGTCACCTCGCGGACGTTACCGACCCAGAAGAGAAGCGCAAGATCATCGGCCGCGAGTTCATTCGCTCGTTCGAACAGGTGCAGCGCGATCTCGTCGCCGAAGCGAAGGCCGAGGGGGAGCCGATCAAGTTCCTGGTTCAGGGCACCCTGTACCCCGACGTTGTCGAGTCCGGTGGTGGCGCCGGTACGGCCAACATCAAGTCGCACCACAACGTTGGTGGCCTGCCCGAGGACCTCGACTTCGAACTGATCGAGCCGTTGCGCGCGCTGTTCAAGGACGAGGTGCGGGCGATCGGTCGCGAGCTCGGCATTCCCGAGGCAATCGTCGGCCGCCAGCCCTTCCCCGGCCCCGGCCTCGGCATTCGTATTGTCGGCGAGGTTACTCGCGAGCGCCTTGAGGTACTCCGCGAGGCGGACGCCATCGCGCGCGCTGAGCTCACAACGGCCGGCCTCGACGGCGAGATCTGGCAGTGCCCCGTCGTGCTGCTGGCCGACGTGCGCTCCGTGGGCGTGCAGGGCGACGGACGTACCTACGGTCATCCCATCGTGCTGCGCCCGGTGTCATCTGAAGACGCAATGACGGCCGACTGGACGCGCGTGCCCTACGAGGTGCTCGCCCGCATCTCCAACCGCATCACGAACCAGGTCCCGGAGGTCAACCGGGTGGTACTCGACGTCACGTCGAAGCCGCCGGGGACTATTGAGTGGGAGTAGGCGTATAGCGAACGATGATTTCTCATCGTTCGTAGCCTACTCCGAGGCCGTCCTGGCCTCGGTTCCCTGACAATGGGATACTGAAAAGCCCGGCCTCGGCCGGGCTTTTCAGTTACTGTCGTGAGTTGCGACTACGCCCGCAGCGCCTTCACGAGTGCGTCGATGTCGCGGTCTGCCGAGTAGGCGTGCAGCGAGAGACGCAGGCGTTCGCCTCGTGGCGAGCCCCCGATCCGGTGCGTGGCGAGTTTCGCTGAGAGCGCGTCCGGATCCTCGACCCGAATGGCCACCTGCGGGCCGCGGTGTGCTGCGTCCTCGGGGTAGTCGAGGTCGAAGCCGAGGCTGCCCAGTTCTTCGGCCAGGCGCTCACGTAGGCCGACGACGTGATTCCACACGGTGTCGGGGTCGACCTGCGATACTGTCTCGAATCCGGCTACGCCCGCGTACGCTGAGGGGATCGGGTGCGTGCCCATCTCGAAGCGTCGCGCGTTGTCGGGGTAGTCCACCCCTGCCGCGTCGAACGCGAACGGGTTCACGCGCCCGAACCAACCGGTGAGCCCAGCGGGGTGCTCGACACCGACGCAGTCCTTGACGTAGAGCATCGCAATACCCGGCAGGCCGAGCAGGTACTTCAGGTTGCCGGTCACCAGGAAGTCGCAGTCGAGTTCGGTCGCCGAGAACGGGAGTACACCTGCGGCCTGATATGCGTCGACGAAGACCAGCGCGCCAACCGAGTGGGCGTGCGCGATAACGCGCTCGATCTCGGGGCGCGTGCCGTTGATGTAGCTCACCAGCGGAATCGATACGAGCTTCGTGCGCTCGTCGATCAGGGCGATCCAGTTCTCGGCGTGCAGTGCTGCCTCGATGCCTTCGACGTTCACGACGTCGATACCGGATCGCTGCGCGCGCCACACGTTACCGACCGACGGGAATTCAAGGTCGGACGTGACGAGGCGATTACGCTCACCACTCCAGTCAAGCGATGAGACGGTCTGGAACGCGCCCTCAGACGCGCACGACAGCACCGCAACGTGTTCGCTGTCGACGTCGAGGAAGGCGCCGGCGAGCGATCGGTACTGCTCGACTTTGCCGACCCATTCGCCCCACGGCGCCTGGGAGTCGATGAGGCCGGCCGTCATGCGTTGCATAGTGTGGGCCAGGCGATCAGAAAGTGCGCCCTGGCTGCAGCTCGCGAAGTGCGGGGCATCGTCGAGGGCGGGGAACTGCAGCCGGAACTGCTCGGGGGTGAGCGGTGAAACCGTGGTCATTGTGTATCTCCTTCGTGAGGCTGTGGGGCTGAGAAGCTCGCGGGAGCCGATGCTCGCGGGCTACGTGGCTACGTGGCTGCGGGCTATGGGGCTCGGTGCGCGGGTGCCGGATCGGCGGCAGCGCCGGCCGTGGCGGGGGCCGTGGCGCCGGTCGCGTGAGCGACCTGATCCTCGTCGGCGGTGTTCGGGCCGTCGAGAATGATCTGGGCCTTGGCGGCGCTGCGTTCGACGGCACCGTTGATGCCCTCAAATCGTCTGCCCCAGCCGGTGATTACCGCGACGAGTATCACGCAGGTGAGTACCAGGGGATAGAACGCGCCCGTGAAGATGGCCATGGGCCCCAGTGCGGGTGCGTCGCCCTGGTCGACCGTCAGAAGGCTCGCGATAAACAGGAACGAGCTGACGACGGGCACCACACTGCCGATGCCGAGCGCCGTGCAGTCCATGACGTTCGCGCGACGATAGGGATGGAGCCCGACCTGGGCGCCGATGCGGTCTGCAATCGGGCCAAAGACGAGCATGGACGGGCCGTTCACGCCGGCGAACAGGGTGGTGGTCGCGAGGGTTCCCGCGCTGATCGCGAGTTCGGCACGACGTGGCGTTGTGACCCAGCCGCTCGATACGACGGCGTCGACGAGGCGATCGAGCACGCCAGCGCTCTCGAGCACACCCAGCATGGCGAAGATCACCACGTTGAGCCCGATAATCGGCAGAATGTTCGCCACGCCGCCCACCAGGAAGCCGGTGATCGCGTCACCCTCGACGCCGATGATGCCGGACGGTGCGAGCGCACCGCTGAGCAGGCCGACGATGATGCCGACGATAAGCCCGGCGGTCACCGCCTTGAAGATGTTGCGAGTCACGATTGCGGTGCCGAGCAGTGCGACGACTGCGATGAGCATCCACAGGCCCTTCGCGGAGAAGTCGCCCGCCTGCACGCCGCTGACAGCGTCGCTGCCGGGGGAGACGGCGCTGCCGATCACGAGGAACAGCACGAACGCGAGGGCCGCCGCAGTGAGTGAGTAGCGCAACCGGCTGCCCACGACACCCGGAACCTCCGCCGTGCCCTCACGCGTGCGATAGCGCTGCGTGGTCGACGAGATAACCGTAGAGTCAGAAATTGGGGCGAGATTATCGCCAAAGAGCGCGCCCGACAAAATGGCGCCCGCGAGCAGCACTGGATCGGCGCCGAGCACGACGCCGGCCGGGTAGAAGATTGGAAATGCTGTGAACATTGTGCCGAGCGACGAGGCAGTGGCCATCGCGATTGCGCACACCGCGGCGAAGGTGATCGCAATGAAGAGACCACCGTGTACCCCGATCGAGAGCGAGATCCAGATGAAGCCTTCGGAGATACCCGAGGACTTGATCATCGACGACGTCAGGCCTATCGAGAACAGCAGCAGGAACAGTGTGACCGAGGTCTTCGAGGAGATGCCGCGCGCCGCGGCCTCCCAGAACGTGGGGTAATTGCGGGCGAACGGCGCGGCGATAAAGAGGCCGGCCAGGGCTGCCGCGGTCAGGGCGTTCATGTCGAACGCGCGGAATACGACGAAGAAAATGATGGTCGAAGCGATGAACACGATCGGCGCGATGAACGCGCCGAAAAGTCCGATACGAAACGTGAGTGCGGGTTTCACTCGTTCGTTACTCATAGGGCACCTGTGATCTGTGAGTGTGTGCGGCTTTCCACGACGGTGTGGGCAGCAGGGCGCGATTGGTTCGCGCTGCACGCAAGTTTACTCAAAATGAAGCAAACTTCAATCACATAAAATTACGAGGTGGTTGGTGGACGGGTTTGGGTGCGTATTGCGTACCGTCTGCTCTAGTAGCTGGGCGGCGAAACTGAGAGTGTAAACCTCACGACATCGCTTGTGTGATTCACGAACCTGTGAGGGTGAGCAGAAGCGAAGTAGGCGCTGTCGCCCGGCTCGAGCGTGAACACCGCGCCGTCGACCTCGAGCGTCAGCGTGCCCGCCGTTACCAGCACGCACTCTTCGCTCGGCGGGTGAGACCACGGCTCGTCGCTGGAGGTGGAGCCGGCGGCGAGTTCGCCCGCGAGTACTTCGAGACGGCCGCTGCCAGGCGAGACTCGCGAATACGAGATTCCGCCGCGCGGGGAACGCACAATCATACGATCGGATTCTCGGACGACGCGCACGGGCAGATCCTCGCGATCCGCAAAGAGATCGAACAGTGGTGTGCCGAGCGCACGGGCGATCCGGCGGAGCGCATCGAGGCTCGGATCGCTGTTGCCGCGCTCAATCTGACTCATCTGCCCAGCGGAGAGCTCTGCATCGCGCGCGAGCTGCTGGGCAGTCATTCCAATTTCCTGACGCCGAAGGCGAATGCGGTCACCGATCACCTCACGATCTTCGCACACGCGGCGCTGCCGCCGTGACGGAGTAGCGCTGCGCGCTCGGTTGTGGTGGGTGTGGTGGGGCCGAGCCCCTTGCCCGTGGCCGAGCCCCTATCCGAAATGCGCTCTATCGAGAGGGACTCGGTGAAGAAAAAGGGGCTCGGCGGGAGGCAGGAGTGCGGAGCGCCCCCACACGCAAAAGTGGGCCCGGTGCAGAAGCACCGGGCCCACGTGAAGCGCGAGAACTAGTTGTTGCCGCGAAGGATTGCGAGGATGCGCAGGATCTCGACGTAGAGCCAGATCAGCGTCACCATCAGGCCGAAGGCAGCGGACCATGCCCACTTTTCGGGGACGCGGTTCTTCACGCCGTTCTGGATGAGTTCGAAGTCCATCACCAGCGAGTACGCAGCGAGCAGCACGGCCAGGCCGCCGATGAGCAGGCCGAGCGGGATGCCGAAGATGGTCGCGCCGAGCATGCCCCACGGATCCTGGTTCACGCCGGTGACCATGAGCACGACGTTCACGAGCGAGAAGCCCAGGTAACCGACGATGGCGACCATGAAGATCTTGTTCATCTTCGGGCTGGTGCGCACCTTGCCGCTACGGAAGAGCAGCAGCGTCGCACCGAACACGACGAGGGTGCCGATGATCGCCTGCGAGACGATGCCGGACCACTGACCCTCGAAAATGCCTGAGATGCCACCGAGGAAGATGCCCTGGAACACCGCGTACAGCACGATCAGCGGCACGCTCGGCTGCTTCTTGAACGAGTTCACGAGGCCGAGTACGAGGCCGATGATCGCTGCGGGCAGCGATAGCGCCGGCAAGAACCAGCCGATCGCACCGAACGCGAGCACGATCACGAACAGCAGGATGGTCTTCGAGATTGTGTTCTCGTAGGTCATCGGCTTGTCAGATGGCGCGACCACGGGAGGCTGAATGCCGCCGTAGTTCGCATCGGCCGCCGGCGGCGACAGCGGGGTGTCGAGGCCAGGGCGCTGCGTCTGCGCGGCCGGCTGTTCGTAGATGCGGCGCAGCTCATCGGCGGTAAGTGTCTTACCGTTGAGTGCCGGGTTGTTGCTGAGAGCCGGATTGCTCATGCGTCGGGATCCTTTCCAGGCGTATGGTTAATTCAGTGTATCGAGGGAGCGCTTCGGATCGGCTGTGACTTTGGGGTCTCGTTCACTCTGGGCGCAACCAGCCTGTCTCACCTGCGCTGCCCTAGTCTGGATGACATGGTCAGCCCCCACCGCCGCCCGCTCGTCATCGGTCACCGTGGAGCCCCCGGCTACCGCCCAGAGCACTCGGCAGCTTCGTATCGTCTGGCGTGCGAACTCGGCGCAGACCTCGTCGAACCGGACATCGTTGCTACCAGCGATGGCGTGCTCGTCGTTCGGCACGAGAACGAGATTTCGGGTACGACCGACGTGGCGGATCACCCTGAGTTCGCGGATCGACGAACCACGAAGGTGGTTGACGGTGACCGGCTGACGGGCTGGTTCACGGAGGACTTCACCTGGGACGAACTCGCAACGCTCGGCAGTCGCGAACGACTGCCCCGCCTCCGCCCTGATAACACGGAGTACGACGGAGCCGAGGGGATCCTGCGCCTGCGTGACGTATTCGCGATCATCGATGAGCAGAGTGCGAAGCAGGGACGCGAGATTGGCGTCGTAGTCGAAATCAAGCACGCACGCTTCTACGAGGATCGTGGGATCGATCTCGCCGCTCTGCTCCTCGCCGAGCTGGCGTCGACGAGGTGGGACGACCGCCGCGACCGGCTCGTGATCGAGTGCTTTGAACTCGGCGTGCTCGAGCGTGTGCGTGCCGCAGGGGTGCTGGCCGAGATCGTGTTTCTCACTGAGTACGTTGGCGCTCCCGCCGATGAACCTGTCGGCGACGCTCCTGCGCGATCGTACTCGTGGTACCGCAGCGACGCGGGGCTAGATTTTCTCGCCGATCGGGTCGATGGAGTCAGCGTTGCGAAGGCGAATCTGATGCGCTTGAGTGTTCTCGGAAAGGCACTCGGACCGACAAATCTGGTCGCCCGCGCTCACGCGCGCGGGCTGCGGGTTTACACGTGGACGCTGCGCCCCGAGAACAAGTTCTTGAACGCGCGGTTCCATGCCGCCGGTGGCGGCGCAGCGTGGGGTGACTGGCAGGCGGAGTTTGCGATGATCGCGAGTTCGGGGGTCGACGGGATCTTCGTTGACCACCCGGATCTGGGCGTCGCGATGCGCGAGACCCTCGGCGACTGAACGCCACGGGTGAGACTTACGTCGGCGACTCCGAGCGTTCACCCACGAGATTGTGCTGCATGATGGACCGCAGCTCTGCGCCGCGGTGGCCGCGATCGAGAAGAAAACCGAGCTTTCCCATCGCCGCTTCAAGCGTGAGGTCTCCGCCGTCGATGACGCCGGCCGCTGCGAGTTCACGCCCAACGGCGTAGCGGCTCAGATCGACACCGCCAGTGACGCACTGCGTGACCGCCACGACCGGCAGCTCGCTGCACAGCTCTCGCAGCGTGCCGAGCATGCCCGGTCGCGCCATCGGCCCGTTGCCACTGCCGTAGCACTCGAGCACGAGTCCGTGCGGGCGCCCGCCAACAGCCGCGCGTAGATCGTCTGCGGAGACGGCCGGCACAAAGCGAAAACTCAAGATGCGTGCCGGGGCGGCAGCACCTGACGCAGCAGCCTCGTCGTCGAGGGGCGGGGCCGCGGGCACACCGGTTGCACCTCCAGCGAGCTGCAGTTCTGCCCTGAACGCCGTAAACGAGACGCTGTCGTGTTTGGTTGCACGGACCGCGGGCAGCAGCTTTCCGCCGAACGCGATGGCTGCGGGCGACCCTGGGGCGGCTTTCACCGCAGCGCGAATTGCGAGCGTGAGGTTCCCGATGGCGTCGGAACCCGACTCACCGTGGGCGAGCTGGCTGCCCGTGATGACCACCGGCACCCCGAGATCGCCGAGTTCAAAGGCGAGGCGCGCCGAAGTGTAGGCGAGCGTGTCGGTGCCGTGCGTGATGACGACGCCGGTGGGGCGCTGCGTGCGCACGCGTGCGCGCACCGCGCGGGCGATCTTCGGGGCGGTCGCGGCGTCTGCATTGGCGCTGTCGATCGCGGGGGAGAGATGGTTGACGCGCGCTTCGACGCCGAGTGACACGCAGATTCGGGCGACGAGGTCTTCGAGGATCTCGGGAAAATCTGGATCGGGAGCGAGACCGCTTTCTGTGCGGCGCATGCCGATCGTGCCGCCGGTAGCGAAGACGAGCACAGACGGGCGCCGGGAGGCGGAAGAGGACATAGCTTCTATTCTGCAAGATTTGCGCGCCGACACTTGACGCCGTGCCAGCGGGCATGAATGTCGGGGCCGCCTCGTAGACTAATGGACACAATGAGCGACTTCGAACTTCTCGACCCGTCAGGGCTCCCGATCGGTGGCGGCGCGGGCGTACACAGCCCGGGCGCCGACCCGCTTGTGGATGGTCTGAACCCGGCTCAGGCGCAAGCCGTGACGACGCGCGGGCCCGCGCTGTTGATCGTGGCTGGTGCGGGTTCTGGCAAGACGCGTGTGCTGACGCACCGTATCGCTCACCTGATTCGCGAGCGCGAAGCTTGGCCCAGCCAGATTCTCGCGATCACGTTCACGAACAAGGCTGCCGCCGAAATGCGCGAGCGAATCGACGGGTTGCTCGGCGATGCATCGCAGGGCATGTGGGTGTCGACGTTCCACTCGGCGTGCGTGCGCATTCTGCGGCGCGAGGCCGAGCGGTTCGGGTACGTCGCAGGCTTCACGATCTACGATTCCGCCGATTCGCGCGCGCTGCTGAAACGCATCATTAAGGAGCTCGACGCCGACACATACGGGTTCACGCCCGCCAACTCCGGCGCGAAGATCTCGAAGTTGAAGAATGAGCTCGTCGACGCAGACGCGCACGCGGCGACGATGAACGAGAGCGATCCGCGCGAGCGATTGTTCGTCGAGATCTTCAAGATGTACGAGCAAGAGCTCAGGCGTGCGAACGCGTTCGACTTTGACGACCTGATCGGTCAGACCGTTCACCTGTTCCGCGCGCACCCCGACGTCGCGGCGATCTACCAGCGCCGGTTCCGCCACGTGCTGGTCGACGAGTACCAAGACACGAACCACGCCCAGTACTCGCTGATTCGTGAGCTCACTAGGCCCGTCGAGGTGGCTGAGGTTGAACGGCTCGTGCCGCCAGCGCGCCCACGAGAGCTTGATGAGTCGGGCCGCATTCCGGGCGCAAGTCTCACCGTCGTCGGTGACTCTGACCAGTCGATCTACGCATTCCGCGGCGCCGACATTCGTAACATCGTCGAGTTTGAGCGCGACTTTGCGCGCGCTGAGGTCGTGAAGCTCGAGCAAAACTACCGCTCAACGCAGAACATTCTTTCCGCGGCGAATGCCGTGATCGGCAACAACTTCGACCGCCAAGAGAAGCGTCTCTGGACATCGGAGGGTGATGGCGAGCGTATCGTCGGCTTTACCGGCTACTCTCAGCACGACGAGGCCCGGTTCGTCGCAGAAGAGATCGAAGACCTGCACCGCGCTGGTGTGGCGTACAGCGATGTCGCCGTGTTCTATCGCACGAACTCGCAGACGCGTGCGCTTGAAGAGCTGCTGATTCGCTCGGCGATTCCCTACCGCGTGCTGGGTGGCACGAAGTTCTACGAGCGCGCCGAAGTGAAAGACGCGATGGCGTACTTGACGAGCATCGCGAACCCCTACGACCCGATCGCCTGGTCGCGGCTGCTCGGGGCACCGAAGCGGGGCGTGGGCGCAATGGCCGAGGCGCACCTCGCGAACTTCCAGGAGGCCAACGGCTTGTCGTTCCACGGTGCAATGCTGCGGGCCGAAGAGGTCACTGCGATTGGGCCGAAGATTCGCAGTACGGTGCGGGCACTGGGTGAGCTTCTTGCTCGCGCTTCGCGCATGGCCGTGGGCGGCGGCTCGACCGATGTGGCGGGCGAAGAGGCCGTTCCCGCTCCCGTCGGCGACGTGCTGAAGCTGATTCTCGATGAGACCGAGATGATTGAAAAGCTGCGGGCGAAGCGCGATCCGCAAGACGATGCGCGTGCTGAGAACCTCGAGGAATTGCTCGCCGTGGCGCGCGAGTTCGACGTGAAGCAGCCGGGCACCGGCCTGCTCGCGTTCCTCACCGAGGTGAGCCTGGTCGCCGCAGCCGACGATCTCGACGATTCAAGCGGCACGGTATCGCTCATGACGATGCACACGGCGAAGGGACTCGAGTTCAAAGCCGTGTTCATCACGGGCGTTGAAGAGGGTCTACTACCGCACCAGATGTCGGTCGACGAGGTCGGTGGCATCAGCGAGGAACGCAGGTTGATGTACGTCGGCATCACGCGTGCCCGGGAACGCCTATACCTGACCCTCGCGTCGACGCGGGCGACCTTCGGCGATGTCTCCGTCGCGATGCCGTCGCGGTTCCTGCAAGAGATTCCCGAAGGGCTCATCGACTGGCGGCAGTCGCCCGGCGAGGTGACGGGGCGCGGCGGCACGGCGTCTCGTGCGCTGAACGCGCCGCGCACATCGGCGGGCAGCGGATCCTGGTCGCGATCGCGCACCGATTCGTCGGTGTCGTTCGCCGGGGGGAGCGCGTCTGGCTCGGCTGCGGTGAGCGAGCCGGCGAGCGGAAACATGCAGTCTGCGCTCGACAAGTGGCGGGAACGCAAGCGTCTCGCGAAGGAGGCGCAGGCGGCGGGCGGTGGCTTCCCCAATCTCGTGGGCGGCTCGGTGCGCGACAACGGCGATCTCGAACTCGCGACCGGCGACCGCATTCGCCACGACGAGTACGGCGACGGCCGCGTCACCGGCATCTCGGGCGCCGGCTCGAAACGCATCGCACACGTCGTGTTCGACACCGTCGGCGAACGCAAACTACTCGTCAAACTCGCACCGATCGAAAAGGTCGAGTAGCGGTCAGCGCGTGAACCTTTCCTCATTGAATTCCGCGCGCGCTCAGCGAGAAACGTAAGCTCAAGACATGAGCGTTGCAGCATCGAGTCCGTGGCCCGCCCTCGTCGAAGACGCTAGGCGGTACCCGAGCCCGCACAACTCGCAGCCCATCAAGCTCCGGCCTCGCGACGACCGCACCGCCACGCTTTACTACGACCTCGACCTCGGGCTACCCGCGGAATCATTCGGCATCCCGTTCGCGCACGTCTGCGCCGGGGTGTTTCTTGAGACGTTTCGAGTCGTTGCGCGCGCGGCCGGTTTTGACGTGCGCGAGACGCTGGATCACGCGGAGATGGACTTCGACGGCGCAGACCGTCTGCACCGCTTTGCCGACGTCGAGCTGCGGCCCATCGAACTCACCGACGCACAGCGCGTGGAGGCGGGCGCCGCGCTCGACCGACTGCGCTCCCGCCGCACATCGCGGCGCCCCTACCTGAGCCGCTCGGTGCCCGGCGAAGTTATCGGCGGCGTCGAGCGCATCTGTGAAGCAGCCGGACACACGTTCCGGCACACCAATGACCGCGACCTCGTGCGCAAAATCGTGCGCGTGAACCAGGCGACACTCTTCGACGATCTCGAGAACGACGCCGTCTACGCCGAAATTATGGAGTGGCTGCGGTTTTCGAAGCGTGAGGCGCTTGAGCGGTCAGACGGGCTGTCGGCCGAGGCGATGTTGATGCCCGGCCGGATCCTGCGCTACGCAATGGCGCACCGCGGGCTCTGGCGGGCACCGGTCGTGGGATCCGCGATCCGCGCCATCTATCTGCGCACGATGCGCGGAGTGCACGAACTCGCCTGGATCGAGGGTCCATTTGACGGGCCAGCGGACTACATCGAGGCCGGGCGTACGTTCATGCGAACCTGGCTGGAACTGCACCGGCAGGGCGTCGTGCTGCACCCGTTCGGCACGGTCATCACTAACCCCCGCTCGCACGCTCTTTTCGCGGAGGCGGCCGGAGCGAGAGAGGGCGACGGGCGCATGGCCTGGATGCTGTTCCGGATCGGCTACAGCGCGTACCCGCCGCTCGCTCATCGCCGGTCAGCAGCGTCGATGCTGCTGCCGACCCCATCAGTATCAGCCGAAGGAGACCCCCGATGAGACGTGCAATTGTGTTCGGAGTGCTCGCGCTCGTTGAGGCCGTCGTGCGGGTGCTCATGCCGCGGGTTGGTACCCACCGCATTCTGCTGGCGCCCGGTATCGAACCGCTGCGCTGGCGGCTCGGCCGGCTGCGTGCCTGGCGCACATTCGAGCAGACCGCTAAGAAGGTGCCTGCGTATCGTGCGTTCTTGAAGGAGCGCAGCTTCCCGCGCCGGCTCGACGTTTCGGGCGGACTGTCGGCCGCGCTCGCCACAATCCCCGAAATGGACAAAGAGAGCTATATCAAGCGCTGGACGATTCCCGAGCGCAGCCGCGGGGGTCGTCTGCCGCGTCGCGGCGTGATCGTCGACGAATCAAGCGGCAGTTCCGGTACGCCGACCAGTTGGGTGCGCGGACCGCGCGAGCGCATGGCGACGCGCCAGATTCTGCAGCTCGGGTACACCAACACGGCAAAAGCGATGCAGCACCCGCCGTTCGTGCTCAATGCGTTTTCGCTCGGTGCGTGGGCGACCGGCATGAACGTGACGACATCGCTCACCGATGTGAGCATGATCAAGTCGATCGGACCCGACAAGAACAAGATCATTCAGACGATTCGCGAATTCGGGCCGAACTACACCTACGTCATACTGAGCTACCCACCATTTCTGAAGGCGCTGTTCGACGATGAACGGCTCGACTGGTCGAAGTACGACATCGTTGCCGCGTTCGGTGGCGAGGGCATCAGTGAGAGCATGCGCGATCACATCCTGCGCGTTGCGCATTCCGCCTACGGCAGCTATGGCGCGAGCGACCTCGAAATCAACCTCGCACTCGAAACCGACCTCACGGTCGAGTTGCGTCGTGCGATTGCCGCAAACCCGCAGCTCGCCGACCGCATCAGCAAGCGTTCCGAGTACGGGGTGCTGCCGATGATCTTCCAGTTCAACCCCTTCAACTATCTGATCGAGACGAACCGCGCGGGGGAGTTGCTCGTCACCATCGCCCGCGCCGAGAACCTCAATCCCCGCGTGCGCTACAACATTCACGACCGCGGTCACGTCATGCGACTCCGCGATCTCGAACCGGTGCTGCGCGAGTTCGGCCTCGAACGTATGCTCCACACGAAGCAGCTCGACCTGCCGCTGCTCTTCCACTACGGTCGCAGTGACCTGTCCGTCGACTTCAATGGCGCTGTGATCGGGCCCGATTCTCTGCGCGACGTCATCAATGCACACGAGACGCTGCTGGCCGTTGTCGAGAATCACCGCCTGATCTCGTACGAAGACGCCCACGGCGATCGTCAACTGCACCTCGCCATCCAGCTCATTGACGGCGCGGACGCGACTGCGGTCGCTGCTGCCGAGATCCCCGCGTACATCTTCGCCGAGCTGCGACGGGCCAACGGCGATTTTCACAACGCGATCCTCACCTCTGCCGACGCGTCACTGCCGACGCTCGCCTTCTATCCGTTCCGCACGGGCCCGTTCAAGGGTGACGGCGCAAAGCTGAAAAACGAATACGTCGCGAACCTGAGCCCCACGGAGGCAGAAGCCGCGCAGCTCGATCTCGGGATCGTGGCGGACAAGGGGTAAGGGTGGCTGGCGAGCCAGGCAGGGAAAGCGAGCTAGCCCAGCAGTTTGCGGAAGTCTGCGGCGACGCGGACGAAGTCTGATTCGTCGGCGCTGACATCGCCGCTGGCCTGGTTCCAGATCGCCATCTGAGCGGTCATCGCACCGTGCACGAGCGAAAGCGCGAGCATGGATTCACGCTCGGGCGATTCGAGTTTCGCGTGCTCGGGGTGGGCGGTCAGCCAAGCGACAGCAACGGCACCGAGCTGGTAGCCGGATTCCAAGATGGAGATCATCATGAGCCGGCCGGCCTCTGGTTGCTCTGCGACAAGACGCGAGCGATCGCGCGCGACCTCGGCGTTCACATTGCGATGCCCGATCGCCGCGAAAAGCAATCGAAAGAGACCGAGGGGAAGATCGTCGGGGCAGCTGTCGAGCACCGAAAAGGCAGCCTCACCGTCGGGAATCTCGATCGCGCGCCCGACGATTGCGTCGTCGCGTGACGGGAAGTAATTGAAGAACGTGCTGCGCGAGATATCTGCCCGTTCGCAGATCGCGTCGACCGTCACGTGTTCGACGCCGACCTCGAGGGCAAGGCTGACGGCAGACGATTCAATCGCGATTTCGGTGCGCCTGCGCTTGCGCGCGCGCAAGCCTTCAGGTGGGGAACCGGCGGGAGTGCTCACGTACATTCTTTCTTGCTGCGTCGACATGACTCACCAGTTCCGGGGCGGATAGGCGGCTGGCGCAGTGCCATCGAGTGTAATCTTCATCGCTGTGAAACTTGGATGAGGGCGGAAGTATTTTGTCTTCGGTCCGGTGCGGGGGAGACGGCGGTGCCTGCTCTTCCATGCTGGGTGACCGTCGGGGCGCGCCCATTGCGCGGTGATAGGCTTACCGATGGTCGACTTACCTCGACATCGAGACATTTTCTGCCTCCGATCACCCGACTCCCAAGCAAAGGACAGTACGTGGATCTGTACGAGTACCAGGCACGAGATCTATTCGAACGATACGAGGTGCCGGTACTGGCCGGCATCGTCGCGGACACCCCCGAGGAAGTTCGCGCGGCAGCCGAAAAGCTCGGTGGCGTCGTTGTCGTGAAGGCGCAGGTCAAGGTCGGAGGCCGCGGCAAGGCCGGCGGCGTCAAGGTCGCCAAGACACCCGACGAGGCATTCGAGGCGGCACAGTCGATCCTCGGTCTCGATATCAAGGGCCACACCGTTGAACGGGTCATGGTCGCCGCTGGCGCCGACATCGCCCAGGAGTTCTACTTCTCCGTGCTGCTCGACCGCGCGAACCGCTCTTACCTCTCGTTGGCCTCTGTCGAGGGCGGCATGGAGATCGAGGTTCTCGCCGTCGAAAAGCCCGAGGCGCTCGCACGTATCGCCGTCGATCCCATCGTGGGCATTGACGCTGCAAAGGCTGAAGAGATCGCCCGTGCTGCGAAGTTCCCCGAGGAGCTCATTGCGAAGGTCGTACCTGTCTTCCAGAAGCTCTACGAGGTGTACGTCGGCGAAGACGCAACGCTCGTCGAGGTCAACCCCCTCGTGCTGACCGGTGCCGGCGACATCGTCGCACTCGACGGCAAGGTCTCGCTCGACGAAAACGCTGATTTCCGTCAGCCGCAGCACGCCGAGCTCGAAGACAAAGCCGCTGAAGATCCGCTCGAGGCGAAGGCCAAGGCACAGGATCTGAACTACGTGAAGCTCGACGGCGAGGTCGGTGTCATCGGCAACGGTGCGGGCCTCGTGATGTCGACGCTCGACGTCGTCGCGTACGCCGGCGAAAACCACGGTGGCGTGAAGCCCGCCAACTTCCTCGACATCGGTGGTGGCGCCTCGGCTGAGGTCATGGCCGCTGGTCTCGACGTGATCCTTGGCGACCCGCAGGTGAAGTCGGTCTTCGTGAACGTGTTCGGCGGCATCACCGCGTGTGACGCGGTTGCCAACGGCATCGTCGGCGCACTGAACAAGCTCGGAGACGCTGCGAACAAGCCGCTCGTCGTGCGCCTCGACGGCAACAACGTCGAAGAGGGCCGCGCGATCCTGAACGAGGCTGCGCACCCGCTGGTCACGCAGGCCGCCACCATGGACGAGGGCGCCGACAAGGCCGCCGAACTCGCGAACGCCCGCTGAGCCGAAAGACTGTAGGAGAACCACTATGTCGATCTTCCTGAACAAGGATTCCAAGGTCATCGTCCAGGGCATCACCGGCGGCGAAGGCACTAAGCACACCGCACGCATGCTCGCGGCTGGCACCAACGTTGTCGGCGGCGTGAACGCCCGCAAGGCCGGCACCACGGTGTCGCACACCGACCAGAACGGCGCGACCGTCGAGCTGCCCGTCTTCGCTTCCGTGGCCGAGGCCATTGAAGCGACCGGAGCGAACGTTTCCGTCGCATTCGTGCCGCCGGCATTCACGAAGGACGCCGCTATCGAGGCAATCGATGCGCGCATCGGCCTGCTCGTGATCATCACCGAGGGTGTGCCGGTCAAGGATTCGGCCGAGCTCTGGGCCCACGCTCAGGCCACCGGCAACGAGACCCGCATCATCGGCCCGAACTGCCCCGGCATCATCACGCCGGGTGAGGCACTCGCTGGCATCACGCCCGCGACGATCACCGGCAAGGGACCGATCGGTCTCGTGTCGAAGTCGGGCACGCTCACCTACCAGATGATGTACGAGCTGCGCGATCTCGGCTTCTCGACCGCTATCGGCATCGGCGGCGACCCGGTCATCGGCACGACACACATCGACGCTCTCGCGGCGTTTGAGGCTGACCCCGAGACCAAGGCCATCGTCATGATTGGTGAAATTGGCGGCGACGCTGAGGAGCGCGCTGCGGAGTTCATCAAGGCGAACGTGACGAAGCCGGTCGTCGGCTATGTTGCTGGCTTCACGGCTCCGGAGGGCAAGACCATGGGCCACGCTGGCGCCATCGTCTCGGGTTCTGCCGGAACCGCTCAGGCGAAGAAGGAGGCCCTCGAGGCCGCCGGCGTGAAGGTCGGCAAGACGCCGACCGAAACCGCTGAGCTGCTGCGCGAGGCATTCGCCGCACTGTAACCGCGCAGGCGTTTCGCTGAAAACGGGCCGGCTTCCCTCGGGGAGGCCGGCCCGTTTTTGTGCCGCAGAGTGGGCCGCAGAGCGTGCCGCCGCTACCCGATGATCGGCAGATCGAGCTGCAACTGCTGCGAGGCCGTGCGCGCGATCAGCACGCCGAGGATGCAAAACAACCACGATGAGGTCTCGAGCCCAGTGCGCTGCATCCACGCGGCAAATCGCGCCAGCGGCTCCTCGACCGCTCGGGCTGCTCCGGCCCGAGCGAGGAGTAACAATAGCGCCGGAACGATCATGACGACGCAGTATCCGGCGAGACTGACGAGTCGCGAGCCCATACTCATTGGCGCATCGGCGAGCATCGTCATGCCCACGAGGTAGGGCAGCATCGTTGCGACCTCCGACAACCCAGCGGCAAGTGCGACGGCAATGACCGCGACATTGCCGCGCCCCGATTCGTCGGAGAGCAGTCGCTCCCGCCAGACGAGCAGCCGACCACCTCCGGGGATCCCGCGCTTGCGGTTTTGCACGTCGAGGTACCAGAGCCACAGGCCCACGAGGAACAGTGCGGCCCCGGCTGCCAGCATGGCCCAACCGCCCGCGGGCGATGCAAGGAATCGTTGGCCCGCGTCGATGACGTTCACGAGCCCGAGCAGGCACGCGACGCCGACGACGAAGTAGAACGCCGTGATGACGCCGAGGTAGAGCAGGATGCGCCCGGCCCGCAAGCGGCCGGGCGCAAGGAGGAGGAACACAGGTATGAGCAGTGTGCCCGTGCTCAAGCCGTCGAGCAGCGCAAGGATCGCGAGGGCGAGTGGCAGCGGCAGTGTTGTGAGCATGTCCATGTCGTTTACTCTGCCGTCGCTCCGCTCTGCGCACATCGGCGAATGGACTGAGCCGGGGTCATCCTTTGGTCTGAGCCGAGACGCGGGCGCACCTGGTTTGATGGAGGCATGAGTGATCCCGCCGCGGTAAGCGAGCGAAGCGCAGTGCGCCGAGTATTCGAGCGGCTGTGGGTGCAGGCGCTCGTCTATGCGGTTCTCGCGATCGTGCTCGCGGCGAGCAACCTGACTGCCTTCTGGGAGGTCTACTCGGTACTGCCCCAGCAACCCTCGCCGTGGTGGTCGCTCGTCACGGCGCTGCCGGCCTCCGCGCTCATCCTGATCAAGCGGCGCTGGCCACTCGTCGGCATGTTCTGCGTGGCCGTGCTGTTCTGCGTCGACCTCGTCACTTTCGGTGGCGTCGTGGTGCCCATCGTGCTGCTCGAGTATGTGCACGTCACGGTGGTGCGCGCGACGCCCGCGCAGCGCCGCCGCATCCTCGTCGCACTCATGGTGACGGTGGCGGTGCTCGCGCTGATTGCGCTGCAGCGGTCAGGCTCAACTCGGGTTGCGATCTTGATGGCACTGCAACTGGGGGCGCTTTTCGGGTTTACCTACTGGTACGCGCACTCGACGGCGCAGTCGGAAGAACTCGTCGCACTGTATCGCCAACGAGCCGCCGACGCTCATCATCTGCGCGAGCTTGACCGCGAGGCAGCGTTGCGGGGGGAGCGCGCGCGCATGGCGGGCGAGTTGCACGACGTTGTAGCCGGGCACGTTGCCGCTGTGGCGATCAGAAGCGAGGCCGCGCTCGCTGCGCCGGTGGCTTCAGGCGACGACCGAGCCGCGCTCGCCGCATCAGTGCGGGCGGATCGCGCGGCACTGCAGGCCGTCCGAGACGCGAGCCTTGACGCGCACGCGGTGCTTCGCTCGATGATCTCTGTGCTGCGCCGTGGTGCAGCGGACGGGGCAGTGACCGTGAGCTTAGAGCAGATTCCAGACCTCGTTGCGGCAGGGCGGGAGTCGGGGCTCGACATTGAGTTGCGCGACGAGATTCCCAACGGTGCACAGGTGAACGAGCTTGCCGGCGGCACCGTTGCGCGTGTCGTGCAGGAGTCGCTGACGAACTGCCTGAAGCACGCCGCTGGCGCGCGCGTGTCGATCACGCTGCAGCGGGAGTCTACTGGCGCGATCGCCGTTGAGGTGACTTCGACTGGCGGGCGACCGCTCGCCGGGTTCGCGGGAGCGAGCCCCGGTACGGGGTTGGCGCTGCTCGGCGAGCGCGTGCGGGCGCTGGGCGGGGAGTTTTTTGCTGGAGAGGGTGGCGGGGGCTCTGCCGACGCGGCTGCCGGTGTTGCTGCCGGTGCCGAACCAGCCGCTGCCGCGCCAGCTGCCGCCAAGCCAACTGCCGCCTCGCCGACTTGGCAAGTACGGGCGGAGATTCCGCAGGAGGTAGCGACGTGAGCGCACCACGCGTACTGATTGCAGACGACCACGGCATGATTCGTGAGGGGTTGCGGATCATGCTCGAGCGGGCCGGCATCGACGTGGTCGGGGAGGCCGCCGATGGGCTCGCAGCCGTGCAGAACGCGGCGGCACTCACACCCGATGTCGTACTCATGGATCTCCGCATGCCGCGTCTCGACGGAATCGGGGCGACCCGTGAAATCGTTGCCGCTGGTACGGGCGCCGTCTTGGTGCTCACGAGTTTCGACGAAGACGAACTCGTGCTCGGGGCGATTCGCGCGGGAGCGGCGGGGTTCCTGCTGAAAACAACCGAGGCCGGGCCGCTGGTCGATGCGGTGCGGCGGGTTGCGGCGGGTGAGGGCGTGCTTGATCCGAGAGTGACGCGCAGGGCGCTCGCGGCGGTGGCGGCGGCCGAGCCGGGAGAAAGCGCTGGTGGCCGAACGAATGGCCGATCTACTGGCCCAGTGGAGGCGCGACCCGTCGGCGCCGAAACACTCACGGCTCGTGAGCTGGACGTGCTGCGCACGCTGCAGCTCGGGCGCTCGAACGCGGAGATCGCCCGCGCGCTCAACATTTCGGTGCCAACCGTAAAGACGCACGTCTCGAGCATCCTGGTGAAGCTCGGGGCGGAAAGCCGCGCGCAAGTCCTGGCCCTCACCCGCGACTGGCCCCCGCCCGCTGCCCCGCCCCCGTCCGCTGCCCCGTCCCCGCCCCTCCCGTCCTCCCCTCGCGGGTGAGTAATTTCTGACGCTTCGCGAGGCGAAAGCGTCAGAAATTACTCACCCAAGGGGGCAGGGGATAGGGGAGGAGGGGAGAGAGGGAGAGGGTGCGGGGGTGCGGGGGTCGTCGCGTAAACTGGGGTGGTTGCGCGCGGAGTCGCGCCAGCACGCGCGAAGCCGCGCCACCTCGAAAGGATCGCCGTGACCCGCCTTACACGCACGCTCACTCTGACCGCAGCAGCGACCGCCGCGCTCGCGCTCGCACTGACCGGTTGTTCGTCACAATCAAGCGGTTCCGGCGGCGACGCCGGTGCTTCGGGCGACGCCCTGCGAATGGGCACGCAACCGTGGCTCGGGTACGGCCAGTGGTACGTCGCAGAAGACCAGGGATTCTTCAAGGATCGCGGTGTCAACGTGCAGCTGTCGAGCTTCAACGCCGACTCAGATGTCAACGCCGCGCTCGCCGCAAACCGACTCGACATGGCGAACGTCGGCGCGCAGGCCGCACTGCAGTTCATCGACGAGGGGGTCGACGTCTCAATCGTGCTGATGCTTGACTCGTCGACGGCTGCGGACGCGATCCTGAGCACCTCGGACGTCAAGAGTGCAGCCGACCTCAAGGGCAAGTCGGTCGCGTTCGAAAAGGGTGCGACGAGTGAAATTTTGCTTGCCGAGGCGCTCGACGAGGCTGGGCTCTCGTTCGACGACATTGACGTGGTCGAGTCGTCCGCCGACAAAGTCACCCCCATGCTGCTCGCGGGCCGCGTCGACGCGGGGGTTACCTATGAGCCGTACATTAGCGAAGCGCTCGGATCTGACGCAGACGTCAATGCGGTCACGACCGCCGGCGAGTTCCCCGGCCTCATTACCGACGTGCTCGTCGTGCGCAACGACGTGCTCGACGAACGCCCCGACGAGGTGCGAAAGGTGCTCGCCGCCTGGGATGACTCGGTCGCCTACTACGAGAGCGATCCTGATTCCGCACGCGGCATCATCGCGGCCGGTGTCGGATCGGACGCCGCAGATCTCGACACAGCGTTCGATGGCGTGCACTACTACTCGCTCGCCGAGAACAGTGAGCAGCTCACGGGCGAGTACGCAACGAAAACGCTGCCCGCGCTGGTGTCGGTGGCGCAGCGCATCGGCCTTATCTCGGGCGACGTGGACGCACAGACCGCGATCCGCGCAGAGTTCCTCACTGAATAGCCAGCATGTCTGACGTCACATCCTCAGCACCAGTGCGCCGCAGGCGCGCGCGGATCGGGCGACCGATTGGCCGCCCCGCCTACCTCGTCACCGCGATCACGACGTTTGTTGTGCTGATCGCCGTGTGGTGGGCCGTGGGCGCGACGGGTCTCGCTGACCCCATGTTCCTGCCGGGGCCGGGAGCGGTACTCGGCGCGCTGAGTGACCAGATTGCGAACGGCGAGCTGTGGGCTGACATCGGGGTGAGCGCCTTCCGCATCTTGATGGGGTTCGCGATCGCGACCGTGATGGCAATCCCGATCGGCACCCTCATGGGCGTGAACTCCCGCGTGGAGGCGGCACTTGAACCGCTGATGGACTTCATTCGGTATATGCCGGTCGTGGCATTCGTGCCGCTCACCATCGTGTGGGTGGGCATCGACGAGAACCAGAAGTTCTTGATCATCTGGATGGGCACGTTCTTCCAGCAGGTACTGATGGTCGCAGACGCAGTGCGTCGCACGCCCCGCACGCTTGTGAGTCTCGGCGAGACGCTCGGACTGACGTGGTCGCAGCAGCTCGTCAGGATCGTCGTCCCGTCAGCGATGCCCCGCATCTGGGATGCGCTGCGCATCACGCTCGGGTGGGCATGGACCTGGCTCGTTGTCGCCGAGTTGGTCGCCGCCTCGAGCGGCATGGGGTATCGCATCACGGTCGCGCAGCGCTTCTTCGAGACGGACCTCATCATCGGCTACGTACTGGTGCTGGGTGTGCTCGGCCTGATTCTCGACCAGGCCATGCGCGCCGCCGGTCGTCGCATGTTCGCCTACCAGGAGGGCCGCTCATGAGCGCGCAAGACGCACCCGCTCCCGCTTCAGAGCTTGCACCCAAGCTTCGCGCGACCGGTATTTCCAAGCGCTTCGGCGAGGTCATTGCGCTTGAGGGCGTGAACCTCGAGGTCGGCGTGAACGAGTTCGTGTCAATTGTCGGGGCGTCGGGGTGCGGTAAGTCGACGCTCCTGTCTCTGATTGCAGGCCTCGACGAGCCCACCGTTGGCAGTCTCGAGGTCGACGGTGCTCCGATCACGGGGCCGGGTCGGGATCGCGGCGTGGTGTTTCAGCAGGCAACTCTGATGCCGTGGCTCACTGTGCAGCAGAACGTTGAGTTCGCGCTGCGAGGCGAGGCGGGGCTGTCGCGAGCCGCGCGAGCGGCTCGCGCGAGCGAGTTTCTGGGTCTCGTCGGACTCGAAGGGTTCGAGCGTGCGCGCCCCGCGCAGCTCTCGGGCGGCATGCAGCAGCGCGTCGCGTTGGCCCGTTCGCTGAGCTACGGCCCCGATATCCTGCTGATGGACGAACCGTTCGGCGCCCTCGATGCGCTCACCCGGCGCACCATGCAAGAGCTCCTGCTCGAAATCTGGGAACGACATCGTTTGACGGCGCTGCTCGTGACGCACGACATTGGCGAGGCTGTTGTCACGAGCGATCGCGTGGTCGTGATGAGCCCGCGCCCGGGGCGAGTGCAGCAGATCGTCGACGTGCCGATCCCGCGACCCCGCACGCTGGCATCCGAGCGCACCGTTGAGTTCCAAGACCTACAAGACGAGATCCTCGGTCTCATTCACGGCGCTGAATAACTCTGGGTAGCGCTGCATCGCGCCGATTCGGCCCGTTCGCGCCGCAAAGTTACTTCGCGTACGCGTCGCGGAGCGCGGGGTCGAGCTCGGGGTATTCGTACGTGAATCCAGCCTGTTCGAGGCGCTCGGGCAGCACCCACCGACTCTTGAGCACCAGCTCTGTTTCCGTGCGGATCGCCACAGCTCCGATCTCTTGCACCCACCTGGGCAGCGGCGGCCCGAACGGAGTGCCGAGCACGCGCCGAAGCGTTCGCATGAACCCGCGAGTGTTGGTGGGGTTCGGCGAGCTGAGGTTCACGGCGCCGTCGAGCTCCGGGTGCTCTTCAATAAAGTCGATGGCGCGGGCCGCGTCTTCGATGTGGATCCAGCTGAACCGCTGTGTACCGCGCCGCGCGGCGAACCGGTGTCCCGTGCCCGCGCGCACGCGCGCTCGACTGACCGGCCAACGGCCGTCGTACTGCGCCCCGCCGAGGCCAAGTTTGGCGAGCATCCGCAGTGTCGCGAGCACGCCGCCGTCACCGAGCACGATTGCCGTTCGCATTGCCACGCGTCGGGTGTTGGGTAGCTCGTCACGAAACAGCGCCTCCTCCCAGGCGCGGGCCACGTCGACAGAGAATCCGGTGCCGATATCGCCTTCGGATTCGGTCATCGGGCGGTCTTCGGCGTGGCGATAGATCGTTGCCGTCGAAGCGTTGGCCCAGAGTGGCGGGGGAGCGTCAGCCGCCGCGATCGCACGCGAAAGGAGTTCGGTTGTGCTCGTCCGTGAACTCATGATCTCGGCGCGATTCGCGGGAGTGTATCGGCAGTTCACACTCTTGCCTGAAAGCCCAATGACGAGCGCTGCACCGTCGATGGCAGCGTGCAGCGCCGCGGCGTCGCCCCACCCCACGTCTGCGCCTGACCTGCCCACCGTGGTGACCTCGCGCCCGGCCTCGCGGTACCGCCGAACGAGATAGCGGCCCATGAATCCGCCAGCGCCGGCGACGACCACCCGCCCGGTCGATGCTGCGCTCGCGTGGGGTTCCGCTGGTGAGGTCATCGACGCCCGCCCTTTCCATACCGTGTGGCCACAACACCCTTCACCCTACGGCAGCGTGGCCAGGGGTTTCGGGGGCGTCGGCCGAGTAAGATTTTGGCAATGAGATCCTTGGTGACCGCGATTATCGCCGCAATCGAGGCGGTCGCTGTGGCGCTCGCTGGCCTTGCCATCGTCGCCATCCCCGCGACTCTGGTGTGGGTCATTACTTGCGGGCTCGCGGCCGAGCCCGCATCGGTTGCGGCTGACATCACGGGTGTCTGGCTGCTCGCGCACTTCAGCCCGCTGCATTTCTCGGTGTCGGCAGAGGCAGCGCTCGGCTTGGGGCTTGCTCCACAGGCGCTCAGCTTCACGCTGTCACTCGCGCCGCTCGGCATCACCCTGTTCTCGGTGTTGCTCGCACTGCGTGCCGGGTGGCGGTTTGCCGGCAGGGGCGGAGTCGGTGCGATGGGCGTAATCGGCGGTGCTATTGGCTTTGGCGGCGTAGCCCTTGCCGCGGCGGCGCTCACCGGCCCGCTCCTCGCGTGGCCGGTGTCGCGCGCGGCGCTCGTCGCTGCCGCGGTGTACGGTGCCGCGTCGGCGCTGGCATTCTTGGTGCGAGCTGGCCGCGATGCGCATCCGTGGTGGCAACTGAGCGTGCGGCGCGTGCTGCAGGGGTTCGAGTATGTCGGGGTGGGGTCGGCATCAGCGCTGCCCACGCGTGCCGCCGAAACGCTGCGTCTCGCCGCCGCCGCGCTTGCCCTGATGTTCGGCCTCGCCGCACTCGGCTTCACCGTCGCTGTGGCAACCGGTTACGCCGACGTGACCGCGCTTACCCAGGGCTTACAACTCGACCCCATCGGATCACTCACCCTGTTTCTCGTGCAGCTGGCGTTCGTGCCGGTCGCCGTTGTCTGGAGTCTGGCGTGGTTTGCCGGCACCGGCTTCGCGATTGGCTCTGGAAGCTCGGTGACGCCCTTCGAGACGCTGCTCGGCCCCGTGCCCGCGCTGCCGATGTTCGGGCTGATCCCGGACGGCTGGGCTGATCGCGGCGCACTCGCGCCCGCGATCCTCGTATTTGCAGCACTCGTGCTGGGCGTCTTCTTTGCGCGACGGCCAGCGTTCCGACGCATGTCGTGGGGTGCCGCGCTCGTGATTCCTCTGCTCGCTGCGGCGCTCACGGGGCTCGCAGTGGCGGGCCTGAGCAGGCTCGCGGCGGGATCGATGGGTCCGGATCGCCTCGCGGAGAACGGCCCTGACGCCTGGCTCACCGGTGGCGTGCTCGCGCTTGAAGTCGGCGGCGGCCTACTCGTCGGCGTCATCGCCGGTCGCTTTGACGCGGCCAAGGTGCGAGCCTCGCTGCCCGAAGCTGTGCCGGGGCTCGACGCCGTGCGGCGGCTGCGCGACGGCGTCGCTGCGGCAGCGACGTCGAACGCTGCGGCCACGCCCGGTGCGCCCGCCTCAGCGAACGATCGCGTAACCGTCGCGGATGACGACGACGAGGCCCGCTCCCGCGTCGCCGCCGATTCCGAGGTCACCGCAGACTTTACGACGGCGGTCGACGAGGCGCTGGAACTGGCGGAACGTCCCGCGACCGAGGACGCGATCGCCGCCGAAGAGACTGAAATGGTCGCTATGGTCGACGAAAACGACCATTTGAGTGATCTCGACGAAAGTGATGCGGTCGAGGAGGGTGACGCGGCCGAGGAGGGTGATGCGGTCGAGGAGAAGGATGCGGTCGCGATCGAGGAGGGGAGCGACGAAGCTACGCTGCTGCGGGCGTACGCGTGGGATGCCGAAGTGGCTAGTGATCCGGAGCCTGAGCGGGAGCCAGATGCTGGCCGCCGAAGCGGTTGGCGCTGGCCGGGGCGCGGGCGCTAGGGTAAGAGGGCAATCCACGGGAGTCCCGACGCGCGGGGCTGAGAGGGAGCACGCGAGCTCCGACCGTTCAACCTGATCTGGTTCATGCCAGCGGAGGAAGGACGCCTCAATGACGCCTACACCCAATATTCATCGCGCGAGACGATTCGCGCTCACCTCGGTGGCCGTGGCAGCCGCTCTCGGTCTCACGCTTTCGGGATGCGCGACCGGTTCGGCCGACGACACCGATTCTGGCTCCGCAGACGGCGGTGACGCGAAGAAGGTGACGCTCGTCGTGCACGACTCGTTCCCCAACGACGACTTTGCGAAGGCCGCGAGCGCGGCGACTGGCTACGACGTGCAGGTCGTGTCGGCGGGCGACGGCGGCGAACTTACGAACAAGCTCGTGCTCACGAAGGGCGCGCCGATTGCTGACGCATTCTTCGGCGTCGACAACATCTTCGCCTCTCGGCTGCTCGACAACGACGTGGTGACGGCGTACACGCCCGACGATCTGCCTGACAGTGCCGGCGAATTCGCCGTCGACGGCGATACGAACGCCGGGCTTGTGCCGGTCGACCGCGGCGCGACCTGCATCAACGTCGATACCGCCTGGTTTGCGGAGCACGATCTTGCGGTGCCCGAAACGTACGAGGATCTCACGAAGTCGGAGTACAAGGACCTGACGGTGTTGCTCGATCCGACGGCATCGTCGACGGGGGCCTCCTTCCTCGTGGGGACCGTTGCCGAATTCGGCAAAGACGGTTTCACTGACTACTGGCAGAGACTCGTCGACAACGGAGCCCGCATCGAACAGGGGTGGAGCGACGCCTACTACGGTCAGTTCACGCAGGGCGGCGAAGACGGCACGAAGCCGATTGTCGTGTCGTATGCATCGTCCCCGGCATTCACCGTCGACGAAGCGGGCACCGCTTCGAGCACCTCGGCGCTGCTCGACACCTGCACCACTCAGGTCGAATACGCGGGTGTGCTGCAGGGGGCCGAGAACGAGGTCGGAGCTGAGGCGGTCGTCGACTACCTGGTATCGCACGAGTTCCAGCAGACGATTCCCGACGCAATGTACATGAACCCCATCGACGAGACCGTCAAGATGCCAGCAGCCTGGACGAAGTTCGCCCCCGAGCCCGCTTCGGGGCAGACGCACGACCTGTCATCGCGGGAGATCGAGGCCGGCCGAGAGGGCTGGCTGAAGACGCTGAGCGAGCAGATCGGGCTCTAACCTGGTGCGCCGCGGGGGTCTGGCCACCCGACGAGCCGGACTCGGCCCGTGGGGTGTCGCGACGTGGACCCTCGCGACGGCCGTGCCGCTCGCGTTTCTCGCGCTGTTCTTCGTGTGGCCGGTGCTGTCGCTCGTCGCGACGGGCTTCGTTACCGACGGCGTGCTCGACCTGAGCGGGGTGCCCGAGGTCTTCGGGGCGGCACGCACGTGGCGCGTCATCGGGCAGACGTTCGCACAGGCGGGGATGGCGACGATCCTGTCAATCGGACTCGGTGTGCCGGCGGCGTATGTGCTGTACCGGCTCGACTTCCGAGGCCGAGCAGTGCTGCAGGGGCTATTAACGGTGCCCTTCGTGCTGCCCACGGTCGTGGTCGGCGTAGCATTCTCTGCGCTGCTGGGCCCCGGCGGGCCGCTTGAATCGTGGGGGCTGGATCGCAGCTTCGTCGCCGTGGTGCTCGCGCTCACGTTCCCCAATGTCGGCGTGGTCGCGCGCACGGTTGGCGGTTTCTGGGCGCGTCTCGACGACACGTCGGAGCAGGCTGCGCGGGTGCTCGGAGCGTCCCGGGCCCGAGCCTGGCTCACGGTCACCCTGCCAGCTCTCGGACCGGCGCTCGCCTCGGCCGCCGCTCTCGTTTTTCTGTTCTGTTCGACCTCCTTTGGCATCGTGCTCATCTTGGGTGGCACCGCGTTCGCGAACGTCGAAACTGAGATCTTCCGGCTGACCGTGCAGTTTCTCGACTTGCGCGGCGCGGCGGTGCTGTCGATCGCGCAGTTCGCGATCGTCGGTCTTGCGCTCGTCGTCTCGACGCAACTGCGCCGCGCGGGGGAGCGGGCGGTGCAGTTGCGCGAGGAGCGGGGACCCGGTGCGCGGCCGAAGCGGGCCGATGCGCCGGTGCTGGTGCTCTTCGGGGTGACCGTCGCCGCTCTGCACGTGCTGCCCCTCGGCACGCTGCTCGTCCGTTCGCTTCGGGATCGCGCAGGCGACTGGACACTGGCAAACTTCGTCGCGCTTGTGCACCCGCCCGACGATCTTCCCATCGAGGGCACCGTGTGGCAGGCAATCGTGTCGTCCGTGCAGATCGCGCTCGCCGCCGCGATCATTGCCATGGTGCTCGGCATGCTGCTCGCGCTGGTGCTCTCACGCAGGCCGCGCTCGCGCACGCTGCGTCGCGGCATCGACCTGTTCGATGCGCTGGTGATGCTGCCGCTCGGGGTTTCGGCCGTGACCCTCGGCTTCGGGCTCCTGCTCACGATGCACCGCCCGCTCGGCATTGGCTTCGACCTGCGCACGTCGACCGTACTCATTCCGATTGCGCAGGCGCTCGTAGCGCTCCCGCTCGTGGTGCGCACGCTCCTACCGGTGCTGCGCGGGATCGCGCCGCAGCTGCGGGACGCAGCGGCTTCGCTCGGGGCCGGCCCATTCGCCATGCTCCGTACCATTGACCTGCCGCTGCTCGGCCGATCCGCTGGGCTCGCGCTTGGATTCGCGTTCGCGGCATCTCTCGGGGAATTCGGGGCGACCTCGTTTCTTGTGCGGCCCGGGGAGCAGACCTTGCCTGTCGCGGTCGCTGCCCTGATTGGGCATCAAGCGCCCGGCAGTTACGGCGCCGGCCTCGCGGGGGCCGTGGTGCTCGGTGTGCTCACCGCCGCGGTAATGCTGCTGGCTGAGCGTTGGCGCACAGACTCGCGAGGGGAATTTTGATGGGGGACACGATGGATCTCGACGTTGTGCTGATCGACGGTCGCTCCGGGTCAGGGAAGACGCAGCTCGCGAGCCGGATCGCCGAGCAGTTCGTTGCGATGGGCAGGCCGCCCCAGGTATTGCACGTCGAGGATCTGTACCCGGGGTGGGATGGACTAGCCGCGGGGTCGGCCGCGGTGGCCCCCGCGCTGCACGCGGGTGGCTATCGGGCTTACGACTGGGTCGCCGAAGCGTTTGGTGAGTGGCTGCCACTCGAGCGCCGCCCGCCGCTCATCATCGAGGGGTGCGGCGCCATCACCAGGGCGACGCTGGCAGCGGCGCAAGCGTGGGCCACGAACGCACGAGTGCACAGTGTGTGGCTCGAGTGCGCCGCAGCGATCCGTAAGCAGCGGGCTCTCGCGCGCGACGGGGACACGTATGCCCCGCACTGGGAACGCTGGGCGGCGCAAGAGGACGCGCAGTACGCTGAGCACCGGCCGTGGGATATCGCCGACGACATTGTGCACGCCGGGTAGTTTCGGTCAGGCCAGAACGCGGGCTGACGCGTTCGGAATCCCGGCCCACCCTCCGCTACTTGAACGCGATCGGCACGTCCTTCTCGGTGAGTACCTTGCGCACCTCATCGCTGTGGAAGGCCTTCGCGAGCGCCTGCACCTCGGGGGAGTCGGCGTTGTCTTCGCGGGAGACGAGTGACACTGCGAACTGCGGATCCTGCTCGGTTGCAATTGCATCGCCTTCGGGGGTGAGCCCCAGCTGCCGCGCGAACGTGCCGTGCAAGAAGACCGCGTCAGCCTCGGGGTAGGCGGCTGAGAGCTGCATGATGTCCACCTGCTGGAACTCGAGCTTCTTCGGATTCTTGGTGATGTCATCGACGCTGACCGACCAGGTGTCGACATCGGGGTCGAGCTCGATCAGACCGGCCTCCGCGAACATCTGCAGCGACCGGGCCGCGTTCGACGTGTCTTGCGGAATCACCACGCGCCCGCCCTCGGGCAGCTCGTCCATGCTCGCGTGCTTGCTTGAGTAGATGCCGACAACCGTCAAGTACACCGGCTCGATCGCGACGAGCGAAGCGTCGTTGCCAGCATTGAACTCTTCCATGAACGGCGGGTGCTGCACAAAGTTCGCGTCAAGCTCGCCGTTCTGCAACATCGAATTGGGCTGCACGTAGTCGGCGACCTCGACGAGCTCGATCTTGTACGGCGCTTCGATGGAGTCGGCGGCGGCGCGCACCACATCGGTCATGGGCGTCGTCGTCGCGGCGACCTTCAGGGTCTGGGTCGCCTCGCCGCCTGTGGAATCGGCGCTGTCTGACGCCGAGCTGCACCCCGCGAGGGTGAGCAGGGCGAGAGCGGTGGCACCGACGATCAGCTTGCGGCGCAGAGTGAGATGAGTCATGGTCTTCTTTCGTTCGTGAAAATCGGGTCGGGATCGTCGGCTAGCGATGATCAATGGCTCGTGAGATGCGGGTTCCCACGCCCTGCAGCACCATCACGCAGATCACAATGAGCGCGATGGTCACGTACATCAGGGTGAAGTCGTACTGGTGATAGCCGTAGCGCATGGCGAAGTCGCCCACACCGCCGCCACCGACGACCCCCAGCACCGTCGAATACGACACGAAGCTGATGGTTGCGGATGTGAGCGCGTAGACGAGTCCAGAGCGGCCCTCGACGAGCAGAAACCGGAACACGGTCTGCGGAATGGAGGCGCCCATCGATTCGGCCGCGTGCAGTAGGCCGCTCGGCAGCTCGAGCAGAATCTGCTCCGTGAGTCGCGCATAGATCGCGACCGCGACAAAGCCGAGCGGGAACGTAGCGGCGACCGTGCCGAAGCTGGTGTCGAATACGAGCCGCGTGAGGGGGATCATGAACACAACAAACAGCAGGAACGGGAACGAGCGAACCACGGTGACGTAGGCGTTCGCGATCGTCCAGATGGCGCGGCGGGGCATGACGCCGCCCGGGCGCGTGAGATAGATGAGCGTGCCGAGCGGCGTACCGAGCAGTACGGCGACCACGACGGAGGCGAGCACCATGTAGCCGGTCTCGCCCATGGCTTTGGCGATCTCGTCTCCATACTCGGAGAACGCGCGTCCGATTTCGTCGAAGATATTCATCGGCCGAGCACCGCCCGCACGTGATCGAGATAGCGCGGCTCGCGATCCTGACTCGCCTGCGGCACCGTGACCGTGTCGAGCAACCGGCCGCGCTCAAACACGGCGGCGGTGTCGCAGACCGCGCGAACGGCGTCGAGCTCGTGCGTGACGAGCGCGATCGTCGTGCCGAACTCGGCCCGGGTCGCCTGCAGCAGGTCTAAGATTTCGGCGGTTGTGTGCGTATCGAGCGCGGAGGTGGGCTCGTCGCAGAGCAGGAGGGTCGGGTCGCTGACAAGCGCCCGCGCGATGGCCACGCGCTGCTGCTGCCCGCCGGAGAGTTGTGCGGGGAAGCGGTCGAGCAGTCCGCTGAGCCCGACGAAATCGGCGATTGCGGCTACCCGGCCTGGGTCTCGACGCCCCTGAATGCGCAGCGGCATCGCGATGTTGGCGCGTGCGGTGAGGTTGCCGACGAGGTTGAAGTGCTGAAACACCACGCCGATCCGGTGCCGCATTTCGCGCATGCGCCGCGATCCCAGCGTTGCGAGATCAACGCCGTCGACGAGCACTCGGCCGTTGGTGGGGCGGTCGAGGCCGTTCATGAGCCGGAGCAGCGTCGACTTACCGGCGCCACTCTCGCCGAGAATGCCGAAGATTGCCCCGCGTGGAATGGTGAGGTTCACGGCGTGCAGCGCATCGACCGCGCTGGCGCCCTCGCCGAACCGCCTGGACACCTCTGTGAACACGACCGCCGGGCCTTCGCTGTCACCATTCATTGCCGGATCACCGATCGCCGTCCCTGTCATCGTCTGTAAAATAGACTCGGTCTAACATAGAAGTTTCTGCGTGAAGACGCAACTCGAAGGGAATCTAATGTCTCGAGAACACCCGCGGACGGAGTCGGGGGTCACCCCACTGCTCCCGCCGCTGTTCACCGCAGTGGCACACAACTCCGACGGCATAACGGGGGAGAGCCGGGTCGACGGCGGTCGTACGGTGACCGTCGCGTCGCCCACTGCGGCTGATCGCGGCACCGCGACCAACCCCGAAGAACTGCTCGCACTGTCCTGGGTCACATGCCTGAACGCTGCGGCCCGCGTGGTCGCGGGTCCCGGCATCGAGGTCGAAGCGAGCGCCGAGATTTCACTGCATCCACGCGCCGACGTCGGATTCGAGTTTTCTGGCAAGGCGGAGCTGAGATTCGTGGGCGTTCCGCTCGCGGAAGCGACGGCGTTGGCCGAGGCCGCGCACGAACGCTGCCCTGTCTCACGCATGCTGACCGGGCGCTCGAGCGTGAGGGTCTCGGCCGTCGCGTAAACTGATCCGGTGCTGAAAATCGCGGTTCTCATTTCTGGTGGCGGCAGCAACCTGAAAGCGCTGCTCGATGCGGCCGCGGAGCCTGATTTTCCGGCCCAGATCGTGTGCGTCGGGTCTGACACCGACGCTGACGGTCTGGAACACGCTCGCGCAGCCGGCATTCCCGCCTTCGTCGTGCGTCCCCGCGACTTCGGCTCGCGTGAAGACTGGGGTGCGGCACTCGCCGACGAGATTCGCGCGCACGACGCCGGTCTTGTGGTGAGCGCGGGCCTCATGCGTATTCTTCCGGCGGGCTTCGTGCGCGAGTTCAGCCCGCGCCTGATCAACACGCACCCGGCACTGCTCCCCGCATTCCCGGGAGCCCACGCGGTGCGTGACGCGCTCGCCGCCGGAGCCGCACGCACCGGTGTCACGGTGCACGTCATCGACGAGGGCGTCGACACCGGGCCCGTGCTGCGCCAGGCCGCCGTCGACGTGCGGCCGGGTGAAACCGAAGCGGAGCTGCACGAACGCATCAAACAGCTCGAACGACCGCTGCTGGTGCAGACCGTGCGTGATATCGCACTCGGTACGCTTCGGCTGCCCGGCGTCGGGTGATCCGGCACCGCACTCGACCCTCTCACTCTCAGCACAGCACCCAACGAATCTCGCATCCCACCCCGATCCAAGGAGTCCAGCCGCATGGCAGTTCAGAGCCACGATCCCAGCCTCTACGAGCACCGCGACGTCGTGCCGGTGCGTCGCGCACTCATCTCGGTGAGCGACAAGACGCGTCTGCTCGAGCTCGCTGCGGCGCTCGCGGAAGCCGAAGTTGAAATCGTTTCGACGGGCTCGACCGCCGCGACTATTCGCGACGCGGGCCATGCCGTCACCGATGTCGCCGAGGTGACCGGGTTTGCCGAGGCACTCGATGGGCGCGTGAAGACGCTGCACCCCGCCGTGCACTCGGGTCTGCTCGCCGATCTGCGTCTCGCGGACCACCGGAGTCAGCTCGAAGCGCTCGGCTTCGCGCCGTTCGAGCTGGTCGTCGTGAATCTCTACCCGTTTGAAGAGACAGTCGCCTCGGGCAAGCCCGCTGCCGATGTCATCGAGAACGTGGACATCGGCGGCCCCGCCATGGTTCGCGCGAGCGCGAAGAACCACGCGAACGCGGCAATCGTTGTCTCCCCGGCGCGCTATGACGAGATCATCGCGGCCGTGCAGTCGGGCGGCACGACGCTTGCGCAGCGCCGCTCGCTCGCCACCGAGGCGTTCGTGCAAACCGCACAGTACGACGCTGCCGTCGCGAACTGGTTCCTTGAGCAGGAGGACATCGCCTGGGGCGAGGCTGCCCCCGCCGAGCTCGACTCAGAGGAGGCGTCGATCGACAGCATCTTCGAGACCACTGAAGGGTACGTGGGGTACGAGGTATTCGGGCTGCGCGAGTCTGTGCTGCGCTACGGTGAGAACAGCCACCAGCGCGCGGCGCTCTTCACCGAGAACGAGGGCTCCGGCATCGCGCAGGCCACTCAGCTGCACGGTAAAGAAATGTCGTACAACAACTACGTGGACGCCGATGCGGCACTCCGCGCGGCATTCGATCACGAGCGCCCGGCGGTTGCCATCATCAAGCACGCCAACCCATGCGGCATTGCTGTCGCCCCCGAGGGCGCGGCCGACGAAATCGCTGCGGCCCACGAACTCGCTCACGCCTGCGATCCGGTCTCGGCCTACGGTGGTGTCATTGCGACGAACCGCACCGTGACCGCCGCGATGGCTGAGACGGTCGCCGGAATCTTCACCGAGGTGATCGTCGCCCCGAGCTTCGAGCCCGACGCACTCGCGATCCTCACCCAGAAGAAGAATCTGCGCCTGCTGGTGCTGCCGGCCGATTTTGCCCCGAACCCGGTTGAACTGCGCCAGGTGTCTGGTGGCTTCCTGCTGCAAGATTCGGATCGCTCCTTCGCGCCGGCCGCGGAGTGGACACTCGCCACGGGCGAGCCTGCCGACGCTGAGACTCTCGCTGACCTTGAGTTCGCGTGGCGCGCGAGCCGAGCCGTGAAGTCGAACGCGATCCTGCTCGCCTCGGGCGGCGCCTCGGTCGGCGTTGGCATGGGCCAGGTCAACCGAGTCGACTCGTGCCGACTGGCGGTCGAGCGTGCGGGTGACCGCGCACGAGGGTCGGTCGCTGCCTCTGACGCGTTCTTCCCGTTCGCCGACGGTCTGCAGGTGCTGCTCGACGCGGGTGTGCGCGCGGTGGTGCAGCCGGGCGGCTCGGTGCGCGACCCCGAAGTGATTGAAGCCGCGCGAGCCGCGGGCGTGACCATGTACTTCACGGGTGAGCGTCACTTCTTCCACTAAGGCTCTGACCAGCGGTTTTCACGCCCATTCATCAGGTGTGAGCAAGCCTCGCCTTCATTGCGAACGCGTGCTCATGCCGGGAGAATGAAGGCGTGGAAATCGTTAAGGGAATACTCATCGTCTTGCACCTCGTTGGCTTCGGCGCGGTGTTCGGCAGCACGCTCGCTCAGCTGTCGGCGGTGAAGGAAGCCCGCGCCCGCATCACCCCGGGCATCATGCACGGCGCCTGGCTGCTGCTCGCGACCGGATTGTTGCTCGTGGGCACCATCTACATGGGTGGCGGGCAGCCGAACAACGCGAAGATCGGCGTTAAGCTCGTCGTGCTGCTGGTGCTCATCGCGATTGTGCTCGTGGGTCGCAAGAAGCAGCCGGTTCCGGCCGGGTTCCTCGGAGCGATCGCGGGGCTTTCAGTGGTCAACGTAGCCCTCGCGGTGCTCTGGCACTGAGCGGAATCGCCGCCGGGCCTGTTCGGCTGGGCGGCTCAGTAGGTGACGTCGGCCCGTGAGGATTCGATGAACCGCTGCATGCCGTCGCCCTGCTCCGCGAACTCGCCGCCGCCGCACATACCCACGGCGAGCAGCGCGAAATCCCCGTCGCGGTGAGCGTAGGCGACGCCCTCAATACTTGGGTCTTCGGGCGCCGTGAAGTGCACGTTCGCGAAATCGAGCGCCGCGGTCATGGCGCCCGCATTGATGTCGGCGTCGAGTTTGACCGGCTTGCTCGGCTCGATCGAGAGTGTGACACGGGCCGCCTTCTCGCCCATCTCAGCGGCGACATCGTTCGCGATGGTCGCCGATGTCGGCTCCTTTTCCGTTCCCATGCCAGCGGGCTGACGGAAGTCGATGATGCACTTCGCCGACACCTGCATCTGCACGACGCCCTTTTCGTCGGTGATCGGGAGCGGCTTCCAGCCGTTCGGCAACTCATCGGGGAATGACCACAGGAGATCTTTTGGTGGTGCGCCCGTGGTGATCTTCGCAAGGAGATCGGTTTCGTCCGAGGTGAGCGCGTCGTCTGCCTGCTCGTCCGCCGGGCTTTCGGACTGATCGGTCGTCGGCTTGGTTTTCGCTGTCGGCTCGGGCGCAGCAGTACCGCTGCACCCGCTGAGGGCCGCGATCATTGTTGCAGCGGCGAGCCAGGGCAGCATCTGATGTGACTTCATGCCCATAGGGTAACCGGTGACGAAGTGGGCGGCGGGTTTTCCGCCGCCCACTTCGTGGTCGCGAGCTGGTGGGCTGGCGAGCTGGTAGGCGGGTTAGCGCCAGCGTGCGCCCCAGTTCTGTGACTCGCCTGCCGGAGCGATGTGCTGCGGGATGCCGAGGGGGTTGGTGGTGCGGAGCGCTTCGGGGAGGAGCGCCTCAGGTGCGTTCTGGAAGGCGACGGGGCGCAAGAATCGGGTGATTGCTGCGGTGCCGACCGAGGTTGATGCGTCGTTCGTGGTTGCGGGCCAGGGGCCGCCATGCTGCTGGGCCGGGGTAACGGCGACGCCCGTGGACCAGCCATTGAACAAGACGCGGCCGACCTGGTTCGCGAGCGCGGCGATGAGCGCGCGGAGCGCGTCTGCGTTGTCGGTCGTGCCGGTCGCTTCTGCTTCGCTGAGGTGGAGGGTGCCGGAGAGGTTGCCCTCGTAGAACTCGGGCATCAGGGCTGCGAGGTCGGTGCCGGCTGGGGTCTCAACGAGGATCGACAGCGGCCCGAACGATTCCTCGAGGAGGGATTCACGGCCCGCGCGGAAGTCGTCGAGGCCGATGACCGCGATCGTGGGGGTCGCCCAGCCCTGACCGTCTTCGTCGAATCGGATGCCGCCCTCGATCACTGGGCGCGCGCCGGGAGTATTGAGCACCGCGGTGCGGCGTTCATCGTAGCTCTGCGCGATGCGGGGGTCGAGGAGGCGGTGCTCGGGGAACTCTGTGGCGCTCGCGGTGATCGCTGCGGTGAGTTCGCCGCCTTCGGGGATGAACGCGAAGCCGGGCTTGGTGCAGAGCTGCCCGGCGGAGCCGGCGACGCTGGTGAGGTAGCCGGACGCGATTTCTGTGGCGCGTTCCTCAATGGCGGCTGCGGTGATGAAGACGGGGTTCACGCTGCCGAGTTCACCGAAGAACGGGATGGGTGCTGGCCGGTTCGCGGCGATGTCTGCGAGGAGACGACCGACGCGGATGGAGCCGGTGAACGAGCCTGCTTTGATCCGCGGGTCTTTGAGGACGGCGACTCCAGCTTCACGGCCGTGGATGAGTTGGAACGAGCCCTCGGGCAGGCCAGCGGCGGTGAGGGCTTCGGCGGCGACGGCGGCGGTCGCGTCGGAGAGCTCTGCGTGGCTGGAGTGAGCCTTCACGATCAGGGGGCAGCCGGCTGCGAGGATCGCGGCGGAGTCGCCGCCCATGACGGAGAACGCGAACGGGAAGTTCGAGGCGGAGAAGTTAATGACCGGGCCGACGGGGATGTGGGTGCGTCGGATGTCGGGGCGTGCGCCGAGGGCGAAGCCCGGGTCGGCGTGGTCGATGCGTGCATCGAGGTAGCCGCCGTCAACGATGGTGTCAGCGAACAGGCGCAGCTGCACGGCGGTGCGGGTGACTTCTCCGGTGAGGCGGGCTTCGGTGAGGCCGGTTTCGCGGGCTGCGATCTCGACGAGGTCTGCTTTGGCTGCTTCGAGTGCATCGGCGGCCGCGACGAGTGCGTGGGCGCGTTGGGTTGCTGTTGTTGCGGCGAGCAGCGGTGCGGCTGCGGTGGCGCGTGCAACGACGGCTTCAAGATCGGGGGAGAGGGCTTCGTTGGTCATGCATCGATCCTTCGTTGTCGGGGCAGCAGTGCCTGCGGGAACCGCTGCAATTCTTCCAGGCTGGGCCGTGCTGTGGGCTTTCTGGGTTGCACAGTCGTGAGTGATTTGACCGTGCGCGGAGGCTGCTTCGGGCTCGTGCCCGGACTCCGCTGGCGATCGTATTCGAAACGTGACCTGAACGCCGCGCGCGTCGACTATACAATGTAAAATTGTACAGGGCGTCGCTGGTGACGCCGACTGCACTCTTCCAGAGATTCAACGAAGTATCCAGGAAAGGAAGTCTCAATGTCTTCTCGACGTTCTCTGACTACCCGGCTCGCAGCAACCGGTGCGCTCGCACTCTCGTTCGGGCTCGCACTCTCCGCCTGCTCAGGCGGCCTCGCCAGCGGTGGCGACTCGGGCGACAGCGGAGAGGGCGCCATTAAGATCGGCATGCTCGCTCCGTTCTCGGGCCAGGAAGCCGCATTTGGCGACTACATGAAGTTCGGCGCTCAGCTCGCTATCAACGAGATCAATGACGACGGTGGCATTGACGGCCGCGATCTGGAACTCGTCACGGAGGACGACGGCTGCGACCCGACCGCCGCCGTTGCCGCAGCGAACAAGCTCGTCACCGCGGGCGTCAAGGGCTCGGTCGGCGGATACTGCTCCGGCGCCACGCTCCCGACCCTCCCCGTCTTCGCTGACGCGGAGGTGCCGATGGTGATTCCCGCCGCGAACTCTAATCAGTTGGTCGGACAGGGCGCGTTCATGATCAATGGCACGGGCGCTCAGCAGGCCTCCGCCGCTGTCGCCTATATGAAGAAGGTCGGCGCGAAGAACGTCGCGATCATCGACGACAACACCGACTACTCGGTTGATCTCGCCGATTCGGTCGCGGACCAGGCAGACGGCTTCAAGGTGGCCAAGCGCGAATCTGTGAACCCCGATGAGAAGGACTTCTCGGCCAACGTCAACAGCGTGCTCGGATCAAACCCCGACTTCGTCGTCTGGACCGGCTACTACCAGGCAGGCGGACTGCTGGTGAATCAGCTGCGCGGCGCGGGCTACGACGGCCCGATCCTCGTGGGCGACGGCTCGGTAGATGCGCAGCTGGCAGCAATCGCCGGCCCCGACAGCATCAAGGATGTCGTGGGCACGTTCACCAAGACCCCCGACATGCTCGAGGGTGGCGAGGCCTGGATCGCGGACTACGAGAAGGTCTCGGACGGAGCAGCTCCCGGTCCGTACTCGATCCAGAGCTACGAAGCGGTCAAGACCATCGCCGAGGCATTTACTGAAGCAGGCGGCACCGACTACGACGCCGTGGTCAAGGCACTCAAGGGCCTCGATGGCTTCCCGCTGCTCACCGGCGACCTGACGTTCGCCGATGACGGGTCGCGTGAGGGTGGCGGCTTCGTCATCGTCGAACCCACCGGTGACGACGGCGCGTTCGTGCTGAAGGACGCACTGGAGGACTAACCCTGAGTAGCTGGGCGGGCGGGAATCCCGCCCGCCCAGCTGATCCCGCATTCGTTCCCCCAGGGAAGGCACTCATGTTCCAACTCATTTGGAACGGGCTCTTCGTCGGCTCGTTCTACGCGCTAGTCGCGCTCGGCTACAGCATGGTCTACGGCATCATCAAGCTACTGAACTTCGCGCACGGCGACCTCTACATGCTGGGGTCGTTTCTCGCATTCGTCGTACTCGGCGGCTTTACGGGCCTGTTTGGGCTCGGTTCGATCCCGATCCTGCTGCTCGTGCTGCTCATCACCATGCTGCTCACGGGCGGCATCGGAGTGCTCATTGAGCGCATCGCGTACCGCCCGCTCCGCTCGAGTCCCAGGCTCGCAGCGCTCATCACCGCGGTCGGAGTCTCATTCACGCTGGAGTACACCGTGCGCCAGATCTTCGGCGCGAGTCCGCTCGTCTTCCCGATTCGGTTGCAGGGGGAACCGGTCGAGGTGTTGGGGGCGCGGATCACGATGCCGCAGCTGATACTCATGCTGGTTGCGGCGGTACTCATGTTCTTGCTGCAGCGATACGTCATGCACTCGCGCGAGGGGCGCGCGATGCGCGCGATCGCGCTCGACCAGAAGGCGTCGCTGCTCATGGGCGTCAACGTGAACCGCGTTATTTCGCGCACGTTCTTCATCGGCTCGGCCCTCGCGGGCGCCGCCGGTGTGATGGCGGCGGCCTACTACGGCACGATCGACTTCTTGATGGGCTTCGTCATCGGATTGAAGGCGTTTACCGCCGCCGTGATCGGCGGCATCGGCAACCTGTACGGCGCCATGCTCGGCGGCGTGGTGCTCGGGATGCTCGAGTCGTTCGGCACACACTTCCTCGGCGGCCAGTGGCGCGACGTGTTCGCGTTTGGCTTCCTCATTCTGTTCCTGGTCTTTAAACCGACCGGCATACTCGGCGAACGCGTCGTGGAGAGGGTGTGATCATGGCCAAGTCGACCACTCCGCGCCTGCAGGCGCCGAAACCAACCATCGAACGGCCGCCGGCCATTCGCGGGCTGCTCGCCCCCGATCGATTCATGAAGCTGCTCGGCCTCGTGCTCTTCATCGTCGCGGCGGTGCTGCCGTTCGTGACAGCAACGCCGTACATCATCTCCATCTTGACGTCGGCATTCATCTACATCGTGCTTGCGATGGGTCTGAACGTCGTGGTCGGTTACGCTGGCCTGCTCGATCTCGGATACATCGCGTTCATGGCGGTGGGGGCATATACGAGCGGGATCCTGACCACTCAGTTCGGGCTCTCAATGCTCGAGACCCTGCCCTTCGTGGTGATCGCGTGCATCGTCGCCGGTGTCATTATCGGTGGCCCGACACTTCGCCTGCGCAGCGACTATCTCGCGATCGTGACCCTTGGGTTCGGCGAGATCATTCGTATCACCGCGAACAACTTGAAGATCACGGGCGGTCCGAGCGGCATCCACGGCATTCCGACCTGGTCGTTCTTCGGCTGGTCGTTCGCGGATGGTCTCGACGTATTCGGGATCCACTTCAATGCGAAGATTCTATTCTACTATTTCGTGCTCTTCATCGGCATCGGCGTCGCCGTTGTCGCTGTCTCTCGCCTCGGCCGCGGCAAACTTGGCCGAGCGTGGAAGTCGGTGCGTGACGACGAGGACGTCAGCGAAGCGATGGGCATCAACGGCTACGCGACGAAATTGCTCGCGTACATCATCGGTGCTGTGTGGGGTGGGTTCGCAGGCACGCTGATGGCTGGACACCTGACGGCCATCGCGCCGAACAGCTTCGAGTTTCTCTACTCGGCACTCGTGCTCATGGCGGTGGTGCTCGGTGGAATGGGATCCACGCCCGGTGTCATTATTGGCGCGCTGTTCGTCTCCCTTGCCCCCGAGTTCTTGCGCGAATTTAGCGAGTGGCGCTTTCTACTCTTCGGCGTGCTGCTCGTCGTTGCCATGATCTTCCGTCCGCGCGGTATCTGGCCGGCGAACGCCGTGCTGCCGTTCCTGAAAAAGCGGCAGATTCCAGAGGTGCCAGCGACGGAAGTCGTTGGAGTGATCGGCACGGTGGACGATACGGCCGTGAGTGATCGGGCGTTCGGAGAGGCCGCAGTGGGTGATGCGCCTGCCGGTGGTACCGCCTCCGACAGCACCGCGACGACACCGAATGAAGAGGAGGGGAAGCGATGACCGACACGACACTGGCTGCCGGGCAACCGGCAGGCGCCACCGCCGCGCCGCGAGCGCTACTCGAGGTTCGCGATCTCGCAGTTTCGTTCGGCGGTATCAAGGCCGTCGATGGACTCTCGTTTTCGGTGAACGAGGGCGAGATCATCTCGGTTATCGGACCAAACGGCGCGGGCAAGACGAGCGCGTTCAACTGCATCTCGGGCTTTTACCGGCCGGGGCGCGGCAGCGTGGTCTTCGACGGACAGTCGATCATTCGACGCAAGCCGTCGGACATCACACGTCGGGGCATGGCGCGCACGTTCCAGAACGTGCGGCTCTTCGGGGAAATGAGCGTGCTCGACAACGTGAAAACCGCGATGCACGCGAATCTGCAACAGAACGTGTTCGACGCGATGCTGCACACGCCGCGCTTCAAGCGCAGCGAAGCGCAGTGCGCCGAGGATGCTCGGGGCTGGCTCGACTTTGTGGGTTTCCGCGCCGACGATGAGCTGCTCGTGACGCAGCTGCCCTACGGTGAGCAACGGCGAGTCGAGATAGCGCGAGCGCTCGCGACGCAACCGAAGCTGTTGCTGCTCGACGAGCCGGGGGCTGGCCTGAATCACAGCGAGAAGATCGAGCTCATGAGCCTGATCCGCAAGATTCGTGATCTGGGTGTCGGCATCGTGCTCATCGAGCACGATATGGGGCTCGTGATGCAGGTTTCCGAACGCATCGTCGTGCTGAACTACGGCAAGGAAATCGCCGACGGGACTCCGCAGGAGATCAAGCAGGACCCCGCCGTCATCGCCGCATATCTGGGTGAGGAAGAAGCATGAGCGACCTGGTACTCAACAACATCGACCTCTACTACAACCGCGTGCATGCGCTGCGCGAGATGAGTCTGACCGTGCACGAGGGAGAGATCGTCTCGCTGCTCGGTAACAACGGCGCTGGCAAGACCTCGACGCTGTCGCTCATCTCGGGGCTCGTGCGCGCGAAAAGCGGCACGGCGACGTGGGGTGATCGCGACCTCTCGCGGATGCAGCCGTGGGACGCGGTCGGAGCGGGGCTACTGCACATTCCCGAGGGCCGGCGCATTTTCTCGACGATGACGGTGCACGAGAATCTGTTGCTCGGCGGGTATCTCGTGAAGGATCAGAAACTCATTGCGCGCCGCGCCGACGAAGCGTACGAGCTGATGCCTCGACTCGCCGAGCGGCGCACGCAGCAGGGTGGCACGCTCTCCGGGGGTGAGCAGCAGATGCTGGCACTCGGGCGAGCGCTCGTCGGCGGCCCGAAGCTGCTGCTGCTCGATGAGCCCTCGATGGGGCTCGCCCCGCTGATCGCGAAGCAGGTGATGGAGATCGTGCAGCAGGTGAATGCGCAGGGCACCACCGTGCTGCTGGTCGAGCAAAATGCGCGCGCCGCGCTCAAGATCGCGCACCGCGCGTACGTGCTCGAATCAGGGCGCGTCACGATGCAGGGCTCGGCCGCCGAACTGGCCGCTGATCCACGCGTGATTGAGGCGTACCTGGGGGCGTAGTCGAGGCGGTGCTCACGGTGTGACAGTTTGAGTTCGGTGGGCGCGGTGGGTGTTGAGTCTGGTTTGTTCAGCTGAGTTCGGTTGGTTCAGCCGGACTCAGCGCCCGCCGCTCTCTGCGTGCCCGCCGCGTATGCCGCGTGCTGACGCGGCCGCGCTGCTCAGCACAATAAGAGCGACACCGCCCCACTCGTGCAGTGTCAGTTGCTGTCCCAGCAGCAACCATCCGACCAGTGCGGCACACACGGGGCTCAGGCTCGTGAGCACACCGTAGAGCGGGGCTGGAACGCGCCGCAGCGCGAGCAGGTCGACCGCGTAGGGGAGCGCCGATGCGAGTACCCCGCACGCGACGGCGAGCACGAGCACGCGCGGCGTGAGCGGGTGAGCGGCGAACCATGCGATGGCGATAGGGAGCCACAGCAGGCTCGCGAGACCGCTGGCAGCCGCGGCACCCTCGATGCCGGGGAGCACGCGCCCGAGCCTTCGGTTGAGCAGGATGTACATGGCCCACGCGCAGGCTGCGACGAGCCCGAACGCGATGCCGAGCACGTCGGTCGTGGGCCCTGGATGCGTCAGGAGCACGACGCCAGCACCGGCGCCCAGTGCGCAGACGACGTCGGGGGCTCGGCGCGATCCGAGGAGCGCAACGGTGAGTGGGCCGAGAAATTCGAGTGTGACCGCGAGGCCGAGGCCCACGCGTTCGATTGAGCTGTACAGCGCCAGATTCATCACCGAGAACACGATGGCGAGCCCGATCACGGGCAGCCACTCGGCTCGGCGGTACCGCGTGATGCGCGGCCGGGCAACGGGAATGAGCAGCGCTGCAGTGACGAGCTGGCGAATGGCGACCACGCCTGTCGGACCGATCGCCGGGAACGCGAGAGCGCCGAGTGCAGCACCGAACTGGTTCGAGACGGCGCCCGTCAGCACGAGGGCTGCGCCCGCTGCTCGGCTCCGTCGATGCTCAACGGGCGCCGGATCACCCGCGGCTTCTGCGGCTGCCGATATCTGCGAGTCTGTGGTCACGTGCTCACCGTATCTGCTCGTCGGCACCAATGCTCGTGCAGAAAAGCGCGATGCCATACGATGTGGTTATGGAGTGGTCGCTGCGGGAGGTTCGCGTCTTTGTCATTGCTGCCGATGCGGGTTCGTTCACGGACGCCGCTGCTCGACTGTTTATTTCGCAGGCCGCCGTATCGCGCACGATTGCGAATCTTGAGCGCGGGCTCGGCGTGCAGCTGCTGCGCCGCATTCCGACGGGGTGCGTGCCGACGGTGGCGGGCCAGCAGCTCCTCCCGGCTGCGCGTCGCATGATTGCTGAGGCCGACCGATTCACCGAGTTCGCGCGGTCGCGCCGACCGGTGCTGCGGCTTGGCTACGCGTGGGCGGCGCTCGGAGTGCACACGGCGAGGCTGCAGCGGGAGTGGGCCCGCGCCTTCCCCGAGATCGATCTCGAACTGCTGCGGCTCGCAGAACTCGACGAGGGGCTCGCGAGCGGGGAGTGCGACGCGGTCATTTCGCGGCGCTCACTCGACGTACGTCGATTCACGACGACGGTGATCGGCCGCGAAGAGCGACGAGTCGCGATCGCCGCAGATGACGAGGAATGGGGGAGGCGTCGCGCCCTCAAGCTTGACGAGATCGCTTCCCGAGTTGTTGCGATCGATGAGCGCTACGGCACCACTGACGCTGGGCTGTTCGACGGCCACGGGACGCCCGCGCTGGCACCCACCCGCAACGTGGATGAGTGGCTCGATCTGATCGCTGCGGGCCGCGCGGTCGGCATCACCGCAGATGCGACGTCGCACCACCATCAGCGAGACGGCGTGCGCTTCCTGCGCATCGCAGATGCCGTCGGCGTGTCAGTGTTGATCGGATGGCGGCAGGGCGACCCGCCCGCCGGGCTCGACCACCTAATAGACCTAGCCCGCCGCCTCTACGCCCCCTGAGTGCCCCGTCGACGCCCGTCGAGCGCACACAAATGGTCGTTATTGGCGGCGATTAAGACCATTTGCGTGCTCTCGACGTCCCGCGAGGGGCAGGGGCAGGAGCAGGGGCAGGGGCAGGGGCAGGGGTGGGATCGGGGGCGAGGTCTAGGAGGGCTGCTAGGGGGATGGGTTGGGCGATCGGGCGTTTCGTTGACTGGTCGAGCGACGACTTTGTGTCCTCCCTGGTCTCCCCGGAGGCGATACAGCTCACCGCGTAGCCGCACACCCGGCCCTGACACCAGCCCATTCCCGCGCGGGTGACACCTTTTTGCGTGCGGGAATCCTCGCCAGCGAGTTGTTCGCGCGCGTGCGCTAGCGCGCCGTAGCGCACCTCCTCGCAGCGACAGACAACGGTGTCGTCGTGCAGGCGATGCTCCCAGCCTGCTGGCACGGGGTGGGCGAGGTGCATGGCTTCCGCGAACGCGCGCTGACGGGCCATCGCCCGTCGCTCGGCCGGGGATGCCGGCGAGATAGAAGCGCCAGACACCCCGGCCGCCTCACTCGCCGCAACCCGCCCCGCGACGCCGCCCTCCAGTACCGCGAGCGCGGCGCCGCCAACGCCGGTCAGTTCACCAGCGAGAAGGAGACCCGGGACGCTGGATCGCTGATCCTCGTCGACCACAGCGGTCAGTGAGCCGTCAACGTCTACCCTCGTCTCGACCCCCAATTGCACTGGCAGTTCGAGCTGCGGCGTGAAGCCCCAGCCCAGTCCGACCGCGTCGATGCCCTCGATGATGCGCTGGCTGCCGGGCCGAAGCGAACCGTCACGCGCGACGCGCGCGATGCGCACCGCCTCGACGCCGCCGTCGCCGAGAATCTCGGTGATGATGGTGCGCGGGCGGTAGGGAATGCGGTTGCGCAGGAACGTCGCTACGTACTCCGCGCCCTCGACTCCCTTCGCCGGGACTCCGAGCGCGCGATGTGCGCGGGGTAGCCACCCGGCGAGCGATGACGATTCGAGCACGGCGGCAACCGAACCTCCGGAGTGCACGATGTTCGACGCGACAGGCAGCAAAAACGGTCCGGTTCCGGCGATGATGAAGCGCGATCCGGGAAGCGAGCCGTTCTGCTTCGCAAACGCCTGAATGCCGCCGGCCGCCATCACGCCTGGGAGCTGCCAGCCGGGCACAGGAATCTGGCGATCGTAGCCGCCCGTCGCGAGCACAAGCGTGCGCGCGTGCACCGTCGGTACGGGGCTTGTGCCGGGGCCATAGGCGGGCGCGAGCCGAAGCGTGAAGCCTGTGCTGACGCTGGTGGCGGATCCGGACCCAGAGCCTGCGGCGACAGTGGCATTGGGAAGGGCCTGCGGTGCTCGACGATGCACCATCCAGACGCTCGTGGCGGGGAGGTGCCGGATCGTGCCAGACGCAATACCCGCGTCAAAGCGTTGGCGCAGCGCGAGGTACTCGTGCCAGCCGTGGTGCAGGGCGCCGTCATCGGGGCCCGATGTTTCGCTGCGGTGACGCCAGTACTGGCCACCCGGCTGCTCGGCGCTGTCGATCACGAGCACCGAAGCGCCAGCCTCCGCGGCCGATGCCGCCGCCGCGAGCCCGGCGGGACCGGCGCCAACGATCGCTACGTCAGTGGTGACCGCGCTGTTGCCCGTCTCTCTCACGATTCGTCCTCGGCGGTCTGGCGCGACGGCCCCGCGGCCGAGCGCACGTCCATGCCCGGCTGCAGTGGAATCATGCAGGCGCGCTGCCCCGATTCGCCGTCAATTTCGACGAGGCAATCGAAACACACGCCGATGCCGCAGAACAGGCCGCGGCGCTCGCCGTCGCGCGTCGTGCGCCACGCGTTTCGGCCGTCGCCGATGAGCGCCGCCGCGACGCTCGCGCCAGCGGGCGCAGAGACGGGGGCGCCGTCGAACGTCGCCTCGATCGGGCCGGGCGCTGCGGCCCGCGCAGCGCTGGCGCCCGCGCCCACCGATCCGGCGCTGCGTGCAGTTTCGTGAGCCGTCATGCGGTGACCTCCTCGTCGAATCGCTCCGGGCGGAACGGGTGCAGCGACAGTTCCGGGGTCTCGCCCGCCAGCGCCTGCGCGAGTAGTTTGCCCGTGCCAGCCGCGAGGCCGATGCCTGCACCCTCGTGGCCCGCGGCGTGCCACAGCCCCGGCGCGCGCGGATCGTGCCCGATCACCGGCAGATGGTCTGGGCAGTACGGACGGAAGCCGTGATAGTGCCGCAGCATGCGCGTGCGCGCGAGAAACGGGAACAGCTCGATCGCGTTCTGCGCAATGGCTCGCAGGGCATCGGTGCTGACGGTGGTGTCGAAACCGACACGCTCGCGGCTCGAGCCGATCAGGATCGTGCCAGACGGCGTCCCCTCGACGACCGGCGAGGCCTGGAGACCGGCGTCGGCGCTGCCCACGTTGTCGACGTACTCGGCAGCGTAGACCTTGTGGTGCACTCGCGGCGGGAGCGGTTCGGTGACCAGCACGAATCCGCGGCGCGGCAACACGGGTACGGAGACGTCGGCGAGATCGCCGATGGCGCCCGCCCAGGCACCCGCGGTGTTCACGACGTGGGCCGCGTGGAAGTCGCCCTGCGGGGTGCGGGCGCCGATAATGCGGTCGCTGGTGCTGCTGCCGGTGCCTGCGGTGCCGCTGCCGCCTTCGGTGCCGCGCAATAGTGTGGTGACCGGGGCGTGCGTGACGAGCTTGGCGCCGAGATCCCGAGCGAGTCGCAGAAATGTCGACGCGGCGAGAATCGGCTGCACCTGGCAGTCATCGGGATAGAAGGCCGCGCCCTGTGCGCGGTCGGTGACGAGCGGCTCGAGCTCGCGAAGCGCGTCGGGGTCGAGACGCTCAGACTGAATACCGTATTCGCGCTGACGTGACGAGAATCGTTCGAGCGAGGCGAGGCTCGATTCCCGCGATGCGACGATGATGCCGCCCTTCGATTCGAATTCCCACAGGTGCCCAAACTCCGCGAGTTCGCCCCGCCAGATGTCGAGCGAGTAGTTCGTGAGTTCGAGTTCTGGGCCGAGCTCCTTGTCGCTGACCAGGATGTTGCCCTCGCACCGCGACGTTGATCCGCTCACCGGCAGGTCGCGCTCAAGCACCGTCACGCTGAGACCGGCGCGCGCGGCGAAGTACGCCGTGGCGCACCCGATGATGCCCGCTCCGATGATGAGCACATCGGAGGTGCGCTGAGTCACGCCCGGTGCCCCGCGGTCGCGGCGGCGTCGAGCACGGCCGCCGCGCAGACGAGATCCTCCCACGCCATACCCACGCCGGTAAACACGGCCGGGCGCCCGGAAGTGCGGGTGACTCGACCCGCGACGAGATCTTGCAGGTTGGCAGGGGCGCCGGATCCGCTCCAGTCCGCGTCGCTCAGCGCCGTGGCGAGATTGCCGTTCTCGCGCTGAGCGGAGGCCCGGCCCTCGACGACGAGGTCAGCGCGCGTAATCAGCGCATCGTCGAGTTCGCGCTTGTCGCGCCCGTGCGTGCCGTTCGCCGCAACAATCGCGTGGTCGGCGACGAGCGCACCGTCGAAGAGCGGTGAACTCGCAGAGGTCGTGCAGAGAATGATGTCGGCCTCTGGCACAGCGGCCGCGGCGTCGCCGGTGCGATCGCGAATTTCAGTGTTGGTACTCAGTCCGGTGCTGGCATGGAGTCCGGTGCTGGCCCCGAATTCGGTGCCCGACGTCTCCGCCGTGCGGGCGAGTTCGTCGAGCATCGCGGTCACGCGCTCTGGGCGCCGCCCGATCACGTCGAAGCGTGCTCCCGGAAACGCGACAGCCGCGGCGCGCACGTGGGCGGAAGCCTGCACGCCGGCCCCGAAGACCAGGATGCGCGGTCGCTCGGGAAGTGCGGCGCCGGCTGGCGCGATCCTCGCGAGTGCCCGCACAGCCGCGAGGGCAATCGCGGGGGTGCGAATCGCGGTGAGCGAGGCCCCCTCGAGGATCGCGAGCGGCGCGGCCGTGTCGGATGAATAGACGATGTACAGGCCCTGAATCTTCTCGAGCCCACGGGCTGGATTCTCGGGGGCGACGGTAAGCGCCTTGAGCCCGCTGTACCGGCCGCCCTGCGCGGGCATGAGCAGGAACTCGCCGCCCGGGAAGTCGCTGAACAGCCGAGGGCCGTCGTGTTCGGGGTTCACATCGGTGACGAGAGCCTGTTCAACGGCCGCCATCGCGCGGTCGAACGGAAGTAAGCGGGCGACGTCGTCGGCCGTGAAATACGGCAGTGCGCCTGAAGCTTCGGTCACAGCAGGAACCCCCTCGGGAATGGATCACTCGGGTCGAGAAAATACTGCGCGGTGCCGGTCAGCCAGGCACGGCCGCGAATCGTCGGAATCACCGCTCGGCGGCCCGCCACTTCCGTCTCGGCAATGAGCGTGCCGTGGAAGCGTGACCCGATGTAGGAGTCGTTGATGAAATCGGTGTCGAGCGGCAGCTCGCCGCGGGCGTGGAGCTGGGCCATGCGCGCACTGGTGCCGGTGCCGCAGGGGGAGCGGTCGAACCAGCCGGGGGCAATCGCCATGGCGTGACGAGAGTGCCTGGACGTCGACCCGGGGGCCTGCAGGTACACGTGGTGCACGCCACGAATGTCGTCGCGCTCGGGGTGCACTGGTTCATCGGCGGCATTGATGGCGGTCATGATGGAGAGGCCTGCGGCGAGCAGCTCGTTCTGGTTGCTGCGATCCTCACGCCACTCGACGCCGAGTCGCTCAAGTTCGACGATCGCGTAGAAATTGCCGCCGAACGCGAGATCGTAGGTCACTGAGCCCAGGCCGGGCACGTCGACGCTCGCGCCGAGTCGCTCTGAGAACGACGGCACATTGGTGATCGTGACATGCTCGGCATGGCCATCGGAAACGGCGACTTCGGCGATGACGAGCCCAGCGGGAGTGTCGAGCCTGATCGTCGTGACCGGCTCGACGACCTCGACCATGCCGGTCTCGACCAGCACAGTGGCGACGCCGATCGTGCCGTGCCCGCACATCGGCAGGCAACCCGACACTTCGATGTAGAGCACGCCCCAGTCGGCGTCCGTGCGCGTCGGGGGCTGCAGGATCGCCCCGCTCATTGATGCGTGACCGCGCGGCTCGAACATGAGCAGCTGACGCAGATCGTCGCGATTCGCCATGAACCACGTGCGACGTTCGGCCATGGTTTCGCCAGGAAACACGCCGACCCCGCCGGTGATGACGCGGGTCGGCATGCCCTCGGTGTGCGAATCGACGGCGTGGTACACGTGGCTGGTGCGCATGTGCGGCCTTTCAATGAGCGGGGCGGCGGTGCCCGATACTGCTTGCGTGGTGTTACTTGCCGGAGTTACTTGCCGGGGCTACACGCCGGAGTTACTTGCCGTAGCCCTTGGCGACGGCGGCGTGCGTGTCGGCGATGATGCGGTCGGCAACGTCCTGGGGCAGTGCGAGGCGCGGGGGTCGGCTGACGCCGCCCTTACGCCCGAGCACGTCCATCGACAGCTTAATGGCCTCAACGAACTGGGTCTTCGAGTCCCAGCGCAGCAGCGAGTGGAGGTCGCGGTAGATTTCCTGGCCGCGCTCAAGATCGGCGAGGTTGCCCGAGGTGCACAGGTTGAACAGCTCGATGCACGACTGCGGGATCGCGTTCGGGTACCCGGACACCCAGCCAACGGCGCCGGCGAGGCCGACCTCGAGTACGGTGTCATCGGTGCCGATCAAGATGTCGATGTCGGGAGCGAGTTCTTTGATTTCGTAGATGCGGCGCGGGTCGCCCGAGAACTCCTTGATACCGACCATGTTGCCCGCGGCGTGAATCTCGGCGATGAGTTCAGGAACGAGGTCGACCTTGGTGTCGATTGGGTTGTTGTAGCCGACGATGGGCAGGCCGACCTTGCCGACGGTGGCGTAGTGGTGCTTCACCTGCTCGTGGTTGGCGCGGTACGTGTTCGGGGGGAGCAACATGACGCACTGAGCGCCGGCTTCGGCGGCCTGCTCTGCCCAGTGTGCAGACTGGAGTGCGCCGTACGCGCCGACGCCCGCCATGATGGTGAAGCCTTCGGGGGAGGCGTCGACCGCGGTCGTGATGACCTGCGCGCGCTCCGCCTCGCTGAGGTTCTGATACTCGCCAAGCGAGCCGTTCGGGGCGACGCCGTCGCAGCCGTTCTCGGCGAGCCAGGCGACGTGCTCGCCGTACGCGTCGAAGTCGACGGAGAGGTCGTCGTTGAAGGGGAGCGCGGTGGCGACAATAACTCCGTGCCAGGGCTTCTTCTCAGTCATGGTGGTCCTTTCGCGGTGCTCCGAGCGGCTCATTCCGCGCGGAAAGTCTATATAACGTGTGACATTGCACAAGTTACCATGAGTGGCTCGTACGCGAAAGTGGCTGAGCGCAACCCGCGCCGTGCGGCTTGGCTGCGCCGGCCTGCGGCCTGCGTGGTGCCCGCCCGCGCCCGCGTCCGCCCGCGTCCGCCCGCGCCCGCGTCCGCCCGCGTCCGCCCGCGCCCGCGTCCGCCCGCGTCCGCCCGCGTCCGCCCGCGTCCGCCCGCGTCCGCTTGCGACCCGCGAGCGGCCCGCTTGCGAGCGGGGCAACTTGTGACGCGTGTTGCGGGCGCGACACCCCCTCAAAGTTACCCCGCTCGGGAGTGGAGCGGCGGAGGTAGGGAGGTGGGTGAGGTGGGGCGTCTTCGTGTTGTGTGCCGTGCGCCTTTGTCAGAGTCGAGCCCCTCGCCCATTGCCGAGTCCCTCTCTGAAACGCGTGGTTTTGGGAGGGGCTCGGCGGGTTTAGAGGGGCTCGGTGCCGCGAGAGGGGCTCGGGGCGGGCGAGGAGGTTCGGCGCGGGGCGCGGGGGTTCGGCGTCGCGAGAGGGGCTCGGCGCCGCAAGAGCGGCGGCTATCGCAGCACGAAGCCCGCGCCGAGGGCGTCGTCGAAGTCCAGGTAGAAGCGGTGCTCTCCCGTGCGGTAGGCCGTGCCCGCGACGTGCGGTACGACGACGCCCTCGCGGTTCGTCGCCTCCCAGCGCGCCTCGAACACCGTATCGACGATGGATCGGTGCTCGAAGATCTGGTCGGCACCGAGCGTCCCGTCGTCTGCCAAGAGGGCAACGCGCGCACCGGTACCCGAACCGCACGGCGAGCGATCGACCTCGCCGTCGGCAAAAACCGTCACGTTCCGCTGACGTGGGCCCGTTGCGGTGCTGACCCCGCTCACACCAGCCCCGTTCACGCCAGACCCGCTCCCGCCCAATTCCTCCCACAGAATCGTCCCGTACACCCCGGACAGCCTGGGGTCGGCATCGTGCTGCGCCTCTGGCGCATCGTTCAACGCCCACTTCACTTCGCGCCCGATCGCGATCAGCTCGGGGTAGTGCTCGGGCGACACTGCCAGCCCCACGTCGGCCGCCCGCACCGATGCGTAGATCGCGCCGCTGAAGCTCAGATCGGCTCGCGCGATCCCGCGCGAGGTCGACACCTCGACGCCGCGCGCGATCACGTGTGAGGGCACGTTACGAAACGTCGCGCGTACGAGGCGGCCCTCGGCGCGCTCGACGAACGCCGACACGTGGCCAGAGGGCACATCGATGCGCACCTCGGTGACGCCATCGGGGTCGCTCTCGACAAGCCCGGTGTCGGTCGCCCACACGCCGAGCGCGATGGTGCCGTGCCCGCACGCGGTCGAGAAGCCGTCTTTGTGCCAGAACAGCACGCCGAAGTGTGCGGGCGTTTCGCCGTCACCGACGGGATTCGGCGGCACAATGAATCCGCCGTACATGTCGGCGTGACCTCGCGGCTCCTGGCAGAGCAGAGCACGTACGCTGTCGGCACCGTCGTCATTGGCGATCGCGGAGACGCGACGCTCGGCCACCGTCGCGCCGGCCGGCACCGGAGCGTCACCGTGCACGATGCGGAACGGCTCGCCGGCGGTGTGATAGTCGGTCGTTGCGATCGCGCCTGGCACTAGATGATTCCTTCGCTCAAACGGTTGGGCGTGCCGAAGCGGTGGGCCGTGATTGACACGGCCTGTTCACGCACGTGCGGCAGCATTTCGACGCGACCGGCGGTCACGACGGGTCCACCGTACAAGGCGATATCGGGCTTGCCGTTCGCCGCGGCCGCGACCTCGCGCACCACGTCGGGCCGCGACGCCCCCGCGACGACCCTAATGCGCGCGCCAGCGTGCGGACCCTGCCGTGCCGCGAGTGATGCGATGCGCGCCCCCCAGGCGGCCTCGTCCTCGTACGCAATCGGCACGCTCGCACCCTCGAGCGCCGCGACGATCGGCGCGGGCAACGCGACCGGGGTGCTGAGCTGCGGGTTCGCCCCGGCGCCGAGCCCTGCGGCCACCGCCCGCAGCACGGCGACTGGCGTGGCATCGGCAGCGGCGCGAATCACCACCGGAGTGGGGAGGTAGCGCAGCACGTTGCGCTCGATCCCGACGCCCGAAACGTCGCGGCGCGCCCCGAATTCTGACTCCCACGCGTCGGCGTCGGAGCCGAGGGCGCTGCGAAGCCACTCAAGCTCCGCGCCATCGATGCCCGACTGCTGGGCTGCGGTGATGAGTGGCACTGCGGCCGGAAGTGCTGCGCGAAGCGGAGCGGCGCTCGGGGCGTCGGCCCAGTCGCCGAGTCCGAACAGGTAGCTCGGGCCGCCGGCCTTGGTGCCAGCGCCGATCGCCGACTTTTTCCAGCCACCGAACGGCTGGCGTCGCACGATGGCGCCGGTGATGCCGCGGTTGACGTAGAGGTTGCCAGCCTCGATGCGGTCGAGCCAGCGTGCCAGCTCGTCGCGGTCGAGCGAGTGCAGGCCGCTCGTCAACCCGTAGTCGATGTCGTTCACGATGTCGATGGCCTCGTCGAGCGTCTCCGCGGTCATGATGCCGAGAATCGGGCCGAAGTACTCGGTCAGGTGGTATTCGCTGCCGCGCTGCACGCCGTCGCGCACCCCAGGCGACCACAGCTTCGCGTCGCCGTCGCGGTCGACGGCGAGTGGGTGCTCGTCGGCGATTGGTCGCGGCTGCACCGCCCACGATTGACCCGGCTCAAGCTCGGTGAGGCCGCGCAGCAACTTACCCGTGGGCGCCGCGATCATCGGCCCCATTTGGCTCGTGAGGCGGTCGGGGGTGCCGACGTCGAGCGACCGCACGGCGTCGAGTAGCTGGCCGCGGAATCGCTTCGAGCGCGCGACAGACCCGACGAGTACGACGAGAGACGCCGCCGAGCACTTCTGGCCAGCGTGCCCGAACGCCGACTGTGCCACGTCGCGCGCGGCGAGGTCGAGATCCGCGTTTGGCGTCACGATGATCGCGTTCTTGCCGCTGGTCTCAGCGAGAATCGGGAGATCCTGGCGGAGGCCGCGGAACGTCTCGGCCGTCTCATACGCGCCGGTCAGGATCAGCCGGTCGACGCGGGGGTCGGCGACGAGGCTTGATCCGAGCTCGCGATCGGCGAACTGCACCAGCTGCAGCACGTCGCGCGGCACGCCAGCTTCCCACAGCGCCTCGACCATCACCGCGCCGGAGCGCGCCGCCTGTGTCGCGGGCTTCATGATGACGCTCGCACCGGAGGCAAGGGCCGCGAGGGTGCCACCAGCCGGGATCGCAACCGGGAAGTTCCACGGCGGAATAACGGCGACGAGCTGCCGCGGCTGGAACTGCGCGCCGTCAACCTCGCCGAGCTGCTGACCCTGCGCCGCGTAGTAATGAGCGAAGTCGATCGCCTCGGAGACTTCGGGGTCACCCTGGTCGAGCGTCTTGCCGCACTCGGCACCCATTACCTCGAGCAGGTCGGCGCGGTGTGCCTCGAGCGCCTCACCCGCGCGGTGCAGGATGCGGGCGCGTTCGTCTGCCCCGAGTGCCTGCCAGCCAGCGGACGCCGAACGGCCGCGCTCGATGATGCCTTCGAGCTCAGCGGCGTCGGTGACGCGCGCCGCTGTCACGGCGGCGACGCCCAGCTCGGAACCCACCATGCGGTCGGCGATGGCGCGACCCCAGACGCGGTTTCCGGGGAGATCGGGATCGGTGTCCGGAGTGTTCGCGAAGCCCGAGGCACCCGCCGCAACGCGCTGCTCGACGCGCGTCTCGGCGTCGCCCGAGGCGACCGCTTCGCTCGCAGTGACGCGTCGCTGATCGCGGTTCGGGCCCGGCACCCTGTAGTGCGCCGGATCGCCGTCCGCGGTGATCCCCTCAAGATCGGCGAGGGAGACGAGGAAGCGCTCGCGCTCCCGATCAAACAGCTCTGTGCGGTCGTGCAGCTCGAAGACCGCCGACATGAAGTTCTCGGTGCTCGCGCCTTCTTCGAGGCGACGAATGAGGTAGGCGATGGCGACGTCGAACTCCTCGGGGTGCACGACAGGCACGTACAGCAGTAACTGCCCGACCTCGCGTCGTACCGCTTCGGCCTGGCCCGTTGCCATGCCGAGCAGCATCTCGAACTCGACACCGCTCTCGGCCCCGCGTGCCTGTGCGAGCAGCCAGGCGAGAGCGACGTCGAAGAGGTTGTGCCCCGCGACGCCGATGCGCACATTGCGCACGCGCTCTGGGTGCAGCGCGTAGTCGAGCACCGCCTTGTAGCCAGTGTCGGAGGCCTGCTTGGACGACCACGTTGCTGACGGCCAACCGTGAATTGCAGCGTCGACGAGTTCCATCGGCAGGTTTGCGCCCTTCACGACGCGCACCTTGATGGCCGCGCCGCCGCGCGCCACGCGCGCCGCCGACCACTCCTGCAGCCGCATCATCGCACCGAGCGCATCGGGCAGGTAGGCCTGCAATACGATGCCGGCTTCGAGATCCAGGAACTCGGGCCGGTCGAGCATCCGCATGAACACGGCGAGCGTCAGATCGAGATCTTTGTACTCCTCCATGTCGAGGTTGATGAACTTGTGTGGGCGCGCGGCAGCGGCGCGCTCGAAGAGCGGCAGCAGCTGCTGTTCAATGTGATTTACTGCTTCGTCGAAGGCCCAGTGGTTGTGCGGTGCAACCGTCGCCGACACCTTGATCGAGACATAGTCGATGTCGTCGCGGGCGAGCAGCCGGTGCGTGCCCGCGAGGCGGCGTTCAGCCTCGCTCTGGCCGAGAATGGCCTCGCCGAGCAGATTCATGTTGAGTCGCACGCCCTCGCGCTTGATCTTCGCGATTGCCGGGCCGAGCTTTGCATCGCTGGCGTCGATGATGAGGTGGCTCACGAGTTGTCGCAGCACGCGGCGAGCGATGGGAACCACGACACCCGGCAGCGGCTTGGCGAGGGCGCCGCCGACGCCGATTGCACCGCGCATCGGCGCGGGCAGGAACGCGGGGGTGAGCGGCACGAGTTCGTTCAGGCGCTTTGCGGCAACCGCGAGGTCTTCAGGGCGCACGACTCCGTCGACGAACCCGACCGTGAAGTCGAGTCCGCGCGGGTCGCGCAGCACACCGGCGAGACGAGCCGCCGACGCGTCAGCGGGAACAGCCGCGGCCTCCGCGAGCCACCGGCGAACAAGCGCGATGGTTTCGTCGGCCAGATCTTGGGGGCGAATGTTCTGTGCGGGAGTCATGGAAGGCCTCTCGGTGCTGCGGCGCGGTGCTGCGGGCGCGGTGTCGGACGGAGCGTCGCGACGGGCATCGCGGGCTCAATAGTGATCAGTGTCCCGCGCACAAAGCATGAAGTACAGCGCGTGTTTCTGTGGAATAGTGTGAAGTAAACATGCAGAATCGAGGCGCAGTGACATGCTGGAGATGAAGCGGCTGCGGCTGCTCTGGGAATTGGATGCTCGGGGCACCGTTGCGGCCGTTGCGGAGGCGCTGAAATACAGCCCCTCCGCCATTTCGCAGCAGCTCGCACTCCTCGAACGGGAGGCTGGCGTGCCGCTGCTGCGCCGCGTCGGGCGCACGCTCGAACTCACCCCGGCGGCCCACGCACTCGTGGCTGAAACGCAAGAGTTGCTCGCCGGTCTTGAGCGTGCGGAGTCTGCACTGCACCGAGCTCACGCCGAAGTTGGCGGCACCGTGCGGCTCGCGGTGTTCCAGACGGCGCTGCTGGCGCTCATGCCGCAGGTGCTCGGGCGGCTGCGCGAATCCCACCCGAGCCTGCGCGTCGAGATGGTGCAGCACGAGCCAGAGGCCGGCCTCGAAGAAACGTGGACCCGCGGCTTCGACCTCGTCGTTGCCGAGCAGTACCCGGGGCACGCCGCGCCGCATTTTCCGGGTCTCGATCGACAGCCGCTCATCGCCGATCGGATTCGCATGGGGCTGCCGGAGCGGGGTATCGGCGACGCGGCCTTCGACGCCGTGACGACGCTCGCCGATGCCGCCGAGTTGCCGTGGGTACTTGAACCCGCAGGTGCGGCCTCGCGGCACTGGACGCTGCAGGCGTGCCGCAGCGCCGGGTTCGAGCCCGACGTGCGCTACGAGACCGCTGACCTCCAGGCGCACGTGCGCCTGATCGAGACCGGCAACGCCGTGGCACTCTTACCGGGGCTGCTGCACGCGGGCACCGCGCGCGGCATGCGGCTGCTCGACCTTGCAGGCGATCCGGAACGCGCCGTGTTTACCGCAGCTCGCGCCTCGTCGCGTGGTCACCCGGCTGTCGCAGCGGTGCGCGAGGCCCTGCGCACCGAGGCCGAACTGCTCGCGGCGAGTGAATCGGGCGATAGCGCGTGAGATACAGTGCTGCCGGTGGGCACCGTCGCCCGCGCACGGCAAGCCGAGGGGAACGATCATGGACGATCTGTCTGAGTACACCGCGCTGAGTTTCGACGTCTACGGGACGCTCATCGACTGGGAGCGGGGGATCGCGACCGTGCTCGCCGAGTGGTCGGCGCGGCGGGGCGAAACGCTCGAAGACGAGGCGCTGCTGCTCGCGTACGCCGATAATGAGGCGGCGGTCGAGCGCGAATTTCCCACGCTCGCCTACGCAGAGGTGCTGCAGGCCGCCTTTCGGCGAACGGCGCTGACACTCGGCATCGAGGCGAGCGACAGCGACGTGCAGGAGCTCGGGCGCTCCGTGCCCGACTGGCCGGCTTTCCCAGACACGCACGACGCGCTCGTGCGGCTGCAGCGACACTACCGGCTCATCATCCTGTCGAACGTGCACCGCGAAGGGATCGCGGGCAGCATTGCTCGCATGGGTGTGGAGTTTGACGGCGTGCTCACCGCGCAAGACATCGGCTCATACAAACCGCACTCGCGCAACTTCACGGTGCTGCTCGACAGCTTGCGTCCGCTTGGTGTCGAGCAGCGGCGACTGCTGCACGTCGCGCAGTCGCTCTTTCACGATCACGTGCCGGCGCAGCAGGCCGGAATTGACTCAGTCTGGATCAATCGTCGTCATGACCGGCCGGGCTGGGGTGCGACCCCAGACCCCGGCGTCGAGGTCACACCGGGCCTGGAGTTCGCCTCGCTCGCTGCGTTCGCCGACGCCGTCGATGCTGCGTTCGGCGAGTAGCCGCGACCGACTACACCCGCGGCTGCTGCTGCGTGATGCAGTGGATGCCGCCGCCGCGCTCGAAGAGCGGGCGTGCGTCGATGCCGATGACCTCGCGGCCGGGGTAAGCCTCACGCAAGATCGCGAGCGCGCGGTCGTCCGCAGGATCGTCGAAGGCGCAGGCAAGCACCGCACCGTTGATAACGACGTGGTTGATGTAGCTGTAGTCAACGAAGCCGTCGTCGTCGCGGAGCGTCGAGGGCGCGGGAAGATCCAGGATCTCGAACGTGCCGGCAGTGTCGTCGCGGTAGCGGTCGGCGAAATCGCGGTTCGTGCGGGCGATCACGTGATCGGGGTGCGACTCGGCGTCTTGCCGATGCATGAGGAGCAGATCGGGGCTCGTGAAGGCGGCGAGGATGTCGGAGTGGCCGCGCGTGCCGAAGGTGTCGTGATCACGCGTGAGGCCGCGGGGGAGCCAGAGAGCGCTCGTGGCGCCAATGGTGCGTTCGAGTTCTGCCTCAACCTGTGCTTCTGTCCAGCCGGGGTTACGGCCCGGATCGAGCTGCACGGTCTTCGTGATGACGACGCGACCAGTGCCGTCGACCTGAATGCCGCCGCCCTCGTTGGTCATATCGGAGTTCACGAGCTCGGCGCCCGCGGCCTCAGCAACGATGCGGCCGATGTGCTGATCGTGATCCCACTGAGCCCAGTCCTGATTGCCCCAGCCGTTGAAGACGAAGTTCACGGCACCGAGTCGGCCGTCGTCGCCGATGACGAAGCTTGGGCCGATGTCGCGCATCCACGCGTCATTCAGTGGAGCGACGAGTTGGTCGATCTGCGCAGAGAGGTACCGCGATGCGACGGCCTCGTCGCCCGGGTTCACCACAACTGTCACGGCTTCGTGCTCACTCGCCACGTTTGCGACGGCCGCCCAGGTGGTGCGAGCCTCTTCGGCTTCGGCCTCGGTGTCACCGAGCGTATAGCCGCTCGTGGGCCAGGCGAGCCAGAGGCGCTCCTGCTCGTGTGCTTCGATCGGCATGCGCCACGTGGTCATCGGTACTCCCTTGTCTGCGAACTTGTCTACGAACGACGTTGCCACAGTCTACTGGGTGTGTGACCAATAGTGGGGCAATGTGATCGAAATTGCCGCGCTGGTGCTGGTGTTAGTGCTGGTGCTGGTGCGGTCACACAACGGCGGTGGATCAGGCCTCGTCGTCGCCCGTGGCCCAGAGCGTGCGCGCGTGCGAGATGTGGCGGCACAGCACCGCCTCAGCGCCCGCGCCGTCCCCGGCTGAGAGGAGATCGATGAGCTCGAGATGTTCGCGCGCCGAGTCGGCCAGTCGACCCTCCCGCGAGAGCGATCCGATGCCGTACAGGCGGGTGCGCCGTCGCAGTGACGTCGCGAGCTCCACCAACTGCGCGTTGCCCGTGTAGGTCAGTACGAGCGCGTGAAATTCGCGGTCGTTGCGCAGGTACTCCTCGAGGTCACCGCGCTCTGCCGCGTCGAGGCACGCGTCCGCGAGCAGGCGGAGGGCCGGGAGCTCGTGCTCAGGGATTCGGCCCGCGACAACGCGCATTACCGGAGGCTCGAGGAGTAGCCGAATCTGCGCGAGATCGTCGAGGTCGCTCTCGCTCATCGCGGTGACGCGGAACCCCTTGTTTTTCAGCGTCTCAACGAGGCCCTCGCGTGCGAGGTCCATCATCGCCTCGCGCACGGGCGTCGCAGAGACTCCGAGGGTGAGGCCGAGCGCCGGTGCCGAAACTACCTCTCCCTCGGCCAGTCGGCCCGTGATGATCGCGGTGCGCAGTTGCTCGAGCACCGTCTCACGCAGGCTCAGCGGCCGAGTGAGCGGCGTAAAAGAAGCGTCGAGGTCGCGCTCGCGATCGAAAGTGGGCATGCGGGCTCCTTCGGAGTCCAGAGCGGTGCGCGTCTCGGCGCCGCTCGCGATTATCTGTCCCTCATCTTCCCACGGGACGTATTGGAAATTCAGGGGAGTGGGGTGTGGAATCGAGCGTTCCCTGGCGCGATTCGTGTTTTGCGCGCGTGAATATTTCATTTATGGATGTATGAAATATCGACAACACGTGACCCACACACGAAAAGATCGTTCTGATACTTGATGAATAAAACATCTAAGGGTAGGTTCTAAGCCACGCCACCTCGCAGAGACGTGGCGCGACCGTTGTCGATGTACGAAGGAGTACCAGCGACCATGTCAGAGCACCATTCCGTCGTAGCTGACGATGCAGACGCAGCCCACCTGGCGTCACTCGGCTACACCTACGACACAACGTTTAAGCGGGAGATGAGCTTCTGGGGCAATGTGTCCCTGGGGTTCACTTACCTGTCACCGATCGCGGGCGTCTACTCGATGTTCGCAATCTCCCTCAGCCAGGCCGGGCCGCCGATGGTCTGGGCGCTCGTGATCGCGCTGATCGGCCAGTTCTTCGTCGCGCTCATCTTCGGCGAGGTGGTGTCCAACTATCCCGTCGCGGGCGGTGTGTATCCGTGGTCGCGCCGGCTGTGGGGCCGCAAGTGGGCGTGGATGAACGGTTGGATCTACGTGGTCGCGCTCATCGGCACAATCGCAGCGGTAGCGTACGGCGCTGCCCCGTTCGTCGCTTCGGTGTTCGGCGGCACGCTCGACGCCGGAGGCACCGTGCTCGTCGCGCTCGGCACGCTCGTCGTGGCAACGTTCCTCAACTTCTCGGGCACGAAGGTGTTGAGTTACGCGGCGACGGTCGGCCTGGTCGCCGAGATGCTCGGCGCCGTCGTCATCGGTGGCTATCTGCTGCTGTTCGGTCGTCAGCACGACTGGACCGTACTGTTCGATAACCAGGGGATCGGCGATGCGGCACCGGGCGGGTACTTTGGTGCGTTCGCGGCCGCCGCGCTCATTGGCATGTTCGCGTACTACGGGTTCGAGGCCAACGGCGACGTCGCCGAAGAAATCAAGAACCCGAGCGAGCGCGTACCGAAGGCGATGCGACTGACGCTGTACATCGGCGGCTTCGCGGCAAACCTGCTCGTATTCTCACTCGTGCTCGCTGTGCCAGACTTCGCTGCCGTCGCTTCTGGCGAGGTCGCCGACCCCATCGGCGTGCTGCTCACCGAGGCGTTCGGGCCTATCTTCCCGCTCGTGATGCTGGTCATTGCGGTTGCGTTCATCTCGTGCATCACGAGCTTGCAGGCCGCCGCGAGCCGCCTCATCTACTCAATGGCGCGCGATCGCTTTCTCCCCGCCTCGAAGGTGCTCTCAGCATTCAACGAGCGTCGCCACGTGCCGAACAACGCCCTGGTCGCCGCGGCGCTGCTGCCGGGCATCGTGATCGTGCTGTCGCTGCTGCTCGAGGATGCGCTCACCGCGATGGTTGGCTTTGGCACGGTCGGCATCTACGTCGGCTTCCAGATGGTCGTGCTCGCGGCGCTGCGCGCTCGCATTCTCGGTTGGAAACCGGCGGGCAAATTCCGGCTACGGGGGTGGGCCTACCCGGTCAACATCATCGCTCTGATCTGGGGCGTTGCGGCCGTCGTGAACATTCTGTGGCCGCGCCCGACGGGCGGCGGCTGGGGTGAAGATTACCTGCTGATTCTCACGACCGTCGGTGTCATTGGTGCTGGCTGGATCTACATGCTCGTGTCGCGCGCCTACCTGCGCGGCGACGCACCCTCGGGCGACGCGAGCGGTCCGATCCGCATCACCGTCGACGCCTGAAGCGTCGCCATCCACAACGATCCAGGTCCGGGTGACCGCGTTAGCGGTCGCCCGGACCTGACGCGAGTCGAAGGAGTTCCCGTGAGTGATCTGCGCGTCGATGCTGCACAATTTGCCGATGCCGATGCCGATGCCGATGCCGATGCCGATGCCGTTGCCGGTGCCAGAGCCGTGCCGGTGATCAAAATGGTGGTTTCGCTCACCTTCCCCGGCATGGATCAGGGGGCGCATGATCTGCAGGAGTCGTTCACGCAGATCGCGTTTGACGCGGTGCGCGCGGCGGGCGGCGACCCGCAGCTCGTGGACTCGGCGGCGACATCGTTGGCCGATCCGCGTGGGGTGCTCGACGGTGCCGACGGGATCGTCTTTCTGGGCGGTGGCGACGTTGATGTGCGCTGTTACGGGTATGCGGGCGAGCCGCCCGCGAATGAGTACGGCGTCGACGTGCGCGCTGACCGCTACTGCATCGAATTGATCAGAGAATCAGTGCGACAGGACCTGCCGGTGCTGGCGATCTGCCGCGGATCACAGCTCTTCAATGTTGCTTTCGGCGGCACCTTGATCCCAGATATCGCCGAGTTTGCGCTGCACCACGGCGGCGCTGGTGAGCCGCTGTTCGTCGACGAACCCGTGCGGCTGGAGCCCGGCTCGAAGATCGCGGAGATATTGGGCCGCACGGACGTGACGGTGCGCAACGGTCATCATCAAGCGGTCGACGCGGTCGGATCACCTCTGCGCGTGAGCGCCCGCGCCCGCGACGGGTTAGTCGAAGGGACCGAGCACCGCGCCGCGACCTGGGCGATCGGGGTGCAGTGGCACCCCGAGGAGCCGGCGGCAGACCCCGCCGATCGGCGCGCGATCTTCGGGGAACTCCTCGCCCGCGCCCGCGGGTGAGGCATTGACTTAGGCGTTCGCGTCGGCGGTTGCAGCGGCGAGCACCTCGGGAAGCCACTCAAGCGCGGTGTCGCTCGGAACGTCCCACGAGGAGGCATCGTGTCGACCGTACGGCCCGATGCGCTCCGCACCCTGTGCCGCGAATCGGCGGTCGATGTGCTCGCTGCCCTGCGAGTAGGTCTCCTCATAGAAGCGGTCACCCAGCCCGAACATCGCGTAGCGCACGCCGGTGAGCTCCGGGGGATCGGCATCGAAGGCGCGAGCGAAGGGCTCCGCTGAGTTCGGCAGATCGCCAGCGCCGTGCGTGGAACACACCACGAGAACCAAACGATCGGCCGTGATCTCGGCCGGATTGGTGTGCTGCAGGTCCTGCACGATCACGTCGTCGTGTTCGGTACGCAGGTGGTCGCCGAGATCTTCAGCGATGAGCTCGGAGTTGCCGGATTCGGTGCCGTAGAGAATGGTGAATTTCACGGTGTTCCTTTCGGATCAGGGCCAGGGGCCGGAGGAGTCTCGGCCGATGCTGTTGGTGCGCTCGCGCCCGGGGCAGCGTGTGCGCCGCCTCGTGCGATGTCGATCATTGCCGTGTGCGAGATCACCTTTTGGCGCACGCGACCGGTCGGGGCAGTCGCACGCTCGTGCGCATCGAGCGTGAGCCACTGCGAGAAGTCGATGGCGCGCGTGCGCAACTCCGCGTCGAGCCCGGCAAAGCCGACGGCCAGACTGGGCTGCGCGCGTGCCCCCAGATCCGCGACGATTTCGTCGGCGACCAGTTTTGCCGAAGCGCGGTTCTCGGGGATGGCCCCGCGGGGCCCGCGCTGCGCCCAACCGACGCGATAGAGCCCGCGCTCGATGCGGCCGGTGGTGAGATTCGCCGGCAGCGACGCGATGACACCCGCGGCCGTCTGGGCGGTTGTCGCCTCGGCTCCAACTGCCGGACGGAATCCGATGGCCGTGATGACCGCCGTGGCCGGTACCGTCACCGTTTCGGTGCCGCAGGCGAGTTCGATGCCGGTGACGTGCTCGGTTCCCAGAATGCGCGTCGGCAGTGCGCCGAAGCGCAGCGACACCGTGGGTCCGGGTAGCGTGCCCCGGGCGGGGTCAGCGAGCGCAGCGATCGCGGCGAGACGTGCGGTGATCGTGCGATCGTCGTGCGACTCAGTGGTGTCGTTTCGCCCGGCATGAGTGACCGCGTAGCTCGCCCGCGGCAGCGTCGCGAGCTCGCTCAGCATTTGCGGGTCGCCCTTGGATTCCGCCGCCGAAGATCGACTCACGACGGTGACGCGCTGGGCGGGTGCCGCTACATACTGCTCGAGCGCGGCGTCGTGCACGTCACTGCCGATGTACCCCGACCTGTCTTTCACGAGAAAACGCACCAGGTCGAGAGCGACATTGCCGGCGCCAATCACGACGACATCGGTGCCGAGCTGCGGCAATTGCGCGCTCGCCGCCTCCGGGTGCGCGTTTAACGCGCGAACAATCTCACCGGCCGCGTACACGCCCGCGAGCTCGGCGCCGGGAACCGTGATCGCGCGGTCCAGGGGGAGTCCAGTTGCGAGCACCACGACATCGAAGATTTCGCGCAAACTTGCGAGCGTCACGTCCGTGTCGATGTCGATGCCACCAACAAAGCGCACTTCAGGGGACTGGAAGAGGCGATCGAACTGACGGGTGATGGCCTTGGTGTGCTGGTGATCAGGTGCGACGCCGTAGCGAATGAGCCCGTACGGTGCTGCGGCGCGATCCAAGACGGTTAACTCTGCGTCTGGCAGGGAACGTCGCAGTGACTGCGCGAGGTAGCAGCCCGCCGGTCCACTGCCCACGATCGCGATCTTCGGGTGCGGCGTCATCGCGGCTCCTTCTCACAGTCTTAGATGCGACGCGCGACTATGCGCGTCAGGGGACGTGCGGTCAGTGTATCTCAATACACGCCATCTAAGAATGTTTTATGGTGGCTAGTTCGATATTGGTCAGCAAAATTACCTCACTACTTGCGTTTTAAAACATGTATGAGTAACTTATTTATATCCGGAGGCGTAGCACGTCGCCGGAGCGAATTCGACGAAGGAGTACGAATGACCGCACAGCCGAACCCCGACACGGCGCCCTACCTCGACATTGCGTCGCCCGACTTCGCGATGAACTCGGAGGCCGTGCGCGATGCGCGTGAGCGCAGCTGGTATGCCCGCACCAATTACGGCTACGGCGTGCTGCGCTACCAGGAGGTCACTGAGCTGCTCAAGCACCCGAGCCTCAATCAGGGCAGTGCTCAATGGCCTGATCACCACGGCGTGCACTCCGGCATCTTCTACGACTGGTGGGCGAAGAACCTGCTCGTGCTCGAGGGCACGGAGCACGACCGCATTCGCCGACTCCTGAACCCTGCGTTCTCACCCGGGGTCGCCCGCCGGCTGGAACCGGCGTTCGTCGCGATCGCGGAAGAACTGATCGCAGACATGACCGCACAGCACGAGCGCGGTGAACAGGTCGAATTCGTAGCCGACTTCTCCGAACCGTTTGCGACGCGCGCGCTCTGCGCGATGATGGGCCTGCCGCACGAGCACTGGCCGTTCATTGCTTCGCGCGCGAACACGGTCGGATACGCGCTGAGCGTCACTATCAAGGCAGACATCGAGCGGGTCGACGTCGCCGTGCGTGAGCTGTACGACTTCGTCGACCAGCTAATTGATGAGCGGCGGCGCGAACCGGGTGACGATATGGTGTCGCAGCTGCTGCAGGTCAGTCAGAGCGACGGCGACAGCCTGAGCGACGCCGAGCTGCGCAACGCGCTCGTGCTCATGCTGTTCGGCGGCATGGATACGACGCGCAATCAGCTCGGCCTGATCCTGCAGACGTTCATGCGCAACCCAGCGCAGTGGGAGTTGCTCGCCGCGCGCCCGAAGGAGCTGACGCGACCAGCCCTTGAGGAGGCACTTCGCGTGAATCCGACGACTCGTTGGGTGACCCGCGAAGCCAATGAAGACTTCGAGTTCAAGGGCCTACACATCGCGAAGGGCACGACGGTGCACCTGTTCACAATGGCGAGTGGCACCGATCCCGAGGCGTTCCCCGACCCAGATATCGACATCGAGGTCAGCGGACGCAAGCAGCACCACACCTTCGGTGGTGGCGTGCACAAGTGCATCGGTCACTTCATCGCCCGCGCCGATATGAGCGTAGCGCTGCCGATGCTCGCGCAGGCGTTCACGAACATCAGCTGCCCAGGTGGCGACAGGTGGCTGCCCGATTCAGGCAACCACGGCCCGATCGCGCTGCCGATTACCTTCACCGTGCGGTGACCCAGCGCTCTCCCCGTTTTTCCCTTCCAATGTTGAAAGGACCACCATGTCTGAATTCTCCTCGGGCGGCCGCTTCGGCGCCGCGTTGCGAGCCCTGCTCGACGACACGACGGCGTTCGAGCGCCACCAGCAGGCAAACCTCCAACCTGAGGTTCTCGATGCGCTCGCTGAGCGCATCAGGGCAACGGGGGTGAAGTACATCTACTACATGATCCCGACCCTCGGCAGTCGCACGGTAGCGAAGGTCGTGCCGGCCGAACACTACGAGCGGATGCTGCGCAAGGGAATCGCGTTTCACCGCACGGCGCTCACCGATCTGCAGACGAGTCGCGAGGGCGAGTTGATTGGCGGTGGCGTCGCCGCGCACGAGTTCTGGGGGCTGCCTGAACCCGAAACGTTCCAGGTGTTGCCGTGGGACCCCGAGGTGGGGCGCATGTTTTGCACCGCGTATGATCCGCCGCACCTGGGTGACGCGGGCGGTCGCCTGATCCCGCTCGACACGCGCGCGCTGTTTACCGCGGCACACCGCGGTTTCACCGAGCGCACCGGCCTCGAACTGCGAAGCGGTCTCGAGCCCGAGATGACGTGGACAGGGCCGGGGCTCGAGGTGGTCACGAAGGAGGACCAGAGCCCCGCCTACCAGGTCGAGAACCTCGAAAAGATGCGGCCGGTGTACAAGCGGATCATCTCGTACGCGCAGTCACTCGGGTTCACGATGATCCAGGGCGACTACGAGGATGCGGGCCAGATCGAACTCAACTGGGAGTACGACCGCGCGGAGCTCACCGCCGAGCGCATGACCACCTACCGTCAGGTGTGCAAGCAGGTGGCGCGCGAGCTCGGGCTGCAGGCGAGCTTCATGGCGAAACCCTACAACGGCAAAATGGGCAACGGGTGCCACCACAACCTCAGCCTGTGGCGCACGGGAGCAGACGGCGAAGAGAACGTCGTCGAAGACGGCCGAGTCGAACTACACGCCACCGACATCGCGCGCAATTCAATCGGCGGGATGCTGCTGCACACCCCGGGTTCGATGCTCGTCATGGCGTCGACCGTGAACTCGTACAAGCGATTCTGGGACGCTGGCCAGTTCGCACCCTCGGGAGCCGACTGGGGTCTCGATACCCGCGGCGTCGCGATCCGAATCTCGGCGAACGGCCGCATGGAATACCGGCTGCCCGACGCGAGCGTGAACCCGTACCTGTCCCACCTGTACCTGCTCGCCGCCATCGAGCACGGTATTGAGGCCGCGCTCGAGCCAGGGGAGCCCGGGGTGCCGAGCGCGCTGCTCGACGATGTCGTCGTGCCCAACACCCTGGGCAGCGCGATCGAAGCGTTCGAGGCCGATGACTACCTCATGGGCGCGATGCCCGAGGAGCTCACCCGTATCTTCCTGCAGCTCAAGCGAGACGAGTGGGCGCGCTACTGCGGGCAGATTACGCAGTGGGAGTTCGACCAGTACTGGGAGGCGATCCCGTGAGCGCGCGGGAGCAGCGGGTTCTGCGACTCGCCTGCATTGACTCGGAGGCGCTGCCACTTTTCGCGAAAAGCCCGAACGGAATTGACCGCTCAGGATACGAGCCTGACGCGGCAGCGGCTATCGCGGCGCGCATCGGTGCTCGCGTCGAGTGGGTGATGCTGCCCTGGGAAGAGATGATCCCGGCCGTACGCCGCGGTGACGCCGACGCGGTGTGGTGCGGCCAGGGCGAGACGGCGGAGCGCGCCGCGCTCGTCGACTTTACTCGGCCGTATGCGGTGTTCAACGAGTCGCTGGTGGTGCGCGCGGACGACCCCGTGCGCTCCGCCGCTGAGCTGGCGGGGTACCGCATCGGCGCTATCGCGCACTCCACGAATATGAAACTGGCCGAGACGTTTCCGGGCGTTGAACTCGTGAGCTTCGGCGCGAGCGACGATGTCTTCGGAGACATGATTGAGGCGACGCGCAGTGGCAGCATCGACGGCTTCGTCGACGACGATGTGGTGATGGTGCCGCTGGCTGCGGAGGACCCCGACTTCGTTGAGGCGTTCACGGTGCAGACCGGCAATCGCTGGGGCGTCGGCGTAGCGCCGGGGAACGAGGCGCTACGCGCGGAGCTGAACGCGGCTCTTGAGGCGGCGGTCGCCGACGGTGAACTGGAACGGATCTGGCAGCGCTGGATGCCGCTGCTGCCGTTTCCGCTCGTGAGTGAGCCCGGCCAGTGAACGCGCCGCGGATCGGGGTCACCGGCATGTGGTCGAACCGCGTGCACGGGCTGCGGTTCGACGGCAGCGCCGTTTCGGCCGCGGTTTTGCGCGCGGTGGTGCGTGCCGGGGGAGAACCGATTACGCTCTTCGCCGAGAGCGCGCTGGCGCCCGTGGAGCGGCTTGCCGGGCTCGATGGTCTGCTTGTGCCGGGCGGCGCAGACATTGATCCCGCGCGATACGGCAGTCGGGCAGACGCGGCGACGGTGCCAGCCGACTTCCCGGCGCAGGATCAGTTCGAGGCCGACATGATGGCTGCCGCTCTGAAGATCGGCGTGCCGGTGCTCGCGATTTGCCGGGGCTTCCAGTTGTTGAACGTCGAACACGGGGGAACACTCGTGCAAGACCTCCCGCCCGGCAGCCCGCATCGAAACGACGTGCACCCCGTTGAACTCGATCCCGATTCGGCGCTCGCCGGAGTATTGGGCGCCAGCACAATGACGGTGTCGTCGTATCACCATCAGGCCATTGCTCGACTCGGCGAGGGCGTGCGAGAGGTTGGTCGGGCGCCCGACGGTATCGTCGAGGCCATCGAGGTGCCGGGCCGTGAGCTCATCGCAGTGCAGTGGCACCCCGAAGACACCGCGGCGAGCGACCCGCAGCACCAGGCGCTTTTCGACTGGCTGGTGCATCGGGCGGCGGCCTACGCTGAACGGCCGATACAGCCGCGCATGCTTGTTATCGAGCACCAGGCGAACGCGGGCCTCGGCGCCATCGCCGAGCGACTCGCGTCGCACGGTGCGCGCGTGGAGGTGTGCAGCGCCGATCGGGCGACCTCGATTCCCGAGTCGCTCACCGGCTACGACGGCCTGGTCGTGCTCGGCGGATCGATGGGCCCGGAAGACGATTCGGTTGCGCCGTGGCTCCCTCGGGTGCGCGGTCTCCTGAGTGAGGGGGTCGCTAACGGCGTACCGACGTTGGGTATTTGCCTCGGGGCGCAGCTGTTGGCGGTCGCTCGCGGCGGGCGGGTTAGCGAGATGTCTCAGGGCCCCGAGATCGGCCTGGGCGCGGTGACATTTTCGGATCACGGGTCAGCGGGCGGTGAGAGCGATCCGCTGTTTGGTGTGCTCGCGGGCACGACGGTTCCCGTCGTCCAGTGGCACTATCTCGAGGTGGCGATGCTGCCGCCCGCTGCGCGAGTGCTGGCATCGAGTGGGGAATGCCCAAACCAGGTCTTTTCGCTCGGAACAGCAGCGTGGGGCCTGCAGTTTCACCCGGAGGCGACGGCAGCGACGGCGGCCGAGTGGGTGCTCGAAGACGCCGAGAATTTGCGCCGCCTCGACCGCGATCCGGCCGACATCGTTGCAGGGGTAGCGGCGGCTGAGACAGAACTGACTCGGGTGTGGGGCGATGTCGCCGAGCGCTTTGCGCGGGTTGTCGACGAGCGAGCGCGGGTTCAGGCCACGGCGTAGACGATGCGCAACCCGGCGCCGTCGGGCCCGACGGCCACACTCTCATAGCCGTCGACCTCGGGAGGTACAAAGTCACCCGAGATGAACTTCGAGGAGGTGCCGAAGAGTACGGTGCCCCGCGCGCCCACCAGCGCGATCTCGGTGGTTGAGCGCAGCAGCTCAGGCAGCAGCGCGGCCTCCATATCGGCGACCTGCAGGTCATTGCCGACGGCGCCGATGCGCACATCGTCAATCTCGGCGGGCACCGTGATGGTCACAACGTAGGCCTCGATGCCGAGGTAGTCGATATACGGCCCGACGATCGCGGTTTCACCGTCGATAAACGCGCGCGTGAACCATTCGTGGTGAGAGTAATCGTAGTAGCGGTCGCCACCCGGGACGACGCCGAACGAATACCGAGCGAAGCGAGATTCCTCTTCGCGCACCCACCACTCGAGTTGACCGTTGTCGGTGCCGAGCGCCGACTGCGCGAAGATCAGCCCGCAGCCGTCGATCACTTCGTCACCGGCGAGAAACCGAACGGCGACCGACTTGAGCCGCTTACGTGATGCCTCCGTGAGTTCGATGTGGCCGCGCCCGTCGAGCGACGTCACCTGAATCAGTTCGGTCGCGAGACGGGTGAGGCGTGTGAAGCGCTCAGAGAACCACGCATCGACGCGTTCGATGACATCGTGAACCACGGCGGTCTTGGTCATCACTCAGCGCTCGCCTTCGTTGGTGCTGTCGCCTGCGCTGTCGCCAGCTCGGCCGGCGACAGCGCGGCGATTGAGGGCGATCTTCCCATCGATGATCAGGCGCATGTTGCCCCGCACGTGCGCCACCGCGAGATCTTGAGCGCGGCGCGCATCGCGCTGCTCGATCGCCATCACGATGTCGAGGTGCTCGCTGAAAGCGCGCTGCACTGACGCGCGACAGATAGCGTCGCTCCAGAGAAACGGTGACAGTTCGGACTGCAGGCGCTGCTCGGCGGTCAGTAGACGCTGCGACTGGCTGAGTACAGCGACTTCGAAGTGGAACCGGCTGTCGGCGAGCGACCGGTCTCGTACGGTGCGCGCCTCGCGGGCGAGGAAGGCGAACTCCGCGAGTCGTGTGCGCGCCTCGGGCGGCGTCCGCTCTGCGGCGAGCTGCGCGGCCATGCCAGAGACCGCAGCGTGCTCGTCAAAAAAGTCGCGCAGGGCGGTGGTGCTCGTGCGCATCAGCGACGCGCTCAGGGTGTCACCGGACGGGAACGGAGCTTGCACCACAAACGTGCCACCGTTGCGCCCGCGCCGCGTCTCGACAATGCCCTCGGCACGTAGTTCAGCCAGGGCTTTCCGCAGCGTCGCCACCGCGATACCGAACTGACCGGCGAGATCGGCCTCTGGTGGAAGCCGTTCGCCGACGCTGAGCATGCCGACCGAAATTGCGGTGGCAATCTTCTGCGCAATACCGCTGATGTGGGGGCCCGCCGAAACAGCGGGTGTGTTCGGCGAGTCCCCGATCAACGATTGATGCACATCAGCTCCTAGGCGTCGCCGTCAAACCGCAGTGCGCGGGAGATCAGTTCCTCCTGCTCAACCGCGTGCACCTTCGCCGAACCCGTTGAGGGGGCAGCGGAGGCCGCGCGCGACACGACGCTGATGCGATCGTTCGCGAGCTGCTTCGAGAGCTCGAGCGAGATGAAGGGCCATGCGCCCTGGTTCTCTGGCTCGTCTTGCACCCACACCAGCTCGGCGCCCTTGTACTGCGCGAGCACGCGACCCATCTGCACGGCGGGGATCGGGTAGAACTGCTCGACACGCACCACAGCAACGCGGGGGTCAGGGTTCTTCTCGAGTGCGCTGCGGAGATCGTAGTAGACCTTGCCAGCAACGAGCAGCACGCGCTCGACGCGTGCTGGCTCGGTCACCACCGGGTCATCGATCACCGGCAGGAACCCGCCCTGAATGAAGTCTTCCACCGCCGACGTTGCGCCGCGCAGGCGCAGCATCGACTTCGGCGTGAACACAATGAGCGGCTTGCGCGGCCGGGCGTATGCCTGGCGACGCAGCAAATGGAAGTAGTTCGCGGGCGTCGAAGGACGCGCCACGATCATGTTGTCTTCGGCACAGAGCTGCAGGTAGCGCTCGATACGCGCCGAGGAGTGGTCGGGGCCCTGACCCTCGTAGCCGTGGGGGAGCAGCATGACGACCGAGGACTGCTGGCCCCACTTCTGCTCGGCGGCGGCGATGTACTCGTCGACGACGGCCTGCGCCGTGTTCGCGAAGTCACCGAACTGGGCTTCCCACAGCACGAGTGCGTCTTCGCGCTGCAGCGAGTAGCCGTACTCGTAGGCGAGCGCAGCGTACTCCGAGAGCAGCGAGTCGTAGATCCAGAATCGCGCCTGCTCCTCAGAGAGGTTGAGCAGCGGGATCCACTCCTGGCCGTTTGCCCGGTCGTGGAACACTGCGTGCCGCTGGGCGAAGGTGCCGCGGCGGGCATCCTGACCCGCGAAGCGCACCGCGGTGCCCTCCATCAGCAGCGAGCCGAGTGCCAGCAGTTCGCCAAAGCCCCAGTCGATGCCGCCTTCGCGGCTCATCTCGAGGCGCTTGTTCAGCAGTTGCTGCAGCTTCTGGTGCACGGTGAAGCCCTCGGGCTTGTTCGCGTGCGCGTCGCCGATGCGCTCGATCACGGTGCGATCGACGGCGGTTTCGAACACCTGGTCCGAGCGGCCGGCCGCTCCGGCGTTCTCGCCGATGCCGCTGTTGTCGATCACGGGGATCGAACCGGTCTGCGCCGCGTGCGTCTCCTGGAAGGCGCGCTCCAGGCGATCCTGGAAGTCCTGCTTCGCCCGGTCGTACTCTTCCTCGGTGATGTCGCCGCGACCGACGAGCGCGCTCGTGTAGAGGCGGCGCGTCGAACGCTTAGCCTCGATCAGGTCGGTCATCAGCGGCTGGGTCATCGAGGGATCGTCTCCCTCGTTGTGCCCGCGCCGGCGGTAGCAAACGAGATCGACGATGACGTCGATGTGGAAGCGCTGGCGGAACTCGTACGCGAGCTTCGCGACGCGCACGACCGACTCGGGGTCATCACCGTTCACGTGGAAAATCGGAGCCTGAACGACCTTGCCGATGTCCGACGAGTACGCCGTGGAACGCGAATCGAGCGGCAGCGTCGTGAAGCCGACCTGGTTGTTGATGATGATGTGAATGGTGCCGCCGGTGCGGTACCCGCGCAGTTGCGACATCTGCATCGTCTCGTACACGATGCCCTGACCGGCCATCGCGGCGTCGCCGTGAATCAGAATCGGCAGCGTGGTGAACGAGCCAATCGGCTTCAGATCTTGCTTTGCGCGCACGATGCCCTCGAGTACGCCGTCGACGGTTTCGAGATGCGAGGGGTTCGCCGCGAGGTGGATCGGCACCTGGGTACCGTTCGGCGCGGTGAAGACGCCGGAGGTGCCGAGGTGGTACTTGACGTCACCCGATCCGGCCTTCTTCGCCTGGGCACCCTCGAACTCACGGAAGATTTGTCCGTAGGTCTTGCCGGCGATGTTCGACAGCACGTTCAGGCGGCCACGGTGGGCCATGCCGACGTCGACGCTGTCGACGCCGTCTTCTGCCGCGTCAATGAGCATTGCGTCGAGCAGCGGAATCACGGTCTCGCCGCCCTCGAGGCTGAATCGTTTCTGGCCGACGTACTTCGTCTGCAGGAAGGTCTCGAAGGCCTCGGCCTCGTTGAGCTTCTCGAGGATGCGCATCTGCTCGTCGTGGCTCGGCTTGGCGTAGGGCACCTCGAGCTGGTCGCGGAGCCACAGGCGCTGCGCCGGATCTTGAATGTGCATGTACTCAATGCCGATCTTGCGGCAGTAGGAGTCACGCAGCACGCCGAGAATGTCGCGGAGAGGCATGGTGCGCTTGCCGCCGATGCCGCCGGTCGCAAATTCACGATCGAGGTCCCAGAACGTGAGCCCGTGCGATTCAATCTCGAGATCGGGGTGCGTGCGCTGCACGTACTCAAGCGGGTCGACATCGGCCATGAGGTGGCCGCGCACGCGGAATGAGTTGATGAGCTCCTGCACGCGTGCGGTCTTGTCGACGGCGCCGAACACATCGACGTGAATGTCGGAGGCCCACTGCACTGGCTTGTACGGGATGCGCAGCGCGGCGAAGATCTCTTCGTAGAAATCGTGCTTGCCGATCAGCCGCTCGTGCACGAGCTTCAAGAACTCGCCCGACCCGGCGCCCTGAATGACCCGGTGGTCGTACGTGCTGGTCAGCGTAATCGTCTTCGAGATGCCGAGGCGGTTCAGCATCTCCTGCGAAGCGCCCTGGAACTCTGCGGGGTACTCGAGCGCACCGGCGCCGATGATGCTGCCCTGGCCGGGCATCAGTCGCGGCACGGAGTGCACCGTACCGATGCCGCCCGGGTTGGTGAGCGAAATGGTGGTGCCCTGGAAGTCGTCTGCCGTGAGCTTGTTGTCACGGGCGCGCTTGACGATGTCTTCGTAGGCGGCGAGGAACTCGTTGAAGTCGAGCGCCTCGGCGCGCTTCACCGATGGCACGAGGAGCGAGCGCGTGCCGTCAGGCTTCGGCACGTCGATCGCGATGCCAAGCCCGATGTGGGCCGGGGCGACGAGTGACGGCTTGCCGTCGACCTCGGCGTAGCTGACGTTCTGGCTCGGGAAATCCTTCAGCGTCTGGATCAGCGCCCAGCCGATGAGGTGCGTGAACGACACCTTGCCACCGCGGCTGCGACGCAGATGGTTGTTGATGACGATGCGGTTGTCGATGAGCAGCTTCGCCGGGATCGTGCGAACGCTTGTGGCGGTCGGCACCGAGATGCTCTGATCCATGTTCTTGGAGAGCGTGCGGGCCATACCCTTGAGCGGCGTGACGCGGTCTGCCTCCGGCGCGGTCTGCTCGACCTTTGCTCCGCGGGCGCTGGGGGCGTCTGCCGGAATCGGGGCGACGCGTGGCGCCGCCTTCGTGGTGCGGGCGGGTTGCGTCGGTGTTGTGATCGGGCTGGTCGCCGGAGCGCCGCCGGTCACAGGCGCCGTCGGCGTCGCTGCCGCTGACTGATCTGCGCCGTACTTCTCAAGAACCGGCCACCACGACCGATCCACCGCGTTCTTGTCGACTTGGAATTGCTTCCAGAGCTCGTCCACTAGCCACGCATTCGCGCCGAAATCTCCTGCGGGACCAGCTTGATTGGTGGTCTCCGTGCGCTCCGCCAAAGCGACTTCCTCTCGTTCGTGCACCAGTTGCAAGATTGATGTAGTCGGAGGTACTGGCTTCTGAGCCGTACCGCCGACAAGCCTACGCCTTTCCGTGGCCGAATGCGCTGATACTCCCAGCGCGATCACCCCGTTCTGGTGGTAATCTCGTAGGGCTATGGATGTTGATTCTCGAAGACCCTCTGACCCTCCGAGTACCTGCCGCGCTGTGGCGCGGCACTTCGTCCATTTCTGGGGCCGTGGATGAGCGACTGGCTCCTCCTCCTTATTGGAGTGGTACTCACACTCGGCACGGGCATCTTTGTTGCCTCCGAGTTCTCACTCGTCGCGCTCGATCGCCAAGATCTTGAGCGGCGGCGCGGCGCGGGGGAGCGCGGGCTTGACCGCGTGATCCGCGGCCTGTCACGCACCTCGACCCATCTGTCGAGCGCGCAGCTGGGCATCACACTCACGACGCTGCTGGCCGGGTACACGCTCGAACCGGCGCTCAGCAATTTCCTTGACGCACCGCTCGGTGCGCTGGGAATCCCCGAAGACTTGCGGCGCGCGATCAGCGCGCCGATCGCGGTCGCCGTTGCGACGGTGTTCTCAATGATCGTGGGCGAGCTCGTGCCAAAGAACTTCGCGATCTCACGGCCGCTTGCGACAGCGCGATTGGTGATGCCGGCTCAGGCTGCATTCACGACGACGCTGAAGCCCGCCGTCGTGGTACTGAACGGCAGCGCGAACGGCATCCTGCGCTCGCTCGGCATTGAACCGCAGGAGGAGCTGTCGGGTGCTCGCTCGGCCGAAGAGCTCTCCTCGCTCGTGCGGCACTCGGCGAGCGCCGGGCTACTCGAAGCTGACACAGCGACGCTGCTCGATCGCACGCTACGGTTTGCCGAACTCTCGGCGGGCGATGTGATGACCCCCAGGCTCAAGGTCGAGAGCCTGCAGCGGCTCGAACCTGCCCAGGCAATCCTCGAGCTTTCGGGTCGCACCGGGTTCTCCCGCTTCCCGGTCATTGACGAGGATCGCGACGACATCGTTGGTGTGGTGCACGTGAAGCAGGCGGTCGCCCTGCCGCGCGCGAAGCGCGGTGACGTGCCGGTGGCGGCACTGATGGAAGACGCAGTGCGCGTGCCAGAGACGATGCACCTGGATCAGCTGCTCGAAGAGCTGCGCGCGAGCGGTTTCCAGCTCGCGATCGTGGCCGACGAGTATGGCGGTACGGCCGGAATCGTGACGCTCGAAGACCTGGTCGAAGAGATCGTCGGCGAGGTCGCTGACGAGCACGACCGAGCCGCGGCCGGCGTCGTCGGTACAGCGGAGCAAATGAGTTTTCCCGCTGATCTGCGCCCAGACGAGGTGCGCGAGCAGACCGGAGTCGAGATTCCAGAAGACGACGCGTACGACACGGCCGCGGGTTACGTGCTCCACGAACTCGGTCGTATTCCTGTGGCCGGTGATGAAGCCGAGCTGCCAGACGGTGGCACCCTGCGCGTGATGCGCATGGAGGGCCGCCGCATTGCTCGGCTGCAGTACACGAGCCCGCCCACCGCTGTGGCTCCGAGCGAGGGGGATCGCGCATGAGTGACTGGGCGGGAATCGTCTGGCTGGTCGTGCTGCTCGCGGCCAATGCCTTCTTCGTTGGCGCGGAGTTCGCCGTCATCTCTGCGCGGCGCTCGCAGATTGAGCCGAAGGCTGAGGCCGGGTCGAAGCGTGCACAGACGGCGCTCTATGCGATGGAACACGCGACGCTGATGCTTGCGACAAGCCAGCTCGGCATCACCGTGTGCTCGCTGCTCATTCTGAACGTCTCTGAGCCAGCGATCCACCATCTCCTCGAGGGTCCGCTGCACTGGACGGGTATCTCCGACCAGGCAGTTATGATCGTCGCCTTCGTGCTGACCCTGCTTGGCGTCTCGTATTTGCACGTTGTATTTGGCGAAATGGTGCCGAAGAACGCCGCATTCTCGATGCCGGATCGCGCGGTGCTCTTGCTCGCACCGCCTCTGGTGGCGATTTCACGCATTTTCCGGCACATCATTGCGGCGTTGAACGCGATCGCGAACGGCGTGCTGCGGCTTTTCGGGGTCGAGCCGAAGTCGGAGACGAACAGCACCTTCACGCTGGAAGAGGTGGCGAGTATCGTCAGCCACTCCACCAGGGAGGGCGTGCTCGAAGACCGCAGCGGCGCGCTGACCGCGGCGTTCGAGTTCACCACGAAGCGCGCGCAAGACTTGCTGGTGCCCTCGGATCGACTCGTGGTGCTGCCCGCCGGGTCGACCCCAGAAGACGTTGAGGCGGCGGTGGCGCGTCACGGATTCTCGCGGTACCCGATCGCCGATGCGAATGGTGAGCTTGTCGGCTACGTCCACATCAAAGACCTCGTGCGGCTCGGCGAAGACCGCATCACGCAACCGATCCCGGGTAAACGCATTCGCGAAATGGAATCCGTGCACGCGGGTACCGAACTCGAAGACGTGCTCGCGCGCCTGCAGGGGAGAGGCATTCACCTCGCCCGCATTCACGATGACGCGGGCACCGTGCTCGGCGTCGTCTTCCTGGAAGACGTCATCGAGGAGCTCGTCGGCGAAATTCACGACGCGACGCGGCGCCAGCGCTTCGCCTGAGCGCCGCGCTATCGCGCTGCTCATGCGATGCGCGCGAGGTGAGTCGCGCTACTGCGCGGTGAGCACGAGGTGCGCCGAGACCTCGTCGAACGGCAGGCCAGCCGTCGACACCATCAGATTGTCTGGAATGGTGAACGTGACGTCGAACTGCGCCTGATCTTCGCCGAGTTCCGTCGGTTTGAGTTCAACGCTCGTGTTTGGCTGCGCAACGCCCCCGACGGAGAGCGTGCCAACGGAGGTGACGGTCGCCGCAACGTCGTCGCGCACGAGCATCGTCGGCTTCGTCTGCACGTACGAGGCATTCGGAAAGTCAGCGATGCTCACCTGTAGTTCGGCCGACGTAATCATCCCGTCGCGCACAACCATGGTGCCCGTGGACGAGATGCGGTCACCGAGTGCCTTGCTGAGCGCGTCAGACCCGAGCGGGGCGATCAGGTGAATCTCCGACACATCGTACGTGCGGTCGACCGGCACGCTCAGCAGATTTGAGTCTGGCGCGGCGCGCAGCTCGGCGGCGTGTGCGTCGACATCGACCGCCGGGGCGCAGCCAGCGAGGCAGAGCGGGATGGCGGTCGACACAGTGGCGACCAAACCCCAAGCGCGCCACGAGGAGCGCGCGTGCACGATAGCCAAGCGAATGCTCCTCTGTCGGTGACGCTGAGACCCGGCTGTCACGCCGGTGGTACGTGAAGAGCGTACGACTGAAAGGTGGGAGGCTTCCGTGTACCCCCTGCAAGGGCGTTCAGGGTCGGTGTCGCGGGCTGGCGTCGCGGGTCGAGGCCATGGCCGGTCAGACCGCGAGCAGGCGGCGCAGTTGCGTACCGACGCGCTCGAACTCAATGAGAAAGGCGTCGTGACCGAACGGGGAATCAATACGGGTCGCCAATGCGCCATCGAGGCTACCCGGAGTGTTGCGGGCGATTTCGTCTTGCCCCGCCAGGGTGAACAGGCGATCGCTGGAAATGCCAAGCACGAGCGTGGGGAGCTCGAGGGTAGCGAGAGCGGCGCGCACGCCACCCCGCCCGCGCCCCACGTCGTGCGAGTTCATGGCCTGCACGAGGGTGACGTAGCTGTTGGCGTCAAAGCGTCGCGTGAACTTGTTGCCGTGAAAATCGAGGTACGACTCGACGGCGAACCGCCCGCCGTTGCCGAGCGGGCTCACCGCCGACTGCCAGGCGCGGCCGAAGCGCTCGTCGAGCTCGGTGCTGCTGCGATAGTTGAGCAGGGCGAGTCGTCGCGCCGTCGCGAGGCCGTGGTGTGGGCCGACACCGTCGGGGGCGTCATAGTAATTGCCGCCGCGGTAGAACGGGTCGGAGCGGATGGCCTCGAGCTGCACGAGGTTCAGGCCGATCTGGTCGGCGGTGGTCACCGGCGGGGCGGCGATGACCGCGAGACGAGCAGCGCGATCCTGGTGGGAAATGCCCCACTCGAGCGCGTGCATACCGCCCATTGACCCGCCGATCACCGCCTCGAACCGGTCGATACCGAGTGCGTCTGCGAAGCGCGCGGTGGCTGCGACCTGATCGCGGATCGTGAGATACAGAAAGCGGCCACCCCACTCTCGGCCAGCCGTGTCGAGTGAGCCCGGGCCGGTCGAGCCCTGGCAGCCGCCGAGCACGTTCGGAGCGATGATGCAGAAGCGATCGGTATCGAGGGGTCTTCCTGGCCCGACGATCTCCGTCCACCAGCCGTCCGTTGGATGGCCCGCCGCAGCGGGGCCGACGAGGTGACTATCGCCCGTGAGCGCGTGGAAGACGAGGATTGCGTTGTCGCGCTGCGCGTTGAGCTCACCGAAGGTCTCGTAGGCGATGCGCACATTGGGCAATACTCTGCCGGACTCAGTAGCAAGGTCGCCGATAGCGACGAACGAGCGCTCGCCAACAGGGTCACCGTCTCGCCAGCCGCCCGAGATCGGCGGCCGCCCCATCAGCGCGCGCAGCTGCGCGTCGGTGATGAAGTCGGTCGGAAACGAATCCTCGGGAGTCTGCCAGTCCATGAGCACCCATTCTGTCGTGGTGCGCGGGGGCGGGGGCGAATGTTACGCGCCGTCTCCGCCCCCGCGACGAGCGGAGTCAGGCGTTGGCTGCCGCCTCAGCGACGACCTTCCGCGCGGCCGCGAAGCCCGCCTCGAGATCGGCCTTAATGTCGTCGATGTGCTCGAGTCCCACTGAGAGGCGAACGAGACCCGGCGTGACGCCAGCGGTCAGCTGCTGCTCGGGCGTGAGCTGCGAGTGCGTCGTCGATGCCGGGTGAATGATGAGACTGCGGACATCGCCGATGTTCGCGACGTGGCTAAAGAGCTCAACATTTTCGACGACCGCGCGACCCGCATCCACCCCGCCCTTGAGCTCGAACGAGAGCACCGCGCCAACGCCCTTCGGCGCGTAGCGGTTGGCCGCGGCGTACCAGGGGCTCGACGGCAGGCCCGAGTAGTACACGGTCGCGACGTCGTCATGGGCGTCGAGCCACTCGGCAACCTCCTGCGCGTTCTGCACGTGGCGCTCGACGCGCAGCGACAGCGTCTCGATGCCCTGCAATAGCAGCCAGGCACTGATCGGCGCGATCGAGGCACCGAGGTCGCGCAGCAGCTGCACGCGTGCCTTGATGATGTAGGCGATCGCGTCGCCGACGGCACCCGTGTAGCTCACCCCGTTGTAGGAGGGGTCGGGTTCGGTCAGGCCGGGGAACTTGTCGACGTGCTTCGACCACTCGAACGTGCCGCCGTCGACGATCACGCCGCCGAGCGTCGTGCCGTGACCGCCCAAGAACTTCGTGGCTGAGTGCAGAACAATGTCGGCGCCGTGTTCGAACGGACGCACGAGGTAGGGGCTCGCGACGGTGTTGTCGATGATGAGCGGCACGCTGTTCTCGTGAGCAACGTCGGCGACGGCGCGAATGTCGAGTACGTTCGAGCGCGGGTTCGCGATCGACTCTGCGAAGAACAGCTTTGTGTTCGGGCGCACCGCGCGCTGCCACGCGGCGACATCGTCCTGATCCTCGATGAAGGTCACCTCGATGCCGAGCTTCGCGAGCGAGTACTTGAACAGGTTGTAGGTGCCGCCGTAGATCGACGCCGACGACACGATGTGGTCGCCGGAGTTGGCAATGTTGAGCACGGCGAACGTCGATGCTGCCTGGCCGCTCGCCAGCAACAGCGCTGCGGTGCCGCCCTCGAGCGCGGCGATGCGATCTTCGACAACCCCCTGAGTCGGGTTGCCGATGCGCGAGTAGATGGGCCCGAACTCGGCGAGCGCGAAACGATTGCCCGCCTGCGCCGTGTCGTCAAACACGAACGAGGTGGTCTGGTGGATCGGAACAGCGCGGGCGCCGTTCTCGTCGGGCTGCTGCCCGGCATGGATCTGGCGGGTCTCGAATCCCCAGGTGTTCTGGTCGGTCATGGTGGCTCCTCGGTTCGGTGGTCGCGGGTGTGGGTGCGTGTGATGCGGTGAGGTGCTTGCGGTGATGCTGAAGCGTGGTTCGAGCGTACGAGAGGTCACCCAGAGGGGCAATGGACCGGGACGCACGGCGTAACGTGCGGCGAGCGTGCCACCCCGCTGCGCCGAGCCCCTTCCAGCGCGCCGAGCCCCTTCCAGCGCGCCGAACCCCTTCTGAATGCGCGCTCAATCGAGAGGGGCTCGGCGAGCGGCAAGGGGGTCGACACGACCGCCGGAGCCAGGCGGCCGTGAAGTCACGCGATGAGCGCTGTGGGGCGACCACAGCTAGGCTCGGGATCAGAACTCAGTACACCGAACTCAGAGGGAGAAGCGCATGCAGCGACGCGTCGTGGTAACGGGAGCCAGTTCAGGAATCGGGGCCGCGACGGTGCGTCGCTTCGCCGAGCTCGGCTGGGACACCGTGGCGGTCGCGCGTCGCGAGGACCGCTTGCAGGCGCTCGCCGCCGAGACCGGGGCGCACCCCATCGTCTGCGACGTCACAGACGAGGCACAGGTCGAGCGACTCGCAACCGAGGTCGCCGCGACGGGCGGTGCAACCGCGCTCGTGAACAACGCGGGCGGGGCCCTGGGAACGGAATCGGTTGAGCGATCATCGAACGACGACTGGCGACGCATGTTTGAGGTCAACGTGATCGGGCTGCGCTCAGTCACAGCTGCACTGTTGCCCGTCTTGCGAGAGGGCGCCCGCGGTTCGGGGTGGGCTTCGATCCTGAATCTGACTTCGACCGCGGGCCTCGACGCCTACCCGGGTGGCGGCGGATACAACGCCGCGAAATACGCGGCGCACGCGGTTACCAACGTGCTGCGACTCGAACTCGCAGGCGAACCCATTCGCGTGATGGAGCTTGCACCCGGGCTCGTGCATACCGAGGAGTTCACTCTGAACCGGCTGCGTGGCGACGCCGCCGCCGCGGCGAAGCCGTACGCCGACGTGATCCCGCTGCAAGCCGAAGATGTCGCGCGCGTGCTCGTCGGGGCGTTCGAACAGCCGCCGCACGTGAACCAGGATCTCATCGTGCTGCGCCCCGTCGCACAGTCGAGCGTGTTTCACACCCACCGCGGCGAACTGACGCCGAAGGCAGAATGACGGGCGGGCCAGCTGTGGGTGCTGGGTCGGGCGCGGGAGGCAAGGTAGGTGGCGTTGCCCCTGACTGGGCAACCGCGCTCGCACCGATCGCGACGGAGCTCGCAAGTGTTGAGCGGTTCGTGGCCGAGGAACGAGCGACCGGAATAGAGGTGCTTCCCGCGCGGGATCGGGTACTCGCAGCCTTTGAGCGCCCGCTCGCCGACGTGCGCGTGCTGATCGTTGGGCAGGATCCCTACCCAACGCCTGGGCACCCGATCGGATTGTCGTTCGCGACCTCCGCCGACGTGCGCCCAATTCCCCGCAGCCTGCGCAACATCTACCGTGAACTGCACGACGATCTGGGCATCGCGCCCGCGCAACACGGGGACCTCACTGCCTGGGCGGATCGCGGCGTGCTGCTGCTGAACCGCGTGCTAACCGTGCGCGCGGGAGAGGCAGGCTCCCATCAGCGGAAGGGGTGGGAGGCGGTCACCGAACACGCGATCCACGTCCTTTCGGCGAGAGGAGGGCCGCTCGTCGCGATTCTGTGGGGTAAGCCGGCGCTTGCACTGGCGCCGCTACTCGGTGATGTGCCGCACATTGCGAGCGCGCACCCTTCGCCGCTTTCAGCCTCTCGCGGATTTTTCGGATCTCGCCCGTTCAGCCGAGCAAACGAGGCCCTCGCGGCGCAGGGAGCCGCCCCGATCGACTGGTCACTCCCGGCCCCAGAAACCCTCTTCTAACCGCCCGCCCCTGCCCGCCCACCCGGGGAAGACAGAGGGGGAGAGGATTGGTCAGCGGCTGGTCGGGTCTATGACCGCGATTGGCTCCGTGTGGTCCGCGAGCGGGTACGGTTGCCGACCGGCGCCGCGCACGAAGGCGAAGTAGCACGCGGTCAGCACGGCGACCCAGATGAGTCCGACCCAGAGCGCGGGGCGCGAGTCTGGCACGATGCCAACGAGTACGATGACGAACACGATAAACCCGACCGTGAGCCACGACGCGACCGGCCAGAGCGGAGCCGGGAACTCGCTCGGCAGCCGACGATCGCGCGCGATTTCGGCCTTCATGCGGATGTGCGCGATCAGAATCACGAGCCACACGAGTACGGTCGCGAACGTCGCGAGCGCGCCGAGCAAGAACAGCACCTGGTCCGGGTAGAGGAAGTTCAGCACCACACCGACGAGTAAACCGACCAGCATCGTGATGACCGTCATGATCGGCACGCCGTTGCGGGTCGTGCGCGTGAACGAGCGAGGCGCTTGGCCCTGCTCAGCGAGGCCGTGCAGCATCCGACCCGCGCCAAAGATGTCGGCGTTCATCGCCGAGAGCGCCGCCGTGACGAGAATGACGTTGAACGCGGCGGCGGCCGCTTGGAAGCCAACCGACTCGAAGATCGAGACGAACGGGCTCGTCTCGCCAGTGATGTCGACCCACGGCTGGATGCACATGATCACCCCGAGTGTGAGCACGTAGAAAAGCAGGATGCGAATCGGCACGGAGTTGATCGCCTTCGGTAGCACCTGCTTCGGATTCTGCGCCTCGCCAGCGGTCACGCCGATGATTTCGATGCCCCCGAACGCAAACATCACAATGGTGAATGACGCGATCAGGCCCCAAATGCCGTGCGGCATGAATCCGCCGTGGTCGACGAGGTTTTGCGGGCCCATCTGATCGTGACCAGCGATGTTGAAGCCGAACAGGATGATCGCGACGCCCGCGACGATCAACGCAATGATCGCGACGATCTTAATCAGGGCGAACCAGAATTCGAGCTCACCGAAGACCTTGACGCCGATGAGGTTGATCGCCGCAATGAAACAGACGACGGCGAGCACCCACACCCACTGCGACACGTCGGGGAACCAGAACCGCATGTAGACGCCGATCGCTGTCGCGTCGAACACCGCGACGAGAAACATCTCAAACGCGAAGGTCCAACCGACCAGAAATCCGGCGAACGGGTGGATGTAGCGCGACGCGTACTGACCGAAGGATCCGGAAACCGGGTGCCGCACCACCATCTCGCCGAGTGCGCGCATCACCATGAAAACGGCCGCGCCACCGATAATGTACGCGATGAGTACGGCGGGGCCGGCGGTCTGAATAGCGCCGGACGACCCCATGAAGAGGCCGGTGCCGATCGCCGATCCGAGTGCCATGAACCGAATATGCCGCGCAGTGAGTCCGCGGTGCAGGCCCGATTCGGGAGTCTCCTCGGCGGGTGCGGTGCCGGCGCGAGCGGTGTCGGCATCAGAAATGGGCATGGTTAATCCTTTCATCGTTGAACGGACGCGTGTGACGCGGGCGCCTGATAAGGGGCGCTGCTGGGAGCGAGTGACTGGCTAGCGGCTGAGCCGGGTGGCGAGGCCGGCGGCGGCCTCGAGTACGAGGAGCGCGGCGAGCCGCACGGTGCGCGCGTCGCCTGCGTCAGCGGTCGCATCGACCTCAGCGATGTCGATGCCGCGTACGCGTGGATCTGCCGCGAGTAGACGGGTAGCGCGCCGAAGCTCGTGCGCCTGCAGACCCCCTGGAATCGAGGCGGGGCAGCCTGGTGCGACCGAGCGGTCGCAGACGTCCACGTCGAGGTCGACGTGCACCGGCCCGCCACCTTCACCCGCGATGTCGAGCGCTTCGGCAACGACCTCGGTCATGGGCCGGTCGTGCAGCTCATCGCGGTGAATGATCGTAATGCCGAGATGCTTCGCCCGCTCCCGGTACGTGCGGGAGTTCGCGAAGTCGGCGATCCCGATCTGCACGATGCGTCGCGGATCCAGACCCGCCTCGACGAGGCGGCGCACGGGGGAGCCGTTGCTGCGCCCGTCGCGCAGGTCATGATGGGCGTCAAAGGTAATGAGACCTGCCTGGCTGAGCTGATCGCCGGCGACTCCCAGTGCTGCTGGCACGGTGAGCGCGTTGTCGCCGCCGAGCGCGACGACGAGCGCCGCACGCTTCGCGAGCTCGGCGATCCTGGTCGCGGCCGCCTGCTCTCCCGCCTCGGTGTCGGGATCAACGCAGTCGCCCGCGTCGACAATGCGCAGCGCCTCATCGAGCACGAGTTCGGACTCGGTACCGCGCTCTCCCGGGAGCCCGGGGGCGACGACGTGGCCGGAGTACCGTCGCAGCGCATCACGCACTGCGGCGGGCGTTTCATGCGCGTTCGAAGGTGACAGCGATGTCCGAGACGTGGGCACGCCAATCACTGCGAGGTCGAAGTCGCCCGTGCCCGCGGGCTCAGCCCAGCCGCCGGTGCGCGGCCATGATGGGTCGTGAGACAGGGTGGTGGCCATGGGCGACTCCTTCTACAGATTGGATGCGTGACAATCGTGCGGCGATCGCCGGTGACTCGCACCGTTGAAGCCGCTGTGCCCAGTGTGGCGGTTGGCGGCGCCCCTTCGCACTAGCGCGTCGCACCCTCGCGTCCGGGATTCCAGATGGCCCACATCGTCTGGAATCCCGGACAGTCGTGTTCCCGTTCCCCTGGTTCGCGTCGACCGCATACGGTGAGATCGTGACATGACTGCACACACTGCCGCTCCCGTCGCGATCGGCGACGCCCCGCTCACCATCGCCGATGTCGTTTCGGTCGCCCGCGCCGATGCGCGCATCGAGATTTCGGCTACCGCCCGCGAACGCGTCACCGCAAGCCGTAGCGTGATCGAGGCCCTGGCAAATGACACCCGCCCGCACTACGGCGTATCGACGGGTTTCGGCGCGCTCGCGAAGGTGCAAATTCCGGTCGAGAAGCGGCAGCAGCTGCAGCGCAGCCTGATCCGGTCTCACGCGGCGGGCACCGGTGCCGAGGTCGAACGCGAGGTGGTGCGCGCACTGATGCTGCTGCGCCTGAACACCCTGGCGAGCGGACGCACGGGCGTGCGCATCGAGGTGGTAGACACCTACGCCGCGATCTTGAACGCCGGCATCACTCCGGTCGTCCACGAGTATGGCTCGCTCGGCTGCTCGGGCGATCTCAGCCCGCTCGCACACTGCGCACTCACGCTGATGGGGGAGGGCGAGGTGCGCACCGCGGCCGATCCCGATGGGCGTCCCGTCGCCGCGGCTGAGGCGCTCGCCGCAGCGGGCATCGAACCGCTTGTGCTCGCTGAGAAGGAGGGTCTCGCCCTCATCAACGGCACCGATGGCATGCTCGGCATGCTCTGCCTCGCGCTCACGGACCTCGCCCATCTGCTGACGATCGCAGACATCGCGGCAGCGGCGTCGGTCGAGGGGCTCACCGGCACCGACGCGGTCTTCGCCGCAGATCTGCACGCGCTCCGGCCGCACCCGGGCCAGGCGAGCGCCGCGGCGAATATGGTGCGCGTGCTTGAGGGCTCGCACCTCGTGCAGCGCCCACGCGAGGGCGAATTCACCCGTGTGCAAGACGCCTACTCGCTGCGTTGCGCGCCGCAGGTGCACGGCGCAGCGCGCGACACCGCCGCGCACGCCGCGCGCGTTGCAGGCATCGAACTCGTCTCGGCGATCGACAATCCGGTCGTGCTTCCCGACGGCCGGGTCGAGTCGAACGGCAATTTCCATGGCGCCCCTGTGGCTTACGTGCTCGACTTCCTCGCGATCGCCGTGGCTGACGTCGCGAGCATTTCGGAGCGCCGCACGGATCGGTTCCTCGATGTCTCCCGCAACCACGGCCTGCCGCCGTTCCTCGCGGCCGACGCCGGGCTCGACTCCGGCCTGATGATCGCGCAGTACACCGCGGCCGGCATCGTCTCAGAGCTCAAGCGGCTCGCGGCTCCCGCATCCGTCGACTCGATCCCGTCATCGGCGATGCAGGAGGACCACGTTTCAATGGGTTGGGCCGCCGGCCGCAAGCTGCGCCGCTCGATCGATGGCCTCGCCCGCGTGCTCAGCATCGAGCTGCTCACGTCGACGCGTGCGCTCGACTTCCGGGCCGCAGACGGCCTGGGCGATCCGGCACCCGCGACCGCGGCGATCCACGCGCTCTTCCGCACCCGCATCCCGGCACCTGACACCGACACGTTCCTGTCGCCCACGATCACCGCCGCGCACGAGCTCGTGGCGAGTGGCGCGGTGCGTTCGGCCGTCGCGGGCGTGCTCGGCGCGCCGCTCGACTGAGCCTGGGCCTGGGCGAGGCGGATAGGCTGCGACGGTGAGCACTCCGAAGGTTCCAGCAGCAGACCAGACGCTGCGAATCTTGAGTCTGCTCGCTGGGTCGCGTGGGCCACTCGCGGCGAGCATGATCGCCAGTCAGCTCGAACTGCCGCGATCGACGGTGTACCACCTGCTCGACACGCTGCAGGAGCACGGTTTCGTCATGCACCTCCCCGAGGAGCGTCGATTCGGTCTCGGCATTGCGGCAGTCGAACTGAGTTCGGCGTACGCGCGACAAGAACCGCTCGCACGAATCGGGCGCCCGCTGCTCGCCGCGCTTGTAGACCGCGTGCGGCTGAGCGGGCACCTCGCGGTGCCGCACGGGCGCGATGTGCTCTACGTCGTTGAGGAGCGTGCGCACGGTTCGCCGACGCTGGTGACCGATGTTGACGTGCGACTTCCGATGCAGCTCACTGCGAGCGGGCGGGCCATTCTTGCGGCGCTTCCGAAGGCTCAGGTGCGCGCTCTATTTCCGGATCGGGAGGCGTTCGTGCACCGTCATGACGACCCCGATGGCATCGATCGCTACTCGCGGCTCCGCAGCGTGCTCGACGCGACGACCACCCGCGGCTACGCGCTCGAACAGGGCTCGGTGACCGCCGGTCTGTCCTCGATCGGCGTGCCCGTACTCGACCATCGAGGCTGGCCCGTGGCCGCGATCGCCGTGACCTATCCGGACGGCACGGTAGAGGCAGAGGTTGCCGCCGGGCTCGCTGCAGAGGTGCGGGCCGCGGCCGCCACACTCTCGTCTCGGATCCACGGCCGCGGCCTGGATCGCAGCAGTGGTCGAGGCGCCGGTCACAACGCCGGTCGCAGCATGGTGTAAACTTTGAGGCTGTACTTCGGCGAGGGGCCTACGAGCCCGTAATCGACGCGGGACGGACTGCCTCAGCGGGCCATCTTGCTGCGTGAATCACGCAAGTGCGAGACACCAATCCCGGCGGCAAGACCGCCCTCATTGGGCGAGAGCCCGCAAGGAGAAATTACTATGAGCGAGACCAGCCAGCTTGTCGGCCACGCACGCGAGAACTTCGGCAAGGGTGCGGCGCGCAAGCTCCGCGCTGCGGGCCAGACCCCGGCCGTCGTCTACGGTCACGGCACCGATCCGATCCACGTCGCGGTCGATACCCACCCCCTCAGCCTGATCATCCGCCAGGCGAACGCGCTCATCGAGCTCGACATTGCCGGCAAGAAGCAGCTCGTGCTCGTCAAGGACGTGCAGAAGGATCCGGTACGCCAGATCATCGAGCACATCGACCTCATCGTCATCAAGAAGGGCGAGACCGTCGAGGTTGAGGTGCGCGTGCACGTCACCGGCGAGTCGTTCTCCGGCACCAACGCACTGCAGGAGCTCAACACGCTGCACCTGAGCGCACCCGCTGCGTCGATCCCCGACAGCGTCGAGGTCAGCGTTGAGGGCCTCGAAGAGGGCGCACAGATCCTCGCGGGCGCTATCGAGCTGCCCAAGGGCGCAACCCTGCTCGGCGATCCCGAGCAGCTTGTTGTCAACATCGTCGTGCCCCGCGGCAACGCCGAAGAAGACGAGGCCGCTGCGGAAACCGCAGCCGAGTAACCTCCTTACGAACACGGGCCCGTCGGCTCGGCGATGCGTCGCCGGTCGACGGGCCGTTCGTCTCTCTGGGCGTCTGCAGTGATCACCGATGAGCTATCTGGGCGATGTCGGTGGCGACTGCGATGATGGGTGTGTGGGTCGAAAGGTCCGCGAAACGGCGAGTTCTGCGGGGAGCGCATGTTGTGGTGGAAGCGGAAGAAAGAGGAACCTGTGTCCGATGACACTTGGCTGATCGTCGGCCTGGGAAACCCGGGCGCGAAGTACGAGGCGACCCGGCACAACGTCGGTCAGATGGCGCTCGACCTGCTTGCCGAACGCGTCGGCGGCCGGTTCTCGGCGCACCGCACTGGCTCCCGAGTGGCCGAGGGGCGGGTGCGACCCGGCGGCCCGAAGCTGATTCTTGCGAAGTCGAACGGGTACATGAATACGTCAGGCGGCCCGACCTCTGCGCTCGCGAAGTACTTTTCGGTGCCAGCGGAGCGAGTTATCGCACTGCACGACGACCTCGACCTGCCGTTTGACACGGTCAAGCTGAAGCAGGGCGGTGGTCACGGTGGGCACAATGGCCTGCGCGACATCGCGAAGGCGCTCGATACCCCCGAGTTCTTCCGCGTGCGCATCGGCATCGGGCGACCACCCGGCCCGCAGGATCCGGCAGACTTCGTGCTGAAGCCGTTCGCGACCTCCGAGCGAAGCGCGCTTCCCGTGCTGCTCGAAGACGCGGCCGACGCAACCGAGTCGCTCGTCGACGAGGGGCTGCTCGCTGCGCAGCAGCGTTTCCACGGTCGGAGCGCCAAGTGACGCTGCGCGGGCTCGACCGGTTACTCGAGGCGTCGCCTTCGTTTGCGGCGGCGCTTGACGCTAACGAGCACGACGCAGAGTTCTCGGTCGCCGAGGGATTGCGCGCAGCCCTGATCGCGGGTTTGCTGCGTCGGCGTCGCGCTGCGAGTGATCGCGGCGCGCTGCTCGTGATCGCCGCGACGAGTCGCGAGGCTGACGCGATTCGCTCGGCGCTCGCGTCGCTCATTCCCGAGGCTGTCACTACCGAGTTTCCGGCTTGGGAGACGCTGCCTCACGAGCGGCTCAGCCCGAGCGCCGAGACCGTCGGCCGCCGTGCTGAGGCGCTGCGACTGTTGCGCGAATACGACGGAGAGTCCCCGCTCGTGATGGTGGCGTCGGTGCGTGCGGCGCTACAGCCGGTGTCGCCGCACGCCGCGTCGGCCGAACCCATTGTGCTCCGTGCGGGGCGCGACTCCGACGGCCTCGAACAGGTCGCGCGCGGTCTGGTCGAATACGCCTACACCCGCGTCGACATGGTGACTCGGCGCGGCGAATTCGCGGTGCGCGGCGGCATTCTCGATGTCTTCCCCCCGACCGCCGAACAGGCGGTGCGCGTCGACTTCTTCGGGGACGACGTCGACCAGATCAAGCGATTTGCGGTCTCCGATCAGCGCAGCGCGGGCGATCCGCTCGATGTCATTGAGCTGTGGCCTGCACGTGAACTATTGCTCACTGACGACGTGCGGCTGCGCGCCGCCGAGCTGCTGCCGCGGTTCCCAGCACTGAGCTCGCTGCTTGAGAAGATGAGCCAGGGCATTGCCGTCGAGGGGATGGAGAGCCTGCTGCCGCAGCTCGTACCCGGGCTCGCACCGCTCACCGCCCTGCTTCCCAAGGGTGGCGCCGTGCTCGTCGTGTCCCCGGAGCGCGTTGCCAGTCGGTCTGTCAGCCTCGCTGACACCAACCGGGAGTTTCTCGAGGCGGCGTGGCAGGCGGCGACGGCCGGGGCAGATGCGCCCGTTCCCGTCGAAGACAGCGGCATGCTCTCACTGCGCGAACTGCGATCGGCTTCCGCCGGGCGCCCGTGGTGGTCGGTGTCGAACTTCGTGCGCGATGACGAGACTCTTGATCCGGCGGTCGTTGCGGTGCACGGCGGGGTCTTCCCGAAACCCGCGCAGGCGGGTGACGCGACCGGTGCGGCAATCAGACTGATTGGCGAACGCCAGCGTGACGGCTGGCACGCCGTCGTCACTGCACAGGGTGCCGGGCTCGTCGAGCGCGCACGCGATCTGCTCGCCGAGGCGGGCGCGGCGGCGCGCATCGTCGACGAATTGCCCGAGGCGCTCGATGACGGCGTCGTGTACCTCGTCGCCGGCACGGCGTGGTCGGGGTTTGAGAGCGCCGAAGCGCGACTGTTGCTCGCCACGGAGGCGGAATTCTTTGGCCGCTCGGCAGGGTCGCAGAACGCGCCCGGCCAGAAGCTCGCGAAGCGACGCGGTAAGAATGTCGTCGACCCGCTCAAGCTCGTCGCGGGTGACTACGTCGTGCACGAGACGCACGGCATCGGGCAGTTCGTCGAGTTGACGCAGCGTATGGTGCCGACCGGTGTGGGGCGCGATGCGACGAAAGCGCTCCGCGAGTACCTCGTACTCGAATACTCGTCGACCAAGCGGGGCATGCCCCGCGACAAGCTCTACGTTCCCACGGACCAGCTCGATCAGCTGTCGCGCTACGTCGGCGGTGAAGCGCCCACGCTCTCCAAGATGGGTGGCAGCGATTGGGCCACCGCCAAGAAAAAGGCGCGCAAGGCCGTGCGCGACATCGCGGTCGAACTCGTGAAGCTCTACTCGGCTCGCGTCGCCTCGAAGGGGTTCGCGTTCTCGGGCGATACTCCCTGGCAGCACGAGCTCGAAGAGGCGTTCCCCTACGCCGAGACGCTCGACCAGCTCACGACCATCGACGAGGTCAAGCGCGACATGGAGCGGACCATCCCCATGGATCGCCTGATCGCTGGCGACGTCGGCTTCGGTAAGACCGAAGTGGCCGTGCGCGCGGCGTTCAAGGCGGTGCAAGACGGCAAGCAGGTTGCGATGCTCGTGCCGACGACGCTGCTGGTGAATCAGCACATCGAGACGTTCCAAGATCGATTCGCCGGTTTCCCGGTGCGATTGCGCCCTCTCAGCCGCTTCCAGTCCGAGAAAGAATCGAAAGACACCATTGAGGGGCTCGCGGCTGGCACCGTCGATGTGGTGATCGGCACGCACCGGCTGCTCGCCGACAGCGTGCACTACAAAGATCTGGGCCTCGTCATCATCGATGAGGAGCAGCGCTTCGGCGTCGAGCACAAGGACTCGCTGAAGAAACTGAAAACCAACGTCGACATCCTCGCGATGAGCGCGACCCCGATTCCTCGCACACTCGAGATGGCGGTCACTGGCATCCGTGAGATGTCAACGCTCGCGACGGCGCCGGAGGATCGCCACCCGATCCTCACCTTCGTCGGCCCCCGCAGCGACAAGCAGATTACCGCGGCCATTCGCCGTGAGCTGCTGCGCGAGGGGCAGGTGTTCTTCGTGCACAATCGGGTTCAGTCGATCTCCAGGATCGCGAACCAGATTGCCGAGCTCGTGCCGGAGGCGCGCGTTGCTGTTGCGCACGGCAAGCTCAGTGAGCACCAGCTCGAACAGGTCGTGCAAGATTTCTGGGAGCGCAAATACGACGTGCTCGTCTCGACGACGATCATCGAGACCGGGCTCGACATTGCGAACGCCAACACCATAATCATCGATTCCGCCGATAAATACGGGCTGAGTCAGTTGCATCAGCTGCGCGGCCGCGTGGGTCGCAGCCGCGAGCGGGCATACGCGTACTTCTTGTACGACCCTGACAAGCCGCTGACCGAGCACGCGCACGAGCGACTCGACACGCTCGCGACGAACAATGAACTCGGCTCGGGCATGCAGGTCGCGCTGAAAGACCTCGAGCTGCGCGGTGCGGGCAACCTGCTCGGCGGCGAGCAGTCCGGTCACATCGCTGGCGTTGGCTTCGACCTGTACCTCCGCATGATCGGTGAGGCCGTGAGCACGTTCAAGGGCGAAGAGGTCGCCGGTACGACCGAGCTCGTGCTCGAACTACCGGTTGATGCGCACATCCCCGAGGAGTATGTGGAAAGCGAGCGGTTGCGGCTCGAGGCGTACCAAAAGTTCTCTGCGGCTTCGCACCCTCAGGCTCCAGCCGAGCACGTATCGCTCGTACTCGACGAACTCACCGATCGCTACGGGGCGCCTCCCGCTGAGGTCGAACGACTGGCGGCGGTGTCGGCGCTGCGTCGCCGAGCGTCGCGGCTCGGACTCGCGAAGGTCGTTGCTGCCGGGCCGACGCTGAGAATCGAGCCGGTGCAACTGCCCGATTCGCGCCGCATGCGCATGAACAGGATGTACCCCGGGTCGCGCTATATCGAGGCTTCAGGAAGCGTGCAGATTCCGCTCCCGGGCGGCACCGCTTCTTCGCGCAGTCCGCTCGCCGGGGTCGGCCAGAAGCACGTGGGCGACGAGGGTGACATCGTCGCATGGACTGCTCGTGTACTCGCCACGCTGCTCGAAGACGACGCGTCGCCGCAGGCGTAGAGGCCGGCACCCGCCGCAGAAGTAACCGTTGAACACTGAAGGCCTCGAACCCGAGCGGGTGCGAGGCCTTCAGTCATTCGAACTGCGCGTTATTGGCGCAGTGAATAGTGAGTCAGAACTTAGCCGGCCGAGCAGACCTTGTTCATGTCGCTCACAGCGTCGGTCAGGTCGGTCTGGTTCGCCTGCATCTTGGTCTGCAGATCACTTGCCTGGGCCTGCAGCTCTTCGCTCTTCTTCTGCATCTCGGCAAGCTTCTCTTCGGCGCCGGGAGCGGTCGCATCGAAGTTCTGCATCTCCGAAATATCGGCGAAGGCCGAGAGATCGACGCTCGCGAGGGTGCTCTTCATATCGTCGAAGCTGGAGACGAGCTTGTCGTAAGGCTTCTTCACGTCTTCGTTGGTGATCTGATCCTGCGCCTTTGCAAGTGCCTTCGAAGCGGGATCGAGAGCGGCAGCGAAGTCGACGTCGTCGCCCTCCATGAGCTTCGAGTACGAGTCGGTGATCTCGCTCGTCGACTTCGTGATCTCGGTATCGGCCTTCTTCGCGATATCACAGGCTTCGGCAACGCTCTGTCCGCCCGAGCAGGCGGCGAGGCTCAGCGTCAGTGCAGCTGCACCCAGAACGCCTGCAAGCTTGAACAGCGACTTCTTATCGGTCATGCGATTATTCCCCTTAGTGTGTGGATGCCCCTACCGATTTTCCCCGGGGACGGCATTAGGTTATCAGGCAATATTCAGCTCGGGCGCGGGGGATAGGGTGGGTCGGTATGACGAACGACGCTGTGAGCGACCCCCGTCCGAATCCGTTCGATGCGCTTATGGAAACCATGCGCCGACTGGTGTCTCCCGGCGGATGCGCCTGGCACGAAGTGCAGACCCATGAATCGCTCACCCAGTTTCTCGTTGAGGAAACCTCGGAATTCATCGACGCGATCGAGCGTGAGCTGCCCGCTGACGAGGTGCAGTCTGAGCTGGGAGATGTGCTCTATCAGGTGCTGTTCCACGCGGCAATCGCAGAGCGGGATGGCGAGGGGTACGACTTCGACGGTGTCGCTGCCGCGTTGAACGACAAGCTCGTGCGCCGACACCCGCACGTGTTTGGTGATCGCGGATACATGACCGTTGACGAGCTCCACGCCGAATGGGAACGATTGAAAGAGGACGCGGCGGGGGAGGAACGCGGATCGCGCGGGCCACTCGAGGGAATCCCGTCGGGCATGCCGACGCTGGCCCGCGCGGCAAAGGTCGTCGAGCGACTCAAACGCGCAGGGCTGGTCGATCCGGGTGCGGGAGACGCCTCGCCAGAGGATCCGCTCGCCGCCGTCATCGGTCCGGACGAACAACGCCTCGCGGAGTTTGGCCTCGGCGACGCGATGCTCGCGATGATCATGCGGGCGAATCGGGCGGGTGTCGATCCGGATCGCGCGCTGCGCCTCGCGGTCGACCGCCTTGCGGCACGAGTGCTGCACGACTAGCGCGGACGGTTGGTCGACCGGTTGCCGGTCGGCCGAGCCCCTCCCAACCCGCCGAGCCCCTCGTTCCCCGCCGAGCCCCTCGCGATCCAACGCATTTCCGATAGGGACTCGGCGTAGGGGGAGGGGCTCGGCGCTCAGAACATCCCCGCGCGGCGCAACACCGGCGGTGGGCGTGGAAGAATGGGGGACCATGGCCAACACCGTGAATCCGCCGCGCGGCATGCGCGACTTTCTGCCCGCAGATAAGGCGCGCCGCGAGCACGCGCTCGGCATAATCAGGAGCGTCTACCGCGCCCACGGTTTCGACGAGATCGAGACGCCGGTCGTTGAGGACTACGCACGACTGCACGCCGGGCTCGGCGGCGACAACGAGAAGCTCAGCTTTTCGATCCTGAAGCGTGGGATCAAGCCTGAAGTTCTCGCTGCTGCCGCCGAGACCGGCGATGCCGAGCAGCTCGCTGACCTCGGGCTGCGGTTTGATCTCACGGTTCCGCTCACTCGCTTTTACGCTTCTCACCGTGCTGAGCTGCCGCCGGTGTTCCGTTCAATTCAGATCGCTCCCGTGTGGCGGGCAGAGCGTCCGCAGAAGGGCCGGTATCGCCAGTTCGTTCAAGCAGATATCGACATCATCGGCGAATCGGGACTGCTCGCTGAGATCGAGCTCATCACGGCTACCTCGCAGACGCTCGCGGCGCTCGGGCTGACCGGCTGCGTCATTCGGGTGAATGACCGGCGTATCTTGTTCGGCTTGCTCGAGCACTGCGGCTTCGCCGCTGAAACTCACGATCACGCGCTCATCATCATTGACAAGCTCGACAAGATTGGCGTCGCGGGCGTCACCGACGAACTGCGAGCCATCGACGAATTGGCCGCTGGACGCATGAGTGAGGTGCTCTCCGCGGTCGAGCCTGCCCTCGCCGGCGCGGCAAGCGCCGACACGGCAAATGCCGACACCGCAAGCGCCGACGCGGCAACCGCCGCAGATCGCATCCCCGGCATCGAACTCACGCGCGCCGCGATCGAGTCGGTGCTGCCCGAAGGCGCAGCTGAGGCGGGGGTTGCGAGCCTCGCCGAGCTCGGCGCGGCGCTCGCGGGGGGTCTGCCCGAGGGCGTCGCGGTGCGGTTTGATCCGACGCTTGTCCGCGGCATGGGCTACTACACGGGCACTATCTTCGAGGTTGCGCACCCGGGCTCCGGTAGCTCGGTCGGCGGCGGCGGGCGCTACGACGGCATGATCGGTCGGTTCCTTGGACAGGACGTGCCAGCGGTTGGATTCTCGATCGGTTTCGAGCGTGTGGTTGACCTCATCGAACTGCCAGAATCGACCGGCCCGCAGTCCGTCGCGCTCATCGCCGATGCCGATGCAGAGCTCGTCGATCTCTTGCAGCTCAAACGAGACCTGATCGCGCGCGGCCACCGTGTGCGACTCGAGAAGCGACAGAAAAACATGAAGGCACTGCTGGCGCGCATTGTCGCCGATGGATTCGCGAGCGTCGCAAACGTGCGCCCGGGAGTCTCTGACGTGGACGCGCTCGAGTTCAGGAACCTCGCCGAGTAACCCAGCCGTCAGGTGTAGAAGTTCTGTGCGCAAGCTGTGTCGTATTGACGGCGGACCCTCGCGGTGACACGCTTACCTGTGCGCCGTCTCGCTGGGCCGGCCTGACCCCGGGAGGTACCGCATGACCACACAGCTTTTTGTGAACATCGCAACCGACGATCTGGAGCGCTCGAAGGCGTTCTACACGGCACTCGGCTGCGAAATTAATCCGAACTTCTCAGACGATAACGCTGCCTGCGTGGTCTGGGACGAGACGATTTTCTTCATGGTGCTGACTCGGGAGTACTTCTCGACATTCACCGACAAGCAGATCGTCAACGCACACGAGTCGGCGCAGGTGTCACTCGCTTTCAGTCGCGAGTCGCGTGAGGCCGTCGACGAGATCCTGGCGAAGGGGCTCGCGGCCGGTGGCACCGAACCGAAGCCGGTTCAGGATCTCGGCTTCATGTACTCCCGCGATCTCGACGACCCCGATGGCAACTCACTCGGATTCCTGTACATGGATCCGGTAGCCGCCGAGCAGGGCCCAGACGCGTTCGAGCAGCCGGACTCCTAAGAGGCGATTGCCCTAGACTGGTGTGCGGCGGGAAATCCCCGCCGCACCCTTTGCTTCACCCGGCACCTGACCCTTTTCAAGGAGCGCATAGTGGCATTTATCGACGCAGTGATCGCCCGAGAGATTCTCGATTCGCGTGGCAACCCGACCGTTGAGGTCGAGGTCGGCTTGACCGACGATTCAGTGGGCCGCGCAGCGGTTCCCTCGGGAGCATCGACCGGAGCGTTCGAAGCGTACGAGCTTCGCGATGGCGAAGACCGCTACCTCGGCAAGGGTGTTACCCGCGCCGTTGACGCCGTGTTTGACGAGCTCGCACCGGCGATCGAGGGCTTCGCCGCCGACGATCAGCGCATCATCGATGAGACGCTGAAGGAGGTCGACGGTACCCCCAACAAGGAGCGCCTCGGCGCCAACGCCATTCTCGGTGTCAGCCTCGCAGTGGCGCACGCCGCCGCATCGGCGGCCGAGCTTCCGCTCTACCGCTACCTCGGCGGCCCGAACGCGAGCACGCTGCCCGTGCCGCTCATGAACATCATCAACGGTGGCGCCCACGCAGACACCGGCGTCGACATTCAGGAGTTCATGGCGGTGCCGCTCGGTGCCGAGACATTCTCTGAGGGGCTCCGCTGGGGCGTCGAGGTGTACCACGCGCTGAAGGCCATTCTCAAGGAGCAGGGTCTCGCAACGGCGCTCGGTGACGAGGGCGGCTTCGCTCCGGATCTGCCGCACAACTCTGCGGCACTCGATCTCATCGTCGAGGCAATCAAGCGCGCCGGCCTCGAGCCGGGCCGCGACGTCGCCGTAGCACTTGACGTCGCATCGACCGAGTTCTTCGAGAACGGCGTGTACACGTTCGAGGGTAAGCAGCGCACGGCAGCTGAAATGTCGGCGTACTACGCCGATCTGCTCGACCGCTACCCGCTCGTGTCGATCGAAGATCCTCTGGCAGAAGACGATTGGGACGGCTGGAAGCAGCTCACCGACGAAATCGGTGACCGCGTGCAGCTCGTCGGCGACGATCTGTTCGTGACTAACCCCGATCGTCTCGCCGATGGCATCGCGAAGGGCGCGGCTAACTCGCTGCTGGTCAAGGTGAACCAGATCGGCACCTTGACCGAGACACTCGACGCCGTGCAGCTCGCGCAGCGTTCGGGGTACACCGCGATTCTGTCGCACCGTTCAGGCGAGACCGAAGACGTCACGATTGCTGACCTCGCGGTTGCCACCGACTGCGGCCAGATCAAGACCGGTGCTCCGGCGCGCTCTGAGCGAGTAGCGAAGTACAACCAGCTGCTGCGCATCGAAGAAGAACTCGGCGGTGCTGCGAAGTACGCTGGCCGCGGAGCTTTCCCGCGTTTTACCGCCTAACTCGGCGATAGCACGGAGACGACGACACGGTGAAGCGCTGGATTGACGACGTTGGGACGTGGGCCTCAAGCCTGCGTTTTAGCGGCTTCACCGTGGTCGTCGTCCTGCTGGTGCTTGCCGGCGCCGTGATCGTGAGCCCCAGTCTGTCGACGTTTGTGCAGCAGCGGCGTGAGATCGCCGAGCTGCGCGAGAGCGTGCAGCAGCGCCAAGAGGCCGTAAATGAGATCGACGCCGAGCGGGCGAAGTGGAAAGATCCCGTGTATGTGCGCTCACAGGCGCGGGATCGCCTCTTCTACGTGATGCCAGGGGAGACCCAGCTCAACGTGATCGACGACGTCGTGCTGCCGCTCGAATCCGACGAGGAGCCCGACGCTGAGTTGTCGCGTATCCCCAGTAACTGGGCGCGTAACCTCTCGTCATCGTTTTTGAGCGCCGGCACAACCGACGCCCCACCCAAGGAGACCACGCAATGACCCGCCCGCCCTACACCGAACCGACCGCAGCAGACATCGCGGCGGTGACCGAGCAGCTCGGTCGCGAGGCCCGCGGCGTCGTCGGCATTGCGGCGCGTGCGTCTGACGGCAGCCCCGCGGTGGTCGCCACGGCTCCGAGGCTTCCGGACGGCTCGCCGTTCCCCACGTTCTACTACCTGTGCCACCCAGAAGCTGTGGCGGCAGCATCGCGTCTCGAAGCTGCTGGCGTGATGAACGAGTACAACGAGTTGCTCGCGGAAGACCCTGAGATTCGTGCGCAGTATCAGCGTGCCCACGAGCAGTTCATTGCCGACCGCGACAGCGTCGGCGAGGTGCCAGAGGTCGCGGGCGTGAGCTCGGGGGGCATGCCGACGCGCGTGAAGTGCCTGCACGCGTTGATGGGACACGCCCTCGCTGCGGGCCCCGGCGTAAACCCGATCGGTGACCTCGCGCTCGAGCGCAGCGGCTGGGCCGGCTGATCGGTTGCTGATCCTCCGCTGATTCTGCTCGAATCTCACCGGATCGAAGTGTTTCTGGCGTCATTTGATGCTGGGAAAAGGCGGTAAGCTGATGTAGCGGGCGTTTCGTCCGCTATTTTTTGCGCCCGCGATGCGGGCCCGGCCCTGATTGCTGCAAGGAGATCGCTTCGTGGCGAAGAAGATTCTGATCGTTGGTGGCGGCTACGCCGGCTTCTACACCGCATGGAAGCTCGAGAAGCTGCTTCGCGCTGGTGAGGCCGAAGTTACCATCGTTGATCCGCTGCCGTACATGGCGTACCTGCCGTTCCTTCCCGAGGTCGCTTCGGGATCGATTGAGCCCCGCCACGCGGTTGTTGCTCGTCGTCGGCATCTGAAGAGCACGGCGAACATCGCCGGCAAGGTCACCGGCATTTCACACGCCACCAAGACCGTGACGATCACCCCGAATGTGGGCGAGGCGTTCGACTTCGCATACGACCACATCGTCGTGACCACCGGTTCGGTGTCGCGCACATTCCCGATCGCCGGCATCGCCGACAACGCGATCGGCATGAAGACCATTGAAGAAGCCGTGGCCGTGCGTGACCGTATGGTGGGCAACTTCGAGCGCGCAGCGTCGCTCCCGAAGGGCTCGGCTGAGCGCGCACGCCTGCTCACGGTGACCGTCGTTGGTGGCGGCTTCGCCGGCATCGAGACGATTTCCGAGCTGCGCTCGTTCGCGACCGCACTGCTGCGTCGGTACCCGGAGATCACGTTCGACGAGACGATCTTCCACCTCGTCGAGGCGATGGGTCGCATCATGCCAGAGGTATCGCAGCAGACGGCTGACTGGGTTGTGAAGGATCAGACGCGCCGCGGCGTGCAGATCCACCTCGACACGCAGCTCTCGTCGGCGCTCGATGGCAAGATGGAGCTGTCGACCGGCGAGTCGTACGAGTCTGACCTGATCGTCTGGACCGCGGGCGTTATGCCCCGCCCGTTCCTGCGCGGCACCGACCTCCCGATCGGGCCTCGTGGCCACGTCATCGGTAGCCCGTCACTGCGCATCATGACCGAGGCGGGCGAGGCCCTCCAGGGTGCGTGGACCGCGGGCGACACCTCGCAGACCCCCGACATCTCGGCGACCCCTGGCCCCGGCGGCTTCTGCGTGCCGAACGCTCAGCACGCTGTGCGCCAGGGCAAGCTGCTCGCGAAGAACATCGTTGCCGAACTGCGCAACGAGGGAATCGCGGAGTACAACCACAAGAACGCCGGAGCCGTCGCTGGTCTCGGTGTGAACACGGGCGTCTTCCAGTCGGGCAACTTCGCGCTCAAGGGCTACTTCGCGTGGCTCGCGCACCGCTTCTACCACGGCCTCGCGATCCCCTCGTGGGAGCGCAAGTGGCGCGTGTTCGGCGGATGGGTCGGCCACTTCTTCTTGGGCCGCGACATCGTCAACATCGAGGCTGTGCAGCAGCCCCGCGAAATCTTCGAAGAGTTCGCTTCACGCCCGAAGGCGTAAGCGCCCCCTGACAAGTAAGAACCCCCGTAGCCCAGGCTGTGGGGGTTCTTTCATGCCCGCGCAAGCTCCTTCCCTCTCCACCCTCCCCGCCACCCCCGTGGGTGAGCAATTTTTGACAGGATTTCGGGCTGAAGTGACGAAAATTGCTCACCCGCGAGGGGCGGGGGTGGGGGTGGGGCAGGGGTAGAGGCTGAGGTACTTGGGCTTGAGGGCCGGGAGGGCGCACGTAGTATTGGGCGGGGGATAGATGGTGGTCGCGACGACCGGGGGTCACATGATCGACGAACAATCTGCGTGGAAGCGGTTCTGGAATCGCGGCGGGTGGTGGCGAGCATTGTTACTCACAGCCACGTACTGGGGCGTCTACGAGCTCATCGGGCTCGGCACGAGCACAGTGTTTGCCGAGTTCATTGATGCTGGCGATCCTTTAGGTACGCCGCAGAGCATTTTCTGTGCGGTCGCGCTGCCGATCATGATCGCCTCGCTACTCCTGGTCGCGCTTGCGTGGTCGCTCGGTTGGCTTCGAGAGCTTTTTACCCGACAGCCGGTCAGCGGTCGGCCGTGGATGTGGTTGGCTGTCGTCCTCGTGATTGCGCCCGTCGTGATTCGACTGTTCGCGACCGGTTGGTCGGCCTGGACGGTGTCGAGCGTGCTGGTACTTCTCTTCGCCGGACTCTGTATCGGATTTGCCGAGGAGCTGCTCACTCGAGGTTTCCTCGTGACCCTCCTCCGGAAGGGTGGATCGGGGGAGCGAACGGTGTTTCTTCTTTCGTCCGCACTGTTCGCGAGCTTGCACGCCGGAAACGCGGTTACCGGGCAGCCCCTCGCAACAGTGGCTGCCACGGTTGCGTACGCGTTCGGATTCGGCGCAATGATGTATCTCGCGCTCCGTGTCACCGGCCGACTCGCCTGGGTGATTCTGCTTCACGCAGCAACCGATCCGACTACGATCCTTGCGACGGGCGGTATCGATGGCGTCGGTGCCGCTGCGGGGTCAGATCACTTGAACCAGCTAGCAGGGCTGTTCAGCCTCGTGTACGTGCTGTTCGCGATCGTCGCGGTGTTTTTGGTGAAGCGGTCGGAGCGGTGGTCTCCGGATGGACTGAATGCGATCGAGCGCACGGCCTGAGCCTCCGGGCCCTGTAGGGCCCGCGCCGGAAAAGTCAGAAGCGGCGCTTCTGCCCTAATTTTCCGGCGCATGCTTCGCTAGGAACTGGTACATTTCAGTGTCGTCGACGCCCGGGAAGGTGCCGGTCGGGAGGGGTGAGAGCACGTGTGCGTGCATGCGCGCACTCGGCCACGCCTTGCCAGCCCAACGGGTCAGCAGCTCCGGGCGCGGCGTGCGGCAGCACGCCGGATCCGGACACGTCGAGACCTGACGCTCGGTCGTATCGCGGCCGCGAAACCACTTTGCGTCGTCGAACGCGACCCCACAGGCAATAGCGAACGGGCCGAGTTCGGCGTCGCCGCTCTGCACGCTCGACCAGAAGGTGCCAGCCGGGGTGTCGGTGTACTGGTAGAACTCACTCGTGCGGTTGGTGCGACTGAACGCGGTGCGCCCGCCCCACTTGTGGCAGAGCACCTCGCCCTCGATCGAGCCTGAATCGTCGGCGGGATAGGGAAGGCCGTCGTTCTGGTACCCGCGCACGATCGCCCCGGCGCCATCGGCCCGGTAGTGGTGTGCGCGCAGGCCGAGATGCTGGGTTGCGAGGTTCGTGAAGCGGTGCGAGGCAGCCTCGTGCGTGACCCCGAACGCGTCTCTGAAGTCTTCAATCGCGAGATTTCGGTTCCGCTTTGCCTGCTGCAGAAAATCAACGGCGCCGGCCTCGGGGATGAGGCACGCGGCGGCAAAATAATTAATCTGGAGCCGCTGCTGGAGAAATTCGGCATAACTTGCTGGCTCGGAGTGACCGAGCACTCGGTGTGCCATTGCCTGCAGCGCGAGCGAACGCAGGCCGTGCCCGCCGGGGATCGACGCGGGCGGCAAATAGATGCGGCCATTTTCGAGATCGGTGATGCTTCGCGTGTTCGAGGGCAGGTCGTCGACGAAGATGAGGTCGAATCCGAGCATTTCGGCGAGCATCGCAACTTGGCGGTGCGTTACGGCACCCGTTGAGTGGCCGATGCGTCGCATGAGGTCGGAGGCCACGAGCTCGATGTCGTGGATGTAATTGTCGCGCTCCTGCATCTGCAGGCGGATCGCCGTGTTCGCGCGCCTCGCCTCTTCCGAGGTCGTCGCCGCAGCGCGGGATCGCCGGGCCAGTTCCCGATGCAGGCCAACGAGCGCCTCAAGCGTGTCGTCGGGAAGCGTGCGCGGAGTGCGCACGTAGGGGAGCCCGAGACGCGAGTAGGTGGGCGACGACTGTGCGCGTTCGAGTTCGACCTCCCACGTGCTGCGGCGATCCGGCGCCTCGCGTTTGAGCAGCTCCGCGACTTCGATGCCGAGCTCCCGGGAGATGTTCTGGAGCAGCCCGAGCCGCGGCTCGCGGCGTCCATTCTCTACGAGCGACAGCTGACTCGCGACGACGCCGACGCGCTCTCCGAGCGTCTCGAGAGTCAGCCCCGCCCGCGTTCTGAAGTGACGCAGCCTCTTACCGAGAATCAGGCGATCAAGTTCTGCCTCGTCGAATCCGGCGGTTGTGGGAAGCGGTTCAGAGCTCATCTCTTGACTATATGTCAAAAAGGGCGGAATTTTCTTCCCGAAATGGTGAATGGGAGGTGAATGGGGCTCTCAGAATGGAGATGTAGCCGGATTTCGCGCCGGCAGCGTCACATCCGAGGAGAACGTCATGGGCCTGAGCCAGACCATCGAGACCGAGATCACCATCGCCGACATCGTGCGCGCCGATGCGACCACGACCAACGAAGAAGTGCTGCAGTGGGTGACAGAAGTCGCCGAGCTGACGCAGCCGAACGAGGTGGTGTGGTGCGACGGCTCGCAAGACGAGTGGAACCGCATCACCTCCGAGATGGTGGAGGCGGGCTCGCTGATCCCGCTCAACAAGAATCTGCGGCCAGGTAGCTTCCTCGCTCGTTCGAATCCCGACGATGTTGCGCGCGTCGAGGATCGCACGTTCATCTGCTCGGTAGACGAGTCTGACGCCGGCCCGACGAACAACTGGGTCGCGCCCGACGCGATGAAGGCGGAACTGAACCCCTACTTCTCGGGCTCGATGCGCGGTCGCACGATGTACGTCGTGCCGTTCTCGATGGGCCCGGTCGGCGGTGCCATCACGCAGCTCGGGATCGAAATCACCGATTCGCCGTACGCTGTGCTCAACATGCGCATCATGACCCGCATGGGCCAGACCGCGCTCGACGGCATTCTGCCCGGCGGCGAGTGGGTGCGCACCGTGCACTCGATCGGCGCGCCGCTCGAGCCCGGCCAGGAGGACGTCGCCTGGCCCTGCAACGAGACGAAGTACATCACGCACTTCCCCGAGACGCTCGAGGTGTGGTCGTACGGTTCGGGTTACGGTGGAAACGCGCTGCTCTCAAAGAAGTGCTTCGCGCTGCGCATCGCAAGCGTCATGGGCCGCAACGAGGGATGGCTCGCCGAGCACATGCTGCTGCTCAAGCTGACGAACACCGAACTCGGCAAGTCGTACCACCTGTCGGCGGCGTTCCCGTCAGCCTGCGGCAAGACGAACCTCGCGATGCTCCAGCCCACGATCCCCGGCTGGAAGGTCGAGACGATCGGCGACGATATCGCGTGGCTGCGCCCCGGAACCGATGGCCGCCTCTACGCGATCAACCCCGAGGCCGGTTTCTTCGGCGTGGCTCCCGGCACCGGCGAGTCGACCAACCCCGTCGCTGTCGAGACGCTCTGGGGCAACACGATCTTCACGAACGTCGCACTCACCGACGATGGCGACGTGTGGTGGGAGGGCAAGACCGATTCGGTGCCCGCTCACCTCATCGACTGGGAGGGCAACGACTGGACCCCCGACAGCGATCGCGTCGCGGCACACCCGAACTCGCGCTTCACGGTGCCGATTCAGCAGACTCCTACTCTTGCGCAGGAGTGGTACGAGCAGAACGGCGTGCCGCTCGACGCGATCCTCTTCGGCGGCCGCCGCGCCACGAACGTGCCGCTCGTAGCGAAGTCGCTCTCGTGGGAGCACGGCGTCTTCGTGGGCGCGACTATCTCGTCTGAGAAGACCGCTGCCCAGGAGGGCACCGTCGGCGAGCTGCGCCGCGATCCCTTCGCGATGCTGCCGTTCTGCGGGTACAACATGGCCGACTACTGGGGCCACTGGCTCGAGATGGGCGAGGAACTCGGCGAGAACGCTCCCGAGATCTTCCAGGTCAACTGGTTCCGCAAGGGTGCCGATGGCCGCTTCCTGTGGCCCGGATTCGGCGAGAACTCGCGCGTGATCGACTGGATCATCCGCAGTGTCGAGGGCTCCGTGCAGGGTCGCGAGACCGCGGTCGGCACGATCCCCGCGGCCGGCGAGCTCAACCTCGATGGCATCAACGTGCCCGATGCTGACCTCGAAGAGCTGTTCTCGATCGATCCGTCGTCGTGGCTCGCCGAGGCCGATCTGACCGAGGAGTTCTTCGCCCAGTTCGGCGATCGCCTCCCGGCAGCGCTCTCCGCGCAGCTCGAGGGTCTGCGCGCGCGCCTCGGCGCCGCGTAACTCGCCAGCACTCGGCGCCGGTGACTTCGGCGCCCCCTAGACCGTAGGCCCCGCCGTTCTGCCCAATGGCGGGGCTTACTCTTTCTATGCTCACTCCGACGCCGGGCGTGAGTTCCGCACAATACCCCGCTCGCAATCTGCGAGAATCGAAGACAGACCCCCCATAGCCCAACTGGCAGAGGCAGCCGACTTAAAATCAGTACAGTCAGGGTTCGAATCCCTGTGGGGGGACAAGAAATACCAGTTCAGACGTATTCTACGTACCTGGCGGTAGCGTCCCAATTCGCCCAAGTCACCGGTTACTCGGCGCTATTCTTCGCAACGCACGACCCCGCCAACAGTCGGTACCGGAGTGCCTCCAATATAGGACCCGAGGATGATGTGATCAGGTGTGGGCTCCCGGAGGATGACGTCATGCTCACAGCTACGCACAGTCGCCCCATACTCCCGCTCTTGGCTGCGTTTCTCATTGCTCTCGTGACGGTCCTGCTTCCGGGGATCAACGGAAGTGTGAGTGTCGCGGTGACGCGAATGATGGGAGCCGCTGGATTTGAGATTCCTGGCGCCCGCTACCTTTCAGACGCTGCGCTCGTGCTGCTCGCAGTCGGTGTCGCAGTAGCGATGATGTGGTCCTGGCGGGCGCGTCCTCATGCCCGCGCCGTTGTCGCCGCGACCGCGATCGGAGTGGTGCTCGCGTACGGAATGAGTGAGCTGGCCAAGCTGGTTTTTCAGCAGGCTCGTCCGTGCACTGTGTGGCCCGGCGTCGGTGAGTGCGATGCATCCGACTATTCGTTTCCCTCGAATCACGCGACGCTCGCCTTCGGCGCCGTCTGCGTCATCGCCTTCGCCGGAGCAAGGTTATGGACGACCCTCGCTGCGATTGTCGTTGCCGTGTTCGTTGCAGCCGGGAGGCTCCTCGAAGGCGCCCACTACCTCCACGACGTTGCTGCGGCGGCGCTACTCGGCATCTTCATGCCGGTTCTGCTCGGCGTGGCGAAGCGGGCCTGGCACCGAAAACGCCACCACCACCCTACAAATTGAACCGCTTCGCGAGTTCGTGGCGGATTTCGCTTCCTCGGGCGAGCTGCAGCACGCTCAGTGCGACGGCGCTCAGCACGATGCAGATCCAGGACGCCCACGGGTTGGTGACCCAGTCGAAGACGAGGAAGACGATGGGGGAGAGGCCGAGCACGACGGTCAGCCCGCTGTAGACGATGTGCTCGCCAACCTCGACGCGCATCACCTGCACTGAGATGAGCAGCGCGATGATCGCTGACGCGCAGACGAGGGGCACGGCGTAGGTGAGCGACCAGTCGTGCCAGCCGCTGAGGTAGTCCCAGTAGACGCACACGAGGCTGATGAGCGTGACGAGGTAGACGGTGCCTTTCGCGACGTTTCGGCGCTTGCGCACGGCCATGAGCACGACGAGCCACATCGCCGTGACGCCGAGCCACACCGAGCGCCACACTCCGATGCCGCTGACATCGCGCGTGAAAAAGAGCTGGATGAGAAACGATGCCACGATCACCGCGACTGACACGAGAAAGAGGGTCTTCAGTACGCGTCGTCGTGAGAATGTGAGCGGGACTGCCGGGATCGGGCTCGGCGTTGCGTCACCAGTGACGCCCTCTCCACAAAGGGGGCACGCAGCCCACCGGCCCTCGATGTCGGCCGCGCAGGCGGTACACCGGCTCACTAGTCGACCTCCGCAAGTTCTGCCTCGGTCGCTCTGGCCGCGGCCACCGAGACGTCGACGCCGCTGTCGGTGAGCTGCCGCACGAAGTCTCTGACATGATCCGTCTCAATGAACGGCGAGGTGAAACTCACGGTCAACAGCCCGTCGTGGGAGATCGCGCAAAACTGCGGGCGCACCGCCGACACGTGAAACAGCATTCGCCCCACCCGCGACTCGGCGGGCTCTGGCAGCACGACGCGACCGAGGTTCGAGACCGCGACACTCAACCCCCGGTTGTTACCGCGGTTAATCGCGCGCAGCACCACGTCTTTCAGCACGCGGGGGAAGATACGCAGCATCGGGCTCTGCTCGAACCGGATGAACCGTCGCAGCTTCTGGTCAAGCGCCTGCGGTGTCGCCCTCGGGCGAAACTGGGCTTCGAGGCTGCGGCACAGGTCACCGAGCTCGTCGGCACCCTCGCCGAAAGTGTGCTCCACGCGCACTGTCGCGAAAAAATTGCGCGCCGAAGTCGACGGGAAGAACTGCCTGAGATTGATGGGTACCGATGCTGAGAGAGTTCGGGATCGGCCGAGCGTCCCCGCCGACGTGCGCACGGCCAGGAAGAACAGCGCCGTCAGGTACATCGTGATTGACACGTGTTCGGCTCGCGCACGGGCGAGCACCTGGTCAGCCGGCATTGTCAGTTCGACGAGTCGCGGCCGGTTATCGGGGGTGCGAGTGCCGCGCACGCGATACACCCGCTTCGGCCGCGCCCGAACCCAACGCGTGACGGTCGAAACTGTGCGGGTGGCCACGTCGGTCGCCGCCGTCGCGGCGGTTGCGAGTGCCCCGCGCGCGACCGCCGCTTGCGCAACCGTCGCGTCTTCGGCGCCGGCGTTGAAGGAAGCGAGGGGCTCGCTGCCGCGATGAAAATAGTGAACGAAGCTGTCGGTCGTGAGCTGGTGCGTGTCGGGCCGCTCAGCGCCAACAGCGTGCGGATCCAGGTTGTCGGCGGACGTGCTCGCAAAGTCGTCGGCAGCAGCGCAGCGATCCGCGCCGAGATACGCCTGAACCAGGTCCGTGAGAAACCACAGCGCGCCGGTGCCGTCTGACAAAGCGTGGAAAATCTCGAGACTGATGCGTCGACGGTGATAAATCACCCGGAAGAGCAGATTGCGCCGATCGGCCTTGTACAGCGGAGCGCACGTGTGCAATTGCTCACGCGTCACAGTCGGGCGAAGCGTGCTCTCTTGCAGGTAGTACCAGAACACCCCGCCGCGCAGCACCGAATGGTAGAGCTTGTAGCGGTCGAACGTGCGGTCGAGCGCCGCCTGCAACAGCTCAGCATCGACATCGGCGTCCATGTCGGCACTGATTCGAAACACCTTGGGATCCGCGTCGCTGCGCGCCGCGAGGAAGATGTTCGAAGCGTTGTCGAGTCGTGCCCACGATGCCTGCGTCATGTTGCGTCCTCAGCGTCCTTTCCTGGCACGCGCTCGTCGAGAAATTCGTTGATGACGTCGTACGCCTCACGCAGCGACCGCGAGAACCTCGGCAGTGTGATGAATCCGTGCAGTGCACCGTTCACGCGATGAACGCGCACGCGATTGCCCGCGCGTTCAAGCGCGGCCCCGTACGCCTCACCCTCGTCACAGAGCAGATCCAGCTCAGCTGTAATCAGGAGAGTGTCTGGCTGATGCGTGAGGTCTGTCGCCATGAGCGGCGCGACCGTGGGGAGCTTGCGCTGAGCGGCGTCTGGAACGTACAGGTCGAAATAATCCTGCACCTCGGTATTGGTGAGTCGGTAGTCATCGCCGTGGTTGCGCACTGATGCAAACTCTGAGGTCGCAGGATCGTGGTCCCAGTGGGTCACGGGATAGAGCAGGATCTGACGCTTCGCGCCCGCGACGCCCTCGTCGCGCAGCTGCTGCGATACGACCGCGGCGAGGTTACCACCCGCGGAGTCGCCGACCAGCACGATCTCGCCGGTCGCCTCGATACCGGCGCGCGTCGGGTCGGCCAGCAGCAGTCGCGCAACTCGCAGACAGTCTTCGAGGCCGGCGGGGTATGGATGCTCGGGAGCGAGCCGGTAGTCGACTGACGCGACCACGCACCCGGTGAGGTCGGCCATCGTGGCGCACGCCGGGGTGTAGCTCTCGATGTCGCCGGTGACCCAGCCGCCGCCGTGATAGAACAGCAGCACCTCATCGCGACGCTGTTCACGCGGGTGAAATACGCGAACCGGGATCGGATGGTCGCCGTCTGCGGAGATGATTTCGACGTCGAGAGCGTGAAAGCGCGGCCCCGGGAGCACGGCCAGCTGGCGCTGCACCCGACGCACTTTTTCGTAGTCCTCGCGCATATTCAGGCGCGGGGCGGCGAAATAGCGCATGACTCTCCGCAACAGCCAGTTGACCCGCGAGGGAGGCCGATCCGACCGTTCGATTTCCATGGAACCAGCGTATCGGGCGGTCACCGCTAGGGTGATCCCGTGCTCTTCGCGAAGTTCGTACTGGTCGTCACGATCCTCGTCGTCATTGTGCTCGCGATCCTGATGCGGATTCGCGCCGCGAAACTACGCCGTCAGCGCGCTCGCGACGAGCGCCGGGCAGCGGCGAGACGAGCCGCCAGGTCGGCGCCGCAGAATCCTCGCGATCCCAGCTGATTCGGCGCCACCGACGCTAGGATGCAGAGCATGTCTGGTGGATTGATTGCCACGCTTGTCGTGGTCGGCGTTCTCGTCCTGTTGATCGGTTACGTGTGGGTCACGTACAACTCGTTGGTGACCCTTCGCGTGCGCGTCGACGAGGCGTGGAGTGACATCACTGTGCAGCTCAAGCGTCGCGCAGACCTCATTCCGGCGATCGTTGAGACGGTCAAGGGCTATGCGGCCCATGAGCAGGGCGTCTTTGAAGCGGTTACAAAGGCCCGCGCCGAGACGATTTCGGCGCAGGGTCCGGCCGAAGCGTCCACCGCCGAGAACCACATGCAGCAGGCCTTGAAGAGCATCTTCGCGGTTGCTGAGGCGTACCCGCAGTTGCAGGCGAGCCAGAACTTCCTCCAGCTGCAGAGCGAACTCGTCGACACCGAGAACAAGATCCAGGCCTCACGCCGGTTCTACAACGGCGGAGTGCGCGAGTACAACACGAAGATCCAGGTGTTCCCGAACACGCTGTTCGCCCGCGGCATGGGCTTCACGGAGCGCGTCTTTTTCGAGGTCGAGGACATTGCCTCGATCTCGGAGCCGCCGCGCATTCAGTTCTAGCCGGGGCGGGCCGTGTACCGGGCAATCCGCCGCAACAAGGTCAACAGCTTCCTCATCATTTTGCTCTTCTTGGGCATTGTTGGGGGACTCGGATACCTCGCGGCGTATATCTATCGCTCGCCCGGCATCGTCATTGCCGTGGTGGTCGTTTCGGCGATCTACGCCCTGATTCAGTACTTCATGGCGGGTCGCCAGGCGATCTCGATGAGTGGCGCCCAGCGCGTCACGCAGGCCGAGAACCCGCGGCTCTATCGCATCGTTGAGAATCTCTCGATCACGACGGGTACTCCGATGCCAGAGGTTTACGTCATCAACGATCCGGCACCAAACGCGTTCGCAACCGGGCGCGATCCGCAGCACGCGATGGTGGCGGCGACGACTGGCCTGCTTGATCTGATGACCGATCCCGAACTTGAGGGCGTGATGGCCCACGAACTCGGGCACGTGCGCAACTACGACATTCGCGTGTCAATGATCGTGTACGGCCTCGTCGTCGCGGTCGGCATGATCGCCGACGTGCTCGTGCGCATGGCATTCTTTGGGCGGAACAACAGTAATGGCAACCCGGTGGTGCTCATTTTCGGGCTCGTCGCGATGTTGATCGCCCCGCTCGTCGCGACGGTGGTACAGCTCGCGGTGTCGCGGCAACGCGAGTACCTCGCGGACGCTACCGGCGCCATGACCACCCGTCACCCAGAGGCGCTCGCAAGCGCGCTGCACAAGCTGTCGACGTACGGCCAGCCGCTGCAGCGTCAGCAGACGAGCATGGCTCACCTCTGGATCGCGGATCCGCTGAAGCCGGGCATGGTGCAGCGCCTGTTCGCGACGCACCCGCCGATTCCGGAGCGCATCCGTCGCCTGCTTGACATGGGCGGCAAGTTCTAGCGGGAACGCAGCTTCGCCCGGGCAGGCGTACTGTAGGAGGGTAGCCGAGGAGGTCGCCCACACCGTGTCCAACATGTTCCGCTCGCTCTCCGTACGTGATTACCGCATTTGGTTCTTCGGAGCGCTGGTGTCGAACATCGGCGCGTGGATGCAGGCGACAACGCAGAGCTGGGTCGTGCTCACCGAGCTCACGGATACCAACGCGGCCGCCGTTGGCACGACGATGGCGCTGCAGTTTGGCCCGCAATTGCTGCTCGTGCCGTTTAGCGGCGCCGTAGCCGATCGCTTCGACCGTCGTCGCGTACTGATGGTCACGCAGTCCCTGCTCATGCTGCTGGCCGCGGGACTCGGGCTGCTCTTGATTACGGGGCAGGCCGAGCTGTGGCACCTGTATGGGTTCGCGCTGGCGCTTGGCATCGTGAACGCGTTCGACACCACGTCACGGCAAGCCTTCGTATCGGATCTCGTCGGGCACAGTCAAACCTCGAACGCGGTCGCGCTCAACTCGGCCTCGTTCAACTCCGCGCGGCTCGTCGGCCCTGCGGTTGCCGGAGTGCTGATCGCCGTGATCGGCTCGGGCTGGGTCTTCATGATCAACGCGGTGTCGTTCCTCGCGGTACTCGGAGCGCTCGCCATGATTCGCACGCGCAGGATCACCCCGCCGTCGTCCCAGCGTGAGTCACAGTGGCGGCAGCTCTCGGCGGGGTTCAGATACGTGCGCGGCCGACACGATCTGCTCGTGATTTTCTCGATGGTGTTTCTCGTCGGAGCGTTCAGCATGAACTTTCCGGTGATCTCGTCGACGATGTCGCTGGAGTTCGGCCGCGGCGCGAGCGACTACGGTTTGCTCTCCTCGGTGCTCGCGATCGGGTCGCTAGCAGGCGCGCTGCTTGCCGCGCGGCGGCCCTCGGCGCGGATGCGCGTCGTGATCCTCGCCGTGGGCGGCATCGGCATCATGAGTCTGATCGCCGCGCTGATGCCCTCGTTCTGGAGCTTCGCGGTAACGCTCGTGTTCTTCGGCTTCGCCATCTCGACGATGCTGACCACCGCGAACGGATTCGTGCAGACGACCGCGGAGCCCGCTGTCAGGGGCCGAGTGCTCGCGCTCTACATGGCCATCCTGATGGGCGGCACCCCGATCGGCGCGCCCCTCGTTGGCGCTGCGGCCGACGTGCTCGGCCCGCGATCAACGCTCGTCATTAGCGCGATCGCCGGCCTGATTGCGTTTGGCATCGGTCTCACGTGGCTGTTCTCGGAGCGACGGCTGCGCTTCCATCGTGACGGCACGCACGTCCGCGTCACGCACGCGGGCCGGCCGGGGCTCGACGATGACCCTGGCGCGCAGCTTGAGACGCTCACAGCGCCGATCTCGGTGCTGCGGCGCGGCCCTGCGCCGATCATTGGGGCGGGGGAGTCGGTACCGCAGGAGGGTTCGACCGAAGCGATCTCCATTGACGGACTGATCGACGTAGCTGGCAAGTCATCGCGAGCACCAGACGAGGGTGACCACGACGGTGACGCCGACGGTGACATCGACGGTGACATCGACGGTGACATCGACGAGCCCGGAAAACGACGCGGGGCGCCTTAGGGCCGGCGTGACGCACTGCTCACTACGACCGCGACTCAGATCGTGTCGGTCAGCGACCGCGCGATGTCCGCGCCGATCTCGGTGAGGTACGTGCGAGTGTCGCGGATGCTCGTCGCGCGATCGGGCGCTCGGTCGAGCACGGCGTAGCAATCGCTGAAGCCCGCGGCCCGCCACTCAGCTTCGCTGAGCGTGACGCGCCCGCACACCGCCACCACCGGGATATCGAGCGTCGCGGCGGCCTGTTGTACACCGACGGGTGTCTTACCGCCGAGACTCTGGGTGTCGAACGATCCCTCGCCGGTGATCACGAGATCTGCGCCAGCGAGGTGCGCGCGCAGACGGGTGAACTCGCAGACCACGTCGACTCCCGGGCGTTGCACGGCGTCGAGTACCGCCAGTGCCGCGAAGCCCACGCCGCCGGCAGCACCTGCCCCCGGCGCATCGATGAAGTCGGCGCCGGTGCGTTCGGCCGCGAGCATGCGCGCGAAGCGGGTCAGGCCGAGTTCGAGCTGAGCGACCTCGGTAATAGTCGCGCCCTTCTGCGGCGCGAACACACTCGCCGCGCCCTGCGGGCCGAGCAACCCATTGTCGACGTCGGTTGCGAGTACGAAACGTGTGCGCGCGATGCGGCGGTCGAGCCGCGTGAGATCTATGCTGGCAAGGTTTCGGAGGCTGCCGCCGCCGTCGGGGAGCTCCTGACCTGCCGCGTCGAGCAGACGCGCGCCGAGTGCCGAGATGAGGCCGGCACCGCCGTCGGTGGAGGCACTGCCCCCAACCGCCAGGATGATTGAGGTGACGCCACGATCCAGCGCCTGCGCAATCAGCTCTCCCGTGCCCCGCGACGTCGCGGCGAGTGCGTTGCGCTGTCGGGCGGGCACCAGCGAGAGCCCCGAAGCGGCAGCCAGTTCAATGATCGCGGTCGTCCCCTGCAGTGCGAAAGCCGCGTCCACGGGGTCGCCGAGCGGCCCGGTCACCGATGCGCTGACGGCCGTGAAGCCGGCATGGATCGCGGGACCGAGCGTGCCTTCGCCACCGTCAGCCATCGGCACCACGCTGATATCGGCCTCAGCGTCAACCGATCGGACACCCGCGGCAATGGCGTCGCCGACGCTCTGAGCATCGAGAGCGTCCTTGAACTTGTCGGGAGCGACAACGATTCGCATGCCCTCACGCTACCGCGTCCGCCGAAACTTCGGCGGTTATGCGATCCGCCGCCACGGCGCACGTTTGAGCGGTAGGCTGAGACAGTCCTGGCGGCAGGTCCGCCTTTTTACGAGTATGGAGCCATGATTCCCGGTGAGCGACTTCTTGTCAGCACAGACACGCACTGAAACGGACTCTCTCGGCAGTGTCGAGATTCCCGCTTCCGCATACTGGGGGGTGCATACGGCTCGCGCGCACGAGAACTTTCCCATCGCGCGGCGCCCAATTTCTGTCTACCCCGACTTCATTCGCGCGTTCGCGTGCGTGAAGCAGGCGGCGGCGCGTGCCAACCTCGAAATCGGCGCGCTTGACGAGCAGCGTGCCACGCTGATCGATCGCGCGTGCGAAGAGATCAAGACCGGCATGCTGCACGACCAGTTCGTGGTCGGCGTCATTCAGGGTGGCGCTGGCACCTCGACGAACATGAACGCGAACGAGGTCATCACGAACCGCGCGCTCGAGCTCGCGGGTCACGCCAAGGGCGACTACTCGTTCATTAACCCGAACGACCACACGAACCACAGCCAGTCGACGAACGATACGTATCCGACCGCGATCAAGATCGCGCTCGCATTCTCGCTCGACAACCTGCTCGACGAACTCGGCCTGCTGGCGGAGTCGTTCGCGGCAAAGGGCCGCGAGTTCTCGCACATCATCAAGGTCGGCCGCACGCAGATGCAAGACGCCGTGCCGATGACGCTCGGCCAGGAGTTCAACGCATTTGCCGTGACCCTGCGCGAAGACATTGAACGACTGCGCGACGCGGTGACGCTGCTGCGCGAGGTCAACATGGGCGCAACCGCTATCGGCACCGGCATCAACGCGCCGAAGGGCTACAAAGAAGCGGTCATCAAGCACCTCCGCGAGATCACCGAGCTTGAGCTCGTGACGGCGGGCGACCTTGTCGAGTCAACCAGCGACACCGGTGTTTTCGTGACGTTCTCCGGTGCACTGAAGCGCAGCGCGCTGAAGCTCTCGAAGATCTCGAACGACCTTCGCCTGCTCTCCTCCGGCCCGCAGGCCGGGTTTGGTGAGATCAACCTGCCGGCTCGCCAGGCCGGCTCGTCGATCATGCCTGGCAAGGTCAACCCGGTGATCCCCGAGGCAGTCACGCAGGTCGCGTACTCGGTCGCTGGCGCCGACGTCACCGTGTCGATGGCGGTCGAGGCGGGTCAGTTGCAGCTGAACGCCTTTGAGCCCGTCATTGCGCACTCGCTGTTCCAGTCGATCACCTGGCTCGCTCGGGCCTGCCAGACGCTGCGGGTCAACTGCGTCGACGGCATCACCGCGAACGAGGCTCGCCTCGAAGACATGGTCTCGCGCTCGGTGACCGTCATCACCGCACTCGCACCGGTCATCGGCTACGCCGAGGCCGCGAAGCTCGCCAAGGAGGCACTCGCGACGAACGCGAAGGTCTCTGAGCTCGTGACCTCGCGCGGTCTGCTCGATCAGGCGCAGCTCGACGACATCTTGCAGCCGTCGAAGCTCGCGGGCCTCGCGCCCGAGACCGACGTCATCGACGTCATCAAGGACGCGGCCGTCGCCGCTCCCGAAAAGGTCGAAGACGGTAAGGGTCCGCAGGTCACCAAGAAGCCCGCGAAGTAGGCTGACGCACGCGAAGGGCCGGTGGGAAGAGAACTTCCCACCGGCCCTTTCTCGTACGCGGGGCGCGTTGCGCGGTGAACGCCGCGCGTCTGGCTTACGCCTCGACGCAGTGCGAGGTGAGCGCGCCGATGCCCTCGATCGTGATGGTGACCTCGGTGCCGGGGCGGAGGTAGAGCGGCGGCTTGCGCGAGCGGCCAGCGCCGCCGGGGGAGCCCGTCGAGATGACGGTGCCGGGCAGCAGCGTGGATTCCTGCGAAATCGAAGAGATGAGCTGAGCGACCGTGCGAATCATGAACCCGGTCGTCGAATCTTGCACGCGCAGGCCGTCGACATCGGTGGTCAGGTGCAGCGCCTGCGGGTCGGGAATCTGATCTGCGGTGACGACGACCGGCCCGATGGGGGTGAAACCGTCGAACGACTTGCAGCGCGACCACTGCGGCTCCTGGAACTGAATGTCACGAGCGGTCACGTCGTTGATCGCGGTGTAGCCGAAGACGTAGTCGAGCGCCTCCTCAGGCGTGACATTTTTCGCTGCCTTGCCGATGATCACACCGAGTTCGCCCTCGTAGTCGACCTCTTCGCTGACGTCGCTCGAGAGCGGCACCTCGCCGCCGTGGGCGCCGAGCGAGTTGGGGAAGAGCGAGAAGAGCACGGGGCCCGAATCGTTGTCGAGGCTGAGCTCGCTGGCGTGCTCGTCGTAGTTCAGGCCGACCGCCAGCACGATGGGCGCGCCGATTGCTGCCGGAGCGTACGTCGCATCAGCGATCGGGCTCCACGCCTCTGGGCTGGCAGCGGCTACCGCGTCGCGAACGGTCGCGAGTGCGTCGTCGCCCGCCTCGATCAGCTGCTGCAGCGTTTCGAACGGCTGCTCGAGTGCGCGCAGCGCAAGATAGCGGGCGTCGTCGTCAACAACAACGAGCTCCGGAATGGACGTCGGCGCAAGGATCAAGTGTGCGAATCTCACATTGACAGGGTATCGGAACCCGTGACCCCTTGCGCGCTTCGAGCATTCCGTGGAATATTCGGGCGGTTTCCCTCTGGGCGAACTCGGAGGCGGATTGGCTGTGACATCAGCGAGAATAAAGTCATGAGTGAAACCCCGAAGACGAAGCCTGAGATCGAGTTCCCTGAGGGACCGGCCCCCACCGAACTGCAGATCGTTGACGTCGTAGAGGGCTCCGGCGACGAAGCGCTCGCAAGCTCCACGGTCGACGTGCACTACCTCGGCGTCGAGTACGACACCGGAGAAGAGTTCGATTCGTCGTGGGGTCGCGGCGAATCCATCAACTTCCCGCTGCGCGCGCTCATTCAGGGCTGGCAGGTGGGCATCCCGGGCATGAAGGTCGGCGGCCGCCGCAAGCTCATCGTTCCCGCGGCTCAGGCTTACGGCACGTCGGGTGGGCACCCGCTTTCGGGCAAGACACTGATCTTCGTGATCGATCTGCTCGGCGTTAGCTGATCCGCGTCTTTCTCTGTGCCTGAGGGCCGTTCGCACCCGCGAGCGGCCCTCAGTTGTTTCCGCCGTGAAATCTGAGTGACCCCGTGCGGTGGTACCGTTTCTGTGTTCAGGGAACACTCAGCAAGACGGAGAGGAGCTGCCCGTGTCAGAGGCGCAGCAGGTGACGAGCGAGCAGAAGCCCACGGGAACGTGGGGAGGGGTCGACCGCTACTTCAAGATCAGCGAGCGCGGCTCGTCCTTCGGCACCGAGATTCGCGGCGGGCTCGTCACGTTCGTCACGATGGCGTACATCGTGATCTTGAACCCGATCATTCTGACGAGCGGCGCCGACGTTGCTGGCAACACGCTCTCGTTCCCCGCCGTCAGTGCGGTCACTGCGCTCACTGCCGGCGTGATGACGATTCTGTTCGGACTCGTCTCACGCATGCCGTTCGGCTTCGCGGCCGGTCTCGGTATTAACGCCTTCCTCGCCTTCTCCGTGGTTGGTCAGGTGACCTGGCCAGAGGCCATGGCGCTGGTCGTGATCAACGGTGTGCTCATCGTGCTGCTCGCCGCGACCGGGCTACGCCGCATGATCTTCGACGCGGTTCCCGTGGAGCTGAAGCTCGCCATCACCGTCGGCATCGGACTCTTCATCGCCTTCATCGGGTTCGTGAACTCCGGGTTTGTCACGGCCACGGGCAGCGCTTCACCCCCGGTTGGCCTCGGCATCGGCGGCTCGGTCGTCACCGTGCCGACGCTGATCTTCGTGCTCACTCTCATCATCACCGGTGTGCTCGTCGCGGCCAAGGTCAAGGGCGGCCTGCTCATCGGCCTCGTCGCGGGCACCGTCGTGTCGGTGATCGTCGAGGCTATCTGGCATCTCGGCGCGAGCGTCGACAAGCCGGGCGGCTGGGGGCTTACGGTACCCGCGCTCGATGGTGCGCCGTTCGGTGTTCCCGATCTGAGCCTGGTCGGCGCAGTCAGCTTCGATCTCAGCCGCGTCGGCATCGTGACGATCGTCATGCTCGTGTTCACCCTGCTCTTCACAAACTTCTTCGACGCAATGGGCACCATGACGGGGCTCTCGCGCGAGGCAGGGCTGGCCGATGAGAAGGGCAACTTCCCGCGTTTGAAGTCGGCGCTCGTCGTCGAGGGCGTCGGCGCGATCGCCGGTGGCCTCACCTCGTCATCGTCGAACACGGTGTTCATCGAGTCGGGTGCCGGCATCGGCGAGGGTGCGCGCACCGGGTTTGCGAACATCGTCACCGGGCTCATGTTTCTGCTCGCGATGTTCTTCACGCCGCTGACGCAAATCGTGCCGACCGAGGTCGCCGCCGCTGCGCTCGTGATCGTGGGTGCGCTCATGATGGCGCAGATCAAGCACATCGACCTGACTGACTTCCGTGTGCTGCTGCCCGTCTTCCTCACCGTCGCAGTCATGCCGATGACGTACTCAATCGCGAACGGCATTGGCGCCGGATTCGTCGCCTGGGTGCTCGTGCACGCCTTCTCGGGCCGCGCGAAGCAGATTCACTGGCTGCTCTGGATCGTCGCGGCCGGCTTCGTGCTGTTCTTCGCGCGCGGACCCATCGAGGTGGCACTCGGCGCCTAGCGGCGCGGCTCGTGCCCGTCGTGCGCGCGCGGTGTACCCGCTCGCTGGCCCAGGAGGTGCTCGAGCACCGGGTCGAGCACGGCGAGGCCGTCGCGCACGCCGCCGGTCGAACCCGGCAGCGTGATGACGAACGTCGCACCCGCGAAGCCCGCGACGCCGCGCGTGAGCACCGCTGCGGGCTGCTGCGCCACGCCGCGTGCGCGCAGCGCCTCGATGAGCCCGGGAACGGCGATGTCGAGCAGGGGCTCGACGGCCTCGGGCGTGCGGTCGGTGGGGGAGACGCCGGTGCCCCCGGTCGTGATGATCACCGCGGGCGAGGCCTCCAGCGCGCCGCGCACGGCACGTGCGACATCGGCGCCATCCGCCACGATCGCGGGGCCGATGACGGCGAATCCGCGGTCGACGAGCCATGCGGCAATGACGGGACCGGTCGTATCGGTCGCGGTGCCCGCCGCTGCGCTCGTCGACGCGACAACAACGTGCGCGATGCGGGCGCCGTCACTCATCAGCTGCGCGGCCTGGTCGTTCGGCCTATCCGCGTCGCCGTTCGACCGGCTCCCGTGGCTCATGGCGCGGTCCAATCCCCGCTCTTGCCGCCCGATTTGGCGAGCACGCGCGTGCCCGTGATGACCGCGTGGTGGTCGACCGCCTTGATCATGTCGTAGAGCGTGAGTGCGGCAACGCTGACCGCTGTCAGCGCCTCCATCTCGACGCCAGTGACCCCCCGCGTGGTGACCGTCGCGACGATGCGCACGCGCTCCGCCTCAGTCTCAAAGTCGATCGCTACCTTCGAGAGTGGCAACGGGTGGCAGAGCGGAATCAGGTCGGGGGTGCGCTTTGCTCCCATGATGCCCGCGATGCGCGCGGTGCCGAGCGCCTCGCCCTTCGGAAGCTCGCCCGTGACGAGTCGGTCGATAACGTCTGCGCGCGTCTCGAGGTACGCCTCCGCGCTCGCCGTGCGCTTGGTCACGGCCTTGTCGGTCACGTCGACCATGTGCGCGCTGCCGTCGGCGCGCAGGTGCGTGAGCCCAGCTTGATTCGCAGACTCAATGGACTCGGTGGGAAGCGCATTCTCAGACATCGAACCTCTGAATCTCGATCGGGGAGCCGGTGGGCAAGTGCGCGACTCCAACAGGGATATGAGCGAGCAGCTCGGCCGCCGCAAGGTCGGCGAGCAGGTGTGAACTCGGCGGCGTCAGTTCGACCGTGCCGTCAGCTGTGAAGCGGCCGCGGCGAACCTGATGCTTGTGCTCGGGTGAGTTGACAGCGTGCGCGAGACGCGCCGTCGACCGCTCGCCGTGCTCGGGCAGACCGGCGAAGGCACGCAGCAGGGGAAGTAAAAAGAGCTCGGCCGACAGCGCGGAGCTCACGGGGTTGCCCGGAAAACAGAGCGTCGCCAGGTCGCGTCCGCCGACCGTCACAGTGCCTGCTCCCTGCGGTCCGCCCGGCTGCAGCGCGATTCCTGTGAAGGTGATGCTGGGTGCAGTTGCATCGCGTTCCAGTGCGTCACGCACGACCTCAAACGCGCCCGCGCTGATGCCACCGGAGGTGACGAGCACGTCGTGTTCTGGCCCGAGCTCAGCGATCAGCGCACGCAGTTCGTCTGCGTGGTCGACGACCCGTCGCGGGGTCACTTCGGCGCCAGCCTCGCGCAGCGCTGCGGCGAGAAGCGGCGCATTTGCATCGTAAATGCGCCCGGGGGCGAGTGGCTCGCCCGGTTCGGTCACCTCGTCGCCGGTCGATACGAGCAGCACCCGTGGCCGCCGCCGCACCGGCACCTCAACGACGCCCGCGCTCGCCAGCAGCCCGACCGTCGTGGGGCGCAGCCGGGTGCCCGCGGTCACGAGCGGAGCCCCCGCGGCGTGGTCAGAGCCGCGGCCGCGCACGTACGCGCCCGCCTGCGGAGCTTCCGTGAAGCTCACGCTCGGCGCTGGGCCATCGGGATTCGGGTCCCCAGATCGGCGCAGCCCGCTGAACACCGGGGGATCCGCTGCCTCGATCGGGATCACGGAGTCAGCGCCGTGCGGAATGGGTGCCCCGGTCATCACGGGCGACACGCTGCCCGGCTCGAGATCTACCGGTGCGTCGCCCGCTGCCGCGGTGACACCCACGCGAAACGAGAACGGCCCGGGTCCCGCGAAGTCGGCGGCGCGCACGGCGTAGCCGTCCATTTGCGAATTATCGAACGGGGGGAGTGCGATCGCGGCGGCGACGTCGCGCGCGACGATGCGCCCACTGAGCGCCGCTGACCCGATCGGCAGCGTCTCGGGCGCTGCCGAACGCACCTCGTCGAGCGCCCGCGAGATGAGCGCCGCGACCACCTCGGCGTGCTCGGTGTGTGAGCGCACGCTCAGCCTCCCGCGAAGGCGGGCAGCACGTCAATCGTGGTACCGGTCACGGCACCATCGTCGCAGCGAACGGTGCCATCCACCAGAAACGATCCCGATCGCAGCACGCGCCGCATCGGGTCGCCATAGCGCGCGCTCAGATCGTCGCGCAGAGCGGAGAGCGTGGCGTCGCCAGGCGCCTCCCAGAGTTCTTCCTCGCGTCCGGCAGCATCTGCCGCCGCTGCGAAGTATCTGACGATGATCCCTGACATACCGCCATGCTAGCGAACCCCCATCAGAAGCGGCGCTCGTAGAATGGGTGACATGTCTGAGTCAGGCGCTGCCCGCCCGAACCGCGCGGAATCGGGGCCCGCCCGGCCCGCTCCGCTCGTCGAACCGCTCGCTGCGTTGCGACCCGAGGCGGCCATCCGAGCGCAGCGTCAAATCACGCTGCCCGGCTTCGGTGAAGAAGCCCAGCGCCGCCTCGCGAACGCGAGCGTGCTCGTGATTGGGGCTGGCGGGCTCGGGTGCGCAAGCGTGCCGTACCTCGCTGGCGCCGGCGTGGGCCGCATCGGCGTACTCGACGATGACCTCGTGGAAACCTCGAATCTTCACCGGCAGGTCACACATCGCGCAGGCGATGTCGGCCGCGCAAAGGTCGATGCGCTCGCGGAGATGGTCGGCAGGCTTGATCCGAGCATCACCGTCGATCGACACCGGTTGCGCCTGACCTCGGATAATGCGCTCGAGTTGTTTGCGCAGTACGACCTGGTGCTCGACGGGAGCGACAATTTTCCGACGCGCTACCTGGCGAACGATGCAGCAGAGCTTGCCGGGCGACCGCTCGTCTGGGGCGCGATCCTGCAGTATTCAGGCCAGGTAGGGGTGGCGTGGCACGCCCACGGCGCAGGCTACCGCGACATTTTTCCGGCCCCGCCGCCCGCCGACAGCGTGCTGAGCTGCGCCGAGGGCGGAGTGCTCCCGGGGCTCTGCGGTACGGTCGGTTCGCTGATGGCCACTGAGGCGCTGAAGCTTATTGCCGGCATCGGTGACCCCCTGATCGGTCGCGTGCTGGTCTATGACGCGCTCGCCGCGCGCACCCGCGAACTGCGGGTGAACCGCAACCCGCAGGCCGCGCCGGTCAACGCGCTCGTGGATTATGAGCTGTTCTGCGGCGACGCGGCCGCGCCGCACGCCGCGACAGGCGACGCGACGCGAGGCGACATCACTGCGCACGACGACACACCCGATATCGCCGCGGTCATCACCGCCGTCAGTGCCGAGGACTTCGCGAGCTCGCTGCGTGCCGACCCGCAGCTGCGCGTCATCGACGTGCGTTCGGCCCCCGAGCACAGCGAGCGTCGCGTGCGTGCCTCTCAGCACACGCCCGTTGAACACATCGAGGCTGATGGTCTGCCCCGGGCGTCCAATGACGACACGCTCTGGCTCTACTGCGAACGCGACCCGCGCTCGCGCCGCGCCGCCGAAGCGCTCGCGGCCTGTGGGGCAACTGACGTGCGATACCTGCAGGGCGGCATTTCGCAGCTCGCGCGCGTGGCTCCCGAGTTGATCGAGCGGGGTGCTGTTGCGCACTCCGCACATGACGATTCAGGCACATACAGTCACACGGCCGAACCGAGGGAGCACGCATGACGGAGGTATTCGCCCGCATCACGGCGGAGGAGATCGACGAGGTCGCCGTGCGAACGGCGGTAGATGCCCCCGAGTGCGGGGCGCTCGTGATGTTTCACGGCATCGTGCGCGATCACGATGGTGGCCGCGGCGTCGCCGCCCTCGATTACCGCTCACACCCCGAGGCCGAGCGGTTCATCGCCGAGTGCGTCGCTTCTGAACAAGCGCGCACCGGCCTGCGGCTCGCCGCCGTGCACCGCGTCGGAGAGCTCCGCATCGGCGACGCGGCGCTGGTCGCGGCGGCGTCAGCGGCGCACCGCGGTGAGGCGTTCGAGGCGATTGAGCGGCTCGTCGAGCGCATTAAACACGAGGTGCCGATCTGGAAGCGGCAGCACTTCGCAGACGGCGTCAGCGAGTGGGTGGGGCTCTGACGCGGTCAGCCTCCGATGTACGACATCTCGATCCGTTCGCGATCCGGCGTCGCTTCCCCGATACGCGCCCGCAACTCCGAGTAACGATCGTCACGGCCGCCCCAGACGCCAGCGAGTTCGCTGCGTAGCTCGGTATCACTCGCCCCTGAGCGCAGCAGCGCGCGCAGATCAAAGCCAGTCGAGGCAAACAGGCACGTGAACAACTTGCCGTCGGCAGACACGCGCGCCCGCGTGCATGTGCCGCAGAATGCGCCCGTGACACTCGAGATCACGCCGATCTCGCCTGATCCGTCGAGATAGCGCCAGCGCTTTGCGGTTTCGCCCGGGCGCGATTCGGCGACGGGCGCGAGCGGGTGCACGGCGCTGATGCGCGCAACAATCTCTGCGGACGGCACGACATCGGCGAGGGCCCAGCCGTTGCTCGCTCCCACATCCATGTACTCGATAAACCGCAGGATCTGGCCGTTTTCGCGAAAGTGCTGGGCGAGCGGCACAATCTCGTCGTCGTTGACGCCGCGCTTGATCACCGCGTTCACTTTGACCGGGCCGAGGCCAGCGGCCGTTGCGGCGGCGATGCCGTCAAAGACGCGCGCGAGGGGAAAGCGTACGTCGTTGATTGCTTGAAAACGTGTCTCGTCAAGTGAGTCCACCGACACGGTGACCCGGTCGAGCCCCGCTTCACGCAGTGCTGCAGCCTTCACCCGCAGCGCAGAGCCGTTGGTCGTGAGCGCCAGATCCGGTTTCCGGCCGTCGGGGGTGCGCAACTCGGCGAGACGTGAGATGAGTTCTTCGATGCCGCGACGCAGCAGGGGCTCGCCGCCTGTGAGTCGGAGCTTGTCGACGCCGAGTGCGACGGCTGCGCTGGCCAATCGCACAATCTCGTCGAAGCTCAGCAGTTCGTCGCGGTCCATGAACTGATAATCGCTGCCGAAGAGCTCCTTCGGCATGCAGTAAACGCAGCGGAAATTGCAGCGATCGGTGACCGAAATACGCAGATCGCGCAGAGCGCGGCCGCGGGCATCACGCAGCCCGGCCGAGGGGAGTTGGTGCGCCCGCCCGGAGCGCCCTATTGCGGGCTTGACCTCCACCATTGCGACACCTCCTGCGCTGCCACACTAGCAGCCGCGTTCGGACCGCGACTCGGTTACAGAGTTCTGCTGGCTGCGCGCCCCTGCACCACGGCGAGCGCGGCAATGGCGATGGCAATGAGGATCAGCGACAGCGTCAACGCGGTGTCCTGTGTGACGCCGGCTCCGTTGAACGCCGTATAGATCGCGAGCGGCACTGTGCGCGTCGTGCCCGCCGCGTTGCCGGCGAAGAGTGCGGTCGCACCGAACTCGCCGAGCGCGCGCGTAAAGCAGAGCATGGTCCCCGCAATGAGGCTCGGTCGAATGAGGGGCAGTGTGACTCGGAACAGCACGGTCTGCCGTGACGCCCCGAGCGTAGCGGCGGCATCGCCGTAGGCCGGGGTCAGCCCGCGAAGTGATGCCTCGACCGCGATCACGAGGAACGGGAGCGCAACGAACGTCTGTGCGATCACCACCGCCAGTGTGGTGAACGGGATGCGAATCCCCGCGTCGGCGAGGGCATTGCCGAACACGCCGCCCCGACCCAGCAGCGACAGCAGTGCGAGACCGCCCACGAGTGGCGGGAGCACGAGCGGCAGTGTGACTCCGGCCCGCAGCAGCACGGACACCCATCCGGTCGTTCGCGAGAGCACGACGGCGAGCGGCACCCCGAGCAAAAGGCAGCAGAGCGTTGCTGCCGTTGCGGTGACGAGAGAGAGGGCGAGCGCGCTACCGGTCTCTGGCGCGGCGAGCGTGGCTGGCAGCGCAGCCCAGTTCATTCGGCCAATCAGCGCGATGAGCGGCAACAGGAGCAGCCCGCCGCCGATCAGTGCGGGCGCGATTACGATGCCAGGGATGCCGCGATTCGCACTCACCCGACGGTCACCGGTCCGAATCCGAGTTCCGCCAAGTGAGCCTGTGCCGCATCGCTGAGCAGATACTCGGCGAACGCCTGCGCGGTGGGTTCACTTCCAGACCCCTCGATGGGTGCGATCAAATAGGTTCCAGCCGCATCGATCGCGTTCGGAATTTCGATCCCCACCACCGCGCCGTCAGATCTGAGCACGTCCGAGCGATACACCAGACCGGCGTCGGCCTCACCCGATGCGACCTTCGTGAGCACGGCGGTGACGCTTTGTTCCTCGCTCGCCGCGTGTAGCTCGACGCCGTCGCGGTCGAGCAGCTTGCGCGAGGCGCTGCCGCACGGCACCTCGGCGGCGCAGACCACCACTGTGGGAAATTTCCCGGTCGATCCGGCTCGCGCGAGGTCGGCGAGCGTTTTGATACCGAGAGAATTCCCCGGCGCGACCGCGATCTCCAGGCTGCTTGTGGCGAACGGTACGGCCGGTGATGCGAGCATGTGGGCGTCGCTGACGAGCGACATGTTGCGTTCGTCAGCTGAGGCAAACACGTCAACCGGGGCGCCGCCGATGATCTGGGTGGCGAGCACCGCCGAGCCGTCGAAGGTCAGGTTGTCGAAGGTGACGTCTGGGTGCGCTTTCGTGAAGTCGGCAGTGAGGTCTTCGAATGCCGGTTGCAACGATGCCGCGGCCGCAACGGAGAGGCGGCCAGAGACCCGAGTGTCGTCAGACGTTGACGACGCGGCGGAACCCCCATCATTGGGCGTCGCCGAGGCGCAGCCCGTGAGCGTGACGAGTGTCAGGGCGAGAGTGGCGACGGTGAGGCGTCGCGCAGACGCGAACTTCATTGAGCTCCCTCAGATCCGCAAACGCCTAGCGGCGCTCGGCCTCGATGATGACGGTTGTCGCCTTCACGATGCCGGTTGCGCGCGATCCAACCTCGATGGCGAGGTCGTCGAGCGCCTCGGCTGTCATCAGCGACACGACGCGATTCGGGCCGCACTGCAGCTCGACCTGCGCGACGAGGCCCTCGCGTTGCACAGCGGTCACGATGCCAGTGAAGCGGTTCCGTGCGCTGCGCCTGACCGGATCGGTGGCGTCTGGGGCTGGTGCGAGTTCGAGCGCGCGTCGGGCGAGGGACGCCCCCGTTACGGTTTGCCGCCCGGCGTCATCGGCGCCTGCGTCAAGCGCGCCATCGCTCACCCAGCGCCGCACCGTGTCATCGCTGACCCCGATAAGCGCGGCCGCCTCGCTGATCCTGAAATGCGTCATACGCAGCAGCATAGTTCCGAATCTGCGTGGAAATAACTTCCGTTCGTCCGGATATGCGGTTTGTAGCAACTTGAACCCAGATATTTGGACTGGGGCCACTGTTGACTTGCCATCGAACTCCAACTAGCTTCGGGAACAGAGCGGCTTGCTTCGATGACGAACTGCCGCAGAGCCTGGTCGGGGTGCGTTCCCGGCCGCTCTTCACGCAGTGCAGCGAGGGGAGATCGGAATGAGCAGTGTCGGATTGCTCTACGTCGGGGCCGTGTTGTTCATTAACGGGTTGATGCTGTTAGACATTGTTCCGGCGAAGGCCGCGGCGGCGATGAACCTCTTCGTGGGCGGCATGCAGGTGCTCTTTCCCACGCTGATCATCGCGCAGTCGAACGGCGATCCGGCGGTGATCCTTGGTGCGTCCGGGCTGTATCTCTTCGGCTTTACCTACCTGTACGTAGCTTGGAACACCCTCACCGGGGCAACCGGGGAGGGACTTGGGTGGTTCTCGATCTTCGTTGCCGCCTGCGCCGTCGTCTACGGCATTCTGCAGTTCACCCACTCGAATGACCCGGTCTTCGGTGTCATCTGGTGGTCGTGGGCGGTGCTGTGGTTCCTGTTTTTTCTCGTGCTCGCCCGCGGCAACGACGGTCTCGGCCGCGTTACCGGGTGGTTCGCGCTGCTGCTCGGCATCACCACGGGCGCGATTCCCGCGTTCCTGCTGCTCACTGGCACCTACGTGACGGGTGCTGTTCCCGCGATCATCGCGGCGGTCGTTTACGTTGCGTGCTTCGTCGTGGCCTGGGTGCTCGGGCGGAGTCATCGCGCCGCGCCGGATCGTGTGCCCGCGGCGGTCGCATCCGCGACCGCGACCCTATGAACGGATCTTCGCCCGCACATCGACTCGCAACCACACGATTCACCGAGAGGAACCGACACTGATGCCCAGCTACAGCTTCCGTTGCACCGAGGGGTGCGAGTTCGATGCGATGTACGCAATGAGTGAAGTGCCTCGAAAGACGCACTGTCGGCGGTGCAACGCGACGGCGATCCGCCTGGTCACGGCCCCGCATCTGTCAGCGGCGGGTGGGAGCGCATATCAGCTCCTCGAACACACGTCGCGCAGCGCGCACGAACCGCACACCGTCGACCGACTCCCCGCGCGCGGCTCGGCCGCCCGCCAGCCGGTGAGCAGCAATCCGCTGCACGCAAAGCTCCCCAGGCCGTAGTGGGTGTCGCGGTCGCGTTTGCGCCCGCGATCACGCCTGGGAACCACGTCGGCTGCCGGCCGATACAACACCCCGCAATTGAACGCACGAGGAAGCTGAGGACGAGCAGATGCCCGAACACGTATTCCAATTGGATTCAAACAAAAAGTTCACCGAGCAAGAGAAAGTCGGCCATAACCGATGGCACCCCGAGATTCCGCCCGTTGCAACGGTCAAACCGGGTGACGCCTTCCGCGTCGATTGCCGTGAGTGGTTCGACGGCGCGATCGTCAATGACGACTCCGCGCAAGACATTCTCGATGCGCCGCTGCTCACCGTGCACACCCTGAGCGGCCCGTTTCGCGTCGAGGGCGCGCAGCCGGGTGATCTGCTCATCGTCGACATTCTCGACGTCGGGCCCATTCCACAGGAGGATTCGGGGCCGCTCGCCGGCCAGGGCTGGGGCTACACCGGCATCTTTGCGAAGCGCAACGGCGGCAGCTTCCTGACCGACCAGTTTCCCGACGCATACAAGGCGATCTGGGACTTTTCGGGTCAGACGGCGACCTCTCGCCACATCCCGGGTGTCTCGTTCACCGGCATCATTCACCCGGGCCTCATGGGCACGGCACCGTCAGCGGGACTGCTGGCGAAGTGGAATGCGCGCGAGGCGGCGCTGATTGCGACGGATCCGGATCGCGTGCCGCCGCTCGCCCTCCCGCCAGAGGCAGAGCACGCCGTGCTCGGCAGCCTCGACCGGGGCGAGTGGGCGCGCGTCGGTTCCGAGGCTGCCCGCACTGCACCGCCGCGCGAGAACGGCGGCAACCAGGACATCAAGAACTTCACGAAGGGTTCTCGGGTCTTCTACCCCGTGTTCGTAGACGGTGCGAACCTGTCGGTCGGTGACCTCCACTTCTCGCAGGGCGACGGTGAGATCACGTTCTGCGGGGCGATTGAGATGGGCGGCTTCATCGACCTCCGCGTCGACCTCATCAAGGGCGGCATGGAGACCTACGGCGTGCACGAGAACGCCATCTTCATGCCGGGCAACGTGGAGCCGAACTACAGCCACTGGCTCGCGTTCTCGGGCACCTCGGTGACCCTCGACGGCGAGCAGCGATACCTCGACTCGCACCTGTCGTACCAGCGGGCGTGCCTGCACGCGATCGACTATCTGACGAAGTTCGGGTACAGCCCGGAGCAGGCGTATCTGCTGCTCGGAGCCGCACCGATCGAGGGCCGACTGTCTGGCGTCGTCGACATTCCGAACTCGTGTTCCACCGTGTATCTGCCGACTGAGATCTTCGATTTCGACCCGCGGCCGTCGTCGGCGGGTCCGACGCAGATCGATCCGGGAATGGGAGCACCTCGAGCAGCCGCGTAGGGGGGAGCGGCGGGCGGCCGGCCGGCTTGCGCAATCAAGCTGGCGGGCCGTCGAAGGGGAGTGGCGGGGGGGGGGGGGGGGGGGCCCCCCCCCACCCCCAGACCAAAACAAAAAAAAAACCCACCCACAAACCACCCCGGGGTA